>CAJUCX010000016.1 GCA_910585195.1 uncultured Christensenellaceae bacterium | reverse complement strand
CGTTTGAGTCGTTGCCGTTGCTGCCGAAGTTGTTTGTAAGCAAAGTTATGCCGACGCCGCTGAACAACAGCACCACCGCCATGAGATAAACCATCAATTTAGTTTTTATTGAGTTTTTGTTAATACCGTTCAGACGTTTCATAAACAATCCCTTCTTCTTGGTATAATTTCCTTTCTAAAAAAATTTCTTTTTTCTTTTATTAAAAACAGTTCTTCGTATCGAGTGCACCGCACTATTTTTCCGTTTGCAAATAAGTCAACTTATTTGCAAACAGATTTGTGCCGCAGGCTCTCATTAGTTCAAAAGCACAACCGACGGCAGTCGGGAGTTTTGTGCTTTTGTAAAAGGTGATACTTCCACCTTTTGATTATTTTAGGCTATTATTATATATCTTTATTTTGCAAATTGCAATACCATTTTTGCTTTTTGTTACAAAATATTTACTTTTTCCCACATTTTCGGTATTTTGCAACCGTTTTTGCCTTTCTATACAACTTCCCTCTATGTTATTATATTACTTTTCCACAAAACAAAAGCACGGTTTGCAATGAAATAATGTCTCACAGCCAAATAAGCAACCGCAAGCAATATTCCTGCGTTAAACAAGCAACCAAAAACAACTGCAACAAATTGCAATGAAATAATATCTCACCACTAATAAATAAGTGCAAAATGAATGCAATAAATTGCAAAAGCAAAAATACGGTTTGATTAGTAAATAATTTGCCAACTGCAAACTGAATTAAAAAAACACAAACAGCGCAGCAGGTGCAAAATTGCAAAATAAAAGAGCGGGTGCTTCCCCCTTTTTGTAAATTTTGCGTTTTTCAACGGTAAACGGTTTTTGTTTGACAATCGGCACAAAACTTTATATAATCAAACAGTTGAGTGTGCTAGGCATTTGCAAAAACAAAACGCGATGTTTCATCGCACCTATAAACAAAAAAATTTCGCGGCGACACTTTTTGCCGTAAACAATGTAAACGCTATCAAGCAAGCAGCACTTGCGAAAATTTTTTTGAACTGAATATGGAGATGTATCGAAGTGGTCATAACGAGAACGACTCGAAATCGTTTTGTCCCTAACGGGGCACGTGGGTTCGAATCCCACCATCTCCGCCAAATTTCAAAATTGCAAAACTTCCAACTTCGTTGGTTGCAATTTTGGTTTAAGGTGCGCTATACGCGCAAATATGTTTACAAATAAGAAACTTATTTGTAAACACAAAAAAGCACTATTTTTAACAGTGCTTTTTTTCTGCTTTTATCAAATATTTTTGCATAATGCAATTTATGCAAACAATGCTTAAGGCAAGTTTACTTATAAACAACGACAATATTTACATATACAAAAATGCACTGTAAAAAACAGTGCATTTTTGTGATTTTTAAGTTTTATTCTTATCCTTTTGCTTAATAAACTCCGCCGTCGTTTATGTACATTATGCCCATTGTTGCGGGACCGCAGTGAGACGTTATCGTAGAGCCGGCTATATTTTCCAAAGTTACGTCGAAGTTGGTTTTCTTCTTCAAATATACTCTAATTTCCTCCAACATTTCTTCGTCCATTTTTGTATGCACAAAAAACAGACGTTTAGGGTCGGGGTTGTCAAACTGCTTCAACACGTCGTCGATATACTTTCTTATCGCACGGCGACCTGTGTTTGACATATATTTGTTGTATACCACTATCTCGCCGTTGTCCATAATGAGCGACGGTTTAATCTTAAACCTCGTTGCCGCAAAAGCAGCAAGTCCGCTGCAACGGCCGCCCTTATACAGATACTCCATAGTGTTGATAACGAAAGACGTTTGCACCTTGTCTACTCTGTTTAATGAACGACGGTAAATCTCTTCGGCAGGGACGCCTTCTTTCATCATATCTATCGCGCTCAACACCAACAAACCTATGCCTACGCAAAGCGATTTGCTGTCTATCGTATATACTGTTGCACCTTCCTCTGCAAGTTCCTTAGCGGCGGCGCAAGCCGACTTATGCATAAGCGAGATTTTGTCGGATATGCTGAAATGCACTACCTTATAACCATCGTCGGTATACTGCTTGAAAAACTCCTTAAAATCTTGAGGATTTCTCGCAGCGGTTTTAGGCATTATGCCGTCAACCTCAACCGATTTGTAAATGTCTTCCGGCGTTATGTTTACGCCGTCGATAAACTCTTTATCACCTAAATTGACGTACAGCGGAATTACGCCTATGTTGTTTTCTTCAAACAAGGCGTTCAAATCTGCCGCACTGTCGCAAGTGATTTTAATTTTTTCCATACACACACCTCTTGAAAAAAATAATATCAATTACTGACTGACAGAGTTTTATTATAAAATTTTTATCAAATTATGTCAATTTATTTTGCCCGCGATAATTATCGCGGGCAAACGAAAACTTTATATTAGTTGTCTTAAACGATTTTGCTTTAACGCAACTTATGCGGCGTTTGTTTTGCCTGTAATTACATCGTGCGCCTGAACGAAATTGTCGTACGTCAAATCGCACAGTTGTTTTGCATTCATATCCTTAGGGTATATTGCAGGGCAAATGTTGAGAGTAAGCCTTATTCTCTTAAACACCTTCGTTTTGCTGTAAGTCAGCACCACAGGCACAACTGGCACTTCGTTTCTTGCGGCAAATGCAAACGCGCCCTTTTGAAACGGTCGTATTTCCGTATAATAAGGCCACAAGGCAACTTCCGGAAACACAAGTATGCGCTTTTTGTTTTTAAGCAAACTGTCAACCGTAGCGTTAAACTTTTTGCTGCCGCCGAAAGTCGTGCCGAGCGGCAAGGCACCGTAGCCCTTTATCAAATGCCTTGCTACGGGTATATCCATATCTGTGGAAAGCGTTACCACGTAGGTTTTTTTCCAACGGCTTACCACGCTTGACAGCAGCAGCGTATCTATATAATGAACGTGGTTTGCAACAAGCACCGCGCCGCCCTTGACCTTGCGCAAATTGCGCTTGCCCCTGACCTTGTATGACAGCATAACTTTGCCCGCAATGGGAAACAAAATGAAACCCAACAAACGCAAAAAACCGCAATACAACCTATAAAATATATTGTTGCTTAAATATTTGTAGTTTTCGTCAATGACCTTAGGCTCTTTGCGCAATTTGGTTTTGACCATATGCTCGTGCGGGTCTTGCGGATAATTATATTTTTTCATCGCTGCTCTCGTTTCTGTAATAACTCTTGTAAAAATCTATTGCGTCAAAAAACATCTGTTCCATTTTGTCCATACATTTTTCTATCGCAAACTGTTTGGAATACTCTGCATACTTTTCCGCAGTTTCTGCCTTTAATTGCGGATTGTCCAACCAAAAGTCTATTCTTTCCGCAAGGCTTTTTGCGTTGCCGTGCTTAAACAAATTTTCCTTTGTCAAGGCAAATTGTTTGGTAGCCGTCTTTTTGCTGTCGGATATTACAGGCACCAAACCGCAGGTAAACGCCTCTATGCAGGAAATTGCCTCTATTTCGATATCCGACGGATGCACGTACAAATCGCAAAAGTTTTCTATAAAAGACAGTTCTTCCTTAGTGCAAAGTTTCATTATAGGCGCATTTTTCAATTTGCGCGCCCTTTTTGCCAACTTGTCTTTCAAAGGTCCGTTGCCTGCAAATATTATTTGTATCTTGTCGGCATATTTGCTTTTCTTTACTGCTTTTATGACCAAGTCGTGGCGTTTTTCCTTAGAATATCTACCTACAAACAAAATGCATATCTTGTCTTTAAGTTCCGCAGGTTTTTCCACAGTCTTTTTGCAAAACTCGTCTATAACGCCGTTGGAAATCACCCTCGTGTCGGCCTTGTAACCGTTTGCCTTCAACTGACTTGCTATAAACTCGCTCGGGCAATGTATAAATTGAACGTCTTTGTAAAACTTATTCAAAAACTTTTTGTAAATCAGCCTGTTGGGAAAATCGCGGTGCATCATACCAACGTGGCTTGTTATATTTTCCGGCTGACAATGGAATGCCGAAGTGTACGGGACTTTCAATTCCCTCGCTATCGGCAAGCCCGCTTTGCTCAACTTAAACGGTAGCAAAAAATGCACGACGTCGCTGTTCTTTATCGCTTCCGTCAACTTTTCTCTATCGGGCTCGGCAAAAGTAACGCCGTTGCTCTTTTCTATATATTCATTAAGGACGGGAAATCTGCGTTTGTCCAAAACAACGTATTTTATCCCGTCGTCGTTGCCGTCATAATCGGAAACTACGGTAACTTCGTGTCCGCGCGCCTTCATACTGTCAACCAATCTTCTTGCAGTTATGCTCGTGCCGTTATTCTGTGCGGAATAAACGTCTGCAACCAAAGTTATTTTCATAATTCTCCTTTTACACACAAAGGTTTCTTCAGTTAAAAATTTCTGTCGTGTAGTTTTTTTCTCTTTGCAATATTATTTACTATTTGCCAAACTTTATTTGCCTTTGGCAAATTTTGTTTCCATTTTGGCAATATTACTATACATAAAATAAAAAGTCAAATGCCCGATGCAAAAAGTCAAATAACATTTGAAAATCTTTTTAATTTACGGAAATTGTAACATATATATAAAAAATCGGCAAATACTAATGATATGAAAAAACTTAAAATAATTCTCACTGTCGTACTTTGCGTAGCCATATTTTGCGGTTGTCAAGTAAAACACGGCGAAGAAAAATTGCAAATTGCTTATGACGAAATTGCCGTAGGAGAAAACGGAACTTCGTTTGACGAAGTCGAGCGTATGTTGGGCGAAGGCAGATGGTCGCCGTCTCCGGACAAAAATCCAGAGTTCCATTGGCAAAACGGCTCTATGCAACTTACCGTAATTTTCGATGACGGCGCAAAGGCAATAACCAAAACAAAAAATTGGTAAATATGTTTGCCCATCCACAATAACAGCAAATAAAAATAAATTATCCATTAAATAAAAAAGCGGTCTGTTTAGACCGCTTTTTATAAATATCTCGTTTGTTTTAATTATTCCGCAGGTATAGTTGCGACAAGTTCTTTTACGTAATCCGCATTGCTTTCCGCACCCTTTTCAAGACCGGCCCTTCTCATTGCGTCGCCAATCAACTCAACCGCAAACTTTTTGCTGCGTTGTGATTTTATCTTTAACATAAACGGAACTTTTGCATATTTCTTTTTGGCACTTAAATCTTTGTGGTGATATTTGGTAACCAAATAATCATCCGGATTCAGCGCCAAATGCAATTTTACCGTTTTGCCTAAAACACTTATCTTTGCAATATACTCTCTCTTATGCCTGAAAATATCGTTACTCTTTGTTGTTCTGTTTTTAATACCCTCATAACTCATAAGTTGATTTTTGAGCATATTGTAATTTTCTTTGCTTTCGTCAGGCAAGTCGCGTACCTTCTCTGCAAAACTGCGCTTCTTTGCAGTAATTTTAGGGAAGGAATTTTCTTCCGCAACAACAGGAGCCTCAACTTCTTTTTTGGCAACCGCAGCAGGCGTAACTGTTGCAACACTGCTGTCGCCCAAAATTATGCTGCCCTCTACGTCGCCGTATACACCTATGCGTCTTGCACGCAAACGAATCGGCGAAGTATTCGATTCTTCATATGCAAGTTCTTCCGGCATTTCTTCTTGTGCAGACTCTTCCGCATTTTCTGCAATAGGTTCTTCTTTTACAACTTCTTCAGCCGCAGTTTCAGTGGCAGACACTTCCTCAATTTCTTTCGTCGCAGGCTCTTCAACCTGTTGAGGTTCTTCTATAAAAGTTGTTTGCTCTTCAACTTCGACGGCTTCGTCAACAACTTCTTCAGCGGCAACTTCCGCTTGCGATTGCTCTTCAGCAACTTCTTCCACCCGCTCGTCTGCCGCGACTTCCTCTTCGGCAGGTTCTTCAACAGTCGGTGCAGATTCTTCACCCTGTTTTGAAACAACTTCTTCCTGCTTGTAGGTTTCTTCTTTTGAAGATTCTTCAACGGTAGGTTCTTCTTTTGCAACAGGCGTTTCTTCGACCGCGCTTGGTGCTTCGTCAGAATCGGACGGACCGCGCAAGCATACGGACATCAAGACAATTATCAATGCCGCGACTGCTATCATTGCAATGCCAATAATGGTATTTGTGGTAAAATTTATCGCTGCACAAATATATCCAAACATAACACTACCCCCATATATACAAACTTTTTATTATTGTAGCACAGTGAATTTCATAATTCAACCGCTTTTTTAATTTTTATGACAAAAAAGCGCAAAATCTGCGCTTTTCCTTGTCCGTTTTTTATTTTTTTCTGCCTTTGTACGAAGTGTTGAAACCGGGGTTTTCCTTCGGGCGGTATGCATTCGGAAAGTGTATATCCGTCTGTATATCACGCACAACGCCTTGAATAAAGTTGACCACTCTGTAAGGGTCGGTTATGTCGTACAAAACCGCCGTTTGCATACTTGCCGTAATATAAATATCACCAACCTTATACATACGGTCTATTAGACCGACCTTTACGTTAACGGAATTTATATCGGTAAAATAAATCGTTTTCAAATCTATCGTTACGCCGCTTCGTATAAGTATCCTTTTATCGGTAATGGCATACTCTATATTCTTTATTTCTGCGACAGCGTGTAATATACCGCCAATCCAAAACCAAACCGGCAGTAAATGAAATGCAAAAAACACCCACATAAACCACGGTAAATATCCAATTTGCGTCAGCATCAAAGCAATTATTCCGCCGTCAAAAAGCAACCATATTAACGCAACCGGCAACATTTTGAACACCGCAGCGGCAATATATGCAGACTTTTTCGGCTTCCCTTCCCACAGCAGAGTTTCCTCTTCGGTCAATAAATCTTTGATATGATTGTATGACATCGGGTCATGGTTCGGGTCCGGTTGAAAATATCGTTCGTCTATCTTCATAATTCTCTCCTGTTTGTCAGTATATCACATTTTTCAAACATATGCTACACAATGTTGAAATTTTCAGTCAAGCAACTACAAACTTGCGCTCTTTATTTGGTGTTAACAACCCTATTATTGCAGGTAAATTTTCAAAAAAGGTTGACACAAAATTTTGTGTTTGTTATACTGTTTTAGCAATGTTTCTTGTAAATATTGCTACCATTCTTATATTTTTATGGAAGGTTGGCTGAGCGGTCGAAAGCGGCGGTCTTGAAAACCGTTGATGTGAGAGCATCCTGGGGTTCGAATCCCTAACCTTCCGCCAGAAGCGAACTGTACGAACACATGCCAAAGTGAGTTCGTACTTTTCCTTTTATATGAGTGTTTTGGCGTGCGAATACCCATTAAAGACATATTGCCTAAACCGCCTATTCCGACGGCGCGGCAAATGCAAAAACGTGATGAGAACGGCAACTTTACAAAATAGCGATAAAGGCACTTTGAGAGAAATCTCGGAGTGCCTTACTGTTTGCTTGATTAAGTATTTTGGTTTTGCTATAATAATTGTACGATAAACAGTAATTTGGCGGAGAGAAAAATGAACGATATAT
>CAJUCX010000015.1 GCA_910585195.1 uncultured Christensenellaceae bacterium | reverse complement strand
ACATATTCGAGGGTTGGTATTTTGTCAACGGCATAGAGTTTACAAACCAAAGAATAACAAGCGACACCGTGTTGAAAGCAAAATATAGTCCGATACAATGTGAAGTCCGCTTTTATATGGACGGTGTGCTTTATGGTACATATACCTGCAACTACGGGACTAATATTGCCGACCTTTTGAGGGCAACTGGCGTAAATGGTGTACTGTATAAAGTTGCGCCGGCTTATGAAGTAATTACGACTTCAATTACTACTGCCGTTGACGTTCCGTTGGAAAAAACCGCTGTTGGGTCAGTTGTAGATGAAAAGACGTATAAATGGCTTATGCCGACTGTAATTGCGGTTGCCGGAGTTTTGGTTTTGGTTGTAATCGGAATAGTTGTGCAGAAAACAAAAGGCAAAAAATAGGTCGGTGAAACAATGAAAAGGCTTAAATATTTTCTTTGTGTGCTCCTTGCCTGTATAACGGTTTTAGGCGGCGGAAGTTCTGCCGCCTTTGCCGTAAGCTCAACAAATTTAGACAACACGCCGGTGTTGCAGGACCTGCAAGAGAGCACAATAAACGGCGAAAAATTTGACGCTGCACATTACCCATATAACGAGCAAGGTGAGGCAAAGCTGCTTGCATTTACAGAATTTTGTTTCAGCTATAAGGCAGAGCTTGCCGGCAATTATGCTCTTTACGTTTATGTCTATAACCCAACCGGCAGAGAGATAAGGCAGGACAAAAACAGTATACAGATTGCCGACCTTTACGCCAACGGAAATGCAACGCACTACAAAAAATACAATTTGCGACTTTGCAATAGTTCTGCCGGCGGGTTGGACAAGCTGTTTTATAAATTCCGTGTGATAGACGACGGCAGTATATTCGAGAGAGTTTGCAAGGACAATACCGCAAGGCGGTACGATGTGTCGGGTATCGAGCTTAATTATACTGGCACCGCAGAAGATTTCACGGTAGGCAATAAGTGGGTTTACAGCGGTTTTGCCAAAGGCTGCGGAGCGGACGAGAACGCCGACAGTACATTGAGCTGCATTACCGACGACTTGGAAACGGTAAGGCTTGAAGTAAAACCAACATATTACAGATATAACAATGGAATTAGAATACAAACGCAAATAAGCAGCGTTTATTTCGGTGTAGATAATGCTTTGTTGAAGAGATACGGCACCCTGCAAAAAATACATGCGGAATGGCTTAAAGCGATTACTAACGATATAGCCGTAATAGATAAAACAGATAGTTACCAATACTTCAAAGATTACATAGGAATAGACGTTGCCGATAAAGATTTTAAGTACAGTTTATATACATGTCTTACCGGCAAGGAAGGGCTATTTCCGGCTGTTTATTGGGGCTATAACATAGACGGCACAATGCGCACGGACAAGCTTGCTTATTTAATAGATAAGTCAGACAGTGCAGACAACACGGTTTCGTCGGAAGAGCTGCAAGAGTATATCAAGTGGTATTCAGATAAATTCGGCAATAAAACTGTTGCCGGCAAGTATAGTGGCGACTTGTTTGTGTCAGTAGACGAAAATAAAACAGACGTAATTATTGACGCTGACAGTCATTTTGATATTAACGGTTTTACTACGGGTTCAGGCTTGTTAGATTGGTTTAACCGTGTAATAGGCACGTCGCTTGAATTTGACGACCTAAAAGATAAAGAGCCTATTTATTTAATTAAAGAAAGTGACTTGAACGGTAGCAATGAAGAAATAAGCAAACGGTTGCTTGTGGCGGTGTCTGACGTGAACAAGTTAAAAGCAGATTTTGCTATAAACAATAAAGCGGGAAAAGCGACAGTATTATTCAGATTTGCGACGAGTGATTATACCGTTGACGACATGGCAATGCACCACCATGGCGATTTGGTTCGGACATGGTACGGCGTGGGGTATAAGGCGCAAGAAACGGTTTACCTAGATTTTGACATCATAGACTTAACATTTATTAAAAACGACGTAGCAACGGTAATTCCGGTTGTAAGCAACCCGTTAGACATTATTGCCGGCATAACTCCGCCACCGGTAAACAATGACGGTAACGGCGGTGTAGAGTGGTGGGTATGGGTAATCATAGTTGCGCTTACCGGCATTGTATTTTACTTTTTTGCAGACCCTATCATATCGCTTTTGTTACTTATATTTGACGGCATAGTGTTTGTCATCCGCTTGCCGTTCAGGCTTATAGGCGGGTTTTTCGGACTATTTAAAAGAAATAAAAAGGGTAAGGAAGGTAAGAAGTGAAAACAGTTAAAAAGCTTTTGTTAATAGTTTTTATCGCATTGGCTGCCGGCATTGTTTTACAGTTGCTTGGCTATATAGACAGCCCGCTGTTCCGGTGGTTTACGGAAATACAACAACTATAAATTATGCTTAAAAAGAAACACAAGCCTGCAATGGCTACTGTCAAGAAATATCTTGCAGTCAACTACTTTTATTACTTGATACCGTTTTTATTTTGCATGTTGTTTATATGCTTGCAACTTAATTATGTGACATTGCAGCGTCTTGTAAATTCGGTATATGCAAGTCCTTTAACGGTCATAGTTTGCGGCTTGGCGTCAATCGCTGTACCAAGCTTTGCAAAGCTTGTTTATTATCACAAACAAGTCTTGGAGTTGCCCGACAAAGTAATGGTGTCAGGCACGGCAACAGAACGATTTGCCGGAGCAGGCGAGGGCAAGACGTCGGGCGCAGTTTTGCAAGGAACGTTTGAAGCAGAGAAGCTGCAACAAGAAATTGAATTAAAGTATCATTTAATGCGGGTAAATTATGACCGTTGGAAGAAAACAGCACCGCATAAATTAAAAGACTTCGAGTACATAAAAAGGTCGGTAGAGTTTTGGAATAGCCACCCTGAATATATACCGTATTTGGGGTCAAATATCGAGATACGGACGCCTGACGGGCGCAAAAGTTATACGGTTGTCCGCGAGCATTTCGAGCAAAAGATATGGCTGCCTATTTGCTTTATTGTTTACGACGAAGCAGGTTCGAGCTTGGCGCAGGACGAGTGGAAAGACCGCCCTGCCGATATAGTTCTGTTTTTCCGCTTTATACGTCATTTTGGCTTTAAAGCGGTCCTTTGCGAGCAGAAAAAGGACGGCATACTTATAAATGTGCGCACGGTGCTTGGCGGCACGGTGCTTTGTTTAGGTCAAAAAAATGCGTTATTGCCGCATTTATTGTTAGATATAATAACGCTTTTAAAGCGGCTATTGCCTCACGCCGTAAAAGGCGGGCAACTTGGCTATGTGTTGGACAAGCTAGATAATTTCGCGTCGTGTATAGGCTTTCGTATTTGGGAGCAGTTGTATTTTAAGACAATGGAGTTTACACAATACAAGCCGCCGGTAGAAATGAAGATAGTTTGCACAAATAAAATGCCGGTCTTTTATGACGATGTATCTTGTTCTAAATTGTATTTAGGAAAGGACAAGGAAGAAAAAGACTTTTCGCTTGCAGACGGTGTAGTAACGCCGGAAAGCGAAGTAGGCAAACGGCTTTTACGGACGCATTTTGAGTATGAAGAGCTTCAAAAGGAAAAGGAAGAAGAGAAACAGAAAAAGGAATTAAAACGAAAATTGAGTTTAGAAAAAATGCAAGCTAAACTTCAAAAGGAAGAAAAGAAAAAACAAAAATAAACTATCAAAACCCAAAATAAATATTTTTTTGATTTCGCTTGCGAAATAAAAAAATTTTATTTGGGTGTGTATGTTGTTTTTCTTTTTTTCAGTTAGATTGCATTTTAAACGAAATTTGTTGCAATTCCGTGTTGTTGGGCGGTGTTTAAAAAATAAAAACCGCATAAAAGGGGGTTTGGGGGCGAAGCCCCCATTTAGTACCAAAGCATGGTACTAAAAGGAGTAACAATGAAAAAAGCAAGAAACGACAGCCAAATATTAAATGGACAAATAAGCATTTTTGACTTTCCGATACTCATTGACGAAAGCAGTTTGTTGCCGTCCGATAGTAAAGGCATAGAAAAGCAGTTGTCTGACTTGGCAAAAGCAACACGTATAAACTTGGGCGGAGGGGTAAAAATGCAAAGTAATTTCGAGCAAATAAAGTTGAATATTCCAAAACAAGATAAGCAAATAATTGAGTATTGCAAGGAATTGTCTGCGCAACGTCGTTTGTCGGCAACGGTCGTAAGACTTTTAGACGAAGAAAGACGGCGGACAGAGCAAAACACAAAACAACCGTTTTTTTCGCGTTTTAAGCGAAAAAACAAGACGGACAAGCAAACATAAGTCCGCATATAATTACGTCGATTATAGGGCAAAAAATTGCGATTTTGGGAAGTCAAAAGGAGTGTTTTTACGATGAGTGCAAAAGGCAAGAAATGGCACGAGGAAAACGCCATATTTTTGGGTAAGAGAACGGGCAAATTGACGTATAACAACAAGTGCAATCGTTGTATAAACGATTGTAAGCAGTCGTACAGGGTAATTTTAGTTTGTTGCCCGTATTACTGTAAAAAATAAAAAAACATATTACAACTAAATAGCAGCGGTTTAATACATATCTAAGAACGTCCGCTGCAAAAAATAAAACGTTTCGGCTAATCGTAAGTCCGCCGGTAGAGTATGTCGACAAACAGGACTTTAAGAGCGCAAGTGCAACGCTATAAAAACTGACACAAGGTTGGTTGCCAGAGTGGTAGCAGCTTGCAGTTCCCGGCTGGCAAGGGGTAACAATGCAAGCTGACGGGTTAAACGACGGTTCCGGTTTGGGCGGTCATTTTTCCTTGTCCCAATTTGACGGGACAAGTCTGCACTTCGGGAAGCCGGAAAGGGTAGCCTAAGCCGGCGCAAAGTCAATAGTTTTGCAAAAAAAGTTTAGAAACAATCAAAAAACTTTTGAAACGGTAAAACCAAAGGGCAGCAGCCGGCGTTGTGGTAATGTGGTAAACTCAATGCAAGCCGTAAATTTGCAGGAAACAACAAAGAGTTTTCCACATTTCCATTGACTGTGTGTAATGTGGGCAACTCGTAGAGTTGTCCATATTTCCACGGTCAACTTGCAACGCAAAAATACAATATAACAAATTACAACCTTACCGTGCCATAGCACGGCAGCGGAAAAAGGGGGGGGGGGGGCCAAATATAAAAGACAGGTAGTTACCTGTCTTTTTATCTACAAATAAGAAGTGCAAATAGTCCATTTGCTAAGCAATAATATGTTATGTTCTTATTTGACGCGTTATGGCGATTAGTCTTATCTAAAACTATTTTTTTATTATAATCCCCAATCTTCACTATGTATTAAATCATAATGACGATCTTTTAGGCAATCTGCACCATTATCTATTGAAGGGAATTCTTCAGCAATTTCTTCTATTAGAGTTTTTAATAATTTGTCTCCCATTATATTGCCATACTTACCGCGTAATGCTTTTTCATACCATACGCGCAAATCTTGTTCAGTTATAATGCTTTGTATTTTATTTTTCCATCCAATTTGAGTCAATAATGATAAAATAACAGCTTTTTCTGCTGATTTACATACAATCACAATTTTATCGCTATTTACACTTGAAACAATGTTTTCAGCAAGTTCTGTATCTAATGAAAGATGCTTGATTTGGACTGCCGGTCCCCAGTTGGCATACATATCTAGCCCTCTATCAGCAGCATTAGTAACTCCAACGCGATATATTTTTGCATCTTGTATGGCGGCTGGGTTCAAAAAATCTATACACATTACAGAACGTGTAAAATCCTCAAATTCTTTCACCATATCCATTTTATCTTCATTTATTGATATTTTTACTTTTAACTCTAATGAATCAACAAGAGTAGAGAATAGAGAGTAAACTACTATTTCGTAAATTTTATCTATACTACGTTTTAATCCTGCTTCTGCCCAAAACATATCAATAAATGTTTTAACATTGAAAGTTAAACGGGTTGATGATAAGCAATTATTCAAAGCAGTCGTTAGTTGACTATGCTTATTTGCAAAATTTTGATAAATATATGCTTCAACGATACCTGCGTTTTTCTTATTTTCTTGAGCTAAACTAGTTATTTGTTCAGGTGTTATTGCATTAAAAATGTCATCTTGGAATTTTGCGCTTGAAGTACAAATTCTCCCTAACAAAGCAAGACTAATTGTATCACGCCATGCTTTACTTTTAGTTCGATATGTTTCTAAACTTGAGGTGTCTATATCTTGAAAAACTCTGTCTCTATACAATATTTCAGCAATTTGAATAGGCTTATATAGATGAACTCTTGATTTTTTAATTACAATATCTAATGCTTGTTTTGCTTCAGCAAGTTTCTTTTCCATACATCATTCCTTTGTTTGTGTCATAGCGATTAACATTTGTTTTGCTACTGCTTCAATCATTGGAACAGCAACGCTGTTACCTGTTTGGCGTTTTATTTGTCCATAATTTACAACGATTTTATATGTATCAGGAAAGCCTTGTATTCTTAATAATTCTCTTTCTGTTGGTCTACGCTCATCATTGATTAAAATATAATTAGCAGAAGCACCTGCGCGTAAAGCTGAACTATAGGGGTGAGGAGTAATAGAACCGGCCATATTTTCGTGAGAAATATATGGTTTTGGATAATTTTTATCTTTCAAACGTTCAAGTCGTGAATTCCGTATGCTTGCCTTTACATAGTATTTGTTATCAACATTTTTTTCTAAAATATCATCTAATGTTTTTCTGCTCGTTGTATCAATAGGCTTTGGAAATTTAAAGTCTACTTTATCAATAAAACCACATATTATTATGCGTTCTCGTTTTTGTGGAACACCATAATCTAATGCGTTTAAAACTTTGTAATAAACATTATAACCTAATGCTTCTAAATGAGCAATAATTGTTTTGAAGGTACCGCCATTGTTATGAGATATTAAGTTTTTAACATTTTCAAGCAAAAAAGCTTTTGGTTTTTTTGCTTTTAAAATACGTTCAACATCAAAAAACAACGTTCCTTGTGTTTTGTGGTTAAATCCTGTCTTTTTTCCTGCGATTGAAAATGGTTGACACGGAAAGCCTGCCAATAGAATATCAAAATCGGGTATATCATTAGCATCAATTTTTGTAATATCTCCAAATGGCTGTTCTCCAAAATTGGCTTTATACATTTTACAAGCATTTTCATCCCACTCGGAAGAAAAAACACATATTCCACCTACACGTTCAAAAGCGAGTCTAATTCCACCGATACCAGCAAATAGATCAATAAAATTAAATTTTATATGTTGTTTATTATCGGAAGTTACTATGTAGTCAATTATGTTGCTTTGATAGTAATTCATTGTTTATGACCTAACCTTGTGATATAAAGTGATTATATTATATCATAAATTTGCGAAATTTTCAATTTATTATATTACTAATAACAAATATTTTTATATAATACTATCTAAGTATGCTTAAATTTATAAGTGCGCTGCTATGCGGTGCATCAAAAACTATAATTAAACTGCACCATATCATGGTAGCAGAAAGTAGCGAGATAGAAAATTACGTCGTCTTGATGCGTGCGCCAACCGTTTAATAAAAAAATTAAAAAAGACTTGCAGTTGCAAGTCTTTTTTAACAGTTTATTGTGTCCTTTGATTTGGGGGTATGTGGGGGTAAACTACCAAAAAACACTAAATATTGAAAATTTTTCTAATTTTTTTGGTAGTTTTCCACAAAATCTTGGTGGGGAGTATAGGGCTCGAACCTATGACCCTCTGCTTGTAAGGCAGATGCTCTCCCAGCTG
>CAJUCX010000014.1 GCA_910585195.1 uncultured Christensenellaceae bacterium | reverse complement strand
GCTTATTCTGTTGTCAATCTCCTTAATACTGCCACCTTCCGCGACAGCCTATTTAATTTAACATACTTTATCTCAACTGTCAACTGTTTTTCGACTTTTTTATACCCTTCTTTTTTGCTATTTTTTCTTGCTATATTTTGCACCGTTTTATTGCGGGTTTATGCCTTTACGGCTTATTTTTATATTATTTACCCCGCCGTTACTTCTTTAAGCCAGCGGCGGGGTCTTGCGGTTCTGTATGTTTTTATAAACTTATTACGACATAAATTTATATCGAAAAATTTTTTACAACTTCAACAAATACACGTTGCGCAAATAACGGCCTTTGCGCATAATGCAATTTTTCTTTTCGAAACCCAATTTTTCTATCGACGTGCAACTTGCTACATTGTCGGGGTGCGCCGTGGCTACTATATATTCAAAGCCCATTTCTCTTGCTTTGTCCTCCACGACGGAATTTATTTGATACATTATGTTTTGACCGCGATAATCGGGCAAAACCAAACTTACGCCCATCTCCGCAATTTTTTCGGTCGGTAAATTTAAGGCTTTACGCAACTCGAAGTAAAAACTTTCGTCAAGCAGCATTCCCGAAACGCCAACCAATTTTTGCCTGTCGAATTTGCCGTACAAAATATCGTGTTGCGGAGTAATCCAAACGTCGTTGTCGGGCACGTCCACAAACCAGTCTTTATGCTGCAAACCGTCAAGCACCGTCTTTTTTAATGCTAAAAATTCTGCCTTATCATGCAAAGTAAGTTGTCTTATCATATTTTTTCCCGTCTGTCTTAAAAACAGTTCATTTTATATTACCGCTTGCGTATAGTTTGTCGTAAATTATTGTTATTTAAGTTTGAAAGTCATCGTCGCGGGGTTGTGGTCGCTGTACTTAAAATCCAAATCTATATTTTCGTTTGCAATGACTTGCACGTTGTCGGAAACTATAAAGCCGTCAAGCACTACCGTATAATTTACGCCCTTTTGATAAGGAATATCCGTAGAACGGCAAGTTGCGACGTTTGTAGCCGCAGCAAACCTAAACCCTTCCGCAAGGTCGTCGTCGGTAAGACTGAAAACCCACTCCGGTCTTTTCATTGCAGTGGGGAACAAACCGTCCGAGTTTGCGATGTCGTGATTAAAGTCGCCGCCTGCTATTACGTAATTGCCCCTTTCTCTTTCTGCCGTCATAACTTGATTTAACATTGCCATTTGCTGTTGGCGTATCAAGCCGCCTTCGTCATATGCGGAAGTATGTACGTTTATGAGACACAAAAATTTGTCCGACCCTTCTATCGGCAGATAGGTTATGGAAAAACATCTGTCAAGGTCAAAAAACTTGTTTGGAAAACTCTCGTCCACAGGAAACGACCTGCGCACTGCGCTTTCCGCCTGTTTGTTGGAAACGGTTACTATACCTGCATTAGTCTTGCCGTGCGGGTCATTAAACGGATAAAACAAATAAGCCGTATGAAAATTTTCCGCATAGACGCAGGCATTGTTTAAGAAATTTTCCTGAATATATTGCAACTGGTTGACGTGATGACTTCTGTCGCCGTTTACGTCCACTTCCTGAAAAAACATAAAGTCTGCGTCAAGTTGCTTTATTGCGGAAACCGCACCCGTAAGGTTTGTTTTTACCGTGTCTATATCTTTGGCTTTGGAGTTTACGCCGGTAACCTGTTTGCCGTCCAAAAACTCGCCGCTGTCCATAAAGAAAGAAAAGTCTTGAGCATACGCGCAAAAACCGATGTTGTAGGTGGAAATTTTGTAACTCTCACCTATCGTAACTTTGTCCGAAACTGCACTGCCGTTTGCTATGCTTAATGCGTAGTTATCTTCTATGCGGTAATATTGTATGGCTACGTAAGCAACGTAACCGCCGACTACTATAACCAACACGGCAATTATAATCAAAAGAGTTTTTGCAACTGTTTTTAATATACTCATAAACTTGCACCGCCTTTTTATCATTATAAATTAAAAAATATTTAATTGCAATATCTTATTGCAAGCGCAATTAGGCAATGATATAATTTTTGTATGAACATTTTATGTTTTAACGACCAAACGGTTGCAGAACTGTTTCCCAAACGCGACGCAAACAGCCACAAAGGAGATTTCGGTACGCTCGTCATCATAGGCGGCTGCGAAAAATATGCCGGCGCGCCGTATCTTGCCGCACTCGGCGCGTCGGCTTTGCGGCTTGGCTGCGGCATAGTAAAAATTGCCGTGCCCGAATTTTTGCTGCCTGCGCTGCAACCGAGAATAACCGAATGCACTCTGTTTCCGTTGTCGAGCAACGACGGTTTTATAAAAATAAACCAAAATGAATTTGGCGAGCTTACGCAAAAGGCAACTGCCGTAATTTGCGGAATGGGCATAGGCAACGTACCGCAAACGACGGAAGCGGTAAAGTATCTTTTAACACATTGCAACTGCCCGCTTTTGCTTGACGCAGACGCCTTAAATGCAATTTCCGACGACGAAAACGCATTTTTCGAGCGCAAGTGCGATTTGACAATAACTCCGCATATGGGCGAAATGTCAAGTCTGACAAAACTAAATATTGACTATATAAAACAAAATAAAATACAAGTAGCGCAAGACTTTGCAAAAAAACACGGCATAACGGTACTCTTAAAAGACAGCCAAAGCGTAATAACCGACGGCAACAGAACCGCAATAAACAAAACGGGTATACCTGCAATGGCTAAGGGCGGCAGCGGAGATTTGCTTGCCGGCATAATAGGCGGTTTGCTTGCAAGAAAGATAAAGCCGTTTGACGCCGCCGCGGCAGGCGCGTATATTGCCGGCAAATCTGCGGAAGAAGCGTTGAAATTCAGCAATGAATATTCTTTGCTGCCAAGCGACAGCGCACAATATATTTCCCACGTAATTACGCAAATTATAAAAAACGGCAAGTAAACGTTGAAAAAATTACGGCTCAAAAAGTTTTTTAATCATAGAACGGCAACGGGAAATTACCGTAATTAAATTTTATAAAAAGGAAAAAACAAACGGCGTTGATTTTCAACGCCGTTATTTATAATTTTTATTTTTACTTTTGATTTTCCGTCGAATCTTCCGCCGCTTTTGCTACTTTCATTTTTGCCTTTTCTTCATCGCGCTTTGCAACGTCGTTGTTGTTCATTTGGTTTCTGTAAACGAAAAATCTGCAATACAAAAACTCCGTAACAAAGTTTATTATCATAGTGAACGCAAGCACCAACCACTCGTGCCAGCCTGCGCCTTCCAAAGCGTCGCCCCACCAAGTCGACAGCGGCGTAAATACGCAATAAAACAAAAACACTTTAAGCATTGCAATTTTAATATTGTTTGCCGATTTGAAAGTATATCTGCGGTTTATGGTGAAGTTCCACAATACGGAGCAAATAAGCGCAGGCAAATAACATACCCAATAACTGCCCAAATGTATAACGTCGTTTAACAGTGCAAATACCGCCATTTCGACAAGACCTGCTGATATGGAGATGATTGCAAATTTGATAACCTGAATGAAATTTTGTTTTTGAGTAAGCTGCTGTTGTCCTTCCATAACAATTTCCTCCGTTTTCAATAATGAAATTATAGCACCGTTTGTTTCTTTTTGCAACAATTATGACGCTCTTTCAAAAAAGGCAATATGCGTCAAATTTTACAAAAATCGGTATCGCGATTAAATTTTGAAAATTGCGATATCGGTTTGTAAAATACCGCAAAAATTTTTCCGTTTGGCGAAACGGTATAAAAAGAAAAATTCTGGCAACAATGGCAATATAAAACAGGAGGATTTTTTAATGAGTTTTAACCCTTTTAGCGAAAAACCGAAAAAACCGGATACCATTTTTATGGACTGGAAAGAACTTGCGCCGACGCCTTACGACAAAAACGAAGTAAGCCCTTACACAAAAGCGCGCATTATTTTGATGAACGGCACGGAATACGAGGCAGTGCAATTCGGTCATCAGTCGCAGAGAATGATTTGCGACAACGACTTAAAGCGCGAAATGGCGTTTGTAAGAAAGAGCGAACAGCAACAGCAAAAGAAACTTGCGTCATTGAAACCTGTAAATGAAACGCAACTTGAGACCACCATCGCATACGAACAACTTGCCGTAGACTTGACGGCGTTTATGGCGCAGAGAAGCAAAGACAAAAACTCCAAAGCCGCTTTGGATTTTGCTTTGCTGGAAGACTTCGACCACCTTTACCGTTACGCCGATTTGCTGGAAAACGACAGCGATATTCACGCGGAAAAACTTGTCGGCAGATATACCGAAATTATGCCGGGCAGACCTACGATAGCGCACCACAGATGTCCGTTTGACGAAATCAAAAAGCCGGTAAAAGCCAAGACGGCAGACTTTGCGACAATGCTGGACACGCATATAATAACCGCCGCGGAGCAGCAGACGATGAACTATTATATGAACCTCGGCGCGTTTTACAAAAACGACTACGGCAGAAAACTGTATACGGAAATCGGTATGGTCGAAGAACAGCACGTTACGCAATACGGCAGTCTTATAGACCCGGATATGACTATGCTTGAAAGTTGCCTGTTGCACGAATATATAGAGTGCTATCTTTACTACTCTATGTATCAGGACGAAAGCGACGAGCACGTAAGACAAATTTGGGAAAGATGTCTGGAACAGGAAATCGTACACTTGCACAAAGCGGTACAACTTTTGCAAAAATACGAAAAGAAAGACTGGCAGTCTGTAATACCAAACAACGGCGAGTTCCCGGAACTTATCAAATTGCAATCCAACATCGACTACGTGCGCAAAGTGCTTGCAAGAACGGTAAACAACACAGCCGACAGAGAAAGTTATACAAACATTGCAAAACTGCCTGACAATGCAGACTTCTTCAAATATCAGCAAAAGGTCAACACGCGCAATCCTAAAAACGTAATAAGCCACAAGTTTACACAAGACTATATGGACAGGCACGGCAAAGACTACCGCTATGAAGTAAAAGCAAACCCTATAAAAGAACTTCGCGACAGAACAAACGACAACTATCAGGTAGGCAGAGTTCCGCAATAAAAGCATTTTTAATAACAAATAAATTGCAATAATATGCGCTAACCCGACGTTTCGCGTCGGGTTAGTGATTTTTTATAGTGTCAAGTATTAAAATAAGCCCCGTTGAAAAGGCAACGGGGCTTATTTGTTTTCATAAACTCATTATTTAATTTACGCGTAAAAACGGTAAAAGGTTATCAAAATTTAGTATTAAATTTACGCGTAAAAAAAGATTATCTCAATTCCGCCTTAATTCTTCTTACGCCGCTGCTGGAAGATTGCTCTTTGGTGATGACAAACTCGCCCAAGTCGCCCGTGTTGCTTGCGTGCGGTCCGCCGCAAATTTCTTTGGAAAAATCGCCTATGGTATAAACTTTTACGACCTCGCCGTATTTGTCGCCGAACAACCCTATCGCGCCCTGAGCCTTTGCCTGCTCTACCGTCATTTCTTCGCAGACAACGGTCATTTTGCGTTTGATTGCTTCGTTTACCAACTTTTGCGTTTGCTCGACTTCTTCCTTAGTCATAGGACGCGAAAAAGAAAAGTCGAAACGCAGTCTTTCTTCCGTAATGTTGCTGCCCTTTTGTGCTACTTCGTTGCCCAAAACCTTCCTTAAAGCGGCTTGCAACAAATGAGTTGCCGTATGTAGTTTTGTGGTTTGCTCGCTGTGGTCGGCAAGACCGCCCTTAAAACGCTGCTCGCTGCCGAGTTGAGATTTCTTTTGATGTTCGGCAAACTTCTCGCGGAAGCCCTTTTCGTCAACGGCAAGTCCCTTTTCTTTTGCAAACTCCACCGTCATTTCTATAGGAAAGCCGAAAGTATCGTACAGGCGGAAAGCCGTTTGTCCGTCAATCGTGCCGTTTTGCACTTTTGCAATCACTCTCTCGAACTCTTTTATGCCTTGCTCCAACGCCTTGCTGAATTTTTCTTCTTCTTTGTTGATTTCGTCGGCAATTTTTTGGCGGTTGTCTTTAAGCTCCGTATAAACTTCCTGATACAGGTCCACGTAATGCATCGCAAGTTTTGACATTTCACCCTTTTGTATGCCGAGTTGACGCATAAATCTTATTGCGCGGCGTATAAGCCTACGCAAAACGTAGCCCTGGTCTACGTTGGAAGGGGTTACGCCTATTTGGTCGCCCAGCATAAAAGTCGCGGTGCGCACGTGGTCTGCAATGATACGCATTGCTTTTGTTTGGTTTTCGTCAACGCCGTATTTTTTGCCGGACATTTCTTCTATGCATTTTATCGCGCCTGAAAACAAATCGGTTTCATAAACGCTTGTATATCCGTTTATAACGCAAACGGTTCTTTCAAGCCCCATACCGGTATCGACGTTTTTTTGTTTAAGCGGTTCAAACGTGCCGTCTTCTTTTTTGTTATATTGCATAAACACGTCGTTCCAGATTTCCAGATATTTGCCGCAGTCGCATTGCGGTCCGCACTGTGCCGAGCATTTAGGTTTGCCGGTGTCGAAAAACATTTCCGTATCCGGACCGCAAGGTCCCGTAATGCCGGCAGGTCCCCACCAGTTGTTCTTTTTAGGCAAATAAAAAATTTGTTCTTTTTTAAGTCCGCAAGCCTGCCACAACTGTGCGCTTTCTTCATCGCGCGGCGCGTCGTCGTCGCCCGCAAAGACGGAAACGGCAAGTCTATCAACCGGTATATTGAGATATTTTTCGCTCGTCAAAAACTCGAAACTCCAACTTATCGCTTCTTTTTTGAAATAATCGCCCAAAGACCAGTTGCCGAGCATTTCGAAAAAAGTGCAGTGCGAAGCGTCGCCTACTTCGTCAATGTCGCCGGTGCGCACGCATTTTTGCACGTCTGTAAGTCTGTTGCCGGCAGGGTGTTTTTGCCCCAATAAGTAAGGCGTCAACGGGTGCATACCCGCCGTTGTAAAGAGAACCGTCGGGTCGTTTTCGGGAATAAGGCTTGCGCTTCTTATGACGGCGTGCCCTTTTTTGTTAAAAAAGTCGAGATACAAACTTCTTAAATCTTTTGCATTTATTTTTTTCATAAACTTATCCTTTACCGCAAAAAAATTTGAAACGCAATCGTTTCAAATTTTTTTGCTGATTTAATTTTAGCGTCCGTTTTGATTTTGATTTGGATTTTGTTGTTGCTGCATACGCTGCTGCTGCACCTGCGCCTGAATTTTTTGCATTTGCATTTGCTGAATTTGTGCCGGCGTAAGTTGCTGTTGCTGCTGTTGCGGTCTAGGCTGCGGAGCAGGCTCGTGAGTTTCTTTGCTCTTTACCTTTTTACTCTTCTTTTTGCCGAATATAGAGTTTACGAGCATAATAACCAAGAACACTCCAAACGGCGTAATGAGCGGCAAGCCCCACGCAAGCGATTTGTTGCCGCTTATAAACATAAGATAAATAAAGCCCAAAAGCGACACTGCCGCGCATACAAGCGCCAATATATCGAGTCCACTGTGTCCGTTGCCGGTAATTATGCCGATAAATTTGGAAACAAGGTAAATAAGCAAAACTATTACCAAAATTATGCCGACTATTGCCGTAATAAGCAACGACAGATAGTTGAGGCTGCAACCCAAATCTACAAGACTTGCTATTGCAGGCGACATATTGCTTGCGGCAGGCATAAACGGCGTTATTGCGCCGATGATTATATCCCAACCGGTAAGCCCAACCGTCAAACCTTCGTCTACGACGTAATTTGTCATAAAGAAGTTTAAGTGCATAAAGTCTATCTGGCTAGGCAACAGTATGAAATACAAACCCAACAGCGCGATAATAAAGGTAATTATATTTCTTACTCTTCCGCGAGGTTTTGCTACCACAACGGTGGCGGCGACTTCGCGTTCTTCACTCTGTTCTTTTGCGTAAAACTCTTGTTTTTCCTGTTTTGCCTGTTGCTTTAATTGTTTCTTTTCTTCTTTTGTTAATTTTTTTGCCGCTTCTTTTTCGTTGCGCTCTCTTTCTTCTTTATCTTTAAGACGGCGCTCTTCTTCGCGGCGCATCATCTGTTGCTGCTGATAAGCAAGTTCCTGCTCGCGGCGCTTTCTCTCCGCTTCCAGTTGAGAAAGACTGCGCGGGTCTTTATCCTGCGTTGCGGACGGCTTTTGCTGAAACTGTCCTTGCGGGTTGTGCGGATGAGTGTTGTTGCTGTCGGTTAGCGGCAATTTGCGCGTATTGAAGTCTAACCCGCAGTTGGTGCAGAAATCGCTTTCCGCATTGTTGGAAAATCCGCAGTGCGGACACATAATCTTTGCGTCGCCCTTTGCAAGTTTACTGCCGCAACGTTTGCAAAAGTTTGCCGACGCGGAATTGAGCGTATTGCATTTTGAGCATAGTACAGGACTGTCTGCCGATTTAAGTTCGAATCCGCATTGATAGCAATATCTGGCGGTAAGCGGGTTTGCGCTGCCGCATCTGCTGCATACGTTGTAACTATTGTCGTTCATAATCAACCTCCGCGTTTGCTCTTACCCGGCGGAATTGCACCGAGTCCCTTTCTTGTCTTTCCGCAAAAAGTGCAAAAATCGGCGTCGGCGTCGTTTTCGCATCCGCAGACGCAAGTCCAGTTGTATTTGTTGCCGGCAGGTGTGTCGAATTTATATTTACAGGTGGTGCAAAATCTTGCGTTGATTGCATTTTCCGCACCGCAAACAAAACAATACTTGCGAGGAATATCTATTTTGAGACTTTGACCGCACTTTATGCAATACTCTGCCTTAAAAGTATTTAACGCGTGGCAATGCGGACAAACTACTTTGCCCTCCTGGTCTTCGTCGGTAACCAGTACGCATTGCAAAAACTGCTGTCTCTCTACCTTTTTAGGTTTGACGACAATAGACATTTCCTTAATGTTTGCGTTTGTCAAGTCAAAGTAACAATAACTGCAAAAATGTGCGCTTATGTCGTTTGGTTGTCCGCAGTTAGGGCAAATGTATTTTTTTACCTTTCTGTTTGTATTGACGGTGTTTACTTCTTCACCGCAATACGGACAGTAAACGCTTGTTACGGGAATGCTGTTTCTGCAATTAGGACAATCGAAGTGGTCTCCGTCGTCAATGTGCTGATTGTTTTTTTGTTTTTCCGCTTCAATTGCAGTGTTAAACTTTGCGCCGCACTCGGTACAAAAATCCGCGTCGGCTTTTACCTCCGCCTTACAAACGGGGCAGATGACCGAAGCCGCCTCCTCCAACTCGGAACTTCCGCAGTTTACGCAAAAACCGGTTGAATTTTCATTAAGTTCTCCGCAATTCAAACATTTCTTCATAAGATTTGTTCCTTATTTGATTATTATAACACAAAACCGTTTATGTTAGCAATTAGTTTTGTTAAAACTGTCTTTTAGTCCGACAATTTCGTTAAATACGGCATTATCCTTTGTGCTTAGTTTGTCTTTTACAAAATAACCTATGCGCATAAACTGAAATTTATCTTCTATCTGTGCGTTATCGAGCGCTTTTTCCGCCAAAGCAGTCTCCTGACGCATACTGTTTTTATCTACGCGGTTTATATAATCCGTCTCTCCGTTGTTAAGTCCCAACAACGGCTTAAAGCGCCTTAAAGTAACCTTTGTGTGGTTGTTTGCGTCCACCCACTGTACAACGCCCTTTACTTTAAGTCCGCTGGTGTCATTGCCCGATTTGCTTTCCGGCACGTAAGTACAAAGCAACTCTTTGACGTTGCCATCTTTGTCGAATACTACGTCGTTGCAGGTTATTATATACGCCCCTTTGAGTCTGACGGAAGCCCCCTTATACAGTCTGTGATATTTAGGCGGAGGCGACACCATAAAGTCGGAGCCGTCTATATACAACTCTGCGGAAAAACTTACGTTTCTGTAAGTCTTTTCTTCTTTATTCGGGTTGTTTTCTATCTGCAAAACTTCGCTTCCCGTGTAATTTGTAATGATGACTTTTATAGGATTTGTTACCGCCATAACTCTGTCCGCATCGCGATTGAGATGTTCTCTGACGATAGATTCCAGATATGCAAACTCCACTTCGCTGTTGGCTTTTGCAACGCCTATTCTCTCACAAAAGTCTTTTACGGCGGACGCAGGATAGCCCCTGCGGCGGATTCCGCAAATGGTAGGCATACGCGGGTCGTCCCAGCCCTCCACTGTTTTTTCGTCTACAAGTCTTTTTAAGAAACGCTTTGACATAACGGTATCCGTTATGTTAAGTCTTGCAAATTCTATCTGCTGCGGTTGGCACTCGCACTCGCACTCTCTTACCACCCAGTCGTATAACGGACGATGGTCCTCAAACTCCAACGTACAGATAGAATGCGTAATGCCTTCGATAGCGTCTTCCAACGGATGAGCCAAATCATACATAGGATAAACGCACCATTTGTCGCCGGTGTTGTGATGGCTCGCGTGCACTATGCGGTAGATGACGGGGTCGCGCATATTCATATTAGGGCTTGCCATATCTATTTTTGCGCGCAAAACCTTTTCTCCGTCCTTAAACTCGCCGTTTTTCATACGCATAAACAAATCGAGATTTTCTTCGACGCTGCGGTTGCGGTAAGGACTTTCTTTGCCCGCTTCCGTCAAGGTGCCGCGGTTTTTGCTTATTTCTTCCGCCGACATATCGCAAACGTAAGCCTTGCCCTTTTTGATGAGTTTTACGGCGTAATCGAACATTAAATCAAAATAGTCGCTTGCAAACAACAGCTTGTCCCACTTAAAGCCTAACCACTTTATGTCTTCTTTTATGCTTTCTACGTATTCTTCGTCCTCTTTAACGGGGTTTGTGTCGTCAAAACGCAAATTGCATTTGCCGTCGTATTTTTGCTTTATGCCGAAGTTGAGGCACAGGCTTTTTGCGTGCCCAATATGTAAATAACCGTTAGGTTCGGGCGGAAAGCGCGTATACACTTTCTTGACTTTGCCGCTTGCCAAATCTTTGTTGATTATTTCCTCTATAAAATTGCTTGTCTTTATTTCTTCCATTTTTTCTCCCGAACGCCGCTTAATTATTCGTTTTGAATCTATTTTTACTCGACATTCCTTTTCCGTTTTTTACCAACGGTGATATTATACTTTATTGCAATACTATGATAGTTTTTCTTTATTTTCAATTTTTACTTTAATTCTCTATGCCGTCAAGTACCACTTCGTCGGTCTCAGGCGGTGCTTCCTGCGGTATAGGCGCCTCTTGCGCGGCTTCTTCTTTTTGCCTGTTCTTTTTGGCTTGCTTATTTTCGTTAAACTGTTTAGTCAACGCCAAAGAGTAAGTATCCGCTTCCTTAAAGCGTACGATTTCGCCAATCCAATCAAGAGGAATATCGCCTATAGGTCCGTTACGGTGTTTTGCAACCACCAACTCGACTCGTGTTGACGGAGTATCGAGTTCCTGCTCTTCTTCCGGCTTATATATCATAAGCACTATGTCTGCGTCTTGCTCTATCGCGCCCGACTCCCTCAAATCGGAAAGCTGCGGTTTTTTGTTTCTCGTAGCCTCGGTGGTACGCCTCAACTGCGACAGCGCTATAACCGGCACGTCCAACTCTCTCGCCATAAGTTTCAACGCACGGCTAATTGACGCGACTTCCTGCTGACGGTTTTCTTTGGAATTGCGGTCGTCCGACTGCATAAGCTGAATGTAGTCTATAAGCACCATATCCAGTCCGTGCTGACTTTTGAGTCTTCTGCACTTTGAAAGCATTTGCGCCGTCGTAATGCTTGACGTATCGTCAACGAATATTTTTGCCTTGGAAAAACCCTCGCTTGCGTTCCACAAACTTTGCCATTGCTGCGGTGTAAGTTTGCCTGCAAGAGCCGTAGACATCGGCACGCCCGCAACGGAGCAGACCGACCTTTGCGCAAGGCTTTTTGCCGACATTTCAAGGGAAAACACCGCGCAGGAATATTTTTTGTTTAACGCGGCGTGCTCTACCATATTCATAGCGAGCGAAGTTTTACCCATACCCGGACGCCCTGCCACGACGATAAGCTCTCCGCCGTGGAAGCCGTTGGTCATTTTGTCCAAACTTCTGAAGCCGCTCGGTATTCCCGCAAGCGCGTCGGGATTTTTTACTATATTTTCGAAATCGCCGAATACTGCCGATATGCTGTCGAAAATAGGTTTAAGTTGCCCCGTAAAACTTTTGGTATTTAAGTTGTATATTCTGCTTTCTGCCGAAGCAAGCATTTTTTCCATATCTTCGGCGGTGTAAGCGTCTCCGGTTATTTCGGAACACGTGTGTATAAGCTGACGCATAACGGCGTGCTTTTTTACTATTTCGAAATAATATTTCCAGTTGGCAGAACTCGGCACGGAGCCGTTTAACGTTGTGAGATAACCTATGCCGCCGATAGACGACATCTGCCCAATGCGGTTTAACTCGTCGGCAACGGTTACGAAGTCTACGGGCATACGCGCGTTTAACACTTGCTTCATTGCCTGACACACCACCTGATGTGTAGGAGAATAAAAATCTTCTTCCGTAACGTTGGACAATATTTCCATAGAGAGGTCGCCGTCGACCAAGACGCAGCCCAAAAGGCATTGCTCCGCCTCTACGTTGTGCGGAAGCGTCCTTGCGGTTTTTGCGTTGTTGTTAGTCTTTTCTGCCATAATTCACCAAAATACAATATGCTACGTTAAATTATAGCAAACTCATATTTATTTTTCAAGTCATTTATAAAAAACCTCGAGGAAAATTATTTTTGCCTTTATAAATTTTTTGAATAAAAATGCATACCCTGTTTTTTGCCTTTTTTCGACAAAAAAACCTTGAATTTCAGTAAGTTTGGCGCATAAAATTTAAGTTGTCCACATAAGTTATCCACTTATCCACATGATTTTCCACACTTTAATACAAAAGATTTATTATTATGCATTATTTTTCAGGTCATAAAATATACAGACCGCAACGCAGTAATAAACAACTTAATCCTCCATAAAAGGTCAATCTGTCATTTTATTTTTGCCGTCGTCATAAATTTATTTTTTAACTTATCCCTTCAAATTCTTCTATCGGCACGTCGTCAGGCAACGGAATCGGGCGCGGTTGACTGCCCTGCACCAAAATGCCCTCTACGCTTTGGTAAGTGTCGCGTCTTATAAGTTTTTCTTCTATGACTTTGCCGTTCTTTTTGAATATCAAATAACCTTCCGTAGTTAGCCCGTCTATCGGGTTTTGCAAATATACCCGCTCATCGTCGTAAGTTACTTTGTCTGCATACTTGCCGTCGGTATCTACAATGGTATTTATTTTTGCGGGGTTTTTCTTTACTACTTTGTATTTTCTCTCTATTTCATACTCGTTAGGCACGCCGTAAACAAACACGCTTGCGGAAGTGTCGTCGCATAAAGTGCGTATATATATCGGGCTTGCGGTGTCGTTTACAAACACCAAGTCTGCGCCGTTGCTGTTTACCATAGCGTCGAAACTTGGCTTTACATAACTGCTTTTTAACGTATGCCTGTGCCATTCTTCTATTTTAAGTCCTGCAGTCAAAACCGCGTTGTAAATGGTTGTAGACGCCTGACATACCCCGCCGCCTATGCCGTCGACGTATTTTCCGTTTACTATTATTTTTGCGTTTTTGTAACCGTTTTTTTCCGTCCTTGCGCCAACGGTATCGTTAAACGATACGGTTTCGTCGGGCTGAACTATCTTTCCGTTAAACTTCATAAGCGCGGTTTTTACGTTGCTCTTTCTGTCTGCGGAACTGTTTGCATAAGTTGTTGTAAAAGACGCTTTCAACACCGTCTTGTTTTTATTTTCCTGCGCAGTAACTGCCTTTACTCTGTTTGTCGGCACTTGCAGACTGAAATTGCCCTTGCCGAGGTTTTGCTTTATTTCGTCGTAAAGTTTGCCGACGTCCACTTTCAAGCCGTCTTTGCCCTGCGATATGGAAAATATATTTTGAGAATTCGGCTTAAAAGTAACCGCGCTGTCTATTTGCTTGTAAGAAACTTCTGCGTCAATTTGCGCCACAACCTTATCAAGCCCCGTCAAAACGTAGTTTACCGCAGTTGCGGTATCAAACCCAAAAGCCTGCACTTTTTTTATAATTGCAGATTTACCGGCGGCGTCTTCAAAAAAACCGCGTTGCATAAGCGTCGCAACAGTATCGTGGTCGAATTTGTCGTAAATTATTTTGCTTTGGTCATACACGAAGGTTCTGCCGTTGTAAACAAAAGTAATTCTAACCGCATTGTTTATTTGCGACGCAGCGCCGTTTGGCGCATATACAAAGTTGCAGTCTTCATTGCCATATGCACTGTTGTCAAAATTATCTTGAGGCGTGCATATTACGTTATTTAAGTTGCTTTCCTGCGCGTTTGCAAAGTTGCCGCAAAAAGGCAAAAAACAAACGGCGCTCACAAGGAACGCCGTTAAAAAACATAAGAGCGAGTAAAACTTAATTTTTGCAGTCAATTTTTAACTCCTTTAAGCAGGCTGAATCGAAATAAGCAAATTTCGGTTTTGTATCGTCCATAGGCTCGCGGTGAAAGTCGCTTCCGCCGGTTTTGATAAGATTATATTTGTCTGCCAGCCTGCCGTATTTTTCCTTGTCCTCGTTAGTATGCGAAAAATATTGCGATTCAATACCGACAAGCCCCGCTTGCTTTAATTTCCCGACAAATTCGTCCGCCTGACTTTCCGACATTTCAAGACTGCAAGGGTGCGCAAGCACGGGAACGCCTCCGTAACGCAAAATAAGTTTAATCCCCTCGCAGGGAGAAATTCTTTCTTCTTTGACGTATGCTTTTTTGCCGAAAGCCAGATATTCGTCAAAAGCCTGATTCAAAGACGCTACGTAGCCCTTTTTTAACATAGCCTTTGCAATATGACTGCGCCCGGTCGTAGTGCCGGTCGCAACTTCTCTTACGTCGGCGGCAGTAACGTTTACGCCAAACTCCGCAAGTTTTTTAAGCATAAGGTTGTTGCGCACTTCTCTTTGACCGCGCAGTTCCGCAAGTTCTCGCAACAAATTTTGGTTTTTATAATCCAAATTATAGCCTAAAATATGCACTTCTCTGTCCTGCATGGTAGAAAGTTCCACGCCCGCCAAAACTTTAAGCCCTATCTCCTTGCCGTACTCGATAGCGCGGTTTACGCCGTCAACCGTATCGTGGTCTGTTATGGAAATCACTTCCAACCCTAAGGTTTTTTCTCTGTTCAATACGTATTCTATTGGAAAATCGCCGTCGCTTACGTTAGTGTGCAAGTGCAAATCGCATTTAGGAGAATTATTCATACAAAAATTATAAACCAAAAAGACCGGTTTGACAAATAAGTTGACGACGCAAAATAATTTTGTTAGATAGTTTTTTCAAACTTGAATTAACATTTTCATAAAACGTTGTAAAATAAATTTACGCGGGGCGTCTCCTATGCTCAAAAAAATTTCTCGGCGCAAACTTAAATTGTTGCCTAGGTAAATTTTACTCGTTTGTTTTTGTATGCGGAAATTTTTTTGTCAATTACTTTATTTATCGGTCATATCGTGATATAATTAACAAAATAAAATGGAGGTTTAAGCATATGCAAATATCTCACGAAGTTGAAAATATGATTTGCGTTAAAAAAGGCTGCGACCACGGTCCCGCTCCTATTCCGGAAGAAGGCAAGTGGGTTGCCGCCAAAGAAATTAAAGACATAAGCGGCGTCTCGCACGGCGTAGGCAGATGCGCACCGCAACAAGGTGCGTGCAAACTTACGCTCAACGTAAAAGACGGCATAATACAAGAAGCGTTGGTAGAAACTATAGGCTGCTCGGGCATGACGCACAGCGCGGCAATGGCAGGCGAAGTTTTGCCGGGCAAAACAATTTTGGAGGCGCTAAACACAGACCTCGTGTGCGACGCAATAAACGTTGCAATGAGAGAATTGTTTTTGCAAATCGTCTACGGAAGGACGCAATCCGCATTCAGCGAAGACGGCTTGCCGATAGGCGCGGGTCTTGAAGACCTCGGCAAAGGTTTGCGCTCGCAAGTGGGCACCATTTACTCCACCGCGCAAAAAGGCGTAAGATATTTGGAAATGGCAGAAGGCTATATAACCAAACTTGCCCTTGATAAAAACGGCGAAGTAATCGGTTACGAAAACGTACAACTCGGCAAAATGATGGAATATATAACAAACGGTATGAACGCAGACGAAGCGCTCAAAAAAGCAATGTCAAGATACGGACGCTTTGAAAACGCCGCAAGTTATATCAACCCTAGGCAGAAATAAGGAGGCAAAGAAAGATGGCTATCAGATTTGAAGGTTATGAAAGAAGAATAGATAAAATCAATGCCTGCCTTAAAGAATACGGCATTAAAGATTTGGAGGCGGCAAGACAACTTTGCCTCGACAAAGGCGTAAACGTAGAAGAAATAGTAAAAGGCATTCAACCCATCGCCTTTGAAAACGCAGTTTGGGCTTACACCCTCGGCTGCGCAATCGCAATTAAAAAAGGCGTAAAAAGCGCGCCTGAAGTTGCAGAAACAATCGGCATAGGCTTGCAGGCGTTTTGTATCCCCGGCTCCGTGGCAGACCAAAGACAAGTAGGTTTGGGACACGGAAACTTGGGCGGAATGCTTTTGAGAGACGAAACAAAATGCTTTGCTTTTCTTGCCGGGCACGAAAGTTTTGCGGCGGCAGAAGGCGCGATAGGCATTGCAAAAACCGCAAACAAAGTACGCAAAACCCCTTTGCAGGTTATTTTGAACGGTTTAGGCAAAGACGCCGCTTACATAATAAGCAGAATAAACGGCTTTACTTACGTACAGACAAAATACGACTACTTTACAGGCAAACTCGACGTTGTAAGAGAAGTTGCTTTCTCTGACGGAGAAAGAGCAAAAGTAAGATGTTACGGCGCCGACGACGTAAACGAGGGTGTTGCAATTATGCAAAAAGAACAAGTCGACGTTTCTATAACGGGCAACTCCACAAACCCGACGCGCTTTCAGCATCCCGTTGCAGGCACCTACAAAAAATGGGCTGTGGAACATAATAAAAAATACTTTTCCGTTGCAAGCGGCGGCGGCACCGGCAGAACTCTGCACCCCGACAACGTTGCGGCAGGCCCTGCAAGTTACGGCATGACCGACACTATGGGCAGAATGCACAGCGACGCACAGTTTGCCGGCAGTTCTTCCGTACCTGCGCACGTAGAAATGATGGGACTTATCGGTATGGGCAACAACCCTATGGTAGGCGCAACGGTTGCTCTTGCAGTTGCGGTTTCCATGGCTAAATAAATTTTATTTACAATAATTTAACATAAAAAAAGACTTGCGAATTACCGTAATTCCCATAGGGAATATTAGGTAAGCCGTAGGCGAACGAGAATT
>CAJUCX010000013.1 GCA_910585195.1 uncultured Christensenellaceae bacterium | reverse complement strand
GTTCTATGCAGTTGTCAATGTCCGTTTGCCGCCACATTCCGCGACAGCCTATTTAATTTAACATACTTTATTTTTTATGTCAAATGATTTTTACGATGTTTTTTAAGAATTTTTTCTTTATTTCAACAAATAATTTTCTTTATTTATATATCGATATTTAACAAAAATTATCGCCTAACCTGTAATTTCTTCATTGACGCATTTATATAAAAAAACACATTGCCGCTGTCTATTACCGACAGCGGCAATGCGTAAAGGCACAAGCAAATATTTTTACAAACTATATACTTATTTATTTTTATTATTTTGTTCTTCTCTTATTTCTTCCACAAACTCTGCAATGAGTTTTACGGCTGCTTGCAATTTTTCCATACTCGTAGCGTAGCAGCAGCGCAAATATCCTGCCCCTGCCTCGCCGCCGAAGGCTTCCCCCGGTACGACCAAAACTTTCTTTTCCATAATAAGCCTGTATGCAAATTCTTCACTGCCTATGCCCAAACTCTTTATGCAAGGAAAAACGTAAAACGCGCCTTCCGGCTCGAATACGTGAAAGCCCATTTTTCTGAAACTGTTTACCAAAAACATACGGCGTTTGTTGTATTCGTCGCGCATTTCTTTTACAAACTTAAAATCGTTTTCAAAAGCGTTGTTTAATGCAAATAATGCTGCGTGCTGCCCCTGCGTGTTTGCGCACATAATAAGATATTGATGTATCTTATACATTTGCTCGGTAATTTCCTTAGGCGCGCAGAAATAGCCCATACGCCAACCAGTCATAGAAAACGACTTTGAAAAACCGTTTATGAGAATAGTTCTTTCTCTCATACCGTCGATTGCGGCGATTGAAACGTGTTTTTTTCCGTATGTAAGTTCGCTGTAAATTTCGTCGGAAATTACTATCAAATCGTGCTTTGCTATAACCGGTGCAATTTTTTCCAAATCTTCTCTTTCCATAATGGCGCCGGTCGGGTTGTTTGGATACCCCAAAAGCAATGCTTTTGTTTTTGACGTAATTGCCTTTTCAAGCATTTCCGGCGTAAGTCTGAACTTATTTTCTTCTTTGAGGAAAATAGGCACTACGTTTGCGCCGCACAGCTGTACCAACGGGTCATAACTTACGTAACTCGGCTGCAAAACAATCAAATCGTCTCCTTCATCAAGCAAAGTACGCATTGCAAGGTCGAGTGCCTCGCTTGCGCCGACCGTAACTACAATTTCGTTGTGAGGGTCGTACTCTACGCCGATAAAACCTTTTTGATATTTGGAAATTGCCTCGCGCAGTTCGAAGGTGCCTGCGTTTGATGTATATTTGGTATGGCAGCCCTTGATGCTTTCTATTGCGGCGTTTCTTATAGGTTCCGGTGTGATAAAATCCGGCTCGCCTATGCCCAACGAAATGCCGGACGGCATTTCGTTTAATAAATCGAAATACTTCCTTATACCGCTGGGACCGAAACTGGTTACCTTGCGGCTTAAATACTTATTATAATTCATAATATAAAAAATCTTCTCCTTAATTGTCGATATGCATTTGCAAATATTGCAGTTTTTCAAAGCCCATTCTCTCGTACAGCCTAACGGCTCGTGCGTTTGACTTGGTAACTTCAAGCCTGAATCTTTTGACTTTGTCGCCGTAATTTGCCTTTACATACTCAAACAAGGAAGTTGCAAGACCGCAGCCGCGAAACTCCGGCAAAATAAACAATTCTTCAAGCCACATAACGGTGCCGCCAACTTCGTTAGAGTAAGTAAAAGACGCGAGAAAATAGCCCGCTCGCTTGCCGTCGTGCTCTATAATAAAACCCTCTATTGCAGGATTTTTGTTTATAAGCATATCGAAAGTAGTTTTGAAGTTGCCGCAGTCTACGTTGTGGACGACTGCGTCGGAACTATAAAACTCTTTTGAACACTCCATATAAAATTGTCTGTCGTCTGAAGTAAAATGCCTAATCATATATATCGTTTTATCTTTAATACTATTGTCTTTGTGCGGCAGTTGAAATTTCCTTCCGCCGCCTGCCGTATGATAATTTATTAAAACAGCGGACTGAATATACGCATAATGCACTCCATAAATCTTTCGCGACGCGTCCTGTCTTCCACCGCTTGTTTATCGAAATGCTTGCTTGACTCTTGGTCTGCCAAAAAAATATCCTGCATTTGCTTGGCGCAGTCTCTGCCGTACATAAAGTTTGACAACTCGAAGTGAAGTTTGAAACTTCTTATATCCAAATTGAAAGTGCCCACCGCCGAAATCTCGTCGTCCACAAGCAGCGTTTTACTGTGTATAAATCTCGAGTGCATATAAACTTTCGCGCCGGCTTTTACAAGTTCCGCGGCATAACTTTTTGTAGCATAGTAAACGTATTTTTTATCCGGTATACCGGGTATCATAAGCCTTACGTCCACACCGCTGTTGATTGCCGATTTGAGCGCGTCCTGAAATGCTTCGTCGGGTATATAATAAGGTGTTTGAAGCCAAATTCTCTTTTTTGCGCCGTATATAAGTTTGATGTAAGTTTGCTTCAAACTTTGCTCTTCGGAATCGGGACCGTCTGAAACCACCTGCATAGGCAACACCGTAGTTACGTCGTGCTGTTCCGGAATAACTGTGTCTGCATCCACCTTTTTGTTGGTAGCGTAAGCATAGTCCTGCAAAAAACGCATCGCCAGCACCAACGCAACGTCGCCGGTTAAACGCAAATGAGTATCTCGCCACGGGATTTTGCCCTTGTTTGCATATTCGTCGCCGATATTCGCTCCGCCAGTATAAGCAATTTTTCCGTCGATGACAACCATTTTACGGTGATTGCGGTAATTTATATTTCTGTTGAGATATTTTATGTGCGACGCCAAAAATTTGACAACTTCTCCGCCGGCTTTTACGATAGGTTTGAAAAACTTGTTGCCTGCGCGCCAAGTGCCGAAGTCGTCTATAACCATTCTTACAACTACGCCTTCCTGCGCTTTTTCCACAAGCAAATCTCTAAGCCTTCTGCCTATTTCGCTGTCCTTATATATAAAGTACATTACGTCGACGGTGTGCCGCGCGTTTTTTATGTCTTGCAGCATACGCTCGTACTGCTCTGCAATGTCGGTAAAAATTTCTACCTCGTTGTAGATACAGCAAGGACTTTTGTTGTACCAAGCCGAAAAGGCGATAAAATCCATAGTGTCGTTTGACAGCCCGGTTGAAACGCCTTCGAGGTCGGAATAACTTTTTTCCAACAACTTATAATATTCTTCGTTTTTCAAAACTTCGGAAAGATATTTCTTCTTTTTAGAGAGTTTGGGTCCTCTGCCAATGAGCCCATAAAATAAAAAGGAAAAAATCGGAATGGCATAAAAAGCGAAAACCCACAGCAAAATAGACTGCGGATTGCGTCTTTCGCGAAATACCATAAATATGATTGCCAGCGTATTGAGTATAAATACGATGCCGATGACGTCCAGCACTATGTTTGCGGTAGATGCTCCAATCATACTTTCTCCTTAGTTTTATTTTTTGCAATAAACAAAGATATTATTGTTGATTTTTACTGTTTTCTTTACACAAAACGGAATACATTTCGTCGCGTTTTTCCGCACCCAAATCGACGGTGCTGTTGCTCTTTATATAAGTCAACATATCTTTTATATGCCCGAAGAACCCTGCTTCGCTTTGCACTTCAATCTGCGCGGAGTTAGGCAGTACAACCAAAGAATAAAACGGAACGCCGTCAAAAGTTTTAGACAGCCTTTTTATGGTGTCTATCGTCTTTTGATTTTCTCTTTCGTAATCGCCCAAAACTTTGATTGCGCCGTCTTTTTCCGAAACAAATTTTCCGTTTTCATTTTGAGAAATTTTGCCCGTTTCGAAATGCGCGTTTATGACAAAGACGCCATAATTTGAAACTATAAGATTTTCCACAAATTTTCTGTGGCGATAATTTTCAAAATATATTTTCTTTATACGCTTATAATTTGGCTTGTCCAATTTGTTAAGCTGTGCGCCGACGTTAAAGCCCTTTACGCTCTTTTTTATTTTAGGGAATATCCAATATACCATAATCAGCGAAAAAATCGCCAAAAGAATAATTGCCGATATAAGTACGCCCAAAAAACTGTATTCGCCCTGAAAAATCGAAAAACCCTCGTCCAATAGCATCGTTTTCATAATAAATGCTCCTTTGACTAAATATTATACTTGATTTGGCACATTTAAGCAACTTTTTGAAAACCACCCGAACCCAGATTATTTAAGCATAAGGAAGTTATTTGACTTTACTTTTGCCTTAAATTTGTTATAATAAAAACACGGAGGCAATAATGGCAGTTCACGTAGTAAACGAAGCACGAAGATGCTTAAACTGTAAAAACCCGATGTGTAGGCAAGGTTGCCCCATCAACACGCCTATACCGCAAATGATACAGGCTTTTTTAGACAACGATATACCGACGGCAGGCGCAATGTTGTTTGAAAACAATCCGCTTTCTATAATCTGTTCGTTGGTATGCGACCACGACAAGCAGTGCGAAGGTCATTGCGTTTTGGGCAGAAAAGGCGCACCGGTGCAAATAAGCAGTATAGAAAATTATATTTCAGACTCTTACTTTGACAGAATGGTTATAGAAAGACAGCCGGCAAACGGGATGAAAGCGGCAATTATAGGCGGCGGTCCCGCAGGCATAACCATTGCCGTTCAACTTGCGCGCAAAGGTTACGGCGTAACTATTTTTGACGCCAAAGAAAAAATCGGCGGCATTTTGCAATACGGCATACCTGAGTTCCGCCTGCCGAAGTCGATACTTAAAAGATATCAAAAAAAACTTAAAGAAATAGGCATACACTTCCGCCCGAACACCGCAATAGGCGGCGCGATAAAAATGGACGATTTGTTCCGCGACGGATACAAAGCGGTGTTTATAGGCACGGGCGTATGGCGCCCTAAAACTTTGGGCATAAAAGGCGAAAGCCTCGGCAACGTGCATTTTGCCATAAACTATCTCAATTCCCCCGTAAACTATGACTTAGGCGAAACGGTGGCAATTATAGGCGCGGGCAACTCCGCCATGGACGTAGCTAGAACCGCCATAAGAGAAGGCTCAAACAAAGTAACGGTATTCAGCCAATCCAAACACCCCAAAGCAAGCGTAAGAGAGGTAGAATACGCGCAGATAGACGGCGTAAATCTCGTGTGCGGCAAAGCCCCTGTCGAAATTACTGAAGAAGGTCCGATTTTGGTTGACGTAACCGCCGACGAAGAAGGCAACTTTACTTACCACAAAGAAACCGCACAACTGTTTAAGGCGGATTCCACAATAATAGCAATAAGTCAAGGTCCAAAGGACAAGATAGTTTCCACCACCGGCGGAATACAGACGGTGCACGGCGGACTTGTAGTAACCGACGACTCGGGACACACCACAAGAGAAGGCGTCTTTGCTTCGGGCGACGTTGTTGCAGGTGCAAGAACCGTCGTAGAGGCAGTTGCATATTCAAAAAAAGTCGCGCAGGCTATGGACGAATATATGCAAAGTTTAGATAACAAGGCATAACTTTATGGACTCTATACATACTACGCGATTGCTGCTGCGACAGCCCAAAGGTACGGATTTGAAAGATTTTTTCGAGTGTTCAAAAAACCCTGCCGTAGGCATAAATGCAGGTTGGAAGCCTCACTCGGACATGAAAGAATCTTTACAAATTTTGACGGACTTTATAAACAACGGAAATATCTGGGCAATAGTAGACAAACTTACAAATAAAATGATAGGCACCATCGGTTTGGTTGATGACGCAAAAAGAAACAATCCGCAAGTAAAAATGTTGGGCTATGCCTTAAACGAAAATTTTTGGGGGCAAGGCATTGCAACGGAAGCGGCAAGAGCAATTTTGGATTACGGCTTCAACAAACAAAACATTGCAATGATTTCCGTATATCATTACACATTCAATAAACGCTCTAAAAGCGTAATTGCAAAATGCGGTTTTAAGTACGAAGGCGTTTTGCGCAACTCTGCCCTATCGTTGGACAATGAAACTCATTACGACGAAGCGTGCTATTCTCTGACCAAGCAAGAATATCTCGATTTTGTATCTAACAAATTTCAATAAAAACAAACCCGCTTTCACAAGCGGGCTTTTTTTACTTTCAAATTTTATATTTATCTAAACATTTAATAATTTATAAAACTTTTTACTGCCGCGCAAAAATATTGACGGTACTGTCAAAAGTCTCTTTATCGTCGCCTATCGCAAGAACCGTTACGTTGCCTACCGAGTCAACCTCCACTGCCAACAACGTCGCCTGCGGAATTTTGTCAAAACTTACATCGGTAGTCAACTCTATATAAGAGCAATCGTCAATTTGTTGATTGTTCAATTTTGCCAATAAAGCGTCTTTCAACACGTTTGGCATATCTGAACTCAAATCATATCTCGGGTCGTCATTTTCCGTACCCGTCAACCTCAAATCGAAGTTATATACAACCGCGTCATATCGTTTTGCGGTATCGTTTAAGTCCTTTATTTTCTGCTGAGTTAAGCCGTCCCACGCTCCGCCGAAATAGATGAGATACTTCCCTTGCGTGCTTAACATATTCATAATTTCGTCATAAGTTGCAGTCAACAAGTTTATCTCGGTTTCTTCCGCCAAAGAATCATATTTGTTGCGGAAATAGTTATAATCGCCTGTCGGAGTCGTTGCGCCGTCATTTCCAAACGACACGGTAACGGTATTTATTGCGGAAGCATTTGTAACGGCAGTTTCATAATATCTTGCAGACAAACTGTAACTCTTGCCCTCCGTTAAATTTTCATAACGGCTGAAAACGCTCCAACCTCTTTTGTCGAAGTTATATTCGACTCCGTCTTGAACGTCTATTACCAGGGTATTGCCTTCAAAGGTATAATTTATTTGCGTCGGCGCTTCTCTGTCGGATTTTACGACGGTTACGTTTACAATCGCCGTCTTTTCGAGATAGCTTACAACTATTGTTTTATCGGCAATTTCCAGCACAGTTTTATTTACCGTATAGTCGTAAACTTCTTTGGTCGTGCCGTCGGCATAATTTGCAACGACTCTCATTCCGCTTTTGTCAAAAATATCACCTGCATAATAGCAGGTTTTTTCGGGCATTTCCGTTATTGAAATCGAGACGAGTTTGCCCCCCCCCCCCCCCCCCGCAAGACGCGAGGGAAACAACGCACAGCAGCACAAGACAAATGCTTAGCAATTTTCCGTAAAATTTTTTCATTTGTAAAATCTCCTTTTATTCAAACTTAAAAAAATTTTTAAGGTTAAAATTCTATTTAAGCTACTTATTCAAGCACAAGTTTTGCAACTGATGGTGATATGGCTAATACCGAAAATAATTGAAAATAAAATTAAAGGTATAGACGCTATTGCAATGCCGCAAAAGGCAAACAAAACCGTCGGCGTAACGGAAAGCCAAATTGCCCGCTTCAAATTGTTGCGCTTTGAAAACACAACCCAGCTCAGACAATATAAAAACAACAATATTGCGCCTATCAATATATAGACAAACAATGCATTGTCAAACCAAAAACCGAAATACGTATAAGGAACGTTAAAAACCATAAACAGCATACAACCGTATCTGCCTACCTGTTCAAAAAGCGAAATTATCTTGTTGTTAAATTGACTTTGAGATTCCGCGCCGCCGAATGCAGCGTAAAAAATATTTGGAATTAAAATAACGACTATCGCCGCCAAGCCGTAAATATTGAACCAATCCATTTTTATAAAATAATATGCAGTATTCATACTGCAAAATCACGTTTTAATTTACATTTTGCTTTTGTCTGCAAACATAAAATAAGGTCCCAAGCCGACGCCCGTTTCGTGAGTTAAAATATAAGTCCAAGAGTAATCTTTGCCTACGGCATAAAACTCGCTAAATTCTCCGTCGGCAACCTCCAATTTTTCGGCAGAATCAAACTCTTTCGTCAAAGGCTTAGGCTCGTCATCGCAAAAAAGTTGAAAGCAAATCGCGCCGTTTTTATTCACTTTGTTGTATGCCTGCCTTGCGGCGTCGCCCTGCAAAAAACTTTCCGTAGGTACTAGTTTAGAACTGAAAACGTGCCAGACAAACTGATGGTGGATTCTTCTTTTATAAAAAGATTCCGTCATGTTTGGCGCAAAAGTTTCAAGCCATTTGCCGAAAAACTCACTCTTTTTATAATCTCGCTCGGTGTTATAGCACTCACGCCCATTTTTAGCCATAACCAATCTCCAACAAGTAAATGATAAACTTTCTTAAATATCGTGTCAATACCTATCATAAAAAATTATTAAAATTTTGATAGTTACAGTATCGCAAATATTGTTTTATAAATCGTGGAATTATTTGGTATTACTTATTTTGCCAAAATTCACGAACTTTTGAAAAATAGTGGATACGTCTTTCTATTTTTCCAATTTCTTTAGGGTAAAATATGTCCATTACATCACACAACTGCAACATCCATTCTTTCCTGAGTTGCTCTCTATTTACATTAACAATGCTTGCATTTGCAATTTGAAGTTGACCCCAACCCAATGCACCTATAGTCAAGCAATCCCATTTTAGATGTTCTATTGGAATCAGTCTAACCATATCAAATACAATCTTTGAATCAACTACATTATATTCTGCTAGCAAAATCACAAAAAAATTTTTGTCATCTTCATAAAATCTTGAAAGCCTCTCAACTGAAGTCAAATTTGGCATATTGAAATCAGTATTTCGATTATGCGTCTTAATATCTATTACAAAATAATTATCTTGCAAATCCATAAAAGCAACATCTGCCATTGCTCTACGTGCAAATCTATCATTAAAATTTTTAATAATACCATCAGGAAAACACGTAATCATCTTTTCCGCTAAAACTTCTTGCACTGTATCTCCAACTGCACGCGGGCTATTTATAATACGAGCATTATCAAAATCCTGACAGGCGTTAAGCAAGTTAAGCAAATTTATTTGTATTGTTTCCAATACTGTTATATCAAAAATAGGTGAATTTATCATTACTTTTTCTCCTTACTTTGTTGCGCCAATGTATTTCTTTCCCAAAACACTCCATTAGTGTAACCCTGTATTGTTTTATCCGTATCTGCCAATTCCAGCCTATATTCAGCCCATGCGCAATATAATGGATTCTGTTCGATTCCAATATAATGTCTATCAAGTTTTTTTGCAACTACCGATGTTGTACCTGAACCCACAAATGGGTCTAAAATAATATCGCCTTTATTACTGCTTGCCAAAATAAGTTTTGCAAGCAATTTTTCCGGTTTTTGTGTAGGATGTGCTGTGTTTTCGGGCATTGACCAGTATGGTATGGAAATATCATCCCAAAAGTTAGAAGGATATGTGTTTCTGTAATTTCCGCTTTCTGTTTCTTCCCAATCTTTAGGCATACCGTCAATTTTATAGGGTGCAATTACTTTTCTTCTTGACATAACGGCATTAACGTTAAATGTATATTGCTTTGAAACCGTGGCAAACCAAATATCTTCCATTGCATTTTTCCAATTAGTTAAAGCACCCCTTCCTTTTTCTCGTTGCCAAGTAATGCGATTTACAATATTAAAATATTGATTCAAAATATTTCCTATTAACAAACTTGATTCCCAATCACAACAAACGTAAATAGATGCTGTTTTTTTTAGTAAAGGAATAATTGCTTCTATCCATTTGCATGTATACTTTACATAGTCTGTTTCGTTAAGTTTAGAAAATTTCATTCCATGGAAATTTTTATCCAAGTTATAACACGGGTCAACTATTAATAAATCAACACTATTTTTAGGCAAAAATTGTAATATATGAAAAGAGTCTCCAAGTATTGTTTTATCTAAAATATCTTGCAGTGAAACAGCGGAATTTATTTCCTTACATCGTTTCAAATATTTTTGCCCATCTTCCAAAGAAAAATCTATCGTCTTATTTTTTGGTGATTTCATTACTAAACTCCTCAATTATCACAACTGGATAAAAAAAACTAGGCAACGCCTAGTCTTTTTTTTGTGGTGGGCTCAAGTAGACTCGAACTACCGACCTCACGCTTATCAGGCGTGTGCTCTAACCTGCTGAGCTATGAGCCCTAGATTTCATCAATAACAGCATTTGCATATTATTGATTGTATAAAAATACCCTTTGTTACAAAGGGTATGAATGGTGGAGATGAGCGGGATCGAACCGCTGACCCCCTGCTTGCAAGGCAGGTGCTCTCCCAGCTGAGCTACACCCCCACGTGCATTTGTCTCAAATGCTTAAACATAATACCACCAAAAAGATTTATATGTCAAACGTTTTGATATAAAATTATCTAAAAATGTTTTGATATTTTTTTATTATGTGATATTATTGTTGCGTTACGAAAAAAGGAGATTAGAAAAAAGAAAATGGAACAATTGAAAGGAGCATTGATGTTCGGTCAATCGGGCGGCCCGACTTCCGTAATAAACGCCAGCGCTTGCGGTGTTTTTGAAGAGGCCTTTAAGCACGATTGCATAACCGAAGTTTACGGATTGCGCCACGGCGTGCGCGGTCTTTTGGACGAAAATTTTGTAGATATGTCTAAGGAAGACAGAAAGCAAATTTCTTTGCTTAAAAACACACCGTCGTCAGCACTCGGCAGCGTAAGATACAAACTTGCAGACCCCGACAAAGACGATACCGACTATAAGAGAATTTTGGAAGTATTCAAAAAATACAACGTAAGATACTTTTTTTACAACGGCGGCAACGACTCTATGGACACTTGCTCGAAGGTAAGCGCATATCTTGCCAAAGCAGGTTACGAATGCCACGTAATGGGCGTGCCTAAAACAATAGACAACGACCTTTGGGGAACAGACCACTGCCCCGGTTTTGCAAGCGCGGCAAAATATCTTGCAACCAGCTGTATGGAAATTCACCACGATGCAAGAGTATATGACAAAGGCACTGTAACCGTTCTCGAAGTGATGGGCAGAAACGCCGGATGGATGACAGCGTCCACCGCCATAGCAAGTTATCAAGGGCAAGGTCCCGATTTGATTTACGTGCCGGAAGTTGCATTTGACGTAAAGAAATTTTTGGCAGACGTAAAGAAAATTTACAAAGAACGCGGCAACGTAATAGTTGCGGTTTCCGAAGGAATACACGACGCAAACGGCAAATATATTGCGGAATACAGTCAAGACCTTGCAAAAGACTCGTTCAATCACGCGCAACTCGGCGGAACGGCAAGTTATCTTGCAAACCTTTGCAAAGAAGAACTCGGCGTAAAAACCCGCGCTATAGAATTCAGTCTGCTGCAACGCTGTGCTGCGCACTCCGCATCGCAAATAGACGTTGACGAAGCATACAATGCAGGCGCGCAAGCGGTTAAAAACGCCGTGGAAGGCAAAAGCGGTTTTATGGTAGCCTTTGAAAGAAACACCGACAACGGCTATAAATGCAATATAAAACTCCTTCCCCTTGCCGACGTAGCCAACAAAGAAAAGAAACTGCCGAAAGAATTTTTGAACAAAGACGGCAACTTTATAGAAAAGCCTTTCTTAGACTACGTAATGCCGCTTATTCAGGGCGAAGCAAAACCTCCGTATGAAAACGGCTTGCCTGTGTTTGCTCACCTTAAACTCGAAAACGCCGCAAACAAATAAAAAGAACAATATTTATAAATAACAATCCCCTAAGTCAAATTGCCTTAGGGGATTGTTTTATTGTAAATTTTATATATTAAAAACTTTTGTTTTTATATATCAAATATTATTATATTACAAATGCCGTATCTGTAAAGATACGGCAACTATTTATAAATTATTTATCTGTAATTTTAAGCCCGTCATAATCTACCTTGATAGGTTTTACTTGCCACTCATTTTCCAAAACTGAAACGATTTTTTGCAAGTCCGCCTTTATTTCTTTTTTAGAAACTATAAGTATGGTAGACCCTGCTCCCGATAAAAACATAGAAGCGCCGAGTTTGCTCGTTTCTTCCTGAATTTGGAAAAATCCGTTTATTATGCCCCCTCTGTACGGTTGGTGCAACCAGTCTGCCGAAGCAAATTTAAGTAAAGTTTCATTACCGGTTTCCAACGCTTTAATAAGTAACGGCATATTTGCCAGATTCTTTTTTGCCGCCGTCATAGAAACCGCCTTCGGCAAAACTTCTCTCGACTGTTTGGTGCTTAATTCGAAATCCGGTATCAATGCATAAAACTTAAAACCGTCGTCGATTTTGAAATTTTCAACCGCCAAAACTTCTCCGTCGTCATCGGCATAAATTGCGGAAGAAACAAACCCGCCGTATACGCAAGCCGATACGTTGTCGGGGTGCCCTTCTATTTCGCTTGCGATTTTTGCCACGTCTTGTTTTGTATATTTTGTGCCGGACAATTTAAAAGCGGCGGCAACCCCTGCCGATATGCAGGTGGAACTGCTGCCAAGTCCCCTTGCCGTAGGCACCTCTCCGCAAAAACCTATTTTTAACGGTTCCGCAGTTTTACCGAGTTTTTCCATAGCGGTTTTGTACGACTTGTAAACCAAGTTGGTTTCGTTGCAATATTTTTCCGCAAAACCCTCAAAACGCAACTTTCGGCTTTTTTCAAAGGTAAAAGTATTGTAAATGTTAAAAGCAATGCCCAAACAGTCAAACCCGGGACCTATGTTGGCGCTGGAACACGGCGTAGTTATTTTAAGCATTTTTATGCTCCAAAAAAGTTTTTATCATAGTTTTTACTTCTTTAATGCTGCCCGAATTGTCATGATGTCTTTTTGCCGTCTTTAACGCCGACAGAGATTTAGGCGCGACCGCGCCGGAAACAGATTGCAGGTCGTCCAAAACCTTAAACTCGTTTGTCTTGTCGGCAGGTTTGCCCAAAGACTCCAAAACGGAAGTGCAAAATTTGTAAGGACTTGCGGTAGAAAGCACTACCGTATAACCGTCTGTTTTAGTCCTGTACGCGACGCTGCTAGCAACCGCGGTGTGAGTGTCTATTAAATAACCGTGCGTGTCAAACACTCTTGCGATTTCCTCTGAAGTTTCTTCTTCGTCGGCAAAACCGCCGATAAAGTCGTCAAGTTTTGACAGCAGTTCTTTTGCCTCGAAGTATCCCTGCTGTTTAAGGTCTTGCATACACTTTGCGACAAACTTGTCGTCTTTGGTAACAAGCCACAGCAGACGCTCGAAGTTGCTGGAAATAAGTATATCCATAGACGGCGATTTTGTAAGATAAAACTCGCGGCGTTTGTCGTATACGCCCGTTGCAAAAAAGTCCGTCAAAATGTTGTTTTTGTTTGACGCGCAAATAAGTTTAGCGACAGGCAAGCCCATTTGTTTTGCAATGTACCCCGCCAAAATATCGCCGAAGTTTCCCGTAGGCACGCAAAAGTTTATTTTTTGACCCACCTTTATTTGACCGTCTTTTACAAGGCGCAAATAAGTAAAGAAATAATATGCGATTTGCGGCACGAGTCTGCCTATGTTTATGGAGTTTGCGCTGGAAATTTCTATACCGTCGTATTTATCCGCAAACATTTCTTTAACCAAAGTCTGGCATTCGTCAAAGTTGCCGTCGAGTCCGCATACAAAGGTATTGCTTTCGCTTGTGGAATTCATTTGCAATTCCTGTATTTTGCTTACGCCGTCCTTTGGATAAACCACTGCAATTTTGAAACCGTCCTGACCGCGGAATGCTTCAAGCGCGGCTTTGCCTGTATCGCCCGACGTTGCGGTAAGTATTGCATAGTCTTTGTTTATGCCGAGATTGCGCTTTGCCGCCCTTATTTCATAAGGAAGTACGCTCAAAGCGAAATCTTTGAAGGCGCAAGTAGGACCGTGATACAACTCCATATAGCATACGCCGCCTACTTTTTTAAGTTGAACCGCGTCGGGAGTTTCGAACTTTTGATACGCCCTTATAACGTCCGCCTCAAACTCTTTGTCGTCGGCAAACTCTTCAAAAAATTTGCATACCACTTTGTGGCAAAGTTTTGCATACGGCAATTTTGCCATTTCTTCAAGTTGGTTTGCTACGCTAGGTATTTCGCTAGGCACAAAGAGTCCGCCGTCGTCCGCCAAACCCTTTAATATTGCCTGACTTGCGGTATAATGCCCGTTGTTGTTTCGTGTGCTGTGGTAATACATAATACCCTTTTTGATTCTCCTTATTTAGCCGATAACTTCCAAAACGGAATCCACGCTTTGAACCGACGCCGTCTTGGCAATTTTGTCAAGCGCTTTTTGCATACCACTCGAAGTGGTAACGTGCGTTACTATAATAAGCGATTTTACTTCCGGATTGTCGTTTTTATCTTGAATTACAGATTCTATCGAAATACCGTTATCGCCGAAGATTTTTGCAATGTCTGACAAAATGCCCGGCTTGTCGAGAATTGACAGGCGCAAATAATATTTCATAGTGCCGTCTTTTGCAAGTTTTGCCTTTTTGAGCGTTCTGCTGCCGACGTCGCCCATAGTGTGCGCAAAGTTCATAACGTCGTTTGCAACCGCGCTTGCCGTCGGGTGCGAGCCTGCGCCCCTGCCGATTAAAGTAATTTCGTCCGAATAATTGCCCTCTATCGTGCAGGCGTTAAACGCGCCGTTTATTTTGCTGAGTTGGTGGTTGTTTGAAACGAAAACAGGGTTTACTCTCATTTCCAACTCGCCGTTGTTGCATTTTGCTATTGCAAGCAATTTTATGGTGTAACCGAGTCTTGCCGCAATTTGAATGTCCTGCGAAGTAATTTTGGTTATGCCCTTTTTGGTGATGTCGTCAAACTTTGCGTCAAGACCGAATGCAAAGCGTGAAAGTATGCAAAGTTTGTAAGCGGCGTCGATACCCTCTACGTCGTTGGTAGGGTCGCTCTCTGCATAGCCCAAAGCCTGCGCCTCTTTAAGACATTCTTCATAAGACAAACCTTCTTGCGTCATTTTGGTAAGAATATAGTTTGTAGTACCGTTAAAAATACCTTTAATGGATTTTATTTCATCGCCCAAAAAATTGTTTTTAAGGGTGTTTATTACAGGCACTGCACCGAGGCAGCTTGCTTCGTAAAGCAAGGTTACGCCGTTTTCTTTGGCAACTTCCAACAACTCGTCGCCGTGCATACAAATAAGGTCTTTGTTTGCGGTAACGACGTTTTTCTTTGCTTTTAACGCGCCTTCGATATATTCTTTTGACGGATGAATTCTGCCGAGCAATTCTACAACTACGTCAACGTTTGCATCGTCATAAATGTTTTGCATATTGTCGGTAAACAAGTTTTTGTCAAGACCGAACTTGACAAGCTTGTCCGCATTACGCTCAAAAACCTTAACAACGTTTACTTTTGCGTTGTGCTTATTCAAAATTTCCGCTTCGTTTTCTTTAAGTAAATTTACAAGCCCTTTACCGACGGTGCCGAGCCCCAACAATGCTATGTTGATTTGTTTTACAGTTGCCATAAAATTTCCTCCGTATTTTTCGTTCGATTAACGAGTGCAAAATACACTCCTACATATACGAGTTTATTATATTGTTTTGCAAAAACATTGTCAATACCTTTCAAGTTGCATTGCGCCAAAAGTTGCACACTTTGTTTAATTTTGAGTATTTTTCGGTGCGCGCAACCTTACTTATCGTTTAACTGTTGACGAAATTTGACTGCTGGTTTATGCTTAATATGATAACAAAAATTTTGAATACGGAATATATTTATACAATATCCGAGAGAAGTATTTTTGCATAAAAACAAATAAAACGCTTAATTAAAAATATTTTTCAGTCGAAAAAAATGACCGCTTAATTCAGGCAAGAACGGTTAATATCGGCCGTTTGTTAAAACAGGAGAAAATATGGCAAAAGATTTGACCGTCGGCAAACCGTTTAAGGTTATTTTGGCATTTGCCCTGCCGATGATTATAAGCAACATCTTTCAACAGTTGTACAACATTGTAGACACTATGGTAGTAGGTCAGTTTGTAAGCAACGACGCGCTTGCAGGCGTAGGCTCTACCGCGTCTATGGTGTTTTTAATCGTGCAGGTGGCAATGGGCGCAAGCGTAGGCTGCTCCGTCGTCATCTCGCAACTATTCGGTTCCAAACGCCTTAAGGACACAAAAACCGCAACGTACACTACACTTATCTCTATGGGCGTGTTGGGCGCGGCTTTCAGCATAATAGGCTTGCTGTTTTTGGACTTGATTTTGCAAGGCTTAAACACCCCTGCAAACATATATGACCTTGCAAGAGAATACTTAAAAATATATTTGTTCGGCTGCACTCCTATGCTGCTTTACAACGGCATAACTTCCACCTTCAACGCGCTTGGCGAAAGCAAAATGCCGCTTTATTTTTTGATACTTTCTTCTCTGTTAAACGTCGGGCTTGACCTGCTGTTTGTAATCGTCTTTAATATGGGCGTTGCAGGCGTTGCGTGGGCAACCTTTATAGCGCAAACCGTAGCGTGCGTTTTGAGTTTGACGGTGCTGCTTTATAAAATAAACAAAATAAAAACAGACGAAAAAGCAAAATTATTCGACAAAGGCTTATTCAAAAAAATCGCAAAAATCGGCTTGCCGTCGATGTTGCAGCAGTCGGTAATTTCCATCGGGCATATATTCGTGCAGTCGTTGGTAAACAGTTGCGGCGAAGTCGTCGTTGCAGGTTTTACTGCTGCAACAAAACTCGAAGGCGTGTTGACTTCCACCTACGTAAACATAGGCAACGCGCTATCGTCCTTTACGGCGCAAAACATTGCCTGTCAACAGACCGAAAGAATCAAACAAGGCTTCAAAACCACATTGATAGTGATAGCCGGTTTATCGGCGGTTATGCTTGTGCTTTCGCTGTTGATACCTGACGCGATGATATCTATATTTGTAGACGCAAGTTCTTCTGCGGAAGTTATCGCCGTCGGACGGGAATACGTAAAAATAGTAGGCTGCTTCTATATCTTAGCCGGACTTATGATTGTGGGCAACAGCGTGCTGCGCGGCTCGGGCGACGTAAAAATAGTCGTGTTCTGCTCCGTATGCAACATAATAGTGCGCGTAGGCGTGGCTTATTTGTTTTATGCGATTTGGTCGACGGAATCGGTCATTTGGTGGGCTGTACCTCTCGGATGGCTTGTAGGCACAATAATTTCTTTGGCAAGATATTTCAGCGGCAAATGGAAGAATAAAGCGGTTGTATGACAAAAGCGCAAAACTTATTCTTCAACAAAAAACCACCGTTTTGACGTTTGTCAAAACGGTGGTTTTATATTTGATTGTTTTTACTTGCTCTTTATCTTCTTCTGCTTTGCGTCGTCATTATACCCAAAACCAAACACAAAATAGCGCCTACAAAGCAAACCACTACCATAACCCATACGAGGTCAGCCCTGCCGATAAACGGTCTTGCAAAGATATACACGCCGAAAATCAATATAATGAGATTTACAATAAATTGTGCTAGCGGGTATCTTGCGTTGCTGCCCATTTGATGGTAATAGGCCCTAAACATTTCTACAATGCCACGGAGAGCCAAAGCCAAGCCCAAAATTTGGCAAGGTTCCTGAACTTTAACTATATTGAATTGTTGAAGCACAAGTCCCAATGCAACCAAAAACAACAGAACAAACTCTACGATAGTCAAAAACAAAAGCGTGCTGCGTACGTATCTCATTTTGTGGACCAAATATCCAAACAAATAAATCAAAATTGCGGCAGCAAGTATGTAATTCAAAATATCATAGCCAAGATGTTCCAAAATGAAATTAGGCACCAACAACAAGCCCAAAATCAACAAGAGCGCGGCGCAAACAAAATAAACTACTGTATCGCCGTTAAATCTTTTCAAAGCCATAAGTTTTCTCCTTAACTTTTATTGCGTATTTAATATATACATTTTGTTTGCAAAAGTCAAAACAATTTATCAAAAAATTAACTTTATTTGCAAAAAAATCCTCTGCTCTATTTAATTTTCGCAACAATCCAGGTTGGATTTTACTATTTTAGCGCAAAGTTCGAAGAAGAGTCGTTTTTCTTCCTCCGTAAGCGCAGAAAGCATATTTGTATGCGAATTGATGAAACTTTCTTTCAGTTGCGTTGCAAGTTTTCTGCCTTCGTCAGTCAAAAAGACGTTAAACTTTCTTCCGCCGGGTTTTTTGCAATCGTCGTCTACAAGTCCCCTTTCTTTAAGCGCGGCAATCACGCGCGTGGTGTTTGCAGGGTCTACGCACAAATTGTCGCTAAGCTGCTTCATTGTCATCCCGTCGCTTTCGCTTAAAATCATAATATAAGCGGCGTGCCTGTTTGTGATGTCAAAAGATTTTAGCAACTCTGCAAAAAAACGGGAAGACATCTTCCTGAGTTTTGACATATATGCCATCATAGTTTGAAAGTCATAAAATACGTCGCAGTTCATAAAACTCTCCACATAGTTATAATTTGATATGTCAAATAAATTATACATTACAAATAACGTATTGTCAATTTTGTAGTTTTGGCTTATACTTTTTTAACAAGAGTCAATATTATTTTAATATCAAAAATTAAAAAAAGTTAATTTTGCGGTATAAGGAGTAAAATGATGAAAACAATAGGTTTAATCGGCGGAATGAGTTGGGAAAGCACCGTTACGTATTATCAACTGATAAACCGCCTCGTTAAAGAAAAATTAGGCGGATTTCACTCTGCCAAATGCCTGCTTGCAAGCGTAGATTTTGACGAAATAGAAAAATGTCAAATGCGCGGAGACTGGCAAAAAAGCGGAGAGATTTTATCGGAATGCGCAAAGAGTCTTGAAAAAGGCGGAGCGGATTTTATCGTGCTGTGCACCAACACTATGCACAAAGTTGCGGACTTTATTAAAGACACGGTAAAAATCCCATTTTTGCATATTGCACAAGCGACTGCCGACAGACTGAAACAAACAGGCATAACAAAAACCGCATTGCTGGGCACAAAATTTACTATGGAAGAAGATTTTTATAAAAACGTTTTGGAACAGCGCGGAATAACCGTAATAGTCCCCGACGAATGCGACCGTAAAATCGTAAACGACGTTATTTATAATGAATTGTGTATGGGCAAAATCAAAGAAAACTCCAAAAAACAATTTTTGAGTATAATCGGCAAAGCGCAAAAAGACGGTGCGCAAAGCGTAATTTTGGGGTGTACGGAAATCGGCTTATTGATAAACCAAAACGATATGTGCGTTAAAGTTTTTGACACTACGCAAATTCACGCAGAGGCAGCGGTGCAATTTGCATTAAAATGATTTGTTATGCAACCTTAAATACTTGTATAAAATTTTTACTTAAAATATTAAAAAAAACCGACTTTTGTCGGTTTTTTATTCTATATAAATTTATTTAATCAAGAAATCGAAGTAGGATTGCCTGTCAAAACTATTGATACCGTTGTTTGAACTCCGCCCCTATTTACGGTTATGCGTACGGTATCGCCCGATTTGAAGTACCACATATAGTCGCCCAACAGATAATCTCTGTTTAACGCAACTTCCTTGCCTTTTACCGTAAGCGAAACAAGTACGTCGCCCGCACGCAACTTGCCGTGAGCAAGCCCCGACGCAACGCTTTCCACCTCTATTTTAGAGATAATTTCCGTAACCTTAAGGTTGGAGTTATATTGCGCAAAGCTTTCTTCCACGCCCAACTCTACGCCCAAATTTTTGTCTAATGCAAAAACCTGCGGAGTAATGCTGCCGACGTTTGACGAAGTTTCCTGCGCGATGACGTTTTGCGCAATGCCTACCGCTATAAGCGAAGGAATTGCATAAGCCGTACCTTCGACGCCGGTTTTTTCTATCTTGGCGTTTACTATGCCGATGAGTTTGCCGTCGGCGTTAAACAATCCGCCGCCGCTGTTGCCCTCGTTTACCGCCGCGTCGATACGCATTACACGTAATGTTCCCGATTTTTTATTTGCCAAGGTAAGAGAAATTTCTTCCGAATCTACGCTGACAATACCCTTGGTTGCCGCTATGCCGCTGCTTAAAGGGTTGCCTATCGCAACGACGGAATCACCGGCATAAACGGTATAGTCGTAATTTGCAACGGTTGCGTTGCTTGATTTTAGAGTGTCGGAGTTTGTAACTTTAAGCACCGCTATGTCGTTGGTAACGGAACCGCCCAAATAAATCGCGTCTATTGCATACTCGGTATATTCCATACCGTAAAGATACAGTTTTATTTCGGGATAAATATACCCCGTACCCGCACTGCCGCCGAGCATATTAGTCGGTTGATAATATACTACGTGATAGTTTGTTACTATATATGCATTGCCGTTTGCCTTGTCGAGCTGTATTATCACGCCCGAGCCGTTGCTTGAAATATTGCTTGATTTTGCAACTACGGACACGACGGAAGTTATGCATTTTGCAACTACGTCACCCATACCGTCGTCGCCGCTGTCGCCCTTTTCTCCTTTAAGACTTGCAAGCCACTCGACCTCCGTTCCTTCGAAGCCGTGTTCCACCGCAATTTCATAAGCCGACTTGCCTTGAGTAAGACTGTTTATCCATTCTTCTTCCGTGCCGACAAAGCCGTTTGCAACGGCGATTTCATAGGCGGATTTTCCTCCGCCGAAGCCGTCGCAGCCGAAAAACAAAAAAAGACAAGGTATAAGCATAATTACCGCCAAAAACGTCTTAAAACCTTTTTTCATATTTTCTCCTCTGCAAAATTTTATATCTGCCAACCGCCGTCGACTTTAATTACCTGCCCCGTCAAAAAATCAGACGCGCTTTCTGCCAAAAACAAAATGCAGTTTGCAACGTCATCGGCAGTCCCCATACGCATAAGCGGAGTTTCGTTGATAATATCATTTTTGATGCTATTTGTCAAAGCGGCATTCATTTGGGTGTCTATAAACCCGGGAGCAATGCAGTTTACGTTTACGTTTGACGTCCCCAATTCTTTTGCCAGTGCCTTGGTAAAGCCAATAACCGCAGCTTTAGACGCGCAGTAAACAGTCTCGCATGACGAGCCTTTTTCGCCCCACACCGACGACACGTTTACAATCTTGCCGCGTTTTGCCGAAACCATATAAGGCGAAACTGCTTTGCACATATTAAAAACGCCGTTGAAGTTTACGCCCATAATTTTGTTTAAGTCGGCAATTTCCGTTTCGTAAAGCGGTTTGATTACCGACACGCCCGCGTTGTTTACAAGCGCATCTATACGCTTATATTTGCAAATTACAAAGTCGGCAAGTTTTTTACACTCGCCGTAGTCGGAAACGTCCGCGGCAAAAATCTCCGCAACGAAACCCTCCGACACAATATTTTGTTTAAGTTTTTCCGCCGCGTCTTTGCTGTTATTGTAATTGATAATTACCGCATAACCGTTTTTTGCAAACAGTTTTGCGGTCTGCGCTCCTATGCCTCTCGACGCGCCGGTTATTATAACGGTTTTCATATTCACTTCTTTTCTTCAAGCAGACTTTTCACCTTGATGTCGTTGCCTTCTTTCAACAATTTTTCAATTTGCACTTTATCTTTCGCCGCGATTGCCGTCTTAAACTCCGTAAGTTTGTTTATTAAATTTTCCAACTCCGCGGCAAGGGCGTCGGTATTTGCCAAAAACAGTTGAGCCCAAAGATTTACGTCAAGTTTGCCTACTCTCGTCATATCGGCAAAACTGCCCGCGCAAAACCCGTCGCGCTCGTTTATGGTGTCGCTTTTGCAATAAGCGTTGGAAACCACGTGCGCCAACTGCGAAGTGTAAGCAATGACTCTGTCGTGATGTTCTGCCGTGGTTATCTTTATGTTTGCAAAGCCTATTTCTTTGGCAAGCACGCATACCATTTTTACGTCCGCTTCGTCCGCACCGTCGGTAACCGCTATAAAACTTGCATTGTCAAACAGCGTTTCCAAAGAGTATTCGAAACCGGAAAACTCTCTGCCTGCCATAGGATGCGTTCCTACGAATTTGACTTTATGTTTTTTTGCAACGGGCAAAATGCTGTTTATTATTTTTTGCTTTACCCCGCAGGTATCGAACACAAGCGCGCCGCTTTGCATATACTTTGCGTTTTGACAAAAAAAGTCCGTTATCGTCTGCGGAGGAAGCGCAAGTATAACGGCGTCCGCTTCCGACAGTTGCTGCGGAGCGATAATCTTTTTTACGGCGCCGCAGTTTAACGCCTGTTTGCACGATTGTTCGTCTGCGTCTATGCCTAAACAAATATGCGAGGTCCTTGCGGAAAGCGCCTTTGCAAGCGAGCCGCCAATCAACCCCAAACCTACTATACAAATTTTCATTAAATAACTTCCTTATATGCGCCCAAAACCGTCATGGTTTCAGCATAGCCTGACACGCACGCAAGCATTGCTTTTGTATCTTCCGAAAAGACGTCGCACTCTATATCGAGATAAAACATAAACTCGAATTTTTGTTCGGGCAACGGTCTTGACTCTAATTTGTGCAAGTTTACCTTAAAACTCGACAATATGCTCAGCAGTTGATATAAAGTACCCGGTTTATGCTTAATGGAAAGCATAAGGCTCAATTTGTTTGCATCCTCCGGCACTGCCATTTGCTTGGCAATGACTATAAAGCGCGTAAAGTTGTAAGTCTCGTCCTGCAAGTCGTTTTTAAGCAGTTTAAGCCCCTTTATGTTTTTATTGCTTTCCGCGCCGATTGCGCCGACGGTTTTATCTGCCATTTCCGCAACCTTTTTGCAAGCGACAGCGGTGTTGCTGTCCTCGATTGCTTCTACATTATGCGAAGACAGAAACTTTTTGCATTGATATAAAGCCTGCGGATGAGAATATACTTTCTTTATATCTTCAAGCGTGCTGTCCGACGTGCCGAAAAGACAATGGTTTACGGTAAGTCTGGTTGCGCCCACTATTTTTATGTTATAGTCTTTCAATAAATCGTAAACTTCGTTTACCGAGCCTGCGGTGGAGTTTTCTATCGGCACGACGCCGTATTTTATTTTTCCGTCGTCCACCGCCTTAAACACGTCGCCGAAGTGCGCATAAAACGTCGGCTGCATTTTGGGAAACAGTTGCCTTGCGGCTTTTTCCGCATAAGCGCCGACGGCGCCCGCAAGCCCTACCGAAGTTTCGTTTGCAAAATCCGTTTGGCTCTTTTTTATATCGAAACTGCCGTTTTCTGCATTTAATATAGTTTGCTCCATTTTGGAGTACGTCATTATAGCATTGTAAAGATACTCGACCGCAATTTTATTTTGACTGCCTGCTTTTGCGGTAAGCCTGTCCAAAATTTGCTTTTCGCGGTCATTGTGCTCTATCGGCACACTGTTTTGCTTTTTATATTGACCTACCTGTCTTGTAAGAGAAAGTCTCTTTGCGTAAGCCTCGACTATCGTATCGTCTATACTGTCAATTTGTTGTCTTAAATCTTTCAAATCCATCGTGCTACCTTCGGCTAAATTTCACTCAATAAATCCAAAACCGCAATCGCCGTTGCGGCGGTAACCACAGGCACCGCGCGCACCACTACGCACGGGTCGTGTCTGCCTTTAATTTCCAAAACAGCATTTTCGTTTGTCTTTACGTCAACCGTATGCTGAAGCCTTGCAATAGACGGCGTAGGCTTAAACGCCGCGCGGAATACTATCGGCATACCGTTTGTTATGCCGCCGAGCACACCGCCGCAGTTGTTGGTATTTGTCCTTATAGCGCCGTTGTACAAAGAAAACTCGTCGTTGTTTTCGCTGCCGCGCAACTTGCTTGCCGCAAACCCCAAGCCGAACTCTATGCCTTTTACCGCAGGAATGCCGAATATTATTGATGCAATTTTATTTTCCACGCCGTCAAACATAGGCGAGCCGATGCCTGCGCGAATGCCAGACACCATACACTCTATCACGCCGCCGACGGAGTCTTTATCTGCCGCCGCATTTGCAATTTCTTCCTGCATAGGCGCCGCAACGTCGTCGTTGATAACGGGAAAGCCATCCGACAATTTTACTTTAAGTTCGTCAGAGGCATAAAGGCTAAACGGAACGTCGTTTACTTTACCGATTGAAGCGATATGCGCCGAAACGTCAATGCCCATACTTTTCAATATCTGACTGCACACAGCACCTGCAAATACTATGCACGCCGTAAGTCTGCCGGAAAAATGCCCGCCACCGCGATAGTCGTTTGCACCGTGATATTTTACGAAAGCGGTATAATCCGCGTGTCCGGGGCGGGCCAAAGTCTTTATTGCTTCATAATCGCTTGACTTAGTGTTGTTGTTGTAAATAATTGCAGTAAGCGGCGCACCCGTCGTTTTGCCTTCGAACACGCCGGAAATAATTTCAGGCAAGTCGTCTTCCTTTCTCGGTGTGGAAAGCGTCCCCGACGCTTTGCGCCTTGCCATATATTTTGCAATTTCTTCCGTATCCAAAGGAAAGCCCGCCTGCAAGCCGTTTATCGTAACACCTATTGCCTTGCCGTGCGACTCGCCAAAAATTGATATTTGTACGTTTTTACCCCAAATCGATGACATCTGCCCGTCCCCCGAGTTTTTTATATTGTTGGAAGAAATCCGGATAACTTTTGTTTACCGCTTCCATATCGTCAATTATTATTCCGCTTTCAGACTTTGTCGCAAGCACCGCCATTGACATAACTATACGGTGATCGTTAAATCCGCGCGCCTTACCGCCGTCTATATTATCGTCGGTCGTATTTTGTATAGTTATACCGTCGCCGTCATCGTGCAACTTTACGCCTATGCCGAGCGCGGTAAAATTGTCATAAATCGCCTGCAATCTGTCGCATTCTTTTATTTTAAGTCTTGCCGCGTTTGTTATACTGCCGCCGCCTTTGGCAAAAGCAAGCGCAACCGCCAAAATCGGCGCAAGGTCGGGTATCTGCCCGACGTCTATATCTATGCCGTTCAACTTTGATTTTTCAACAATTACTCGGTCGTCTTTAATGCAAATATGAGCACCCATTTTTTGCAAAAGGTCGACAATAGCCTTGTCGCCCTGCGTAGAGTTTGCATTTAAGCCGGAAACGGTTATTCCGTCGTTTAATGCGCCATACACCAACCAAAACGCCGCGTTAGAATAATCGCCTTCCACCGTAACGCACTTGTTTTTATATTTTTGGTTTCCTTTTACAAAATAGCCTTTTGCTGTTTTTTCAATTTCTATGCCGAAAGCCGCAAGCATTTCCAGCGTCATATCGACGTAGCCTTGCGATTGCATTTGCCCCGTCAAAACAATTTCGCTGTTTCCGTCAAGCAACGGCAAAGCAAACAGCAAACCCGTTATATATTGAGAAGACTCGTTTGCCGCAATTTCATACACTCCGCTTTGCAGTCTGCCGCTTACAGTCATAGGCAAACCCTGCGTTTTGTCAAAAATTACGCCGTGTTTGCTCATAGCGTCCGCCAAAACCTTGTAAGGTCTATCGGGCAATTTGCCTTTGCCTACAAAGGTAGTTTCCACACCCAACGCCGCGCATATAGGCAAAAGAAAACGGAAAGTAGAACCGCTTTCGTTGCAATTTATTACGACCTTATCTGCTTTGTCAAAACCTGCAAACATAACTTTGCCGTCGGCATAACTACACTTGCGCCCCAATGCAATTGCCGCGTCAAGCGTGGCTTTTACGTCGGCAGACAGAATAACGTTTTTTACTATGCAGTCGTCATGTGAAAGCATTGCGCAAATTATCGCCCTATGCGATGCCGATTTTGACGGCGGAGCGCAAACCGTTTTTAGTCCGTCGTTTGCTTTTTGCATCAAACAATTCATAACTAAATTTTACTTACAATAGTTGTTTTTGTCAAAAAAATTTGCCGCAATAATTGCGGCAAAAGATTATTTTGTTATCAAACCGTTTACGTCTGTTTTGTAAAGATAACTCTCGCCAATATCTTTAAGCAAAACAAGGTTAATGTCGCTGCCTTTAAGTTTTTTGTCGTTTGCAACTGCACCCCAAAGCTGCTCGTCCGTAAAATCGTATTTTCGTGCCATTTCAAATTTTTTAAGCAAGCCGTCGATTTCTTCCGCGCAACCTGCCCCAGTAAGTCCGTGTTCTTGCGCCCATCTGCAAATCAATACCATACCTATACCCACTGCCTGACCGTGCGGAATTGCAAATGCCGTCGCCTTTTCTATAGAGTGCCCCAAAGTATGCCCGAAATTGAGTTTTTGCCTGTCGCCCTTATCAAACTCGTCGCGTGCGGCAAAGTCTGCTTTTATAGAAATACAAGTATAAATAACTTCTTCTATATTGCAAAAAACATCACCCGTGCAAAGTAAATCGAACAATTTCTTGTCGGCAATGCAACCGTATTTTATGACTTCGCCCAAACCGTTTTTAATTTCTTCGCTCGGTAAAGTATGTAAAAAGTTTTGGTCGCAAATCACCAAGCAGGGTTGATGAAACGCACCTGCCAGATTTTTGCCTGCGGACAAATTCACCCCCGTTTTGCCTCCGACGGAAGAATCCACCATTGCAAGAAGAGTAGTCGGTATCTGCACAAAGTCTATGCCCCTGAGGTAACTTGCCGCTGCAAAGCCAGCAACGTCGCCTACAATACCTCCGCCCAGCGCCACAATAAGGTCGCTGCGCGTAAGTTTGTTTTTTGCCAAAAACTCTAAAATATCGCTTACGGTGGCAAGAGATTTGTTGTCCTCACCGTTGCTAAACTCAAAGTAACAAACTTCAAAATCTTTAAGCAAACTTTCAACCTTTTTGCCGTAAAGTCTGCCGACGTTATCGTCGGTTATAATCGCGATTTTTTTGCAGTTTTTTACTTTTTGTATTTCTTCCGCAAGTTTATCGACAAGTCCTTTGCCTATTTTTACTTTATACGGTTTACTCGTATTTACCGAAACAGTCTTCATAAAATCAGTCCTTCAAACCGTCAACGCACGCTTTAAGTTTGGTTACTTTTGTCATTACCTTTTCAAACGCAGGGAAGTCAAGCGACTGCGCACCGTCGCACAAGGCAACTTTCGGGTTATTATGCACTTCTATAAGCAAGCCGTCCGCACCTGCTGCAACGGCAGCTAAAGACATAGACTCTACCAACGCCGACTGCCCCGTTGCGTGAGAAGGGTCTACGACTATAGGCAAATGCGTGAGGCGCTTTAACACCGGCACCGCAGAAAGGTCAAGCACGTTGCGCGTTGCGTGGTCAAACGACCTTATGCCCCTTTCGCAAAGAATAACATTGTCGTTGCCGCCCGCCATAATGTACTCTGCGCTCATAAGCAGCTCTTCTAAAGTGTTTGCAAGACCGCGCTTCAACAAAATAGGTTTTTTGCAACTGCCGAGTTCTCTCAGCATAACGAAGTTTTGCATATTTCTTGCGCCTACCTGAATGACGTCGACGTCGTTAAACAAATCTATATGCTCCATACTCATAAGTTCCGACACGATAGGCATACCCGTTTCTTTTTTTGCTTCCAACAGATATTTTATGCCTTCCGCTTTAAGCCCTTGAAAGGCATAAGGCGAAGTCCTCGGTTTGAACGCGCCGCCCCTCAATAAGTTTGCGCCGCTCTTTTTTACGCTTTTAGCAATGGAAATTACCTGTTGTTCGCTTTCTACCGAGCAAGGACCCGCAATAACCTGAAAGTTTCCGCCGCCTATTTTATAACCGCCGACGTCTACTACCGTGTCGTGCGAATGAAATTTTCTGTTTGCTTTTTTGTAAGGCTCCGCAATACGCCTTACGCTTTCTACCGCAGGAAAAGTCGACACGGCGTCAATGTCCACTGCCTGAGTGTTGCCGATAAGACCCAAAATCCGCTGCGACTCGCCTTCCATAAACTGCGCTTCTACCTTTTGACATTTAATCCAAGTCAAAAGTTCGCTTACTTCGTCCTTTTTTGCGTTTTGTTTAAGAATAATTACCATAAAAACCTCCCGTATTTTCCGTAAAGAAAAAGCCGATATTCTTATTTCAAGAATACCGACCCATTATGTGATTTAATATCCCTGTCAATAAGAAAAAACTTCATTACAAAACACTTGTTTCAAAATAAAACAAGTTAAAGTAAAAATAATAGTTTTGAAAGAAGCGTGAATTTCTCATTGATTTCTCCTTGCAACTTACTTTAATGCAATAAACGGTTAATGTCAATAATTTTTCAAAATTTCTTTAATTTTTTTGACGCTTTCGGCGGAATCTTCGCTTTTAACGACAAAATGACAGTTGTTTTTGTATATATCCATTCTGCCGTTATACAAAGCCAAAACCTCGTCCTTGCTCTTTCCGTAAACGAGCGGACGGTTTGCGTCGTTTTTTATGCGGTCGTAACACTTTTCAAAGTCGGTATCCAAAAAAAACACCATGCTGCCGTCGTTAAGCAGTTTGCCGTTGTTAAGTACAGCGCCGCCCCCAACCGACAAGACGGTAAAATCGTGCTGCAACAAATCTTTAAGAACTTCCGTTTCTATTTTTCTGAAACCCTGTTCGCCCGTTTCGCTCATAATTTGCGGAATGGTTTTATTCTGCCGTCTTTCTATTTCGGCGTCGCTGTCTACTAAGTTGTAACCCAATTCTCTCGCCAAAATTCTGCCGGCATAACTCTTTCCGCAGCCCATAAAGCCTATTAAAGTAATTATATTTTTGTTCATATTTTCCCAGATAATATTGTATTTTTTCGCCAACCGCTTAAAAAAATTGTTTTCGTAGGTTTTTTTTATAACCGTTCATTTGCAAGCGTTATCAAATTTTGTATTTCGCTTTCGGTATAAGTAAAGCCGTTCCATATTGTCTGCGCCTCTACCGCCTGCCTTACAAGCATTTCCATACCGGTAACGCACTTTACGCCGTGCTTTTTTGCGTATTGCGACAGCAAAGTTTTTTCAGGATTGTATATAGCGTCGAAAACGTAACTGCAATTTGCAACGACTTCTTCGTTTGCAGGCGAAGTATCTATATTAGGGTACATTCCAACGGGTGTGGCGTTCAACATAACGTCAAATTTTCCGTCTATTTTGTTTATGTCTGTAAAGTTTATTTTTGCTTTGCCGTCTAAATTTTTCCACAAGTCTTCAAGCGTTTTAAGTTTGCCGTCGTTTAAGTTGCGCACCGCCACGGTAAGTTCGCCCTTTGCCAAAACCGTTTCCGCGCCCATCATCTGCGCAACGCCGCCGCAGCCGAGCATTAAAACTTTGCCGCATAGACTGGCACCCATAGTTTCGACAGACTTCAAAAAACCCACAACATCGGTATTGAACCCGACGTTTTTTCTCCCCGTTTTAACAACGTTTACGGAATTGTATCTTGCTGCCGTGTCGTCCAAAACGTCTATGTATTTTATTATTTCCTTTTTGTAAGGTATAGTTACGTTAAAACCGTCAAGAGTAAGCAAATTTTTGCTTTCGCTTGCCAGATTTTCCGCAGAAACATCAAACAAATTGTAAGTTGCGTCTGCATTTTTAATTTTGAATAACTGCCCGTGTATAAACGGCGACATACTGTGCCCCAACGGGTGCCCCAACAGTCCGAATTTTTTTTTCATAAACACCTTAACTGACAAACGCAAAAACTGCCGTATACGGCAAACCGCCTGCCCGATTGCGAAAATATAATATCGATTTATAAGAAATTATAATAACAAAAACAATTAAAGTCAATGCCGTCTCTGTTAAATAAATAAAAAAACCATGTTTCCATAGCTTTATTGTTTAATAAACATAAAAAATAACTGCGCTTACTTTATTAAGACACTATTCGGTTACGGCAGAAACAGAAATAAATTAGTCTAATAAAAACTACGGGGTTATATATTGCAAGAAAATATTTAATTTAAGAAAAACATTATGTTATACCGCAAAAAGAAATAAAAAAAAGACCGAGTATAACTCAGCCAATGTTTTTAGGTTTTGACAAGAATAAGCAATAGAAAACTCAGTTT
>CAJUCX010000012.1 GCA_910585195.1 uncultured Christensenellaceae bacterium | reverse complement strand
TGTGCTTTTCACCCCCTTCAAGGCACTTGAACTTTGAACTAATCTGTGATATAATCTTTATAAATTTACAAACAAAAGTGGATATATATGCTAGAAACCAAAGATATGAAGTTTACACCCATAACGATGGACGACAAAGAATTAATTGAAGATATTCTTATTAACGGGGAATTATATAAAGATTCTCCTGCAAGCGAAATCAATTTTGAATCCCTGTATTGTTGGAGAGAGAGCGAGCAGATAAAAAAATGTATAATCGACGAAGGCGTTATACTTTCTTTTTTGGACAATGACGACCTCATGGCATTTTATCCGCCGCTTGTCAAAAACAAAGAAGACTTCGTGCCGGCAATGTGCAAAATTGCAGAATATTGCGTGGCTAACGGACTTGATATATATATAGAACGTTTGACAAGACAGCAAGCAGAAGCGGCGTCAGATATAAATGTGGAAGGTTGCAGTATGATTGAGTGCCGCAGTCATTTTGAATATCTTTACAATCCGTCGGATTTAATTAACCTTACAGGTAAAAACTATAAAAGCAAGCGCAACTTCTTGCACGGCTTTATGGCAGAATATGACTATGAGTTTTTAAGCTACGACAAAAGTATGAAAGACGAAATTCTTTTGCTTGTAAAAAAATGGGGCAAAGGTTGCGAGTCTCACGATTTTAACGTAGAATGCAGTGCAATTAGAATTGCGTTGGATAATCTGGAAGCCTTAAATTTGCATTGCGACGTTATTAAAGTGGACGGCAAAATCGTGGCATTTGCGGTAGGATATATAAATCACGCAAACGTCGGAGTGGTTATGTTTGAAAAAGCCGACGTAGAATTTCGCGGTACGTTTCAAGCCATAAACAATTTTTTTGCAACAAAGTATTTTGAAAATTGTGTTTGCGTCAACCGTCAGGAAGATTTGGGGTTGGAGGGTATGCGTACCTCCAAATCGTCTTATCATCCGATAGGCTTTGCCGAAAAATTTTCATATACCAACAAACCGGAAGTTGAAAAAATATTCAACGTATAAGCAAAAACAAACCTTAAAGCATATTATATATTTGATTACAGTAATATTGAATCTAAAGAAAACTCCAACGGGGCTGTTGGCAACCCCGCAGGAGTTTTTTTATGCAAGTAAAAATCAATTTCGAAAATATTAAATCCAACGTAAAAAAAATTAAAGGCCAATTAAACGACGGAGTCAAAATGTGCGCCGTCGTCAAAGCAAACGCATACGGGCACGGGCTTGCGGAAGTTGCACAGTATATCGAAAACGACGTTGATTTTTTTGCAGTGGCAAGATTTGAAGAAGCGATGTTGCTGCGCAGCGTCGGCATCAAAAAACAGATTTTGGTATTAAATCCGTTACTGCCCAAAAGCGACGTTGAAATTGCTGGAAAATATGACATAACGCTAACTGCCGACGGTGCGGAAAATTTGCAACTGTTTGCGGACAATAAAGTCAAAATTCATCTCAAAGTCGATACGGGTATGAACCGTTTGGGGTTGAAATATTTGTCAGAAGCGAAAAAGTTATGTTTGAGGTGTAAACAGTCCGGCGTAATTGTTGACGGCATATACTCTCATTTTGCTTCTACAGTAAACGCCGATCCTAAAATGACGTTTAAGCAATACAGGACGTTTTGTAAGTTTACTCAAACGGTAAAAATGCATTATCCAAACGTCATTGCACATATATGCAACACTTCTGGCGCTTTATGCTGTCCGGCATTTCACTGCGATATGGTTCGCATAGGCATAGGCTTGTACGGTTATACGGATAGAAAATTTTTTACGCTTAATCCTTGCAAAACGGTTTTGGCAAAAGTTGTCGAAACAAAAAGAATAAAAGAAGGTCAAACGGTAGGTTATGACTGCAAATACTTGGCAGGGTGCGAAGAGGATATCGCTGTTTTGGATTGCGGCTACGGCGACGGACTTTTTAGGGAATACGGCAGCGGCGGTCAGGTGCTTACAAATTACGGAAAGATGCCTATAATAGGTAATATATGTATGGATTTGCTTATGATAAAAAATGTCGGCAAACAATTAAAAAAAGGCGATACGGTGATTTTGTTGGGCAAATGCGGCAAAAATTTTATTCGAGCTGATGAAATTGCAAAAATATGTGGTACAATACCTTATGAGATATTGTGCAATTTAAGGAACAGATGATGAAAAATCAAATAAGAAAAGAGTTTTTGCAAAAAAGGGACAGGCTTGCCGATAGAGAAAAGTTGTCGCAAAAAATATGCGCGGCGGTTGTCGACAGCGAATTGTTTAACAATGCAAAGTGCGTATTTGTGTATTTATCTTTTAAGAGCGAAGTCGATACGCAAATGATTATTGAAAAATGTTTTCTACTGGGCAAGACTGTTTGCGTTCCGTCGGTAAAACAAGACGGAGATATGGACGCCGTACGTGTTGAAAACATAAACAATTTTGTATATAATAAATTCGGTATAAAAGAGCCTGCTGACACAACCAAAATCATAGATAAAAATTATATAGATTTATGCATAGTGCCGGGGAGCGTGTTTGACAGGCAATTAAACAGAATAGGTTACGGCAAAGGGTTTTATGACAGATTTTTGCAGAGAACGGAAATAAAAAAAGTAGCGTTGGCATTTAGTTGTCAGATTACGGACAGTTTGCCTGTCGAGGCTTATGACGTAAAAATGGACGCAGTTGTTACGGAAGACAAAATATACGGAGATTTATGAGAGTAATCAGCGGAAGATTAAAAGGTAAAAAACTTATTTCACCTATAGATGAAAGAGTAAGACCCACACTTGATAGAATTAAGGAAACTTTATTCAATATAATTCAATTCGACGTACAAAACAGCACTTTTTTAGACTTGTTTTCGGGCTCCGGAGGAATCGGTATAGAAGCGGTATCGAGAGGCGCAAAAGAAGTTATATTTTGCGATATCGACAGAGAAAGTCTAAAAGTACTGAAAGCAAACTTGAAAAATTTGGATATAAATTCTTTCGTATATGAAGGCGATTTCCGTCAACTGCTAAAAAGACAGCCGCCCGAAAAATTTGATTTTATCTATATCGACCCACCGTATGCGGGAGATTGTGTAAACAATGCGCTAAGAATTATTGCAGAAAAAAACCTGCTTAAAATTGACGGTTGTGCCATTGTTGAAAAACTTACAGACGACAAACGTGAATTTTGCGCCGACGGATTGACGATGACGCAAAACAGAAAAATGGGCAACGTAACTTTAATGTTTTTCAAAAGGAGCGACAATGAGTAAATGTGTTTTTGCAGGGTGTTTCGACCCGTTTACAGTAGGACATCTCGACGTGGTAAACAGACTTTCTAAAATTTTTGATGAAGTGTGCGTAGTTGTTTCTAAAAATGCAGAGAAGAATCTCATTTTGAACGGAGAAGAAAGACTGAAACTTGTTTCCGAGTCGATAAATTTAAATAACGTAAAAGTTGTTTTGCACGAAGGTTTGCTGGTGGATTTTTGTAAAACATACGGTGCAGATTGTATTGCAAAAGGGGTAAGAAATACCGTCGACTTTGAATATGAAACTATGCAATCGACTGTAAATAAAAAACTCGGCGAAGTTGAAACATTATTTTTGCCCTGCTCGCAAGACAAGAGTTTTATTTCATCTTCTTTCGTCAAAGAGCTGTTGTCGCTGGGGCGCGACGCGTCTGAATATTTGCCTCGGCAAATTGCAGACGAAGTTCAGAATATTTATTCTAAAAAATTAAAAGACAAATTAAATAAGTAAACAAAGATGCAATCGACGCTTGAATTAGTTTTACCGTAAAAATTTGCTTGAAAGAAATTTTGCAATTTTTAAGATAAGTAAAACTTTGCAGCATAATGCAAAAACCTCCGAAGGAAATCAAAGTGGAGCAAAGCACGGTCGTTGCTGTATTTGTAAGCCCTAACATAGAAAGTTCCTGACAGCCGCGTGTAACTTCGAATAATCCTGTAAAAAATGCTTGTACCGTTGCGGAGTTATTCGGAAACAGCCATGTTGCGACGTGCTGTACGGCATTTGTGGCAAACAGCATATCGATAAACATATAAAACAAACATATAAACGCGCCTACGGTTAAAATTCCCATAACGGAAGAATAGATACAATCGTTAAGTGCATTTTTTTCTATTTTGTTTTGCATCAACGGCAAACTTTCTGTATTGTCGCAGTAAAAATTTCTAAAAGCAATTCCGCAAAAAATCGCGGAAGCAATATGGCAAAAAAGCAAGATAAAGCCGATTGACGGGTTTCCCAAAAACTTTCCGCCGACGGTGCCCAAAATAAACAAAGGTCCGCTTGTGGAGGTGAACGTCGCAATTTTTTTGCATTGAGTTGCGGTAAGCAATCCTTTTTTGTAATATTCTTCCGTAAGTTTTGCGCCTATCGGATAGCCCGACACTATACTTATTATAAATATGTATCCGGAAATTGCCGGCGCCTTAAACAATTTGCGGGTAATCGGCGCAATGTATTTTGCAAATCTTTCAAAAAAGTTTAGCTCCACCAAAAGTTTGCTCAAAACAAAAAAGGGGAAGAGTGCCGGTATAACCGCAATGGCCCACACGGTCAAACCGTTGCTTACAGATTGCATATATTTTGTCGGGTTAAAAACAAATATAAAAATGCATATAAAAATCAAAAGAGACAGCCACAAATTAACGTCTTTAACTTTACTTTTTTGCATAATAAATTTTATGTCAAAGCGTCAATTCGTATGAGTGCAAGCGACGGCGCAACTTTATTTGCAAAATAAAAAAACGGCAAACGCCGTTCTTTAATTTACGTCTATTTTTTGCATCGGCAGTGCGGAGTCCAAATTTCCTTGCCGTTGACAGAGCGCCGAGTATAAGTTTGTTGCTTTGCAGTCTATTGCATAAATTTCAGATTGAATATCGTTCAATTCTTTAATATTGCTTGCGGCGGAGCACCTTGCAAAATCGCTTAAAATATCGCATCTGTCTTTATTTATTGCAAGTATTTTATAATACGGCTTTGCTTTTTTTGCTTTTTTCATTACATTTTTGTTGATATTCAAAACGCTGTTGAGCACAAGGCGCTTTATTTTAAGCAGGGTATAGCGTTTGCTTTTTGTGGAAAACAGCATATCGCTGTAACACGGCAAAGTTGCATTTTTAAGTAATTTGTTGTGCAATCCTTCGTCCGCGCCGTAAATGTCTTTAAGATAATTTGCATTTGAAGTTATCAAAAAACCCTGCGCAAAAATTTCGAAGTTCTGCTGGCGAAAATATTGATTTTTAACCAAATCTTCATAAACGTAATGCGGTACGTGCTTTTTTATTTTTTTGAAGTCTTGTTTACCGCAGGCGGTGCGTATTGCGGAAGCGGAACAAAACTCGGCAAGCAAATCGTCGCTGTGATAGTCGCTGTTGCGTTGCAGGGTAAGCGGTTGTATTTTGCCGGATTGTTTAATTATTTCTTTTATATATTCTATTGCCAACACGTTGTTCGGGCGGGAAATAACGTCGGTGTCGAAATATTTTGCCGCAGCTTTTGCAATGCTTTGAGGATAAGACAAGCCTTTGCTTAAATTTTCCTGCAACTTTTTTGTGTAAGAAGTTGGCGGATTAAGCATAAACTCGGCAATTTGCCGCAAAACGGTTACATCGCCCGCTTCGCTGCCGAAATGAAGATAATCGAACTCTAAGGCGGCAAGCAACTTTACTGCGCCGTATGCAAAATCTTCCGCAGAATTAACCGCAAAAACCGCAGGCAATTCTATTACCGCATCTGCGCCTGCCAAGACTGCGTGCTTTGCTCGGGTATACTTGTCCAAGACGGCGCCGTCCGCCCGTTGGGTAAAGTTTCCGCTCATAATGCAAATCAAAGCGTCGCAATTAGTTTCTTTTTTTGCCGCTTGAATTTGTCTTATATGTCCGTTGTGCAAAGGATTATATTCGCAAATAATCCCGCATTTTTTCAAAATTGTTGTTTTCATATCTTTACTTTATTTTTAAGTTGTATTATAATCATTATAATAAAAAAATATTGAAAATCAATAAAATTTTTATAAATATTGAGAGGTTTTTTATGTCAAAGTTGATTGAAAGTTACAAAAAGCAGGCAAAAGCGTTAAACAAGACAATCGTGCTTCCGGAAGGGGAAGAACCGCGCATCATCAAAGCGGCAGGCATTATTGCTAAGGAGGGCTTTGCCAAAATTATTCTTTTGGGCAAAGAATCCGTTATAAAAGAAAAATGCCCCGACGTATGTCTTGACGGGGTTACGGTTATAGACCCGCAAAACAATCCTAGAATTAACGAGTATGCAAATATCTTGTACGAAGCAAGAAAGAAAAAGGGTATGACCGAAGAAGAAGCCATGAACCTTGCAAAAAACAACGTACTTTATCAAGGTGTGTTGATGGTTAAAGCGGGGGACGCGGACGGTATGGTCGGCGGCTCTATTCACTCTACAGGTGATTTATTGAGACCGGCTCTTCAGGTTATTAAAACCGCTCCAGGAATTTCTACGGCGTCGGGTTACTTTATAATAGAAACCAACAATAAAGATATGGGTTCTGACGGTATATTCCTGTTTGCAGACTGTGCAATCAATCCAAACCCTACGGCAGAACAGCTTGCAGATATAGCAGTTGCAAGCGCAATGTCGGCAAAGAGTCTTTTGAAAGACGAGCCGAAAGTTGCGATGCTTTCTTTCTCAACCAAAGGCAGTGCAAAACACGACGACGTAACCAAGGTTCAAACTGCCGCAAACCTTGCAAAAGAAAAAGCGCCTGATATGATGATTGACGGAGAATTGCAAGTTGACGCGGCGCTCGTTCCCGAAGTTGCAGCGCTTAAAGCACCGGGCAGCAAAGTTGCAGGTCAAGCAAACGTGTTGGTATTTCCTGACCTTGATGCAGGTAATATCGGTTATAAACTGGTACAAAGATTTGCAAAAGCAAATGCATTCGGTCCGATTTGTCAGGGTATGGCAAAACCAATCAACGACTTATCAAGAGGCTGCAACGTTGACGACGTTGTCGGCGTAGTTGCTTTGACGGCTTGCCAAGCAGGCAACAACTAATAAAAAAGGGGAATATATAATGAAAATTTTAGTTATAAATGCAGGCAGTTCTTCGCTTAAATATCAACTTATCGATATGAAAGACGAAAGTGTTATTGCAAAAGGTCTTTGCGAAAGAATTTCTATCGACGGCTCCGTTTTGACGCACAAAGCAAACGGCAAAGAATACGTTTTCAAAAAAGATATGCCTAATCATACGGTTGCAATAAAAATGGTATTGGACGCTTTGGTAAGTCCCGAGTGCGGCGTGCTTAAATCTATGGATGAAATTTCCGCTGTGGGACACCGCGTAGTCCACAGTGCAGAAGACTTTACTTCAAGCGTACTTATCAACGACGAAGTTTTGAAAATTTGTGAGAAGAACAGCGAACTTGCGCCTTTGCACAATCCCGCAAACGTTATGGGTATCAGGGCTTGTCAAGAAGTTATGCCAAAAACTCCTATGGTTGCAGTATTCGATACTGCTTTCCATTCTTCTATGCCGGACTACGCATATCTTTACGGTATCAAATATTCCGACTACAAAAATTACAGAATAAGAAGATACGGTTTTCACGGTACAAGCCATATGTTTGTTTCAAGCGAAGCGGCTAGATATATGAAAAAAGACATAAAAGACTTAAAAATAATTACCTGCCACTTGGGCAACGGTTCTTCGATTACTGCCGTTGACGGCGGCAAGAGCGTAGATACTTCTATGGGCTTTACTCCGCTTGAAGGCGTACCGATGGGCACCAGAAGCGGCAATATCGACGCTGCCGTTATCGAGTACCTTATGCAAAAGAAAGGTCAGACGATTTCTCAGGTTATGAACTATCTCAATAAAGAGTGCGGCGTTTACGGCATTTCCGAAAACAGCAGCGACTTCCGCGATTTGATGTCGGACGAAAAGTTCAACGGTCAAAACAAACTTGCCGTAGACAGTTTTGCTTACAACGTAAAAAAATACGTAGGCGCATACGCTGCTGCGATGAACGGTGTTGACTGCATTGTCTTTACCGCAGGCGTAGGAGAAAACGACCCTTATATAAGAAGCGCAGTTGCAGGCAACTTGCAATATATGGGCGTGAATTTTGACGAAGATGCAAACAAAAACTTCAAGCGCGGTCAAATTTGCGAAATTTCCAAAAAATCTTCAAAAGTAAAGTTTTGGTTATACCGACCAATGAAGAATTGGTTATCGCAAGAGAGACTCGGCGGCTTGCAAAATAAGTTAAATTTTCGTTTGACAAAAAAAACATTATTTTGTATAATGCTAAACGTGTCGCGGTAGTGCAATACCGTTTTACATTGAGACACCGCAATAAAGAAAGTAGGAGGTGCGATTATGGCAGTACCAAAAAGAAAAACCTCAAAACAAAGGAAGCATACAAGGTCGGCAAATTGGAAACTTACTGTTCCTACTCTTGTCGAGTGTCCTCAATGTCATGAAAAAATATTGAGCCACAGAGTTTGCAAATATTGTGGTTTTTACGCGGGCAAAGAGATTGTCAAGCAAAAAACAAAGGCTGAAAACTGATTTTCAACTCAGTGTTAGCAGAATATGTAAATTAAAAAGCGGGTTTTATGCCCGCTTTTTTAATTTTATCGTCGTGAAACATACGTGTTTTTTGTGAAACAACGTAAAATTTATTTTCAAAACATTGTACAAAGCGGAAATTTACGCTATAATCTTATTATGCGAATTGTTGCGCAAGTGATATATTCGCCTAATTTTAAGGAGAGTTTTTATGAAAATAGTTGTAGATATTTACGGCGGCGATTATGCTCCGGATGAGATACTTAAAGGCTGTGTGCTTGCACTCAATTCCAACAAAGAAATAAACCTTGTGCTTGTAGGAAAACAAGACGAAATGGCACAAAAATTAAAAAGCGAAAATTACGACAAATCAAGGGTAGAGTTTGTTGACGCTCCGGACGTAATTACCTGCGAAGAAGTTCCGACTTCGGCAATAAGGACAAAAAAAGAGTCCTCATTGGTTAAAGCGTTGGAAAGAACAAAAGAAGACGATGAGTGCATAGGTATGGTTTCGGCAGGCAGCACGGGCGCAGTTTTGACGGGTGCGTTTCTTAAAATCGGCAGAATAAAGGGCATTTCCAGACCTGCGCTTGCACCGGTTTTGCCTACCGTAGACGGCGGAAGTGTTTTACTTATAGATTGCGGTGCAAACGTAGACTGCAAACCTAATATGTTGGAGCAGTTTGCATTGATGGGCAATGCTTATATGAAAGCAGTTTATAATATGGAAAACCCTCGCATAGGTCTTTTGTCAAACGGCACGGAAGATGCAAAGGGCAATCAACTCACCAAAGAGTCTTTTGAGTTGCTTAAAAAGTTGCCTATAAATTTTGTGGGAAATATGGAAGCAAGAGATATTACCAGCGGAAAGTATGACGTCATCGTTTGCGACGGTTTTATGGGCAACATAGCATTGAAGGCAAGCGAAGGTATTGCAACGACAATGCTTACTTTAATTAAAAGAGAAGTTTACAGCAGCCTTAAAACAAAAATCGGCGGCGCATTGCTTAAAGGCTCTTTCAAAAAAATTCAGGCAGTGTTAGACTATAATCAGCAGGGCGGCGCGCCGTTTATCGGTGTGGAAAAACTGGTAATCAAATCGCACGGTTCTTCAAAAGCACAGTCAATTTGCGGAAGCATTATGCAAGTTTACAATATGCACAAAAACAATCTTATAGGCAAAATAAAAGACAGTTTGCCCGAAATTCAATCGGCAGAATGAACGTGGAAGAAATAGAAAAAATAATCGGCTATAAATTTAACGACAGGCAACTTTGCATTCAGGCATTTTGTCATTCGTCTTATGCAAACGTTAAAAAGCTTAAAGACAACGAAAAGTTGGAGTTTTTGGGCGATACGATAGTAAATTATGCCGTTGCCGAATATCTGTTTTTTAACGTAGACAAAAATGAAGGCGAGTTAAGTAAATTAAAAGGAAAAATCGTTTCAACCGAAACTTTTGCCGACATTATAAAAAGTCTTGGACTTGAACAATTCTTGTTGCTTAATACAAACGGTACGGAAAGCAAAAAAATATATGCCGATTTGTTTGAAGCGTTGGTTGCCGCTGTAATGCTTGACTCCGACGTTGAAAGCGGCAAGCAATTTGCGTTAAAATTTTTAACGCCTTACGTAAATAAAACAATAAATACAGAAATTATAGATTATTTAACTTGGCTTAAAGAGTATGCGGACAAACGAAAATCCGTGCTCGTTTATGAAGAAAAATCAAAAACGGGCACAGAACATAATCCGCAATTTTGCTTCGAGGCAATGCTTGACGGAAATATTTTGGGGCGTGGTGTCGGGCAAAGTAAAAAACAGGCTAAATTTTTTTCGGCACAAAATGCTTATGAAACAATAAAACACAGAGAGGAAAAATTTTGAACTTAAAAAAGATAGAAGTTTACGGTTTTAAGTCCTTTGCAGATAAGGTAGAAATAAAATTCGACTCGGATATAACCGCAATCGTAGGTCCTAACGGTTGCGGAAAAAGCAACGTATCCGATACGGTAAGGTGGGTGCTCGGTGAGCAAGCCGCCTCTAAATTGCGCGGAAAAACAATGCAAGACTTGATTTTCAGCGGTACGGAACAGCGTAAATCCATGAGTTATTGCGAAGCGTCGCTTATTTTTGACAACAAAAACCGTATATTTCCGTTGGAATATAACGAAGTAGTAATTTCGAGAAAGCTTTATCGTTCGGGGGAAAGCGAGTATTTATTAAACCGCGCTCCTACACGCCTTAAAGATATAAACGAACTTCTGCGCAACGCAGGATTGGGCTTGGAAGGTTATTCTATCGTAGGGCAGGGCAGAATGGATGCCATTTTGAACTCTAAACCGGACGACAGGAGGGCTATTTTTGAAGAGGCTTTGGGTATTTCCAACTTCAGACAAAAAAAGAAAGAAACGGAAAGAAAGCTTGCCAGAAATAAAGACAATATGACAAGACTTTTCGATATTACGTCCGAACTCGAACGCCAACTCGGGCCGCTGAAAAAGCAAGCGGAAGACGCAAAAAAATACTTGGCGTTAAGCGAGCAGATTAAATATCAAGAAGTCAACTCATACATATATAACTATGACAATGCCGCAACTTTCAAGGCGGAAATCAACCAAAGGTTAAAGGCAATAGAAGAAGAACTAAATTTCGTAAGTTCTAAGTTTACGCAGGCATTTGAAAAATACGAAGAAACGTTAAATATGCGCGAGCGCCTCGACGTTGAGAGAGAACAGCTCATCACTAAAGAAAGAGAGTTGATGGTCAATATCGAAAGGCAGTCGGGCGAAACAAAAGTAAGTATGGAAAAGGTTAAAAACCTAAAAGCGGAAAATGCCAGACTTACGCAACAAATAGAAAATATAAACAATCAAATTGCAGAGCAGACGGAAAGAGCACAAAAGATAACGGCAGAAAAAGCCGAAATGCAATCGCAATATGAATCTCTCACGGCAGATTTCAACAAACTTAACGAAGAAATCGCCGTCGTGCTTGAAAGTATTTCTAAAATTCAAACCTTAAACGACGAAAAGCAAAGTCAAATTATGAATATTTTGGACGATTTGACTGAAAGCAGAAGTCAAGACGCCAACATAAGGGGCGAACTTAATACGTTGATTGTCCGTTTGGGACAGATTGAAAAAGAAACGGTTGCAATAAACGCAAAAATAAAAGATTATACCGGAAACAAGTTATCTCTTCAAAAAGAATGGGATACACTTGTTACGGAAAAAGAAAAACTGACTGATGAGCAAAAGAAAGCGCAAAAAGCAGTTTCCGACGGCGAAATCAAGTTGATGGAGCTTAACAGAAAACTCACAAAACTCAACGAAAACATTGCCGTTGACTCTATGCGTTTGAAGATGAGCAAACAACTTGTGGAAAACTTTGAGGGTTTCAGCGGCGGCGTAAAAGTTTTGCTTAAAGAAAGTCAGGAAAATAAAGAACTTTCTTCAAAAATAGTAGGCGTAGTCGGCAATATGATTAAAGTGCCTAAGGAGTACGAAGTCGCGCTTGAAGTTACGTTGGGCAGCGCATTGCAAAACGTCGTTACTCAAAATGAAGAAGACGCAAAGTCGCTTATTGCATATCTCAAACAAAGCCGCGGCGGCAGGGTAACCTTTTTGCCTAAAACTTCCGTTAAGCCGCGCGTATTGGAAGACGAAAGAATACTCGGAGATAAAGGCGTTTACGGTACGGCGTTGGATTTGGTAACTTTTGATAAAGAGTACGAAAACGTTTTTTCGTCGCTTATGGGAAGTACCGTTGTCGTAGACAATCTTGAAACTGCAATCAATCTGTCAAAAAAATATTCGTATAAGCATAGGATAGTTACTCTTGAAGGCGATATGATTGTGCCGCAAGGCTCTATCAGCGGCGGCAGCAGAAAGCAAAGCGCTGCAAATATTTTGAGTCTTGACCGCGAAATTAAAGAAATAGAGACAAAAATAACTCAACTCGAAGAAGAACGCAATAAGGTACAATCGCTTGTAGAACAGCTTTCACAGGCTAAAACCGCAATAGAAGAAAAAATCAAAGAAATTTCCGCCAAAAAGTTGGAAAATGAAATTGCCGTTGCCACCGCTGCGGAAAAACTTTCCAAGGCGGAAGAATTTATCGAGATAGAAAGCAATAATCTGAAAAAGACCGAAGAAGAAAAAGTTCAAACTCAAGCGCGCATAAAGCAAATAAATACTATTTTGGAAAGCACCGCAAGCAGTATTAAAGAACTTGCCGACAAAAAGGCAAACACTCAAAGCAGTGTATCGGTCGGTCAGGGCGAATATGAAGTTTTGAAATCTCAGCAGGACAGTTTGCAGGAAAAGCGTACCGATGTAAGAGTTAAACTTTCTACGCTTACGGCAAATATGGACAACGCTGTAAAACAACTTGAAAGAATCGACTTGTCGTTAAAACAAGGGCAGACAGATATAAGTTCATACTCTAAACAAATTCTTGAAAATAAAGAACAAATCGCGATGATTGACGCCGACCTTACTAAAATTGCAATGCAGGATTTGACTTACGCCGCTTTGGAAGAAGTTAAAAAAAGATTGGTTCTTAACGAGCAAGATAAGGTGCGTGTAAAAGAAGATTTCGAGCGTGCCGACAAAGATAAGACGGATTATGCCGCACAAGAAAACGTTTTGCGCGAAAAGAAGTTGAGAGAGGAATTTAATCTCGAAAGCATAACTACAAATATAGAGGCATTGCGCGATACTATTTGGGACGAATATCAGTTGACGTATTCTAACGCTTTGCAATACAAGGACGAAAATTTCGACCCGACGGATTCTCAAAAGACTATTACAAAATTGAGAAACCAGCGCAGTCATTTAGGTCCTGTAAATGTAATGGCAGTAGAGGGCTACAACGATACGTTCAAGCGTTATTCCGAAATAAAAGAGCAAATGGACGACCTTAAAAAGGCAGAAAGCGACTTGAATATAGTTATCAGAGATTTAACCAAAGAAATGGTAACAAAGTTTAACCAAGGTTTCGAAGAAATAAACAAAAACTTCTCTTATACTTTTAAGGAATTGTTCAAAGGCGGACACGCAAGACTCGTTATAGAGCCTGACCCGCAAAAGGACGAAATCGACTACGGCATAGAAATAGAAGCGCAGCCGCCGGGCAAAAAACTTCAAAATATTTCGTTGCTTTCCGGCGGTGAAAAAACTTTGACGGTTGCGGCAATTTTGTTTGCCATATTGAAAGTGCGGCCCATGCCTTTCTGTCTGCTGGACGAAATCGAAGCGGCGTTGGACGAGGCAAACGCCGACAGAATAGCAAAGTTTTTGCGCAAATTCAGCGAGAGCACTCAGTTTATCGTCATTACGCACAAAAAGCCTACTATGGAGTGCGCCGACGTTTTGTACGGCGTAACTATGGAAGAGAAGGGCGTTTCAAAGATAGTGTCGGTAAAACTGACAGAAGCAATAAAACACGTTGGTGACTAATGGGATTTTTTAAGAAAATTATTGAAGGGTTGAAAAAAACTCAACAAAACATAGGTTTTAAGTTAAAGCAACTGTTTAAGGTTGGCGTTTTTGACGATGATTTTTTCGACGACCTCGAAACTCTGTTGCTTTCGGGAGATATCGGCGCAAACGCTACGGTGGAAATTACTGAAGAACTGCGCGACAGGTTGCAAGACAAAAAGATAACAGACCCCGATTTGGCAATGAAAGAACTCAAATCTATTCTTGTGGAAATGTTAGATGCCGACCCGTTTGAAATTTCTTCTCCTGCGGTAATAATGATAGTTGGCGTAAACGGCGTAGGTAAAACTACGACGATAGGCAAACTTGCAAGCCGTTTCAAAAAAGAAGGTAAGTCGGTAGTTATTGCGGCGGCAGATACGTTCAGAGCGGCGGCAAGCGAACAGTTGGAAATATGGGCAGACAGGGCAAATGTGCGTATAGTAAAGCATCAGGAAGGCTCAGACCCTGCCGCAGTCGTGTTTGACGCTTTAAGTTCCGCAAAAAGCAAGCATACTGACGTAGTGTTGATAGACACCGCGGGGCGCTTGCACAATAAAGTCAACTTGATGGAAGAACTTAAAAAGATAAACAGAATTATATCCAGAGAGTGTCCCGATTTTGACAGAAAAAATTTAATCGTGCTTGATGCCACGACAGGGCAAAACGCCTTGGCGCAGGTAGAAACTTTTAACGAAGCAGTTGATATAGATTCCATTGCGCTTACAAAACTCGACGGCACCGCAAAGGGCGGAGTAGTAGTAGCTATTAAGAACAAATTTGATATTCCGGTAGATTTTATCGGTGTGGGCGAAAGTATAGACGACCTTATGCCGTTTGACGCAGAGTCGTTTGTAGAAGGAATTTTGTAAAACATATTAAAAACGCTTGACTTAAATTTTTATTTTAATTAAAATCATTGGTGTAAAGTAAATTTGCTTTACACCTTTTGTTATGAAAGATAAAAATTTGGGCATAAGCGTATTGAATCAACTTTACGGCAAAATGCTTACCGAAAAGCAAGAGGCAATGCTTAAAGCCTATTATGATTTTGACTGTTCTCTTGCGGAAATCGCATACGAATACGGCATATCCAGACAGGCGGTCAGAGATAACGTAAAACGCGCAGAACTAAGCTTGTATGAATTTGAAAGCAAATTCGGTTTGCTTTCAACACGAGAAAACGTAATTGCCAAACTTGCGGAACTTAAACTGCTTTTGCAAAATAAGAATATGTTTGACGACGAAGTCAGAGATAAATTGCTTGAAACCGAAATGGCATTGGAGGGGGAATAAATGGCTGTTTTTTCCGGACTTAGCGAAAGAATAAACCACGTTTTTTCAAAACTCAAAAATCGCGGAAGTCTTACCGAGTTGGAAATCAAACAGGCAATGCGCGAAGTGCGTATTGCTTTGCTTGAAGCCGACGTAAACGTTTCGGTCGCAAAAGATTTTATCAAAACCGTTACGGAAAAGGCAGTCGGCGAAGAAGTTTTGAAAGGACTCAATCCTGCGCAGCAAGTTATAAAAATCGTCAATGAAGAATTGACGGAGCTTATGGGGTCTACTCAAAGCAAACTCTCTGTGGCAAGCAAATTGCCTACGGTCATAATGATGTGCGGTTTGCAAGGTGCGGGCAAAACTACAATGTGCGGCAAGTTGGGGTTATATCTCAAAAAGCAGGGCAAAAAACCTTTGCTTGTTGCCTGCGACATTTACAGACCTGCGGCTATTACGCAACTTAAAATAGTAAGCGAAAAGGCAGGCGTTGGCTTTTTCGAAATGGGGCAGAAAAACCCTTCAAAAACAGCAAAAGAAGCAATTCAATTTGCAAACAAAAACGGTTTCGATACGGTAATTATAGATACGGCAGGAAGATTGCACATCAATGAAGAGTTGATGAATGAACTTAAAGAAGTAAAATCCGCCGTAGAAGTTGAAGAAATTTTGCTTACCGTTGACGCTATGACAGGTCAAGACGCCGTTACCGTTGCGGAAGCGTTTGACAAGGCGTTGGATATTACCGGCGTAATTATGACCAAACTCGACGGCGATACAAGAGGCGGTGCCACGTTGTCTATAAAAGCCGTTACAGGCAAGCCTATCAAGTTTTGCGGCACAGGCGAAAAGTTGGAAGATATAGAAGTTTTTCACCCGGACAGAATGGCAAGCCGTATTTTGGGCATGGGCGACGTATTGTCGCTTATAGACAAGGCTCAGCAAGCGGTCTCGCAGGAAGAAGCGTCTAAACTTGCAAAAAAGATTAAAGAACAATCTTTCGACTTAAACGACTATCTCGCTCAGTTTGAAAATCTCAAAAAAATGGGCGACTTAAAAGATATAGTCGGTATGCTCCCTGGTGCAGGGAAAATGAAAATATCAGAAAAAGATATAGATGAAAGCGAAATCAAACGCTTCAAAGCGATAATTCAGTCTATGACGCCTAAAGAACGCAGCGACTGTAAGATACTAAATTATACAAGAAGAAAGCGCATTGCCGCAGGCAGCGGCACGAGCGTTCAAGACGTAAACAAACTTGTCAAACAGTTCGAGCAAACCAAAGAACTGATGAAAAGGTTCGGCAATGGCAAAAAGGGTATGAGATTACCTTTCTAAAACGTTTCAAAATTAAATTTTATATACAATTTGGAGGAAATTATGGCAGTAAAAATGAGACTTACAAGAATGGGCGACAAGAAAAGTCCTTTCTATCGTATCGTAGTTATCGATTCGAGAAAAACAAGAGACGGCGAATATATCGACCTTATCGGTACTTACGCACCAATCAAACAACCGGCTGAAACGAAAATCAACGTCGAAAAAGCAAAAGAATGGTTGTCAAAAGGTGTACAACCTACAGATACGGTTCGTTCTTTGCTTGTTGCTGAGGGTATTTTGCAAGCAAAACCTGTAAAAAAACCGTCAAAAAAGACATTGGCTAAAGAAGCTGCAGCAAAAGCAGAGGCAGAAAAAGCAGCCAAAGAAGCAGAAAAGCCAGCTGAAAGCGCAGAATAATTGCAATGGTTGAACTTGTAGAATACATTGTAAAAGAACTTGTTTCCGACGTAGAAAGCGTAAAAGTTACTATGGAAGAAGTTGACGGAGTAAATCAAGTTTCCATAAGTGTCGCACCTCAGGACACCGGCAAGATAATCGGTAAACAAGGCAAAATCGCGATGGCAATCCGTACGGTGGTCAAAGCGGTAGGCGTAAAAGAAGGCAAAAAATATTCTGTCGAAATTTTAGACGGAAACGATTAAAAAATCACACCACAAATATTTTTGTGGTGCAATTTTTATGGAAAAGTTTTATATAGGTAAAATAGTAAAAGCACAGGGTATTAAAGGCGAAGTAAAAATCAAAAGCGAATGCGGAGATTTAGATATTATTAAAAACCAAAAATACCTTATAATAAAAAATCAAAATATAGCCGTCAAATCTTTAAGAGTAAACGGCAATTTTGCGTTTGCGCTTTTTTCTACCATAGCGGACAGAAATCAGGCGGAAGAACTTGTAGGTTTGGACGTTTACGCAGAGCAAAGCAATATAAAGTTGGATGACGACAGTTATTTCGTTTCCGATATGTTGGGCAGCAAAGTTTCATTAAATGACGGAAGTGAAATAGGAATCATTGCGGATATTATTCAAAACGGCAAATGTGCGGAAATTTATACCGTAAAGACCGTCGATGGTACGGTTATGTTTCCTTTTCTTAAAGATTTGGTTTGCAGTTTCGATAAATCGCAAAAACATTTGATTTTAGATAAAAAACGGTTTGACGAGGTGTCGTTGTATGAAAATTGACGTTCTTACGCTTTTTCCTGAAATGTTTACGCCGCTAAACGACAGTATTTTAGGCAAAGCGCAGGAAAAAAATCTTTTGGAAATAAACGTTATTAACATACGCGATTTTTCCGCAGATAAGCATAAAAAATGCGACGATTATCCCTTTGGCGGCGGTGCGGGCATGGTTATGATGGCGCAGCCTATTTGCGCCGCATTTGACTCTATACAAAAGTCTGACGACACTTTGTGCATTTATATGTCGCCTAAGGGCAAAAAATTAAATCAAAATTTGGTAAAAGAACTGTCGTCAAGAAATCATCTTGTTTTGCTGTGCGGTCATTATGAAGGGGTAGACCAGCGCGCTCTCGATTTGTGCGTGGATATGGAAGTTTCTATCGGAGACTATGTTTTGACCGGCGGGGAAATACCGGCTATGGCGTTAATAGACGCGGTGTCAAGATACGTTCCCGAAGTTTTGGGCAGTGCAGAGTCTGCTCAGGATGAAAGTTTCAGCGAAAATCTTTTGGAATATCCGCAGTATACACGACCGCAAAATTTCAGAGGAAAAGAAGTGCCGGAAGTGCTTGTAAGCGGAAATCACGGCAAAATCGACCAATGGCGCCGTGAACAGAAAATAATAGTAACAATGCAAAATAGACCCGATTTGTTAGAGAAGGATTGAAATATGTATATACACTGGTTTCCGGGGCATATGACAAAGTCATTACGTTTGATAGAAGAAAACGTAAAAACAGTAGACGCGGTAATTTACGTCTTGGACGCGCGCGCTCCTTTGTCTTGCATAAACGAAAGTTTAGATAAATTGATAGACGGCAAACCGTTTATATACATGCTAAACAAGGCAGACCTTGCAGATAAGAATAAAACAGAGTTGTGGATAAAGTATTTTAATGCAAAAGGCATAGATGCAATTGCTGTAAACGGTACAGAAAGACAAAGCGCGCAAGCGTTGTTTAATTTGCTTAAAAAGGTAGAAAAGCCTAAGGTAGAAAAATTCAGCGCAAAAGGCGTAACAATACCCACAAGGCTTATGGTGCTTGGCGTGCCTAACAGCGGAAAGTCTACGGTTATAAATTCTTTATGCGGAAAAAAATCTGCCGTAACCGGAAATAAGCCCGGGGTTACCAAAGGCAAGCAGTGGATAAGACTGCAAAACGGTATGGAATTGCTCGATACGCCGGGTACGCTGTTTCCTGATTTTAAGAATCAGGAAAGAGCCGTAAAACTTGCGTTGATAGGCAGCGTTAAGGACGAAGTCGTTGATTTGGAAGAATTGTCAAAAGACTTGGTTTCTGCTTTAATTACGCTTTATCCGCAAGAATTGAAGTTGAAATATTCGTTAAACGATTGCAACGATGCAGAAGAAATTTTGAAACAAATTTGTAAAAAAAGGGGCTTTTTGCTTAGAGGCAGTGAGTTTGATTTCGAAAGATGCTCGAAAGCCGTTATAGACGATTTTCGCAAGGGCAAAATCTGCCGTGCAACGTTGGAGATACCAAAATGAACGATTTGTTGACCTTTGAAAGGGAATTTACTGCAAAAGGCAAGCAACTTATCGCCGGCATAGACGAAGCCGGCAGAGGTCCTTTGGCGGGTCCTATTGTGGTTGCTTCCGTCATTATGCCGTTGGATAATATCATAGACGGCATAAACGACAGCAAAAAGGTGGCGGAAAAAAAGCGCGAGTTGCTGTATCAAAAAATAATAGATACTGCATTGGCTTACGATATAGAAGTAATTGACGAAAAAACAATAGATGAAATCAATATACTAAACGCCACAAAAATGGGTATGCAAAATTGCATTAAAAACTTAAAAGTCAAGCCCGATTTGGTGCTTATAGACGCAGTGGAAATCAAGTCCGACGTTGAAACGCTGTCGATAATAAAAGGCGACGCAAAAAGTTATTCTATAGCGGCGGCAAGTATACTTGCAAAAGTTTACAGAGACAATTTAATGAGGGAGTACGACAAAGAGTTTCCTATGTACGGCTTTGCAAAACATAAAGGGTACGGCACTAAAATGCATATAGACGCAATAAAGCAATACGGCATTTGCAAAATTCACAGACGCTCGTTTGTAAAAAATTTTTATGAAGTCAAAGATTAAGGGTGAACTCGGCGAAGAAACTGCCGTAAAGTATCTTCAAAAGCAAAAATATAAAATCATACAGAGAAATTTCAAAAGCGTTACGGGAGAAATCGATATAATTGCGCTTGACGGAAAAACTTTGGTGTTTGTTGAAGTAAAGGCTCGCACGAGCGGTTTTTTCGGTTTGCCCAGAGAAGCCGTTAATGAAAAAAAGCAATATAAGATTGCAAGAACCGCACAGGATTTTATGAGACAGCACAAAGTTTATTCGTTGAAAACGCGTTTTGACGTAGTAGAAGTTACGCCTGAAAAAGTCAACCATATTAAAGATGCATTTTGCACTGAATTGTTGTAAAAACGCTTGTCAAGGCAAATAATTTATGTTAATATTGTAAACGACTTCGGGCGGTCCTCTGTCAATGAACACGAACGCTTAGTAATATGGAGGAAAAGTCAGATGGATATTATCGAATCAATCAATCAAGAAAGTTTGAAGAAAGACGTTCCCGACTTCAACGTTGGCGACACCGTTAAAGTTTCGGTTAAGGTCGTTGAAGGCAATAAGGAAAGGTTGCAGGCATTTGAAGGCATCGTAATTGCACGCAAACACGGCGGCATAAGCGAAACTTTCAAAGTTCGTCGTGTATCTTACGGCGTAGGTGTTGAAAGAACTTTCCCGTTGCACGGACCGAGAGTTGCAAAAATCGAGGTAGTAAGACACGGTAAAGTAAGACGCGCAAAACTTTATTACTTGCGTGAGCGTACCGGTAAGGCTGCAAAAATTAAGGAATCTATCTAAACGAAAATCGACCGATGTTTATCGGTCTTTTTTTGTTTATTTTTATTTTTAATAAAACGCTTGAAAAAAATCGGCAAACTCTATACAATAAAAAATTATAGGAGTAAAAATGTTATCAAAAGCAAAAAGTTTTGCCTTAAACGGTCTTGACGGCTATGCCGTTACTGTAGAAGTAGATTTGCATCACGCTTTACCTGGGTTTGTAATAGTCGGTTTGGGGGACACTGCCGTTAAAGAGTCGCATGAGCGCGTACGCTCTGCTATTAAAAACAGTTGTTTCAAATATCCGATGATTAAAGTCGTCGCCAACCTTGCTCCTGCCGACGTAAAAAAGGAGGGGACAAACTTCGATTTGGCGCTTGCAGTAGCAATTTTAAGCGCAAGCGAGCAACTCGATTTTAAGACCTTTCAAGATTACGTATTGCTTGGTGAATTATCTTTGGACGGTTCTTTGCAGGCAATCAACGGTATGTTGCCGCTTTTGATTTCTATGCAACAACAAGGCTTCAAAAAAGCAGTTATTCCCAAAGGAAACGAAGGCGAAGCGCAATACGTGCACGGCATAGAAATTTATGCGTTAGAGAATTTGAGAGACGTCGTTTCTTTTTTGAAAAAAGAAAAAGAGCTTACGCCGGTACCGCATAAAGATTGGGAAGGCATAAATAATGTCGAAAACAACAACGATATAAAATACATTAAAGGGCAGTACGTTGCCAAACGCGCAATGGAAATAGCAGTTGCAGGCGGTCATAATATTTTGCTTATAGGTCCGCCGGGCGCAGGTAAGACAATGCTTGCAAAAGCGACGTTGTCGATTTTGCCTGATTTGGATTTTGAAGAAGCGTTGGAAGTCGCTAAAATACACAGTGTAGCGGGAGTGCTCAACAGAAGCGACGGAATATTGAAATCACGTCCGTTCCGTTCTCCGCACCACACGGCGACGCGCATTGCATTGACAGGCGGCGGCACACACGCCAAACCGGGAGAAATAAGCCTGGCGCACAACGGCGTATTATTTTTGGACGAGTTGCCCGAGTATTCCAGACAAACTTTGGAAACGTTAAGGCAGCCGTTGGAAGACAAAGTTATTACCGTTGCAAGAGCGAGCAGGACGGTTACTTATCCGGCAAATTTTATGCTTATTGCGAGTATGAATCCGTGTCCGTGCGGAAATTACGGCAGCGCAACAAAAGAGTGCACTTGTTCTGCTGCAAGCATACAAAATTATCTCGGCAAACTTTCGGGACCGTTGATGGACAGAATAGATTTGCACGTGGAAGTTGATAGCGTATCTTATGACGATTTGGTGTCGGACGAACTTTCAGAGTCGTCGGCATGCGTAAAAGAGAGAATAAACAAAGCACGAGAAGTTCAAAAAGAACGGTTTAACGGTTGCAAAATATACAACAATGCTCAAATGTCGGCGCAACAGACAAAAGATTACTGCCAACTTGACGAGCAAGGAGAAAAACTTATGCGCGACGCATTTTCAAAATTGCAGTTGAGTGCAAGAGCGAGAGACAGAATTTTGAAAGTTGCAAGGACTATTGCAGATTTGGCCGGAAGTAAAAATATTCTTGCACGACACGTTGCGGAAGCAATACAGTATAGGTCATTGGACAGGAAGTACAGAATTTGATGATGTATAGTTTGGAAGAAAGCATTTTATTGTTGTTAAATTCTGTCGAAGGGCTATATTCAAACAAACAGTTTGACTTGATAAATGCTTTCGGCTCGGCAAAAAATCTTTACGACAATCTTTTGTCGTCAAAAGAAGTTGCATGCAAAATCGTAAGCAATAATATTTATGACGAGTTATCAAAAAAACTTAGAGACGGACAAATCGATAAAATTCCCGAAAAATTATATAAAGACGGCATAAGCGTTTCAACGTTTTTTTCGCGCGACTATCCGCAAAAGTTAAAAGATATTCCAAATCCGCCGACTGTGTTATATTACAAAGGCGACTTTAATTTGCTTGACAAAACGTCTATAAGTGTAGTAGGCTCTCGCAAATGCACAAATTACGGCGCTAAGGTTGCAAAGTATTTTATAAAAGACCTTGCAGAAAAAGGTTTTGTCATAATAAGCGGTATGGCTTTGGGCATTGACGAAGTTGCGCATAAATCCGCATTGGAGTTCAATGCAAAAACAGTTGCTGTTTTAGGAAGCGGATTTAATTATATTTATCCGTCGCAGCATATAGGTTTGTCCAAGATTATTGCCGCAGAGGGTTTGCTTATGACGGAGTTTGCGCCGGATATTAAGCCGCAACCTTATCATTTTCCTATGCGCAACAGAATTGTCAGCGGATTGTCAGACGGACTGCTTATTGTGGAGGCGGGCAGAAAGAGCGGAACGTATACAACTCTCAACCACGCGTTGGAGCAAGGCAAAAAGATATACGTCGTGCCTAACGATATTTTCAGTTTTGCATCTTTCGGTTCAAACGATATGCTTAAATCATTGCAAGGTGCAATGGTAACGGAACCCAAAGACATTTTGGACGATTTCGGCATAAGCGACATAAAAGAAACGGTGTCTGTTCAGTTGGATTTTGACGAGCAGAACGTTGTAGATAAATTAAAGGGCGGGCAAATGCACTTCAACGATTTGTTGTCAAAAACTGCGTTGCCAGTCGGAGAATTACAATTTATATTGTCAAATTTGGAAATACGCGGAATTATCTCAAAGATTGCCGGCAATTACTATAAGTTGACAATGGAGGCAAGTTAATGAAGTTAGTGATAGTGGAATCACCTGCAAAAGCAAAAACAATCGGCAAATATTTAGGGACGGATTATAAAGTCGATGCTTCGGGCGGACATATAAGCGACTTACCTACAAAAGAACTCGGCATTGACCTAGACAATAATTTTGAGCCGAAGTACGTCATATCGTCAGATAAAAAACAACTTATAAAAAGACTGGTGGAAGAATCTAAATCAGCAGAAGAAGTTTGGCTCGCGACCGACCCGGATAGAGAAGGCGAAGCCATTTCTTGGCATTTGCAAAAAGTGTTGAAACTTGACCCTAACGCCAAAAACAGAATTCAATTTAACGAAATTACCAAAACCGCCGTGCAGAAGGCAATTAAAAATCCGCGTACAATAGATATGAATCTCGTAGACGCTCAACAAGCGCGCAGAGTTTTGGACAGGCTTGTAGGCTACAAACTTTCGCCTGTGCTTTGCAAAAAAATAAAGGGGAAACTTTCTGCGGGCAGGGTGCAGTCTGCGGCATTAAAAATAATAGTAGACAGAGAAAAGGACATTAAAGCCTTTGTTCCGGAAGAATATTGGAATGTAAGCGCGCAACTTCAAAAGCAAGAGGGCAAAGATAAAAACATTAAATTTAAGGCATTACTTACAGAAAAGGGCGGTAAAAAATTCAAACTCACAAACAAAGAAGATACCGACGCTGTTCTGTCTGAAATAAACGGCGCGCCTTTTACCGTAGGCACCGTTAAACGCGGAACTTCCGTCTCTCAGCCGTTGCCGCCGTTTACGACAAGCACGATGCAACAGGATGCCGTAAACAAATTGAGTATGCCGTCAAAAACAACTATGATGACGGCACAAAAGTTGTATGAAGGTATAGACGTGCGTGGTATGGGGCATATCGCTTTGGTAACGTACATTCGTACCGACTCCGTCCGGGTTTCCGACGACGCGGTTCAAGCGGCAAAAGAGTATTTGACGGCAAATTACGGAAGTAAATACGTTCCGGAAAAACCAAACGTCTTTAAGTCAAAGAAGAACATACAAGACGCGCACGAAGCAATTCGTCCGGTAAATCTTGCCTTGACGCCTGAAAGCATGAAAGACAAGTTGCAAAAAAACGAATATCGTCTTTATAAACTTATTTACGAAAGGTTCTTGGCAAGTCAGTCTACGCCTGCGCAATTCGACACAGTAAACGCTACCATAAACGCAGGTCAATACGGCTTTAGAGTAAACGGCAAGACACTGGTATTTGACGGTTATCAAAGAATTTACGGCGTTGTTTCAGCAAAAGAAAAAGACGACGAGTCTAATGAAACGGCAAAATTGCCTGTGTTAGAAGAAGGTATGCCGTTAAAGATGATTGACATCAAATCCGAGCAGAAATTTACAAAACCGCCTGCACGTTATACAGAGTCGACTTTAATTAAAAATATGGAAGAAAACGGCATCGGCCGTCCTAGCACATATGCAACGATATTGTCTACGCTTTATAAAAGGACTTACATTGTAAAGGACGGCAAGGCATTGATGCCCACCGATTTGGGTATTGTAGTAACCGACTATCTCGAAAAATATTTTGAAAATATAGTCGATACCGAGTTTACCGCAAATATGGAAGAGCAACTTGACTCTATAGAAGAAAAGGGGCTTGATTGGCATGAAGTAATAAAAGACTTTTACGCTCCGTTTCAACAAAAACTGCTTTCTGCCTTAAACAGTACGGAAAGAGTTGAAGTAGGCGATGAAGTTTCTGACGTTCAATGCGAAAAATGCGGTGCGATGATGGTTTACAAAACGGGTCGCTTCGGCAAATATCTTGCTTGCCCAAACTATCCCGAGTGTAAAAATACAAAAAGCCTAAACGATACGGAACCGCACGTCGTAACGGATATTATTTGCGAAAAGTGCGGCGGTCATATGATAGAAAAGACAGGTCGCTTCGGCAAATATCTTGCTTGCGAAAATTATCCGGAGTGCAGAAACACGAAGAGCATAAATAAAGTCGTCGGCAAATGCCCGGAGTGCGGCGGCGACGTTGTAGAACGCAAAAGCAAAAAGGGAAATTTATTTTACGGTTGCATAAATTATCCGGATTGTCAATTTGTCAGTTGGGATATCCCTACGGGAGAAAAGTGTCCGGAGTGCGGTCAATATTTGGTTAAAAAACCGCAAAAAGACGATAAAGTGCTTATAAAATGCAGCAACAAAGAGTGTTCTTACAAAAGGGAAGAAATCAATGAAAATTGACGTAATCGGCGCGGGGCTTGCAGGTTGCGAGTGTGCAATGCAAATTGCCGACAGAGGTTTTGAAGTAAACCTCATAGAGATGAAACCGTTAAAAAAATCTCCGGCACATCACGCAGATACTTTTGCGGAACTTGTTTGCAGCAATTCCTTAAAATCAAACGACGTCAATACCGCGGGCGGTTTGCTCAAAGAAGAATTGCGAATTTTGGGCTCGCACTTGATAGAGTGCGCAGATGCAACCAAAGTACCGGCCGGCGGTGCATTGGCGGTTGACAGAGATTTGTTCAGTCAGGCGGTTACTCAAAAAGTAAAAAGTTACAAAAATATAAAAATTATAAATAAAATTGCAAATAAGGCAGAAGGCGACATTACGGTTTTTGCTTCCGGTCCGCTTACCGACGAAGATTTGATAGGCGAAATTTCCAAACTGTGCAAAAACGAGTTTTTACATTTTTTCGACGCCGCCTCTCCGATAATAACAAAAGATAGCATCGATTTTGACAGAGCGTTTATTTCCAGCAGATACGGCAAGGGCGATGACGATTATATAAATTGTCCGATGAATAAAGCAGAGTTTGAAGATTTTTGGAATGAGTTGGTAAATGCGGAAACGGCGCACGTAAAAGACTTTGAAGAAAACATGGTTTTTGAAAGTTGCATGCCAATCGAGGTTATGGCAAAACGCGGTATGGATACAATTCGGTTCGGTCCGCTAAAACCCGTCGGGCTTATCGACCCTAAGACGCAAAGACGCCCGTGGGCGGTGTTGCAACTGAGAAAAGAAAATAATTACGACACTTTATATAACTTGGTGGGGTTTCAAACTCATTTGACTTTTCCTGAACAACGCAGAGTTTTTTCTATGATTCCTGCGCTTAAAAATGCGGAATTTGTCAGATACGGGGTTATGCACAAAAACACTTACATAAACTCGCCCGATTTGCTAGACAAAAACTTTTCTTTGATTGATAATCAAAATATATATTTTGCTGGGCAGATTTCCGGCGTTGAGGGTTATGTAGAGTCTATCGCAAGCGGTCTGGTTGCAGGGGTAAGCATAGTCAACAAACTTCAAGGCAAACAGCAAATAGACTTTTCCACAAAAACCATTATAGGCGCGTTGTCAAAATATATATCATCATCGTGCGGAAAGTTTTTTCAACCAATGAATGCAAATTTCGGTATTTTAGACGGGCTTGAAATACACGAGAGAGACAAGCAAAAGAAAAAGCAAATGCTCTCACAGCGGTCAATAGAGCATATAAGACAAATTGCGACGTTATTGAAATAACAAGGAGATATCTTATGGCAGAATACGATTTCAGTGCTTTTAAGGGTACAACTATATGTGCGGTAAAAAAGGACGGACAAATTGCCGTTGCAGGCGACGGTCAAGTTACCTATTCCGAGACGGTCGTATTAAAAAACAATGCGGTAAAAGTAAGAAGAATTTTTGATTCGAAAGTGGTTATCGGTTTTGCAGGTACCGTTTCCGACGCATTTTCTTTGAGCGAAAAATTTGAAGGTATGTTGCAAAAATACGGCGGCAATTTAACCAGAAGCGCAGTTGAACTTGCGGAATTGTGGAGAAACGATAAAGCGGCGCGCAAACTTGAAGCAATGATGATTGTTGCCGACAAAGATACAATGCTGTTGGTAAGCGGCTCGGGCGAAGTGATAGAACCCGACGGCGGCGTTTGCGCAATAGGCAGCGGCGGCAATTTTGCATTGGCAGCGGCAAGAGCGCTTTACAGCGAAACGAACTTGTCTGCCGAAAAAATTGCACGCAGGGCGTTGGAAATTGCAGGCGAAATGTGCATTTATACAAATTCGCACATAACTGTGGAGGTGGTTTGATATGAGTATGACTCCAAAAGAAATCGTTGCGGAACTCGACAAATATATTATCGGTCAGGACGAAGCAAAGAAGGCAGTTGCCGTTGCATTGAGAAACAGATACAGAAGAAGTCAACTGTCGGAAACAGACAGAGAAGAAATAACGCCTAAAAATATCATTATGAAGGGGCCTACGGGCGTAGGTAAAACCGAAATTGCAAGACGCCTTGCAAAATTGGTAAAAGCACCTTTTCTTAAGGTTGAGGCTACAAAATATACGGAAGTAGGCTATGTCGGCAGAGACGTAGAATCAATGATTAGAGATTTGGTGGAAGTTTCCATAAGGCTCGTTAAAGAAGAAACCTTCCGCGACGTGTCAGAAAAAGCGCAGGAAGTTGCTGTTAATAAAATAGTAAACATTCTATACAAAAAGAAAGACGAAATCCCCGAGGGCATTGCAAAAGAGCAAATGAAACAGGAAATTTTGTCTCACAATCTTGACAATATGCACGTGGAAATAGAAGTTGTAGACACGCCTAAATCCATGGAAATTATTCCCGGCAGCGGTGCGGAACTTAATCTCGGCAGTATTTTCGGGGATATGTTTCCCGGCAAAAAGAAAAAAAGAAACGTTACCATTAAAGAGGCGTTACAAATTTTGACTGATGAAGAAGCAGACAGGCTTATTGATATGGACGCTGTACACGCAGAGGCAATCAGGCGTGCGGAAAACGAAGGCATTATCTTTATTGACGAAATAGATAAAATTGCGGGCAAGGGCAACGGCAGCGGTCCCGACGTGTCGAGAGAAGGCGTGCAGAGAGATATTCTTCCTATAGTGGAGGGCTGCAACGTAACGACCAAATACGGCAATATTCGCACTGATTTTATTTTATTTTTCGGCAGCGGTGCATTCCAAGTTGCAAGAGTTCAGGATTTGATACCGGAACTGCAAGGTCGTTTTCCCGTTATGGTAGAACTCAATAGTCTTACTATTGACGATTTTATAAGGATTTTAACGGAACCGCAAAATGCTATAACAGGTCAGTACAGCAAGCTTTTAAGCGTAGATAACATTACGTTGGATTTTAAGGAAGACGGCATAAAAGAAATTGCCGAAATTGCCTATGAACTTAACGTAACGTCGGAAGACATCGGTGCAAGGCGATTGCAAGGCGTGTTGGAGTTGCTGCTTACCGACGTGTCATACAACGTAGGCAAAGACGGCAAGGAAAAAACCGTAGTAATAGATAAAAAATTTGTAGACAAAAATCTTGCAAAAGAAACCAAAAACTTTAACATTAAAAAATATATCTTATAATTTAAGGTGAAATACAATGGCTGAATTTTTATCAGGTATGAAGAGAACCGTAAAATGCGGTGAAGTAACTACTGCAATGGTAGGGCAGGAAGTAACGGTAATGGGCTGGACAAACAGACGAAGAAATCTCGGCTCTCTGTTGTTCTTTCAAATAAGAGACATTTCGGGTATTGTGCAGGCAGTTATCGACAGCAATAAAGTTGACACAAAACTGTTTGAAAAGGCAGAGAGCGTAAAGTTGGAGTACGTCATTGCAGTAAGAGGTACCGTTATACGCCGTACAGGTCCAAACGTAAACCCTAATATGGCTACGGGCGAAATCGAAATAGAAGTTACGGAACTTCGAATACTTTCCGAGGCGGAAGTTACGCCGTTTAACGTAGGCGACGTAAATGCCGGTGAAGCACTGAGATTGAAATACCGTTATCTCGACTTGCGTCGTGAGGACTTGCAGCATAATTTGATTGTGCGCAGCAAAATTGCTCAAACGACGAGACGCTATCTTTCCGAAAACGGCTTTTTGGAAATCGAAACTCCGTTTTTAGGCAAATCTACGCCGGAAGGTGCAAGAGACTATCTTGTGCCTAGCCGTGTTCATCAAGGTAAATTTTATGCATTACCGCAATCTCCGCAATTATTCAAACAGTTGTTAATGGTTGCCGGTATGGACAGATATTTTCAGATAGTAAAATGCTTCCGCGATGAAGATTTAAGAGCAAACAGACAGCCGGAGTTTACGCAGATAGACATAGAAATGTCTTTTGTGGATAAAGAAGAAGATATTTTTGAAATTATAGAAGGGCTTATCTGCAATATTTTCAAAGACGTAAAGGGTATGGAACTCAAACGCCCGTTCAACAGAATGTGCTATGCCGACGCAATGGCAAATTACGGCTCGGACAAGCCCGATTTGCGTTTTGATATGAAATTGCAAGATATAACTCAGTTGGTAAAAGGGTGCGGCTTCGGCGTGTTCGAAAGCGCTGCTGAAACAGGCGGCGTAAGGTGCATAGTGCTTAAAAATCACGAAAGCGACGTCAGCCGAAAAGAAATTGATAAACTTACCGACTTTGTAAAGACATACAAGGCAAAAGGACTTGCATATTACGGCAAAACGGCAGACGGCGCCGTAAGATGTTCCTTTGCAAAATTTGTATCGGAAGAGTTTTTAAGCAAACTTGCAAAATCGTGCGCTATACAAAAGAATGACTTGGCGTT
>CAJUCX010000011.1 GCA_910585195.1 uncultured Christensenellaceae bacterium | reverse complement strand
AAGTATAACTCTTAATAATTTAGTTTTTTAATTCCCTATGGGAAGTGCGCATTTGCCGTGTCGGTTCTATTAAATAAATTATTGCAAAAATAAATCAAAAATTTTCCGCACTGATTTCAAAATAACTTTGAGGATGAGCGCAAACAGGACAAACTGCCGGCGCTTTTTTGCCCACTATGATATGACCGCAGTTACGGCACTCCCACACCTTGATTTCGCTCTTTTCGAAAACCGCAGCGGTTTCTACATTTTTGAGTAAAGCGCGATAACGCTCTTCGTGGTGTTTTTCTATTGCGCCTACCATACGGAACTTTTGTGCAAGTTCTTTGAAGCCTTCTTCTTCCGCAGTTTTAGCAAACCCTTCATACATATCCGTCCATTCATAATTTTCACCTTTGGCTGCGGCTTGCAGATTTTGCGCCGTGTCGCCTATACCGGAAAGTTCCTTAAACCACATTTTTGCGTGTTCTTTTTCATTGTCGGCGGTGTTCATAAAGATTTGGGCAATTTGTTCAAATCCCTCTTTTTTGGCAACCGAGGCGAAAAAAGTATATTTGTTTCTCGCTTGCGATTCACCCGAAAATGCCGCGTGCAGATTTTTTTCTGTTTGTGTACCTGAATATTTACTCATAACTTACTCCTTTATATATAATTATTTTTAATAATAACCCCGTATTTCTCTTAATATGTCGATTGACATCCAAATAAAAATTGCAAAGGCATTTCTATAATTCCCAATCAGCAGTTGCCCGTGCTGCCGAAACCGCCGTTGCGTTTTTGTGTAGCGTCGTCATCTACAGTTATACCAAACGGAAGGAAAATGCCTTGCGCAAATCCCGTGCCCTGCGACAATTCCGCAACTTTGCCCTTTTTGCCGTCGTTGGTGATTTTTACGAATATATGTCCCTCGTTGTCGCTGTAAAAATAGTCGCTGTCTATAATGCCAACCGTATTGTCGAGTTGCACTCTGAACTTAAAGCCGAGCCCGCTCCTAGGGTATATTTGCAATACCCAACCGTCTGCGATTTCCGCCCGTATGCCGGTAGGTATTTTTACACCTTCGCCTGCGTTTAATTTTACGTCAACGGTTGAAAAAAAGTCATAACCCGCGCTGCCGGTCGTTGCGCGTTTCGGCAGTTTTATGTTGGCGTAAACTTCTTTTGCCTGTTGCAAATTACAGTTGAATTCTTCCACGTAAGCGTCTGTAAATTGTTTTTCCGACACTTTATAAAATTTCGCTATTTTTTCCATCAATCGCAATGCAGTATAATACCGCCCTCCGTTAAACTTCTCTTTGCTTCTATTACTCTCTGGTTGCTGCTGCCGCGCCAAAACAGTTTGGTATCTCTCAACGCCTCTATGTACATTCCGTCGACCAGCACGTCAACCTGATTCATAAAAGGCAAATCTTTGACGTCTTTCCAGTCGTAGCCGGTGTAAAGCCAAATGGTTTTTTGCGGAAATTTTTCTTTAATTTCATATATAAGTTTTTCTACGTCCGCACGGTTTTGAGGAAACAACGGGTCGCCGCCGGAAAAGGTAATGCCTGAGACGTACGACTGTTTCAACTCGGCAAAAATTTCTTCCTTGGCGGCGTCGTCAAAAGGCAAACCGCCTTCCGCATCCCAAGTAAAAGCGTTTTGACACCCCTGACACATATGGTTGCAGCCGGCAACCCAAAGCACCACGCGCAAACCATCGCCGTTTAGCATATCGTCTTTTGTGATATTGTGATAACGCATTTACATACTCTTCCTGTCTTTAATTTCTTCCATTTTGGCGGCGTTCAGGCGCGTATCGCCCTTTACGCGCGAGTAGGAAAGATAACCGTTCATTCTGTCTATTTTAGTAAGGTTTTTGCTTCCGCATTTAGGGCAGACGTCCATATCGAGTTCCTGATGACCGCAATCGTCGCAGTAAGAAAGAGAAAGATTTACCCCTTCGTAAAGCCCCATTTTCATAGCGCGTCTTACCAACGATTTTATCGCTTCTATATTGTAATCAATAGGATACTTGACGTATTGAATTTTGCCGCCGTTGCACAAATTCCAAAAACGGCTTTCGTTGTTTTGTTTTTCAATCGGCGTAATGTCTTCCGTTACGTGGCAGTGAAAACTGTTTGTAACGTATCCCCTGTCCGAAACGTTTTCTATAATGCCGAATTCTTTGCGGAACTGCTCTATCTGCAAGCCGCAGAGACTCTCCGCAGGCGTGCCGTAAATTGCATATAATCTGCCGTCTTTTTGCTTAAACTCGTTTACCTTGTCGTTGATATACTTCAAAGTTTCCAGCGCAAACTCGCCGTCTTCTTTAATAGACTTGCCGTTGTAAAGCTGCTGCAACTCGTTTAACGCGGTTATGCCGAAAGACGCAGTAGCAGAGTCAAGCAGCGGTTTTATTTTTTCGTTATATTTAAGGTGTCCGCCGTAAAAGCCGCCTTCGCAGTATGCAAGAGGATTTGTGCTTGCGCGCATTTCCGAAAGATAAGCGTAAGTGCGCAAATGAAGGTTTCTTATAAGTTCGAGATAATAGTCCAAAACCTCGTGGAAGTCTTTGCTTTCTCTCTGCGCTTTGGCATAAATCATAGGCAAATGCAAACTTACCGCGCCTATGTTGAAACGGCCTACAAACACCGGTTTGTCGTCTTCGTCGGCAGGCACCATACCGCCCCTTTCATACCAAGGCGAAAGGAAAGCTCTGCAACCCATAGGGCTTATTACTTCGCCGTATTTTTTGTACATACTAGGCACGTAGCCTTCGCCCGTCAAAGACAGCCAATCGGGATACATAGACTTTGCCGAACATCTTATGCCTGCTTCGAAAACGTCCTCCAACGGTTTACCCTGACCATGCAGATTTTCGTCATACAAGAAAATAAGTTTAGGGAACAATACAGGTTTTTTGCAAGTCTTTTTGCCCTGACCGCCGCGCCTTACTTCAAGCATCATAACCGACGCCATTTTACCGAAACGATCGGAAGCAAGACCGAAAGTAGCAGAAATAAACGGATAGTCGCCGCGCGAACTTGCAACGGTGTTGAATTTATATTCCCAACCCTGAAAGCCCTGACGGAACATTTCTTCTACGTCTGCAAGAGCGGCTTGTTCTGCCTTTTCCTGTTCTAAACCCAAATTTTTATATTTTTCTATAAGCACTGCATACGATTTTTCCGCATAAGGCGCAAGAATTTTGTCCGCCTGCGGAATGGTAAAACCGCCGTATTGCTGACTTGCCGCAGAAAGCACTATATCGCCTATTACGTCGAATGCAACGTCCAATGTTTTAGGCTCGTTATACCAAAGGTTGCCCATTTCGAAACCGCCTTTCAATACCGACGCAATGTCAAACAAACAGCAGTTCATAGTATCTCTGCGCGCAGACATATCGTGCACGTAAACGTAACCTTCTCTGCACGCTTGCAATTCGTTGTTGTTTAAGAAAAATTTTTGATACAACTCTTTGTTGAGTTGGTTAAATATAAGACTCCTTTTTGTAGACACAAGAGCGCTGTCCGAGTTGCTGTTTTCCTTATCGCCGATGTACATAATTGCCTGACTCTTTTTATATACGTCGTCAAGCATACGCACGAAATCCTGTTTGTAATTGCGATAATCGCGGTAACTCTTTGCGACTTCCGGCTTGATTTGCTCCAACGCGCCTTCAACCACGTTGTGCATAGTAGCGATAGGAATTTTATCTATTCCGAAAGACTTGATTTTTTTGTCAACCAGTCGGCAGATTTCTTTTTCTTCCTGAGGCGTAAAAGACACCAAAGCACGATATGCGGATTTGTTTACCGCTACGACTACTTTTTGCACGTTGTAATCTTCGTGCGTACCATCTTTTTTGATAACTTGAAGCATAATTCCCTCCTGTGTCGGATTTCCAAATTTTACCATTTATGAAAACTGTGTTAGTTTTGCGATAAAACACAATATATTGTGGTTTATACAAAAAAAATTTCAACAGATTGTAATTTATTATAGTCATACACTATACGTCAGTCAAGGGCTTTTTATAAAATTTTTTTTAATTTTTTTTAGTGAAAATCCTTGACAAAATTTTTAATATACAAAGTGTAAACTATCTCTACAAGTGCCGATTTTTTGCATTTGATTTTTGCAAATATTTTTCCGTTTAGAAAACTGTTTAGAAGTTTTTTTTTAATATTTTAGAGTTTATGCAACTTGAAATTTTGAATGCACCACAACTTGACTTTTTGTTTTTTTGAAACTAAAATTTTATTATAATGAAAGAAAGATGTATTTTGCACTGCGATTTGAATAATTTTTACGCATCGGTTGAATGTATATTAAATCCTTCGTTAAAAGGTTACTGCGTGGCGGTATGCGGCGACAAAGACGTAAGACACGGCATAATTTTGGCAAAAAGCAACGAGGCAAAGGCGCTTGGAGTAAAAACCGCCGAGACTGTTTGGCAAGCGCGCAAAAAATGTCCCGACTTAATTTGCGTACCGCCCCACCACAACGCTTATGCAGATTATTCCAGAAAAGTAAAAAACATTTATCTGCAATACAGCGACCGTGTGGAATCTTTCAGTCTGGACGAATGCTGGATTGACGTAACCGACAGTCTTAACTTGTTTGGCAGCGGAAAGAAAATTGCTGACGAAATAAGAGAACGCGTAAAAAAAGAAACGGAACTTACAATTTCCGTCGGCGTATCTTTTACCAAGTCTTTTGCAAAACTCGGGTCTGATATGAAAAAGCCCGACGCAACGACGGTAATTTCAAAAGAAAACTTCCGCAATACGGTTTGGAACTTAGACGTATCCGAAATGATAATGATAGGCAAAAAAACGGCGGAAAGTTTGAAGAAATACAATATCTTTACAATAGGTCAACTTGCAAAGGCAGACGACTTGCTTATGAAAGAAGTGTTCGGCATAAACGGCATAAAAATGATTGACGCCGCAAACGGTCGCGACTATACGCCTGTCAACAAAGCCGATGAAGAAAGAGAAGTAAAAAGCGTAGGACACGGCACCACTACCAACAAAGATTTGGACACTTATGCAGACGCGTCCGCGGTAATTTATTTTTTAAGCGAAATGGTAGCGTCCCGTATGAGGAGATACAACGTCATAGGCAAAACAGTTTCTTTGGATTTACGCAACAGCAATTTGGAACATCTTTCGCGGCAAAAGCCTATGCCGTCGTCAAATCACGTCGCAAAGGAAATTGCCGGCACCGCGGTGCAGCTGCTTAAAGCCAACTGGCACCCGGATAGCGACGCGCCACTTCGCACCATCACGGTGGCGGTATCCAACATAGAAAAGTGCGGCGGAAGCGTACAGGAAAATTTTTTTGCGCAAGACACCCAAAAAAGCGAAAAGTTGGAGAATGCAATGGACGCCATACGCGGCAAATACGGTTTTGGTGCGATTGCAAGAGCAAACTATTTCGGCGCCGATTTTATTGCAGACAAAAACAACGATGACGAAGATTTACTGCCATTTAAGCGTGGATAATTTTCCCGTTTCTTATATCTTTTATTTCTGTATTTTCAAAATTTTTTCTTTTGTTGTTGCAAAATTTATATTAAAAGAGTAAAATAAACAAAACCGCCGTTGCCGAGCGAGCAACGGGGTAAGACAAGAAAAGGAGAGATAAGACTATGGAAAGACAAGAATTTTTTACTCCGCCAAAACACGTTGGTTTTAAGGCAAAAAAACTGTTTGAAAACGGCGGACAAATTGCAGACGTTGCCATCGCGTATATGGAGCCGAACGGCGGCGGACCTACTCAACTGCACACGCACTCTCACGACCATTTGTTTATAGTCGTGCAAGGCGAAGCAAAAATTTTGCTTAACGAAAAAACCGTAATCGTCAAAAAAGACGAGAGTTTTTTGGTCGACGGCAGCGTGCCTCACTCGGTATGGAATAATGCAGATACGCAAACGGTAATGATTGGCATTACGGTAACTAAACAATAAACATAAAAGCACCTTAACTCATTTTAGTTGCGGTGCTTTTTTATAGCCCCGCTCTTAATGCCAAAGCATTAAGGGCGGGGAATTTTGTATACTACTTGATTACTTAAAGCAATTTACTGCTTAACCGTAAATTTCGTTTAACTTTCTTACCGCTTCCTGCGCGTCTTTGGAATATATATCGGCGCCTATCATATCGGCAAAACTTTGCGTAACCACCGCGCCGCCTACTGCAACGACTATATTTTTGTCATAGGATTTTATTTGCTTTACTATCTCCGCCATATTGTCGAGGGTAGTAGTCATAAGCGCAGACAAACCTACTATCGACGGGTGATGGATTTTTATATTTTCCAAAATCTTATCAAAGCCCACGTCTTTGCCCAAATCTATAATTTTATAGCCGTAGTTAGACAGCACTGCTTTTACTATATTTTTGCCTATGTCGTGCACGTCGCCCTTTACCGTGGCAATAAGCATAATTGCCTTTTCCGTACCGCTTTCTTTCATATAAGCAGCTTTAATTTCGTCCAGCACTGTCTTTGCGCTTTCCGCCCCTGCGATAAGCTGCGGCAAAAACGCCTTGCCGTCCTCGTATCTTTGACCGAGGTCGTTGAGAGCGCGTATAACTTCGTCGTTTATTACCGACATAAAGTTGCTTTCGTTTACGTCTCTCTTAAACAATGCAAGGCACTCGCCTTTAAGCCCTTTCAACACCGCGTCGTAAATGGTTAATTTTGCGGAAGATATTACTTCTTCCTTAATGCCTGCGACGTTTTTTATATATTCCTGACAGCCTTCGTCAAGACCTTTTAATGCTGCATAGGCAAATTTGTTGTCGTCGAGTTTAAGACTTGGGTTAATTATAGCGCAGGTCAGCCCTTCTTTAATCATCATATCGTAAAACACGCCGTTGATGACGTTTCTGTTAGGCAAGCCGAAAGAAACGTTTGACAGACCCAACACGGTTTTGACGCCGAGTTCTTCGTGCAGGCGTTTTACCGTCTGTGCGGTTATTTGCGCGTTGTCTTTGTTTACGCTTACCGCCATAGTAAGCGCGTCGATAAGCAACTTGTCTTTTGCTATGCCGTATTTTTCCGCCCCTGCGATAATGCGCTTTGCTATCGCAATGCGTTCTTCCGCAGTTTCGGGCACGCCGCTGCCGTCAAGACACAAACCGACTATATACGCCCCGTATTTTTTTGCCAACGGAAACACGTCTGCCATACTTTGTTCTTCTCCGTTTACGGAATTGATAATCATTACGCCTACGGTCTGACGCAATGCGCTTTCCAAAGCGGACTTTCTGCTGCTGTCAAGCGTTACCGGCAAGTCGGAAACCGCCTGTACCGCCGCCACCGCCTTAGTCAAACAATAAGTTTCGTCAATGCCGCCCATACCGACGTTTATGTCGAGTATATCCGCGCCCTGCTCCGTCTGCTCTGATGCCAAAGACACAAGATAGTCAAAATCTCTGTCTATAAGCGCTTGCTTTAATCTCGGTTTGCCTGTAGGGTTTATTCTTTCGCCTATTACAAGCGTAGGTTTTAACTCCACAATCTTGCTTGCGCTGCAAACCGAATCGGTTTTGTTGTGGAACAACACAAACGGCAAATTTTCGGTTTTTTCTACCGTACGTTTTATAAATTCGTCGGTAGTTCCGCAACAGCCGCCAAGACCGTTTATGCCGAGTTTTGCGATTTTTTCCATCTGCTCGGCAAACAAAACGCTGTCAACGTCGTAAAGCGTTTTACCGTCCTTAAAATAAGGCATACCGGCATTTGGCTTGATAAACAACGGCACGTTTGCAAACTTTGTAAGCTCCTGCGCGTTGTCAAACATCAGTTCCGGACCCAAACCGCAGTTTAAGCCTATCGCGTCAACGCCCAAGCCCTGCGCCGTCAAAACAAAACTTGCGATAGATACGCCCGTGTAAGTCCTTTTGTTTTGCTCGAACGACATACTCGTCCAAACGGGAAAATTCGTGTTTTCCTTAAAAGCCAATACCGCCGCCTTAAGTTCTTTAAGGTCGGTAAAAGTCTCCAAAATTACACAGTCGACAGGCAAATCTTTTATTATCTTTGCCTGCTCGCTGAAATAACCGTATGCATCGTCGAAACTCAAATCGCCGAACGGCTCCAACAGTTCTCCCAACGGACCGCAGTCATACCCCACGTATTTGTCAGACCCTGCGCTCTCTCGTGCGATTTGTACGCCTTTGGTTATGACTTCCGAAAGTTGTTTTGCGTCATTGAGTTTAAGCCTGTTTGCGCCGAAAGTATTTGTGCAGACAATGTCGCTGCCCGCGCGAAAATAGCCGTCGTGAATTTCTTTGACGACTTGCGGGTGCGTAATATTCATAGTAACAGAGTTTTTTACCGTAAAGCCGCGCTCTATAATTGCACTGCCGAAACCGCCGTCGAGATAAAATCTGCCCTGTCTTATTTTGTCAGAAACGTTAATTTTCATATAGTTACCTATCGTTATTGCTTTTACCTTATATACCACGCTTACAAAACAATAAAAGCGTTATCGTTTATTATTGCCTTTTGAAACCGCATCGAGCGTCGCAGCAATCGCATTTGTTTTTGGAGTTGCTTTCCATACACGACGCCGTGTCGAAATCTCTCTTTTTTACGCCCATAACCGCAGTTACCGTCTTGTTGGGAAGCATCATATTGTTTTCGTTAAGTTTAATGCCCAAAAACTTAGGCGCGTTTAATATATCCAAAATATCTTTTTGACAAGACAGCGGAAAGTCGCCGTAACCGCAGCTTATTCTTCTAGTGGCGGTCTTGCCTTCTTTGGCAACTTGCTTGCATATAGAGTCGTCAATCTCGTCGCAATAACTCTCTATCATAGCAGTAAGCACGCTGTCGCAAACAATGCCGTCAACAGTGCTCTTTGCAAAACACTGTTTCAAAAGACTTTCCGACTGCAAAGTTAAAGTTGCGGCAAAAATAAAAATTTCGTCGCAACCGTCAAAAACGCTTTTTACCAAGTTTCCGCCAAACACGATGTCCGTGCCTTTTATTCTTATTCCGCCGTCTTCGTGCGTTACGGAAAACCTGTTTAATATGCTTTTTGGACAGAGCAATGTCAAAGCCTTTTGCGACAGTTCGTCAATAAGACTATCCAAGCCGTCGTCGTTTCCGCCGCTTATGCGCAAATATCTTTTTACTTCGCTCTTGTCGATTTCCACCTTAAATCTCCTTAAAGAATAACCCCTATATTTCTGTAAATGTCTTCCGCCGTTTTAGGTTTGTTCATAGAATACAAATGTATGCCTTCTACGCCGTTGGCAACAAGCTCCGTTATTTGCTGTACTGCATAGTTTATTCCTGCCTGATAAAAAGCCTCTGGGTTATTTTCAAACCGAGCAACCATTTTAGTCAACGCCGCAGGCAATTTTGCACCGGAGAGTTTTACTATGTGTAAAATTTGCTTTACGTTGGTAATAGGCATTATGCCGGCGCACACCGGCGTTTTTATGCCTGCCTTTTCAAAGGCGTCCATCATACGGTAAAACTCCGTATTGTCAAAAAACATCTGCGATATAAATCTCTTTATACCGAGGTCGCTTTTTAATTTTGCAACTTCTATATCGAAGTCGAAACTTTTGCTCTCGCTGTGGCCCTCGGGATAGCAAGCGGCAAAAACGTCAAAACCGCCGAAGCAGTTTATGCTCTTTATCAAATCGGTAGCGTGCTTAAAATCGCCCAATATATGATTTTCGGGCAAATCGCCGCGCAAAGCCAAAATCCTTTTTATGCCTGCTTCCTTAAACTGATTTAGCGTATAATTTATATTGTCTGTTGTGGTGCCTACGCAGGTAAGATGCGCCACGCTCGGTATGCCCAAGGTATTTTCTATATAACTGCTGATTTCCGCAGTCAAACCCTGCGTAGAGCCGCCGGCGCCGTAAGTTACGCTTATATAGTCCGGTTTAAGTATTGCAAACTGCTGCAAAACGTTGTATACGTCTTCCCACACTACGTTGCCCTTAGGCGGAAAGACTTCCATCGAAAAGTTTACGTCGTTCATAATTTTCTCCTACGTTATATAATAAAATACTTTTTACAATAAGTAAAGCAACGGCAAAAATTTTTTCGTAGGTTTGCAAATGGTTTTCAAAAAAATTTGAGTGTTTATCTGCAATAATAAGTTTTCTTAAAATATAAAATCACAACACAATATAATGCAGATAGTCAAAAGCGATATAGTGTGTTATAATATAAAAAATTAAATTTCGGAGAGTAATTTATGAAAGCGATTATTTCTGTTATAGGCGAAGACCGACTTGGCGTAATTGCAAAAGTCAGCGGTAAATTGTTTGAAATGCAAATAAATATCGAAGATATTTCTCAAACGATAATGCAAAATTATTTTACTATGATAATGATGGTAGACACGTCAAAAAGCAAGTTGCCTTTCAATGAAATGGCAAGTCAGCTTAAAACGCTCGGTGAAGAAATCGGTATGGATATACGCATACAAAGCGAAAGCATCTTTAACGCAATGCACAAAATCTGAGGTGAAATATGCTGTCAAAGGACGAAATTTTTGAAACCATAAATATGATAAGTTCGCAGCACCTTGACGTGCGCACGATAACAATGGGCATTTCGCTGTTGGACTGCATAGGCAACACGACGAAAGAAACTTGCGACAAGGTTTACGACAAAATAACTTCCAAAGCCAAAAATTTGGTTAAGGTAGGCAACGACATTCAAAACGAATTCGGCGTGCCCATCGTAAACAAGCGCATAAGCGTAACGCCTATAAGTTTAATTACCGCAAAGACTGGCAACAGTATAGACGTCGCAAAGACGCTTGACAAGTGCGCAGACGAAGTCGGCGTAGACTTTATAGGCGGATACTCCGCGCTCGTGCAAAAAGGTATGACCTGTTTTGAAAGAGAATTTTTACAGACAATCCCCCAAGCGCTGGCGCAGACGAATAAACTTTGTTCTTCTGTAAACGTTGCATCAACCAAAACGGGAATAAATATGGACGCAGTAAAAATGATGGGCGAAATCATTAAAGAAACGTCATATCTCACACGCGAGCAAGGCAGCATAGGCTGCGCAAAGTTTGTAGTGTTTGCAAACGCGGTGGAAGACAATCCGTTTATGGCAGGCGCGTTCCACGGCGTGGGCGAAGCCGACACGGTAATAAACGTAGGCGTAAGCGGCCCCGGCGTCGTAAAAGTTGCGTTAGAGCAAGTAAAAGACGGCGACCTTACCGTCGTTGCCGAAACGGTAAAGAAAGTCGCCTACAAAATAACGCGCGTCGGTCAATTAGTAGCGCAGGAAGCAAGCAAAAGGTTAAACGCAAACTTCGGCATTATAGATTTATCTCTTGCCCCTACGCCTGTCATGGGCGATAGCGTGGCGCACATTCTGGAAGAAATGGGCTTAGAGTGCGTAGGCGCATACGGCACCACCGCCTGTCTTGCATTGCTTAACGACGCCGTAAAAAAAGGCGGAATAATGGCAAGTTCGCACGTTGGCGGACTTAGCGGAGCGTTTATACCGGTAAGCGAAGATATAGGTATGATAAACGCCGTAAACAAAGGCTGTTTGAAGTTGGAAAAGTTGGAAGCAATGACGGCAATATGCTCCGTCGGTTTGGATATGGTTGCAGTTGGCGGCGACACCCCTGCCGAAGTGCTTTCCGCAATGATTGCCGACGAGTGCGCAATAGGCGTAGTAAACAACAAGACAACTGCCGTAAGAGTAATACCTGTATACGGCAAAAACAGCGGCAGCGTAAACTTCGGCGGTCTTTTGGGCACCGCGCCGATTATGCCGATAAACACCGTATCGCCTGCCAAATTTATCTCGCGCGGCGGCAGAATCCCAGCGCCTGTATGGGCAAACAAAAACTGATTTTTTTATAAAAAACAGCCTTAGATTAAACAATGTAAGGCTGTTTTTTATAACTTAAAAAATGTAATCCGTTTTATCTTATACGCTCTTCAAGAACCCTAATAGCAGTATGCCAAGTTTCCAAATTCAAGTATTTTTCAATTAAAATTTTAAGTGCAACGCAATCCTCAACCCTTGTATTATCAAAAAATAAACTTTGGGAAAAATACTCTAAAAATTTTGATTCCCCCGCAGAAATATCTTTCATTTGGAGAGCCCCTAGCACATTATTTACAACATTTCTATCTATGCCTTCAAAAATCACCTTTGCCCTTGCATGATACTGCCTTTTGATTATTTTTTCATCTATCTGCAAAGGTTGCCTTGTATTTTGAGTACAACTTGTATGACTATGCGAATTTTTATTCCTTTTTTCTCTCACATATGTTGTTGTAAACATAGCCGTTATTGATAGAATTGCAAGTATAATTAATGCAATATACATTTTAATATCTCCTTAGTTTTTCAATACAAACCATTCATAATAAATTTGCCGTCATATATTAATATTTTTACTTTAGCTTATATTGCTGTTATTAATTAATTGATACATAATGTACCCATTAATAATATATCAGGTCTTTAGACCTTTGTCAAGACTTTTGACCTAAATACAAATATAATTTCGATATGCCGTACGTTGAGATTATAAAACAACTGCTTGCCGACAACTCTTTAAGTCAGCAACAACTTGCAAATATATTAGGCGTAAATCAAACTACCGTAAGTCAATGGCTTTTAGGAAGAAAAAAGCCGGGATACGACAGCATACTTTTGCTTTATGAAAAATTCAAAATAACGCCAAATATGCTATTTGGAATTGAAGAATAAAAATGACACTTAAAACTAAGCGTCGTTTTTTTATTCTCAATTATTTATAATGATTGTCGGCAAAAACAAAATAGCGTAGCAAACAAAAACTGAAATATTAACATTATACAAATAAAAAGTCGTATACTGCAAAAAATAAGCATATTATGTGAAATAATTATATAACTACGGCTTTTTTGTATATTTTGGGGTATTGCAATTTTAATTATATAGTTGTATAATAATTTTAACAAATAAGGAGGTAAACTTATGGCAAAATCTAAAAAAATGAGCATGACAAACATTATTTGGACGGCAGTTCTTGCAGTTGCGCTTATTCTTGTGATTGTAGGCATTTGCGTTGACTACGTCAGCGTAACCGGTTCGTCAATTTTCGGCGGCGGCACGCTCAGCAACGTAGGCTTGTTTGATATGACAGGCAGCAATCAACCGGACGCTGCGGCAACTTGGGGTACTCTTTCAGTCGTTACTGCAATCATTACCATCGTGCTTTGTGTTGCAGGTATCGCCATTGCTTTGCTTAAAATGTTCGGCAGCGTAAAAATCAGTTCGCTTGTAAGCCTTATCGTAGGCGTCATTACCGCAGTCGTTGCAGTTTTGGCAATAGTATGCGTATTCGTATACGGCAGTCAATACAGCGCTTCTTTGGGTGAACTTGCTTCCATTACCGCGTCCCCTGCAATAGGCGCGTGGTTGGTTGCAATCGGCGGCGTAGTAAGCGGCGTTGCGTGCATTCTCAACAAATAATCAAATAACTCAATAAAAAGACACCGAGTATATTCGGTGTTTTTTTATTGTACTTATATAGAAAATCTATCTTAAAAGTTTTAACATAAATACTTTTTTGTCTGATAATTCGCAAACAAAATTACTTTTCACTTGCAAGCGCCCAAAGATAAAATGACGCAACCGTCCCGAAAGGCGAAAACTTTTGTCTGTATTTTTCAAACAAAGTTTTGTCCGCTTCTTTACCGCAAAGTTTAGTCAAACCTTTGCATATGCCGAAGTCGCCGTAACTAAAAACGTCAGGTCTGTTCAGTGCAAAAATCAAAGCCATTTCCGCCGTCCATCTGCCTATGCCGTCAAGTTCTATAAGTTTTTTAACAACTTCTTCATCAGCCATATTTGCAAATTCACTTTCATTTATTTCTCCCGACAAAAATTTTGCCGAAAGATTTTTTATGTTGTTTGCTTTGCGAAATGACATTCCGCAATTTTTTATATCTTCCGCACTCAAACCGTCTATATTTTTTGCCGTAATACCGCCGGCTTTTTCTTCAAGTCTGCCGACGATAGTTTCAAGCGCTCTGCCTGAAATTTGCTGACCAACGACAGACGACACAAGGCACTTGAACAAATCTTCATAAACTTCTCTGTCTATATGCCCATTTCTTTCTATAAGCGCTTTCATCTTTTCGTCGGCATTTTTCAAATGCTCGGTTTCTTTACTTCCGTAAACAAAATATTTCATAATTTTATAATAATACAAAAGGCAACCGTAAACGGTTACCTTAAAATAAACTCAATTGTTTTTGAATTCGCTCGTATAACCTATCGGGTTAAACTCCTGCCAATGCCAACTGTCCGCACACATATCGTTTAAGTCATATTGACAGTTAAAACCTATTTCCTTTCTTGCCAAGGAACAATCGGCATAACACTCTGCAATATCTCCCGCTCTGCGCGAAACTATTACGTAAGGGATTTCTCTTCCGCTTGCCTTTTCAAAGGCTTTTACCATTTGCAGCACGCTGTAACCTTTGCCCGTGCCCAAATTGTAAGTTACAAGTCCGCAGTTTGTAGCAAGTTTTTTAAGCGCAAGTATATGCCCTCTTGCCAAATCCAAAACGTGGATATAATCTCTTACGCCTGTGCCGTCAACCGTAGGATAATCATTGCCGAACACGCTCAACTGCTGCAATTTGCCTATTGCAACTTGCGTAATGTAAGGCATAAGATTGTTAGGTATGCCGTTAGGGCACTCTCCTATAAGACCGCTCTTGTGCGCGCCGACAGGGTTGAAGTAACGCAAAATAGCGATATTGAAAGATTTATCCGCCTTATACACGTCGCGCAAAACGTCCTCTATCATAAGTTTGGTCGCGCCGTAAGGGTTGGTTGTGGAAAGCGGAAAATCTTCTTTAATGGGCACGCTTTTAGGCTGACCGTAAACCGTTGCCGAAGAAGAAAAAACAAAATTTTTACAGCCGTTTTCTTTCATTACCTGCAAAACGTTAAGCGCGCTTGTCAGGTTGTTGCGGTAATAAGCAAGCGGCTCTCTGCAACTTTCGCCAACTGCTTTAAGACCGGCAAAGTGAATGACTGCTTCTATCTTTTCCTTTTTGAAGATATCGCGCATTGCCGTTATGTCGCAGGCGTTTGCTCTGTAAACGGCAAAACTTTTGCCTGTTATTGTTTTTATTCTGTCCACTACTTCGGGACTGCTGTTGCAGAAATTATCCACTACTACTACTTCAAAACCGTTGTCAAGCAAATCTACAACGGTATGACTTCCGATGTAACCCGCCCCGCCGGTAACCAAAACCTTCATAAGAAACTCCTTTTTACCATATCGTTGCTAAACCCTTTTAATGGCTGCAACTATGTTTATTATCTATTATCCGTCAAATCAAACATAAAATCAAGTAAATTGCCAATAAGTAAGTTTTGCTTATAATAAATAAGCTAATTAAGCACATTTATTAAACTAAAAATTTTGCAAAATATATTCCCGCAGACTTTTTCCTACGCTGAAAAACACATTTCCGCCGTCCGGCAACGGGTCGTCTTTGTATAGGTCAGACTTTGTGCCGTCGTTAAAACTCTGCGCCGCAAGTTGTCTGCGTTTTTCCAAAGGGTTTCTTTCTTCCCATAGCAAAAACTTTTGCAGCCGCTCTTTAATAAGTTTTTTATCTGTCCAATCTTTTACAATATTTTCCCAATCGGCAATGACTTGCGCCAAACTTTGCTGCTTTAAGTCCAAACTATGGAAATGCCCGTAAACACCCGGAGAATAATCTGTAAAACCGTTTAACGAAATACCCGGGCGTATGTAATAGCTGTCGGTATCGTATGCGCTGCCTTGAATATAAAACGTAAGAGTAAACTCGCCTATGTTTTTTGTCCAACGCTTGTTTTGTTTTTTGTAGCCTTGTTGTTTTAAGTAAGGAGTAATGCCTTCTATCAAATCATATTGTGTCAAAGATACTTTATATTTATAGTTGTTTGCCACTCTTTCCGCAAGACGCGGCAAAACATTTTGCTCCATCAGATTAAAGTCAAACGCCTTATTAAATCTTTCGCAATCTTCTCCGTTGACGTGCGAAATAAGCGCCTGACTGAATAAGTCAAAAATTTCTTTCGGCAACAACCACTTAAACAGTTTTTGAGTGCGTGCAAAATCCCAATTTTCATTTTCGGCATAATCCCAAAACTGACCGAAACCGCCGTTTGCCACTTCATTGTAAAAGCACATTGCCTGATATGCTCCTAAAAGCAAACTGTTGTCTTTAATTTCGTTTATATTGCAGTCCGCCCACCAATCTACAAAATTGTCATAGTCGGTTCGGTTACCGTCGCCAAACTGCGCAACGTCAAATTTTTCTGCTGCCGTCGCTTTGTATTTTTGTTTCGGTTTGTCGCGTAAATATAAAATTAAAAACACCAAGCCTGCAATCAATGACATAATGACGACAATGACACATATATAAACTAAGTTGCCGTTCGGCAATATTTCTTTCAACAAGTCTTGCATAATAACGGGCAATAGAAATACAGCCGCCATACAAAAGAAAATTATAAATAACGCTCTCTTTTTTTGTTTGGTAAACATAATCGAACTCCGAAATTTAATGAGTAATTGTCATTTGCCGCAATAGGTGCAATGCGCTAATATTTTAGTCTAAAATTTTCAATATTAAATACAGTTTTAACCGCGTTGTCTGTACCAAACGAAAGTTTCTTCTTCCTCATACTTTCCGTCGTCAAACCTTCCTTTTGCATAAGCCATTACTTTATACTTGTCGTTAGGCACTACGTTTGCATATTCATATTCTATATATTTACCGCTACGGTAAACTTCATAAACAACCTGCGCGTCGGCAATCATTACTTCGCTTTCCACAACATTTTTGTTATACGCGGTAATCAATGTATACGCGGGATAAAATCCCCCGTCAGTCGTAAATGGTTTTAATACGCGCAAATTTTTTGCGTAATAGCAGAGATAAATATGGTCTGCCTTGCCGTTTATAAAACTTTCGACTTTAATTAACCTGCCGTTTTTGTAAAGCAATTTATAATAATTTTTTGTCGCGCTGCTTATATTGTCTTTTTCGCAAATTTTTTTGTCAAATCGTAATTTACGGCTCCTTTCTCCGCAAAGCAAAGCGGCCTCTCGATACTGATTGCCGATATACTTTACTTCGCAATCGTCATCTACGGCAAAAAATTTACATCGGTCAATAATCTTTCTATATTTTTTATCAAACTGCTTTGCAGTATTTAACAAACATTTTTCTTCCACGATTTTGATTATATCTCTTAATTATAAAAAATACTTAAAATTATTTTAATTTTGCAAAAATCAATTTTTATTTACCGAAATAACGGCAGAGTTAATTTTCTTCGTTATTTATTTTTTCATAAATTTCTTCCGCAATTTTATAAATCTTTCGGCTTTCCGTTTGGTTGCATGATTTCAACTTTCTCTTTTTCGGTTTGCCCCATATGCCGAAACGATTCGGTCCGATCCACTCGTTATAACCGCAGTTTTCATACACGGCATAAACAAAATTCAACGCGGCTTTTTCTGCCGGCGGAAAAATAATTTTCATACCCGCCTTTACAAGCCAATTTACAGATTTGCGGTAATGCGTGGTCATATTTGTAGCAACCACTCCCGGGTGCACTAAGGCAAAATTTACGGAGGCTTCGTCCTTTAGCAAACCAAATAAAGCATACGTTAAAAATCGCTTTGAATTTCCGTAAATTTTCATCGCCCTCTTGTTGAGGGAAAAATCAACGTCGTTTTCGTCAAGTCTGACCGACTTGTGCGCAATGCTGCTTACCGCAACAATTTTGCCGTTTGAGTTTCTGACGCTCGGCAAGAGCTTTTTTACCAAATAATAATTTGAAACAAAATTTATTTGAAATATATTGTTATAACCGCTTTCCGTAGCAACGCACGGAACGTTATAAACTCCCGCATTAAGTATCAAAAAATCTATTTTTACGCTTTCAAGCCTGTTGCAAACCTGCTTTACGTTTTGCATATCGGCAAGGTCTAGTTTTATGTTTTCTATCTTTGCGTCAGGAAACTCCGCCAGCAATTTATCTTTCAGCGCAAGAGACTTTTTGCTGTTTCTGTCAAGCATAATTATTTGCGCATTAAACCGCAAAAGGTATCTGCATAAATTACTTGCCAAATCGCCTGTTGCCCCAGTTATTGCAACTACCTTTCCGCTTAAATCTTTTGCGTTTTTATCAATCCATTTTTTCACGTTCATTTTATAAATTATACCACATAAAAATAAATGCAATGTATAAAAAGCGCAGTTGTTGTAAACAGATTTACAAACATTGCTAAAACAACTTAAAGTCGATAAAAAAATAAACACTGCAAATGCAGTGTTTGCTTTATTTACAAACAAGTACTTTATTTGTAAACAGATTTGCGTGCGTAACGCACCTTAAACCAAAATTGCAACTTGCTTTGCGAGAAGATTTGCAACTTTGAAACATGGCGGATGGGAAGGGATTTGAACCCTTGGATGGCTATCAACCATCACACGATTTCCAATCGTGCGCCTTAAACCACTCAGCCACCCATCCAAATGCTTAATCATTATATACGCTTTTTGCAAAATTGGCAAATCAATTTGACAAGCAATTTTTCATATCTGAATATAGGTTTTTTCAATTACAAGCCCAATATGTTTTTTCAACTTAAATTAGTTTTATTACTGTTTGACTGCAAAATAAAAAACCCTATATTTACAGCCGTTGATAATTATAAAAAATCACTTTAACAAAAACCGTCATAATATAATTTGAACTAATTTTTTGGACGGAATACTAAAATGCACTTTGATATACAAGCGTTTGCAGAAGCGTTGATAATTGCCGTTACGCTTTCTTTGGACTCTTTTGCAAGCGGTTTTGCTTACGGCGCATCGAAAATAAAAATACCCATTAAGTCAGCCTTGATATTAAGTTTTATTTGCAGCGTAACATTGGGAATTACGTTACTTTTGGGAAACCTGATAAGACCGTATATTTCGGCAGATATAATAAAATATATTTCTTTTGCGATATTGCTTGCGATAGGACTTTTCAAACTATTTGAAGAACTGATAAAACTTTTGCTCAAACGTACGTCAAACAGGCAGATTAAATTTAATGTATTCAACTTTCACTTTATTTTACAGATTTTCGGCAACGAAACGGAGGCCGATAGCAACAAAGATAAAATATTATCGGCGGCTGAAGCGGTTTCTCTTGCGGTTGCACTGTCTATGGACGGACTTGCGGTTGGTTTTTCCGCAGGGCTTACTGGTGCCAACCCCATTTTGCTTATAGCATTTTCTTTTGCAATCGGTTTTTCCGCAGTAATGTCGGGACATAAAGTCGGAGATAAAATTGCATCGAAAGTAAAAATAAATTTATCTTGGCTAAGCGGTTTGATTTTGGCAGCCATTGCAGTAACGAAATTATTTTAGTTACATAAAAAATAAAAAGTAAGGTCATAATATCGCCTTACTTTTTTTATTAACATAATTCACCTGCAATCAACCATTGGAAAGCACGTGGTTTACCAAGTCTTGCGTTGAGTTTGGTTTACAAAATTCTTTTGCTTTATCTCTCATTTTTGCCAAGGTTTTAGGGTTTTTTGCAAGTTTATCGACAAGTTTAGGCGCTTGCGACACTTTCTTCATTGCAATGCCGACGCCCAATTTGTCAAACCTCGTTTTAGTTATCTTTTCATTTAATATCAATTTTTCACGCAGAATAAAAGGTATATGTTTATTTAACTGTTCTGTAGTCATACCTGAACCCGCACGAGAAAAAGAAAGGTCGCCAGCAGAAAATACAACGTCAAGATACGTGCAAAAGCCCAAATTCAAAACGTTTGTAAGACCGCGTTTTTTTATCAACTTGTCTATCTTATCAAACTCTTTTTGATTTCTTCCGCTGACGGAAATTATTTGAACGTCCGTTTTGCATTTCAACAAGCGTTTTAATAATTTATAGTTTGAAGTAAGACAGTTTCCGCCGCTACACATAACTACGGTAAATTTATCAAAAGTCAATATGCCTTCGCCTGACAAATTATTTATTTTTTCTATAGCGGTGCCCTTATCTATATATTGCGTGTATCTTTTGTCCACTATGATGCCGAACGGCAAAATTTGATTTCTGTCAAACCCTTTTGCAATCAGGTCTGCTATAATATCATCATCGGAAACGGTTACGTAGTCTGCGGCGACGTTATTTTCCCACCCGGGACAGACGCAATAGTCAAACCCCAGGCTGTAAATTTTTATGCCGGCGTTAATTTTGCCGTTCCTTTTTAAGTAAGTTACCACTGCGCCTGCGTCGCTGTGCGTACATACTATTACGTTTGGGGCATAGGCTTCTATTTCACCCGAAACGTAATCTTTACACCGTTTTATATAATAATTTGCATTGACTGTCGTGGATATTTTTCGCCCTATATTCCAAATAAAATCATACAAATGCGGAATATATTTGCAGGCATTCAAAAACATTTTATTTTGTTTTTCCACTTCTTTTTGAGAATAACCGAAAAGTTGAATTATCTTACTATCTGCGCCATTATCGTTCAATCCGTTTTGCACGGCTTTGGCAATATGATTGTGCCCCTCTCCGCACGTCATAGTAACAATCAAGACTTTCATCCTAAAACTTGCTCCGCTCGAAATTTATCGTCAAAAACTCTTAACCTTGCTGTCCGTTGGACTGTCTTATCATATCTTCTACAACAATGTCAAAAATTTCACCCAAAGATGCGCAATACTCCAACACCTTCCACGGCTCGTTGGTATGGAAGTGAATTTTAATCAACTCGTCGTCGCCTACCGCTATTAAAGAATCGCCCATGAAATTGTTTATAAAATAATCGCGAATTGCGCTTTCGTCCAAATCTTTGCCTTCTATTAAAAGTTGTGTATCGTATCTGAATTCTATCATTATAATAATTTCCTTTTTCAATTTATTTACCGTTGCAAAACAACGATTTTTATAATTATAATATAATTTGACGAAATTGAACAGTATATAATTAAAATTATTGCTGATTTACAATAGGTTTGTTAAAAACAAACATTATTTTTTATTTAGCGTCAAGTTAGTTTAATCATTATTTTTTATAAATAATTATAATAATTGTTGCCATTTACAATAAACAATTTCTATTGAATATAAATTTAATTGAAAATCGATTGCATTTTTTGTGAATTTTGCCTATAATTTATTGGCAACTTAAATTTCGAGGTGTGGCTCAGTTTGGTAGAGCGCTGCGTTCGGGACGCAGAGGTCGCAGGTTCGAATCCTGTCACCTCGACCATTTTTTAATTTCATACAATCATCATCAAACTAATAATTTAAGTCAAATAAAATACTGAAAAAAGCAAAACTGCCTACAAAAATTTTGTAAGCAGTTTTTTGTATTAAAAATCATAAAATTTTGCAAAACGTAAAAATTCACATTGCAATAGATATAACGTGCGGAAAAACGCGTACGGTCATTTATGCAATAAACGCACAATATATCAATCTTCTTTATCGCTTTTCTTTTTATTTGCTTCTTCCGCCATTTGCAACATTCTTTGGCGCAATTCGGAGGCAATTCTGCGTTTTTCGTCTGCCTTGCCGTTTGAAGCGTCGTAAGTTATACCGTCGCCGATATACAATTTGCGGTGTTTTTTGCTTATATATACAGGGACGAAAGTTGCGCACTTTCCCGTCTTTTTGTAATAAGCACTGCCTACTTCCACAAAGCCGGAGTAAAAATTGTCTACGCCGCCCTGACTGTAAGTTGTTTCGGGCTTTTCAGGAAACAGCATTACGTTGTCGCCTTCTTCCATTGCCTGCACCGTCATATTTATTGTTTGCACCACTTGCCGCAAATTATCTCTGTAAACGGGAATAGATCTTATGCACTCAAAGATATAAAGCATAAATTTTTTGCCTATGCGCGGTATCTTTTTACGAATAAACTTTGGCACAACTTTGCAAAGATTTTCTACGCCGACTCTTATATATTCTTCTATTTGGTCGCTGTCCATCATTTTCCAAATTACCCACGGACGAAAAGGAACCGGCATACGAAGAACGGAAACCACCGGTCCGTAAATTTCATAATGATTGCCTACAAACACGATAGGTCTGTCTATGTTTTTCAACTTTTCTTTGCCGACGCATTTGCACGGAAACCACGGCCTTATAAACCAAATCATAATCCTTATGCCGACACGGTTTTTGCCGTGTACAATTCTGTCGGTAAGACTGTATTTTACTGCGTCGCTCATTCCTTCGGCAGAACGATAAACAACTAGTTTATCCAAATTTTGGCTGTCCAAAGGCTGAAATAATGCAAAAACGCAAGCAACGATATACAAAGCGGCAGGAAGCAACAACACCGCTTGCCAAAACAGATGTGAGATAGACGGTATGACTGCAAATATAGAACATAACAACGCAAGTATCGCGTATGCCGTCAACTGCGCTTTGGTATTGGCGTAAGACTCGAATCGCTCAAAACTGCGACTGTCTACTTCAACGAGCGTCATTGCGTTTTTTACATCTGCATTGATAAATTTAAGCGATGCATACATAAGTCCCAATCCGATGCAATCGAATAAATACGCCACGGCAGTAACGTAAAACACTTTGTGATATACAAATAAAGACGCAGCCAACCAAATTGCCGTACCTAACACAAATACGTTTATCTTATCAAAATTTTGCGCCGCCTTTTTTGCAAACGCAAAATAAATAATGGCTATTGCTATAATGCCGCAGGATATAACGGTAAACAGGTATAAAAGCACGTCCCAAAAAGACTGTTCCGTGTCCATCAGCACTGTATTGAAAAAACTTAAAACAGCGATATAAAAAGCAATTTTTGCATAAAATTGCATTTTATCATACATTTTGAAAGCAGAAATTTCTTTTGCGGAAATATAATCTTCTCCTACTCTCTTGCGCTTGAAGATAAGAGAAATCAGCGCCAAAACAAAAAACAACGCCAAACACATTGCAACGCCGGCAAAAGGCACGCCGAATAAATCACGCGTGAAATACGCGCAAAATACCAACGCAGACGTAGCAATCAAAATTTGAATCACCGCTTTTTTAGTCACCGATTCCTCCTCAAAAAAAACACAAGATATTGTTTAGTTTAACAAAAACGACGTTTTTTTGCAATAAAAAAATAAAGCGGAAAATCTTCCGCTTTATTGCTGTTTGTCTGAAAATAATTTTTCTTCTGGAGTCAACCCCTTTTCATACATATCTATTTTGTAGTCAAGCCTGTCAAGCGACTTTTGCATATCCGCCATACGTTCCGCCAACAATCTGCGCTGCTCGACCAGTATTTGTTTTCTTTTCCGTTCCGTCCCGTCCCCTTGTCTGAACAGTGCCACGTACTCTACAAGCGCATCTATTGACACCCCTGCGGAACGCATACACTTCATAAGCTCTATCCAACGGCAGGACTCTTCGTCATAGTTGCGTATGCCGCCGGCTGTTCTCGGCACGGGCGGAATAAGCCCTATTTTTTCGTAATATCTCAAAGTATCCGCCGTCATTTGATATTTTTTGCAAACTTCGGCAATAGTCATAACTTTATGCTCCTTCAAACTTTATTACAGTTTGTCATATTCTTGGTCGGTAACTTCTTCGCACCACTCAGTACGGGTGTTTTCTCCCGGCACTTCTACCGCAATATGGCTGAACCAAGAATCGGCAGTCGCGCCGTGCCAATGCTTTACGTTTGCGGGAATGACGACTACGTCGCCGGCACTCAATTTTTGCACGCTCTTGCCTGCTTCCTGATAATAGCCTTGCCCGTCTACGCAAATCAGTATTTGACCGCCGCCATTCGAAGCGTGGTGAATATGCCAAAAATTTCTGCATTTGGGCTCGAAAGTAACGTTTGCCAAAAATACCGCGCACTCTTTCGGATTGTTTAACGGCTTTAAGTAAGAATTGCCGGTGAAATATTTTGCAAAGTCGGCGTTTGGCTCGCCCAAACCGAACAGTCCGCATTTATACGCCGTTTGATTTTTCATAATTTGCTCCTTTATAAACACTATAACATAAACGCACGAATAATAAAAGATTAAGTTTTAACAAGTTGCATAAGTTTTGCCTTTATAAGTCTAACCGCTTCAACAGGGTCGTCTGTGTCTGCAACGGCAAGTTCCATAGGACAAACGCCGTCTCCGATTCTGTTATAATTTTTTCCGTAACGATACCGCATTCTGCAATTTAGACTGTTGCCTGCAAATATATTTCAAAATGTAAAAAAAACCTTAAAAAAAAGCCCGTTTTCCTATGAAAACAGGCTTTTTATGGCTCCCCAGGTAGGATTTGAACCTACGACCCTTCGGTTAACAGGTGTTCATAGTTTTGTAGTATCACGTTTACCGTAAAAGAAATTGACTATTGTAATTTGTTTTTGTTCTTCTTGTATTGTATAAAGCAATACGTAGTTGTCTACTATGATTTTTCTGAAAGTATCTTTCTTAAAATATTTATTGCTTGTAAATGGCATAGAATACGGATACATACTTGCATTTTCAATGTAATTTTCTAACTTATCAACTAAGTCCCCTGCCGCTTTCAGATTGCATAACGTTTTGGAAATATAGGCAAATGCGTTATTGATATTTTTAACGGCTACTTGATTAAATTTAATCTTGTATTTATCTTGCATATTTAGTCCTTAAATCGTTGAACACCTTTTTGCTGTCTACAAGTTCGCCGTTTTCTTCAATTCCTTTCATTGTTTCAATAAAAACTTTCATTTGTGCAATTTCTTCTTCATATGCCTGCATATTCATTAAAACCGCTTTGCCGTAACCGTTTACTGTGATATATATAGGCTCGTTAGTGCTGCAACACATTTCCATAATTTTGCTTGTGTCTTTAAGTTCTTTTACAGGTATAATTTGCGCCATAAATATTAACTCCTTTTATTTATGATAATTATACCATTATTATACCACATTGTCAAAATGTATATTCAAATAAAAAGACTAAATTCTTGTAAACTTAGCCTCTTTGCATTTTATTACTTTTTATTCTTTAGTGATTTTATCAACTAACTCTGCAACGTTTGCCGTTAACGTTGGTGATGCATCACCTTTCAATAGTCCTGTGTCAGAACGGCTGAAAAGTGAGTTTATTATTAATGCGCGTTCTTTGTCCGTAATCGCACTGTTTTTAATTAATGCTAGATAATAATATGATAATTGTTCTCTTTCCTTTGCATCGCGTGCCAGGTGAAATGAACTCATTGCCATTTTTACAAATAATCTCAATACATAAATTGCAACACCGGCAATAACCGTTATAATCGCAGAATTTTTGACAATATCAAACCAGTGAGAACTACTGTCAAATATATTTGGAACAAATGCTATTATACAAATTAACATTGCTATGATTAACACGGCAATTAAACAACTTGCAATAAGCCAATTCCTACCTTGCTTTTTATAATTATTTGACATGGTTTTCCAATAGTCAGCAGGTTTTTCTATTCGTAATTTATTTTCATATGTATTTTCTAACTCTTCACAGCGTTTTAATTGTATGTTTTCTAATTCATCACTTCTTTGAGTTCGCTTGTCAAAAAAATCGTCAACGTCTTGTTTTATTTCCGCAAGTCTTTTCTCTTGTTCATGAAAAGATATAGTATATTGTTTATTTAATTCTGCAAAATTCTCAGTTGCTATTTTAACGGTTTCTTCAAAAGCAGCTATTTCTTTTTTACTAAAAGTTTGTGCGGATTTAATAACTTTACAGTATTCTAAACCGACTATCATCCCTTTTAATAGATTCGCATTTACATTTATATAAGAGTTTGTATTTTGATTAGAAAATGCATAACTAAGTCCTGTAAAAAAATCATCCAGATAGTTTTCATATTGCAAAATAAATTTAGCAAGTTCTGTTTTGGGATGTAAAAAACCGCTTGTAAGTACAGTTATAGAATGTGAAAGATAAGAATTACCGTTAGAATTATCTTTTCTTAAAAATGAAGTTTTAGCCGCATTATAATTTGATATTGCATTATTTAAATTTTGTACTAACCCATTAAGGCTACGTTTATTAAAAATACTATGTTTATAAAAAATTTGTGCATTAAGTAATAATTTGTCATATTGGTCTGCGCTTGAAATTTTTATAAATGGCATTTTCTTTTCTATAACATTAACAAAGTGTTCTGGTATTGTTTTAATTACCACTTCATTTTCCGTAAAATATTTATCCATTTCTGCTGGAAAATCAGTAAATTTTGCTGACGTTACTTCTTTTGCATTTTCTACCATTTGTTTCTCCTTAACAAATTCATTTAATATTTTTTCTTAATTATTTAATTTATTCATTCACAATACCTTTTTTGTAAAATTTAAGTTTCCTTTCAAGTGTACCGCTTATATCTGATAAGTCTTTTTCAGTTGTACATATTACAGTAACGCCTAAATCTTTATATTTTTCTATTTTGTAATTTTTTTGACTTTGGTAGTCTTTTTTATTTTCATATCCCCAATGTTCTATATAAATATCTTCTTTTGTCAAATAGAAATCGGGGTGCAAATCGTGGTCTTTATCTGCATCAACAGCAAGTGCTTTTTCATATGCATGAGCATAACCGTGATAGTAAAGCCAATCGTCAATTAAAACTTCTGCGCGGCTTCTAACTTTGTGTCCGTCAGCGCATTTATATATCAATCCGTCTTCATGCTGGTCAAGTGTTTGCATTAGTTCGATTTTGTCACAGTTTGTTACTTTTAACAAAATAGTTTTATCTTTGTATTTGTTATAACATTCTTTACAAAATAAATATCCGTATGCTTCATTACCGCAAATTAAACAATTTGATTGATAGTCGTCATCCTCTATATATGAATTTTTATTTTCTTTTTTTTCTGTTGCAGTTTTGGCTTGTTTATACCATGCTCCGCATTCTTCGCATGCTTTATCTATTAAATGCCATTTCCCGCATTCTTCACATTTTATAACTTTACCTTCGTCTCTTAACTTAAAGCACGCATTGCATAAAGGATACATTCCGCTAGGCTTTCCACATACATCACAATATTTTTTCATAATAACTTTTCCTTTGTTTTTTATTTTTTTGACATACTTTTTCAAAAGTTATGTTTTTATGTCTTAAAATTATTTTATGACGATTTTAGAATTTATCAAAGATATGGTCGCAAAAGGTTTAACTGAACAACAAATACTAGTCGTTTTATGTTTCGTCAATAGCAATTTCTATTAGTTTTTTTATTTTATCTTTTTGCCGTGGCGTCATATTTTGTATTTTCTCGTCCGTTAAGCCTATATCTTGGGCAAATTTAAGTGCGTTGTTTACAACGCTCATATTATGCTCCGTCGGCTCATAACCAATTAAATAATCAACTGTTACATTGTAGAAGTCAGCAAGTTTGTTTAAGTTTTTTATGTCTGGCTCAGTTTTTCCATTTTCCCAGTTGCTATATGTCCCCTGCGATATTCCTAATAAAGTTGCAATTTCTGCTTGATATAATTTTCTTTCTTCTCGCAGTTCCTTTAACTTATTCATATTGTTAGTTTAGCACATATTAAAAAATTTAATATTATTTGGCGTTTACCCTTTGACATATTAGAAAACTTAATTTAATATATTTATTGATATTAGGTTATTTAATATCAAAATAATAAATCCCCCACGTAAGAAAGCGCCTGAAACGTGGCAGGCAAAGGAGACCAATTATGGAATTGAAAGGCAGTGGCAAATTGTTAGGTGTCAGAAGTTACACCAAAGATGACGAAACAAAAGTTATTTATTCGGTTTTGACAGGAAGCAGAAAGAATGACGGTTTAATGGAAAAGCCGGAAATCGCAACGATTATTGAAGAAGATTTGGTAATCAAAAACCCTACTTTTATGATGGATGTTACGTTTGACGCGTCAGTTGAGAAGTTCGGCGATAAAACGATTTCGCGTTATACCAACATACAAGCAGACGATTAATCATTTATAAAAGTTTCTTGACGGAGTGCAGTAGCGGCAAGGCACGTAAAACATTTCCGCTGCCAGAAGATAACTGTTTTTTTGTTGGGTTATCTTATTCCGGCTTGATAGTCTCCGGTATATAAATCACTATCACCATTCGGAGTATTAATTCCGTGTTTTTTCTAGGACAGCCGTTCGTACGTTGTCAGTAAAAACAGCGTACACCAAATGCCTTGTATCAATTTCAATAAGGCAAATAAGCGTTTTGCCGGTAGTCCGCTTGAATAAACCGTAAATAATTTTGCAGGTGTTAAATGTTTGAGCAAATCCCAATGGTTGCCAACGACGGCGACGGACATTATTTCAGGAAGTGGCTTGACCGTATCAACAAAGGCGTTTCAAGTGATTGCAACAAAAAATTCATTGCTGAGTGCGCACAACTCGAACAGTTGGAAGAGAGTATCAGAAGTTCCGTTAAACATATTAACGGAAAGTTTGTGTTTATAGGACACTTATTGCAGCGTACCGAAGAAGAAAGATTGTTTCGCAATACTTACAGCGGAGTTGCAGATAAATATTGCGCAGACGTTTACAGATACGCCTTTGTGCGTTTCGGACTTAAAAAGACAACTACGTTTAATCTTATTGCAGTAGCAAAAGAATTTGCGTCCTTTGGCGAACTAAACAAGAAATGGAAAGAATTTTCTTTCAGTCAACTTGTTGAACTTCTTCCAATGTCGGAGACCGACAGAGCAAAGGTTAAACCGGAAATGACAATAAAACAAATTCGTGAACTTAAAAACACCCTTGCCCTATCTTCCTACGCTCTTCCCGGACAGTTGGAAATTCCGACGTCGGAATTTGCAGAAACCGATTGTAACTATACCGTAACCGACGTTAAAACGCAGAAGATAGAAAAACTTGCCGCCTTGCTAGAAGAAGGAGATAATTATCATCTTTGGGAACACGGCAGCAAAGATTTTAACAGGCTTGCCGAGTGGCTTATATCGCAAGGGGTAAAGATATGAGCGCTTTTGTTAGTTTTATTGATTTGAATGACAACAAATTATTTATTCGCATAAGTGCAGTGCAGGCGGTAATTGTCGGCGTTGGTAAAAACGCACCGTTTACTAATTTGGTTTTAGGTAGCGAAATAATTTCCGTACGAGAAACGCCTGAGCAAGTTATGTATACATTGCAAAACAATTAAGACGTTGCCTGCTTACGTAAAGCAGTAAAAATATGCGTTTTGCCGGAAGTTAGCATTGAAGAAACCGGCTTACATTTAAGGGGGTAAAATGGCAAAGAAAATGACAAGAGCAGAAAAAGACGCTTTTAGAGCAGGCTGTTCGTGCGGTTATCGTAAGGCAAAAGTCGGTTGCAGCGAAACAAAACCGAAGCAATCTAAACCGAAGTCAACGCAAAGATTAGGTACGCCTACACGCAACTATAACAAAGGCAGGTGAGTTATGAGAAGATTTTATTCACACGTACGCTCTGACAGAGCGAAATGGATTATTTTGGCAATAGCGCTTGTTGCAGCTGCGGTAATCTTGTGCGCAATCTTTACCAAAGGCTTTACGGACTGGAACCCGTTCTGTTGGTTCGGACACGATTATATCAACGGTGATTGCAGTAAATGCCACGCAGTTCAGACGGCAAGCGTTGCGGTAAATTCAGTAATAGGCAGGTGAAACAAATGACTAAAAGTAGATGGAAAATAACAACAATAATTTTGCTTACGGCTGTTTTCGTTTCCTTAATAGTCTTACTCGTAATACAGTCGGTGAATAACAGCCGACTGTTGGACTATTTGTTGGAATATACAGTCAAAGACGTAACGTATAGCCGTAGCGGCGAGTTAAGTATGGTCTGCACTACCTACGGTAGAGTAAACGACAACGTTACGCCAAAAGACGACGGAATAGCATTGGCGGCGGACTTCGGCGGTGATTTAGATTTTGTTGATAAAAACAGTTCTCTTGTGAAAGTAACAAATAATTTTGCGGTTAACGGTCGGTTGGAATATGAGTTAATTGGCGGTGCTGTTGAGTTAGGTAGTTTTGAAAATGATAATGCCGGTGTTGAGTTGCGTCGGGCAGATAATAAGCAACATGTTAATTTAACTATTGGTTCCAATTACCTAGATATTGTTGCGGGATATAATAAAGGCAAAATTGAGTGCGGTGTAGTATATGAGTTTTGTTTTGTCGGTCATTATTGCGATTTGAATTTAGGTTGGAGAGACGTCGACGAAGTCGTCTGCACGTTCTCACTTTCCACGTCAATGGCACTGCCTGAACCGCCTGTCAAACTCGGTTATGACTTTACAGGTTGGTATACCGACGAAGCCTGCACGCAACCGTATTTGGACAATAAAATAACAGGCGACGTCAAACTTTATGCAGGCTTTACACCGCATTGCTATGAAATACGCTTTAATGCCAACAGCGGTATAGGCGTAATGGAAAACTTGTCAATGACTTATGACGAGTATAAAGACCTGCCGGAAGTTGCGTTCTCCAAAGAGCATTACGCTTTTACGGGTTGGTCAACTACTGCCGGCGGTAACGTTAAGTATAAAGATTTGCAAAGCGTAAGGAATTTGAGTGTTAAAGACGGCGACGTCATAGACTTGTTTGCTGTCTGGGAACGTTCCGAGTGGCTTGTAAGTTTCGATAACGACGGCGAAGTAACAAGTCAATACGTAACGGCAAACGGACAAGCGGAGTTGCCTGAAACACCGTCAAAAGAAGGTTACATATTCGAGGGTTGGTATTTTGTCAACGGCATAGAGTTTACAAACCAAAGAATTACAGGCGATACCGTACTTAAAGCAAAGTATAGCCCTATTCAGTGCGAAGTCCGTTTTTACGTAGACGGCGTATTGTATGGAATATATAACTGCAATTACGGAACCAACGTTGCCGATTTGCTTAAAGCAACAGGCGTAAACAGAGTTTTGTATAAAGTTTCGCCTGCCTATGAAGTAATTGAAACAATGGTAACCGCTGCGGTAGACGTACCTTTGGAAAAGACTTTCATAGGTGAAGTAATGGACGAAGAAACGTATAAATGGGTCGAGCCTGTTGTAATTTCGATTGCGGTTATTTTAATTGCGGTCTTGGTAGGCACAATCATTTGGAAAGTAACTCAAAAATAAGGCGGAGGCACGTATGAAGAAAATTAAGTATTGGCTTTGTTGCCTTATGCTTTGTGTTGTGGTATTGGGCGGCGGTAATTCTGCCGCCTTTGCTGTATCAGGTCAGAGCATAGATAACACGCCTGTATTGCAAGATTTAGCAAATAGTACAATAAACGGCGAGCCTTTTGACGCGGCAGATTATCCGTATAACGAGAACGGCAAAGCAAAGTTGCTTGCTTTAACGGAATTTTGTTTCAGTTATAAGGCAAGCCTTGCAGGCAATTACGCTTTGTACGTTTACGTATATAATCCGACAGGCAAAGAGATAAGACAAGACAAAAACAGTTTGCAGATTGCCGACGTTTATGCCAACGGCAAAGCAACGCATTATAAAAAATATGAATTGAAACTTTGCAACAGTTCTACGGGCGGCTTAGACAGATTGTTTTATAAATTCCGTGTAATGGACGACGGCAGCATATTCGAGAGAGTTTGCAAGGACAACACCGCAAGGCGTTACGACGTTTCGGGCATAGAGTTGAATTACACCGGCACGGCGGAAGATTTTACCGTTGGCAATAAATGGATTTACAGCGGCTTTGCCAAAGGTTGCGGCGCCGATGAGAACGCCGACAGCACGTTGTCCTGTACTACCGACGACTTGGAAACGGTGCGTTTGGACGTTAGCAGTACATATTATCGTTACAATAACGGCTTACGTATACAAACTCAAATAAACAGCGTTTATTTTGGTGTAGATAATGCTATATTCGAAAAATATGGTGCACTGCAAAAAATTCACGCTGAATGGTTAAAGGCAATAACGGGAGACATTGCCGTTATTACAAAAGACGGTAATTATAAGTACTTTGAGGATTATATAGGCGTAGACGTTTCAGATAAAGAGTTTAATTATAGTTTGTATACCTGCATAACAGGTAAAGACGGGTTGTTTCCTGCTGTTTATTGGGGCTACAACATAGACGGCACAATGCGAACAGATAAACTTGCCTATTTGATAGATAAATCAAATAAAGAGACTACGGAAATATCTTCGGAAGAATTGCAAGAATACATAAATTGGTATTCGGAAAAGTTCGGCAATAAGACTGTTGCAGGCAAGTATAGTGCAGACCTATTTTCGCAGGTAGACGCAAATAAAACCGACGTAATGATAGACGCCGACAGTCGTTTTGATATTAACGGATTTAGTACAGGTTCGGGCTTTCTGGATTGGTTTAATAAACTTTTTAATTCAGGTTTGGAGTTTGATGACTTAAAAAATAAAGAGCCTATTTATTTAATCAAAGAAAGTGATTTTAACGGAAGCAAGGAAGAAGTATCTAGGCGTTTGTTAGTTTCAACATCTGACGTGCAAAAGTTAGAAGCGGCATTTCACGCAAACAATAAGAAAGGCAAAAAGACAGTATTGTTCAGATTTGCAACAAGTGAGTACGAAGTAGACGATATGGCGTTACATCATCACGGTGATTTAATTCGAACTTGGAACGGTGTCGGTTATAAAGCGCAAGAAACGGTATATTTGGACTTTGACATAATTGATTTAACTTTTGTCAATAAAGACGTTTTTAATGTAATACCCGTTGTAAGCAACCCGATAGACGTTATAGGCGGAATAACGCCTCCGCCAGGCAATCAGACGGATATTCCTTGGTGGGTGTGGTTAATTATTGCATTGCTTGTAATGGTACTTTTGGTGTTGTTTGTAAAGCCTGTTGCCGAAGTTGTATTGTTTGTTCTTAAAGTTGTATGGCTTATAGTTTCCGCACCGCTTAGGCTAATTATTTGGCTTTGCAGAAAGATATTCAATCGGGGTGCAAAATGAGTTTATTTAAGAAACGAGACAAAAACGTGTCTAATACAATACCTAATGGTAGGACGTTACAAACACGAGACGAGAATTTTTACGGACATAAAAATTATCGTAAATCTGGTTATGAGAAAAAAGGAAATTATCGCAAAGTTGTTGTAATCGATTCTAATGACCTTGACGAACTTGCAGTGGTAAAACTTACAACATCTGATAAAGGAATTAAATTACAGTATTCAAACGGTAAATCTAAATTTAAGCCTTTTGTTGAAACATTGGACGATACATCTGCACCTATAAAGGTAGGCAAGAAGTTTTTACCTAATTCGTCAAAAAAAGATATGTCAAATGCAGACATTGAAAAAATACGAAAAGAAGTTTTTACAAATAAAAAAACTGGGAAACGAAATCGTGTGAGAGTAAACAATCTTAAGAAACGTAAAAGGTAAAGAAAAAGCACGGGCAAAATACCCGTGCATACCTATCATAGCCGTTCGGCTAAGTATGTCCTTAAGGACAATATTATTATACGCTAATTTTTGAAAAAAAGTCAATAGGAGTAGACAAAAAATGATAACAATAATATTCGGAAAGCCGGGCGCAGGCAAGACTGCATATATGGCAGCATTGGCAACGGAGTATCTGAACGGCTCTGCACGGTGTTATGACGCAACGACGGAGTGCATCCACGCAGTAACAGCCCTAAAAGAGCAAGGTTTTGACTTCCAACAGCCTGACCGTGCGCCGGTTTATACAAACTTTAATTTGTGTGTGCAGAGCGGTTATAAAGAATATACCGGCAGTTATTACGTTGACGGTTTCCATTTGGGTTTTGCTAACGACCACGTAGAAATAATAAACGTACTGCCCGGGGCAAAGATTTTTTTAAGTGAAGCTCAACGATATTACAATAGCAGGAAGTCAAAAGACTTGCCTGATTGGGTAAGCCGTTACTTCGAAGAACACCGGCATTATGATTTAGACATATATCTCGACGTGCAACGCCCCGGTCTGATTGACGTCAACATAAGAGATATTGCCGGCAAGTTTGTTGAGATAGAGCAATTAACTCAGAGCGCAGATAAAGACGGCAAGATAACCGGCACGACGTTTTACATAAAAGAGTTTGACGACTGGAAACACGTAGACAGTTATATAACTTCCGACGTGCAGCACTTCACCAAAAAGGTAGTGCCGTTCAACTTCAACGTTTTTGATAACTACCAAAGTAAGAGTTATTACCGTAACTTTTTGCCGGCAACGGACTTTGATTATATCGAGCACGTCGCATTGGAGAACGTCGAGCAGGACGTTAAACTTGCAAAAGAAATGTATAGCCAGACAGCACCGCCCGGATTTTATGCAGAAAGCAAACGGAGTAAGAAATGACGTTAAAAGAGTTAAACGAAAAGTATTTTGAATTATATAGCAATCTTTATGCTGCGCAACCTTATTTGCCTGCAAAGCAATTTGAAACAATGTATAAAGCATTGTTTTACGACTATTGCAAAGAACTCGAAGTAGTAGTCGGAGAAAAAGAACTTGCAACGGGTCAATCTGTATTCGAGTTGCGTTTTAGGCTGTCAAATTATCTTCCGCGCCGCTTTTTGTTCTTCCGAAACAAGATAGCAAAGCGAATGATAAAACAACTTAAAGCGGAGTTTATGGCGGAACTTGCCGATATGGACAAGACTACCAAAGATATAAAAGAAGAAACAAAAGCAATTCAGACGTCGGAACAGACAGAACCGGAAGAAACCGCGCTTACCGTGCAGCACTCTGAATTGTCTGACAGTCAAGAAAAATAATAACAAAATCCGGCTCGGTGTTCGGCGGTAACGCCGAACGGAACAGCGAGAAGCGCCGAGCCGGCAGAACCTGGAATACGCAGGAAAGTAAAGAATGCGGAGAGCGTACCTCGAATACGCACCGCACTCGGTTCGCACTTAGAGAGGTTAAGGCTCTCAGAGCGTTCGCTCCCCTGTTGTTTTCAACAACTAATAACCGCGCAAGCCCTGCAAGGCAAGTCCGCCCGCGCAAGCGAAGCGGCAGGCGGACGTTGCAGGCGCGTGGAAAAGTAAAGTTGCTCTTACTTGACAATAGCAACACATAAGCGATTTTTTAATAAAAAAGCGATTAAATTTGGGGGTAAATGTGGAAAACAAAAAAACAGTATATGACTTCGTTACCCTTAAAAAATTTAATGACGGTACGGAGAAAATTTACATAAAAAAAGGTACCTTGCATTCAGCGACAAAAGAAGAATTAGAAAAGAAAAAATCATTGCCGCAGATAATGACTTCCATACAGTCTGCAAACCGTGCGTTTAATTTGCTGCTAGATTTGGCTAATTCTAATACATGGCAATGGTTTGTAACGTTTACTTTTTCTGACGAAAAGACAAAAGGCAAAAGGTTAAACGACGTAGTTGTTAAAGGCATATTCAAAAATTGGCGTACGCATTTTAAGCGTAAACTGCCGAATATGAAATATCTTGTTGTGCCGGAGTACCATGAAAAAGGCGGTTTACATTTTCACGGACTGTTGGGAAACGTAACGGCAGAAGATTTGAAACTTTTAGATAGCGGCAAAGTATGTTGTCATTGGGTTTCAAAAGGCTTTGCAAATAAAGCATATTTTGAAAATACGAAATCAAAAAACGAACTTAATTTGACGGACGGTGATACCGTGTTTAATTGCGGCGCGTGGCGTTACGGTTTCTCAACCATAACAGAAGTTAAAAGTCCGGAAGCAGTAAAAATGTATATCGCAAAGTACATAGGCAAAGGAAAAATAGACCCTAGGTTTTTTAATCAAAAAAGATTTTGGGCAAGTAAAAATATAGAAAGACCTTACATTGAGAAAATAAAACATAAAATCGGTGAAGTCGGTTTAGGCGACAAAGACTATACGATAGAACGTAGTTATTTGCAAGATATGCATATTAACCTTGCAGATTACAGTATAGAGTATGCCGACGACGATAAATTCTATTTAGTATTGAGAAAAAAGAAAAATGAAAGTATCAGACAATGACGAACTCATAACCGAGTTGTTGGAAAAAGTAAACGTCATTTTTAATTCCGGTGTCTTTGATAAACTTTTGAAACTTAAAGAAAGTCAGTATACGTTATTTGATTGGCTTGACGAGTGGTACAAAGTTTATAAAGTCCCCTTGCTTAAAGAAAGCGGCTTACTACAACTTCGGGTATGTATTAACAAACATATAAAACAAAATTTTGAAAATAAAAAATTGCACGAATATACTGCAATGGAAATACAGACGTGCCTGAATAAGATTGACGGTACGCGTATGCGTAAGTATACATACGACACATTAAGCGCAGCAATGCGAAAAGCATATAATTTAGATTTAGTATCTGATAACGTAATGTTAAAAGTTGACGGAATAAAACACAAAAGAAAAACAGGTCGCGCATTGACAGTTGACGAGCAAGCGCGATTTGTTCATTTAATACGGCAGAATAAATACCGTGATTTATATTTGTTTTATCTCGGTACAGGTTGCCGAAAAAGCGAAGCGTTAACTATAAAATGGACTGACGTTGATTATGTCGGCAAACGAATACACGTTAAAGGCAGCAAGACGGAAAATGCCGACCGCTACGTTCCACTATTTCCGGAAATCGAAACATTGCTTGCCGGCATAAAACATACCGACGAATATATTTTTCCGATAACTGAAAATACAATAAAATGCAATTTCAAAAGACTTAAACGACAATCCGGTTTAACGTTCAGAATACACGACTTACGTCATACTTTTGCAACTCGATGTCTGGAAGCAGGCATTGCAATAAATACGGTGCAGTTGTGGCTCGGACATTCCAAAGCAAGCACGACGGCAGATATTTATACGCACGTACAATCGAATTTTGAAAAAGAAGAGATTAAAAAGTTAACTCTTAAATTTTGACCCCTTTTAATTTTGACTGTCGCCTGCAAATATATTTCAAAGTGTTAAAAAACCTTAAAAAAGCAAGAAAAAAGCCCGTTTTCCTATGAAAACAGGCTTTTTATGGCTCCCCAGGTAGGATTTGAACCTACGACCCTTCGGTTAACAGCCGAATGCTACTACCGCTGAGCTACTGAGGAACGATAGCTTATATAATATAGCATTGAGCGAAAATGTTGTCAACTAAAATTTGAAAATTTGGTGATGTTTGTCAAGCGTTTTTCAGTAAAAATTTTATTTTTATTGAGAAAATTTTAGAAACAGGCATTTTTAGCCCCGAAATACCTGTCTGATAGGCGGCAGTTCACCGCCCTTTGCCCTCTCGGTCTGTATAGCATAACATTTTGCCGCTATTAAAGCAAGCGAAAACAGCCCTTGTATCTCAAAGGGCTTGCCTGCGTCTGTTGTATTGCCTAAGCCGCTTTCGGCTTTATAAATCGCACTCGGTATTCGTCGCGGCACTCTTTCAAGATTTCCAACAGCTCCGCTCTTTTTTGACGAGGAGAATACCAAACTCGTTTACCCTCTCGATTCCTGAGCTGGGAGTGAGGGCGGTCATTGTACCTGTTTAACCACGCTCCCATTTTCTCCTGCAATTCGTCCAGAGTTTTGAAAGTCAGGTGATTATAAAAAGCCTCTTGGTCGGAACGGTGGCTACGCTCAACCTTGCCATTATGTCGCGGCGTTCTCGGCTTAATGAGTTTATGGTGGATTCGCAATTTCTCCAAAAGTTTATCCATAATGTGCACGGTGCCCTCTTTGGCGTTTGCAGGCGTGGTAAACTCCGTGCCGTTGTCTGTCTGTATCGTATGCGGCATATAGCCGAAATACACAATCGCACGTTTGATAAAATCGACCGTAGACCAGCCACTGTGTTCATTGTAGGCGTAAATAAACCTTTCCCTTGTCGCCTCGTCAATAATCGTGTACTGAAAAAATTTCTCATACGCCAGATTGCCTATGTAACACTCTTTCGGAACGTACTTTACATCGAGTTGCCATTTCTGCCCCAACATCTCAGGCGTAAAATACGGTTGCTGTATGTACGGCTCTTTGATTTCCTCGTGAGGGCGCAGACCGTTCTTCACCACAAACCGATAAAGCCCGTAGTAAGTGCGGCTGTAAGCGTAACGCTGGCGCAGAATACCCAAAGCCTCCGCGTAGGTTATATCGGGGTGCTCGGTGAATATATCCACGATTTGCTGGCGTTCCTCTTTCGTGTGCGCGTTAAAGTGCGGAGTGTGCGGAACGCAAGAGCCGTTTTCAAGACTTTTCAAAGTTCCGTCGTACTGCGCTTTCCATCGCCACAAACTGCGCTCGGTGCATTTCGTCTTTTTGGCTACCCAGAGAATATCGTTGCCCTCTACGAGCCACATTTTCAATGCCTTTTCTTTTTCTTTCGGTGAGTATCTCATACCTCGCATAATTCCGCCCTCCTCTGTGAAAGTAGAATTATTATAACACATTTCGGAAAAAATTTCAAGTCCACCTGTAAGCAAGCGATTTCAACTCTCAAAAAATCAAAAACAAAAAAACAACAACTCTCCTCGTGTGCGCGTGCGTGTTCTGCCTGTCAGTCAGTCAAGAATATTAAAAATTTATTTTTAGATTTGGATTTAGGATTAGGATTGATAATTTTTAATATTCAGTTTACCTTTCTCTTTATCTTTCCCTTTTGATTTTGATTTAGATTTATATTTGTATCAATTTGCATTACACTTGCATTTAATTTGCATTGCAAGACTTATGCAAGTGCATTACATTTGCATAGCGT
>CAJUCX010000010.1:8758-56918 GCA_910585195.1 uncultured Christensenellaceae bacterium | reverse complement strand
GTTTATAATATAAATTTCAATTTAGCGTTCTAAATAGTTTGTAGTAAAAAGCTCTTGAACATATCGTTCGAGAGCTTTTGTCCTCGCTTGAAAGTACAACTCTTAAAAATTTGGTTTTTTAATCCCTATTAGAATTACGCTTTAGCGTCGGGGGTGTTGTTTATATTTAATTTTAATACAGTTAAAATTTTGCGATTATATTGCTTACTGCAAAATTACTTTGCTACGGCTATACCCTATTATTTCACGTCTATTACCCAACCGAATTCGTCAGGATATCTCTTAGTCTGTATGCCTGTGATTTTGTCCACCAAGAATTTTTCCGTAGGTCCGATGTGTTTGCCGTTTATCACATATTCCTGTCCTTTATAAGCAATTGCACCGACAGGCGAAATAACGGCGGCAGTACCTATACCGAAGCATTCCGTCATACGACCGCTCTTTGCGGCTTCCATAACTTCGTCGATGGAAATTTTTCTTTCTTCCACTTTATAGTTGTATTTGCGCAAAACCTGCAAAACGCTGTTGCGCGTGATACCCTGCAAAATACTGCCGTTGAGCGCAGGCGTTACGCAAACGCCGTCGATAACGAACATAACGTTCATCGTGCCGACTTCTTCTATATATTTATGTTCGCAAGCGTCAAGCCATAAAACGTCTTCGTAGCCGTGTTCTTTGGCTTTTGCAAAGGCATAATAACTTGCGCCGTAATTACCCAAACATTTTGCTTCGCCGGTGCCGCCTACCGCAGCCCTTACCAAATGGTCTTCCACATACAAAGCAGGCAAGTTGCCGTCCTCAGCCGGGTGATATTTGCCAACAGGTGAGAGAATAACGAAAAATTTGAAGTTTCTGCTTACTCTTACGCCCAAAACCGCTTGCGTCGCAATCATCGTAGGTCTGATATACAGCGAAGAACTTGGCAAAGTAGGTATCCAGTCTTTTTCCAACTTAATGAGTTCCTTAATGCCTTCGAAAACTTTATCCACGTCGAATTGAGGCATACACATTCTTTCTGCACTTTTGTTCATTCTGGCAAGATTGTCTTTTGTGCGGAAGAGTGAAATTTCGCCCTTGTCGTTTTTGTAAGCCTTGCAGCCTTCGAATATGCCTTGACCGTAATGGAAGACAAGCATTGCAGGCGAGCAATCGAAATTGTGGAACGGCTCTATAACAACGTCGCCCCATACTCCGTCTTCCCAATCCATAGTCAACATATAATCGGTAAAAATTTCGCCGAAATGAAGATTATTGAAATCAGGCTTTTGTTTAAGTTGATTTGCCTTAATAAATTTCATTTTATGCCTCCGAATTAAATAGATTTTTAATTTTTTTAATTATATGCACATATTTTTTTAATGTCAAATATTTTGCAAAAAAGTTGCGGCAAAACCGCAACTTTTTTATATAACCCAACTATGCCGTATATGCAATTTTTGTTTGCAAGTCAATTTGACGCTGCATAGTAAACGCATACTTTATTTTTGCTTTTACACCGCAACTTTAACAAAATCAGCCTACGCTTTCAAACTGACTGTTGTAAAGCTCTGCATAAAAGCCGCCTTGCTGCATCAGTTGTTCGTGGTTGCCTTTCTCTACGATATTGCCGTCTTTCATAACGAGTATCAAGTCTGCATTTTTTATCGTAGAAAGTCTGTGCGCTATTATAAAGGAAGTTCTGCCCTGAGTAAGTTTATCCATTGCGTTTTGAATCAAGATTTCCGTACGGGTATCAACCGACGAAGTTGCTTCGTCCAAAATAAGCATAGGCGCGTTTTCTACCATAGCGCGGGCAATTGTAAGCAACTGTCTTTGTCCTTGCGAAATAGTGGTATTGTCGTTTAACACAGTATCGAGACCGTTGGGCAATGTTTTTACAAAGTGCGACATACCCGTCGCTTTAAGCACCCTCATAAGAACTTCGTCGCTGACGCCTGTTTTGCCGTAAGTTATATTATCGCGGATGGTGCCTTCAAACAGCCAAGTATCCTGCAAAACCATACCGAATAAATCGTGAATATTTTCTCTCGTGAGACTGCTTATAGGCACGCCGTCAATTAAAATTTCACCTTCGTTGACGTCGTAAAAACGCATAAGCAAGTTGACGAGCGTTGTTTTGCCTGCGCCCGTAGGACCGACTATCGCAACTTTTTGTCCTGCCTTTACGTCTACGGAAAAATCGTCTATTACCATTTTATTGCTGTTGTAACCAAAAGAAACGTTGTGGAAACTTATATCTCCCTTTACGTCGGTTAGCCGCATTGTCTTGTGGCTTTCGTCGGAAAGCTCCGGCTCTTCCAAAAACTCGAATACGCGCTCTGCCGCTGCCGCCGTAGACTGCATCGTATTTGCCACCTGCGAAATTTGAGACAGCGGTTGAGAAAACATACGGATATAAATCATAAAACTCATTATCACGCCGAGAAAAGCAGGGTCTGCATTTTGTACGGCAATTATACCGCCCACAATGCACACGCCGACGTAACCCAAATTGGCAATAAAGCCCATAATAGGCTGCATCATACCCGACAGAAATTGCGAACGCCAAGCACTTGCATAAAGAGTTTTGTTGATGCCGTCAAAAGTGTTTATCATTTTATCTTCTGCGTTGTATGCTTTAATTACGTTGTGGCTGGAAAACACTTCTTCTATATGACCGTTTATCGCGCCGAGACTTCTCTGTTGCTGCTTAAAGTGCTTTTGCGAAATGCCGACTATTATCAACATCAAGCCCATACTGACGGGCACCGTTGCAACGGCGACCAACGCCATTTGCCAACAAGTAACAAACATCATAATAAGCAAACCGATAAGCATAGTAACCGACGTTACCACCTGCGACAAACTTTGGTTGAGAGTCTGACCGATAGTATCTACGTCGTTTGTTACTCTTGAAAGCACGTCGCCGTAGTTTTGCGTGTCGAAATATCTAAGCGGCAGACGGTTTATCTTTTTGGAAATTTCCGTGCGCAAGCGTTTGCACGCCCTTTGCGTCGCCGTTGTCATTATCCAACCTTGGACGTAGCCCAAAACCGCGCTTATCGCATACAAGATAACCAACAATATGCCTATCTTTCCTACTTCTGCAAAATCGATTCCCGTAGGCAAAAACAAACCTTCGGTTACCAAAGAGATCATATCGCCGATTTTTCTCGGGGCTATTATATTTATTACCGTACTGGATACGGCAAACACCAACGCAATTATTATTGCAAACAAATAAGGCTTTAAGAAATACAACAATTTTCCCAAAGATTTTTTTGTGTTTTTAGGTTTTTGGGCGAACTTAACGTTGCCGCCGTGCATTGGACTAGGCATTTTCAAGTTCCTCCTTTGACAGTTGCGAATGTGCGATTTCTCTGTACACTTCGCAAGTATTCATAAGTTCGTCGTGCGTGCCGTTGCCGACTATGCAGCCGTCGTCAAGCACTAAAATTTTGTCGGCGTTTTTGATGGTGCCTATACGCTGCGCGACTATCACGTTTGTGGCGTCTTTCATTTTGTCGTTTATCGCCTGACGCAGCAATCTGTCGGTCTTGTAGTCCAAAGCGGAAAAACTGTCGTCAAACAAATAAATTTCCGGATTTTTAACTATCGCTCTTGCGATGGACATTCTCTGTTTCTGTCCGCCCGACATATTCTGTCCGCCCTGCGCCACGTTGCCGGAATAGCCCTTTTTCTCTATAATATTTGTTGCCTGCGCGATTTCTACCGCTCTGTCAAGTTGCTCTTTAACTGCGTTTTCATCGCCGAATTTAAGGTTGCTTTCTACCGTGCCGCTAAACAAAATCGCCTTTTGCGGAACGTATCCCAACTTGTCGCGCAAATGCGCCTGCTTATAGTTTTTTACGTTTACGCCGTCAACAAACACTTCGCCTTCCGTTGCGTCGTAAAAACGCGGGATAAGGTTTAACAAAGTGCTTTTGCCGCTGCCCGTAGAGCCTATAATTGCAATGGTCTGACCCTGCGTTACCTTAAAGTTTAAGTTTTTAAGCACATAGTCATCGCCGTCGGGATATTTGAAAGAAACGTTGCGGAACTCTATTTCGCCCTTTATACTGCTGTTTTCTTCCGTAGTTTCAGGGTCGATAATGGTATTTTTTGTGCCCAAAACTTCGTTAATACGTTTTGCGGATACCGACGCCCTAGGCAAGAAGATAAACACCATAATAAGCAACATAAACGACATAATTACCTGCATAGAGTACATCGTAAACTCAGACATTACGTCGATAGTCAAAGCCGCGTCGCTTATGAGATATGCGCCGAGCCATACTATACCCAAACTTAAACCGTGCATAACAATCTGCATTACCGGTTGCATAAGAGAAAGTACTCTGTTTACAAACAACTGCGTTTTTGTTACCTTGACGTTTACTTCTTCAAACTTATTCTCTTGAAAACCCTCTGCATTGTAGGCTCTTACAACCCTCAAACCCGTAAGATTTTCGCGCGTAACGTTGTTTAATCTGTCGGTAAGTTTTTGTATCGTCTTAAATTTAGGCATTGCCAAAAAGTAAATCAACAACACAAACAGCACAATAAATACAACGCCTGCAATGGTCATAAGCGTAAGTTCGTTGCTTTTGCCAGCCATTTTTGTCAACACGCCTATTGCCATAATCGGCGCGGTAATCATCATACGCAAACCGATGGTAATAAACATCTGTATTTGCTGCACGTCGTTTGTGCAGCGCGTAATAAGGCTTGCCGTGCTGAAAGTGCTTATCTCTTCCAAAGAAAAAGACTCTACCTTATCGAACACTTTTTTACGCAAAATTTGCGAAAAGCCTGCAGCAAGACGAGCAGTCAAAAAACTTGCCGCGACGGTGCACAAAAAACCGCCTGCCGCACAAAGTATCATTTTCCAACCGGCTTGCCAAATTTCTTCCTGCGTGCCGTAGGATGTTACGAGTTTGACGATTTCTCCCATATATTCGGGCAAAATAAGGTCAATCTGCACCTGTGCTACGACAATGCCTACTATGAGCGCAACTATCACCCAGTAATGCCATTTGAAGTATTTAAGTATACGTATCATATTCCTTCCTTTTTACTCCGCCAATTTATCGAGTAATGATATTAAAGTATTCCACTCTTGTTTAGAGAGTTTGGCGCTATTTGCTTGTTTTTCGACTTCCATTTTTTGCATAATTTCCTGCGTAAGTCTTTTGCCTTCGTCAGTCAAGCCGACTTTGTACTTTCGTTTGGTGTCATCCTGCCTGCCGCAAAATATGTAACCGCTTTGTATCAAATCTTTAATTACTCTGGAAGTGTTTGACCTATCAAAATGCAACGCTTTTGACAGTTCCATAAGGGTCAAATCGCCTTCTCTCAAAAGCAACGACAGATACATAAAATGCGCGTTTTTCAAATCATAAGGCTTTAATATTTCCGCCATAGATTTGTACATATTTTTCTTTAACTTATTGAGACAAACCGTAAGAGAATCTCTGTCGAATTCGTTAAAATCCATCTCCGTCTCCAAAAACAAATATTGTGATGTATTATATGTTAATTTTGTTGAACTGTCAACAAAATTTTTTGCTTTTTTTAATATTTTTTTCACCTGTTAAAAGATTATATTTTACAGCATTTTTATCAAGAAAAAGTCTTTGTTTTACATTAAAAAATTACCGTCCGAAAACGGTAATTTTATTTTTATAACGATATTTTTTATGATAAATCAATTTTCCAACATAAAATGTATTGACGATTTTCAATCTTTGTATTGAAACTTCGTTACGGCACCGTTGGTTACGAGATATTCCAAAAAGTTGTTGTTTTTTGGCAAGCCGTAAAAATATGCGTTCATAATCATTATTATGCCGCCGTGCGTAACGACGAGTATGTCTTTGCCTTTGTATTTTGCATTTATTTCGTCTAAAAAGCTTACCACGCGTTCAGTCATTTGACTTATGGTTTCGCCGCACTGTTTATTTTCTTCACTGCCTTCCGTCCAAAAGGCTACAAAATCAACTTCCGCCCGTTTAACACCCTCCTGACTGCCGAAATCTCTTTCCATAAGTCTGTCGTCGTAAATTATGCCTTCCGTGCCGTAAGCATACTGACAGGTTTGTTTAGTGCGCAACAACGGAGAACAAAACACCGCGTCAAACTTTTTGCCGGCAATTTCTTTGCCCGCTTGCTTTGCCTGCTTTATGCCTTCTTCATTTAGCGGAACGTTTACCTGCCCTTGAATTCTGCCTTCTTTGTTCCAATCAGTCTGCCCGTGTCTGATAACGTAAATCATAATAACCTCTTACAGTTTAGTTATACCCTTGAATGTTTACGGTCTTTTATTACAAGCAGCCGCAAACTTTTATGATTTTATTATAACATTGCTAAAAATTTTTTGACAACGGTTTTGAAGGTTTTGCAAAGTAAATAATAAATACTTTTCAATTTAATAAAGTTGAAATAAAAAAAGCATTCTGCATACAAACACTTTTTTATATATTTATCTTATAAAAAATAACTATTACTGCTATACGCTTTCTTTTTCGTCAACAATTATTTTGGCAAGACTTCCGTGAGATTTAATTGCGATTTTTACGCGTTCTCCTTCATTATAAAATCGAGTGCTGTATGCATTATAAATTTTGCCGCCGACTAAAATTTGCACGCGATATACCGCAGACCTTATTCTTACAGTATTTTTACCTGTCGTCATATTGCTTGAAAGCGTGCTGCAACGCACTGTGCCGTAATTCAACTGATATTTTTTAGGATTATATTTTTGCGACATAGATATACGATGCCTTATGATAAGACCTATTATGCATGCTACGATTTCAAAAACAAAGCCGCCTGCCGCAATAAACGTGCCTACGTATAACCCCAAAAAGCCAAACACAAATATAAGCACAAACATAGTAAGCAGACTTACGACCAAAAGAATGCCCAAAAACTTTTCTTTGCGGTCGGCACTTCGATAAGCACGCCGTGTGTGAGACAGTTCGTGCATACCTGCCGCCATACGGCTATCAAAACCGTAAGAAGAATTTATTTCTTCCAATCGATGTGCCTCTTCTTCCTCGTCGGATTGTTGCAAACTTTCTTCATAAGTCTTATAATCCGATTTTTTATCGGTACCGTCAGACCTTAACGACTGTACAACCGCTATTAAGGACGTCAGCAATGCGACGGCGAAACTGCCGCCAAACAAAACTATAACACCGATGATTCCGTCAAGGTCGGTAAATGCGCTTACGGCAATTAAAGCCACACCGGCAACAATCGGCACTAAACCTAAAAATGCAAACTTTTTCATAATTAAAATAATAATGCTTTATCGTAAATAAATATATTTTTATATTTAACCGCAGTTTTTATTTTTTGATATTCTGAATATTTACTGCAATTCAATTTTCCGAACAGTCGTTTTGTCTCATAAATTCAAATACGCTTTCTGCAAGCAACTTACTTCCTTTTGCATTAGGATGCACTCCGTCAACAAACAGTTCGCATCTGCCGTCAAATATGCTGCAAATATCTATATATTCAAGTCCCTTTTCTTTTGCAACGTACTTTATTGCGGGGCAAATTTCGTCTTGTATAACATATTCTCTCAATTTGTAATGTACCTTTCCCCTTACCTCAAAAACAGGCGGCGGAAGAATTAAATACACTTTCGGCTTGGCTTCAAGCGACAAATAACTGTCGATTATTTCGCAATAGTCTGCAATAAATTTATCTTTATTCCAGTTGTTTTCTTTAGAGTCGTTTGACCCCAACAAAATAAACACTATATCGGGATTGAAATGCAAACTTTGTTTATATACCTTTTCTTTCACCAAAGGAAAGTCCGCATCTTTAATTACCGTTCTGTTGGTATAACTGAAATTATTGACGCAAAAGCCGTCTCCCAACAAACCGTTTAACACCGTCGGATAGTTGTTGGCGTTTCTGTTGCCTGTCATAAACCCGTAAGTTATGCTGTCGCCTACGCACGCAACTTTAACTTGATTTTCCATTGGTTTTTTCATTGGATGATAGCAATTTATCGCCCCTATATGAAACAATATCGCAAGCACAACATACGCCAGAAGTACCGCGACAACTATTATTGCTATTACAATTTCCATCTTTGGCTTCTCCTTGCAATATTTTAACACGCATTGTCAATTTGCACAATAAGCCGAATTTACTATATTAAAGATTATATAAAAAATATTACAGACAATTTTTATATAAAAAACAAAAATATCTCATCAACCATCTTACTTTCTTTACGTAAAAAACCGCACTTATTAAGCACGGTTTACCGCTGTTTACAAACAAAATAATTCAGTTATAAGAAAAAAATAAAAGCACTGCATAACACAGCACTTTTTTTATCTGGTGGGCAATAACGGACTCGAACCGCTGACTTTCTCCACGTCAAGAAGACACTCTCCCAGCTGAGTTAATTGCCCTTATTAAATTTTTGTGATAGATAATCGTTTTTTTAAGCACGTTGACTTTGTTAAGAGAATATCCCCCTGATGATTAAACCTACCACTGCTGTTATTATAGCACAAATCAGCGTAATGACAAGTTTTTGACGGATATTTCTCTTTTGCTGAATCATTTCTCTTTCAAATGCCTCTCCGTTTTTCGTGAGAGTAATTACCAACACCGGCTGTCCTTTCTTTTCAGAATTGATGAGTTCAAAATATTCGTCTATTGCCAACTGCCGCAAAATATTGCGTAAATCGCACAAATTTATTTTTAACTTTTGCGGAAGAGCCGACATTATTTCTTCCTCGGTAACGATAATGGATTTATCTTTATTTACCGTTTTATTATAAATAATCTTCATTACTGCTTTTTCATTTTTATTAAGCATAAATCAAAACCCCAATAACTTGCCGCAAATCACGCCCAAAAGCGCCCCGACAAAAGCAATCGCGCCTACGATGAAATAAATCTTCCTGTCAAATTTCGGTTTTTCATTACCCTCTGCATTTTTTAGCAGAGCAGAATAAACCTTAGGCGTCAAGGCAATGCACATTTGCTCATCATCTTGATATTTGGACACAAGATACTCTCTTTGAGCCAAATTGTCTATAATCTCATCCAAAGTTGCCAAATCTACGCCGAATTTTGACGGAATTGCATCTAAAACGTCCTGTTTGTCCAACACTTTATAATTTCCGCTTGGACACTGACTTTCAAGATAATGCAACACTGTATGAGTTTTCTTATCAAACATGACAGTATTATATCAAAAAAGCAGCAAGTTGTAAACTAACGAAAATTCGTGATAAAATCCACGGCTTATATTTGTTATTCGTTATACAGTTCAAATGAAATATATTGAGGTTCGCAAGTAAGATGCAACCCAAGTCTGCGAAAAATCTGCAGCTCTCCGTTGGATATAATATGCGAAGAATGCGCTTCACAACCGCGCAAAAGTTTTAAGTTTTCCATTGCGATGGCCGCCTTTTTGTCCAACGAGGCAGATATAGACAACGCCAGCAAAGTTTCTTCCGCATTCAAATACGTCTTCCTGTTTTTTAAGATATTCGTCTTTAAGTCGATAACAGGATCTATTGCCGACTGAGCAATAAGTTTAAGGTCGTCGTCCATTCCCGCAATGCTTTTGACTGCATTAAGCAATGCGCTTGACCCCGCAGAAAGCAGTTCCGACTGTCTGCCGGTTACTATTTTTCCGTCGGGAGTTTCGATAGACACGACAGGTGCTTCGATTTCGTTTGAACGTTCTACCGCAGGCGCCACCACCCTTCTGTCGCTTGGTTTTATGTCAAGTTCGCTTAATAACACTTCAAGCCTGTTGAGCGTTTCTTGTTTTTCTTTGCCGTCCCTTACGTCGCACAGAGCCTTGTAATATCTGCGGATAACTTCTTGCTTTGCACTTTCCTGCACTGCTTCGTCGTCAAATATTGCAAACCCTGCCATATTTACGCCCATATCCGTAGGCGATTTGTAAAGTTCTTCTCCCGTGATTTTTTTGATTATGGTTTTTACCACAGGGAATACCGCCAAGTCTCTGTTATAGTTTACAGATTGCTTTCCGTAAGCCTGTAAATGAAAATAGTCTATCATATTGACATCTTGTATATCGGCAGTTGCCGCCTCGTATGCAACGTTTACCGGATGTTTCAAAGGCAAGTTCCAAATAGGGAAAGTTTCAAACTTGGCATATCCTGCTTTTACTCCCCTTTTATATTCATGATATAACTGGCTGAGACACGTTGCAAGTTTGCCGCTGTTTGGTCCAGGGGCGGTAACGACTACAAGAGGTCTTGTCGTTTCTATATAAGGGTTCATTCCGTATCCTTCATCAGAAACTATTGTGTCTACATCATTAGGGTAACCTTTCGTAAGGCGGTGAATATAGACTTTTTCTCCCCTGTTTTCAAGTTTTTGCTTAAAAGCCAACGCCTGCGTTTGTTCCGTAAACTGTGTAATAACTATGCTTGAAACGTAAATACCGCAGGCACGCAAATTGTCTATGACGCGCATTACTTCGTCGCCGTAAGTTATACCGAAGTCTGCACGGATTTTATTGCGCTGAATGTCGTTTGCATTTATGCAAAAAATAATTTCCGCCTTGTCTTTAAGCGTGCACAATAATTTAATTTTTGCATTAGGGTCAAAACCGTAAAGCACGCGCGACGCGTGTAAATCGTCAAATAATTTTCCGCCGAATTCAAGATAAAGCTTGTTGTCAAACTTTTTGATTCTTTCCAAAATATATTGACTTTGTTTTGTAACGTAAAGTTCGTTGTTAAATCCTTTTTTCATTTTGCACTCCTTCTTCTGACTGCCATCCGAATTTTTTCATATCAACCTTAAAATCGTTGTTTACTATCACGCCTTCCCTTTCAAGCATAGCACGTTGAATTTCAATTCCGCCAAAAGCAAAACCCTTTGTTAAACTTCCGTCTTTCATCACAACGCGATGGCACGGGATTTCGCCCTGACTGGGATTGACGTGCAACGCCCAGCCGACCTGACGCGACATCTTGCTGTTGCCGGCAAGTTTTGCTATCTGACCATACGATGCAACTTTCCCCTTAGGTATGGTCTTTACGATTTTGTAAACGGTTTCAAAAAAATTCATAATAAAAACTACTGTAAAATTGTAAAATATTTTGACGGTTTTTACAAGAAAGATAAAAAAATTTTGATAACTATTTTTAGTGCTATTTTATTGACTTTTTTGAGTTTAATTTTTATACTATAAGCGTATCACCCGCGTTTGAAGGTATATTTTCTTTTATAATTGAAACGTAAAGTTTTGTACTAAACAAGCGCGTATATACGTTGGGGTGTCGCCAAATGGCAAGGCAACGGACTCTGACTCCGTCACTTGCAGGTTCGAGTCCTGTCACCCCTGCCATAAATAAAAAAAGATGGTTGTTAAATAACCTTCTTTTTTTTATGCTCCGCCGCTATTTACGAACTCTCACTTGTGACGAGATTGACGCTTGTGCGTAACAATCTCTATTCCGTCGCTTCGCTCCTTGCGAGTCCTGTCACCCCTGCCATAAATAAAAAAAGATGGTTGTTAAATAACCTTCTTTTTTTTATGCTCCGCCGCTATTTACGAACTCTCACTTGTGACGAGATTGACGCTTGTGCGTAACAATCTCTATTCTGTCGCTTCGCTCCTTACGAGTCCTGTCACCCCTGCCGTAATTTCAAAAGGAAAACCGGATGTAAGTCGAGTTTTCCTTTTTGTTTGTTAGCAATATTAAAACATTGTTTATAAAAAACACTGCTTTTGTGCAGTGTTTAATTTTTGTCGTTTGTTAATAAATTTTAATTTTTGTTTACTCCAATAAATCTTCATAAGAAATTGCGAAAATTTCTTTTAACTTGGTAAGCATAAGTATACTCGGTTCTGTATAACCGCTTTCCCAGTGGCTTAGAGTTTTGAAACTTATGCCTAGTTTTTCCGCAAGTTGAGATTGCGTCAGCCCGGCGTCTTTACGCAATTGCTTTAAGTTATCTTTGAACATATTAAAGTATTATCTCTATTTTTGAGAAAAATACTTGATTTTCTCAATTTTTGAGAGTATACTTATTTCAAACAAATGAGGAGGTTTTTTTATGGCTTACTGTAAAAATTGCGGAATGCAATTAAACAACGACAGCAACGTTTGCCCCAACTGCGGGACATACAATGCGCCGAATGCAGAAACACAACAATACTCTCAACCCTACCAACAAACACAATATGCCCCGCCCAAAACGGAGCCGATGGCTATTGCAAGTTTAGTCATGGGCATATTGTCTTTGGTAACTTATTACGGTGCAATTTTGTTGGGTATACTTGCGATTGTATTTGCACGCAGCGCAAAACAAAAGATTGCCGACTCCAACGGCAGACGCGAAGGGCTTGGCATGGCAAAGGCAGGTATGATAATGGGCATAATCGGTCTTGCTGTTTGGGGCGCGATTATTCTTATGGCTATCGGCTTGGTTTCATGCGCCGGTTTGCTTATGTAAAGAATAATGAAAAAAGGTCAGTCGACCGCCTTTGAATATTTGCTATGCACAAAATATTTGTAAATAATTAACCCGACTTAAAAGTCGGGTTAATTATTGTTTTTACTTTATATCATTTTGAATTACTTATTGAACTAAAAATATTATTTATAAAATATATACTTTAAGTTATATAAAGTTTTACTGCCTGTCGGCTATCATATCTTTTACTTTCATAAGACGGACGAGAGAACCGCGCTCGTTTTCTTCAAGTTTTAACACGATGTATTTTATCGTTTCTTCGAGTTGCGGAATCATTACATATTCCAACGCGTTGACGCGGCGTTTGTTTTTCTCTATTTCGTCGGCAAGCATATTTGTCGTTTTTTCGACTTCCGCAAGTTCTATGAGTTTTACGAGTAACTTGTTTAGCGTTTCGATAGAACTGTCCATTTCGTTGGTAACTGTTAAAAAACTGTAAGGATACAAATCGCTTTGCTCCCCTTCGTTTATGTGAATTGACGGCACAACGACGCTCATAACGCTTTTTTTGTCGCAGGTGAGAGAAACCGTCCTTGACGGCATAAGTATCGCTTCTTCAATTCCGCTCGGCTCCATAACGGCGCGCGCCAAGACAAAACTCTTCATAGCTTCTCCGAGTTCAAACTCGACCTGCTCGCGGAGTTCTTTATTCTTTCTGGCGTAGACGATAAACTGTCTTACCATCTCGTCGGTTTTGTCTTTAAGCAATTTATGTCCCCTTTGCGCGGTTTTTAAGCGACCTTTAAGCCGTTTTAATTCCATACGCGTAGGGTTTACTCTCATTACTGCCATAAAAATAAAATCCTTTTAGTCTTTTTTGTCGTAATATTTATCCAAATATTCGTCGTCGACACGCTTTAACTCGCTTCGCGGCAAAATGCGTAACAACTTCCAGCCTAAGTCCAAAGTTTCTTCTATACTTCTGTTTGTCGTAAAGCCTTGGGAAATATATTCCTTCTCGAACTCTGCGGCAAACTCAGCGTAAAGTTTGTCTATATCCGTCAATGCGCTTTCACCCAAAATTGACGCCAACTCTTTTGCCTCTTTACCGCGTGAATAGCAAGCGAAAAGTTGGTTCATAGTGTTTGAGTGGTCTTCTCTCGTTTTGCCTTTGCCTATGCCCTTGTCTTTAAGCCTTGACAAACTAGGCATAACGTCGATAGGCGGATTGTAACCTTTTTTGTACAACTCTCTTGAAAGAATTATCTGACCTTCGGTAATATAACCCGTCAAGTCCGGAATCGGGTGCGTTTTGTCGTCTTCCGGCATAGTCAAAATAGGGATTTGAGTTATCGAACCTTTTTTGCCTCTTATGCGACCTGCTCTTTCGTAAATGGTTGCAAGGTTGGTATAGAGATAACCGGGGTAACCGCGTCTGCCGGGAACTTCTTTTCTTGCGGCTGACGTTTCGCGAAGCGCCTCCGCATAGTTTGTAAAGTCCGTCATAATGACCAAAACCTGCATATCCTTTTCAAACGCGAGATATTCTGCAGCGGTCAACGCCATACGCGGAGTGGAAATACGCTCTATCGCAGGGTCGTTTGCAAGGTTGATAAACAAAACCGTTCTTTCTATCGCGCCGGTCTTTTTGAAGTCCGAAATAAAGAAGTCGGCTTCTTCGAAGGTAATGCCCATTGCGGCAAACACGACGGCAAATTGCGAGTCGCCCGAAAGCACCTTTGCCTGTCTTGCGATTTGTGCGGCAAGTTCCGCGTGCGGCAAGCCGCTGGCGGAAAACACAGGCAGTTTTTGTCCTCTGACCAAAGTATTTAAGCCGTCTATTGCAGAGATGCCAGTTTGAATAAACTCATTTGGATAATCTCTTGCGTAAGGGTTGATAGGCTGACCGTTGATGTCCATACGCTTTTCCGGAATAATCGCAGGGCCGCCGTCAATTGCGTCGCCCATACCGGAAAACACGCGGCCCAACATATCCATACTTACGCCGAGTTCGAGTCCTCTGCCCAAAAATTTTGCTTTTGCCGTGGAAATTTTAAGTCCCTGAGAGCCCTCGAACAACTGTACAAGCGCTTTGTCTCCGTTTACTTCCAAAACCTTGCCGCGGCGTTTTTCTCCGTTGGCCTGTTCTATTTCCACAAGTTCGTCATAAGTTACGCCTTTTACGTTTTCTATCAACATCAAAGGGCCTACGACTTCTCTGATAGATTTATATTCTTTTAACATCAGCGTGCTCCTTTGTCCGTCAAGTCGGCGATTTCTTTTTTAAGTTCTTTTGCTATATCGTCGAATTTTGACATTTCCGTCTCGGGAATATATTTTGAACGGCCGATTTTTTCTCTTACCGGCATATTCAAAATATCGTCGAGTTCTACGTCGTTGTCAAGCGCCGTAAGCGACAGCGTATAGCAATCGTTTATAAGTTTAAGCATTTTATATTGTTTTAACAATGAAGCAAAAGTATCTACTTCGTGAAATGCGTTTTGGTGCAAATAGTCTTCCCTTACGGATTTTGCCGCTTCCATCGTGAGCCTGTCTTTAGGCGACAGAGCGTCCATACCTACCAAACGCACGATTTCGTCAAGTTCCGCCTCTTCCTGCAAAATACGCATTGTGGCGGTCTTTAATGCAGAAAAATCGCTTGCGACGTTGTCGTTGAACCAACTTGACAATCTGTCGGAATAAAGCGAATAACTTTGTATCCAGTCTATTGCAGGGAAGTGGCGTTTGTAAGCCAAACTTGCCGACAAGCCCCAAAAGACTTTTACTATACGTAGTGTCGCCTGAGAAACCGGCTCTGACAAGTCGCCGCCCGGAGGCGAAACCGCGCCTATTGCGGAAATTGCGCCGATGCGCTCTCCGCTGCCGAGAGTTTTTACAATGCCTGCTCTCTCGTAAAACTCTGCCAAACGGCTGGAAAGATATGCAGGGTAACCTTCTTCACCCGGCATTTCTTCGAGACGGCCGGACATTTCCCTCAATGCTTCCGCCCAACGGGAAGTGCTGTCCGCCATAATTGCCACTGTGTAGCCCATATCGCGGAAGTACTCTGCAATGGTTATGCCTGTATATATAGACGCTTCACGGGCTGCAACCGGCATATCCGAAGTGTTGGCAATAAGCACCGTTCTTTTCATAAGCGGTTGACCGGTTTTAGGGTCGATAAGCTCAGGAAACTCGTTGAGAACGTCTGTCATTTCATTGCCGCGTTCTCCGCAGCCGATGTATACAATGATTTGCGCGTCCGCCCATTTTGCAAGTTGGTGTTGAACGACGGTTTTGCCGCTTCCGAACGGACCCGGTACCGCCGCAACACCGCCCTTTGCAATAGGAAACAGTGTATCTATAACTCTCTGCCCTGTAACCATAGGTTCAGACGGAGTAAGTTTTTCTCTATAAGGTCTGCCTTTACGTACAGGCCATTTTTGCAACATAGAAACTTTTACGATACCTTTTTCCGTCTTGACTTCCGCAACGGTGTCGTCTACTTTCTTTTGACTCTTTTCTGCTATGCTTATGATTTCGCCGCTGACGCCGTAAGGCACCATGATACGGTGTTCTACAAGTTCCGTCTCCTGTACCGTACCCAAAATATCGCCGGCAGTTACCTTGTCGCCTACTTTTGCGACAGGCACAAACTCCCAAAGTTTGTCATGGTCAACCGCGGTGAGTTCTATGCCTCTGCCGATACGGTCGCCAGACGCGTCGTAGAGTTTATTTAGCGGACGCTGTATACCGTCAAAAATACCTTCTATCAAACCGGGGGCGAGTTCTACCGACAAAGGTGCGCCTGTGGATACGACTTCTTCGCCGGGGCCTAAACCCGCCGTTTCTTCGTAAACCTGAATGGACGCTTTGTCGCCCCTTAGTTCTATAACTTCGCCTATGAGTTTTTGTTTTGATACCTTTACAACGTCAAACATTTCGACGTCAGCCATGTTTTCGGCTACTATTAAAGGTCCGGAAACTTTTACGATTTTTCCTTGCATTTTAAGTCCTCACATCTTTTACGGTACCGTTGTGAAACCGTACACTGAATTTATAAATTTAACGAAAGCCAATAAAGCAGACTTAATGGTTGTTAAACAAAATATCTACGCCTATTGCCTTTTCTACGTCGCTCTTTACGCTTTCCAACCCGTAACCCGTGCTACCTTTGCTTGTAGGTATAGGCACAATAGCGGGAAACGGCTTTGTCTTTGCCTTTTGCAAAAGGTCGTTGTTTATTTTGGCATATTCTTCTGTAATAAACAGCACTGCAAAATCCTCTTTGGAAAGTTGTTTTATAAGCGCCCTTGCCTGCTCTGCGTCCTGCGCGTCGAAAACTTCCAACCCGACCGCTTTGAAGGCAAGTATGCTGTCGCTGTCTCCTATGACGCCAACTCTGTTATACATACGATTCACGCAACCTTTTTTCTATTTCTTCTTTGCGTACGCCGTTTTTTAAGCATACGAGAATCAACCTTATATTTTCCGTCTCGGTCTGCTTTGCCAGATAATAATTTACTAGCGGTTCTATACCGTCATTGTTGTGTCTGTCAGGCGCGATTAAATTCTTTTTGTAATTTAACGCAAGTGCCTCGCTTTTTGCAAATGCAGTGCCGCCGTTATATTCTTCCAAAATGCACGAGACAAACTCTCCGTAGCCCGTGCCGTCAAATTCTTCCTGAATTCTCTCGAAATCGCCGTCGAAAATTCTTTCGAAAAAGTCTTTACTTAGTTTTACGCTGTCTAAAAGCAAATTTAACAAATATTCTTTGTCAAGCCCCGCCCTTTTTACGCGGAAAAAGTTTAATATGTTTTTCATATCGGCGTCGGCTGCAAAATAATTTATTACGCTTTTGCTTTTTGACTTTTTAAGAAGTCTTGCAACCTGTTTGTAATAAGCCTTGTCCAAAGTAATGTCTATTAAAGCAGGCTTGCGATTGCCTTCGTAAAACTTTTTGTCTATCTCTTCCAACGCCTCTGCCATTTCCGCAGAAAAGTCGCCGTAATCGTCAGTGATAATTTTAGACGACAGCGCGGACGCGTCCAAAGTACCGCCTTCCGTAAGATATTGCGGTTCTTTCCTTGCGTATTTGCTTTTCATTGCGATTTTTGCATTGCGGTAATCCGTCTGCAACAAAAAGCAGTCGGTTGACGCAGGCTCGGGCGAATTTTGTTTTACAAACTCCGCAGCCTGTTTAGTCTGCTCTGCAAGAACGCTTTCGAAGTCAGCGGCAGTCATTGCCGTTCCGTCGGCATAACCCGACTCGAACAAGACTTTTAACGCTTCGCCGACAGAATCGGACTCTGCCATACGCGACAGCTTTTCCTGCGAAAGCAACTTTGTTGTAAGCACCGCTACGCTACCGTTGGTGTAGATATAACTTGACATTGTTACTCCTTAAACAGCACAGAGGCCGCGTCTGCCTCCGACTCTTCGCGCACCTGCGACAGCAAAACTTCGAAGGTCATATTTTTGTCGTAACCTTCTTTTGTCAAAACGATGCCGCCTGAAAAATCGCCGACGTCTTTTGACAAAGTTATCTTTTTGCCCTTTGCCGCTTGTTTGATGAAATCCGCCGTAATGCGTTTTTTGTCGTTTTTAGATATAACGACGCTCTCTCCGTCTTCGGCATAAGCAAGCAATTTGGTGATTATCGCCAAATACTCTTTGTCGGACAATTTGGAGAGTTTGTGCAAAGCCTCGTCAAAGCACTCGCCCAAAAGGCGTTGCTTTAACGACAGGCTGTATTTTTTTACTTCCAACTCGGCAACGGAAATGCGCCTGTCCGAAATATCCTTAGCCTGACTGCCGGCGTTTGCCAAAACCGCCTGTTTATCTTGCTCTGCTTTGGTTTTTGCAAGCGAAACTATGCCGTCGGCTTTTTCCTTAGCCTCGGCGATAATTTGCGCTGCCTGTTGCTCCGCATCGCCCAAAATGCTGTTTATGATGGATTCTTTTCCTTTCATAATTTCTCCGTACTTCTTCCTTGACGAATATTATTGAATACCCATAAAGCAAAGGAAGAAGGAAATGATAAGCGCAAAAATTGCATACATCTCTACGATAGCCGTAGAAGTCATTGCGCGACCGGAAGTTTCCGGATGTTTGCCGACCATCATTATACCGGCTGCCGCAACTTTGCCTTGATATACCGCGCTGAAAAAGCCTACGATACCGATAGGCATTGCGCCGAATACGAGTGCAAAACCCTGTTCTGTCGTGATAGGCGGGAATGAACCGTCAAGCACGCCCATTTTAAGTACAATCAAAAAGGCAATGATAAAGCCGTAAAGACCTTGCGTTGCAGGCAGAAGTTCCAAAATAAGGCATTTTGAAAATCTGTCAGGTTTTTCCGCACAAACGCCTGCCAAAGCCTGACCTGCCTTCGATACGCCTATTGCAGAGCCTGCGCCTGCAAATATAACTGCGATTGCCGCCCCTAAAAAGCCTAAGTAATGGCCTACTGTTAACATAGTTTTTCCTCCAATCAGTTGTTAATTTTTGTATATTTCGTTTCTCCGACGATAGGTTGAAACAAATAGCCCTCGCCGGTGTAAAACCTTGAAAAGAATTCGATAAACTGCAATCTGCTGTCGTGCACGTAAGCGCCGAGCACGTTTATCGCGATATTAAGCGAATGCCCTACGATAAGAATGATAACCGCAAATATCAAACCTATAGGTCCGGTAAATATGTTTGCGATTTCGTTAAATACCAAACCAATAACGCCGGACGCCAAACCCAAACCGAAAAGTCTTAAATAACTTAACAAGTCTGAAACAAAGCCCACTATTTTATACAGACCGCCGAAGCCGCCCAAAACTTTGCCTACGGCGCCTTTTTTGTGTCTGCCGGCAGTCAGGAATACAATGACCAAACAACCCAGCGCACCGTATAAGCCAACGTTTACCAACGACGGAACCAACGCCATACCTACGGCAGCCAAACCGCCGAACAGGAAAAACAAAACCCAAAGGAAGTCGTCCAAAATGCCGTCCAAGACTTTGCCTTTTTCGCACTTGGCAATGCCGTTTAGCATCATACCCGTACAGATTTGCACCGCGCCTAGCGCCAAAGACAATGCGACCATACCGATAGGATTGTCAAGCGGACTGAATAAAATCGGCTGCAACAACGGAACGTCGGTTGTTATCGCAAACCAACCGCCGAACATTATGCCCCAAAAAATCGTACTTACGCCGCCCATTGCAAGCACGAAGATAAGTTTGCGCGTGCCTGTGTTGGGCTTCATGATTTTTGCAAATAACAATGCGCCTACTGTCAAAATAAGTCCGTAACCCGCGTCGCCAAGCATTATACCGAAAAACAAGAAGTAAAACACGGCAACGAAACTGTTTGGGTCGCGCTCGCGATAATTAGGTACGGAATACATATTTGTTATACAGTCGTAAGGCTCTACTATCTTGTTGTTTTTTGTAAGCGTAGGCGGATTTTCATCATCGGTAGGGTCGCGAAACTCCAACATCTTTGCCGACAAAATTCCGTCGAGTTTTGAGGTTATTTCTTCTTCTCTGTCAAACGGAACCCACGCTTCCAAAGTGAATGTTTTTTGAGTTTTGCCCAAATTGCCTTCCGCCTGCGTCTTTTGCAATGAAATATCGTAATAGTCGTAAAGCAACTTCAAGTCTTTTACGTATTGGTAAAAACCGCAGGTTTCCAAAACAAGTTTTTTGTTTTCTTCTTTTATTTCTTCTATCTCTCTTATGCTCTCGTTTGACTTTTGAGTTGCCGTAATATCGAAATTAAACTGACAGCGCACAAATCCGGCTTTTGAAAGCGCATCGGCAAGATTTGCCCTGTCCTCCTTCAAACAAACAGCGTATATAATGCAGGAAGTTTTGTCGGAATATACTATTTGCACTTCTGCGTCTATTTCTTCAAAAAGTTTTGAAACTTGCTCTGCATCAAGAGGCAAAGTACCCAAAAACGAAGAAGTATGCTCCGTATCTTTAATTTGCGAAAACGCAACGTCCATTTCGCTATACGGTTTAAGTTCTTCCGCCAAAGCAATAAGTTTTTGTGCTTTCGTCTGATTTTCGTAATATATTTTTGAATTTGCGTTTACTTTGTCTATAACTTCGTCAAACAGTTTGATTTCTTCTTTACGGACGCTTGCAAAGTCGTCGAAAGCCATATCTATTTTGAAGCCTTTGTACGGATTGCGTGCCTTTGCTTCTTTTTTATCCGCAGCAAAAGACGCGCGCTGTTCTTCGCACAGTTTAATGAAAGAAAGACAGTCGTCGACAGCGGACATCTTACGCTGTAAGTCGTCCTTGCCTTGCTCGTCAATGGTATTTGCAGTGTTTTCGCATTCCGTACGGTCGAGATGAACGCAACCCAGTTGCGCAAGAGCGTCAACGGTCGGTTTACGCTCGCTCTCCAAACCTATCAAGGTCATGCGCTTCATTTTTACTATTGACATTTGTCAACCAATCTCCCGATTACAAAGTCTACCGTTTTATCTTTGTTTTTGTTGAATTTCAAAATATTTTCGTCTGCCTGTTTTTTGCCGTCAGCCAAGACTTTTGCGGCCTGTTTGTCAGCTTTTGCCGTTGCCTCGTCCTCCAAAGACTTGGCAAGTTTTTTATTTTCCGCAGCGGATTTTTCCGCAATTTCGTCAGCCTTTGTCTGCGCCTCGAACAAAATATTTTTGCTTTGTTCCTGCGCTTTGGCAACGGTTTGTTCTGCCGATTTTTCTGCGTCTATGATAGAATCTACAATCTGTTTAAGCATAGTCCCTCTTTATTTTTACCAAACGAATTTTATTGTTTGCTTCAACTGCATTTATATAACAATGGGTTGCAATAATTTTAATATTTCAAACCGCTTGTCGACAATTACAAAAACAATTCGATTATTTAGTGCCGAACAGTCTCTCGCCTATGTCGCCGAAGCCTTCTGCGATGTAACCGTTTTCGTCAAGACCGTCTACCGTGCTTGCGCAATAAACCGTTACGTCGGGATGCGCTTTGTTTACTCTTTCAACACCTTGTTTATTTGCAATCAAAGTCAAAAACTTGACGTTGGTGCAACCCGCTTTTTTAACTTCGTCGATTGCGTCGATTGCAAGAGCTCCCGTCGCCAGCATAGGGTCGCAAATTATTACTTCCCTGTCTTCTATATCGTCGGGCAATTTGCAATAATATACGACGGCTTTTTGCGTTTTAGGGTCGCGGTAAGCGCCTATATGTCCAACCTTAGCGTTAGGCATAACTTCCAGCAAACCGTCGAGCATACCCAACCCGCCGCGAAGCACCGGCACAAACGCCATAATTCTGCCTGCCATAATGTCGGTCTTTATCAATCCCATAGGCGACTCTATGGTAGCTTGTCTCAAAGGCAAATCTCTCGTCAACTCATAGCACATAAGCATAGAAATTTCCTTTACGGTTGCCTTAAAGTCTTTGCTGCCGGTGTGCTTGTCCTTAAGCAAAGAAACTTTGTGTGTAATTAACGGGTGATTCATCACGAAACAATTCATCTAAAACCTCTTAATTTTTGTTTTCTATATCCATCATTTTTTCGATACGCTTTTGGTGTCTGCCGCCTTCGAAAGGAGTTTCCAAAAACTTATCTACAATTTGCAGTGCCAAATCCTGCGAAACCACCCTTGCGCCAAGCGCAAGCATATTTGCGTTGTTGTGCCGCCTTGTCATCTCGGCGGAAAACAAATCGCCGCACAAAGCGCACCTTATTCCCTTTACTTTATTTGCGGAAATAGAAATGCCTATTCCCGTGCCGCATATAACAATGCCCCGCTTTACAACGCCGTCGGCAACCTTTTTTGCCGCCGCATAACCAAAGTCGGGGTAATCGCACGAATCTTGCGTATACGTGCCCGCGTCAATAACGTCAAACCCTTTCTTTTGCAAGTGGCTGATTACGCTGTGTTTCAATTCAAGTCCTGCGTGGTCGCAACCGATGACGATTTTTTCCATATATAAAATTTTTCCTTTATAAATTATAGTTCATTTTTGCAATAAAAGTCAAGAGACAATTTTTCTTTTTTTGTATAAATATATTACAAAAACTTAAAAACCGTCATCAAGCAAAATATCTATCAGTTTTTCTATTTCACCCTTTATCTGTTGATAACACAACGTATAAATCGCGTCGTTTCCCCCGTACGGGTCTGAAACGTCCGGCATGTCTACAACTTCTCCAAGCGTCTTTACCTTCTTCATAGTAGGCAGGGCGTTTTTGTGATTTTCCGTCATACACAAAATCACGTCGCTTTCTTCTATAATTTCGTCGGTTATTTCTCGCGAAACAAAACCTTCCGCAACAATACCGTTTCTTTCCAACACGGCTTTTGACAGCGGATTTATAGTAGAATTGTCGTCGACGGAAATGCCGGCAGATGACACGGCAATATCAAAAATTTGTCTTTTTTGCAGAATATCTTTCAAAATAAATTCCGCCATAGGAGAACGGCAAGTGTTGCCCGTACATACGAATAAAACGTTTTTCATATTTCACCTAAACTATCTTTCCTCCGCAACTTTTAAGCACTCTGTTCAAAACGCTGTCGGCTTCTTCACCTTTCAAATCCCACACTATTATTATCCTGTCGCAGACTTTTTCTGCCTCTCTCAGTTTTGCAAAAACCTGCTGTGCTCCGCTGTATGCGTCTTTGCCCAAAGAAAAAAACTTGTCCGCAAGGTTTTGGTAACAATCTCTCGCCACAACTCCAGCCGCGGGATTTTGCCGCAAAAACTCCGTTATGCTCTCTGTGTTTCCGTCAACGTTCAAATACGTTTCGCAATTAGGCGCATAGTGCTTGTAGCGTATGCCGGGAGAGTTCATCGTTTTGTCCGTCTTGTCGGGATAAAACACCTTTTTACACAAAACCCTTTCTATCTCGCTTTTGGTTATCATACCAGGACGCAAAATAAGCGGAACGTCTCTCGTCAAGTCCAGCACTGTGGACTCTATGCCTATATTACAGTCGGCGCCCTTTAATATTAACGGAATTTTACCGTCCAAATCTTCCGCCACGTGAACCCAACTTGTAGGACTTGGACGAGAAGACGTGTTTGCGCTAGGCGCACATACAGGCAAATTTACAGCCCTTAAAAACGTTTGCGCCTCAGGCGAAGACGGCATACGCACCGCCACCGTAGGCAACCCGCCGGTAACGCAGTCGGGTATGCACTTTTGTTTGTTTAGTACAACAGTTATCGGTCCGGGCATAAGACTTGATATTATTTTTTTTGCGTCGGAGGAAACTTCCGCCGCTATATTTTCTATTAAACTTGCGTCGGCAATATGCACGATTAAAGGGTTGTCCGACGGTCTGCCCTTTGCCGCAAATATCTTTTTTACCGCGTTTTCGTCAAACGCGTTTGCACCCAAACCGTAAACGGTTTCCGTAGGGAAAGCCACCGTTTCGCCTTGTTCTATAAATTTTTTTGCAAGCGATAAACTTTCTTCGTTAATATCCAGTGCAAGGGTTTTCATAGTTATAAGTATATTTCAATTTGCTTTTAATGTCAATTCAATGACCTATTGGCAAAATGATTGCGCAACCTAAACTTAATGCCAAAGTGCGTTGCACTTTGGCATTAAGAATTAAGTTTCTTTTATTTTTAACAAATAGGTCTTTGCGCCGTTTTTGTTTACCTGCTCGACCTTAACTTCAAAAATGTCCAACGCCTTTATCAGGTCGGAAAGTTTTTTGTAGCCGTAATTGCGCTGGTCGAAATCCGGAAAAAGTTTCGTCATTCTGTTGCCGACTTCCGACAAGTTTACCCAGTCCTCTTCGTTTTCCGCAACGGCGGAGATAAGCGCGTCAATTTTATCCTGCCCCAGTTCTTCAAGCAAATTGATATGCCGCTTTGCAGGGGTTTTAGCCTGCGTTTTCTTGCCGCCTTTCGGTTCTTTTGCGCTGTTTACGTCAAGATAAATAAACTTATCGCAGGCGTTTATTAAAGACTTTGGCGATTTGCGTTCACCCATACCGTAAACAACTTTGCCGTCTTCGCGAATGCGCGTTATCAATCTGGTAAAATCGCTGTCGCTGGAAACTATGCAAAAGCCGTCTATATTTTTGGAATATAAAATATCCATTGCGTCTATGATAAGCGTCGAGTCGCTGGAATTTTTGTTGCTTGTGTTTTGAAACTGTTGTATGGGCACCAATGCGTTTTGAGCGATTACGTCCTTCCAAGACGCCCGCCCTGCCTGAGTCCAATCGCCGTAAATTCTTTTGGTTGTTACTACGCCGTATTTTGACAACTCGTCAAAAATGGTTTTTGTGTATTTTGGTGAAATATTTTCCGCATCTATAAGCAATGCAAGTTTACAGTTTTCTGCCATAACGTCTCCAATAAATAAAAAATCCTATGCCGGCTGCATTCAACCTGCCTTAGCAGGTGGGTGAACTGCCTGCACTTCTGTCTTCCGTTCGGCTTCCGCACTGTATCGATAACGACACCGGCATGACATCTATGCAACGGACTCCGCTCTCCCTTTTAATAAATGTGGTTGACGCACGTGCCGATATACATAGGACATATTTATTATATATGCAAATATTTGTTTTGGCAATAGCAATTTTGATAAATTATATTTGACAAAAAACTGTATAGAAATAAAAGTCCAAAACATCTAAAATAATTAAGACGGTAGAAATCCAACTACTTTTACCGTTGTTTGGATTTCTATCGTCTCAACACAACAATAAAAGTCGACGAAACTTTATTTTCTGTCGACTTTTAGAATTTATACTTATTTTACATTACTTCACTGAGTTTCTTGACGCTGCAACCCTTGCTTGCATAGTATTGCAACATTTCGTCAATCTTGCGCTTGTCATAACTTGTAATGCAATCGGACAGCACGCAAACGGCATACCCTTCTTTTGCCATATTATAACAAGTTGATTTTACGCAGGCTACGGCGTCGGCGCCTGCTATATAAAATTCGTTTATTCCGTTTTCGCTTATAAAAGCGGCAAATTCTTCGCTTGTCAGCGCGTTGCCTTTGGTTTTTGTAAAAATATTTTCGGAGACGATTTTCATATCAGCAACCAATTCTTCGCCGCGAGTGTTAGGCTTAAAAGTTCTTGTCCCCGCCGACAAATTGTTGTGCTTAATATAAACAACGTGCATATTATTAGCCACAGCCCGGTCTATGGCGGAGTTAACGTTACCGATGATTTCTTTATAATTTTTTGTGATGTCGTTTTGTATGTCGATAACGACAAGCGCCTTGTTTTGCATATTATTCTCCGTTTTATTTATATTTGTAATTACAGCATAGCAAATTTTCAAATAAAAATCAAAAGTTTGAGATAATTCGTTTGCCTAAAATTTTTTAGATATAAAAACCTTTCTACAATCGACACATTATCGTTACGCGTTACAATCGATTTCGTAAAGTAAGATTTCCAAACAAAAAGAAAAGCCGGACGTTCGTCCGGCAATGGTACCCCCAAGGGGAATCGAACCCCTGATTCAGCCTTGAGAGGGCTACGTCTTAACCGCTTGACCATGAGGGCATCTTCTGTTACCGCAATATATTAACATCTTTTATAAAAAAACTCAAATAAAATTGCCGTTTTCAAAAAAATTTTAACACTAAATTATTTTCTTGTTAAATCTGTGTACAGAAATTTGTTATTTTATATTTGTAAATGCTTTAACTTCAACCATAGTTACGTAAAATTTATTTACTTGAAATTTTTAAGCACACGTTACACGCGTTGACATTTTTAAGCATTTTATAATAAATAAACTTCGCCCCTTATTTTAACGACTTTTTATACTTGCTCCGTTGTGTTCTTTTTGTCTATTCGCTTATGTATAAGCAAAATTACCAGTCTTGCGATAGGTTGCGCTATCAACGCCTCAACCGCAAAGGAAATTGCAAAGTTGCGCGGCCATTTGTGGAAAAAGTATATTATAAGCTCCCAAGAAATTTGTCTGCTGCCAATCCACGTACCTATTACCGTAAGAAAAACCGACATTAAAAACACGGTGCAAATTATGTTGGCTAATATCTGCGCATTGAAACTGTCGTCTTCCTTTACGATTTTGCGCGTAAGCCAACCGGCAGGATTGTAAGTAATTATCACAAGCGCGACAACGCTAAGCCAAATAAACGGCAAAACCGTGAGGACGTCGTCCCACACCTCCAAAGCAAAACCAAACTCGAAACAAGTAATAAGCGGCGCAATAATGTTTACGGATATGATTGATATAATTGCAATAAACAAAGCAAACTCTTTTTTTTGCGCGGTAATTTGTTGTAAAACTCCATATAAACCCCCTTTTTGCGCAAAAAAACAGCGTAAAGTTTTTGCAACTTCACGCTGAACCATTTTACGCAGTGAATATTAAATTACTGTATTATTATAAAAAATTTTGAAGTTTTTCGCAAGCAAATTTTTGAAAAAATTATACTTAAAATTTGCAAATATTCCAACGCCCGATTGCATAACAATCGGGCGTTGGAATAAAGATAATTTTATTTACCGTAATATTTAGTTTAAGTTTTTAAGTTGTAAAATAATTTTTTATGCGCAGTAGTCATTAAAATTATTACAGACTGTCGCCGAAGTCTTTGCGGAATTTTGCGGCGAGTTTTTCTTGCCAGTCGCTTGTAGGTGCAAGTCTGCCGAAGAAGAAACGAAGCACCTTAGGTTCTTCCGTAAATTTAAGACCGCCAACCAAATCTCTGTTTTGATAGAGCCAAGTTATACGGTCGATTACGTATTTGACTTGCGAAAGCGTGTAAACCCTTCTAGGTGCCGCAAGACGCAGCAATTCCATTGCAGCCATACGCTCGCTTCCGTCGGGTTCGCGTTCTTCCGAAATGGTGCCGCGTTCCATACCGCGGATTCCGCCGGCTATATACGCAGCACACGCGAGAGAACCTGCAGGATATTCGTTTTGCGGCACTTGCGGAATAAATCTGCTTGCATCGATATGGCAACCCAAACCGCCGGCAGGAGTAACCACAGGTACGCCTGCTTTTTGAAATTCTTCTACCATATATTTTATAAACTGAGGTGCTTGAGAAATAACGTCCTCGTCCATAGTTTCGTCAAGACCTACCGTCATTGCTTCCATTTCTCTTACGCTCATACCTCCGTAAGTCAAAAATCCTTCAAACAGCGGTATAAGTTCTTTCATCTTTTCGCACAATGCTTTATCTCTCATACAGATACCGCCGCCGCGCGCAAAGCCGAGTTTTCTGCCGGAAAAATAAATAATATCAAAGCCTTTTGCAACTTCCAAAGTAATTTCTCTTAAAGTCATATCTTTGCAAGCCGCCTCTCTTTGCTTAATAAAATACAAATTGTCCTGCCACAAACTTGCGTCAAGCACAGTCATTACGCCGTATTTTTTTGCCAAAGCACAAACTGCTTTTGCATTTGCAAGTTCAAAAGGTTGCCCGCCGATGAGGTTTGTGCCTGCTTCCATACGCACGAAAGGAACTTTGCCCTTATTTTCTTTGAGGCATTTTTCCAACTTATTCAGGTCGAAGTTGCCCTTAAACGGATGTGCGCTTGTAAGGTTTAAGCCTTCGTCAATCAACAATTCTTCAACTCTGCCGCCGAGCCTTGTGATATGCGCCTTAGGCGTGGTAAAGTGAAAATTCATAGGCACGACGTCCCCTGCTTTTACAAACGTCATTGCCAAGATATTTTCGCAGGCTCTGCCTTGGTGCGCAGGAAGAAAATATTTTGTGCCGAAAATTTCGTTTACCTTATTTTCCAACTTAGCGTAAGTCGCGCTGCCCGCATAACTGTCGTCAGCCACCATCATTGCCGCCAACTGATTGTCGCTCATTGCATTTACACCGCTGTCGGTAAGCATATCCATATATACGTCTTTGTTTTGAAGCAAAAAGGTGTTGTTTCCTGCTTCCGCAATGCATTTAAGCCTTTGCTCTACCGGCAAAAGGTTTAGTTTTTGCACGATACGAACCTTGTGCATTTCCAAAGGAATATTTTCACCGTTGAAAAATTTTACGTTTGCCATTTGTCTATCTCCAAAAAATTATTTTAGGCTTTTGTATACGAGGCGTAAAAAAAGCCGCCCCCTTAATAACAAGAGGACGAGCGCCGAACAACCCGTGTTACCACCTCAATTTATCTATACCTCACGGCACAGACCTTGACGAGTAAAATTACTCAACCGCTATAACGGGCGCAAACCGTCTCAGCCTACCGCAATAAGTTTCGGTGAGAGACTCGGGTGTGTATTCCCTCAACTGCCGTCATGTCCTTGCACCGACCGGACACTCTCTGCAAACGACACGATAAGGTACTCTCACCTTCAAAGTCTTTGACAAAAACATTTTATAACATATCTGTTGTATATGTCAATAACAATTTTTAGAGTTTGTATTTGAATTTTAGAGTTGCACGAAAATTCAAAAACGCGACAATTTTGCAGTTGTTGAATATACTGCAAACTTAATTAAAAATAATCTTCTTCGTCTATGTCCGGAATTTCTATATTGACCGTTGTTTGACCGTCGCCGTCCACAGCCTTCATTTTGTCTATATAATAGCCGAAGTTGCTTTGTCTGTAATACTCGACCATACACACAGTGGAAACGAACAACTCGTTATGCAAAACCAAAAACATCACGACGATAAGCATAATTAAATTGACCATACCGAACAACAATACCGCAATGAGTGAATAGGTAAAGAGAGTTACCAACAATATACGCCAAAAAACTCTGCCGAACCCGTCAGTAACGGTTTTGACGCCTTCTCTTAACGATGCACGAACAGGCATTTCGTTTATAACCATTGCAGGTATCCAAAAGGCAAACAGCGTCTTGCGCAGAGAAATCATAACCAGCAGCAGCAACGCGGCAATGATAAGCCCCCACAAACCGAGTATGGACAGCAAAGTCGTGTAAAGTCCCAATATGCCGAATAGAATAAATATATCGAGCAAAAACGGAATTGCAATATAAAGCAGTTGAGTTTTTGCCGAAATACCGAAACTTTTGAAAAATCTCCAAAAAAACGGAATCTTTGCCGAAGTTGACATAAAGTCGCTTACGTTTTGATTGAACGGCACAGTATAAAAATTTAAGCAATAGGTAAGCAGCATAAACGCCACAAATACCAAAAAGCCCGACAAGGTAAGTTTTTGATAGAAAAAGTCTACGTCGGCACTCCATATCTGTATGCTTTGACGAAGTTCCGTAAACAAAGCAATAAACCTTTCCGCACTGAAATCGCCTGACAAAATTTCGCCTATCAAAGCGTCTACGTTGTCAACGACTCCGTATTGTACGAGTCCTGTGGACACGTCAACAACCATATCGTTTATGAGCAAAGAGCCCAAACCGATAAATATTGCAATGATAATAAGCTGCGTCAATGCAACTTTAAGCACCAAATTATAGTTTTTGAAAAATATCTGAAAGGCATTTTTTATCTTCATCTTCTCTTCGCCCCCTGCGGAATGTCTGCCAGTTTGAAATAAGCATTGTAACAATATGCCGGCAGATACATGCACATAAGCATATTAAGCACGAAACAAAGCACAAAGTAGGAAACTATGCCCGCGAGATTGACCGCAAACACAAGCCCCGTCTGTATCAAAACGATAACGCCTATCGTGGCAAATATTTTCGTATGCTGTTTGGAAACCATTCTTGCGGACAAACTGCTCGCCATAGAAAACTTCAACCCTTCCATTGAAATGCAAGGCACCCAGCACACCAAATATGACATAAAGGAAATGAATATATAATACGCAATAACAGTTGTGCCTACCGATAAACCGAACCACAGCCAACTGTGTCCCAACAAAGCAAACAACGCGATAAATCCGCTTATGATTACGCCGACAAGTTCTATAATAAAAACGAAAAGTATGCCCGCAGGCAAAGTGATAAACAATGCGTCAAGCAACAAACTGCGGAAACTTCCTACGCTTATGGTGTGGTATTTCATATTGCGCTCTACCAGACTGAAAATTATGCCCATAAAGAACCAACCCAGCACCATAAACAAAATTAGCAGCGGTTTTTGAAAGTCTATTACAGAAAAGTTGATAAAGATAGAATAAAAAGAATAGCCCGTTTGCCCGCTTTGAATGTTGCCGAACATATCCACAAAAAACTCAACTATGCTTAAAGGCTTTCCGCCCACGGTAAAGAACGTCGCCGCAGGAATGGAAAGCAACAGCAAAAATATAATGTTTTTATTGACGTAGAAAATTGTTTTTCTTAAAAACATAAAAAACAAACAAGCCCCTTATTTATTTTCGCTTTATATATTATCACCAAATAAGCAAAATGTAAAGTTGACAAAAGACTATATAATAAATGACAAAACACCTTTGGGTAATTTCGCCTTTTTTATATCTGCATAAATATATTTGCATATACAAAATGCAATTTGTTTTGTTTGCAAATAAAACTTATTTGCAAACAAGATTGCGACGTGTCATTGCGTCGCAATTAAAAAACGCAATCGCTATTAAAGCGAAGTTTTGCGTTTTTGCATTATTATTCCATTCTGCCAAACTTCATTTCTTTGCCGTCTTTGTCATATTTTTTGCGTTTGCCGTAAATTTCGTCTATGCTTATCTTCCAGACGCCAGTTCTTGACAAACTTTGTTTTATTGCGTCGTCAAAATTAGGCATATTTTTTGGCGTGTGTCTTTGGCACAAGGCTTTAAGCGCGGTTATCTTTTCTTGCCCGTCGGTTACTTCCGACGCTTTGCCGTATATAATTGCCGACTCATACTCTGTGGAAAACTCGCTATTGAGTCTGTTTGTATCGCCCACGCAGCAAAGGCACACGTCGGCGCAACTTTTTAAGCAATCTATCTTTTGCCCCTCTTTTGCGGTGTGGAAGTAAACAAAATCGTCTATGCGCACGATTGTCAGCGGAACACAATAAGGCTTGCCGTCGCAAACCGTCGCAAGCGTTGCCCACTCGCATTTGTCCGTTATTTTCAATGCAAAATCCGCATTCATTTCTCTGTCTTTTCTTCTCATATCAAACACCCCTTACGCCGACAATTTTACTACAAACGGCGTCAAGTAGCAATAATTTTTATTGTTGTCATCGGCAATTTTATTTATTGCAAAATAATTTTGTTTTTAGCGAAACTGTGTTATAATTTCAAATATGACAAGAAAAAAACTTTATGCAATTTGTATAAGCATCATCTTGGGCTTTATGTTGCTTGCGGGCGCGGCTTTTTTTGTTATAGATTTTTTTGTAACCAAAAGCCAGATAAACTCGTATCTCGAAGGCAACTACGTACATCTAGACCAAAACGGCAACAATGCCACCAAACTATTGAACAGCAACTATACGGTATTTTTGGCCGGTGAAGAAAGCGGCTCGCAAAAAAACTACACTGCGCAAATGACGCTTATAAAAACGCTAAACAAAAACTACAACGTAACGGAACTGTTGTTCGAGTTGCCGCATTCTTTATGCATACGCCTGAATGAATATATGGAAACGGGCTTGGAAGAAACGCTTGACGGTGTGTTTGAAGTTATGCCTAAAAACCATTTGGCAAACAATAAAAGCGCAAAAGAGTTTTTCCGCAAACTTAAAGATTACAACGACGGGTTAACGCAAAACAAAAAACTGCACTTAAACGGTCTTGACGCAGAGTTAAGCGACGCCACAGTAAAAAACGCAATCGTAATTTTGCAAAACATCGTAAGCGAAATAAAAGAAGTGCCGGAAGACTTGCAAGACAACTGGCTTAAACTTTCAAACTTAAAGAGCGACGTAAATTACTCTGCATCTTCCTTAAAAGAAGTTTTCGGCGATTTGCAAGACGACATAGAACTCTCCAAAAACTCGCTTGCTACTTCTCTTGACAAGAATTATGCGGACTATGCCTGCATCGTTAACGGCATATATTCAAAACTGTACGACGACGAGAAAAAACAAAACAAAGACGACGTAATGTACAAAAACTTCCGCATTGTGTATGCAGACAAATCAAACTCTAAATTTTTCGGACAATTCAGCCAAGAACTTGTTTATCTTTCACCCAAAAACAATGGTGCGGCTGCCGACCCGCTTGCGGTGCAGATAAACCAAACGTTAGGTCTTGACGGCAAAATTTGCTCGGTAAGGTTCAGTTACAAAAACTCGCAAAGGCTCGACACAAACGGAAATTGCGTCGGTATCGGTCAAACTATGTACGAACAAGAGTTCAACAATTTCGGAAACTCGCCTACTTCGTTGACTTTGCTTAAACTTGACGGACGGGACAGCATTTACGCAAAGCAACAGGTATTTATAAACGGTTTCGGCAAAAACACGGCGGATTTGTTTCAATACGTCTTGCTTATAGAAGACTCTGCCGCGGTGGAAAAACTTGCATAACAAAATTTAGTTGCCGTAAATTTACGGCAATTTTTATTTGCAAAATTAAATAAAATTTTTTATAAAATAAAAACCGCGCTGTAATTAAAGCGCGGTTTATTTATACAAAGCGTTGTAAACTTTTTTATAAAACTCTATTTTTTGTATATATCTTTTAGTCTCACCGTAAGGAATTTGCTTCAAACTGCCGTTTTGCTCCGTCAGCCATTTTTTAACGGTGCCCTCTCCCGCGTTGTAAGCGGCAAGCACTTCGGTTTCGTCGTCAAATTTAGTCGCAAGATATGACAGATAAAAAATGCCGTAACGCATATTTTGTTTTGGGTCTTTAAGGTCGAAACTGTCTTCGTCAAGACTTTGCGCCACAAATGCAGCGGTAGACGGCATAATCTGCATAAGCCCTACCGCACCGCGGTCGGAAGCAGCGTCCTCGTCAAAATTGCTTTCTGCCTTAATTACGGAATAAATAAGGTCTTGAGACACTCCGTACTGACTGCCGTAATTTGCAACGTCCGCGTCGTACTTTTTGTCGAACCAAATATATTTACTCCAAATAAGCCCTATTAAAAACAACACAGCAACGACCGCACAAAAAGTTATAGCCGTCTTTTTTATTTTGCCTGTTTTTGCCAAACTGATTTGCAACTCCTTACAGTTATTCGGATTTTTAATCTTCCGTATAAATAGTATGCGCAAATGCCGTCTGTTTTGCCGTTTTTGTCTACAAGTTTTTTATGCAATTTGCAACGGTTTCCTGCAAATCTTGCAAACTGCCGTCGTTGTTTATGACTACGTCTGCAAATTTTGCCTTTTCCTCGTCCTTCATTTGGCTGTTTATTCGGTTTTTTATTTGCGTTTCGTCAAGATTGTCGCGGTTTTTTACGCGGCTTATTCTCGCTTCTTCCTTTGCGGTAATTAACCAAATTTTGTCAAAATAGTTTTGCATACACGTTTCAAACAGCAACGGTATCTGTACAAATACTATATCCGCCCCCGATTTTTCCGTTTGTGCTTTCATTTCTTCAAAAATAAGCGGATGCACAAGCAAGTTCAACTTTTTCAGTTTTTTTTCGTCCGCAAAGACTGCGGCGCCAAGTTTTTTGGTGTCGATTTTACTGTCGGAAACAAATTCACATCCAAAAGTATCCGCAATAAGTTTTACTGTGCTTTGCTTTTGATAAAGTTTTTTTGTTATCTCGTCGCAATCTATAACGAAATAGCCGTGCCTTTGCAATATGGCGGCAACGGCGCTTTTTCCGCTGCCTATGCCGCCCGTCAATGCGATTTTAATTCGGTTCATATCCTCTCTTTAATTTCAACAAGTATAAAACAAAATTTATTTTGCTTCATACAAATTTTTTCCGCTTTCTATATTTATTTCCATTTTCACCTTTAAGTTGAAACAATCCGTCATTTGTTCTTTCAAAATGCGTTTTACCGTTTCTTCTTCGTCGGCAACGGCGTCAAGTACCAATTCGTCGTGAATTTGCAAAATGAGTTTGCTTTGCAAATTTAATCTTTTAAGCTCTGCGTCGACGTTTATCATTGCAACTTTTATTACGTCAGCCGCGCTGCCCTGCAAAGGCATATTCATTGCGGCGCGCTCTCCAAAGGTGCGTATAGTATAGTTTGTAGACGAAATTTCCGGTATCTGTCTGCGTCTGCCCGTAATTGTGGTAACGTAACCGTTTTGTCTTGCAAACTCTACGCTGCTGTTTAAGTATTCTTTTATTTTAGGATAACTCTCGAAATACTTGTTGATATATTGCTTTGCTTTAATGGCGGTTATGCCCAAGTTTTGTCCCAAACCAAAGTCGCTTATGCCGTAAATTATGCCGAAGTTGACGCCCTTTGCCATACGGCGCATATTGGCGTTTACCATCTCCGCAGGCACGCCGAAGATGTCCTGCGCAACCATAGAGTGTATGTCTTTGCCTGTGTTGAAAGCGTCAATCAAATTTTCGTCGCCGGAAAAATGCGCCAAGAGCCGCAGTTCTATTTGACTGTAATCGGCAGAAATAATTATATCTTTTGTAGGTATAAACATCTTTCTTATTTCTTTGCCGTCTTCTTCTCTTACGGGCAGGTTTTGCAAGTTAGGCTCGCTGCTGCTCAATCTGCCTGTCGACGTAAGCGTTTGGTTGAATTTGGTGTGTATGAGATGGTCGTCTTTGCCGATAAGCGGACGGAAGCCCTCTATATAAGTGCCCGACAATTTTGAAGTCTTGCGTATGTTTTGCACTACCGAAACAATCGGGTGCAGGTCTTTTATTCTCTCTAAAATATCGTTTTCCGTAGAGTAGCCCGTTCTCGTCTTTTTACCGGCAGGCAACCCCAACTTTTCAAACAAAATATGCCCGAGTTGCTTAGGGCTCAAGATATTAAACTTTTCACCGGCAAGTTCGTAAGCGGCGGCGGTAAGTTCTTCCAACTCGGTCTTATATCTTGCGCCGAGTTCTTCCAAAACGGCAACGTCTACCTTAAAACCGCTGTGTTCCATTTCGAACAGCAGTTTAGACAGCGGCAATTCTATATTTTTATATAAATCGAGAGTGCCGTTTTGCGTTATTTTTTCGTGCAATATATCTGCCAGCCTAAACAGTGCAGCGGCATTTGACTTTAAGTTGTAAGCCTGTTTTAATTGGTCGAAATTTTTGTACGTGCGGTATTCAACCAAATATTGCATTATGGAAATATCGTATGCGACGTTGTTTAACTGTATATTAAACTCTGCAAGCTGATGACGCAGTTCTTTGCCGTCGTAAACAATCTTTACCGAGTCGTTTTCAAACAGCGGTTTTAACGCCGTCATTGCCTTGCCGTAAGTCAGCGCGCCGTCAACGTCGGCGGAAATTTCCGCCTCGTATTGTTTGCCCGCGTCTGCCGCAATATAAATATTTTGCGATATATAAAAACTTAAATTTTTGCTGTCTTTCAAGTCTGTTGCCAAACGCTGTAAACTTATGGCGTCATTTATCAAAACGTTTTCAAAAATTTCTTCGTTTACGGCGACGGCTTCTTTATCGTCGCACAGCTCCGACAATTTTTTTAATAAACTTCTGAACTCCAACTTTTCGAAGTCGTCTTTTACGCTTGACGGAATTGGCAAAAATTTTGCGTCGTCTACGGTGCAGTCCAAATCCACGTCGGTCTTTATCGTAGCAAGTTTTTTACATAAAAAAGCCATATCTTTGCCTGCAAGCAGTTTTGTCTGTACGTTGCCGTTTATTTCAGCAATATTGTCGTAAATTTCTTCTATAGTGCCGTATTTGTCAAGCAAAGACTTTGCAGTCTTTTCGCCTATTCCCGCGACGCCCGGAATATTGTCCGCGCTGTCGCCTCTTAATGCCTTATACTCCACAACTTGCGATGCGGTCATACCGAAAAGGTCGTGCATATTGTTTTCCGTTACGCACTCTACGTCGGTTATGCCGCGCTTTGTCAAAAGCACGCGAGTGTTTTTGTCTATGAGTTGCAACAAATCTCTGTCGCCGGAAACTATGACCGTCGGCAGAGAAAACCGTTTGGCAAGCGTGCCTATCACGTCGTCGGCTTCCACGCCGCTTTTGCCTACGGTTTTTATCTTCATTTTGTCAAGCAAATCAAACAATGTCGGCATTTGCTGTGCTAGGTCATCGGGCATACCCTTTCGCGTGCCTTTATAGTCTGCATAAAGCTGATGTCTGAAATTTTTGCCCTTTTTATCGAAAGTAATGACAAGGTGAGTCGGCTGCATATCGGTAAGAGCCTTAAACAAAATATTTATAAACCCAAACACTGCGTTTACGTTTTTGCCGTCGTGGCTGTTGAGCGGCGGAATTGCATAATACGCTCTGTTAAGCAAACTGTTTCCGTCGATTATCAATAATTTTTGTTCTTCCATTTTTCACCCTGTTGCAAAATAACAATACGGCTTAAAGTCAATAACATAAATGCCGCGGCAGTTAATAATACCTTTGCAATTAAATTGATACGTTAATTATAACCCAAAAAACAAATAATCACAATAACAAATTTGCCTGTTTATTTTTGGATATTTAAGCCGATTTTTAATTAAGAAAATAAAAAAAGTTTTGCAGAACTACGGCTAAAAAAGTTTGTTTATGCCGCTTACTTTATTTCTTTGACGGCAACTCGGTTTTTTGCTAGAATTTATTTCATACAAAATCCAAACCGACTTAAATATTTTTTTGTAACTCGACATTGTTGTTTTAACCGTCGACGAAAAAACATATAAAATCTTATAAGGAATTTTTATGAACGCTTTTGACGTTATTTTGATAGGCGTAGGTTTGTCTATGGACGCCTTTGCAGTATCCACCACAAACGGCATAGTAAGCAAACCGAATTGGAAAAAAACTCTGCTTATTGCATTTGCATTCGGGTTGTTTCAGGCGATAATGCCGCTTATAGGTTATTTTGCCGGCTCGCTGTTCAGCGAAGTAATAGAAAAATACGACCACTGGATTGCTCTCGTGCTTTTGGCATTTATCGGTGCAAAAATGATTGCAGACTTCTTTTTCAAAAAAGACAAGGAGGAAAAGACAAAAGACCTTACGCTGAAAATGCTGTTTGTGCAGGCAATAGCCACAAGCATAGACGCCCTTGCGGTAGGCGTAAGTTTTGTAGGCATAACCTTCAATATCTTTTTGGCGGTAGGCATAATAGGCGTAATAACCTTCGGGCTGTCGATTTTGGCGGTAAGAATAGGCATAAAATTCGGCGATATACTTACCGACAAAGCAACGCTTGTCGGCGGCATAATCTTGATTGCAATAGGACTTAAAATTTTTATAGAAGGCATCGTATAACACGATGCCTTTTTGGTATAACTAAAATACAAAATCACGGTTGTTAATATACAAAAAATATCTGTCGTTACTTACGGCAAATAAAAAAGGAACGGAAAGTTTTTCCGTTCCTTTTAGTTATAGTTCGCGATTTTATTGCTCGAAATTTATTTCTTTTACGCCGTCTTCTATCAAGTAGCACATTTCTTCGTGCTCGTCTACGCCGCTGCCTGCAATTTGCGATACTTGAAGTTTTAAGTAGTTTACCGTTGCGTTGGCAAGGAGGTTGCCCTTTACGTCGAAAATCTCGGCTTTGGTCTGCAAAAATCTTTCGCTTTCTTTTACAACTTTGCCCTTTGCGATGAGTTTTTCTCCGTAAGGTACGGGCTTGCGGTATTTTGCTTCCAATGACATAGTTACACCCCATACGTTTTCGTCCTTTGTCCAGCACGCGCGAAGTCCCAACTCGTCAAGCATTGCCGCAATCATACCTCCGTGTACACGCAGCGGATAACTTTGGTGGTTTTCGTGAAACTTAAACACCGTCATTACGCTGTCGTCTTCCATATTATAAAACTGCGCTTTAACTCCGTAAGGATTGTCAAGACCGCAGATAATACACATTTTGCTGTTCTTTTGTTTGCTTACTACTTTCATATCAAATCCCCTTAAAAAATCAAATTACTTTTACCGTAAAAGTAAAAGTAATTTTCTTGTAAATATAATTTTATTACTAAATCTTCTTGATGTCAAAATCAAAACAACATTTTAACAATACATTTAGGACGACTTTGTATAAATAGTTTTTATTACTTTTTCAATAAGACTATTTACTTTAACTTATAATGAAATTACATTATATTGTCGTAAATAACTTTAATTGCCTTTTCGTAATCGCAGTTGTTTATACCCAAAATTATGTTGAGTTCGTCCGGACCTTGGTCTATCATCTTCATATTTACGCCGTTTTCGCCAAGCACAGTCAAAAGTTTGCCGCACAAACCGCGCTTGTTTGCCATATTTCTGCCAACGACTGCAATTAAAGCGACGTCTTCCCAAACGGTAACTTCCGCATTGAGTTCTTGCTTGATGTCGACTACCAACTCGTAAAGACATTTTTCTACTTGGTCGCGCGCTACTACTATGCTTGTGGTATCGATACCCGTAGGCATATGCTCTACGCTGATGTTATATCTCTCGAAAATCGACAACGCTTTACGCAAAAAGCCCACTTCGTTTGACATATGCATTTTGGTTATGGTTATTGCGACGAAGTTCTTTTTGCCTGCAATGCCGGTAATTGCCTGACTGTTATCCTTGCACTCGTGGCTGATAATGGTTCCTTCGCAATTTGGCTCGTTTGTGTTGAGAATTTTGATAGGAATGTTAAGCTCCTGCACAGGAAAGATACTGTCTTCGTGCAAAACGTTTGCCCCCATATATGACAATTCTCTCAACTCGTTGTAGGTGATTTCTTTTATTGTCTTAGGATTTTTGACTATGCGCGGGTCGGTAACCATTATGCCTGAAACGTCCGTCCAGTTTTCGTAAATAGAGGCGTTTACGCTCTTTGCCATAATGCTGCCGGTGATGTCAGAGCCGCCGCGCGAAAACAGTTTGATTACGCCGTTTGCATACGCGCCGTAAAACCCAGGCACGACAACCTTTTTAAGTTCTGCAATTTTGGCTTTTGTCTTTTGCTCGGTAGCGTCGAAGTTTACAGTGCCGTCGTAGTTGAATTCTATCGCGTCTTTGGCGTCCAAAAATTCATACCCCAAATAACTGCTCATAAGTTTGCCGGCCAAAAACTCACCGCGGCTTACCAAATAGTCCTGCGGAATATTTTTGTCAAGCTGACTTTTAATCAAATTGAGTTCGTCCTCTATTTTATAATCTATTTTCAAGTCGTCTCTTACTTCTACGTAACGGTCGTAAATAATCTTCCAAACGTCTTCGTAAGGAACGGAATATTTAAGATGTGCGTGCAAGATATACAGCAAGTCGGTAATTTTGCTGTCGTTTGAATCTCTCTTGCCCAACGCCGACACGACCACGATTTTTCTCTTTGGGTCTGCAAGTACGATGTCTTTTACCTTTTTGAACTGTTTTGCGCTCGCCAACGACGAACCGCCGAATTTTGTTACTACAAACATAAAACTTTTTCTTCCTCTTCTTTCTTTTGCCTATTTTTATCTATAATTTTTTTAATACCTTCAATACGTCAGTAAGCTCTGCCAAACTACGCATTTATAAAATATCTTTTAATTTACAGTACGCGCAGCGCGTCCATAAGTTCCGTCTTGTCGGAAGTTTTGCCGTCTTTCTTTTTAAGCACCTTTGCGGGTATGCCGCCTACTACTACGTTTTGCGGCACGTCCTCTATAACCACCGCGCCTGCCGCCACGACAGAGCCTTTGCCTATCCTTACGCCTTCTATAACCACTGCGTTTGCACCGATGACTACGTCGTCTTCAACGACTACGGGTTGCGCGCTAGGCGGCTCTATAACGCCTGCCAAAACAGTGCCTGCGCCGATATGACAGCGTTTGCCGACAGTCGCCCTGCCGCCCAAAACAGCACCCATATCAATCATAGTGCCCTCGCCTATAACCGCGCCGATGTTTATAATTGCGCCCATCATAATAACAGCATTGTCGCCGATTTCCACCTGTTCGCGTATGATTGCGCCCGGTTCTATCCTTGCGTTTATTTCTTTTTTGTCAAGCATAGGTATAGCGCTGTTTCTGCAATCGTTTTCTATAACAAAGTCGATTATTTTGTCTTTATTGTCTTCGAGAATTTTTTTGACTTCTCCCCAATCACCGAAGACAACTTTGCTTTTGCAGCTGCCGAAAACTTTGCAACTGCCGTAGTCAATTTCTTCCGATTGATTGACGTACACCTTAACGGGCGTCTGCTTTTTGGAATCTCTTATGTAATTTATAATTTGCATAGCGTCCATAGTTTTTTACTCTCCAAACAAAACATCTTCCATATTATACAAACCGTTTGGCTTTTTGACAAGCCATTGTGCGCCTTTCAACGCCCCTTTTGCAAAAATCGCCTTAGAATGCGCCTGATGAGTAAGCGTCAAAACTTCGTCTGTGCCGGCATAAATAACCTGATGCTCGCCGACTATCGTACCGCCTCTTATTGCGTGCACGCCGACGTCGTTTTTTTGTCTTTTTGCAACGCCTTCTCTGCCGTATACGATATTCATATCGCCGTCTGCATTTACGGCGTTTACAAGCATTTTGGCCGTTCCGCTTGGCGCGTCTACCTTTTTGTTGTGATGTTTTTCTATAATTTCTATATCGAAAGTATCTTTCAAAACAGGCGTGGCAAGTTTAACCAACCTGTTTAGCAAAATTACCCCCAAAGAATAGTTGCCGGAAAATAATACGGGCACTTTTGTTGAAAGTTCTTTTATTTTTTTAAGCTGTGCGTCGCTGTAACCCGTCGTTGCTATTACCACAGGTACGCTGTTTTTTGCCGCATAGTCGTAAACGCCGTCAAACAGCGCAGGGTTTGAAAAATCTATAACTACGTCTGCTTTGTCTTTAACGTCGGCAAAAGTCGTGTTTGTTTCGGGCGAAATTATGGCAACGATTTTTTCGTTTTCGCCTGTGTTGCTCTCTACGACTTTGCCCATTGCCCCATAACCAACCAATAATATCTTCATATATTCACCTTCAATTTATCTTAATTTAACACAAAAGTTCGGCGCATATTTTATAAACAAAATTACCGCCAAACCAATCGCTCTATTTTTAATTTAGGCAGTGGAAAACCACTGCCTAAACAAAAGCCCGATTGCTTTGCAGTTGTATAACTTATTATTTAAGTTCTGCTTTAAGTTTATCTATTTCTGCAATCAGTTTGGATTTTGCAGTAGCCGACATTTCGTCAAGAGGCATTCTGCAAGGACCTACGCCATAGCCGAGATAGTTCATAGCGGCTTTTACAGGAATAGGATTTGTCTCTAAAAACAAGTCGTTTATGAGGTCGAGATATCTCGTCTGCAACTTTCTTGCGCTTTCGATATCGCCGTGCAAATAGTCGTAAACCAACTTATGGCTGGTTTGCGGCATAATGTTTGCCCATACGGAAATTACGCCGATGCCGCCCATTGACAAAGTAGGTACAATCATATCGTCGTTGCCGGAGTACATTACAAAGTCGTCGTCAAGGAATTTTGCAATCTTGCAAAGGTAACTTATGTTTCCACTTGCTTCTTTTATAGCCTTTATTTGCGGATGTTTGCAAAGTACGGCAACTGCCTCTTCGCTTATGGAACAACCCGTGCGACCGGGTACGTTATACATAATTACAGGTTTTGCGGACACGTCGGCAATGCTCTCGAAGTGCTTTACCATACCGCTGGTGTTTGTTCTGTTGTAGTAAGGGGTAATTACCAAAATAGCGTCAACCCCTGTTTGAGAATATGCTTTGCTGCGTTCGATAGCAGTGCGCGAGCAGTTGGAGCCGCTGCCTGCAATCATAAAAATTCTGTTGTTGGCTTTTTTGACGCCGTACTCCAACATTTTTTCTTCTTCTTCAAAAGTAAGAGTAGGCGACTCGCCCGTCGTGCCCAAAAGCACGATGCCGTCGGTCTTGTTGGCTACGTGATATTCAATCAATTCGCCCAACTTGTCGTAGTTGACGCTTCCGTCAGCGTTAAAAGGCGTTACCAACGCAACGATAGAACCTTTTACCATACAATCTTTTGCTAACATAGTTATACCTCCGTTTTTCCTTCAAAGACAAGACACGCAGGCCCCGTCATAAAAATATTTTCGTTTTCTTCTTCTATCTTCAACGTACCGTATTGCAGGTGTACGTTTACCAATCCGTCGCAAATCCCAAGTTTTTTGCCCGTAACGTAAGAGGCGCAAGCACCCGTCCCGCATGCGCAAGTCCAGCCTACTCCGCGCTCGTAAGTCCTTACGACAAAATTTTTGCCGTCCTGCACCTGCACGAAATTGACGTTTGTCTTTTCACAAAACAACTCGTGATTGCAGATTGCGTCGCCGAGTTCCGTAGTGCCGTCGCTTATATTATCTACAAATACAACGGTATGGATTGTGCCCATAAAAAAACTGTAAATCTTTACTTTTTGTCCGTTTGCGATAATTTCTCTGCCGAAAAAGTTTTGTCCGTCGGCGGCCTTTATACTGTCGTTGTCAAACAACGGTTCGCCCATATTGACTTTTATCAAAAACTCTTTGTCGTCGACTATTTGTATTTTCATCACGCCTGCAAGCGTCAATACGTCAAAGTTTTTTTCTTTTACAATGGACTTTTCGTAACAGTATCTGGCAAAACACCTTATACCGTTGCCGCACATCGGAGCACGGCTGCCGTCCATATTGTAAAAAACCATTTCCAACGGTTTTAGTTTTACCGCAATCAATCCGTCGGCGCCTATGCCCGTCTTTCTGTCGCAAAGTTTTTTTGCAAGCGCAGAGTAATCGACGCGTGCTTTATAGTCGGTTATTACGAAGTCGTTGCCGCAACCGTGATATTTACAAAAATTCATAATAATCTCCGTCGACGTCGTTGGACACAAGGTCGGCATAACTTTGCCGCCTTACTACTTCCCTTGCTTTGCCGTCTTTTACAAACACAACCGCAGGCGTCGTGGCTTTGTTGTAGTTGCTTGACATAGAGTAGCCGTACGCGCCCGTTGTATAAACTATCAGCCTATCGCCGCTTTGCGCTTCCTGCAACAAAATATCTTCCACAAGCAAATCGCCCGACTCGCAGCATTTGCCAGCCACGGTTACTTTTTGCGTTTTTTCATTGCCTTTATCTACTACGTCGCAGTCGTATTTTGCCTGATACAGCGCAGGTCTGATGTTGTCGGTCATTCCGCCGTCTACAAAGTAAAAGGTTTTTGTAGGTATTTTTTTTGTAAAGCCTATTGTATAAACCGTGCTGCCTGCTTCCCCCACGATGGAACGCCCCGGCTCTATAAGCAATTTGTTTATCTTCAAACGGTTGTTTGCCAACGCCTGCTCCGTATAATCTGTCAAAGTCTTGCACATCTCCGCAATAGGCACCGGCTTATCTTCCGACGTATATCTTACACCGAAGCCTCCGCCGATATTTAACGTCAGCGGTTTATCGAATTGTTTCAATACCGCAACCATTTTGTCTATTGCAAGTTTGTATGCGTTTGTTTCAAACACCTGCGAGCCTATATGGCAATGCAAACCGTCGAAAACTATATTTTTTGTGTTTGTTATAAATACAAGGCAGTCCTTAAATTCCCTGCCGTTTGGCATCATACCGAATTTCGACTCGAACAGCGTTGTGGAAATATATTTGTGCGTGTGCGCGTCTACGCCGATATTTAGACGAAACAGCACTTTTACTACGGCATTTTTTTCTTTTGCGAGTTTGTCTATAAGTTGCAATTCCTGAAAATTATCTATAATTATCGTACCGACGCCGACGCTTAAAGCATAGTCAATTTCCTGCGCGCTTTTATTGTTGCCGTGGAAATAAACTTTCGACATATCGAAACCTGCTTTTTGCGCAACGTACAACTCTCCGCCGCTTACGACGTCCAGACTTAAACCGCAGTTTTTAACCAGTTTGACCATTTCCACACAAGAAAAGGCCTTTGACGCATACAAAACCTCCGTCTTGAAATTTTGCGACTGAAAATTGTTTATATATGCCGCCATATTGTCTGCAAGTTTATTTTCGTCATATACGTACAGCGGTGTACCGAATTTGTCCGCAAGTCTGTTTACGTCCGCGTTTGAAATTTTCATATTACTCCCATAAAAAAACGCCTGAACATTAGTCAGACGCAAATAAACAACAAATAAAAATTGCAATAGCGCCTCTACCGTTAAGTAGGAGTGTCATAAGTCTTTCCCATAACCCCACGAAAAAAATCTGCCGACGTCTTTCGTTCGGCGGTGATTGCCTTTCATTTGTTTCTCCGACTGCCGTCTCTGCAAACTACTCTTCCGCACCGCTGCCTCTATCAATATTAAGTTATATAAATTATACGCTGTATTAAAAAAATTGTAAACCGTTTTTAATAAAATATTTTTCTTATAAGATAAACTGTGTTATAATTTTTCAAATAAATAGGTTTTTGCGCAAAGCGTTACAATTCAGGCGCAAAAACAAGGAGAACAGTATGGCAGTTACGTTAAACGAAAACATACAAAAAATAGAAACCAGTCTTATACGCCGTTTTAACGATATGGCAGTCAAACAAAATGCGGAACTGTTTTTGACTTTGGGTGAGCCTGCTTTTGACACGCCTGCAAGCGTAAAAGAAGCTTGCGTAAAAGCCCTTTACGAAAATAAAACGCATTACGGCCCGAACACGGGTATAAAAGAACTTCGCGAAGCCGTTGCCGAATTTGAAAGAAAGAAAAATCACCTCGATTATACGGCAGACGAAGTAATGATAACCAACGGCTCGACAGAAGCGCTGACGGCAACGCTGTTTACTTTGCTTAATCCCGGCGACGAAGTCATTATCCCTACCCCTGCATTTTTGCTTTATGAAATGATAATTACTTACACGGGCGCAAAAGCAGTGTTTATGGATATGTCGGAAAACGACTTTCAGATTTCAAAAGAAATGCTCTCAAAACACCTGACGGACAAAACCAAGGCGATTATACTTACTTCGCCAAACAATCCGTCGGGAACTATCTTTAACGAAGAAACGTTAAAGACCGTTCACGACGCTGTAAAGGACAGAGATATATTTGTAATTTGCGACGAGTGCTACAATCAACTTGTGTATACCAAAGAGCAACCGAAAAGTTTTTGCCACTTCAAAGACCTTCGCGACAAAATCATCGTTTGCCAAAGTTTTTCCAAACCTTACGCAATGACGGGCTGGCGCTTGGGCTATATGATGGCGCCCGAGTACATTATAAAGCACGCAATGAAGGCGCACCAATTTATGACGGTTTCCGCAGGCACCTTTATACAATATGCAGGTATAGAAGCGCTAGACTTCGACCCAAGCGAATTTAGAGAAGTTTACCGCCGTCGCAGAGATTATGTCTACGACAGACTTGTAAAAATGGGCTTTGACGTGGTAAAACCCGACGGAACTTTTTATATCTTCCCTTCAATAAAAAAATTCGGACTGTCGTCATACGAATTTTGCGAAAGACTTTTGAAAGAGCAAAGCGTGGTAATCATTCCCGGTATTGCATTCGGCAGCGAAGGCAACGTCCGCATAAGTTTTTGCGTAGACGACAAGGTAATAGAAAAAGCTTTGGACAGACTTGAAGTTTTTGTAAAAGGTTTGAAGAAGTAAATCTGAAAAAATATTTATAAAAAAGAAATATTAAATTTTAAGTAATTTTAATAAAACTCGCAAAAAAATTATATTAAAAAATATAACAATAATTATATTTAACCCAAAGCCCTGACGGCGTTGCCGTCGGGGCTTTGGGTAGTCTTTGTTATTTACTATTTAATTAACTTAAATAAAGAATATAATTATAAACTCTTTTTATGGTTTGTGGTGTCATCTTATTTCAACTTTAACAAAAGTCTTTTATTTTTTGTTTTTTACATTTGTAACAGTTTTTTATAAAGTTTTACCCCTAAATCCAATAACGACATATCGAAGTCGAATTTGTCATTGTGAAGTTTCATTCCTTCGCCCAAACCTATAAAGAAAAACACAGACGGGCAAACGGAACCGTAAAAAGAAAAATCTTCCGCCTGCATAACGGCCTGCGGCAAGACTTCTATTTCGCAATTTTTGCAAACTTCATCAAAAAGTTTTGCGTTGTTGATAACCGGCGGATAACCTTCGTTTATGCGAACTGCACCATTTACGCCGAATTTATCTTCTATTTGCTTTACCTCGCGATTTATGCCGTCTTTAAGTTTGACAAACATATCTTCCGACAACGCCCTTACGCTGCCGTTAAGTTCCGTATAATCGCTTATTACGTTTCTTGCAGTGCCGGAAGTCGCTTTGCCGAATTTTAACAAACATCTTTCTTTTTTGTTGCAACTTTCTTCCAACCGATACAAATTGTTTAACAACTCCGCCGCCGCGCGTAAAGTATCTTTGCCCTTTTTACTGTCGGCAATATGACAACTTTCTCCCGTCAAAGTTATATCGAGTTCTCCCGAACGCGCAAGCATTGCGCCGCTTTTGGAAAAAATCTTGCCCTTTTCTAAATCCGGCCACAAGTGTATGCCGAATATTTGCACGGTGTTTAACTTTTGCAAAATTCCGCTGGAAACAATGTGCCTTGCCCCGCCGTCAAGTTCTTCCGCAGGCTGAAAGATAAAAGCAGCGTTTTTGTTTAACTTTTTACCTGCCTTTTTTATTTCGTCAACAAACAACGCCGTTGCCAAAACCATAGCCATATGCCCGTCGTGTCCGCAGGCGTGCATTACGCCGTCGTGCGTCGAGGCAAACGGCAATCCTGTATTTTCTTTTATAGGCAACGCGTCGATGTCTGACCGTATGCCGACGGTTTCTTTGCAACCGAAATCGAAAAAAGCAATCAAGCCTGTTTCGTCAACTTGAAATATTTTGCAATCGCAATTTTTAAGCGCGGACAAAATATATTTCTTAGTTTCAAACTCGCAATAACCTATTTCCGGTATCTTATGTAAATCTTTGCGGTATTCTTGTACCGTCATAGCCAACCTCCGTATATACAGTAATTTACATTAAATCGGATTTATGCGCAATAAAAATCGAAAAAATTTATATTTTTTATCGCACATAAAATACCGTTTCGATAAATAATTTTGAATAATTTTTTACAATATTATTAAAAGATGTACAAAATAATACAAATTCTGTAAATATTCGTTCAAATTTATGGAAAATTTTGGAAATTATTTACAAAATATGCTTTATTTTTGCTTGCATTTATGCTAGAATTCAAGTAAGATAAAATATTTTTACAAAAAGAGTGATTACTATGCCAACAGAAAGAATTTCCTCCAATTACGACACAAGAATATTTACGTTGATTTCCGATACATTAAACGAGATTGGTCTTTTTGCAAATCTCAGCGGATATCAGTTTTTGCGTGAAGGCATTTATGCCAAATGGAATGACGTTACGCTGATTAACAAAGATATCTTGCAGTTTATCGCAAAAATGCACAATACAAATCCAAACAACGTAAACAGTCTTATGCGCCACGCTCTGCGCGTTGCGTGGACGGACGAAAATATGCAAATCCTCAATAAAAAGTTCGGCGTAAATTATTTTTACGCAAATAAGCCGATGGCGTGCTATCAGTTTATTTCCACCATTGCGGATTTAATTGCTTTGCAAAAGTCCGATAAATTTGCATAATCAACAAAATTGAAACCGACTTTGTTGTTTTGGCTTTTGACGGCTTTGCTAATATGCAAAAGTCTTTCTTTGGCAATGCATAATTGCTAAATAGTTTTTACTCAATCGTTTTTGCCGCTCATATTCGAGCGGTTTTGCCGCTCCTATTCGAGCGGTTTTGCCACTCCTATTTGAGCGGTTTTGCCGCTCCTATTCGAGCGGTTTTGCCGCTCCTATTCGAGCGGTTTTGCCGCTCCTATTCGAGCGGTTT
>CAJUCX010000010.1:0-8658 GCA_910585195.1 uncultured Christensenellaceae bacterium | reverse complement strand
TTCAAACAACACGCCGGAGTGCAGCAACTCCGTCAGAAATTTGTTGCACATTTTGGAAAACTGTTCTCTCGTGTACTCGCCCGAGTGCGTAAGCCAGTGATATATAAGATAACTTATTCCGCCCGTCATAAACGATGAAATTGCAGGTATAGGATATTTTGCCGCGGCTATTTTGTCCAACTCTTTAACGAGTTTTTCTATATTTTTGCGCGTTACGTTAAACAGCAGGTCCTGAACGATTCCGCCGTCTTTTACTATAAGAGATTGCAACAGCTCTTTATTTTCCGCACACTCGTCCAAAACCACGTCAACCAGCGCAGTACAAAATTTTACGGGGTTTTCATCAAAGTTGCACGCGCTGAATTTTTCCGACGCTCTTTGCAGGACTTCCCCGGCAAGCGACTCCATAGTGTGATTAAGCAAATCGTATTTATCGTCAAAGTGCTTGTAAAAGGTCATTCTGTTTATCATCGCCTCACTGCAAACGTCGCTTACGCTTATTTTTTCAAATGAATATTTTTTTAATAATTGCAGCAAAGCCAAGCGCAAATCTCTTTTTGTCTTTGTAACTCTTAAATCTTCTTTTTTCATAATACACTTCTATATAAATTGGTGTATAATATACAATATTGACAAAATTGTATAATTATTGAAATTGCTTACGCCTACATATTGCCATATAATTATACAGGTGTCAAGTTAAATAACTTTTTTGAACATAAAATTATTTAAGAGGTAAAAACACAATAATATGAAAAAGTTTGCAGAGTTTATAGTTAAGCAAAGGACGTTGCTTTTTGTTATTTTTGCCGCTTTAATCGTTTATTGCATAATAAGCATACCCAAAGTACAAATAGAATACTCCATAGACGGCTATCTGCCGGACAGCACCGACACCAAAAAAGCGATAGAAATTATGGACGAAGAGTTTGTAACTTTCGGCGCCGCAAAAATAATGATACGCAACGTAAGTTACGCTCAGGCGGAAAAACTGTACGAACAAATAAAGCAACTTGACGGCGTAAAAGATTTTGCATTTGAAAACAGCGAAGACTACTACAAACAGTCTTGCGCTCTCTTTAACGTATCGTTTGAAGGCGACAGCAGCGACCCCGTATCGGCAGAAGCCTATCGTCAAATTATAACTATGCTTGACGGCTATGACGTAGCCGTACCGGTGCCGTTGGTCAACGACTTTGCAGACCAACTTTTGCGGGATATGGTTTTGATTGTCGCCCTTGCCGCTTTGGTAATACTTATAGTCCTGCTTATAACTTCCAAAAGTTTTGCGGAAATTTTGGCATTCCCCGTTGTGTTTATCGTGGCGGCGATACTCAATATGGGCACAAACTATTGGCTTGGCACGATTTCCTTTATATCAAACACCGTCTGCATAATTTTGCAGCTTGCTTTGGCAATAGACTACGCGATAATTTTATGCCACCGTTTCACTGAAGAAAAAGAGCATATACCCGACGCAAAGCAGGCGCTTGCTTCCGCCTTGTCAAAGGCCGTGCCGGAAATTTTAAGCAGTTGCCTTACCACGATTTCCGGGCTGCTTGCGCTTGTATGTATGCAGTTGAAATTAGGCGAAGACCTTGGCATAGTGCTTGCAAAAAGCATAGTTTGCAGCATATTTACGGTTTTCTTTCTTATGCCGGGCGTTTTGCTTACGCTATCAAAACTTATGGACAAATCCCGACACCGCAACTTCGTACCTAAAATAACGGGACTCGGCAAAGCGGTAGTAAAGACGAGATATATCATGCCGGTAATATTTATAGCGTTGGTTGCGGTTTTCGGTTATTTTCAGGCAAACATAACTTACGTTTATTCACAAGACTCCATCGACACAGACAGACCGTCTGCGACGCAACTCGCCAAACAGGAAGTCGCACAAATATTCGGTTATGACACGATGTTTGCCGTGCTTATGCCAAAAGGCGATTATGCAAGAGAGCGCGAAGTGTTGGAATTTATCGGCAACTATGACCTGATAGACTCTGCGCTTGGCATAGCCAACGTAAAAATAAACGACGACACATACCTTACCGACAGCCTTACTTACAGAAAGTTTGCCGACGTTTTGAACGTAAGTTTGCAGGACGCAAAATATATTTATTATTTTTACGCCATAGACAACGAAAATTACGGCATAGTAACAAACGACAATATAGACACTTATACGATACCGCTTATAGATATAGTAGACTTCGCAATAGAACTTTCCGACAAAGGATATATAAAACTCGACGGCGACAGGCAGGAAGAATTCGACGCGTTGAAAACAACTTTGCAGGACGCCGAAAAGCAGTTGATAGGCGAAAATTACACAAGATTGATTTTTAACATTGCAAGTTCCGTCGAAAGCAAAGAAACGTTTGCATTGATAGAAACAATGCTTAAAGAAGTAAAAGCCCTCTACCCAGACGTAATATTTGCAGGCGAATCGATGAGTTCTTACGACCTTGCAAATTCTTTTGAAACAGACAACTTAAAAATAAGCCTTTTGACGGTAGCGTTTATATACGTAATTCTGTTGTTTACCTTCAAGTCTTGGGGGTTGCCTCTCGTTTTGGTGGCGATAATTCAAGGCGCAATATTTATAAATTTCGGCTTCGTAACGATGACGGGAAGCAATTTGTTTTTCTTCGTATATTTAATCGTAAGCGCAATACAAATGGGCGCAACGATAGACTACGCGATACTTGTTACAAACAGATTTTCCAACTTAAAACTGACGATGGACAAAAAGACCACCGTTGCGGAGGCGTTAAACCAAGCATTCCCTACGATAATAACTTCCGGCACAATTATGACGGTTGCGTCATTTCTTATAGGCTTTATCGTAAGCGAGCCTTTAATAGCGTCAATAGGCCTGTGCTTGGGGCGCGGCACGATAATATCCATAATAAGCGTTATGCTTATATTGCCTGCCGTGCTGTATATTCTTGACAAACCGCTTTCCAAAACGTCTTTTGACGAAAAACTGAAAGAAGGCGTAAACTCTATTAAAAAATCGGTAACCAAAATAATAAAGAAAAAAGGAGCAAAAAAAGATGACGAATAAATCTAACGTAAAAAGCATTAACAATGTTTTGCTTGCAATTTGCTCCGTAATTTTTGCGGCATGTCTTTTGTTTATGCCGTTTGCCTTTGCGGAAGAAAATCAAACAGACGCCGTACAAATTTCAAGCGAAGCGGATTTTATAAACTTTGCCCGAAACTGCGCAGAGTACGATTACTCCGTAAACAAAACCTTTATGCTTACCGTCGATTTGAATTTTGCAAATATCTACGCCCCTTCAATACCCATGTTCAACGGCGTATTCGACGGACAAAATCACACGATATATAATTTCACGTTGAATGAAGACAAAGACAACGTTTCGGTATTCAAAAGACTAAACAGCGGAGCGGAAATAAAAAACTTAAAATTCAAAAACCTAGATATAAAATCGTCAAACGGCTCTTACGCTTCTCTCATTGCAAGAAATTACGGTTCTGTAATTAACGTAGAGACAAGCGGCGTTATCGACGGTGAGCAATATTCCGGCGGAATTACCGCTTACAACGGCAGCGGCGCCAAAATAGAAAACTGCATAAACAACTGCGATATATATTGCATTTTGAACGGCGGCGGCATTGCGGGCTTTAACAGCGGAGATATAATCGGCTGCACAAACAAAGGCAAAATAAACACGTTTGAAGTTTCAACTTCAAACGCACGCAATATGACCAACGTAGGCGGTATTGCAGGCTACTCCACCGGCAAATTGATAAATTGCGCAAACGACGGAAAAATCGGTTATATTTATCAAGGCAGATATATAGGCGGTGTTGCCGGACTTTGCAACGGAGAAGTTTATTTTTGCAATAACAATGCGGAAGTTTGCGGCAACAACTATGTCGGCGGAATTTTCGGCTATTACGGCAGACTGCAAAACGACAGCGACAGCAACGACTATTTGCAAGACTGGTTGGACAGATATTTCGGCAAAGGCAACGGCAACGGAGAAGACGACGACTTCAATTTTGAAGAAAGCGTAGATTTGGGAATTCACAAAATAAGTTACTGCTGCAACACAGGCGCCGTTACTGCGGAAAATTATGCAGGCGGCATAACGGGCTGCTTAAACGCCATCAACGCTATTTTGAAAAACAGTTTTGCAAACTGTCAAATTTTTGCGCATGCGAACTACGCAGGCGGCATAGCCGCAGAACAACTCGTCGGCCGCATAGAAAGCTGTTCCGTTTCGGGCAGCGTTGAAAATGAAAAAGGCAACTACACAGGCGGCATTGCAGGCTTGTCCTCTACGGAAATTTACGCCTGCACCTGCAACGCGCGTATAGAAGGCAACGATTACGTCGGAGGCATTGCCGGCAAAGCAAACGACTTGCAAAACTGCTATACCAATGCAACGATAATTTCTAACGGTCAATACACAGGCAATATAACGGGCTTTTCGGGCACAGGCAGCGCAATATCCGTTACAAACGTAAAACACAACTATTTTATAGGCGACGGCTTTGGCATAGACGGAGTAAACTACGGTGCCGCAACTGAATACTCTGCGGCAAAACTCACCGCCGACGCCCTTTCGTCGCAAAACACCCTGTCGCAAAGCCTTGTAGGGTTTAGCGAAGATTTTTGGATTGCAGACCAAGATAAATCGTCATACCCTATGTTAAAAAGTTTTGCAGAGTGCAACGCAGAAGACAATTACGAAGATTTTGCAACTTGGTTTGAAAATGCAAAAAGTAAATTTACAGAGCAAAGTCAATTTGCTTCTTACGTATTTGTAAAAGTAATTTTTTGGCAATGGGACGAAAGTCAGGACTATAAGTATTATACTTCCGTAAGCGTACCTTACGGTCAAGGCATAACGGAATTGCCCGCTTTGCCGGAAATCGACGGTTATTTTGTATGGTGGGAAGAAAAAGATTTGTCAAACGTTACGCAGGACGTAAACGTATATCAGCAAGTCGACAAATATCTGACGACAATAACATCCGACGACGGTCAAACGCCGCAGTTTATTGCAGAAGGCAAATTTTACAGCGACACAACTTTGAAAGCAGAAAAAGACGGAAATAATTATATAATTAAACTTTTGCGCAAAGGCAAAGAAGTAAGTTACGACACGCTGGTTATAAAATATTTTACCGACGGCGAAACGGACTACGACTTGACGATAAACGGAAAGTCGGCAAAGTTTAGCGTTTCTGGCAAATATATAACGTTTAATATAAGTCAAAACCAAAGTTTTTGCATTGACAAAAAAGCCCCCGTCAATCATTTGTGGCTGTATATAGGCATAGGCGCAGGCGGCGCGGTAATTATTGCCGTTTCAACTTGGCTTATCGTTCGGAAAACGAGAAAGAAAAGAAAACTAAACAATAACAAATAACGCTGTGGCTAATTCAAACAACACCCCAAAGCCGTTAAACTGGCTTTGGGGTGTTGTTTATTTTACCTATGCAATTTATTTAATTATATTTATTAAATTGTTGATTTGCAAAGTTTTCATAAAGAAATCTGTGCGACGATTTTGTTGTTTGCAACACCGTTGAAAAATACTTGCGCAACGCTTTTTGCAGGCTTACCGTCATCGAGCACAATATATTCCGTGCCGTCGGCAGCGCTTACGCTGCGTAAAATATTTTCAAAATCAGTTACCCTGCGCCCATCCAAATCTATGCGGGAATTCATATCGTAAAGTTCTTCAAACTCGCTGAAAGGAATTGCCCTTACGCCAATTTCGTCCTGCAATGCAATAACGTCGGTTCCGTCGGTTGTGATGTAAAATCTTTTTGTCATATTTATATTATTGCCAACTTGCCGTCAGTTAAAACAAATAAGGCGTATCAAAGAAAATATCAAACTGTATTCAATAAAAAATAAACCAACAAGATAATTTTATTGTTTTGAATAAAAAACGAAAAGACCGCAAAAACACGGTCTTTTGTTTAATAGCGTTATATTTTATCAAGCTCTCTTTCATAGGTAACGACAACGCCGTAACCTTGCGCTATATTAGGCGAAACGGTAATTACTTTCCACCCCTGTTTTGCAAGAAGATTCATTTGTAGTTCGGCTTCGTTTACCTTATATGTTTCCACTTTATATTCCATAATAATTCTCCTTAGTAAAAATCAATAAGTGATAAATGCCTCAGATTAAGTTCTTGCCAAACCGTCTACACTCAGCACCACGCCGGAGATATAACTTGCCATTTCGCTTGCCAAAAAAACAAATGCGTTTGCAATGTCCTCAGGTTCGCCCACACGGCGCAAAGGTATCTGCGCAACAATAGGGTCAATCAATTCTTTCGGCAAAACTTTAACCATATCGGTGTTGGTTACGCCCGGGGCTACCGCATTTACTCTTATACCGTCCGGACCCAACTCCCTTGCCAAAGACAAAGTAAAACCGTTTACGGCAAATTTGCTTGTAGGATATGCTATGCCAGACGGCTGCGCGTATTTACTTACCATACTGCTGGTGTTAATTATACTGCCACTTTTTTGTTCTTTCATTTTGTCAACTACAGCACGGCTGCAATTAAACACTGCCGTTACGTTCAAGTCCATAACATTTTTGAACATTTCTTCCGTATAAGACGTAAACGGCTCTTTGGAGGAAATCCCCGCATTGTTGGCAAGAATATCAATCCTGCCGTATTTTTCCGCCACAGCGTTAAATGCAGCCTTTACGTCGTCATAGTTTGTCAAATCGGGACTGATACCCTCAACCTGCCACGATGCGTTTTCTTTTTTCAGAGCGTCGACCGCCTTTTTAGCGCTTTCAGGCTTAGAACCGCACAAAACCACCTTTGCACCGTGTTCCAAAAACTTTTTTACTATTGCAAAACCGATTCCACGCGTTCCGCCGGTAACGATTGCAACTTTATCTTTCAACATCATAAAACTTACCTCCCGTAATTGCTATGATTTTATTTTTAATTATATCATATATAAAAAATTATAGTCATAAGAAATTAAAAAATACGAAAAGTAAATCGCATTTATAAAAAATCTACTGTAATCAAATGCGTAACTCACCGCGCAAAATAAAAACGTTTCTTTATATTTCGGTACCGCAATATACTTTTTTCGCGGCGCGGCGTTCGCCGTATGCTGCGGCTCGGCTTATGCTATTACTATGCAAAGTGTAAATCACATCAGACTGAGCAGACCAGCCGAGAAAAATAACAAAACAGTGCTTTTTGCACTGTTTTTATTTCTGTCCCGTAAGGAGCATAGCAACGGAATAGCATAAGCGTCAGGCGGGGCTTTTCAACTCCAGTACCAAAAAGAAAAAGCACTGTTTTTACAGTGCTTTTTCTTTTTGTGTCAACTGAAAACAAAGTCTTTTTTTTGATTTTGCGGCACATTTTGATTTCTTTAATTTTTGCAACAAAAAATCACGAAACTTTGCTCGTGATTTCTTTTAACACTTTTGTTTTGCCAAGTCAGTAATTCTTTTTACGAAGTCAGTCTTGGCTTCTGTATATGCATCTCTATTGTGTTTAAATTTTCCACAAAGGTTTAATTTTAATTGTTCGTATTCTTTTGCAATATTTGGATGCAAGTTCAAATAATCTCGAAAATAAATTTCATCTTCATCGCACTGCAATCTAATATGCAAATGAAAAACTTTTTCAGCAAAACCATTTTCGGTATATCCTTTATTCAAAGATACTCGGTTTTCACTAACCGACATTTTTATATATCTATGTTTTTCCAAAAGGCTTGCGGCTTGTTTTAGTTCTTTAATCGAATTTACAATTATAAGAAAGTCAATAATCGGTTTCGCCATAATCCCTTTTATTGCTGTGCTTCCAATATGATGATATTTTGTATCTTTGGGCAGTATATTTTTAAGTTGCACCACTTCCTCGTCATACCAATCTGCCCAATAAGACTTATGCTCCGTCAAAACTATTGGAAATAATTGCCAAAGTTCTTGCAATGTCATTTCGTCTAATTTTTTCATAATTTCATTATACCACAACTCTTTGCAACCGCAATCGGTCTTGGCTTGAAATTTTGATTTTTTGATTATTCTTGATTATTTCGGTGTTCGATTTTGATTTTTTCATTTTGATTTTGCGACAGCCAATTTTTTGATAAAAAATCAAAATTTTGGGCAAAAAATCAAAAAAAGACATTCGTGGCGTTCGCTTTCACTCGGCAACAAAACTTTTGCATTTTGAAAAAAGACTTGAAATCGCCAAATTTCAAATCTCAAAAAATGCCATATCTGTATGCAGTGATAAAATAATGAAAACCCCTGCATATTGTTTTTTTGACAATGAAAAAAGTCTTTTCTAAAAAAGACTTTTTATACAATATATTTGGTGCCGAAGGCGGGACTTGAACCCGCACGTTGTCGCCAACAACGGATTTTGAGTCCGTCGCGTCTGCCATTCCACCACTTCGGCGTTTGCTTAATGATGATAGCACAAAGCAAAAATTTTGACAACTGAATTTTATTATTTTAACGAAATAGATACGAACGACCGTAATATAAAAACGCCCCCGAATACTAAACTGACATTGCCAAGCATATTTTCCGCCTACAAATAAAACCGACACGGTATTACCGTAATTCCCACAGGGAATTTAATAAAACGCAAATAAAAAGGTTTAGGC
>CAJUCX010000009.1 GCA_910585195.1 uncultured Christensenellaceae bacterium | reverse complement strand
TGCGCTATACAAAATAATGACTTGGCGTTTATCGTTGCCGACGGAAATGATGAAACTACTTGCGTTTCTCTCGGTGCGTTGAGATGTCATTTAGCCGAAAAATACGGTTTGATAGAAAAGGGTAAGTTTGAAATTTTGTGGCTTACGGACTTTCCGCTCTTTGAGTATGATGAAGAAGAAAAGAGATTTGTTGCAAAGCACCATCCGTTTACTTCGCCTAAAAACGAAGATGTGCCTCTTATGAAAACCAACCCTGCTAAAGTCAGGGCAAAGGCATACGACTTGGTAATAAACGGCGAAGAAGCCGGCGGCGGAAGTTTGAGAATTTACAACAGAGATATTCAAAAACTTATGTTTGAAACGCTGGGTTTCAGTGATGAAGAAATTGCACAAAAATTCGGCTTTTTCGTAAATGCTTTCAACTACGGCACGCCTCCGCACGGCGGCATTGCGTTCGGTCTTGACAGACTTACGATGTTGCTGACCGATACGGCATCGATAAAAGACGTTATCGCCTTTCCTAAAATGCAAAACGCTTGTGATTTAATGTCGGAAGCGCCAAATGTTGTCGAGGATAAACAACTTAAAGAACTCGGCATTGAAATTAGCGAGAAAGACAAGTCGAAATAAATTTTTATGACAATTTGCAATATGGACGAATTTTCTCAAAGAACAATTTCGCTAATTGGTGAAGAAAACTACCACAAATTGAAAAAGAGTGTTATACTCATTGTAGGCGTAGGCGGCGTAGGCGGTTTTGTTGCAGAGTTTTTAACTCGCGCCGGCATAGGAAGTCTTGTTATCATAGACGGAGATAAGATAGAGCCGTCAAATATAAACAGACAAATTATCGCAACTTGCAACTCTGTCGGCATATATAAAGTCGATGCGTTTCGGAAAAGATTATTGTCAATCAATCCGCAATTAAAATTACATACCTTTGCGAAGAGATTTAACAAAGAAACGAAAGACGAAATTTTTTCATATAATTATGATTTTGTCGTTGATGCTATTGATTCTGTCAAAGACAAAACAGAATTGATTATCGAAGCAAAAAACAGAAATTTGCAAATTATTTCCGCAATGGGCGCAGGCAACAGATACGATTTGCCGTCGTTTGAAGTCAAAGACGTTTACAAAACTGAAAATGACGGGTTGGCAAAAATTATAAGAAAAAATCTTCGCCAAGCAGGTGTTAAGGACGTTCCTTGCGTATGCGCAAAAAGCATTGCAAATAAGTCCGAGGGTGTGATAGGCAGTATTTCTTATTATCCCGCGGCTTGTGCGTCGGTTATTGCCGCTTTTGTTGTAAATAAACTTATATGAATGAAATGAAAGAAGTCGGGCAGATTGTCCGCACAAAAAAAAATTTAATTACCGTAAGATTTCCAAGGAAATCCAGTTGCGAACATTGTAATATGTGCGCCATAAAACCTAACGCAGCACACGTTGATATGACGATGGAAAACACGCTTGGAGGAAAAGTAGGAGATAAGGTAGAGGTCAATATTTCAAACGGAACGGTCTTAAAGATGTCTTTGCTTATTTATACTCTGCCGTTGTTTATCGGTCTTGTGGGCTTTTTAACCGCATATTTGCTTAATTTATCTGAGTTTTGGCAATTCGGCATTTTTATAGTTGCTTTGGCATTGGGATTTTTGGTACTTAAACTTATAGATAAGAGATATGCGCTAAGTAAAAAGGGTAAACCTTATTTGGTAAGGATTATTTCAGATTCGGAGGAATAGTTATGTTGGAAGTTTCCGCTCAAAATTTTGAAGATACGTTAAAGTCGTCAAAATTTGTTTTAGTTGATTTTTGGGCGCCTTGGTGCGGACCTTGCAAAAATCTTGCGCCGTTGCTTGAAGAACTCGAAAGTGTTTACGGAGATAAAGTGCTTTTTGCAAAAGTCGATATCGACCAAAATCAAGAAATCGCATTTAAGTATAAAGTTTTCAGTATACCTAACGTTTGTCTTTTTAAGGATGGAGAACTTGCCGCAAACAGCGTAGGTTTTAAGCCTAAAAAAGATTTGGAAAAATTTTTGAATAAACATTTAGAAAAATAAAGGAGATTAAAAAAATGATTGATTTCAAAACTCTTAAAGCCGCTGACCCGGAAATTTACGAAAGTTTTGAGTTGGAGCTTACCCGCCAAAGACAAAACATCGAATTGATTGCCAGCGAAAACATCGTCTCGCCTGCCGTTATGGCAGCTATGGGGTCGCACCTGACCAACAAATATGCAGAAGGTTTGCCAGACAAGAGATATTACGGCGGCTGCCAATGCGTTGACATTGCAGAAAAACTTGCAATAGAAAGAGCAAAAAAATTGTTCGGTGCAGAGCACGCAAACGTACAGGCGCACAGTGGTGCAAACGCCAATCTCGCGGCATTTTATGCATTTATGAAACCCGGTGATACTTATATGGGTATGAGCCTTGCACACGGCGGACACTTGACCCACGGCAGTCCTGTTGCAGTTTCAGGAACTTGGTTTAACGTTGTTCCTTACTTCGTTTCTGAAAAAGACTATCGTATAGATTACGACGCTTTGGAAAAAACTGCAATCGAATGCAAACCTAAATTGATTATTGCAGGTGCAAGCGCATACGGCAGAGCCATTGACTTTAAGCGTTTCAGAGAAATCTGTGACAAAGTCGGTGCAATTATGATGGTTGACATTGCCCATATTGCAGGACTTATAGCCGCAGGCATTCACCCAAGCCCTGTTCCATATGCGGACGTTGTTACTACTACTACGCATAAAACACTTCGCGGACCTCGCGGCGGTTTGATTTTGTGTAAAGAAAAACACGCAAAAGCAATTGACAAAGCAATTTTCCCTGGTACGCAAGGCGGTCCTTTGATGCACGTTATTGCAGCGAAGGCAGTTTGCTTAAAAGAAGCAATGCAACCCGAGTTTGTAGAATATCAAAAGCAAGTTGTAAAAAATGCAAAAACTTTGGCTGATACTCTTATTAAAAACGGCGTAAATATCATTACCGGCGGCACCGACAATCATTTGATGTTGGTTGACCTTACAAAAGATGATATTACCGGTAAAGAGCTTGAGCATTTGCTTGACGAAGCACACGTTACTGTAAATAAAAACGGCATTCCGTTTGACAAGGAAAGTCCGTTTGTAACAAGCGGCATTCGTATCGGTACGCCTGCAGTTACGACAAGGGGTATGAAAGAGGCAGAAATGGTAATCATCGGCGAAATTATTGCCGACCTTATCAAAAATAAAGAAGCCGCTCTTGAAAGAAGTTCTGCCAAAGTATTGAAACTTACGCAAGACTTCCCGCTTTACGAAAACGATATTTTGAGATAAATTTAATTTCAAAAATAAAAAGCCGAAATCATTATGATTTCGGCTTTTTCTGTTGACAATATAAATATTAAGTGTTAAAATCCTATTGAATTAGTCGGAATTAAAAAGTAGGGAATTTATGAAGTTATCAGTAAAGGCTAAATACGGTTTGTCTGCTTGCATTTATTTGGCGGAAAATTATGAAAACGGCAATCTTACCGTTTCCCAACTGAGTGAAATGGTCGGCACTACGGACAAATTTTTAGAGCAAATTATGTCAATGCTTAAAAAGTCCGACGTGGTAACCAGCACAAGGGGTGCATTCGGCGGTTATGTTTTGACAAAGTCTCCAGATAAAACTACCGTAGGTGAAATTTTACGTTCAGTGGAAGACAATTTGCAAATTATAGACTGTCTTGATACAGAACATAAATGCACAAAGTCGTGCAGGTCGTATTATGTTTGGTCAAATTTGCACAAAACTATAAACGACTTTTTAGATTCGGTTACCTTAGATAGTCTGATAAAGGGGGAAAATAATGGATAGAATATATTTTGACCACGCGGCGACAACTCCTGTATCGAAAAATGTTTTGGAAAAAATGATGCCGTATTTTACCGATATGTTCGGAAATGCCCATTCTCAGCATACTTTCGGGCGCAGTTCGATAAAAGGAGTTGACTTGGCAAGAAGTCAGGTCGCAAAGGCAATAAACTGCTTACCTAATGAAGTATATTTTACAGGCAGCGGAACGGAAGCCAACAACTGGGCAATAAAAGGCACTGCTTGGGCAAAGCAATCGAAGGGTAAACATATAATTACTTCGGCAATAGAGCACCCGTCGGTGCTTAACAGTTGCAGTTGGCTTAAAAAACAAGGCTTTGAAGTAACAATACTTCCTGTTGACCGCGACGGTAAAGTTTTGTTGGAAGAATTGAAAAAAGCTTTGCGCAAAGATACAATACTTGTTTCCATAATGCTTGCAAATAACGAAGTCGGCACGATTCAACCGTATAAAGAAATTGCAAAATTAGTAAAAGCAAACGACAGCATTTTTCACGTAGATGCAGTGCAGGCAGTCGGAAGTATAAAAGTTGACGTAAAAGACATAGGTTGCGATTTGCTTACACTGTCGGCACACAAATTTTACGGACCTAAAGGCGTCGGCGCGCTGTATATAAGAAACGGCTTAAAGATAGACAAACTTATTATCGGCGGCGGTCAGGAAAGAGCAATGCGCGGCGGCACGACAAATACGCCTGCAGTCGTAGGTTTGGGACAAGCAATAGAAGACGCCGTAAATAATTTGGAAGTTTATTCCGAGCATTGCATGAAACTAAGAGATAGATTTATAGAGAGAGTAGAAAAAGAAATTCCCAACGTAAAACTCAACGGTTCCAGGACGGACAGACTGCCTAATAACGCAAACTTTTCTTTCGAGTATATAGAGGGCGAAAGCATTTTATATCGTCTGGATTTGGCGGGAATAGCCGTATCAAGCGGCTCGGCTTGTTCCAGCGGTTCGTTAGAGCCGTCGCACGTATTGCTTGCAATGGGTGTTGATATAGTGTTGGGGCACGGCTCTATAAGGTTTTCATTCGGTATGAGCAACACTATGGAGCAAATAGATTACGCGGTAGATAAACTTAAAGAAACGATAGACTTTTTAAGAAAAATGTCGCCGTTGTTTAATTGGAAAGAAGGAGAAATTCAAAATGTCTAATATGTATAACGAAAAAGTTTTGGAAGTTTTTACAAACCCTAAAAATATCGGCACGATAGAAAATCCCGACGGCGTAGGTACTGTCGGTAACGCCACTTGCGGAGATATAATGAAGATGTATCTCAAAATAGAAAACAACGTTATTGTTGACGCAAAATTTCAGACTTTCGGTTGCGCCGCTGCAATTGCAACAAGTTCTACCGCTACGGAAATGATTATCGGCAAAACGGTTGAAGAGGCTGAAAAACTTACAAACGCAGACGTAGTAAACAGCCTTGGCGGGTTGCCTGCTCAAAAAATGCATTGCTCCGTACTTGCGGAAGAAGCAATAAGAGAAGCAATAAAAGATTATCGCTCGAAACAAAAATAATTGGTAATTTTTGTAAATGAAATTTTCACATTAAAACTCTTCGTTAGCCGATACTATAATTATATGGAGGTGGCTATGAAAGGCGGATTTTTTGCGGGAATTGCATTGGGCGCGCTGATGGGTGCAATGATTTTAGAACTTAACCCACAGGCAAAAAAGATTGCTCAAAAAGGGCAGGATGCAATAAGTCAACAAGTGCAAAACTTGACAAAATAACGGGCAAAGATTTCTTTGCCTTTATTTTTAATTAAAACTCTTTTATTATCGAGACAAATGTGTTATACTGTTATTGGTAATTTATGGGAAGAATTCTTGCTTTGGACGTCGGAGACGTTAGAATCGGTCTTGCGGTTTCAGATTTAATGGGAATCATTGCAAATCCGCTTGAAACTTACGTTAGAAAAGATTTTGTCAAAGACATTGATTATATTGTCAATCTTGCAAAAGAAATGGAAGTTGACACAATAGTCAGCGGTTTGCCTAAAAACTTAAACAACCAAGACAGTTTACAAACGCAAAAGGTCAGAGAGTTTGTTGATAAACTTGAAGAAGCGTGGGGCAAAAAAGTCGTATTTGTAGACGAGCGTTTTACTACTGCGTCTGCGCAAAGAGTTTTGCTTGAAGGCAACGTGCGGCGCGGAGACAGAAAAAAGGTTGTAGATAAGGTTGCTGCAACAATTATTTTGCAGACTTATTTGGAAATAAAAAAATAGGAGGGTTTTATGGAAGAACTCGAAAAAAAGGTAAATGAAGAAGAAAATGATATTATAGAAGAAGATATCATTCAACTAGTAAACGAAGACGGCGAAACGGTAGATTTTTATCACGTTGCTACGATAGAATACGAAGACAACTGGTATGTATTTTTTGAACCGGCAGAAGAACTTGCCGACATTGACGAAGGAGAAGTCGTCATCTTCAAACTCGAAACAGATGAAGACGGCGAGGATTTGTTTGTGCCTATCGAAGACGACGAGTTGCTTGACAAAGTGTTTGAAGAATACAACCGCCTTATGGAAGAAGAAGGCTGCAGTTGCGGTGATGACGACTGTCATTGCGAAGGCGATTGCCACTGCGGGGAAGAACATCATCACGAACATAATTGCGATTGTCATAAAAAATAATTTTGAGTGAAAAACTTGTGTGCGAGCGCAAGTTTTTTTTTATTGAAGTAAATTTTTTTAGCAGTAAAAATTTTTGACAAAGTTATTTGTCTGTGATATACTATGCAAGGTTTATTACGCACCTTGCGTCTATTCGATTTGCAGTTGCCGTACTTTTGCGGTCGCAGTCGGAGCAAACAAGAGCAAGGGAGGACTTTTTAACCAAAAAGTAAAAAACGAGGAGAAAAGAAAAATGGCAGTAGTTTCAATGAAACAACTTCTTGAAGCAGGCGTTCACTTTGGACACCAAACAAGAAGATGGAACCCTAAAATGAAGAAGTACATCTACTCTGCAAGAAACGATATTCATATCATCGACTTGCAAAAGACCGTACAACTTGCAGAAGAGGCTTATGCGTTTGTAAGAGACGTTGCGGCAAGCGGAAAATCCGTTTTGTTTGTAGGCACTAAAAAACAAGCGCAAGCGGCAATTCAACAAGAAGCGGAAAGATGCGGTATGTACTACATCAACAACCGTTGGCTCGGAGGTACGCTTACCAACAACAGAACTATTCGTACCCGTATCGAAAGATTGAATAAAATCAATCAAATGGAAAAAATGGGCGAATTCGATTTGTTGCCTAAAAAAGAAGTTGCAAAACTTAAAGAAGAAAGAGACAAACTTCAACTCAATCTCGGCGGCATTAAAGATATGCGCGGTTTGCCTGGATGTATGTTTGTAGTTGACCCTAAAAAAGAAGCGATTGCGGTTAAAGAAGCAAAAAATCTTAACATTCCTATCGTTGCAATCGTAGATACCAACTGCGACCCTGACGACGTAGATTACGTCATCCCAGGCAATGACGATGCAATCGGCGCAGTTAAAATCATTTCTTCGATAATTGCAAACGCCGTTATCGAGGCAAGAGAAGGTATCGTTGTAAACGTAACCGACGATGAACCGATCGCAATGACAGATGCAGTTGTTGCTGCTCCTGTTGAAGAAAAAAGCGAAGTTGTAGAATAATAGGAGAATATATCATGGCAAATTTTACAAGTGCTGACGTAATGAAACTCCGCGAGCAGACAGGCGTAGGTATGATGGATTGCAAAAAGGCTTTGGTAGAAGCCGACGGCAATTTCGAAGCGGCTGTAAAAATCCTCAGAGAAAAGGGTATGGCTAGCGCGGCAAAAAAACAAGGAAGAATTGCTTCCGAAGGTATAGTATCGAGTTACATTCATATGGGCGGAAGAATCGGCGTATTGCTCGAAGTAAACTGTGAAACAGACTTTGTAGCGCGTTCCGACGCTTTCCAAGAGTTGGTTCACGACATTGCAATGCAAATTGCTGCCGCTAAACCGGAAGTTGTGTCCGTAAACGACGTTGACCCTGCAAAAATAGAAGCAGAAAGACAAATTTTGACTGCACAGGCTAAAAACGAACCTAAACCTAAGCCTGAGGCGGTTATCGCAAAAATGGTTGAAGGTCGTATCAAAAAATACTACAAAGAAGTTTGCTTGTTAGAGCAAGATTACGTAAAAGACCCTTCAAAAACAGTTTCGACTTTGATTAACGAAACCGTCGCAAAAATAGGTGAGAAGATTTCGGTAAGAAGATTCGTCAGATACGAAGTCGGCGAAGGTTTGGAAAAGAGAGAAAATAATTTCGCTCAAGAAATTATGGAGCAAGTAAATCAAGTTAAGTAACCCAAAAAGGGAACAAGGTTTCTTGTTCCCTTTTTTATAAAAGGAGAGTAGTGCTTATGTATAAACGCATTTTAATAAAGGTCAGCGGCGAGGCGTTGGCAGATGAAAGCGGGTTTGGCATCGGAACAAAAACCATAAACGATTTGGTTGCTCAACTTAAAGTGTTAAATGAGCAAAAAATAGAAGTAGGCATAGTAATAGGCGGAGGTAATTTTTGGCGCGGCAGACAAGGCGACCATATGGACCGAAGCACTGCCGACCATATGGGTATGTTGGCAACGCTTATCAATGCATTGGCGCTTCAAGATGCGTTGGAAAGTCAAGGGGTGCCGGTAAGAGTGCAATCTGCGTTAAACATAAACAGAGTCGCAGAGCCTTATATACTTCGCCGTGCGATAAGACATTTCGAAAAAGGGCGCATAGTCATTTTTGCCTGCGGAACGGGCAATCCTTATTTTTCTACCGACACCGGCGCGGCTTTGCGTGCGGCTGAAATAAATGCGGACATTTTGCTTTTGGCAAAAAACATAGACGGTATTTACAGCGCTGACCCCAAAGTCGACCCGACTGCAAAAAAATATGACGAGTTGAGTTATATGGATATTATCCAAAAAGGGTTAAAGGCAATGGATACTACGGCAATTTCTATGTGTATGGATAATAACATACCAATACTTGCGTTTGCCGTAAATGACAAAGACAGTATAATCAGAGCGGTAAAAGGCGAGAAAATCGGTACAATTATTAAATAAAGACTTGAAAAAAGCCGTAAAATTTAGTAAAATGTGGAAAACGAGGTACAGATATGGTATTTGAAAATGAACAATTACAAAAGATTTGTAACGATTTGCCGTTAAAATGCAATAAGGCTATTGACTTTACAAAAAACGAATTCGGTCTTATGAGAGCAGGTAGAGCAAACTCAAAATTGTTGGAAAAGGTTTCTGTAGATTATTACGGTACAATGACGCCGATTACTCAAATGGGCAATATTTCCACACCTGAACCGCGTATGCTTGTCATTACGTTGTGGGACAAGTCTGCTTTGGGCGCTGCGGAAAAAGCAATTTTGGCTGCTAATTTGGGTTTGACGCCTACAAACGACGGCAACGTCATAAGACTTGTCTTTCCGGAACTTACCGAAGAGAGAAGAAAAGATTTGGTCAAGCAAGTCAAAAAAATGGCGGAGGATTGTAAGGTTACCGTAAGGAACGCAAGAAGAGACGCCATTGACGGTATAAAAAAATTAAAAAATGACAAACAAATATCTGAAGATATTGCGGGCAATGCGGAAAAAGAAGTGGATAAGTCAATATCGAAATTTATTGAAACCATTGACGCAATGACTTCGGAAAAAGAAAAAGACATAATGTCTGTATAATATGCAAATGAGAAATTTAGTAGGGCTTGGGGTTGACGAAGCGGTCAAAATTTTGAATGACCTGGGTGTTGACTTCAGGCTTACTTTTTATGGGGCGGATAAAAGAAAAGATTTTGATACTCAACTTATAATTGCAGTACGCGATACGGTTCCTGTGGAGCTTATCGTCGGCGATTTTAAGTTTAACGTAGACACAGAGGTTTTGTAATGGAATTTTCAACTGTACCCAAACATATAGGTTTTATAATGGACGGCAACGGTCGCTGGGCTAAAATGCGCGGTTATCCGCGTATCAAGGGGCATCGTGCAGGCATTAAAACCGTAGAGTCTGTTATTGATTTATCAAAAAAATACGGGATACAGTGCGTCAGCCTTTACGTTTTGTCTACCGAAAACATTTCGCGCCCTAAGGCAGAAGTAGACAACTTGTTTGACCTTGCCAGAAAGTATCTAAAAAAAATTGACACTTTTTTGAAGAAAGACATAAGAGTTGTAGTTTCCGGCAGTTCCGATGGTTTGCCCGAAGATTTAACAGACGCAATAAAAACCGTTGAAACAAAAACAAAAAACTGTAAGTCTCTGACGCTGAATTTATGTATAAACTACGGCGGAAGAAATGAAATTATACACGCGGTAAACGCTATGCTTAAAGACGGAGTTGCTTGTGCAGACAAAACAACTTTTGAAAGTTATTTATATAAGCAATTACCCGATTTGGATTTAATAGTGCGCACAAGCGGAGAATTGCGTTTGTCAAACTTTATGCTGTATCAAGCCGCATATGCCGAATTGTATTTTACAGACGTATTGTGGCCTGATTTTGACGAGCAGCAGTTTGTGCTTATGTTGTCAAGTTTTAACAAGAGAGAAAGAAAATTTGGAGATATTAAAGACTAAATGCGAAACAGGGTTCTCGTTGCGATAGCAATTGCTATCATTTTAGTTGGATTTTATTTTTTAGGTTATTTTATAAGCAAGTTCTTTATGGATGCGCTTATAATGTTGGTTATCTTTTTTGCCGTAAATGAAATGCGTAAGGCTCTTAAAGATAAATTGCCTAAAGAATTTAATCTGCTGCTGATTATATATTCTTTGACGGTAGGTTTGCCGTATATCAAATTGGACTTTATGGGTGTAGTTTATTATACGCTGCTCATTTTTGCCATAGGCGCAACTATCGCAGTGTTCAAAAACATACACCTTGACGGTTTAATGCCTTTTGCCTTTATTTTGATATACCCGGGATTGACGCTTTCGTCATTATTCTTTATCAATAACTCTAAGTTGGCATATTTGGGCTTGGCGTTTGTAATTCTCGTTTCAACGTTTACCGACGTTTTTGCGCTTGTATTCGGGTTGCTTTTCGGTAAACATAAACTTGCGCCTGAAATAAGCCCAAAAAAGACAATAGAGGGGGCAGTCGGCGGATTGTTCGGCGGAGTGCTCGGCTCGCTCTTGGTGTTTATCATATTTGAAGTTACGGGCTTGTTGGGACCGGGGTTCTTGACGTGGGGGTTGAGAAAGATTTACACCTATTTGTCATATTCATTAATAGCGGTTTGCGGTTCGTGCCTGACGCAAATAGGCGATTTAGTTGCAAGTTTAATCAAAAGAAGTTTAGGTATAAAAGATTTCAGCAAGATGTTGGGCAGCCACGGCGGTATGCTTGACAGAGTTGACGGCATAATGCTTAATGCGTGCTTTGTTTCGTTGGTCTTTACGTTTATAGTTGTATGAAAAAAATTGCAATACTTGGCAGTACGGGGTCAATAGGAACTCAAACTTTACAAGTTATTAAAAACAATGAAAATTTATTTCAGGTCAAAAGTCTGGTTGCCTATTCCGACAAGAAAAAATTAAATAAACAAGCAGAGGGCTTTCATCCGTTAAATTACTTCACGATAAAAGATGATGGAGCAAAATGCTTAACCAGCGCGATAAAAGACGCTGATATAGTGGTAGTAGCAACCAGAGGCATCGTAGCGATTGACGCAGTATTGCAGGCGATAAAAGACGGTCGGACGGTTGCGCTTGCAAATAAAGAAACACTTGTGTGCGGCGGAGAGTTGGTAAAAGACTATCTTTCACGCTATAAAGGCAAGTTGATAACCGTAGACAGCGAACACTCGGCAATATGGCAGTGCATAGAGGGTAATAAGCATTCACAAATAAATAAACTTATTTTGACAGCAAGCGGCGGAGCGTTCAAAAATTTTACTACAGAACAGTTGAAAACCGCAAAAGCCAAGGAAGCGTTAAAACATCCCACTTGGTCTATGGGGCAAAAAATTACGATAGATTCCGCGACTATGATGAATAAAGGACTTGAAATTATAGAAGCGTCGTATTTGTTTGATATTCCGCAGGAGCAAATAGAAGTTTTGATTCATCCGCAAAGCATAGTTCATTCTATGGTTGAGTTTTGCGACGGTGCGGTTATGGCGCAAATGTCAAATCCCGATATGACTTTGCCTATACAGTATGCGCTGACTTATCCGGATAGATTGCCGTCAAAAGCAGCACCGCTTAGTCTTGCCGATAAAAAGTTAGAATTTTATTTGCCGGACTATAATAAATTTAAGTGTATCAATCTTTGCAGACAGGCATTTTCTCGCGGCGGTTTATACCCTGCGGTATTAAACGCGGCAAACGACGTCTGTGTGGAAAAATATCTGAAGAATAAAATCGGTTTTTGGGATATTGCAAGTATAATAGAACGCGTATTGAACGAATATAAAACTGAAAGCGAAATTTCGGCAGACAGTCTTTTAACTACAGACAAATTGGTTAAAATTTATACCGAAAATATCATTGACGGAGTAATTTAATTTGCTTGAAAATATTATATATATTTTAATTGCCTTGGTCGTGCTGATGTTTATGATTACCGTGCACGAGTTGGGACATTACATTGCAGGGAGAGTTTTAGGTTTCAAAATAAATGAGTTTTCAATAGGTATGGGACCAAAAATTTTTTCCAAGCCGCTAAAAAACGGTCAAATATTTTCATTAAGATGGCTGCCGCTCGGCGGTTTTTGCGCTTTCGAAGGCGAAGATGAAGAAAATCCAAATCCACAGGCGTTTAACAATCAAAAGCCGTGGAAGCGTCTGATTGTATTGTTTTCAGGCGCATTTATGAACTTTATTTCGGCTGTGGTGATTGTTGTTATTGCTTTTTCTTGTTTCGGAGATTATCTGCCGTATATTCAAACGGTTTATCCTAAAGAAAATATAGAGCAGACGGCGGAAAATTCTCTTCAACAAGGCGATACTATTTTAAGTATAAACGGCAAAGATGTTTTGCTTTCCGTAGACCTTACTAAAATGATTTCCAATGCAGGAAATACCGCCGACGTACTTGTGTTGCGCAACGGCGAAAAAGTAATGCTGAGCGGTGTTGAAAAGGGAAAGTATACCGTAACCGATGAACAAGGGAATACAGCGGAATATTTCGGTTGGGGCGTCGGCATAGCATACGGCGGAACGGAAAGAACTCGGTTCAGTTTCGGCGAGGCGCTCGGCAGATGCCTACCGTATTGTTTCAGAACTGCCGGCTACGTGTTGGAAACGTTGGGCGGACTTGTTACTGGGCTTATAGGGCTTGACCAAATAGGCGGGCCTATAACGACAATAGATATAACAAGCCAAGTTGCACGCAGCGGTTTTGCAAATATACTCATGTTGATTACGCTTATTTCAGTAAATCTTGCGGTATTTAATTTATTGCCTATTCCCGCGCTTGACGGCTCAAAAATGGTGTTTGTAATTATTGAGTGGATAAGAGGTAAGCCTGTCAACAGAAAGGTAGAAAGTTACATTCATTTTATCGGGTTGCTATTATTGTTCGGTTTTGTAATTTTGATTGATTTATTAAAATTATTCGGTTAGATATATGACTAAAGAAATTAAGATAGGAAATGTTTTTATAGGCGGTTCAAATAAAGTGGCAGTACAGTCAATGACTAATACTGCTACTTGTGATATTTGCGCAACGGTAAAACAAATAAGCAGTCTTGAAAATGTCGGTTGCGAAATAGTAAGAGTTGCCGTAACTTCTGAAGAAGACGCTTCTGCAATACAAGCAATCAAAAAGCAAATAAATATTCCCTTGGTTGCTGATATTCATTTTGATTACCGTCTTGCAATTTCTGCCATTAAACACGGCGCCGATAAAATACGAATTAACCCAGGCAATATAGACTCCGACGAGCATTTGAAAGAAGTTACAAACACTGCAAAGAAATATAATATTCCTATCAGGATAGGCGTAAACGGCGGTTCTCTAAATAAATCTTCGCTTGACAAATACGGCAATACTGCCGAAGCGTTAGTCGACAGTGCGCTGAATTACGTTAAGTTTTTTGAGTCCAGCAACTTTTTCAATATAGTCTTATCGGTAAAATCAAGTTCGGTAAAAAAGACGGTAGACGCGTGCAGGTTGTTGGCGCAAAAAACCGACTATCCGCAACACGTCGGCATTACGGAAAGCGGAGCGGGGGACTCGGCAAAGGCAAAATCCGCAATAGGTATAGGAAGTTTGCTTTTGGATGGCGTTGGTGATACAATAAGAGTATCGTTGACGGAAGACCCGATTGAAGAAGTTTTGTTTGCCAAAGAAATTTTGCGAGCAATAGGCAAAGACGGCAATTATTGCGAAGTGGTTTCGTGTCCTACTTGCGGACGCTGTAAATTTGACCTTATCGGCGTAGCGAGACAAGTTAAGCAATATGTAGCAAATGTAAAAAAACCGCTTAAAATTGCAGTAATGGGCTGTGTCGTTAACGGCCCCGGTGAGGCAAAAGAGGCAGATTTGGGACTTGCCGGCGGCAATGGAAAAGTCGTGTTTTTCAAAAAAGGGGAAGTATATAGAACGGTTGATTCTTCGAATGTTTTGGAAGAATTCAAAAAAGAGATTGATTTAATTATTTGATATTATGCTTTTAGATGACGTAAGACAAACAGGTCGGGGACAGTTTGATGATTTGAAATTGTACAGTGCGGTTGTTGAAAAAAAGAGCCGTATTCTTGAATTATGTTTTTCAACAAAACAAGACTTGACCGAGCAGCAAAAACAGCAAATAGAAGCCGTTTGTCAGGAGGCGGTAAAAAACAAATTCAATCTTAAAATTAAATATATCAAAGACTATTTTGATAAAGATATATTAAAAAATACCTTTATAAATTATGTTAAAAGAGAGTTTTTCTTTTTTGCCTCCAAGTTTGACACGGAAAAAACCGTCGTGGAAGAAAGTGAGGATATATTTACTGTCATAGTTACCGTAACGCCTGAACTTCGTCAAATGTTGGAGCAAAACGAATTTTTAGAAAAAGTTTCAAACTACTTCAAATCTATAAGCAATTATGATATCAAAGTGAAATTCGACGTGATAGAAAATTCTGTTGACGTTAACGAACTTATGAAAAAAACAGATGTTATGCGTGAATCTCAAATAACGAAGGTTTTGTATAAACCACAAAGAAAAATCAACGTAGAGAACGTAGAGTCATTTATCGATAAAGTAATAAACGACAGACCGCAGTATATAGTCGATTTAATTCAACCGGAAAAAGCGGTTACGGTATGCGGACGTATAGAAAGTATGCGTGAAGTGGTTACACCAAAAGGGTTGACGCTTTTCAAATTTGATTTGGTTGATTTTACCGGTCGGATAGGAGTGGTTGTTTTTTCCGACGAAACAAAGTACATAAAGTTGAAAGAATTGAAAATCGGGGATGAATTGCTTATAGGCGGTCAGGCGGTTGAAAATACCTATACGCAAGAGTTGGAACTCCGTGCGTACAGAATTTGCAAATGCAAAATTTGCGACGACGAATATGAAAAGCAAGTAAGCAGACCTGTGCCGGAGGAATACGCGGTAATCAAACCGCAGATTTTTATCGCCAATAAACAAGGTAATTTGTTTGAAGAAAAAAAGGTTGATAAGAGATTGCAAGACAAGACGTTTGTGGTTTTTGACCTTGAAACTACGGGTAAAAGTTATATTACAAATAAAATTATAGAACTCGGTGCCGTAAGAATAGTCAACGGTAAAATTGTGGATACATTTTCAACTTTCGTTAATCCGGAATGTAAAATACCAAACGAAATTTCAGAGTTGACAGGCATAATCGATGCCATGGTAGAGTCTGCACCAACCTTTCCTGAAATTATTGCGGATTTTTATAAATATTGCAATGGTGCGGCGTTGGTAGGACATAACATTGTTGACTTTGACGGATTGTTTTTGAAGTTTAATACAAAAGACAGCGGATTTATTTTTAATCATCAGCAAGTCGACACTTTGTCAATGGCAAGAAAGTATTTCAAGTCTTTGCATAACGGGGAAGAAGTTCCGCACAACTATAAATTGGGTACAATTGCCGATTTTTTGGGCGTTAAACGAGACAATGCGCATAGGGCTGTCGACGATTCGTTGATGACTGCCGATATATTTTTGAAACTTATAGAAATGGGCGCAGAAATGTAAAAAAATTGTTGTAAAAAATTAAAGATTGTGCTATACTCATAACAGCATAAAGATAAGTTTACTTGAGAGTAGGGTTGTCCCTGCTCTCAAGTCATTTTAAGGAAGGCGCAATGGCTGGAAAAGTTTGCGAAATTGTTGAAAAGTTGGTTTTACCTTATGCCGAAGAATGCGGGGTGGAACTTGTAGAAGTTGAATATGCAAAAAAAGCCAACGGTATGAATTTAACGATTTTTATAGATAAAGTCGGCGGTGTCGATATAAATGATTGTGAAAAATTGCATAGGCTTATCGACGAGCCGCTTGATGTTCTTGACCCTACGCAAGGTAAGTCATATATTCTAAACGTTTCTTCCTTAGGTATAGACAGACCGCTGAAAACGTTTCGTGATTTTCAACGGAATGAAAACAAGGAAATTGTCGTCAAACTTTTTGCACCGATAGACGGCAAAAAGATTTATGAAGGCGTGTTGTGCGAGTTTGACGAAAAAACTTTCAAAATAAAAAATAAAGACGGTTGTTTTACTTTTGAAAAAGACAAAACCGCTTTAATAGAACCATTGATTAGATTTTAATTTCGGAGGAAAATTTATGATTAGCAAAGATTTCTTTTTGGCTCTTGACGATTTGGAAAGAGAGAAGGGCATTTCAAAAGAAGTATTTATTCAGGCGCTTGAAAATGCACTGACTTTTGCGTGCAAAAAACATTTTGGAGAAGCAACCAACGTAGAAGTAAAACTCAATCCCGAAAAAGCAACTATAAAAGTTTATTCATATAAAAACATTGTAGAAACAGTGGAAGACCCTGACAAAGAAATTTCTTTGGAAGAAGCAAGAGAAATCAAAAAGTCTTATGAATTAGGCGACAAAGTTGCAAAAGAAATCGCACCTAAAGAATTCAGCAGAATTGCCGCGCAAACGGCAAAACAAGTCATAATGCAGACTTTGAAAGAAATTGAAAAAAATCAGATATACGACCAATATTCCGAAAAAGAAAACGAAATGCTTATCGGAGTAGTCAGCAGAGTCAAGGATGACGGCACTGTTTACGTTGAAATCGGTAAAAATCAAATGGAAGGCGTATTGATGCCGGCAGACCAAATCCCCGGTGAAAAGTTCAAATTCGGCGATAAAATTAAGGTGTATCTCAAACGCGTTAAAGACGGTACGAAGGGCGTACAAGTTGTTCTGTCTCGTACTTGCACCGGTTTTGTAAAAAGATTGTTTGAAAGCGAAGTGCCTGAAATTCGTGCAGGCATAGTCGTTATAAAATCGATTGCGCGTGAAGCAGGTTACAGAACTAAAATAGCCGTTTATTCAACCGACCCCGATGTAGACGCAGTCGGCGCTTGTGTCGGTGCGAAGGGCGTAAGAATAAACGCCATCAGCAACAACGAACTTAACGGCGAAAAAATCGACGTTATACCGTGGAGCGAAGACAGTCTTGACTTTATTGCAAGCGCGCTCAGCCCTGCAAAAGTATATATGGTTCAAGGCAGCGAAGAATCGAAAGAAGCAAAAGTAATTGTTCCTGATGATAAATTGTCTTTGGCAATCGGCAGAGAGGGGCAAAATGCTAGGCTTGCCGCTCGCCTTACAAATTGGAAGATTGACGTCAAATCATATTCAAATGCGGTAAAACTCGGGTTAATTGAAGGTGAAAGCGAAGTTGCAGAAGATGACATTGCATCTTCGGCGGAAGACCTTCTTGCGGAAATGAACGATATTATTTCCGAATAATAAGGGGTAAAAAAATGACGACAAAAAAAATACCGTTGCGAATGTGTTTAAGTTGTCGCGAAATGAAACCGAAAAAAGAACTGCTGCGTATTGTAAAAAATCCGCAGGGTGATATATTTGTCGACGATACGTTTAAGGCAAACGGACGCGGTGCCTATCTTTGCAAATGTAAAGTATGCATAGAAAAATGCTTAAAACAAAAAATGCTTAACAGACAATTTGAGTGTCAAGTAAGCGACGTTACGTATAAAGCGTTAAAAGATATTGCCGATGAACTCTAAAATAAAAAGTTATGTAGGATTTGCCATAAATAAAGGTGCTGCTATTTTTGGTTTAGATAATATTTTGGTATCAAAGAAAAAACCCGGGCTAGTATTATTGTGCAAAACTGCGAGCGAAAAATCAAAAAAAGAAATTAAGCATTATTGTGCAAAAAAAGAAATTCAACTGATAGAATCTGCTATTCCCGTTGAAGAATTAGTTTCTAAAAAGGGAGTAAAAATAATCGCACTGACTGATGAAAATTTAGTCAAAGCCATTTTACAAAATTCAGACAAAGATTTCAAGTGTGTGGAGGTAGTCAATTGACAACTAAAAACGTTACACAAAACACTCAAACAAGCCAAAGTTTTGATGCGTTAAAAGCAATGAGAGCGTCTACTATCAAAGAAGCAAGCGCTCTGCTTTTGGACGTAAGAGGCGTTAAAAAGAAGATTTATAACATAAATCAGGCTGTTGAGCAAAAACAAAAATTATTTGCGGAGCAATTAAAAGCGGCGGAAAAAAAGGAAGACAAAACCGGTAATGAAATAAAGGTTGAAAAGACAGAAACGACGGTAAAACCGGTAGTTGAAAGTGAAGAACCTAAACAAAAAAGCGAGTCCGAAAAACCGAAAAGTTCCGTCAATATTGAAATCACGCGCGTAGAGCCGTTGATTGCGCAACCGCAAAAAGACCAAAAAGTTTTCATTGACGAAAAGGGCAACAAAATTGTAAGAAAGTTTATTACGGACAGATTTCCGCCTAAGCCGTCCACTCAAACGCAACAACGCGGCGGGGCTTACGGCAATCAAAACAGACAGCAGGGGCAAGGACAGCGTAAACCTTTTGACCCTAACAAACCGCGTCAGCAGTTTGACCGCAATAAAAACTTTGCACAAAAGGACGGAGATAACGCAGCAGCAAGACCTTCCGCGCAAAGACAATCGAAACCGAAAACTTTCGGTGATATGCCTGTTATTCAAAAAGAACAGCAAGGCAAAAATTTCGGAAACAAAAACAAAACGCCTGAAAAATCAGAGTCTAAAAAACAAATGTCGACAAAGGCATTGCTCAAAAAAGGCTATATTGCACAAGACAATATCAGCGAATTTGACAATGAGTTTGTTACCAGAAAATTAAAGAGTAAAAAGCAGGAAGTTAAAAAGGAAACCGTAAAAATAGAAAAAGCGGTGGTAAACACTCAAGACGTACAAATTAAAGTTTTGAGCGAAAAAATCGGCGTACCTGCTGCGGAAATTATTAAGCAGCTTTTCAAAGAAGGCATAATAAAAACCATCAACGATGCCGTTGATTTCGATTATGCCGCAATCATTGCATCAAATTTCGGTGTGGAGTTGACTTTGGAACTCAGCAAATCGTTTGAAGAAGTAATGATGAGTTCTTTTGAGGATGACGACGGAAATATCGCAGATAACGAAAAGCGTCCCCCTATAGTTACCGTTCTCGGACACGTTGACCACGGTAAAACTTCCTTACTTGACGCTATAAGAAAAACCAGCGTAACGGCGGGAGAAGCCGGAGGGATTACGCAGCATATCGGTGCTTACACCGTAGAGGCAAAGGGCGAGCCTATTACGTTTATCGACACACCGGGACACGCGGCGTTTACTGCAATGCGTGCAAGGGGTGCCCAAGTTACCGACGTGGCAATATTGGTTGTTGCTGCAGACGACGGAGTTATGCCGCAAACCATAGAAGCGTTAAACCATGCAAAAGCGGCGGAAGTGCCTATCGTTGTTGCAGTCAACAAGATAGATAAGCCTGAAGCAAATCAAGACAGAGTAAAACAGCAACTTACCGAACACGGCATTTTGCCGGAAGAATGGGGCGGAGATTCTATTTTTGTTCCTGTTTCTGCTAAAACGGGAGAGGGTCTTGATAAACTTCTCGAAGCGGTGTTGCTTGTGTCTGAAATTAAAGAACTTAAAGCAAACTCGTCAAAACGTGCAAGGGGCACAATAATAGAAGCAAAACTTGACAAAGGCCGCGGACCCGTTGCAACGGTACTTGTGCAAAACGGTACTTTACACGTTGGCGACAACGTCGTTGCCGGTACAGCGGTCGGCAAAATCCGCGCTATGTTTAACGACAAAAACAAGAGCGTCAAAACGGCAGGTCCGTCAATGCCTGTTGAAGTCTTGGGCTTTTCAGATGTGCCTAATGCAGGCGATATGATGAATGCCGTTGACGAAAAACTTGCAAAACAAGTTGCAGACGAAAGAAAGAATAAAGAGCGTCTTGACAAGCTTAATGCATCTTCAAAAGTATCATTGGACGATATATTTGGCAAAATCAGCGAAGGTCAGTTAAAGACTCTCAATCTTATTATCAAGGCAGACGTTCAAGGCTCGTTGGAAGCATTGAAAGGTACTGTTGAAAAGATTTCGAATGAAGAAGTAAAAGTCAATCCTATTCACGGTGGCGTAGGCGCGATAAACGAAACCGACATAATGCTTGCAAAAGCTTCCGGCGCTATCGTAATAGGCTTTAACGTCAGGGCAGACGCTCAGGCAAGAACTGCAGCAGAGAGAGAGCAGGTTGACATAAGACTTTACAATATCATTTACGATATGGTGGACGATATTACAAGCGCAATGAAAGGTATGCTTGCGCCTAAATACAGAGATACTATATTAGGTCAGGTTGAAGTACGCGAAGTGTTTAGAATTACCGGCGTCGGTTCCGTTGCTGGCGCATACGTAACCAGCGGCAAAATCAATAGAAATTGCAAAGTAAGAGTGTACAGAGACAATGTAATCGTTTATGACGGCGAAATTTTGGCTTTGAAGCGTTTTAAGGATGACGTTAAAGAAGTTGCGCAAGGTTTTGAATGCGGCGTCTCAATCCAAAATTACAACGATATTAAGGTCGGAGACGTATTTGAAGCATATCTTGTCGAAGAAGTAAAAGAATAACGGAGTAAATATGGCGGGTACCAGAACGGAAAAACTTAATTCTGAATTTCAAAAAAGCATTTATGAAATTTTGACAAAAAAAGTCAAAGACGTAAGATTGACGGAAATGTTTACGATTTTACAGGTTGATACGGATAAAGAATTACAGACCGCAAAAGTGCTCGTCAGTATTTTTTCTACCGATAAAGAAAAGTCGGATTTGACTTTTCGGGCAATATGCGATGCAAGCGGTTTTATAAGACAAACTTTGTCAAAAACAATGCATATACGCACAGTGCCTAAATTTGAGTTTATTTTAGATACGTCAATGCAGTACAGCCAAAGAATAAACGATATATTAAGCGAGATAAATAAAAAATGATTTTTGACAGAATTTCAGACAAAATAAATAATTCAAAATCAATCGCGATATTTTCTCACACGCGCCCCGACGGTGATACCATTGGGGGCGTTTTGGCGTTAAAAATAGGTTTGCAATCATTAGGCAAGACCTGCGACTGTTTTTGCGATACGGCGATAGGCGAAAAGTTTGCGGTACTTCCTCAATCGGAAACATATAAGGCAAAACCGCAGCAAAAATATGATTTGTATATCGCAATAGATTGCGGAGAGCTTGCAAGACTAGGAGAAAATACTATATTTTTTCAAAACAAAAATACGGTAAATATCGACCATCATCATTTGTCAAATGACAATTTTGCATCAATAAATTGTGTGGAAAATTTTGCAAGTACCTGTGAAATTATTTTTGAATTGTTGAAATTTATGAACGTGCAGTTTAATGACGACATTGCAAAGTGTTTGTACGTGGGTTTATCCACAGATACCGGCAATTTTGCGCATTCGAATACCAACGAACACGTCTTCAAATGCGCCGAGGAATTGATTAAGTTTAATATAAACGTTGCAGATTTGAACTTTATTTTGTATAGAAATACTTCTTACGAAAGAACCAAACTTTTGGGTAAGGTAATTTCTCGTATTAGAAAGTACTGCGACGGTAAAGTTTCTTTACTTTATACGTTACTTTCCGATATGGAAGAAGTTTGTGCAAAGCAATCCGATACGGAGGGGTTTATCGATTATGCCACAAATATAATCGGCACTGAAGTTGGTATAGCAATTTGCCAACATAACGAAAACAGTTATAAAGTAAGTATGCGCAGTCGCGGCAAAATTGACGTCAGCAAAATTTGCGCTGAGTTCGGCGGCGGCGGACATAAAAATGCATCCGGCTGTATGGTTTGCGGATTGCTTGAAGAAGTAATTGAAAAAATTGTAAGAACGGTATCGTTTGAATTATGAACGGATTTTTGAACGTTATAAAACCGTCAGGTCTTACTGCAAGCGACGTAGTCGTTAAAGTGCGTAAAATACTTAATGTAAAAAAAGTAGGGCATTTGGGTACGCTTGACCCGTTGGCAGTTGGCGTACTGCCTGTTGCAGTTGGCAAAGGAACAAAATTATTTAATTTATTGTTAAATAAGCAAAAGGCATACCGTGCTTTTTTTAGATTCGGTATCACTACAGATACACTTGACAGCGACGGGATTATTACAGAAACAAACGACAAAGTAGTTACCGTTGATGAAGTTGCAGATGTTTGCAAGCAAATGGTGGGTAAGCAAATGCAAATTCCGCCGGCATATTCCGCAAAAAGCGTAAAAGGTACACGGGCATATGTTTTAGCGCGCAACGGCAATGACGTTCAGCTTGAACCGAGAGAAATCGAAATATTCAAGTTTGAATTATTAAAAAAAGTCAATTTTAATACATATATGTTTGACATAGTATGTTCATCGGGCACGTATATTCGTTCGATTGTAAGAGATATGGCAAAAAAAATGTCTACAGTCGGTTATATGCCGGCATTGATTAGGACGGAAAGCGGAATGTTTTCAATAGAAGATGCGTTGACGCTTGATGAAATTTCCTTACGAAAAGAAAAAGCGATTTTGCCGATTGATTTTGCAATATCCGATATACCTCGATATGAGTTTGATGCTGAATTTTGCAGAAAACTTGACAACGGCGTCAAGGTGCCGTTTGTGTGTAAAGATTATCGCAAAATTTATTGCAACGGAGAATTATTCGGTATAGGCAAAAGTAAAAACGGTTTACTTGATTTGGAGTATTACTTAAAATAATGTTTTTGACAAATTTCAGCAATAAAAACGACAAAAAAATGGTATTGGCATTAGGCTATTTTGATTGTCTGCATATCGGTCATCAAAAATTGTTGCAAGAAACAAAAAAAATTGCCGCGGACTTAAATGTTTTAAGTGCGGTGTTTACCTTTTCCAACAATTTGGGCGGGCTGATTAAAAAGAAAAACAAACTGATAAATACGTTTACCGAACGACTGACTTTATTTGAAAATTTTGGTATGGACGCCGTAATGTATGCGGAATTTAACAAAGACTTTATGAGCCAAAGCGCAGATAGATTTTTAGAGTTGTTAAAGCAAAAAAACGTAGTGGGCGTTGTTTGCGGATACGATTATACTTTTGGAAAAAATTCCGTTGGCACTGCGGAAACTTTGCGTCAATTTTGCAAAGAAAATAAAATCGTTTTTTCAATGGTAGATAAAGTTGATTACGACGGCAAAAAAGCAAGCGCAACAAGAATTAAAGAACTTTTAATCGACGGAGAAATTGAAAAGGCAAACCAATGTTTAGGGCACGAATATTTTATGTCGGGCGCCGTGTGCCACGGCTTTGGCATAGGCAGCAAAGAGGTTTATCCGACGGCAAACTTAAAAATACCGCAAGACAAGCTGTATCCTAAACTGGGCGTATATGCAGGAAAAGTAAGTATTTCAGATACGTTATATCCGTGCGTGATAAACGTCGGCGGCAGACCTACATTTGATGACGACGAGAATAAAATAGAAGTTTATATTTTGAAATATGACGGCAACATTTACAACAAAGAAATTACAGTTTATTTTTGTAAATATTTGAGAGAAATCAAAAAGTTCGGCTCAGCAGAAGATCTGAAACAGCAAATAAGCAAAGATATAAGGATTGCAGAATTATGTGTAAAATAAAATTCGGTCCCAGCGGCAACAGTGAAAGCTTTTATGCGGAAGGAAACAAAAGCACAGAGCAAGTTGCCGAGTGGCTTAATAAAAGAGGATTGACTGCATTTGAATATTCATTCGGCAGAGGGACCAATATGTCCGATGAAAAAGCAATTGCCATCAGTAAAAAAATGAGAGAGTTTAATATCGCCGTATCGGGACATGCACCGTATTATATAAATTTTGCCAATCCGGACGACGATATGATTGAAAAATCATTCAATTACGTTTTGAATACCGCGCATAAGGTTAGACTTATGGGCGGCAACAGAATAATTTTTCATTCCGCAAGTGTCGGGAAAAATAACGACAGAGAAAGCGCGTTAAAACGCACTCATGAAAATATTAAAAAATTGACGGAAAAAATTTATGAAACCGGCAATGACGATTTGATTTTTTGTCCCGAAACGATGGGGAAAATAAATCAGATAGGCGATTTTCACGAAATTGCGGAAATATGCAGAATAGACAAAATTTATGTGCCTACCGTTGACTTCGGGCACCAAAATGCACGTACGCTCGGGGGCTTAAAAACCGAAGCGGACTTTGAAGAGATTATTTTGTGTTTTATTGATGCGATAGGAGAAGAACGCACGAAAAATATGCATATACATTTTTCAAAAATAGAGTATTCAAAGGGAGGCGAAGTTAAACATTTGACTTTCGATACCGATTATTTGAATTACGGACCGCAATTCGAGCCGCTTGCAAAGATATTAAAAAAATATAATATGACGCCTAGGGTCATATGTGAGTCTGCAGGCACGCAGGCAGAAGACGCTTTGACAATGAAACGCATTTACGAGGAAATTTAATGACTGTTTTCGATATAAATAAAACGGTTGACATGCTGTTGATTGTGTCTCAAAAAAACAGAAGATATTTTACAAAATTCGATTCTACGTTCGGTTATCTTATTTTAACAAAAGACAGAAAAATATTTTTGACAGATTTCCGTTACTTTGAAATGGCGCAGGAAATAAAAAACGACTTTGAACTTAAAGCCGTTTCAGGTGGAGAACTGCCAAAACTTTTGCAAGAGATTTTGACGGAAGTAAAAGCCAAAAACGTAGGTTTCGAAGATACGGAATTGACGGTTTCGGAATTTGAAATGCTAAAAAATATGTTGCCTGACGTCAATTTCATATCCATAGGCAAAGATTTGGCAGAAGTAAAAAAGTATAAAAATGCTTACGAAACAAAGTGCATATTAAAAGCGCAAGCAATAACTGATAAAGCATTTTCTTCCGTATTAAGCGTTATTAAAGAAGGAATGAGCGAAAAAGAACTCAGCGTAAAACTTCAAAATTTATTGTTGGAGTTAGGCGGAGAAAAAAATGCTTTCGACCCGATTGTTTCTTTTGGAGAAAATACAAGCAAACCTCACGCGCATCCTACAGAACGCAAGCTTAAACACGGCGACAATATTCTTATGGATTTCGGCTGTACTTACAACGGTTATTGCTCCGATATGACAAGAACCGTGTTTTACGGCAATCTGTCGGAGAAAATGCTAAACGTATATAATGTCGTTTTGGAAGCGCAGTTGAATGCGTTAAAAAGCATTAAATGCGGAATGACAGCAAAACAAGCCGACGGTTTTGCGCGTGAAATTTTCAAAAAGCATAACGTAGAAGAATATTTCACACACGGTTTGGGGCACGGCGTCGGGATAGACATTCATGAAATTCCGTCGCTCAATAAATTTGACAATACAATTTTAGAACAAGGGATGTTCGTTACCGTGGAACCGGGACTGTATTTTACGGGGTTAGGCGGAGTAAGAATAGAAGATTTAATATTGATACAACAAGATGATATTAAAAATTTGACAACGTCAAATAAAAACATTATAATAATTCAGTAAAACTCTGGAGGAATTTTTATGATAGTAGCAGGAGATTTCAGAAAAGGCATAACTTTCGAAATGGACGGCAACGTTTATGTTGTTGTTGATTTTCAACACGTAAAACCGGGCAAAGGCGCGGCTTTTGTAAGAACGAAGATTAAAAACGTAGTTACAGGCGCAGTGCTTGAAAAAACTTTCAACCCGTCCGATAAGTACGAAAGGGCTCATATTGAAAGTAAAGAGATGGAATATCTTTATTCCGACGGCGAACTTTATTACTTTATGGATACCGAAACTTACGAACAGTTGCCGCTTAACTATTCTCAAGTTGAAGAAGCATTGTCTTTTGTAAAAGAAAATATGAAGGTATTCGTTAAGTTCTATAAGGGCGAAGCGTTCTCGGTAGAACCGGAAAATTTCGTAGTTTTGCAAGTTACTTCTTGCGAGCCTGCCGTTGCAGGCAACACTGCAACAAATGCAACAAAACCTGCTACGCTTGAAACTGGATATGAAATACTCGTTCCTATGTTTATAAACGAAGGCGATTTTGTACGTATTGACACGAGAACCGGTGAATATATGGAAAGAGCAAAATAATATTTTTGTAAATTCTATAAACTTTAAGGCAAGTAAATCTACTTGCCTTTTTTATGCTCTTTTTCTTAAAGAGCATATTTTTTATGTGTCAAAAATATAATGCTGTATGCAAAGTTTGAAAGCCGCTTTGCCGGTTGAAATTTCGCAAGCCATAGACAGTCTTAATTCATTAAATTTGCAGGAAATTCGACTGCGTACCAACAGACCGACGACGGTTTTGTATTACGGTAAAAAATACTTTTTATCGGCAAACGGAATAACTGCCGACGTAAAAAATGCGATAAGCGTTTCTTACAAAGATATGGAAAATTTCGTTATGACGGCGTGTCAGCATTCTTTGCATAGTTTTGCCGAACAACTGTCAAAAGGGTTTTTGGCGGCGTTTGACGGCGTCAGAATAGGGTTGTGCGGAACTTTTGTAATAGAAAACGGTATTTCCGTATCTATCAAAGAAATATCTTCACTCAATATCAGAATACCGCGTGAAGTCAAAGGTTGCAGTATAGACGCGTTACCGCATTTAACAAATCCTATCGCCAACGTGTTGATATTGTCCAAGCCGGGGGCAGGCAAAACGACGTTTCTGCGCGACTTAATTTATCAAACGTCTTTTTTGCAAAATCCGCCAAACGTACTTATTGCCGATGAGCGCAATGAAATATCCGGCAGTTCGGAAGGAAAAATAAAATACAATTTGGGCAATTTTTGCGACGTAATTTCAATGGCGGACAAGGTATTTGCATTTAGGTGTGGCGTAAGAACCATGACTCCCGACGTACTGGCTTGCGATGAAATATGCTGCAATGACTTAGAAGAGTTAAAACAAGTTTCCGAATGCGGTGTAAAACTTTTTTGCACGATACATGGACAAGACATATGTGATATAAAGCACAGCGCTTTTATAACGAGTTTCTTGGATATATTTGACAGGTTTGTAATTTTGTCAAATGAAAGAAAAATAGGCGAGGTCGTAGGAATTTACGACAAAAAATTTAGCAGGCTTGACAGATGAAAATTCTTTTGTGCGTAGTAATTTTATGCGGAAGTTCATATATCGGTTTCGGTTTGACAAAAGGCTATCGACGGAGAGTTCGTTTATATGACGATTTACTGCTTTTTTGCGGCAACGTTAAGAGCCAAATAAGTTATTTTCAATTAAAGTTGTATGACGTTATAGAAAAAAGCAAACAAAACGGCGGCAAAGATTTTTTATATATTTGCAAAACGGCGCAAACTTCATTGAAAAACAATGATTTTCCCATTATTAAAAACAAAGATTTGCATCAGCTGTTTTTTCTTGCAGAAAACGAGGCTGCCGTTATATGCGAATTTTTTTCTGTATTGGGAAGCAGCGACTGCAAAAACCAGACTGAACAAATTTCGGGATTCGAAAAGATTTTTGACGGATTGTCAGCAAGTGCAAAAGCAGATTCAAAAACAAAAGGTAATTTGTACGGTAAATTAGGTGTATTTTTAGGATTGTTTGTAGCAATTCTTTGTTTATGAGGTCAAAATGGGCATAGACATAATCTTTAAGATTGCCGCAATAGGCATACTTACGGCAATGATAAATACTATATTAAAAAAATCGGACAAAGACGAAATCGCAACGCTATCTACGCTTGCCGGCTTAATTTTGGTATTGCTTATCGTGCTAGATATGTTGGTTCAGTTGTTTGATACGATTAAAGCCTTGTTTGCATTTTAGATATGAATATACTGCAAATTGTGGCAATCGGCATAATTGCCGCAATGCTTATTTCACTGTTGAAAGAAACAAAGCCGGAACTTGCAATTTTGCTGGGCGTTGCAGCTGGCGTCATAATCATAATAATGGTTGTAGACGAATTATACGAAGTAGTAGCGTCGTTTTACAACATTGCGGGCATAAGCGGAATAGCCGAAGGACTGTTTACAACCGTGCTTAAAATTATCGGCATCGGTTATGTAACGGAATTTGCCTCAAACGTTTGCGCGGATTCCGGATGCAAAAGCGTGGGCGACAAAATCTTGTTTGCAGGAAAAGTAATAATTATGATTTTGGCATTGCCTATAATAAACAGTTTGCTGGCGTTGATAGTGGAGATACTTCCGTGAAAAATTTTTTCAAATTAACTTTCATAATATTGCTGTGTTGCGTGCTGTCAATCGTAATATTGCCGACAACAGTATACGCGGCAGAAAATTCAGAAGACGAAATTTTCAGGCAGTTGGATGAAAATATAAAAAATCAGTTGGACATGCTTGACATGGAAGAACTTGACAGACTGCTGCAAGAGTTGGGCGTTGATAGTATCGAAATATTCGGCAACAGCAGTTTTCAAGATAAGGTTGTAGATATTCTTGACGGAAAATTTATTGAAGACAGCGGAAGTTTTTTGGAAGCATTTTTCAAATTATTATTCAGTGAGTTGCTTAAAATTGTTCCGCTTCTTGCCAGTATAGCGGTGATTTCAATTTTGTGCGGATTGATTTCGCAAATGAAGTCAGGCATTATGTCGGAGTCTACAGGGCAAATTATATTCTTCGTATGCTTTTCTATCGTGGTAGTTTTAACTCTGGTATGCGTTGTAAATTTGCTGGATACCGCAAAAGGAACTATAAACTTGCTCAAAAGCCAAATGAATGTTGCTTTTCCTATTTTACTTACGTTAATGGCAGGGGTGGGCGGCACGGTAAGCGTACAGGTATATCAACCTGCCGTCGCATTATTGTCAGGCGGAGTTATAGAAATCGTAACAAACATCGTTTTGCCGCTGTTTATATTTACTCTTGTTTTTTCCGTAGTAAGCAATTTGTCTAAAAACGTAAAGTTAAGCAAACTTACTGATTTTTTCAAGAGCAGTTCTACTACGATTTTAGTGGTAACGTTTACCGTATTCACGGCATTTTTATCGATACAGGGCTTAACAGGAGGAGCATTTGACGGCGTATCTATAAGGGCGGCAAAGTTTGCCACAAAAAGTTATATACCTATTTTAGGCGGTTATTTGGCAGACGGGTTCGATTTGATTTTGGCAAGCAGTGTTTTAATTAAAAATTCCGTAGGTGTTGCGGGGTTATTGCTGCTTGTGTGCACGATACTTATGCCTGTTTTGCAAATTTTGGGCGTATGTTGGGGGCTGAAATTTGTAGCCGCCGTTGTTGAGCCCATAACCGACAGTCGTATTACGTCCTTTCTTACGGGCATTGCAAAAAGCGTAAATATGCTTATTGTAGCCATACTTGCCGTAGCATTTATGTATTTTATTTGCGTTATGTTGTTGATTTTTACTTCGAATGCATTTTTTTAACGGTGTGAATTATGAATTTCAGTGCGTGGGTTTTGTCAATAGTCGGCATAGTCATATTGACTTTGATAGTCGATATAATTTTGCCGGAAGGGCAAACAAATAAATACATCAAAAGCGTTTTTGCGGTAATTACAGTTTTTGTAATTGCTTTGCCGATACCTTCATTGTTTAACGGAGATATAGACATCGGAGGGGTACTTAAAAACGAACAGGCGGGAGTTATTGACACTGCGTTTATAGAAAACCTTATGCAGGAGCGCGCGGCAGTCGTTAAAGATGAGTTATTGAAGGAATATAAAACAAACGGAATAGACAACGTAGAGGTTGAAATAAGTTACAAAGCCGACGTGAAATTTAATATAGAAAAAATTTTTATTAACGTCAAAAATTCAGTAATAGTAGGCTCGGATAAGAATATAAATATTAAAGAAAAAGTTTTGAGCATTACGATAAATTTACTTGATATTTCAGACGAAAACGTGGTGTTTTTATGAGTGAAAAAAAGAGTATTTTTAAGAGATTGAAAGGCATAAAAAATATTGAAATCGTAATTGCACTTATACTTGCAGCAATAGTTCTGTTGGTGTTCTTCGGCAGTTTCGGACAAAGTTCGGCAAAAGATAATCAGTCGGAATACAGTTTTTCGGAATATGTAAACACTTTGCAAAATAAAATTGAAACAACGATATCAAATATCGACGGTGTCGGCAAAGCAAGCATTGTGATTAGTTTTGCAGGCGGTATAGAACAAGAATATGCATATACGACGGAAACCGTTACACAAGGAAGTACCGTTACGGAAAAAAACACTTTAACTTTGGTGTCGGGTAAACCTGTTTTACTGAAAGAAAAAATGCCTGAAATTCAAGGCATAATCATCGTGGCAGACGGTGCCGGCGATACTTCGGTAAGACTGGAAATTATAAGAGCCGTTCAAGCACTTTTGAAAGTGCCTAATGGAAAAATAGAAGTATTTAAGAGGTCGTAAAAAGGGAGGTTTTTTATGTCAAAGAAGAAAAAGATTCTGGTATTATCAATTATGGTGCTGGTTCTTGCTGTTGCGGTTGTGTTAAACTTTACGTTGCTTGACAACAAAAATACAGACAACGCGTCTACGGCTACTGCAAGTTTCTTTACAACTTATCGTCAAACCAGACAGAGCGAACGCAATCAGGAAGTTTTGTATTTAGACTCGGTTATTGCAATGGAAGGCGAAGAATTTGCAGACGCAAGACAAACGGCAATCAACCAAAAGTTGAAACTTGTAGAAGTTATGGAAAAGGAATTGCTACTTGAAAGTTTGCTTAAAGCAAAAGGTTATGAAGACGTTGTGGTAAGCGTAGGGCTTACAAATGACAACATTAACGTAGTGGTAAAAACCGACGAACTGACTAGAGAAGACACTTCAAAAATTTACAACACGATAAAGAGTCAAACAAACGTATCGTCAGACTTGGTAAAAATATTGTCAACAAAATAATTTATTGTTGTAATTATGCTTTTTGTATGATATAATCATCATACAGGAGTAAGTATTTATGAAAATTGTTTCTAAATCCAGTGATTCGGGCAAAGTAGTATACAACAGCGACATCATCGAACCTATTGTCAGATTTTCGTTGGATAAGATTGACGGCGTAGAGTTGTCTACGGCAAAAAAAGGCTCCGTCAACAGTAGACGCAATCAAGGCATAAGAGTCGAAAGCGTTTCGGATTTAATTTACATTGACGTTTACGTTAAGGTAAGATTTTCCGAAAGCGTCAGAGAAATTGCATACAAAGTTCAGCAGGTTATTAAAAACGAACTTGAAACGGCAACAAACTTTAAGGTTAAGGACGTAAACGTTCACGTTGTCGACGTTGAGTTTTCCTGATAATCGACGCAAAAACCCTTTGAAAACAAAGGGTTTATTGTGCATTTAAGAAGTTATGAGAAAGTACGCCAGAGAAGTTGTTTTTTGTTTAACATATGAATATCTCTTTACAAATAATATCAACGATTTGCAGCTTGATTTATTTCATCGTAAAGATTTGACGGCAGACGACGTCGACTATATTAAAAATACTTATAGCGGCATTATCGAAAATTTTGAAAATTTATCAGAAACTGCCGCAAAATATTCCAAAGGCTTCAAAGCAGACAGAATTTATAAAGTAGATTTGGCAATACTTATTTTGGCAATATACGAATTGTCGCACACGGAAATTCCTACGGAAATATGTATCAACGAGGCGGTTGAACTTGCCAAAAAGTTTTCAACGGACAAAAGCGTCGGATTTGTCAACGGCATTTTGGCGCAGGTCTGCAAAAAATAAAAGGGACAGGTGATTTACTATGGCTAAAATTCTAAACGGAATGGAACTATCTAAACAAATGCGCGATATGGTCGCGGAGTTGTGCTGTCAGTTTGAATTGAAATACGGTCATACGGTCGGACTTGCTATTATACAGGTCGGAGACAACCCGTCAGCCACCTCATATGTTAAAAACAATTTGCGTATGTGCAAAGAAGTTGGCATAAGCGCATATTTACATAAACTTCCGGCAAAAACAACACAGGAAGAAATTATTAAACTTATAGAAGGTCTCAATGCAGACGAAACGGTAAGCGGAATTTTGTTGCAGTTGCCGTTGCCTGAAGGCATAGACGTCCACAAAGTAGCCTGCGCAATTGCGCCTACAAAAGATGTAGACGGCTTAAATCCTTATACGGCAGGAAATTTGTATTTCGGTTATCCTGCGTTTGCACCGTGCACGCCGTCCGGTGTTTTGGAATTGTTAAAATATACTAAGACAGAGTTTTTCGGTAAGCACGCCGTGATTGTCGGCGCAAGCAATATAGTAGGCAAGCCTATGTCTGTTTTGCTTATGCGCGAGCAAGCAACGGTTACAGTGTGCAACATATATACCAAAAATCTGCCGGAAATTTGCAGACAGGCAGATATACTTATATCTGCTGCAGGTAAGGCAGAACTTATTACAAAAGAATACGTTAAACCGGGTGCAACGGTAATAGACGTAGGCATCAATTTTAAGAATAAAAAACTTGTCGGCGACGTAAAATTTGACGAAGTGTCCGAGGTCGCGGAGTGGATTACTCCTGTCCCTGGCGGTGTAGGTCCTATGACCGTTACTATGCTTATGTTCAACACTTATGCCGCTGCAATAGAAGGAAAAGAATCAAAGTAAATGACAATTTCGGTTACGCAATTAGGCAACTTTCTTAAAGCCATGGTAGACAGTGAAGTTTTGCTTTACGACTTAAACGTCGAAGGCGAAATTTCCAATTACAGGCGAAATAGCGAAGTTGCTTTTTTTGTACTTAAAGACAGCAATGCGCGCATAGATTGTTTTTGCTACAATCCGCCGGCTATAAATTTGGAAGAAGGTGCCCAAATTACCGTAAGCGGTAAACCAAACTATTACGTAAAGGGCGGCAAACTTTCTTTTTTAGTTACCAAAATAACAAAGAAAGACGTAAAAGGTGAAAAGTTTAGGGAACTAATGCTGCTTAAAGAACGTCTTGAAAAAGAAGGATTGTTTGACGAACTTAAAAAGAAACCTATAAATACCAACTGCAAAAAAATAGGCGTGGTAACTTCTGCCGAAGGCGCTGTCATTCACGATATAATAAATGTTTGCCGACGCAGAAATCCTACAGTAAATATTTCCGTTTATGACTGCCGCGTACAAGGCATATACAGTGAAAATTCAATAATAAGAGGCTTAAAATATTTCGATAACAGCAACGTAGACAATATTATAATTGCAAGAGGCGGCGGAAGTAATGAGGACTTGGCGTCGTTTAACGGCGAAAAATTGGTTTATGCAATTTCTCTATGTAAGAAACCCGTTATATCTGCCGTAGGGCACGAAACAAATTTTACCTTATGCGACTTTGTTGCTGATTGCAGGGCGTCAACGCCATCGGTTGCGGCGGAGTTATGCACGCAAAATATCGGCGGAGTAATTGACGATTTGTTTTTTAGGTTAAACAGACAGTATTCGCACATAAATACTTTGATTAACGAAAAGAAAAACAGAGTTTTTTCATCGGAAAACTTATTGACGGAAAAATTCAAAAATTTATTATACAAGTATAGTAATAAAATTTCTTTGCAATGCTTATCTTTGCAGAGTTTATTAAAAAATAAATTAACAAATGCAGAAAATGCATTGGGGTTGTCTATTGCAAAACTTGGAGAAAACAATCCGACGAAAATTTTGGAAAAGGGATTTTCTGTTGTAAAAGACAAAGACAGTACGGTAAAATCCGTCAGACAAGTCAAACGAGGGCAAAAGTTAGACGTGATTATGTCCGACGGTACTATTGGCATTAAAGTTGAAAACATAGAGGTAAAAAAATGAATTTTGAGAAAAACTTAAAAAGAATCGAAGAAATTTTGCAACGGCTTGACGAAAATTCCGTTACTCTTGACGAAAGTATGAAACTGTTTGAAGAAGGCGTAACTCTTGCAAGGGAATGTAAACAGTATCTTCAAGAATATAAGGGAAAATTTGAAGTTATTAAAGAAGAATTGAATGAAAACAATGACTGATTTTGAAACGGCATTAAAACAATCTTGCGACAGAGTTGAAGCAAACTTGCAAAAAATAATCAAAGCATTGCCCTGCAACAAAGTAAATCAAGCGATTGAATACAGTCTTACGGTCGGCGGAAAAAGACTCCGTCCCGCGTTGGTATACCAGACGTCAAAACTGTTTGATAAAGACGATGAAAATATCGATAGAATTGCAGTCGCTATCGAAATGATACACACGTATTCTTTAATACACGACGATTTGCCTTGTATGGACGACGATGATTTCCGCAGAGGACAGCCGTCTTGCCATAAAAAATTTAATGAGGCGGTTGCGGTGCTTGCGGGCGACGGTTTGCTTAATCTCGCGGCGGAAATTTTGCTAGACGGCAAATATTCACAAGAATATTTCAACGCAATTAAGTTTATTTTTAATTGCTCCGGAATAGGCGGTATGATTGGCGGTCAGGCTGTCGATATAGACGAGAACAAAGTAAACGATTTTGAAACTTTGGATTTCTTGACGGAAAACAAAACTTCAAAACTTATTTCCGCTTGCGTCGGCGCTGTTTGCATTTATTGCAACGGCAGCATAAATCAGTTTGAAGCATTGCAAACTTTTGCCGAAAATTTCGGCAAAGCATTTCAGGCGGCGGACGATTTGATTGATTCGGACTCAGACAAAAATTTAAGTTATACCAATTTACTGGGAAAAGAAGAAACGAAAGTTAAAATAGAAGAATACAATTTTATTGCAACAGAAAGTGTAAAAATATTCGAACACTGCGAGTTTTTTACAGAACTGTGTAAATATAACATATCGCGAAAAATATAATATCAGTAATTTGATAATTTTGTAAAGATGTGTTAAAATAATTAGAAACTGGTGGTGCAGTATCCTAGTCAAACACCTATGCATCCAAGACGGGAGTAAAAAATCGTCAAAGGGCATATCGATGAAGTTTCTTGTGTTGGCTTTTGTTGCCCAAACAGGGGCTGATGCTGGAAGTTAAGGTTTTTGGGTAAGTTGTAATGGCATACGACCGATTCCCAATTTCCGTGGAGGCTTATCTCGGTGGCAGGGCGTTGTCTTGTTACTGAATAAGGTTAACCTGCTATGCGGTAATTTTGCTGTGTACAGTGTAGCCTGCCTTGAGTGATTTCATAGGGATTCCCGAACACACCTTTGTTTCGTTGGCGAACGGAATAAGGTGATTGCGGGATGAAATATGTGTTGCAAAAGAGGCTAGATGTTTAGGTCTTTGTTAAGGAAATCTTCTAGGCTGTATTTCAGGTATTTTAGGGATTATAGTACGGACTAAGTGGCGATTCAGTTTCACGCACGGCAACGGCGCGATGCAAGATTCAAAAGGAAACTGCTTCTACGGCGACGGGAAGTATCTTGCAGGGAAATCCTACTGAACCTATGCCGTAAGGTTTACCTAATTTACCACCACCTGTTTTATTTTTTTGAGGTTAATTTTGAAACACAATTCAGACGAGCAACAACCTATACAAAAACAAAAAAAAGAAGACGAAAAGCATAAAAAGGCTAAAAAGAAAAATTTGTGGCCTTTGTATGCTCTTATTATAACGCTTTTTTTATCATTCGTGTTCAGTCTATTGTCGGAGCTTGTACTCGGCAATACAAATTTGGTAATTGCATACGTTTTGATAATAATCATCATATTGATTTCGATATTCTTCGATATGATAGGCACTGCCGTAACCGCTTGCGATATAGAGCCGTTTTTATCTATGTCGGCACGCAAAGTAAAGGGTGCAAAAATGGCTGTTAAACTCGTCAAAAATGCAGAAAAAGTATCGTCGGTATGCGCGGACATAATCGGTGATATTTGCGGCATAGTCAGCGGTGCTTGCGGCGGCGCTATAGTATTGATGCAGTTTGTAAACAATGGTTCTATATTCATCAGCGTATTGTTCAGTGCCGTTATTGCCGCACTTATGGTTTCAGGCAAAGCACTGGGCAAATCGTACGCAATGTCAAAATCAAACAAAATTATATTTTTTGTCGCAAAAACACTGTCTGTGTTTAAGAAAGACTAATTATGTATTTGGAAAGTATTAAAGGTTTGGACGACCTTAAAAAACTTAATATAAATCAATTAAAAATACTGTGCCAAGAAATCAGACAATTTCTTTTAGACACGGTTTTGGAAACCGGCGGGCACCTTGCCTCAAATTTAGGCATTGTAGAATTGACGGTTGCATTGCACTACGTTTTTGACGAGCAAGACAAAATAATTTGGGACGTCGGTCATCAGAGTTATATACATAAAATTCTTACAGGGCGCAAAGACGAATTAAAAACGTTACGCAAAAACGGTGGGCTGAGCGGTTTTTCTAACCCAAAAGAGAGCAATGCCGATGCGTTTTTGACGGGACATGCAAGCACGTCAATTTCAGCAGGTTTGGGTATGTGCGAAGCGCGCGACCTTCAAAAAAAATCGTACAACGTAATTTCTGTTATAGGCGACGGGGCTTTGACCGGCGGAATGGCATATGAAGCATTAAATAATATAGACAAGAAAAATATGCTTGTCATTCTAAACGACAACGATATGTCTATTTCAAAAAACGTAGGCGGCGTTTCGCTTTCTTTATCTAGATTGCGTCTTAAAAACGGTTATAATAAGTTCAAATACTTTTTAACGAGATTTTTCTCGGCAATTCCGCTTATAGGTAAATTTATAGTTAAGTTTTGCCGCGCCACAAAAAATTTCTTGAAATCTTTGTTTGGCAGCAATACGTTTTTCAGCAATTTTGGCGTAAAATATATCGGTCCGTTTAACGGCAATGACCTTAAAAAACTCATAAAAATTCTTGCATCCATTAAAAAAGAACTTTCTCGTCCTATCTTGTTGCATATAGTAACTCAAAAGGGTAAGGGATACAAAGAAGCCGAGCAAAATCCGGAAAAATTTCACGGGATTTACGGTAAAGACTGCCAACCGAAAAATTATTCTTACTCAAAAACATTTGGCAAAACTCTTACGGAACTTGCCGACAATAACGATAAAATTTGCGCAGTTTGCGCCGCAATGTCAAACGGCACGGGGCTCGATTGTTTTGCGGAAAAACATAAAGACAGATTTTTTGACGTAGGCATTGCAGAAGAACACGCAGTAACTTTTGCCGCCGGCTTGGCAAAGAGCGGAATGAAACCGTTTGTAGCAATTTACTCTACGTTTCTACAAAGAGCATATGACCAAATTTTACACGACGTATGTATAGATAATTTACCCGTAGTTTTTTGTATAGACAGGGCAGGGTTTGTTGGTGCCGACGGAGAAACACATCAAGGATTGTTTGATTTAAGTTTTCTTACTACAATACCGAATATGACGGTCATTGCGCCTAAAGATACCAACGAACTAAAAAAGGCTTTGAGTTTTGCCGCAGAGTATAATGCGCCTTTGGCAATAAGATATCCAAAAGAAACCGACGATATGTACCAAGATACGGAATTTGTGCCGTTCGCTTGGGAATATATTGCAAATTGCGACTCAGACATTTCTATATTTGCCGTCGGCGGAAATATGATAAAACTTGCGCAAAATGCGGCGCTGCATTACGACAAAAAAATAAATATTATCAACACCAGGTTTGTAAAACCACTTGACGAAAATATATTGAAAGCGCGTTCTAAGGATAAAAAGTGGATTGTGTTGGAAGAAAATCAAATATACGGCGGACTGGGTGAAAAAATTTCTCTATTTGCAAGTGAAAATAATTTAAATATTGATATAAAAATAATTGCCGTTAAAGATAAATTCGTAAAACACGCATCAATAGAAGAACAGTTGTACGAAAACGGCTTTAATGTTGAAAATATTATAAGTATAATAGAAAATAAAGGGTAATTTAACCCTTTATTTTTTTGCAAATTTACAATATACAATAGTTTATTAGTTTGTAAATTTGCATATTTTTTATAAATTAAGTTGAATAATTATAAATAATATTGTATAATTACTTACTGCGGAGGGAATTATGCGTTTAGGCATTTATACCAACACAAGCAAAGACGAAAAGCTGTCTATAGCGGCAAATCTTGTATCTGCGGCTACACAATGCAATTTTGAGGCGGAAATAATAAACGGCACAAAAATTCAAGATAAAAAAATTGATATTTTGGTTGTTGTAGGCGGAGACGGGACGATACTTAACGTTTGCGAAGAATCGGCAAAGGCAAACGTTCCGATTTTGTCGGTAAACAACGGTCGTATGGGATTTTTGACTGAAATAGAACTTTTTGAGTTTGAAACTGCATTAAAGTACATAAATGCAAAAAAGTATACCACCGAAAGCAGAATGATGATGAAAATTTTGTTTAATGACAAAACGTTCAATGCCTTAAACGAAATTCTCGTCGTAAAAGAAAAAAGAAACAGCATAAGCAAAATAGATATTAGGTGCGACGGAGTATTTATCGATACTTACGAAGGAGACGGAGTTATAGTTTCTACGCCGACAGGCTCTACGGGGTACTCGCTTTCTTCAAGCGGTCCTATTTTAAGCCCAAAAATAAATGCGTTGGTGCTGACACCGCTTTGCGTACACTCGTTGCATAACAGACCTATAGTCTTTAATGAAAATGAAGTTATTGAAATTGATGTACAAAGCAGAGACGACGACAATTCGATATATATCGATGGCAAAGAAGTTGCCACGGGATTAAAGAAAGGCACAAAAATTTCCGTGCAAAAATCAGATTTATCAGTAGAATTTATAAAGATAGGCAACCGCAATTTTTACGATAAATTATATACAAAACTTGTTCAATGGAACAATTTCAAAAAGGGGTGAGCGCAATGTCGAGAAGCACAAGACAATCAAAAATATTGGATATTATTACAAATAAAGATATCGAAACTCAGGAAGAACTTGTTGCCGAATTGTCGGCTTGCGGCATAGCCGTTACGCAAGCAACGATTTCACGCGATATAAAAGAGTTGGGGCTTGTAAAAACTCTGTCTGCAAATAACACCTATAAATATACTTCGGTAAAATCCAAAGATATAAAAATTTCGGAAAAACTTTTGAACGTTTTTCGCGAAGCGGTAATTACAATAGTATCCGCAAACAATTTGGTTATAGTAAAAACATTGAGCGGCAGCGCTAATGCCGTTGCAATGGTAATAGACCAAATGCACTTTCCTGAAATGTTCGGTAGCGTAGCAGGGGACGACACGTTGTTGATTATCGCAAAGTCAAATGAGGACGCATATATACTTAATCAAAAACTGCTGGGGATTAGCGAATAATTATGTTAAAAAGTCTGTATATAAAAAACATTGCTCTTATTGACGAAGCAAACATAGAGTTTTCAAATGGACTTAATATTTTAAGCGGCGAAACAGGCGCGGGCAAATCCATAGTTATCGATTCTCTTATATTTGTTTTAGGGTCGCGCGCAGACAAAACGCTTATAAAATCAGGAGAAACTTCCGCATTTGCTGAAGCGGTTTTTCAATGCGAAGAAAACAATGTTTTTCAACAAAACGGGTATGAATCGGAAGATGACTTGTTTACGGTGTCCAGAATCATGTCTGTTGGCGGTAAAAACGAAATAAGAATAAACGGGCGAATTGCAAGTCAATCTGTCTTAAAGCAAATTTCGGCGTCATTGGTGGACGTGTTTGGTCAGAATGAGCAAACGTATTTGTTGAGGCAAGAAAATCATTTAGGAATTTTGGACGGCTTCGGCGATAATGCAAAATTAAAAAATATCGTTTCAGATTTAAGCGTACAACTTGACGATATAAATAAACAACTCGACAAATTCGGCGGAGATGACAGCGAAAGAGAACGCCTTGCAGATATGCTGTCTTTTCAAATAAACGAAATAGAATCTGCAGAATTATTCGACGGAGAAGACGAAGATTTATCTGCACAGAGACAAAAAGCCAAAAGTATGGAAAAGATTACTTACGCTTGTTCTTCTGCGCTGAGTTTACTGTCAGGTGAAAACAGCAGTCTTGATAAAATAAGTTCTGCCTTAAATTATCTCGTACAAATAGATAATATAGATAAAAAATATGAAACCGCATCGCAAAGATTAAGTTCTGTAAAATATGAATTGCAAGATATTTGCGAAACGGTTGAAAACTTTTTAAGCGAGTTGAAATTTGACCAATATGAAATGGACATGATAGAAAATCGCCTTGACAAAATTAAACTGTTAAAAAAGAAATACGGCGGAAGTATTGCCGCAGTACTTGATTTTTGTAAGAATGCAAAACAAAAACTGGACGAGCTTACGCATTCCGACGAAATTATTTCGCAATTAAAAGAGAAAAAAGAAAATATTCTTTTGCAACTTTACGCTGCTGCAAAAAATTTATCGTTATTCAGAAGAGAAACCGCAACAAAATTTGAAAATAAAATTATGACGGAACTTCAAGACTTGGGTATGAAAAACACAACGTTTGCCGTTGTTTTTTCAGATATGCCGCAACAAAGCGCCTTTTGCGGTTGCGGTAAAAACGGTTTTGATAAAATAGAATTTTATTTTTCCGCAAATAAGGGAGAACCTATAAAACCGCTTGCGAAAATCATAAGCGGCGGCGAAATGAGCCGTTTTATGCTTGCATTAAAAAATATTACAGCAACGATAGAAAAAATACCGACTATGGTATTTGATGAAATCGACAGCGGAATAAGCGGCAAAATTGCAGAAGTTGTTGGATGTAAATTGGCAAAAATATCCAAACACTATCAATGTCTTGTCATTACTCATTTGCCGCAAATTGCGTCTATGTCAGACGCACATCTTTTGATAGAAAAATCGGTAACCGAAAATAAAACAAAAACGACGGTAACACCGTTAAACTTTGACGGTAAACTTAAAGAAATAGGCCGCTTAGTAGGCGGCGACATAGGAGAATACGGTCAACTGCACGCAAAAGACCTGATACAATGGGCAGATAATTATAAAAAATCTCTGTAAATACACTGTAAAAAGAACGCTTACAAAAGCGTCTTTTTTTTTGCATAATGTAGCAAAAACGTATCAAACTAATCTTGTTATGAGGTGAAAATGAAAAAGATTAAGTTTGTTTTGTTTTTATGCGCATTTTTAATGTTGTTTATAATTATGCCAAACAACATTTTTGCGCTTTCGCCTGACGTATCGGCTCAAGACGCCGTACAGTCAAATGCCGACTTATTCGACGATATCGCAGATATGTTTGCTCCGAAACAAAAATACGAAGACTTAGGCACTGTAATTTTGGGCGGTATACCTATCGGACTGAGTCTTGAAAACGACGGCATAGAAGTAATGGGATTTTCAGAAATTATTACGGAAAACGGCGCAAAATGTCCTGCATCGGAGTCAGGTTTGACGATAGGCGACAAAATTATTAAAATCAACGGAAAAAAAGTTTCAAGAGTAAGCGATTTGAGTAAATATACAAATTCCAAAACAGGGGAATTAACGGTTACTTATTTAAGAAACGGTCAAGAGTATGAAACTTTCATAACTCCGCAATGCGACGTATTGTCAGGCAATTATAAGTTGGGTTTATGGGCAAAAGACGTCAGCAACGGTGTAGGCACTCTTACCTTTGTTAAGGACGGCAAATACTTTGCATCATTAGGTCATCCTATTACAACAAAAAACGGTGAAATTGTTGAAATAACGGGCGGAAGCGTTTACGAATGCACGATATTAGGAATAAACAAAGGCGTTAAAGGCGACGCGGGTGAGCTTAAAGGCGCATTTTTGAATACAAAAGAAATAGGGAAAATATATAAAAACAATAAATTCGGCGTGTACGGTCAATTAAGTGCTTATCCAGAGGTTTTTGATTCAAAAAATACTATTGAAGTAGCAAATATTGCAGAAGTTAAACCGGGCAAAGCACAAATATATTCTACAATCTTGGGTGAAACGCCTAAATATTACGACATAGAAATTGTTAAGGTAACTAATCAAACGCAAAAAGACGATAAAGGATTGGTAATTAAAGTTACCGACACAGAGCTGCTGGAAAAAGCAGGCGGAATAGTACAAGGAATGAGCGGAAGTCCGATAATACAAAACGGGAAAATTGTAGGGGCGGTAACTCACGTATTTATAAATGACCCGACGCGCGGATTCGGAATGTTTGCTCAGTGGATGCTTACGGAATAAAAGCATAAAACAGATTTTTATGACATATATTGTCATATGTTTAACGGTATAATACAGAACATTAAAAACAATCTTTTTGACGCTATATATTATCTCAAAAGAAACTTATGGGTTGCAATATCTTACGTTGCAACCTTTCTGCTTGGAATAATTCTGGGGATTTTGTTTTCCAATGCAAGCACGTTGATTTTTTTTAATAGCTCGATAAATTGGTTTATAGATTTATTTTATATGGGCAATTTTTTTGGGGCGCTTTGGAGATTTTTATTAACTCTTGTAGTGTTTTCCGTGATATTTATTTTATTGTCGCAAAATAAATTTACTTTTTGGTTGGGTTATCTGCTCATTTTAATTAGGGGCATAGCGTTTTTATGCTCGGTAAAAGTGCTTTTAGCCACTTTTTCAATAATTGCGATTTTGTTTGTGCTTTTGATTTTTTCACTGCAACAGCTTGCCTTATTATTGGTAATTGCGATAATTTCATCTTACTATTACTGTAATAATATTTGCATAAAAAATAATTCAAAAGACTTCATTATATTCTTGGCATTTCTTTGCGTTATTTTGGCACTTGCAGAGTGTATTTTAATTTTCGTAATTCTAAAACCCATTTTATTGTCTTGTTAAAGAATTAAACCGGTTAAACCTACAAATACTAATGACGAGGTGAAAGGGTATGAAACGAAAATTATTGTTTGTTTTAAGCGGGATGTTGGCTGTATTTCTGTTTTGCGGAATGAACAGCGCAAATGCCGTTGAAGCAAAAATACAAGCAAGCGGAATGCAGTTGCAATCGAAATCGGCAGTGCTTATGTCGTCGGACACTGGTGAAGTTTTGTTTGAATCGAATGCAGACGAACGCAGACCAATTGCAAGTATGGTAAAAATAATGACATTATTGCTGTGCTTTGAAAATGCCGACGCAGGTAAGATTTCTTATGATGACACGGTAACCGTAAGTCAACGTTCCGCATCGATGGGCGGCTCGCAAGCATTTTTAGACGCAGGCAGTCAATATAAAGCCGATGATTTGATAAAAAGTATAGCGATTGCTTCGGCAAACGACAGTTGTGTTGCCATGGCAGAACATATCAGCGGCAGCGTTGAAAGTTTTGTAGAGCAAATGAACAATAAGGCAAATCAACTAGGTATGGAAAATACTGTCTTTGTAAATTGTACGGGGTTGCCCGTTGTCGGACAATTTTCTACCGCAAGAGACGTTGGCAAAATGTTTAATGAATTGATTAAACATCAGGACTACTTCCGTTATACTAAAATTTGGATGGATGATTTCGTACATCCAAGCGGAAGGGTAACCGGACTTACAAATACAAACAAACTTATCAGACAATATAACGGTTGCGATGCAGGTAAAACAGGCTATACGGCAGAAGCAAAACACTGTCTTGCCGCAACGGCAATGAGAAATGATATGAGACTTGTTTCCGTAATAGTGGGCGGTCCTGACAGTAGTACTAGATTTAACGAAAACAAAATGCTGTTTGACTATGGATTTGCAAATTACCAATCTAAACCGTTCTTGAAAAAAGGTGAAAAAATAAATGAAGAAGTTTCTGTAAGCGGCGGCAAATCCGATACCGTAAAAGCAGAGGCCGAGCAAAACTTAAACTTGTTTGGCAAAAAGGGCGAACAAAAAGGCGAATTGGTAATTGAACTCGAAAAAAATGTCAAAGCACCTGTTGCAAAGGGCGACGTCGTAGGTAAAGCATATATCAAAGACGGCGAAACTGTTTTGAAAGAAGTAAACTTAGTGGCAACGGAAACAATAGAAAAAGCAAATTATTTCGATTCGTTAAATAATATAATTAAACAATGGTAAAAAAAGGAGCGCATTTGCGCTTCTTTTTTTATATCATTTTTAATGAGACTTATCATTTAAGATAAGTACTTTTATTATCTGCGTAAAATTGACAGAAAGAAAAAATATTGTTATATTATCTAAATAAGTGAATTAGGTGAATTATGATTTTTGACTTTTTTGAAAGACCTTGGGTATATTCTTTGCCTTGGACAGATATTACGGCGTCTACTACTGTAGAAAGTATACTGTGCCTTGCTGCTTACATTTTGGCGATACTATTTGCACTTTCTATCCACGAATTCGGACACGCTTTCGTTGCATATAAGTGCGGGGACAGCACAGCAAAACTTTCAGGAAGAATGACGATTAACCCGATAAAGCATATTGACCCGTTGGGCGGCATAATGCTTATTTTGGTGGGGTTCGGTTGGGCAAAACCTGTTCCCGTCAATTTTTATAATCTCAACAACCAAAAACGCGACACGATACTTGTTTCTTTGGCGGGTATCTTTATGAACCTAATTTCTGCGTTTATATGCACTTTGTTGTATATGTTGTTGGGCGCATTTGTACCGGCAGAAACGTTGGTAAACAGTAATTTCTTATATTTACTTATATATTTGCTGTATTTCTTTTTATTTTTTTCAACCTTAATTCACATTAGCCTTGCGCTGTTTAATATATTACCGTTATATCCGCTTGACGGTTTTAGGGTTTTGGAAGGTTTTTGCAGTTACGGCAACAGGTTTGTAGAATTTTTAAGAAGATACAGTTTTATTCTTTTTATTGCAATAATTGTATTAAGTTATCTTCCTATATTCGAACCGTTTACTTGGTATATAAGTACGTTCAGCAACTTGCTATTGCGGTTATTTACAGGTTTTTGGGGATTATTTGGGTTATAACAAACTATGGAAGAACAAATTTACAAAGCGAATGAACTTGAATTAAAACTCAGCAACTTCGAAGGACCGTTGGATTTGCTACTGCATTTGGTAAAAGAAGCAAAGATAGAAATTAAAGATATTTTCGTTTCGCAAGTTACCGACCAATTTTTGCTGTATATGAACCAACTGTCTACAATCGACGTTGATAAGGCAAGCGAATATATGGCAATTGCGGCAACGCTTATGGAAATAAAATCGCACTCGCTGTTGCCTGTTATTCCTAACGAAGACGAGGAATCTTCGCCTGAAAAGGAATTTATTCGCAATTTGGAAGAATATAAGCGCTTCAAAGAAATTTCCGCAAAACTTAAAGATATAGAGACAGTCGATAGATTATATAAGCCACTGGATGATATAAAAATCAGCACGCGCTTTGTTGCAAAAGATATGTCGCTTGATAACTTGCTTGACGCGTTTGCAAAACTTTTACACAAGGTCAACACAAGAAGTACGGAAGACAACTCAAAGCACATATTAAAAGACCAATTCAGCGTTGCCGATAAAATAATTTACATTCAAGACGCGTTAAACAAAAAAGAGAAAGTGGAGTTTTCAAATTTATTTGACGACGGAGTTACAAAAATGGAAGTCGTGGTTACGTTTTCCGCTATGCTTGAACTGCTTAAATTTCAATATATTTTCGTAAAACAAGACGACGCTTTCGAAGAAATATATATCGAAAAAAATCCAAATTACATAGACGTATTCATTCCGTCGGAAGAAAATGAGGAATATAATGGATAAAGAAAAATTAGTAAATAAACTGGAAGCCATTTTATTTGCTTCCGGTAAAGAAGTTGAAATTGATTTTTTGTTGGAAAAACTGCAAATCTCACGCGCAAAATTTGACAAAGCACTGTCTGACTTGCAAAAAAAATATTCCGAAGATTGCGGAATAAACGTGTTGAAGTTCAAAAATAAATTGCAATTTGCCACTAATCCAAAGTACATAGACGCCGTTGCGGAAGTGCTTAACCCTATAAGAGAAAAAGAACTTACTAAAGCGATGCTGGAAACGTTGTCGATTATTGCGTACAAGCAGCCAATCACAAGGCTTGAAATCGAAGAAATTCGCGGTGTTGACTGTACTTATGCCGTACAAAACCTGTCAAAAATGAATCTTATCGAAGTAGTCGGAAAAAAAGACGCTGTCGGCAAGCCGTTATTGTTTGGTACTACCGACGAATTTTTGAAGAGATTTTCTCTAAACGACTTAGACGACTTGCCTGACTATGAATCTCTTGCCGATAGAATAGAAACAATACCGATTAAAGAAGAAGACACCAGTTTATTCGATATGAAGTCAAATGAAAATATTGGTGTCGATATACCGGAAAAAGAAGAGATACCTGAGTTTTTGAAAGACGAACAGGTAGAAATTATTGAATAATTAAATCTGTTTTTCACAATGCTAACATTATGTTGGCATTGTTTTTTTTATTGATAATTTTTTTGTTGTTTTGCCCGCTTAAATTTTATTTCGGACTCTCGGTTGATTTTGTCAAAAAACATTTATCTTTACAAGTGAAACTGTTTGATTTTGTAAAGATAATTACCAAATATTTTTATATTGACGGCGTAAAAATTATTGACGGAAAAAACAAAAAACCTTTGGAAGTAAGTTTCAAAAATAAAAAAATCAATATAAAAAAAGCGTTCAAATTAAAAACCGCTTGCATAATGTTTATTTTTGATTTCCGACAGACCGCTTGCTTTTTATCTGCAATTAACAGCGTTGTTACAATTTGCCGTCAAATATATCAAGATAAATTTTATGTTTACTTTCAAAATGCCTACAACCAAAAACTCATCTCAGCGGAAGGAATATTTTGTTCTTCAATTGCAGACATTATATTTAGAATAATAACGTCATTCGGAGTATATTTATGGAAGCAACTCAAAATAAAATTAAAGAAATCGTCGACGGTATGAGTTATCATCTGAAAGCGCTTACTGATGCAGATTCTGTAATAGGAAAACCATTCGTAACACCCGACGGCTGTACGATTTTGCCTATATCGCAAGTATCGTTTGGTTTTGCCGCCGGCGGCGGAGAATACGGCGGAAAGAAACCCGGCATTATGTCAAACGGAACAATAAATCAATTTGCAGGGGCATCCGGCGGCGGCGCGTCTATTACACCGATAGGCTTTCTTATAGTTACTTGCGATAAGGTGCAATTAATCAGCACGGAAAACAATCAGACCGAAGTCGATAAATTTGCAGACCTTGCCAAAGATATTTTTTTGCATATGAACAGGTGTTAAATGAAAAAATTTTATAAATTTCTGCTCATAATTCCGTTGTGCCTTTTATTTTTGGCTCCGTCGGGTGTTTATGCGGCAACCGACGTAAATACTTCGGCAAAAGCGTGCGTTGTTATAGAGGCAAATTCCGGCCGTATATTATATGAAAAAAATCCAAATCAACAATTACCGGAAGCAAGTACTACAAAAATAATGACTGCATTAGTCGTAGCGGAAAATTGCAATATTGACGAAGTTGTTGAAATACCAAGACAAGCGCAGGGGGTTGAAGGTTCTTCTATATATCTGCGTGCGGGAGAACATCTTACCGTCAAAGAGTTATTATACGGACTAATGTTGCAAAGCGGCAACGATTGTGCGGTAGCGTTGGCGCTTCATGCAGGCGGCAGTATAGATACTTTTGCAGATATGATGAATGAAAAGGCAAGGGAACTTGGCTGCACAAATACAAATTTTACAAATCCGCACGGTTTGCCTGACGACAATCACTATACTTCGGCACACGATTTGGGCTTGATAGCCTGCGCGGCGATGAACAATGATATCGTAAAAGAAATAGTTTCTACGCAAAAAGTTTTAATTTCAAACGAAGGGTATGATTACCAAAGAGTTATATTAAATAAAAATAAGATACTAAAACAATTTGACGGCGCAAACGGCGTTAAAACAGGTTATACAAAAAAAGCTGGCAGATGTTTTGTCGGCGCGGCAGAGCGCGAAGGAATGCAATTGGTAGTAGTATTGTTAAATTGCGGTCCGATGTTTGAAGACAGTATGACAATTATGGAAAACTGCTTTAATAATTACGAAATGCGCAACTTGACTGAAAACTGCTTAAATTCAAACTACGTAAGTGTAGTAAAAGGCAAAGAAGATTTTGTAAACGTCAATGTAGAACAAACTTTCAGTTATCCGCTCAAAAAAGACGGGAGTGAAGACAACTTAGTTTCAACATCAATAGATATCGAAAACTCGATTAAAGCACCAGTATGCAAAAATCAAAAAGTCGGTCAAATTGAAATTTCATTTAACAATCAGTTGATTTTTTCTTCAAATATCGTTACACTTAACGAAGTAAAAAAAGCAAATATTTTTGATTTGCTTTTTCCTTCGGAGAAAAATTCAAATGATAAGACTTAACAAATATATGGCAGACTGCGGCGTTGACAGCAGAAGAAACTGCGATAAAATCATCACCGAAAATCGAGTTAGAGTAAATCGTAAACTAATAAACGAACTTGGCTTTATGATAAACGAAGACAACGACACGGTAACGGTAGACGGCAAAAAAATAACTCCAAAAAATAAAAATGTTTATTTAATGTTGCACAAGCCAAAAGGATACGTTACTACGGTAAAAGACGATAAAGACAGAAAAACCGTTATGGAACTTATCGATATAAAGTCAAGAGTTTATCCCGTCGGTCGATTGGATTATGATACGGAAGGATTGTTGCTGTTGACAAATGACGGCGATATGACATATAAACTTACGCATCCTAAATACGAAGTAACAAAAAAATATATCGCAAGGATTGAGGGTGAAATTTCCGAAAGTGAACTTACGACTTTGCGCAACGGTGTAATTATCGACGGTAAAAAAACCGCGCCTGCAAAAGCAAAGTTGTTGGAAAAAACCGACAAAGAATGTCGTGTGGAATTGACGATTCACGAGGGTAAAAATCACCAGGTCAAAAAAATGTTCGAGACAATAGGAAAAACTGTAGTATTTCTTAAAAGAACCGAAATGGGCGATATTCGCTTGGGAGGATTGGCGAGAGGACAATGGCGATATCTCAACGACAAAGAAATAGATTATCTTAAATCGATTAAATAAAATCGGCAAAATGCCGATTTTATTTTTTTTCAAAAAAGACTCGCAAGGGTATTTACAAAGTTTTTTTTAGGCTTTATACTATATTTATATATTGGGTAGTTTTTACATAGATTTTTAAGAGATTACTAGTAAATTACATAGGGAGGAACTATGGACAGGAAACAGTTGCTGGCCGAAAGGCAAAATCGGCACAAACAATGCACTAAAGGCATAAAGGACTTCCTAACCGCTTTTATCGACGAAAAAAGTTTTGTGGAAAACAATGAATTTTTCGCCAACGAAGAAAACGGTGAAAGCGTGGTATGCGGACAAGCATCAATAGGCGGAACCTTAGTCTATGTTGTTGCACAAAACAGCGAAGTTATGCAAGGCGGAATGAGCAAACGACAAGCGGAAAAATTTATAAATGCTTGTAATATTGCAAGCAATTATAATAAATTACCGGTTGTATTTGTGCTTGACTCTTGCGGCGGAAAAATCGACGAAGGGATAGAATTGCTTGACTGTTATTCGAAGTTAGTTGATATTTTGGCAGATATGGTACAGCCTAGCATTTGCATTGTAAAGGGCAATGCTTTGGGCAGTATGGCTTTATTTGCAGGTCTTTGCGACTTCGTTTATATGACGGATGACGGTATTATTGCATTAAACAGTCCGTCAGTGCTTGCGGCACGCGAAAACGCAAACGAAAAAGAAACCGACCTTTTCGGTAAAAAAGTAAATGAGGAAAAATCGGGACTTTGTTCTTTTATCGTCGGCAAAAACGAATTGGGCAGTCATATTGCAAAACTTCTTGCTACGACTGTATCAAAAGAGTACGTGGCTCCGTCCGATGCGGAACTTAACAGAGCAGTTGCAAAAATAGAAAAAACCTCAGACGTAAGAGAAAAAGTTAAACTACTTGCAGATAAAGACAGTTTTATTGAAATTTACGAGAAATTTGACGACAGAGTAATTACCGGTTTTGCAAAAATAGGCGGTTACAGCGTTGCAATTTTGGCAAACAATTCTGCAATAGACGACGGCAGAATCAACCAAAATGCAGTCAAAAAATTAAATAAATTTGCAGACTTGGTGTTTGGCTACGACTTGCCGCTTATTTCGTTGGTAGATTGCAAAGGCATTGAAAAATCTATCGATTTAGAACAATCTACAATAATTTACGCTATTGCGAATTTAACAAAAAAACTTGCACAGATAGACAGAGTTTCACTTATTACAGGCAATGCAATAGGGTTGGGTTACACCTTGTTTGCATCGTCTTCACTTGGTTATCAACACAGCGTCATTGCATGGGAAAATGCGGTGATTGCGCCTGTTGAAAAATCGGTAGGCGGTTTGGTTATGTATCAAGAAGAAATTTCCAAGGCAGACGACCCTGTTTCGGCAAGAAATGCCGCAATAGAAAAATATGAGACGATGGACTCCGACCCGTATATTGCGGCACAAAATGGGTTTGTCAACAGTGTGATAGAAGCAAAAAATTCTAGGATTTATTTGATTTCCAAATTACAAGTAATGTGCAACGATTAACGGGGTGATTTGTTATGAGATATTCACATTTATTGCTTGATGCAGTAGACATTGACAATTTTACCGTAACGGACTCTTTGTTAGTAGCGTTAATCGGCATTCTTGTCGTATTTGCGGTTTTGTCAATAATCATTTTTTTATTGTGGGCGCAAAGTAAAATTTTTCAGGCTATTGACAATAAAAAAGCAAAACCGTCGCCTGCCGTTGTATCACCGCAACCTGCTAAAAACTCGGCACCGCAAGAAAATGACGACGAGTTGGTTGCAGCAATTTCCGCTTGTATATATGCAATGTTGGAAGAAGACGAAACGGTGGATTCCGACGCGGAATTTGTCATAAGAAAAATAGAAAAAATTAAACGGGGTTAATATTATGAGAAAATTTGTTGTAAACGTAAACGGTAACAGTTATCAAGTAGAAGTTGAAGAAGTAGGCGGAAGCGCTTCTGCATCAACTGCGCCGACAGTATCTAGTGCGGCTGAGGCGTCGCCAGTGCCTGCAAAACCTGTCGTCAAAGGCAGCGGTACGGAACTTAAAGCACCTATGCCTGGTATGGTTGTGCGCTTTTTGGTAAATGACGGCGCAAGCGTTAAAAAAGGGCAAGGAGTAATTGTGCTTGAAGCAATGAAGATGGAAAACGAAATTGCCGCAAGTGCAGACGGCGTAATTACCTTTGCGGCACAAAAGGGTGCCAACGTAGATACTGGGGCTGTTTTGGCTTATATCGGCTAGGAGTTGTTTATGGATTATTTGTGTTCAAGACTGCTTGATATCGATATAGTCGAGACACTGGTTAATTTTTGGAACAGTACGGGCGTCGTTGCGTCCGGCTGGGAAAATTACGTAATGTTAGCCATTTCGTTTATATTGTTTTATCTGGCAATCGTCAAAAAATTTGAACCGCTGTTGCTTTTACCTATCGCATTCGGTATGTTTATAATAAATATCCCGGGGGCAAGGGAAATCTTGTTTGCAACACCTGACCCCGAAATTGGCGAAAAGGGCGGTTTGCTTTATTTTCTTTATCAAGGCGTAGATTTGGTTATCTTTCCGCCGCTTATCTTTTTAGGTATAGGCGCAATGACGGATTTCGGTCCCATGATTGCAAATCCAAAAAGTATTTTGCTTGGCGCGGCGGCGCAGATAGGTATTTTTGTAACCTTTATAGGTGCAATACTGCTTGGCTTTAACGTTTTAGAAGCCGCCTCGATAGCAATTATCGGCGGCGCAGACGGACCTACCGCAATTTACGTTACAACTAAACTTGCAGATGCTTTATTGCCGGCAATAGCAATTGCTGCATATTCATATATGGCGCTTATTCCTGCAATTCAGCCACCTATTATGAAGTTGCTTACTACTAAAAAAGAACGCGCAATAAGAATGGAACAACTAAGAACAGTTTCCAAAAAAGAAAAAATTATTTTTCCTATAATGGTTACGCTTGTCGTAGGTTTGATTTTACCGTCGTCTTTGCCTCTTTTGGGTATGCTGATGCTTGGTAATCTCATGAAAGAAAGCGGTGTAGTTGACAGACTGAGTAAAACCGCACAAAATGAATTAATGAATATTATTACCATAATGTTGGGTATAGTCGTCGGCGCAAAAGCCTACGGACCGACATTCTTGCAGGCAAAGACACTTGGTATAATTGCATTGGGTTTGATTGCATTTTGTATTGCAACGGCAAGCGGCGTGCTTTTCGGCAAACTCATGTGCAAACTTACAAAGGGAAAAATCAATCCGCTTATTGGGGCAGCGGGCGTTTCCGCAGTGCCTATGGCGGCGCGTGTTGCGCAAAAAGTCGGGCAAGAAACCGACCCCGAAAATTATTTGCTTATGCATGCAATGGGACCTAACGTTGCCGGCGTTATAGGTTCCGCAGTGGCGGCAGGCGTATTGCTTGCATTCTTCGCTTGATAGGAGATTATAAAAATGAGTAAAGTTTTAATTACCGATACGATATTAAGAGACGCGCACCAATCACAAGCGGCAACAAGAATGCGCTTGGACGAAATGTTGCCTATTTGCGACAAACTTGACAAAGTAGGTTACCACTCTCTGGAAGTTTGGGGCGGTGCAACATTTGACACTTGTTTAAGGTTTTTGAATGAAGACCCGTGGGACAGACTTCGCGCATTGAGAAAGGCATTGCCAAATACAAAGCTTCAAATGCTGTTGCGCGGTCAAAATTTGTTGGGGTACAGGCATTATGCCGACGACGTTGTGGAAAAGTTTGTAGAACTTTCCTTAAAAAACGGCATTGATATAATAAGAATTTTTGATGCGTTAAACGATACCAGAAATATCGAAACAGCCGTAAAAGCAACCAAAAAATTCGGCGGCACCTGTGAAATCGCAATGTCATATACCACAAGTCCCGTTCACACAAGAGAATATTTCGTAAACCTTGCCAAAGAAATGGTAGAAATGGGTGCGGACATTATTTGCATTAAAGATATGGCAGGTATTTTGTTGCCGTATGAAGCATACGAACTTATCAAAGCGCTTAAAGAAGCCGTAAACGTTCCTATTCATTTGCATACTCACAATACGGCAGGAACAGGCAATATGGTTTATATGAAAGCAATAGAGGCGGGAGTCGACATCATAGACACGGCAATTTCCGCATTGGGCGACGGTACCAGTCAGCCTTCAACCGAATCAATGGTTGCGGTTTTGCAGGGTACAGAATATGATACAGGGCTTGATTTGGCTTTGCTGTCTGAAATTAACGACCACTTTAAGGGTGTTGCAAAGCGTCTTACAGACGACGGTTTCTTGACTACCAAAGTGCTTAAAGTCGACGTAAATGCATTGTTGTACCAAGTTCCCGGCGGTATGCTTTCAAACCTTATAAGTCAACTTAAACAGCAAGGCAAAAGCGATAAACTGGAAGAAGCTCTTGCAGAAGTACCGAGAGTTCGCAAAGACTTTGGTTATCCGCCGCTGGTTACTCCTTCAAGTCAAATTGTAGGTACGCAGGCAGTGCTTAACGTAATTACGGGCAAGCGCTATTCTACCGTTACAAACGAAACAAAGGGTGTTCTTAAAGGTGAATACGGCAGATTGCCGGCAGAACCGGACAAAGCAATCGTAAAACAAATTTTGGGCGATACGCCGCGTATTACGCACAGACCTGCGGATGATTTAAGTCCGGAACTCGATAAATTTAAGGACGAAATTAAAGAATATTACGAGCAGGAAGAAGACGTTTTAAGTTATGCGGTATTCCAACAAGTAGCGTTAAACTTCTTTAAGTACCGACAAGCAAAAAAATATGGAATAGATTCCAAAATTTACGATAAAAATAATAAAGTATTACCGGTTTAATAAAATCAGTCAGGCAACAACCTGACTGATTTTTAAGAAGAGATAAAATGAAAATATTGCTAGTAAACGATGACGGTATTTTTGCTGAAGGTATTAAAACACTTTCAAAAGTTCTGTCAATATACAATCACAATTTAATTGTTGCAGCCCCAAAGAAGGAAATGTCGTCCGTCGGACATCACTTATCTATACGCACTCCGATACGTGTGGAGGAAATTGAAAATTACGGCGCAAAGGCATATGCAATCGAAGGAACGCCTGTCGATTGCGTTAAATTTGCCATACGCCATATGTGCGTAGACGTAGACATTGTAATTTCCGGCATAAATAGAGGGGCAAACGTCGGTTCGGACGTTGTATATTCGGGCACGGTAAGCGCCGCGATAGAGGCAAACATTTTAGGAGTGCCGTCTATTGCCGTTTCTTCCGTTTCTTACGACGACAACGATTATTTTAATTGTGCGGAATTTATTGCAAAAAACCTTGACAAACTTTATCAGGCTGCACACCCCGACAAAGTAATAAACGTAAATTTGCCCGACAGCACAAAGACAAAAATCAAGGGCATAAAAATAGCAAAGCAAGGCATAAGGGATTATGGCGACCATTATGTACAAAACGGCAACGATTTTTATATAAAAGGCACGCCTAAATGCTATGCAGATATAAAGGAAGAAACCGACGTAAAATATCTTGACGCAGGCTATATTACAATCACTCCGCTGACATATTCTATGAGCGACTTTTCGTCTTTTCATAAATTAGAGGAAATTTTCAAATGAAAGTCGTAATAATAGGCGGCGGAGCGGCAGGACTAATGTCTGCGACAGTTGCAGCAAAAAACGGTGCAGACGTTACTTTAATAGAAAAAAACGAAAAATTAGGCAAGAAGATTTACATTACCGGTAAAGGCCGTTGCAACGTTACCAATAATTGTGCCGTAGCCGAATTTTTGGAAAACGTCGTTTCAAACAAAAAATTTCTATTGAGTGCATTACATACTTTTTCACCTAGTGATACTATAAATTTTTTTGAAACTAACGGTTTGAAGTTAAAAACGGAACGCGGCAACAGAGTTTTTCCTTCATCTGACAAGGCAAGCGACGTTACAAAGGTTTTTGAAAAATTATTAAAGCAATATAACGTAAAAATTTTATACAACTGTTCGGCAATGGATTTTGAGGTCGAAAATTCCTCTGTTTCCGCCTTAAATACCACTTGCGGTAAATTAATCGCAGATAAATATATCTTGTGTACAGGCGGCAAAAGTTACCCGACAACGGGCAGTACCGGCGACGGTTTCGAAATTGCAGACAAAATAGGGCATAAAATAATTAAACCGGTTGCAGGTCTTATAGGACTTAAAGCCGACACTCCCAAAGAATTGGCAGGGTTAACGCTAAAAAACGTTACTGTAAAAATTATTGAAAACGGCAAAGTTTTCGAGAATGAATTCGGTGAACTTTTATTTACACATCACGGTGTTTCCGGTCCGACGATTTTGACGTTGTCAAGCAAAATCAATCGTAAGGATTTTTCCAAACTAAAACTATCAATTGACTTAAAACCCGCATTGAGCGAAAAAGAACTTGACTTACGCATTCAAAGAGATTTTTCGCAAACGTTAAATAAACAATTTTCAAATTCGTTGGATAAATTGTTGCCTCGCAGTCTTATTTCAGTTATACTTAAAAAATCCGGAATTTCGCCAACAATAAAGGTAAATCAAATAACGGCAGAGCAGCGGCAAAAACTAGTAAAATTGCTTAAAAATCTGGAATTTAATTTATTCGGAACAGAAGATATTTTAGAAGCGATAATAACTTGCGGCGGAATTGACGTAAAAGAGATAAATCCAACTTCGATGCAAAGTAAAAAGTTTTCAAATTTATATTTTGCGGGCGAAATTATAGATATAGATGCATTGACAGGCGGCTTTAACTTACAAGTTGCTTTTTCAACGGCGTATCTTGCCGGCAGAAGTTGTGCAGAATAAAAAAACAAGCGAGGAAAGTTTAATGAAAAATATTGCTATTGACGGGCCTGCAGGCGCAGGTAAAAGTACCGCTGCTAAAATTGTTGCTAAAAAACTCGGTATATTATATCTGGACACAGGGGCCATGTACAGAGCAATAGGTTTTAAGGCATTAAAACAAAGTCTTGACACCAAAAACAGCCAACAAATTGAAAGCATATTGAAAGATACATCTGTTGAAATAAAATATATCGACGGCGTTCAAAATATATTTTTAGACGGAGAAAATATAACTCAATATATAAGACAGAACGACGTTTCTATGGCGGCAAGCGATGTTTCGGCAATTCCCGCCGTAAGAATAAAACTTGTGGAAATTCAGCGCGAAATTGCAAAAAACAACGACTGTATTTTGGACGGCAGAGATATCGGCACTTACGTTTTGCCTAATGCCAAATACAAATTTTATATTACCGCAACGGCGGAAGAACGCGCTAAAAGACGCTATAAAGAGTTGTCGGAAAAAGGGCAAAATATTTCTTTTGAAGAAGTTTTACAAAATATAATAGTACGCGACAAAAACGACTCCGAAAGGGAATTTGCTCCGCTTAAAAAAGCAGACGATGCTTACGAATTTGACACAACAACAATGTCAATAGACGACGTTGTCAAAGAATTATTAAGCAAAATTAAATAATTATGACAAAATTTTATCGTTGTATGAGGATAATTTTCGGTTGGGCAATTAGATTATTTTGTCCGACAAAGATTCTCGGTCCTAAAAAACTTGACAATAAAAAAACTTTGCTTGCGATAAATCACTATTCAAATTTTGACCCGATTATCGTTGCGTGCCATATAAAGCCGCAACTGCATTTTTGGGCAAAGCAAGAATTATTCAAAAATAAGTTTTTAGGGTGGTTTTTGCGTAGACTAGGTGTTGTTCCTGTAAAAAGAGGCGAAGCGGATATTTCTTCGGTAAAAGCCGCATTGACTTTGCTTAAAAACGAAAAAATATTTGCGCTTTTTCCGGAAGGAACTCGCAATAAAGAAAATGCCGATGCCGAAATGCTTCAAATAAGGCACGGCTTGGCAATGCTTGCAATTAAATCGAAAGCGCCTATACGAGTAGCGCTTTTTTACAGAAAGCCCAAATTTTTGAGACGCAATTACTTCACAATAGGCGACGAGTTTGAATTATCGCAATATTACGGTCAAAGAGTAAATAACGAATTGCTGGACGAAGCAACAAAGATTGTTGAAGAACAATTTGAAATTTTACACAAAAAATTAAATAATATTCTTATAGAAAAAGGGGTGAAGAAAATTGAAAATACTTCAACCTAAATATAACGGATTTTGCTCCGGCGTAAATAAAGCCGTACAAACTGCTTTTAAGTATGCCGGAGCAAACGTTTATTGTTACGGCGAAATCGTACATAACCCGATTGTTGTTGCCGAACTGGCACAAAAAGGTGTAAAGATAGAAAAAGATTTGTCAAAACTAAAAAGCGGCGACATTTTGATTATAACCGCGCACGGCGCAGGAAAGCAGGTTTTCGATTATTGCAAAGAGCATGAAATAAAAGTAGTAGACACAACTTGTCAGTTTGTAAAAATTTTACACGATAAGGCGCTAGAGTATTATAAAAACGGCTACAAAATAGTACTGATAGGAAATGAAAATCATCCGGAAATGATTGGCGTAAACGGATGGTGCGACAATACGGCTATTATTACAAACGGCGAAAATAAACTCGAATTGAATAGTTTTGAAAAGGTTTTTGTAATGTTTCAAACTACTTTTAACATTGATAAAGTGGAAACTGCTTTACAAAATCTTGTGAAAGATAATGTTAAAACGCTTGAAATTTTTAATACAATTTGCTATACTACAACGGAAAGGCAAAAATATGCCTCCGACATATCATTGCAATGTGATTCTGTCATTGTCGTCGGCGGCAAAAACAGTTCAAACACAAAGCGGCTTGCCGAGATTTGCTTGGCAAACTGCAAAAATACCGTATGTATTGAAAGTGTTGAAGAATTGTTTGATTTTGATTTTTCGCATACAGAAAATTTAGGAATAATAGCAGGCGCATCAACTCCCAAAGAGTTGATTGAGGAGGTTTTAGCGAATATGGCTGAACAAACAAAAGACAACAAAGTCGAAACTATCACAACCGATAAACAGTTATTTGAAAATGCAATTGAAAATCTGAACATCAGAGCATTGCGTAAAGGACAAAAACTCAAAGGCAGAATTTCTTTTATAGGCAACGACGGAATTAACCTTACTTTGGATACTTCAAAAAAAGGCGGATTTATCCCTAATGAAGAAATCACCATTGAAGAAGATTATCAGGCTGTAAAAAAATCATTAAAGGTTGGCGACGTTATCGAAGTTGTTGTATTGTCGGCTGACAAAGATATCATACTTTCCAAAAAAGCCATTGACGAACTTTATAAAGACGATGCTTTAATAGAAGGCATTAAAAACGGTGAAGAGTTTTCGGTTACCGCAACAAAAGAAGTTAAGGGCGGTTTACTTTCAAAACTCGGCAGTTATACGGTATTTATACCGGCTTCTCAAATTCGTTCGGGATTTGTAAAAGACTTATCAAAATACGTTGGCAAAAAACTCAGACTCGTTGCTTTGCCTGACGGAATTGACGACGGCAAGAAAAAAATCGTTGCAAGTCAAAAAGTAATTCTCGAAGCGGAAAAGAAAGCAAAAGAAGATAATTTCTGGCAAAACATTGAAGTTGGCGAAATCGTAGAAGGTCAAGTTGTAAGATTTGCATCATTCGGCGCATTCGTAAACGTACGCGGTTTTGACTGTCTCGCGCACATAAGCGATTTGTCTTGGACGCCTGTTAAAGAACCTTCCGAAGTTTTGGAACTTAACAAAACTTATGAATTTGTAGTTCTTAAACTTGATAGAGAATCAAACAGAGTTTCGATAGGTTACAAACAGCTTTTGCCTGACCCATGGCAACTTGCATTTGAAAAATATCCTGTCGGCAGCGTTACCAAAGGTAAGGTCGCGAGAATACTTCCGTTTGGCGCATTTGTGGAAATCGAACCGGGTGTCGACGGTTTGCTGCACGTTTCCAACGTTTCGTGGGAATGGGTCGACGATATAAAGAAAGTTCTTAAAGTAGGCGATGAAATCGACGTTGCCATTACGGAATTTAATCTTGAAAGCAAACGCGTAACGCTTTCCAGAAAAGCAACTATGGAACAACCAAAGGATACGGACGCTAAGCAAGAATAATTAAAAAATTAAAGTCTCTCTTTTGAGAGACTTTTTTATTAAAGTTTATATTATATTGTTGACAAAATTTACGATTTTTCATATAACAATATATGTAAGTAAAAAATTCGGTAGGTAAGGCTACCACAGGGATACGGATTGCTGCCGCAGAGAGGTGGAGACACTTTGAGTTGGTCAGCAGGCTATGTCGAAAACAAGGCGTAACCTAATGCAATTTCACTGCCCTGTGATGCTAAAGCTTGAACGATGAAATATTAAACTTGTTGTTTAACCTTGTCATTGTTTGTGCTTTGGCAAGGTCTTTTTTCGTCCTGCCAAAGGAGGGGTAAATGAAACAATTGTTGACTTTGCTTGAAAACAATCAAATTGATGAACTTAAACATATTTTAAGCGAAGAAACCGCAGAAGATATTGCAGAGTTTTTAACTTTGCTGCCGGAAGATTCCTTAGTGGACGTATTTCGATTGTTGCCAAAAAACCTTGCACTCGAAGCCTTTATCGAAATGGATATCAACATCCGTGAATTGCTCGCAGAAGGTTTATTTGAAGAAAAATATTTTCTTGACTTAAAACCGTTGCTTGCGGAAATGGAGCCTACCGACCTTGCTATATTTTTTACCCAAATACCGGAAGGACAGTTGCCGTTTGTTTTCAGGTTGTTACCGCGCGATATAGCAGCGGATACTTTTGTAGAACTTGACAGCCACTTTCAAGAAATATTGATTAAGGCTTTCAGCGACAAAGAATTACAAATAATGATGGATGAACTGTTTGTCGACGATGCCGTAGATATAATCGAAGATATGCCTGCAAATATCGTAATAAGAATGTTGGCGCAGGCGGACAAAAGCACAAGAGAAAATATAAATCAAATTCTCAAATATCCAAAAGACAGCGCCGGCAGTATAATGACTGTCGAATACGTAAGTCTTAAAGCAGAATTTACGGTTTCGCAGGCATTTGATAAAATACGCAGAACGGGTGTCGACAGTGAAACCGTTTATACCTGTTACGTAACAGACGAAAAACGCAAATTGTTGGGTGTTGTAAGCGCAAAAACTTTGATGCTCAGCGATATGGATACAAAAATCTCCTCCATAATGGAAACAAACTTTGTTTCAGTAGAAACGGATACAGATAGGGAAGTTGTTGCCCGTCAGTTTGATAAATACGACTTTTTGGCATTGCCTGTTGTTGATAAAGATTATCGCTTGGTCGGTATTATCACAATCGACGATGCAATGGATATTTTGCAGGAAGAGAACACCGAAGATATTTCAAAAATGGCGGCAATTACGCCTAACGATAAGCCTTACTTAAAAACCAGCGTTTGGCGCTTATGGTTAAACCGCGTACCGTGGCTGATGTTGCTTATGGTCTCGGCAACGTTTACCGGTATGATTATCGAGTCATATGAAGCAACATTAGCATTTTCCATAACATTAACTGCATGTATACCGATGCTTATGGACACAGGCGGCAACGCGGGAAGTCAAGCTTCTGTTACTATCATTCGCGGGCTTGCATTAAACGAAGTTGCATTCAAAGACATATTAAAAGTATTATGGAAAGAAATTCGCGTTTCCGTTTTGCTTGGTGCCACATTATCTATTGCCTGCTTTGCAAAATTGATGCTCATAAATCAACTCTACAACGACTTACTAATTGCCTTTGTAGTTTGTTTGGCAATGTTCATTACGGTTGTTATAGCCAAAGTAATCGGCTGTACGCTGCCGTTGTTGGCAAAAAAATGCCATCTTGACCCTGCAGTTGTAGCAAGCCCGTTTATAACAACCATCGTCGACGCATTGTCTTTGATTATTTATTGCAATATTGCCGTGGCGCTGTTGACATAAAACCTGCATGTGCAGGTTTTTTGTTGTCTAAAAAAAACTAATAAGTTATAATATTTATAATGATGCACTTAAAGATTATAGATAAAAACGGTTATGACTTTTTCGGAAGCGAGGATAAATTTGAATTTACTTTCGGAAAAAAGCATAATAACGATATTGTAAGCAAACTAAAAATAATAAGTCCGCAACAATTAAAGTTTTTTTATAAAGCAAAATTCTGGTATGTGGAAAATATAGGCGCAGAAGATTACATAAAATTTAATAATCGAAATTTTAAGAAGAATTCAACAAAAAAACTATCCGCAGGGGACAGTATTACTTTTGCAAAAGACGAATATTTTTTGGTTTTGGAAGTTATGCGCGAAATCAAATCTCAACAATTAAATACCGACAGAAAGCGCACGATTTCTTTGACAGGCAAAACCGAGTTTATTATAGGCAGAGATGCAAACTGCGACATTGTTTTAGATAATCCGCAAGCAGACAGACACCACGCAAGAATAATTTTTGACGGAGAACATCATTTTATTGAGGACTTAAAAAGTACTAACGGTACTTACGTAAATAACAAAAAAATCAAAAAAGCCGTTTTGAAAAATGAGGACCGTATAGAAGTGCCGTCGTCCGCTTACATTTATTTTAATCAAAAATTACTTTCCAGTAAAAGCGAAAACGGTATAGAAGTTGATTTAGTAGACATTACAAAAGACGTATATGACAAGGGAAACAAGAAAAATAAAATAAGACTTGTAGACAACGTTTCTTTTCGTATAGAAAAAAGCAGTTTTGTAGGTATAGTAGGCGGCAGCGGTGCCGGCAAAAGTACGTTGCTAGATTGTATAAACGGCAGAAGACCCGGGACTGGCGGAACCGTTTATTACGACACAAACGACTTTTATCAAAATATGAATTGCTATCAGCCGATTATTGGCTACGTTCCGCAAAAAGATATCTTGCACGAAAATTTACCATTATTCGATTCGTTGTGTTACACCGCGTCTATGCGTATAAGAAACGACATTACCCGCAGCGAAATAGAAGATATCGTAAAACGCGTGATAAAAGAAGTTAAGCTGGAGGGGAAAGAGCACCTTAAAATATCTTTTTTAAGCGGAGGACAAAAAAAGCGTGTCAGCATTGCCATGGAACTGCTTTCCAACCCCAAAATAATTTATCTTGATGAGCCTACAAGCGGGTTGAGTCCGGATTTAGACTATGAAATTATGTCACTGCTTAAAGATTTAAGCAAATCCGGGCGAACGATAATAATTATTACTCACACAATGGACAACATAAATTTATGCGATAAAATTGCATTTTTGGGTAAAGGCGGCAAACTTTGCTTTTATGACAGCCCTGATAAAATTAAGTCATATTTCAAAATGCAAGATTACTCTAAAATATTTTATAAATTAGGCGATGAAACCATCGCATTGCAGTATGCTGAAAAATATCGCAGCGGAGATTATTATAAAAAACTTATAGACGGTTACAGAAGATTGTACGGTTATGTTGAAAAAAAAGAAAAATAATTTTAATTTTACGCATTTTAAGGTATGCGTACGCAGATATTATCAATTGATTTTGAGCGACAAAGTGAGTGCCGTTATGCTTATGCTGCAGGCTCCGCTTATGCTGTTAATTTTATCGTTAGTCTGCCGACGCGATTGTTTTTCATCACCAGAAATTCTTTACGAAGCCGATACGGCAATGTTTGTTATCGTCTTAATGTCAACAATGATGGGGCTTTTGAACGCATATAGAGAAGTTTGCAAAGAGCGCGAAGTTTTATTGAGAGAGTATGATGCAGGACTGGATATCACGGCATATTTTCTGTCAAAACTTTTTGTTTTGGGGTCAGTTTGCTTAATTCAAAGTTTAATATTATCAATAGGCAGCAATTTGATTATTGACTTTCCGAATCCGCATCCGATTTTTACTCAGTTGCTGTATTGGTTTACTTTGTTTTTCGTAATGTTTACGGCTGCAATAACGGGTTTATTTATTTCGTCAATATTAAAAAGTTCAGACAGTGCAGTATTACCTGTCTTGCTGGTTTTAATAATGCAAGTAGTAATGGCAGGATATCCGATTGAACTCAGCGGTCTGCTTAAAACTTTCAGTATTTTTTGCGTAAGTCGGTGGGGGCTGACATCGTTGGGAAACATTTTTAACAGAAATGAACTATTTCCGGAATTGCCGTTGACAATAAAAGATATATATACCGATTCAATTTGGTTATGTTATTTGGCGTTGTTTATAATGTGCATTACTTTGTCTTTCCGAAAAAAATATAAAAGCAAATAGTTTTACAAAATAAAAACCGTTCCGCTAAATACGGAACGGTTTTTACTATTATTTATTTTTAATCATTTCTTTGTAAATGCCTTTCATTATATCAACCGTATCATCCCAGTTTATATATAAATCACGGAAAGCACCTTTGCTTACGGCTTCATACAACTCGTCATTATTCAAAATTTCTTCGATTTTTTTAGCATAGGCTTCAGGCGAATTATCGGCAAAAAATCCATTAACATCTTCTGTAACTGTTGATGCAGTTGCCGCGCCCTTCAAAAATAACGTTGGTGTACTTTGAGATGCCGCTTCAATCTGTACAAGTGAATTTGTGTCATACATTGACGGAAACAGAAACAATTTTGCCCTGCAATATAGTGCAGCCAATAAATCTCGGTTAACGATTCTGCCTGCAAAAATAACATTATTGACAAGTCCTAATTTTTCCACGTATTTTTTTAGAGCATCTTCAGATTGCCCCGTACCTACAAATATCATTTTGAAGTTTTTATCTTCAAGCTTTGCAAGAGAATCACATAAAAAGAATATATTTTTCAATTTACAAATTCTGCCGACAAATAAAAATACAGTTTCATCTGTTTTCAGATTATAAGTTTCATTGACTAATGAAATTGCTTTCTCTCTATCAGTTATTGGCATAAAATCCGTGCTGTTGCGTTGTACAAGAGGAAGGTGTTTTGCACCGTAATCCAAAAATACGTCGGCAATTGTTTGATTTACAGCATAAAATTCATCACAACGATTGAATGTGTTCATTACTGATTTAAGCATTATAGCAGTAATAAGTTTGCTTTTAGAACCTTCATAAAAATCTTGCTTAAATTGAGAATGTAAAAAAGCAATTGCCGGAATTTTATGTTTTTTTGCATATCTCAATCCGCTTTTTGCCACGCCGAAAGGGGAATGAATATGCACAATATCCAAATTGCTTTCTTTAAGAATTTTTTTGTATCGTCTGTCAAAACGCGGAAGAGGCATATCATAATCAAGAAAAAAGATTTTGACAGATTTGCAACGTTCCACGCGATAAGTAAAATTATCTACGTATTTTTTATCACGATTTTTAGGGCAAAATACAACGACTTCAAATTCTTCGTCATTCAACCGTTTTGCATAATTATCCACAACGTTGGTAACTCCGTCCACCATAGGAAAGAAACTATCAACGAACATTCCGATTTTTATCATATATTATTAGTTTATACTTTTTGCGAAAAAAAGTCAATATTTTGTTGTATATATCGTTTTTGTTAAAAATATATACAAAAAAAGCAATCAAAACTGCTAGTTAAGATTGCTTTTGGTGGAGCGTGGCTTTTGAAATACGAACACTGCCCCCGCCCGTTGAGGTGGGG
>CAJUCX010000008.1 GCA_910585195.1 uncultured Christensenellaceae bacterium | reverse complement strand
TTTTGAAATCAACTTTCTTTTTCATTATTGTTGCTACCATAAATTACTGTTTATAGTGCAATCATTATATCACGAAAAATGGAAGAACACAACCGATTGAATTTTGCGGGAAATATAAAACATATCTATATCTCACTAGGCTACGAGTAGCCTAGTTCGTCCACGAAAAAAGTACAGAAAAGGCACAGCTTAACGCTATGCCTAAATCTTTTTATTTGCGTTTTATTAAATTCCCTATGGGAATTACCGTAAACCGTCGGGGGTGTTTCTATTATCACGCTTTTAATTGCAATAATTTGTTTTGTGATTTCTGTATAATGTTTATGCTTCCGTATCGTCGGGATTTTCTTCTCCCGTGCCGGAACCGCCTTCGCCGCTGTTATCACCGCCGGAGCCGGTATTTTCATTGTCATCACCGCCGGAACCGCCTGTATTTCCCGAGTCATCTCCGCCGCCCGTGTTTCCGCCGGGATTGTCAGGGTCAGGGTCGGGAACGTCAGGAGTATCAGGGTCAGGGTCGGGGTCAGGAGTGTTGCCGCCGGTATTTCCGCCGGAACTCGAACCCGTCGAGTGTGTAATTATTGTGATTGCGCCGCCGCTTTCTGCAACCGTTCTTATGCCGCCGGATATTCCGTAAGCAGGTTTACCGCCGGAAAGTCTGCCGACGCCGCCTATGTTATTTATAATTTGTACCACTGTGTCGGATACCACCGCAGACGCAGTTTCAACTGACAAGTTTGCTTGACTCATTTGGCTGAAAACTACGTTAAGCACGATTCCCGATTTTTTAGCGTTCATAGAGTTTATCTTTATTTCTCCCGACGCCTTGTCAACCGCAAGTTTGCCTGACGAGTCAATCGTCAATTTATTGTCGGTTGTCATATAAATTTTTTCACCCAGAGACGGTCTTATAAACGACGGCAACAGAGAAAGTTGGTCGTCCAATGCGTTTTTGAATTTAGTTATATTTACTTCAAACACGGTGTGTATAGCTGCGCTGCCGCCGGTATTGCTGAAAGTAACTTCTTCCACGGTAATAGGAATGTCGTTTATTGACGTTCTGAAAACCATAAAGAAATCGCGCAGAGATTGATATTCTCCGCTCAACGTTTCCACGTCGCTCAAAATGTTGTTAAGCAAATATACAAAGTCTACTCCGTTTAAGTCGATTGTTTGATACGACGTAGTGGATGTTTTTTTAATGATAAAGTCGCTAAGCGACGTTATTTTGTTGCTCTCTCGCTCCGTAAATCTGTTTATCTTGTATGCCGCGCCTGTCGTTAAAATTTCGCCGTTTTCATCAATACCCCAGGATTTTTGAGCTTCTGCTTTTACCGTGTCGTCATAATTTACTTTAACGACAGTTCCTTTTTTAGGCTGTGTAGCAAGTTCGTTAAAAGTCCCGACGATTTCGCTGAAATTATATTCCGCCAATTCGCCGAGTTCAAATCCGCCCAAGTTGGTCAATCCAAAAGTAGAAGGGGACGTGTTTGTGTAAACTACGTATACGCCGCCGACCAACAACGCAAGTATCAATATTACTGAAAGAAAACATCCGCAACCGCGGCAGCCTCTTCGCCTCGACATAATTTTCTCCTTAAATAAAGTAAAATAAAGTTGATATATTTATAAATTATATTATACCATATTTTATGATAATTATATCACATAGATTTATTGTAAGCAACAAACAATTTGTTAGTTTATGCTGACAAAAAATCGAGTTTGCTATTGCCAAACTGAAAACAGTTTGCTATAATATTCAAAAGCAACGCAGTTGCATAAACGGAGGTTAATTTTATGAAAGACGTTTTATTTTTTTACACGACAACTTGTCCGCATTGCAAACAGGCAGACAAATTGATAGAAGAAATCAAAAAAGAAAACGCAAAATATGAAGGCATAGTCATAAGAAAGGTGGATGAAAATCTAAATCCTGATTTTTCCGATAAATTCGATTATTATTACATACCTTGTATGTTCGTAGACGGCAAGAAGTATATCGAAGGCGAAAATTGCACTAAGGAAAATCTTATAGCTATGTTTGACGCGGCATTAGGCTGAAAACTTTGCAATAATCGATAATAAAAGGCAAAGTATTTGCTTTGCCTTTTATTTTTTTTGTGTTAAAATAATATGGCACTTTGCGGAGGTCGCATAACGGTAGTGCGCCGGCTTCCCAAGCCGGTTCCCGCGGGTTCGACTCCCGTCCTCCGCTCCAATTCAAAAAAATTTCCGCATTTGTGCATTTACTTAGAGTATTGTTTACATAGTGGCATATTTAAGTTTGCGACGAGAAATTTTTTTGTTACAAAGAGACGCTCTGCGTCCATTCCGTTTTGATATATGCGTGCTTATTTCAAAACAAAACAGTGCGGCAAGTACATCACTTGCAAAAGAAAATTTCCGACTATGTCGGTTGCGCTTTTGATTTATGGGGCGCATAAAATGCGCATTTTGCTTGCAAATAAGTAAACTTATTTACAAGCCAAGTATTTAAGTTTGTAGCAATATCTTAAAATAACCGCAAGTTTTTTGTTACAAAGAGCCGCTACGCGTCAATTCCGTTTTGACATATGCGCGCTTATTTCAAAACAAAACAGTGCGGTAGCACACCGCAGACCAAAAAGAATTACGCAGCGTTAGCAAGTAATTTTTTTGACAAATAAAGGAGATAACGATGAAAATTTGTTTTGTTAACAATTTATAATGCGCAACAAAAACGTAAAATAATTGCGATTTCTTTTTTGTTGCCAAAGCAAGGAAGTTATCGAAACAAGTTTTTATTAGAGTTAAATAATATTCTAAAAAAAAGCCGTAAGGAAATTTCCTTGCGGTTTATTTTTTATCAGGAGGCATATTATGGCACAAATAAATATACAGCATTTGACTTTTGCTTACGACGGAGCAAGAGAAAACGTGTTTGAAGACGCAAGTTTTTCTTTTGATACTAATTGGAAAATCGGTTTAATCGGCAGGAACGGCAGGGGCAAAACAACTCTGTTACGTTTGCTTTCGGGCAAATTTCACTACGGCGTAAAAATTGCCTGCGGGGTAAACTTTGACTATTTTCCTTATGAATTAAAAAACAAACATACGACGACGCTTGACGTTTTGTCGGAAGTTTATCCCGACTATGAACTTTGGGAAGTTATGAAAAATCTAAACGAGTTGAGCGTAGAAGAACACTGTTTGTATCAGCAATTCGATACGCTTTCAAGCGGTCAGCAGACAAAAATTTTGCTTGCGGTTTTGTTTACTAAGGACAGCAACTTTTTATTGATTGACGAGCCGACAAACCATTTGGATTTTGACAGCAGACTTTGCGTTCAAAATTTTTTAAGCCGACAAAGAGGGTTTATCGTTGTTTCTCACGACAGAGAATTTATCGACAACTGCGTAGACCATATAATTTCAATAAACAAAAAAACCATAGAAGTTCAAAAAGGCAATTTTTCTTCTTGGTGGTGCAATAAGCAAAATCAGGACAGTTTCGAGCAGGCTCAAAATAAGAAGTTAAAAAAAGACATCGCGCGTCTTGAAGAATGCGTTGCGCAAACTCAAAGGTGGTCCGACAAGGTAGAAAGCACAAAAAACGGCACACGCATTGCAGGTTTAAGACCCGACAAGGGTGCAATAGGGCACAAGGCGGCAAAAATGGCAAAGCGCAGTAAGGCGATAGAATTGCGCCGGACCAAAGCAATAGAAGAAAAGACCAAATTACTGCAAAACGTAGACAAACGGGAAGAAATCTTTTTGACGGCGCGAGAAAATAAAGGAGTCGTGTTGGAAGTAAAAAATCTGGCAGGTTTTTACGGAAATAAAAAGATATTTGACGGCGTTAGTTTTTGTGTGGAAAACGGAGATAAAGTTGCTATCTGCGGTCGAAACGGCAGCGGCAAGTCTACGCTGCTTAAAATAATTGCAGGGCAAGACGTAAAGTTTACCGGTACAATATACAAAAGCGCGCGATTGAAACTATCTTATGTCAGCCAAAACTACGATTGGTTGTGCGGTACTCTCACAGACTTTGCAAGAGAAAACGGCATAAACCAAACAAAGTTTTTTACAATGCTTATAAAACTCGGTTTTGACAGAAAACAATTCGAAAGCGCTATCGACGGTTTCAGCGCAGGGCAAAAGAAAAAAGTGCTTATTGCAAAAAGTCTGTGTGAAGAAGCAAATTTATATATTTGGGACGAGCCGCTTAATTATATTGACGTAATTTCGAGAATTCAAATCGAAGACTTGCTAAAAAACTCAAATGCCACAATGCTGTTTGTAGAACACGACGCCGCTTTCGTAAAAAATCTTGCGACGAAGTCTCTAAAAATCTGATATCAGTGTTATTGTAAAATTTTGATTATTTGAAGTTTTGTGTTAAAATAGTTTCTACAAATATAAGGAGAATATTATGGCAATAGATAAAGTAAAACAATATTTAAGCAAATTCGGCGTCGACGGCAACGTGTTGGAGTTTAATCAATCCAGCGCAACTGTTGAACTTGCCGCACAGGCTTTGGGCGTGGAGCCTGCAAGAATAGCAAAGACGCTGTCATTTAAGGTACCCGACGAAGATAAATGCATACTTATCGTTGCGGCAGGGGATGTAAAAGTAGACAACGGCAAATTCAAAGGTTTTTTCGGTTATAAGGCAAAAATGCTTTTTGCCGAAGAAGTGGAAGTTTTTACGGGGCACCAAATCGGCGGTGTTTGTCCGTTTGCAAATCCCGACGGCACGCAAGTATTTTTGGATGAGTCGTTAAAGCGGTTTGAAACCGTGTTTCCCGCTTGCGGCAGCAGTAACTCTGCGATAGAATTAAGTCTGGACAAATTATTTGAGTATTCTATGGCAAAACAGTGGATTGACGTATGTAAAATTAAGGAGCAATAAACAAATTAGCTATCGCCTGATACAACGGCAGAATATATTGAAAGTAATTATTAAAAAAAATATCGCAACGTAACTTATTTTGTCAGTAAACTTTTGAGATAATTTATTTCAAAATAATAAATCACTGTAATATAAAATTTTATGTCAAAAAAACAACTCGGTTAAACCGAGTTGTTATAATTTAATTTCAAATTTAATTTCCGGTGGTCTGCCGCTGAAAGGTTCACATCTGAGTTCTATGCAACAATGCGGCTGCCTGGAAGAATGTTTGCAAGGCTTTTGCGGTCTGCAATGAGGTTCCGGTCTGCACGGGTCAAAACCGCAATCGCAATTATTTCTGTAATGTCTATTGCCGTAATACACAAAATCACTTCCTTATTTTATCATATTCCATAGCGACAATTTGAGTGAAAATGTTGTTTATGAAAAAAGCAACGACTGATATTTTTAATGCAGTTTATATTTGAAAAGGGCAAATCAATTGACTAAAACATTTTGTTGTGCTATAAATATGTCAGTGTCTTAATTTGATGCATATTTGCTGATGTAGCTCAGTTGGCAGAGCGATTCACTCGTAATGAATAGGTCGGCGGTTCGAATCCGCCCATCAGCTCCATTTAGTCAAGAGATTTCTCTTGACTTTTTTGGTACACTTTGCCTGATTTTTATGTAATAAGCTATGAAATTTGATGGAAATTATAATACAGATTAAATAATCGCCTAAAAAATTCCATTGCCAATTTATTGTTATTATGCTAAAATTTTTATAATTTTTATAAAATATTTGTAAGAGAGATTCACTGTGAAAGAAAAAGCAAGAAAATTTTGGAAAAGTTTAGGCAAAGTAATGATTTACTCTGTTTTGCCTGTTATATTTTCCGGCATACTGCGTGCCATAGGCATTTATATATTCGTTTTGCCAAACAATTTTGCGCCGGGCGGCACAAACGGTATTGCCGTTATGTTGGAATATTTGACGAAAATCAACTCCGGTTGGTGGTTGTTTGCAATAAATATTCCGCTGTTCTTTATTGCCTTTTTCTTTTTGGGCAAAAGGGAAGCAATAGTTTCTACTGCGTCGATGCTGTTTAGTTCTCTGTTGTTGATACTTATGGATATTCCTGCCATAAACGAAGCGATTTCTCCTTATCAATACGTGCCTGAAAGCGGCGGTTTGCTTGCTGCGGTTGCAGGCGGCATTATGTTTGGCGTTGCGCTTGTAATAATGCTGCGTGCTTGCGGAACTTCCGGCGGAATGACGGTATTGGCAACGTTAGTAAATAAAAAATACAGCAATTTAAGCATAAGCGGCTTGACGGCGGTGTTTGACGGCATAGTAGTGGTGGCTTCTTTCTTTGTATACAATCAAGGCGCAAGTTTTACCGCAAAACTCGACCCTGTGCTTTTGGCGCTTGTTTCGTTGTTCTTTACAAGCAAAGTAAGCGACGTAATTTTGCAGGGCTTCAAAACGGCATATAAATTTGAAATAATAACCAATGACCCTGAAAAACTTGCGGAAGAAATAATGGCAAAATTGCACCGTGGCGTTACAAAGATTTCGGCAGAGGGGATGTATTCCAAAGAAGGCAGAAGCATGCTTGTATGCATAATTCGCAAACGCCAAATTGCAGAACTGCAAAGAATCATCAAACCGTATCCCGATACCTTTGCCTATTTTGAATCCGTATCGGAAGTTTACGGTAGGTTTGTAAAATAAGATTTATAAACCGTTTTAATAAAATGGCAAAGCAATAAAGTTTTGCATTACGTTTACTTCAAAATAATTTATAAAAAAATAATATCGATATTTTAATAATAAAAAACTCCGCAACGCAATCGTTGCGGAGTTTTTTTTGTTTTAATTAAAATTATTTGCGTGAAAGCAATTCTTTGTCAAGTTCGTAAAGAGATTTTGCATCGTTGCCGAACAATTCAAATTTCTTTACAAGGCTTTCTGCCGTGCTTTCTTCTTCGCCTTGCTCGTTGATAAACCAGTCAAGGAAGTGCATTGTGCGATAGTCTTTTGCTACGCTTGCCGCTTCATAAATGTTGTAAATAAGGCTTGTTACGTATTTTTCGTGTTTGCTTGCCTCTTCGATAGGTGTCTTTAATGAAGTCAACTTTTTGTCAGGTTTTGCGATTGCTTCAAGCGTAACTTTTTCTCCGCTGTCTTTCAAATATTTAAGGATTTTTTCTGCGTGTTCGCGTTCTTCGCGAGCCTGTATGTAATACCAGTTGGAAAATCCTTCAAGACCTTCTTCTGCATAGTAGTTGGAAAAATCCAAATACAAATATGCGGAATACAATTCTTTGTTGATTTGGTCGTTAAGCAAATTTGCTACTTTTTTATCCATAATTTTTTCCTCCGTAATTTGGCTTTTTATCTAAACGATTATTTAATAGTATATCACGCAAAAAAATTTTGAAAAGCATTTTTGCGCCTTTTGACGGAATTATTTTTCTTCCTTATATATTTCATCGTCCGCAGGCAGTTGCTTTTTTATGTTGCGAAGTTTATACCAAGTTATAAACATACCTACAACGGAAATCGCACCTAAAACGCAAAGGAATATGGCAAGGATAAATACCAATACTCCGTTTGCCGACAGGTCGGTTACTCTCAGCAAAATGTTAAGTATTAAACCTACAACGGCACAGCATAGCGCAATAGATGATGAAACAGTATTTATCACGACTAATTTTTTTATTTGTCTTTCTATATTTAATTCTTCTTTTGTCATATTGCACCTCCTTATCGATATTAAATTATAGCACAGTCAAAATAAATTTTCAATATATAACAAAAGTTTGCATTGAATCGCAACGGCAAAATTGTTGCAAAATTTGTATAGTGAATTAAAGATAATAGGGTAAATTTGTAACAAAAAAACCACAATACTTTGTGGCTTTTTGATAATATATAAATATGATAAAAGTTTGAATCTTTAATTAGTCAATAGCCTTGTCGTTATCGACAAGGCTATTATTGGTTTAACGCAGAGGGTTTAACCCCTTGCATTACTGGTGCGGATAACAGGATCGCAAGTTATCTTTTTTTTATCGTAAATTTCGGGTGTTTTTGGCTATATTTCGGCTATTTTTTGCTAGTTTTGCCGTATTTTTGTTAGTTTCGTGCCCAAAATGTGACCGATTTTTTATATACTTTTTTAGTCAAATTTACTTGCATTTTTGTGTGAATCTTGTATCTTAAAATTACTCTAAAAGATGACTTTTATCTACACCAATTATTCAATATCAAAGTCCATTACGTCAAGCATTTCTTTCTGCTTATTCGGCATAAAGTGCGAGTAAGTATTCAGCGTTTGAACAATGTCCTTGTGTCCCAAACGGTGGGCAACTGTTACAATGTCTTGACCTTTGCTTATTAAAAAACTTGCGTGCGAGTGGCGCAGGTCGTGGATGCGGATACGCTTTACACCTGCAAGGTCTGAATAGCGGTGGAATTCGCGCCTTATGGTTTCCGCCGGCAAAGGGGCTTTGCCGCAAAAGACAAAATCACTTTCCTTTGCTTTTTGTGCTGTTTTATGCTGTTTTAATAATTCTATCAAGTTATTTGGCAAGTAGACGTCTCGTATTGAATATAGGTTTTTAGGCGTATCAAAAATTTTGTAAGGTTCGCCTTTAACATGAAAATCACAATGTTTTTCAATATGTACTATTCCGCTGTCCAAATTTATATCAGACCAAGACAGAGCAAGCGCTTCGCCTTTTCTGCAGCCGGTCAAGTAGAGAAAAGAAAAAAGCGTTTTGTAAGTCAGGTTTTCAACAGAAACAATAAACTGCTTAAATTCGGATTCAGTCCAGACTTGCATTTGACGCGGTTTTTGCGTGCGCTTAAAATTGCCGACGCGTCGAGCGATATTTGGCAAGTCGTAGTATTTTTCACCGAAGTTTAACATTGTGTTAAAGTACGCAAAAATTTTGATGCAGTATTGTTGGGATTTGCCCTGCGACAGTAAATAGTTTTGCCAGTTTACAATATCAACGGATTTTAATTTGCGAACTTTTTTGCCCTTGAAAAACGGTAGGGCGAATTTTTCCAACGTGCTGCAAATTGTTGTTACTGAAGTTTCTTTGTTTCGCTTTGATATAAAATTTTGATAAAAGACGTAGAGTTCGTCAACTGTCAAGTCATTCGGCAGTTTTTTTTCTTCGCTTGGGTGTTCTGCCAAATAATTTATATAGGCAGCGTCGGCATCTCGCTTTGACGAAAAGCCGCTTAATCTTTTTTGTATGACGGCGCCGCCTTCGATAGTGCGAAAGCGCACAGACCATTTTCCGTTTTTTCCTTTTTCAAAACTTGCCATAATTTCTAAAATATTTTTATATTCTAAAAATGCATTAAATTTTCAACAAACAGTTGACATTTTTAGTACTAAGGTTATAATTTAACTAAGAATTGAGTACAATTCTATAGTCAATAAAGATATTATATTGACAGGCGTGCGAGTTTGATGTAACCCAACTGAAGAAGGGGGAAGTGCATTAAACTCGCATATATTTTATTCTAGTTCTAAGAATTCTATAATTTTTTTAATTCCTGTATTATTTAGAATAGTATTATCTTTTTCGTAAAGTTTTTGAATAAAAGTTCTAACTTTATCTTTGGTTATAGTTTTATTTAGTAATGCCAATTGAATTGCTTCATATTGTTTACTCATGACAGTGTTATTGACTTGAGTTTGTAAATCTTGTTTATCATCAAAAATTGGTAGTTTCTTTTTGCTTAACCGTCTTTTTGTTTCTTCTATTGCATTAAAGTGATGTTTTACTTTTTCTTTTGCTTCAGCTGATATTTTATCCTTATCTAATTTATTATAGAAATAAATAATACCTGTGTAAAATTTCTCACTATGGTATGGTGACATATACCAATGATTAACTATTTGGTCAGCGTCATAATTACTTGTTTGATAAAGTGATTCTAATAATAACTCGGTTTTTTCATAAGGAAGAGAACCTCGTTCTAAATTATAAGCAATAGGCTTTTGTGTTGAGTTGGGTATGTTGTCAATGATGGCAGTTTGCGTAAAGGCTATAATGTTTTTTGCATCATCGTCTTTTAATAATGCTAGCATTTGCAATGCCACAGGGATGGAGTCATATTGATTATCAACAATTTCTTTTACCATCTGTCTAAATTTTCTGATTTCTCTTGGACGAGCAGTTGGTTGAAAAGAAGACAGCCATCTAAAGAGTTTTGTAAAGTTATCTGTTTCAATACAAGTGATAGCAATTTGACTACTTCCGCAATAAAAATATTTTGTTGATTCGTTTAATGCCTTTAATCCATTAACATGTTGTACTATTATAATATTTTTAGTTACGATTTCTCTTGTTTTATCATTTAGGCTCTCAAATAAGGATAATAAAATGTTTTTAACATTTTCGTCAGTCAAAGAATAACCTAAAAATATCATTGGTGATTCTGTTAATATCGTTAAGATTTTTCCTACAGTAAGTTTATTTTGCTTGTCAAATTTTTGATAGTCTTCTTCAGTTAATATAATATTGTTAGGCTCATCAACACTGCCATGAATTTTATATATTTCACCATAGCCATTACAACTAGGCAAGTACATAGATTCTTGGGAAGTAAATACTTCAAAGTCATTTTCAAAAATATAGTCTTCCAAGAATTTGTCATAATTGGTGGTAATAACAGTGCGAGCATTAAATTTTAATTTTTTTAGTTGCTCAATCTCTGTCTTATAGTAGGTTTTATCGTTTTTAATTTTTATATTTTGAAATTGTTTTGCAATAAAATACTTAAAGGGAGATGTATGATTTTCTATTATTTCTTGTTGTTCTTCTTCATTAAAAAACTTATCAAAATTCTTTGTGTTACTTATTAGTTCAATAAAACGATGCTCAATTATTGAGGCAAACTTTTGTTTTTGCTCCGCAGGAGTACAGTCTTGATTTTGAAACTGAATTTTTTGTAGTATTAATTCTTGTTCAAGTTTACCGATGCCACAACTAGAAGCAAGAGATGACAGTAGCTCATTCCAATTGGGGTAATCTTTAATATATCTTCTACAAATGCCTGCGCCAATAAAGAGGGAAGGCATTTTATTTTTCTTTCTAAGTTGAATTAAGCAGTTTGGCATTGGTGAGTCATAATTTTTTATCATAATCAAATTCCTTAGTTTTTTTACAAATCTCTTATCAGCTTAGCCACTAGACCAAGAAATCTGTATTCTTCAAGGTCTGCGTTTTCAATGTGTTTAACTGGGTACTCAGGTTTCACTGTAAATTTCCAATTTTTACCATTTATTTCCAATTTGTAATTTGAACTTTTTTTATTCGTCAAGCACTTCGACAACAGCCGACAAAAGAAGTACCGTATCGACAATCCTCGCTATTGAACTATTAAAATTACTATTTTATAATTTAATCAGGCAATGCGCATTGCTAAAATTCATTTGGAGGAAATCTAAAATGCACGAATTATATCTTGCAATGATTGAGCTATGCCAAAAATATGACATTACATATGATGAACTACTTGTTGCTCTTGATAAAGTTTTCAATAGTGGAGAGCAAAATTCTTTGTTGCTCATCACTTAACTGAGTCCATTTGTCAACGGGGAAGTTGACTTTGCGTAAATCATTTTCAAATTGTGAAATGTCGGAGGGAAATCCTGCCGGCATTTTTTTTTGCAATGATTCTTTACGTCCAAGAAGGTAGTCGACTGAAACATCAAAGTAGTTGGCTAATTTTTGTAGAATATCTGCGGGAGGAACTATTGCACCTTTTTCATACATCGTGATTGTTGTCCTGCCAACGCCTAAAATCTCGGCTAATTTTGCTTGGGTTAAGTTTTTACTCTCGCGTAATTCTTTTAATCTTATTAAAGCAGTATTTTGTTCAAATGTAGGGCTGACAAAATGCTTATTTTCTCTTCCTAAAAGGTAGTCGACTGACACATTATAAAAATCTGCGAGCCTTTGTAAAGTGTCATAATCAGGAATTGCTTTTCCAACTTCCCATTTTGATACAGTGGTTTGGTCTATATTAAGAATTTTTGCTAATTCCATTTGTGTTAATGATTTTTCTTTTCTTAAATCTCTAAAAATCGTTTTCATATTTTGATTATAGGAAATATTTTCATATTTTACAATAATTTTATGAAATTTTTTCATAAATAGGCTTGACATTCCTATTTTAATAATGTAATATTGTTTTAGGAATTAAATTCCTAAATATAAAAGGAGGTAGCAATGAAATTCAAAGAACTAAGAAAAAAGAAGGGATTTGATAAGCAGCAAGACCTTGCAAAAGCCTGTGGAATAAAGCAAACTACGCTATCAAAATGGGAACGAGGCAAGGCGAGACCCAAGCTAGACACAATAAAAAAACTTGCAGAAATTTTGCAGGTGAGTGTTGATGAAATTGTTGAATGTTTTTAAGGAGGTGAGAAAGTGTGCGCAGTAGAAACAAGAAACGAAATACTTAAAAAGCCGCTGTTAACCCCAGACGACATAAAAGTCTTATTTGATTGTAAGCACGATATGGCGTATCGCTACATTGAAATGATAAACCAGTGGCTAAGGGAGAACGGCAGGACACCGCTTTGTGGGGCAAGAAAGAATGACCGTAAAAGGGTCAGAACAGTTGATTATTTAGACTTTGCAGGCTTGCCGAGAGAGTTAATGATATGAAGTTTTTCGTAAGCGCCCAAAAGGGCAAGTTAAAAATCAACTGCGAGTGCGACCGTTTATCGGACGCGGCGGGAATAGCGCAGAAGTTCGGCGGAAAGATTTACTGCCGAAGAGTAAAAGAAAAAACCGCTCACCATTGCAGTGGTGAAACGGTTTAGAGTGCAAATAGATAACCAACTCTTTTGCACTCCTATAATAACACAAAAATTTGAAAAACACAAGTAGGAGGTAGAAAAAATGAAAATTCATGATGCTTATGAAGATGACGAAGAGTGCGAACTCGTATGTGAAGTCTGCGGCGAATCAATAATGCCGTGGGATATGTGCACCGAGCACGGCTATGAGTGCATTTGCAAGGCGTGCTGCCCCGAGTGCAGAGAAGAAGATGCGTACTGGGACGCGGTAAACAACAAAATAGATATTCAATTAGGAAAATAAGGAGAAAAGAGAAATGGCAATATTGCAACCAAATGAAATGAAATTTGACGACAAAAAATTCAGCATGATAATCGTAGGCGCGCCGGGCACAGGCAAAACTACGTTGGCACTTTCGGCACCCGACCCTATACTGCTTGACTTGGACAAGGGTATCAGCAGGGTTAAAGCACAGCATAGAACAATAGCAAGTATGGTAGATACATACGAAGAACTTTTGGAAGACTTGAAATCGGATGCATTCCAAAGGGCAAAAACAATCGTAGTTGATACAGGCGGCGCGCTTGTAACGCTTATGCAGGACTACGTTGTAAGAAAAGATGCAGTGAACAGAACGAAGAGCGGAACGATATCCATAAAAGGTTTCGGCGCGGTTAAAGCGGAGTTCCAAAGTTTCGTAAACAAGATTAAGACGGTTTATAACAAAAACGTAATTTTCGTATTCCACAGTGTGGAAGAAAAAGACAAGGACGGAAACCCTATTGTAAGGCTTATGTGCGAAGGTAGTGCAAGAAACCTTGTGTGGCAGCCGTGCGACTTGGGTTGCTATATGTACATGGACAACGGAGTGCGTGTGGCAGGCTTTACTCCGACGGATACATACTTCGCAAAAGGCTGCTACGGTATCAACGGATTGAGAAAAATACCAACACTTGAAGATAACGCAAAAAACGATTATATTACGAAACTGTTTGACGAAGCGCGCCAAAATATTGCATTGGAAAACGAATATTTTTCGAAGCAAAAAGAAGTTTACGACGCGGCAATTTCGGCAGGTGCGAAACTTGTGGAAAAGGTTGTTGACATTGAAACGGCGAATAACTTTACAAACGAGTTTAAGAAAATAGAACACGCACTTACAAGCCAAGTAGAAATTAAAGCAATGTTTCGTGAGAAGATTGACAGCCTTGGCATAGCGTGGAACGGACAGGCAAAACGCTATGAACTGACAAAGAAAGAAGATGCAGGTGAAGACAATGCAAGTGCAAAAGCATAATAAAGTTTTAATCACGCAAAGCCTGCTGTCGAGTTGGGGCTATATGTGGGACTGTGCGGAAGGCTGTGAAGACGACGCAAAAGAAAGTTTTTTGCAGACCTTAAACCGCGTTGAAACCGAGACCACGGAAGCACAGCAAAAGGGCATAGATTTTGAAAACGACGTTTATGCCTGCGCAAGAGACTTTGACGATGACTATGCAGACGAAGTAAAGGAAATGGCGAAGATAGTTCGCGGCGCACAGTTTCAAGTCAGGGCGTACAAAGAAGCAACGGTACAGGGCATTAGATGCTTGTTTATGGCAAAGTGCGACGCAGTTAAATGCGGCGAGATTTATGATATTAAGCGCGTAAAGAAATACGAAGTCGGCAAGTATCTTAACAGTCCGCAGCACCCTGAATATTTCTTTTGCATACCTGAAGCGCACAAGTTTACATACCTTGTATGCGACGACTCGAAGAGTATTTACAGAGAGACGTATTATCCGAAAGAAACGGTGCTGATTACGGACATAGCAGAGCAGTTTATCAACTACTTAAAACAAGAAAAGTTGTTTGACCTCTTCTTGGAAAAGTGGGCGGCGCAATGAAAGTTCAAATTAACAAAATAAGACTTACGGTGGATGAGCAGGACAACGCAGAACTTGTGTTGTCCTTGCACAAACCCAATTTACCAAGTATAAGAAACGACCTACCACAATTGAGACAACAGCTTGAAAGCGGCAAGGTGTTTAACGTAGAGATAAAACAGCATCGAGAAAAGCGGTCGTTAGATGCGAATGCGTACATGTGGGTTTTGCTAGATAAAATGGCAGAAAAATTGCCTGAGAGCAAAGACGAGCTTTACGAAAAAATGCTTATAGAATACGGCGTGTTTGAAACCGTAACGCTTAAAAAAGAAGCGGTTGAGGTATTTGTCAAACAATGCGGAATGCCCGTTAAAAGGCTCGGTAGCGGCTTTGTGAACGGCAAGGAATTTGAGCATATTCGAGTGTGTTACGGTTCATCAACTTATGACACGAAACAAATGTCAAGGCTGTTGGAAGGCATTGTGAGAGAGTGCCAAGACTTGGGAATAGAGACAAAGACCCCGGCAGAACTGTTGGAGTTAACGAGTTTATTGGAGAGTGAAAAATGACACTGAATGAAAGAGACATATACGACGAAATAGTACGTTTGAACAGGTTATTGATTAACTATAAAAACGGCGGACGAGAAACGGAATTTATACTAGACCAGATAAAGAAAAATATTGAAAGATTAGATAATCTTCAAATGAGGATGCAATTAAGCAGGCAGTGCACTTTAAGGAGTAAAAGGAGACGATGAACAAAGCGATTTTAATAGGCAGACTTACAGCCGACCCTGAATTGACAGAAACGCTGAGCGGCGTAAGTGTGTGCAGATTTTCGCTTGCAATTAGCAGACCATATGTAGACCAACGCGGCGAGAGAATTACAGACTACTTGAACATTGTTGTATGGCGTGAAATGGGAGAGAGCTGTGCAAGGTATTTGAAAAAGGGCAGACAATGCGCTGTTACTGGCAGTATACAAACAAGACGGTATGAAGATAGGGACGGTCAAAAAAAATACGTAACTGAGATTATTGCTGAACACGTCGAATTTTTGGGCTCAAAAGATAACAGCGCAAATGACGATTACGGAACACCGCCGCCTGCGCCAAAGAAACGCAGTCCTGCGATTGACCAGTTAGAGCCAATCGAAGAAGATGACTTGCCATTCTAGTTTGAGGTGCAAAATGACACAAGCAGATTACAAGAAACTCAAAGCCGTCGAACAGCGCAACAAAAACAGATGGCTTGCAGTAAATCCGCTTTTGACGGATAAAAGCGGAATCTACATATTAACGCGCACTGACGAGAACGGAATCAAATATGCCTACATTGGGCAAGCAAAGCACGTTTTGACACGGCTTGCGCAGCATTTGGTGGGATATCAGCACATAGATTTGTCGCTGAAAAAACACGGCTTGGCAGACGATAAAAACCAGTTCGGTTGGTTTGCAACAGCGCAGTGTTTTGCCAAAAGCGAACTTGACGAGCAAGAGCAAAAATACATAAAAAAGTATGCGGATTTTGGTTTTCAACTTCGCAATAAGAATTTAGGTTCACAAGGCAAAGGCAAGTTCGGAATTGCGGAAAACAAGCCGTCAAAAGGCTATTATGACGGCAAAAAGCAGGGGCGCAAGGATTTGGCTGACGAACTTAAAACGGTCATTAAATACTTAAACATAACGCCAAAAGACAAAGGTAAATTGGCGGAACGGATGATGACAAAGTTTGTTCGGCTGTTGGTGATGGATGACGATATTTGCAAGGGGCAGGACGATGATTGAAAGAGATAGTTTTATATTTTATCGCAGTTTCTACGAGGGCATAAAAGAGTTGGATTTTGAGCAGCAAGGAAGAGTATATAATGCGCTTTTTGGATATGCGTTAAATGGTGAAGAGCCGGATTTAACGGGTGCGGAAAAGGCTGCTTTTGTGCTAATAAAGCCGCAAATTGAAGCAAATAACAGACGCTATGAAAACGGTAAAAAAGGCGGTAGACCTGCAACCGAAACCAAACCGAAAAGCAATAAAAAATCAACTAAAAATAACCAAACAAAAACCAAAACAAAACCAAATAATAACCAAACTCAAAGCGACACGGAACCTAATGAAAATGTAAATGTAAATGAAAATGATAAAAAAAGAGAGAGTATAGAGAGAAAAAGTCAATTTGAAACGCCCTCGCTCTCTCAGGTAAAAAAGGTTTGTGAGGAACTCGGTTTTGAAGATTCAATCGCAACAGGTTTTTACAACTATTACGAGGCGAACGGATGGATGCAGGGCAGGGACAAGCCGATACTAAACTGGGTGGCGCAGTTGAACGTTTGGGCGTCGAGAGAACATGAGTTTGCAAAGCCGAAAGAAAGCGCGGAAAAGGAAAAGCGCAAAAGTGATTATCCGGAGCGCAAATACACAAGGGAAGAACTTGACCAGTTATTCGATAACTTAGACGAGGTAGAGATATGAGGCAAAATATGAATTTGACTCATTTCAGTCTATGTAGTGGAATCGGAGGGATAGACCTGGCGTTTGAGTGGGCAGGTTTTGAAACGGTTGCGCAGTGCGAAATGGACGAATACGCAAGCAAAGTGCTTGCGAAAAATTTTAAAGGAGTAAAGAACTTTGGCGACATACGAGCAATTACAGTTGAAAGTTTGCAAGACAGCGGAATTAAACCGGGAACAGTCACAGTTTTGTCGGGCGGAATACCGTGCCAACCATATAGCCTTGCAGGAAAGGGTAAAGGCGATGCTGACAGCCGTGACTTGTGGGAAGAGTATATGCGAGTATCAAAACTCATTAAGCCTAAATGGTGTATCGTCGAAAATACTTACGGACTATATTCAAGGGTCAATCAGCGGTATTTCCGAAGAATACTCGACGGCTTTGCCGAAATGGGGTATACGACGAGTTGGGGAATATGGGGTGCTTGCAATGTTGGAGCACCGCACAAACGAGAGAGAGTGTTTATCATTGCAAGAAAAATTCCCGACACCGCTAGCAAGCGATGCAATACGGATGCGATACAGCGAAGAAAGTTTACGCAAAGTCGGAGAGCGCCGAACGAAAGGAGAATACAAACTTGCAGGGTGCAACCTGAGCGAATATGTTGCGGTATTTCCGACACCGTTGGCATCGGAAAAGAAAAAGGGCGGAAAAAACCAAACGAGTTTGAGCGATATTGTTGGTGGCAAGTTGAACCCGACGTGGGTCGAGTGGCTAATGGGGTTTCCGCTCGGATGGACAGACTTAGATGCTTAGGCAACGCGGTAGTGCCGCAGCAGGTTTATCCAATAGCAAAAGCTATTGCAGAAATCGAGCAATCACTCGTCGGGGCGGCGGCGAATGAATAATCTCCTAAAAATACATTTTGACAAAAACAATTCAAGCAAGCAACCGCCCGTGCTTGTGATTGGGAGAGAGATAAATGAAAGCAATTTTAATGAGCATAAAAGCTGAACATAACAGAAACATTGAGAGCGGTGCAAAGACAAGTGAATTACGAATAAGACCGCCGAAGCAAAACTAGCGGAGTGGAGAGGTGAGAAAAATGGCACAGTGTAATAAAGGTTTCACATTTGAAACAAAAATATGTGGAAAGAATTGTAAAGATTGCGAACATTACGACACTAGAAACAGAAAAGAACGGTTAAAAGAATTGCAAGAAAAAGCAAAAAGACAATTTGAATATGACATTATAAACTATGCGCCGAAAGATTGTGGCGAGTGTAAATATCTTGATAGTGGAACAGGCGGTTTTAATGATTTTTGCCTTGCAATGAATATAAGTTTTCCAAAACCGAAATGGACAAGTTGCAATAATATTGAAAAAATATGTCCGTTAAGAAGTAGGGGTGAGAAATGAAACAGTTTATGTGGACGAAGAAATTGGTTACCAAGACGAATGCATAGATACTGCTTGTCTTTATGAAGACTTGAAAGATATTGCTAAAAAATACGACGTAGAGGTGGACGAATGACAGAACAAGAAAAACAAAAGCAGATTGAAGAAATAACAAATATAATCGGGAAGTATGATGGAACAGAGAAGCAAGATGATGTTATCTATTCACAGGTGGCGTATCTTTCTATTGAAGAAATCGCACAAACACTTGTCAACGCAGGCTACGGCGACACAAAGCAAGCAGTGAGAGAGTTCGCGGAGAAAGTTAAAGTACAAATTCGTATGTATGAGGAAATAAGCAGTTATACAGCAACCTTGTTGTGCGAAGATATAGACCAACTTGTCAAGGAGACCTGCGGCGAATGATTTACATAATTTTAGCGACGATAATCGCACTTTGCGCAGGGCTGTTGGTGATAGACGTTTTGGAATGGCAGACCGGCACGGTTGGGTTTGCGGCAATCATTGCAATTTGTATATGTGAAATTGTAATGGTTGGATATACGTTATCAATAATTTTGTAAGGAGAAAAAGATATGAGTGAGAAAAACCTAAAAGTGGAAATTGGACAGTTGTTAAAAGAAGCGCATTTGTATCCAAATGTGCGCGGGTATGTTTTTTTGAGAGATGCAATATATGCGAAATTATTAAATCCTACCCTTAACTGTACAGGCTGTTTGAGAATGGTGGCGGATGAACATGGCACAAATGCAAAGAACGTTAATTCTTTAATGCGGCATGCGCTACGGATAATAATCAACAATAACGGTCTCGCAGTGTTAAACAAAAAGTTTAACGTTGAATGTTTTACAAGTCATGATGCAATAAGGGTGTATATGTTTATTTGTTTGGTTGCGGAGTTTGTAGAAGAAAAAATTGAAAGGAGTGCATAATATGACAGAGCAAGAAAAAATACAAAGCGCAAAGCAAGAACTTAATCAGTATTACGATTTATTGCGCAAAGGTCAGAACCTAAAAAGCAACTTGGAAGAACTGCGCACGCGGATGCAGGCAATAAAAGTCTTTGCAGGCGGTGAGCGGGTCAGCGGCGGACAGAAACAAACGGACAGATTAGAAATCTACATAGACAAATGCGCGGCGTTAGAGCACGAAATAGCGGCTACAATTTGGGAGATGTCAGAGCGGCAAAACGAGATTGAGCAGAAGATAAACAGGCTGTCGGGTATGTTTGCGGATATATTGCATAAACGGTATATTGAGCGGAAGAGTTTTGAGAAGATTGCGGTTGAATGTAATTACTCTTATAGGCAAGTTAAGCGGTTGCACCATAGGGCATTATTTGCATATTGTGAAAAGATGTCCCCAAATGTCCCCTAAGAGTGTGTTATAATGCTATTGTTGAAAAAAGACGGTAGCAAACAGCTGCCGTTTTTTATTTGCTATTGAAAGTTTATGAAAGAGGTGGTAAAATAATGGCGCAGTGGGACGAGAGTAAACACAAACGCGATGATGACGGAAAGTTCACCGAACAAAATAGTCAAAAAGCATATCAAGAAGAAGTTGCAAAAGCAATATTAAAAGACAAAGGCATTAGTTCAGACCACATGCAAGGCAATCAAATGATAGAAAGATATAATGAACTTATTTGTAAGACAGGAAGATATGATATACAAAGTGGAAAAAAAGTTCATATGACAAAAATGCATATTCAATTATTTGCAGCAAAACTTTCAGAGCAGAGTGAAAAAGAGTTATGTAAAAGTAGGCGCTCATATAAAAAAGTAATTGATATACATAAAGAAAAAATTTCCAATCCAAAGAAATACATAGAAAATTGGGAACAAAAAACCCAACAAGAACAGAATGGACTAATCAATTATTGGAAAAAAGAGATTATTGAAGCAGAGCGGCGACTAAAAGAAATTAAGGAGATATTACATGAGCCAAATAAATGAAATGTTGTTAGATATTATAAAACAATTAAAAATTGAAATATTAGAACATAAGCAGACATTATCACAAGAAAAGAATGAAAAGCAAAAAACACTTGATTATTATTGGTTATTAGGTCTTGCTCAAGCGCTATCATCAATAAAAAGAACGATTATGTCATGGCATCCGCTTGACACAGATGAAGAATATCAAGAATTATTCAAGCAATACGGACTTGATTTTGATATTGATAAAGAATATTTACAATAACTTAAAGAGCATTTAGGCAGTCAGTTGACTGTCTTTTTTTATACAAAAAAATTTATATAAATACGAAGGTGGAATTATTATGGAACGCGCAATGAAAAAAGAAGTGGAATACTTTTTCTATAATTATAAAACGTTAAAAAAACTTGCAGACGAAAAAGCAGAAGATGTTGCCGAAAAAAGAGTAACAGCACATTACGGCAAAATCTCGGTTCAGGAGCCTAAACAGAACGGGTATGAAAACGCCATCATAAAAGCGCTTGCCGCCAGTGAGGAAACGCAAAAATGGCTTGGTGTCGTAGATAAAACATTGGAGCATTATGACGGCAGCGGCAAAGATGATTTTATCAAGGCAAAGTACTTTTTGAAAAATAGCGAATATCAACTGTGCGAAAAGTTTTTTGTCGAGCGTCGCGCAATATTTCGATGGGCTGACGAAATCTTGACTTATGCGGCGATGGTTGCTTTACAGGAAGGGTTGTTGAAAGTCTGTTAAAAATTTAGGAGGTGTTAAGTTTGGGCAGACCAAGTAAATATGAAACGCACGTTCTGCCTAGATTTGACGAAATAGAAGATTGGTGCAGAAACGGTGCAACTGATAAAGAAGTGGCGGAAAGACTCGGCATTGCAATGTCATCTTTTTCGGAATATAAAAAAGAGTTTTCGGAGTTTTCGGAAGTCCTAAAAAAGACAAAGGAATATGTTGACGGGCAAGTTGAAAATGCCTTGTTAAAAAATGCGCTAGGGGGAAATATTACGGCGCAAATTTTTTGGCTTAAAAACCGCAGACCAAATAAGTGGCGAGATAAGGTTGAGCCAAACGTTGAAGAGAATATAAATTCAAAAGTAATAATCGTAGATAATATTGAGGAGGAAGGTGAGGAATATGTTAAACAAGACGCAGATATTGAACAGAATTAAGTATCTAAAAAAAATAAACGCGCAGTATTGCGTGGCAATAAAAACCGTTGTTGGCAAAGATGAGACGGAAGATAGAAACGGCGCGGAGATAAGGCTTGTGCCTGTAGCGATTGACACAGCCGAGCAGTATGATTATACAATGCGCTTTTGCCGTATAATGCTAGAAAAGGACGGACGGGAACTAGTGCCGTTTTCCACAGACAAGTTGGAGTACATAGCGATTATCGGCGCAAACAGCGAAGAAGAGGGCAACAAGAAAATTAAGGCGGTTATTGCGGAGTACAGCAAGCAAAACGGTTTCGGCAAAGTAATGTCGGAAGACACGCTTATGCAGACGGCAAACGAATGTCTGGCGGAATGCAATGCTAGTTAGTTTATCGGATTTGCTCGACCCACAATACAATTTGCTTCATCACGATATCAAGCAAGAGCGATACCGTGATTTTTTATTGTACGGCGGACGCGGTTCAATCAAATCGAGTTTTATTTCGTTGGAGATAATACTCGGGCTCATAAGAGACGAAAACGCCTGCGCCGTTGTTTATCGTAAGTTTTTGAATACGGTGGAACTTACGGTGTATGAGCAAATGCAGTGGGCGGTTGCGGTGCTCGGGTTGGAAGACGAGTGGCATTTTGTTAAGTCGACTTACCGCGCAATAAATCAGCGCACAGGGCAAGTAATAATTTTCAAAGGCTTGGACACAGCCGGCAAGGTAAAGTCAATCAAGGCGCCTAAGAATAAATATTGGAAGTTTCTTTGGTTTGAAGAAGCCGACCAGTTTAGAGATGCGGCAGAACTGAGAAACGTCAAGCAATCGGTATTCCGTGGTTACAACGGAAACACGATGACCTTTTACAGTTGGAATCCGCCACGACTGTTGCAGCATTGGATATACGAGTTTGCCAACGGTAAGACGGACGCGCGCAAGCATTTTTCCTGCTATCTTGCGGTCAAAAATAAAGAGTGGTTGGGTAAAACTTTTTATGAAGAGGCGGAAGAGTTAAAGCGGACAAACCCTACGGCGTACAAGCACGAGTATTTGGGCGAAGGTACAAGCACCGACGGACTTGTGTTTGGTATGTTCAGGCGCAAGACTCACGTCATACAATCGCTCAACAAAGGCGAAAGGATATTGCGTACAATCTTTGCAATCGACCCTGCGACGGAAAACGACGCAACGGCAGGCGTGCCTGTGCACATAACTTCGCTAGGTCGCGCGGTTGTTGGCAAAGTATTCTATTATGACCCGACGGCATCGGGTTGTTCACCGCTTGCACCGTCTGCGCAGGTATCATTGATAAACCGCTGGCTAAAAGGTCTTAAAGGAACGAGATGGGCGTTTGACCTGTCTAAGACCTTTATAATCTTTGACCCTGCAGGTGCACCGTTACGGCGCGAAATGAGTTACCAAACAGGGTTAAAAACTCAGATAATCAAAAAGACTGCAATTATAGAAAGCGTGTGGGCTCTGCAAGATTTGTGGGAGAACGGCACGCTTTATATTTTGGAAGATTTCAATTACCGCTGTCCGTTGACAGGCAAACCGTCAAGGTTAAATCCGCTTATACGCGAACTTGAAACGCTGTCTTGGGGAACGGACGACGACAGAAAGAAAAAGAGCGGAGTTATACCCGAAGGGCAGAAACAAGACTGCATAGACGCGTTGAGATATGCAACGCATTATTTTACAAATCCGCAACTGACGCATCAGTTCGAGTACGCACAGAAACTGATAATCAACGGATAAAGGAGAGAATATGGAAAGTTTAGAAAACAGCGCGCAATTTATGGAGGGCGGAGTAGAAGACGCATTTGTACCGCCTGCCTTAAAGTTTGATTTTATTTACCAGTATATGACAAACGTCGACTGGAAGTATCTTGCACAGATACCGAGTTACAAGCAGCCTGCGTATCAGTTAAAAAGGCTGTGGCTACTGATTGCAAACGGTTTTGTGCCTGAATGGCACGCAAGTTTTATTCCGACGAAACTGGGCAACACGATAATAAACACGATAAACAACAAAATCTTTTCGGGGCAACTGCTGTTCGAGGCGGAAGATAAATTGTCGGAGGACGAGATAGAAGATAAACGCAAATGGCTTATAAACACGTACTTAGACGAGAAGAACCCCGAGTTCGAAGACCAGTTGGAGCGATTGAGTTGGAACGCAATGGCGAGCGGCGCGTCGGCATTTGTGGCAAAGGTAGACAGGGACGGCAATTTGTATTTTTCTGCTTATCGCGAAGATAAGTATTTGCCGACGTTCGTAGATAACCGTCTTGACAGCATAAGGCTTTTTTCATCGGTGTATAACTCAATCGACAGCGGCAGCATATTGCAAGGCGAAGCGGCTGCGGATATGTACGTATTGGAAGACTATCGCTACAAGTCAAACGGAAAAGCCTATTCGATACTGCGAGTATTTCAGCAGGGCAACGGCGATATAAATTCTATTGTTGATACAAACCCTGTCGGCTTAACGTATGACGATATGCCAGAGAAAGTAGCAAAGGCAATCAACCGTAAGATTGGCAACCGTTTGAATAAGCCCGTAGAATTGCATTTCGGCGACAGGTGTCCGCTAGGCGTAAAAATACTCAATAACACGAAATCGTCAGCCTATTTCGATATGCCCGGTTATTCCGATAGCATACTTGCACCTGCGGTAGAACAGTTGTTCGAGTATGACAGAAGTTATACCACAATGATTAATGACATTGCATTGGGTCGCGGTCAGGTCCTGATACCTGACAGTATGGACGCGCAGTTGTCGCAGTTGTATCAGGGCGACAGCGCTATGGCACAGCTTGCAAGCGCACTGTCAAGGCAGAATATGCTAAACAGCAAGGTATACCGCAAAATCCCTGTAGCAAATCCTGAGAACATAAAGCCGGAGCCGATTCAGTTCGATATGCGTATCGAGCAGCATTTACAAAGTCTTAAAGGTCAGCGCATTTGCATTTTTAACGCAATAGGAATAAATCCCGGCAGCATAGACCCGACGATTGACGAGAGCGGACACGCAAAGACGGCGACGGAAGTTATAGCAGACGAGCAAAATCTTATAACCTTTGTGCAGCAGAAGCGTAAAGGAATCGTAAAGGTTGCCGACTGGGCGATAGGCGTAGTGCTTTATCACTACTTTAATTTGAAAGAAAACAAAATTCATATGAAGTTTACCAACGGCAATTTGTCAAATGCGTTGCTAGTAAGTCAAATGGCTGTAAGCGAATTTGCGGCAGGCATAAGGTCAAAGGAAAGCGCGGTTGCAAAAATCAATGCAAACGACGGCAAGAGCGACATAGACAAGGAAGTGCAGAAGATAGAAGAAAGCAACGGCGGACTTGGCTTTGCCGACAACGAAAGCGACAGCGACGCAGACCTTGAAGAATTGGCAAAAAGGTTAGGTAGTGGTTACGCATGATAACACGAAGTTTAAGTCCCGACGCAATGCTTTTAGAAGACGCTGAAACCGACGTCAAGTTGATTGTAAAGCGAATGTATATGCAAGGCAAGACACGAGCGGAAATTCAAAGAGCGATTACGGACTATTTACAAAAGACAGTCAAAAAACTGCAAAGCAAGGCACTCGTCGAGCCGACAATTAAATCGTTGTGGAAGTTAGCTGACAAAACGCTCGCTGACTTGCAAAAAGCATTCGGGGCGAACGGCGCGCTTTTAGCGGCTTGTATAGCGTTGGCAAAAAAGAGCAAACTGTCGCCTGCGCAGGCAAATCGCGGCGGAACTGCTGCGGTTTTGGCAGGGACAGGTATTGACTTCAGCGTAGAAGAGCCTGTTGGCAAGGGCGTGCCGTTGCAGATATATAGCAAAAACTATATGAAGCAAGTCAACTTTGTTATGAAAGAACTTGCAAAAGCAAAAGGACTTGACCCCGATGACGTTACAGGAAGAAACTCATTGCGAAACAAGGCGGAAATGCAAGTACGCTTTGAGTCGCACGAAAGAAAATTGGAAGAACTTCGGGCGCGAGGCGTAAAACTTGTTGTGTGCAGTGTTCATGCCGATTGCTCTGACAGGTGTTATCCGTGGCAAGGGCGTGTGTATAGTTTGGACGGCACGTACGGTACAACGGTAGACGGCAGGCAATATATACCGATAGAAAAGGCAACGGATATTTATTACACGACCAAGGCAGGTAAGACGTACAAAAACGGTTTACTTGGCTTTAATTGTCGGCACGAAATTTACGAGTATGTGCCATACATGAGAATACCGTTCGTCAGCAAGGAGCAGCAGGAAAGGGAAAACAAGATAAACACAAAACAACGGCAGTATGAAGATAATATACGAAAATACAAGTCGATTGCTTTGTTTGACGAAGACAAAGAAAAAAGGAAGAGAGCGAGAAAAAGGGCGATAGAACTCAACAAAGAGTACATCGCCTTTTCTAAAACAAACAAACGTGCTTATTACCCCGACAGGGTAAAGATATTATTCAACAAAAAGGAGGTAGAAGATGAGCAAAAAGTCGGATAAGCCGCAATGTCCGTTTAGCGAACTGATAGAAAAATTGTCAGTCGCAAACAAGAACATTGCAGATTACGAAGAAACGGCGAAAAAGTTAAAGGAAGACAGCGAAATGACTGTCAACGATAAGGTTGCCGCGTACATGGAAAAATACAACGCTGCAATACGGTCTTTTGTAAATCTTGCAGAAGAATGCGAAAGAATCGTAAATATGCAAAATGATGCCATGTGGCGCGCAAAAAACTATTTTACAAAAACCATTTTGAAATAAAGGAGGGAAAAAGAAAAATGGGAATTTTTAAGAAAAAGGCTACTATCGAGGAATTGATGGAAGCGGCAAAGGAACTTACCGACGAAGAAAAAGCGGTATTAATTGAAAGTCTCAGCGGCGGAGAGCCGCCAAAAGAGACGCCTGAGGAGCCTGCGCCTGAAGCAAACGGCGAAGAGGGAGAACAAGGCGGCGGAGAAAATGACGCAGAACCGCAAGATTACGGCGACAATGCGCCCACGCCCGAAGAGCCTGCGACGAATGAAGAAGAAGACGCAGAAAACGCGAAAGCGGCAGAAGAGGAAATGAAAGCCTTGTACGTTGCTCTCGAAGCGCGTGTTGCCGCACTGGAAAAAGCAAACGAAAAAGCCGCCGACGAAGAGGTTGGCACAGGGGATGACGACCTTGCGGAAGGAGTCTTTCACAAAATGCCTGAGTCCTATGTGGAACAGGCAAAGAAAATGAGATTTTAATTTAAGGAGGAATAAATAATTATGGCAAATCCAAATCCGGGAGTACAATTTCAAGGCAATCAACTTGGTTTCAAACTCTCAACAACAATTTTGAAGAACTTAACAAGCAAAATGCTCACGGCGCCGGGCAATAAAATCGTAAACGGTGATTACATGGGCGACACGGCAGGGAATTACTCTGTTTACGTTTTGCGCAACAACCTTTACGACCCTGACGCGCAGGTGCTCGGCGAAACTCAAACCGGTTGGTACAATACTGACGACTTTGACGTACAAAACGAACTCGAATCAATCGACTTGAAGTATCTTTACAACAAAAAGATACCTGTACCGACTTTGCTTTCAATGTCGTTGCCTACGCCGACAATCGACAGTTACGCAGAGCAGGTCAGCGACGGCTTGGCAAGAACAATCGACAGAACGACGCTCGGCGAAATGGTGGGCGCGGCACTCGCTTTTTCTGTGGCAAACAGCGACGTCAACGTAATTCAAGTTGACGAAAGCGCAACTTACGGCAAAGACCTTGCAAAAGCGTTGGGCGAGGCACAAGTTAAACTCGACGGCGGCTTTGAGGGTAAGGACATAACTTGCCCTGTGGAAGACAGGTTTGCAATCATGTCGAGCGAAGCGTATCAGGCTATCATTGACAGTGGTTTGAACTTAAATTCCAATATCGGCGCGCAAATTGAGGCGTTCAACAGATTTTACGCAAACAGCATTAAGGACTTCAATGTGTTTAAGGCAGTTCCGCAAATCTTGGGCTTTTCAAAAGTCAACTACAAAACTTCTGACGGAAAAGCGGGTACGCCTTATGCAATCGGCAACGGCGTAGCGGCAATTTGCGGACATAGCACGGCAACTACAAGAGCGACCGACTATTCAGTGGGTACAAGGGTTGTATTGTCAAGCGAAGAAAGCAAAACAAACATTATTCCGCTTTACAGATGGGCGGTTAAATGTTTGCGTCCGTGGTTTATTGTTGTAATATGCACAACGGCTTTTTACAACGATTACAAGACAAAGGTAAACGGTGCAGCTGCGGCTAGCGAGAAAGAAGCCGAATAAAACAAAAGGCAGAGTAATATCTGCCTTTTTATGTTTGCAGCAGTATTGGCGGTGCAACTCCGCCGGCAAGCAAATTTATTACAGGGAGAAAGATATGAAGTTACCTTACAGCGACAATGAGATGCGTTACGATATGACGAGCCACCGTTACGTTTTGACGGAAACAGGCATCGCAAACGGCTTAAATCTCGTTTTGCAAAATGAATTGAATATGACAGGCTCAATGAATACGGCAAACGAAATAAATAGTTTTTTGGACGAAGTCAGCGAAGATATTTACGAGTATATTTATATGCACAGCAGCAACAGAATGCTGACGGAATATCTCTTGGCAAAAAAGCCTCAATACCGCGAAGTTATTAAATCCGCAATGATTAAGCAGGTAAAATATATGCGGCTTAACGGCAACATTGGCGACCAGTCAGGGCTTGACTTTTTGAACGGCAGATATATGGAGTATGACCAAATTGACGGCAGGCGTATTTCTATGCGCGCTCGAACGGTGCTTGCAAATGCAGGTTTGCTCTACACGGGGCAGTTGATGAGTTACAAGAATATACGGTTCAGGGAGGACTATTGATGATAGTGTTCAATCCTCAATTCCGAGAGTATTACACGGGGTATTTGAATATTACTGCGGACGTGCAAAAGCCTTTTAAGTACTCAATTTACACAGACAAAGTCAAACAATGGAGTACGCCGATTAAAAATACAATTGCAACTCAAAAGCGTTTTGTCATACGCACAAGTTGGAATTTGCCGTTCAGGGTTAATCAGCAAGTAGTGTTAAGCGGCGAGCGGTATAAAATAAGTCGCTGCACGCAGGAAAGAACCGTACTTAACGAGCAGGTTGCCACAATGTGGAAAAACGGCGCAAATATTTATTGGCTTATTGAGGTAGTTGCGTGACAAGGACACAGTTAAAAGTAATTCTTGAAATGGCGGTGTTTAATGCGTTGTGGATAGTGTTTAACGCCGCGCCAAAAGATACTTGGAACTTGGCAACAAACGCCCTTAAACTTGAAACAACGGCGACAGGGTGGGTGATATTCATTGACCTTGCAATCGCGCCGTATATGCCGTATACGGAAGAGCCGTGGATAAATCGAGCGGGAAAAAATCCAAACGAAGGTTGGTTTGAAAAGGTAGTAAAAGAAATTGTAAATTATTTAGCCCGAGTTTTGGGCGGTACAGTGGAGGTTGTTTATGGTTGAATTAAGCGCGCTTTCTGCAATGCTGCAGGCGCAGTTAAATGATAATGAGTACGGCATTAAGTTTGATATTAAAGCCGATAGAAACGAATATGAAGAAGTTATGTCATACACTGAAGATTTTGTTGTGCCCGGTGTGTTGACAACGCTTACGGGCAATTATGAACCGCTGCAAGGCATTAAGGTTTACTATATGCCGATTGCTTTGGAGTTATTCGGCTTTGCACAGGTAGAGGGGGAATTGCCGCCCGTGCCGTTTACTGCAGAACAGCAAAGAGCGTGCGTAGAAAAGGTGGTGGAGAACTTAAACGGCGCAACGCAGGTTATAGGCAATAATGCAGTGATTTTTGCAGGGACAACTGTTACTGTGGGAAACTTGACAAATGACTGCGGCGGTGGTTTCACTCGGTTGCCGCTGTTGGTACAGATACAGTTGACCGTCGTAGAAAATGCGGCATTGTCAAATGACGTTATTGTAAAGATTGACGGCGAGCAAATATATACAAACGAGTTCACCGTCAACATGGAAAAGCAAACGGAAAGTTACACCTATATAGGACAAGCAAAGGTTGAATCGCTCAGCGCGGCAAAGATGAGGACTTTCAGCGGAATGATGTTTTTGACGAATGACGCATTTTACAAAACACTCGAACAGGACATGCTTTCAAATTCTGCTATCAACAATACTCATGAACTTATATTTAAGGGTAACAGCTACGTGGTGGAAACTCAGACTATGACCGAACTTTTGAGAATGGGCGCGGTGGTAATTTTGCAGGTTACGTTTATTGAGGTTGGGTGATATGGCGGAATACAAAATAACAATCAACCTAAATGACGGCAACGCAAATAATATATCGTCGGGTAATAGCAACGCGGCGCAAAAAGAATCGTCGGATTTCAAAAAAGCAACGTCGTTTGTTATTGCAAAGCAAATTGGCAAAAACATAGTCAACTTTGCAAGCAGTCGCGTTGAAACCTACACCGGCAATCCACAGGCGCAAGCAAACGTTAACATGGCAATGAAAATGGTAGGTTACGGAATTGGGTTTGCGACAAATCCTGTATTGGCTGCGATTGCACTCGGCACGGATATTGTAACGCAGTGGGCAGATACGGCTTATCAGCATAAGTGGGAAATGATAGGCTTAAACGATAGAAACAGTTTATTGGGAGGTTTATCTTATGGCAGGAACCGTGGTGAATGACATTTTGCCTTTGAGAATAGAATTTTTTAAGAACAACGAGTGGGTGGAAGAACCGAAAGCAATTATACCGCTTAGGTGGACAAAGCAACTCAACGAAGCATTGGACGTCGGCGAGTTTATAATTATGAAGACGACGGAGAGCGAGCCGTTACCGCCTTTTACAAAAATGAGAATAATAGAGGGTGCAAACGACGAACAGATAACGTATTGGTATGCAAGCAGTCAGGTAGAGTTGGTTACGAAGATTCCTCCGTATTATTACAAGCATTACGTTGCGTTTGTAGAGCCTACCAAGATTTTGGAAACTATTACGACAGGCGGCGAATTGCTTACGCAGCCGACAACTGGTATAAAAAAATCTATGTATGATTACTTTGACACGTTACTGGCTGTTAATCCTTTGCGAATATCAATTATTGAGCCGCAGGAGATTACTATTGAACCTGCGCTTGTAAACTATCTCAAAGGAATAGAAGCGCGAGAATTTACGACAAACCACAATACGCTTTACGAGGCAATTATGGAAGGTGCGCAGTATATTCACGCTATACCGCGAATGACGGACTACAACACGCTTTCTTTTGACTTTTTGGGTGATATTAAAGAGTATTTGGAAAACGACAGATATTACACTTGGCGTAAGGGGCAAAATCCGAATGAATATTGTACGGCGTTGGAAGTACAGGCGCAAAACGTGCTTGATACGGAAAAGACAATATGGTATCCAACAATGCCGGGCGTTGATTTGGGTATAACGGTGAGAAGCGAAACCGTTGACCTTACGCTTGATACTGCGGAATTGATTTTGCCGTTTCCGATTTATGAAGTTAAGCAGGTTAAGGCTTGGGGATTTAGCGTAGGACATGATATAGCAGGAAGTTTTTTTGAGGATGCTAAATATTACACAGAAGAAACAGCCTTAAATATTCCTGGGACCCGCGTGTTAGATAAAGAAGCATATCAATCCTTCCCTAATTACGGTGACGGAAACGATAGCCAAAGTGCGCACTGGTATTATACTCGCTATGATAGTAAAATTAAAGGATTTAATCAAAAAGGTTATGGCTTTGCTTCAGCACTCCGCTTTCAGTATGCGTGGGCAAATTTGCTAATAAAAGAAATGTTAGTACAAAATCCTTCGTCAGGGAATCATAATTATCGTGTTCATAAAAATTATGGCAATGCAGCAGAAATTCAAGACATAAAATTCAAAATAGAGTATGTACCGGTTTCAAATCCAAGATTTAGACAGGAGTATGCAGGCAAAGGTCGTCCGCAAAAAGCAGTTTCATTTGACAACCAAAGTCAAAATTTAGTGGACATAAAATCTTTCGGAGAAAATTTAAAAGGTAAAGTTGCACGCTTTGGCAACAAGGCAATAGAAAAAACTATAAATTACAAAAGTTATACTGAAATACCAAAAGTCGGTACAGCACAAATTGTCGACGGGGAAACTTATATATTGGAAATGCAAGCATTAGAGTTCAAAAATACTTACTACAAGGCGACAAACACATTTACAAAAGACTTTTCTCGTATTTCTGCCTACATAGGACTTAATCAGCAAAGACGCGAATATGAGTTGCCAACAAGTATGGTTTCTGACAGAAAGTTATATCGCGGCGAGTATTTTTGCGCAGGATTGAACAAATTTTCTATCACAAGCCACCCGAGCGTAGACTATAATAACTGCGCGTATTTTTTACGCAATGCGTTTAAGCAAGCGCACAGTAATTGGAATACTGCAGGAAATTTGTGTCAAAGTAGTTTTGTGTCAACAAGAGGCAAAAATACTCTAGTATTGGGGAATTTTATATTGGCTACCTCTTGTAAAATGGCAGGGGATAGTCTGTTGTTTGAGTTCGGATTTGCAAACAATTTGTCTGCAGGTAGACGTATTGAGGGTCAATGGGCAAATGAAAAAAATGCGTCATTAAATATTCCGTATTGCGACCAAAATGGTGAAGTTTCGGAACTTCGAGTGCAAATATCTGCAAGCATGAATGAAATAGCAAGTTTAGGTATGGATGCAAATAATCTTCCGTTAATTGACCGTTTATGGACAACAGCTACTAAATTACAACAATATGGAATAATTAAAATTCCGTTTGGTTTAACAGTTAAAAAAGACGTGCGTAATAATTTATTATTTAATTATCAGTTGCATTACGTTGGGCTTGACGGATTAGTTATAGGGCAGGGGTTAATTAAATATGCTGCATTGATAAATGAAAGCGCTCCGAGTTCTGTCAAATGTTATATTTTGCAAAATGAGTTAAATGTTCTTCGCAACGGCATTATTGATTTGACGGGTGCAATGCAAGCAAGCAGTTATGATTTATCTTTTGACGAAAGCGAAACAACTTACAATAAGTATGATTTATTTTTCAATTCGTCGGTGAAAGGCAAAGCGTGGGCATTGGTAACGCAGGACAATGAGTTGCTGATAGGCGAAAATAGGACAGTCAATCAAGGCACAAGTAGTTTGTCAATGTATTTTGCGCAAACTGCGACTAAACCTATATAAAACAAAAAGACGGCGTTTAATTATGCCGTCTTAAAATTAATCATTATTGTCGATTTTGAACTGTAGGTCTTTAGTTGTCTGTCTTAATTCTCAGTTGCCTGTTGCTTTTATTACTTACTTTCAACAAGATAGTGATATTGTAGTCTTTTTGTTATAAAAGTAACTAAATAAATTATTGAAAAGATAGTCAATGCACAATAAAAATAAAAACCTATGTATGGAACTATATTATATGAATAGTAGTTGGTGGTAGTAATATTTTGAATATATATCATATCTATTATCAAAAATATCAAGTCAAGTATTTGCAAAATACATATTGCCGAAAATGTGCAATTTGAAATTTTACAGGATATATTTGATTTTATGAAATAGTTTGCAAAAAAAATACCAATAAATATAAACAGTAAAATTTGTAATACTGCAAACAATATACTGTAAATGGTTTTATTGTCACTGCTAAAAACATTATAAAAGTTTGAAGCACTTGAAGGATATACGTCTGTAGTATTTGTTACAAAATCATTTCTAACAAGCAAGTTTGTCGGCACAAAATAACAAACAAGCAGCAAAATGAAAAAACCAAGAGCAAACCATAATTTGTTTTTCTCAACAAAATTAAAAATTTTTTGCATAAAACACCTCGTGCAAAGAGTATATCACAAAACAATAAAAAATCAAGAAGGGAAGCAAAAAACATTGCTTTCCTTTTTTGATACCCAAAATTTATATAACTAAAATAAAAACAAAATTTAAGGAGAGGGGAAATGGCAGGAAACTTTATTCCAATGGTCTACGCCGTGCTGAAAGACAAAGGCGTTGATACAAGAGACATGACCGCCGACGAGGCGGTTGAGAAATACAACGAACTTACGGGCAAGACAGGGCGGTATGATGTAGGGACGGGAGACAAGGAAAAACCGCAATCTAGCGGAGAACATAAGCAACTACCGAGCATTGACGAAGATAAAAAAGCGGCTTTGAAAAAATTGGTCGAAACGCTTAAAAATGTAAAGAAAATCAAAATGAAAGAATTGGCTGAAATGATTAAAAACTTTCAGCCAATTGAATTACATACGGATAATAAATCAATTTTGGCAGAGTTTGATAAATTTACCGCAAACAAAAATCTTTATGCGAAAGGCAACTCTACACAAAGAGGGTTTTTATATAAGAAAGAACATATAAAAGATTTGCCGAGTTATATTACTAATTCAAAATATGATTATAGTAGCGAAGAAACAGGTAAAAAAACGGCAGCACATAAAGATGTTAAGTTTTGGCATTATTTCAAAGGGAAAGTAGAAACTGATAAAGGGACTTATGACATAACAATTAACATAAGAGACAAGGGTGATAAACAGTTTGTTTATGAAATTGCGTTTAGATAAAAAAAAGAAGTCCACAGCCAAAATAACGCACGAAGCGCGTGGGGCTGTGAACTCTTTACATTTATATTATATGCAATTATACAAAAATGTCAACACCTTTGCGAAAAATAATTTAAGGGTAAAAAAAAATTCGCGACCAGCACTTAAAAGTGTGGTCACTGGAATGACAGGGCCCAATGCCCAGCATCCTCAGCCCCAGCGAATTTCTTAATATTATTATATGCAATTTTACCCCAAAAGTCAATAGCAGTATAAAAAAATAATGAGGAAGTCAACGGACTTTCTTTTTTTGTACAAAAAATTAAAAACAAGGAGGATATAAAGTGTTCTTAAAATGGAAAACAAACGGACAACTGCAATTGTGCGGAACTGAACTATACGCTCAGTACTCGCAACTTGTCAACAAGCTGTATGTTTTGAGCAAAACCTTTGACCCTGCAAAAACCGTAGTGTTGGCGAGGTTCGGCAGGGTGGACGAAACAACGGCGCAGTTTACGCCTGAGGGCGAGCCTGTAATTTTGGCAGGCACTACACTTGAAGAGAAGAATATTAAAGGGTATTTGTACAATGCGTATTTGCCGGCAACGTTATTGCAGTCGGCAGGTATTTGCGGCGTTTCACTCAGCGCGCAGGTCGACACGGGCACTTCAAATATTGAAAGCGGCGAAAAGATTTACCAAGTATTCACAAGTGGAATCTTCACGTTCTTTATTGACGGCAGTCTGAGCAACGGACAAGTTCCCGTGCCTGATGAGGTGCAAGCACTCGTCAATAGGTTGAATGAGTTGGAAGATAATGCAATCGTCAAGTCGGGCGCGGTGTCTTTTAATCCGACTTACCGACCAACACCCGAGGAACTTGACAAACCTGCCAACATTTGGTCGGTGCTGCAATACGGAAGCGGAAACAACAGCAATTTTGCGCCATATATAGGCGAGAATGGAAATTGGTATGAGTTCAGTAAAGATGATGGCGTGTTTATTGATACAATGGTTAAGGCTCAAGGTCCGCAAGGTTTGAAAGGAGAGCAGGGAGAAAAGGGTGAAACAGGCGAACGCGGCGAAACAGGTCAGCAGGGTGCGGTCGGCCCGCGCGGCGCGCAAGGTGTGCAAGGAATGCAGGGCGAGCAAGGCGTACAAGGGATACAAGGTTTGACAGGTCCTCAAGGTATTCAAGGTGTGCGTGGTGAAGTGGGACCAAAGGGCGAAAAAGGCGACCCCGGCGGCGTAAAGGTTTGGTATTCGTCAGTTGCGGCAATGGAAGCGGACTTCAATAATCCCGACTTATCTAGAAATGATATAGCCGGTATAAATTCAAGCGATACGGCAGAGGACGGCAGACTGTATATCAAAGGTGCAACGCAGTGGGTTTATTGGACTACATTCAAAGGCATTGAAGGTCCGCAAGGACCACAGGGCGAGCAAGGCATACAGGGAATACAGGGTGAGCAAGGTCCGCAGGGGTTGCAAGGTGTTCAAGGTATTCAGGGTGAAACGGGTGTGCAAGGACCACAAGGTGAACAGGGGGAGCGGGGGATGCAAGGTCCTGGCATATTTTATTCGTCGGAAACATCAAGCGAACTAATAAATAAAGAATCATTAATGCCACAAAATATTCCAATAACGGTCGGAAGTAGTGTCATGTTTTCAAACGGCGATTTGCGCCATATTGCCGAGATTAATGAAACAAATATAATTTGTAGCAATGTCGTAACAAATTATAAAGGAAAAGATGGCGATGCACTAGTTCCAGAGAATGTCGTTGATTTAATAAGCACGCAAACAATTACAGGTGAAAAAACTTTTACAGAAAATACAACGTTCGATAATAATATTTCGGTTTGCAATAATGCTTTATTCACTAATACTTGGAAAAACGGTGTGTCACTTGAAATTGGAAATGGAACACGAAATAACCCAACAATAGATTTCCATGTGTCTGATAGTAAAGATTATGACGATAGAATTTATGCAAACAGTGCAGGGCTTGGAATTTGCACGCCTGATCGTAATCGCACATTATTAATGGATTATCCGGTACGTTTTCAAGGTAATAATCAAATAGTTAGGACTACAATACCAAATACGCCGACCAGCACAATATACAATACAGTTGAAATGCAAGATGCTAACAATAGTCGTATTGGACTTTTTGGTGTTTATAGAGATTCTGCCAAATGGGATGTGGCAATAATGCAAGCAATGGCAGTTAAAGCCGATGGGACAAATAATGTTGCTGATTTAGGGATTTCTGCGCACCCTGATGGCAACAGGCGTCTTTTTGCAAATGTTATTGAATTTGCTATTGGCGACGGGTGGTCATTTCAGACGCAAACAGCTAATGGAATAAGTATGCTCAATATACAACATAATGGTACTACTTTTTTGAGTATACGTTCAGACGGAAAAATTAACGCACCATAAGGAGTTTAATATGGGAGAATTTAGAAGTGATGGAATAACGCTTACAGATGTAATGCAATGGAATGATATTTCAGCACCTAATATTGATGTAAATAATACGACAGTTCCAAAGCTTTATCAAAGCGGAGACTTTATATGGCAAAGTAAATTGATAAGTTATAGCAATGCTTTTTACCGGACGCAAATTATACCAAGGTATACAAAAAACGGTGGAAACTACGCATTTGCAAAAGCAGGATGGTTTCCGACAAATCACGGCGGATATACTTGTACGGCAAACAGATACATAAGAAGAAATGGGAATAGTATCTCAATAAGTGTAACTAACTCATACAACAGTGGAATGAAAATGGATGTTAGAACTGGCATAAAGGGTAATAAGACTGTCGGTACACATCTTATTAATATCGCATTGCAAGGTGGCGGCGGCGGTGGTGGTGGCGGTACTTCTGCAGGAAATTCAGCAGGTGGTGGCGGCGCAGGCGGTTTTTTTGGTGGTACAGTTTACTTACCAGACAATTTATCTTACGCTTTAATTGTAGTAGGAGCAGGCGGCACTGGAAATACTCAAAATGACCAAGATGGTGGTACAGGGGAAAACACGCATATTGAGTTGCATTTTACTGATAACAGTTGGGTTCCATGGGTTGCTACTGCAAGTGGCGGTAATGGCGGACGTGGTGGTAAAAGTACTAGCGGACAAGCCGGCCAAGGCGGTGGCGGAGGAACTGCAAGTGTAGGAGAGTCGGCATATGCACAGGCGCATTACTTAATAACAGGTGCACGTGGCGGAAACCAAAATAATGCTGGCAGTGCATGGACACAAAAAGATATAATCAACATTTGGATGTATGCACACGTAAATAATATTTCATTGCCGTCGCATTCAGGCGGTGCAAGCGGATCAAGCAATACTGGCGGCGGCGGTGGTGCAGGTGCATATGGAAACGGGGCGGCAGGTTATCACAGCGGTGTGCCAGCAGCCGCACCAAATAATAGTGGTGCAGGTGGCGGTGGCGGCGGTAATGCATGGCTAGCAAACAATACGGGTGGTGTCGGCGGTAGCGGCTATGCACAAGTATGGTATTAAGGAGTAATTATGGCTATTTTAGATAATGACAAAACATATGTAAGAGTGCTTTTTGATGAATGCTACGTAAAAGGAAATAAGATTTTTGTCTCTTGGCTTACATATGCATCAAAAGAAGATAGAGACAAGGAAAGATCAAGAGAAGAAGAAGTGAATGCATTTATCAGTAATTTAAGAGAAAAATCAAATAATGAACGACAAATATTATATTTAAAACAACGTGAAGAAACAGCTTTAACTTCTAGAGATACTGAAAAAATCGAAAGTCTTATTTCATTGTACTATAATCAAGAAATAATTTTTTATGAAAACTATCTGAATATTAAAAACCGAGAAAGTACATTTAAAAGTATTTTGCCAGATGGTGAACTTGAAAAACTTGGTTTTAAGCAGGAGTGGATAGATGACCCCATCTATAATTATGGGGTTTCAAGTATGTGTGTTGGTGAATACAAAGGTGAAATTATATCACATGAATTGTTTTATAACAGACTTAAAAAATTTATGTACGATGCAATTATAGATTGTTAATGAACGTTGTAAAACAACAGAGTCAAATATATGTTACAAGGTAGTAAGGATTATGATTGAAATAATTTTAACATTACGTGCGGTGTCGGGGTTTTGGACGCCTGCGAAACAAAAAGCGTGCGCAAACACAGACTTAAAAATCAAATTACAGGAAACGCCATTAATTCGAGGGCAAGCGGTATTGTTTTTTAACGGTGCCGCTTTTGTTATGGAAAACAACGAGTGCGTAATTCCTGCAAGTCGACTTAAAGAGACAAATCATTGCCTTTTGCAAGATAAAAGACAAGAAAACGACGGGAGTGTGACGGTTATAAACGAATGGCGTTTAATTGAGGTATTGCGTTTCGAGTTTGAAAAAGTCGATGCAGAAGGCGAACAGCAAATGCTTGCGGAAAGAGAAGTATTTAAGCAGACAGCGGAAAACTACGCCGCATTGCAAACAGCCTATGAAGAAGAAAAGGCAGCGAAACTCAGGCTTGCAGAAGAAATAATAAAGCAAGGGCAAATCATAGCAGAGATGCAAAAGGACATCGAAGCGTTAAAGAACGAACAACAAATTTAAGGAGGAATAAAACAATGACAATAGACCAAATAATGGAAGTAATAAGCCCGTATTTCACCGTAGCAGGCGTAACCGCGCTTGTGTCGGCTGTAATATCTATTGCCGTAAAAGTTTACGGAGTTGTTAAAAGAACAAGCCAGAGTTTAACCAAAACGGCGTTAATAGATGAAAAGAAAATCGTTGAACTTATGAACGGCGTTTTGCCTACGGATATGTCGGTAAAAGTAATGCCGCTTGTGGAGAGCGAACTTGCAAAGATAAATGAAAACGTGCAGAAAGCGGCAGCAGAGAATGCAGTAAAAACCGCAAAGAAACTTGATACAATCGCAAAGGCAGTTGCAAGCATGAGGAATTTACCGACAGAGCAAAGGGAACAACTTCTTGCAATGATAGAGGCGGAAAACAAAGACGTATCAGCTCAAACGATTGTTCTCAATTATCAAGTCAGTGAAGAGATAAAAGCCATTGCGGAAGAAACAAAGGCGGTAGAAAAGGACTTCGTTCCTGTAATAGACTAGGGGTGAAATATGAAAAAAACCAAATGGCAGGCGGTGTTTATCGTCTGCCAATTTATTTGCATGTTTGTCGTGCCGGTGCTGTGCCTATGGCTCGAATATGGCTCAAATGCATTCGTTTCAGTCAAATACAAAGTATCTATTACAGGCATAATATTCGTTTTACTCTTCTTTTCGCTGTCAAAACGGTTTTGGCTTAATGACAGTTTGAAGAAGTTGCAGACAAAGATTGCCAACATAGAAACGGACGCGCTTTCTATGACCGACCAACAAGCGATAGCAACAGCAAAGAGAGTGTATAAGCGGTATAGGTATATTGACTTACTTTTTAAGTTGCTTATGCCGCTTGTGCTTTTGGTGGGACTGACGGTAATAGTAAAAGCACTTGAAGAACAGGCGCTCAAGATGTATGGCGTGTTTTTGTGGTCTACAATAAGTTTTGCAGTCGGCATTGCTTTTAAGGTGTTTGAAATACACTGCACTAAATTTGTGCATGAGGAAATGGAGAAAGATAAATGAAAAATAAAAATACTTTTAATACGATTGTAACGGTTGCGTTTGTACTATTTGCATTTATTCTGCTTATACTTTTGTCTGCCGGCATTAGTTTAGAGTTTGACAGGTTGGCAGATTGGAATTATTGGCTGAATATATTTATTCGTCTTGCGATAATGCTTTTGCTTTATAATATAATATTCACTTTTGATTTACAACAGCGAAAGTGTGAGCCTAATACAGCTCATTATTTAGCGGTAGCAACAAAGCAACTCCGAGTAAATAAAATAAGGCGTGAAAGACTGTTTGTCCAATTAGGCGAAGCGGTAGAAACGGAGAATAGAGAAAGATATAGCAACCTTTGCACCAACTTAATAAATAAGGTTTGCGGTAGGTTGACTTATGAAGATTTGCCACAAGAAAAATGCGATTTAGACGATTGGCTTAGAGAAAAGCAAGAAGAATTATTTTTAGAAGATAAGGACTTATGCAAAATTAAAAAAGTTGTATTAAAAATACTTAATGGTAAAGTGAAGTATGATAAATTCACGCCCAATGATATATTAGACATGGGTGGTGATGGCAACATAAAAAATGACGCAATAACCTTTCGGTCATCAAATGTTATACGCAAACAGAACATAATAAAAGCGAGTATGTTTTTACTAGGCGTTACAGCAATGACTGTTTTTCGTTATCACCCTGCATGGACAGATGTTGTTTTTGACATTATAATAAATTCAACGTTGCTTATAGGGGCGACATATTCTGCCATATTGAACTCCAAGATATTCCTTAAACGTAAAACAGCGGTGTTTGAAGTGCAAAATAATTTCATGGCTAACAGAATGGGGCTGACGGAAGAATACAAAGTGTAAAAAGACGGGGCATTAAGCCTCGTCTTTTTTTGTTGGCACCGCTGTAGCAAATGTGCGCCGGTTGCCGTTATCGTCCTGATATGTAATTACTGGGCAAACACACGGCGGGTCTGAAACTATTTCGTCAGACAGTCCTAATTTGATTTTAGGGACAAGTATTTGTACATCAATATTTTTCATAAATTTTCCTCCTATTATATTATAACAATTTTTTCATAAAAATTTTTGAAATAATCATAAATTTTTTGATTTTGTCAATATATTTTTTATGGCAATGTATGAAAAACATTACTTAACAATGATAATCCGAGTTGACACGGGCGGCAATATAAAGCCTGTTGCTATTGAGTGGGAGGACGGGCGCAAATTCAGTGTTGATAAAGTTTTAAGCATAATAAACGCGCCGCCTGTTCATGTTGGTGGACTTCCAACTCAAAAGTATGATGTGATAGTGGAAGGCAGGCGCAAATTCTTGTACAGAGAATGTGCGACAGGGAAGTGGTTTGTGGAACGAAGAATTGATTGTTAATAAATAAAGATGAAGCTATGCCTCATCTTTTTTATTTGATAATGCTTCTGTAAAACTTATTGCATCAATAAAATTAGGACGAGATGTCCTGTTTTGACAAAGAATTTCTTTGTCGTTAACTAATGCATATTTTTTATTTTCGTAATAGAATGTAAAGTCATTTATGTTTTTTATTCCAAGTATTTTATAAAGACTTTCTTCGGTTAAGCCCTCAAATAGATAGTAATATTCTTCCAAAGTATAACAGGGACCTATTAAAATATCATACCAATATTTAAGTGAGCGTATTTCATGTTCATTATATAAACTCAATAAACCGACCATATCTTGACTAGTTAGTTTTAGATTTTCGGTTGCAAAGTGTTTTAATGAACGGTTAAATACTGTTAAAATTGTTAATGCGTCTTCTTGTGATTTGTCAATGTATACTAATTCACCTTTTGAATGTAAATATTTAGCTTGATCAAATGCAGGAAAATTAATTTCAATTACATTAATGAATTCTTTAATAGTTATTTTATACGTTGCATTATTTGGTACTTTTTCAAATACATTAATTATTATCTGAAAGGAGCAAGATAAAAATGATGAGATAGCACTTAAATAAGAATGCAATATTGTTTCAAGATTGGTTTTACGTAAATACTTAATTTTTTTACTATTAGATATTTCAATGATAATTCCTAATAGTGAAGATGCAAAGCCGCCAGCTCCAATTGACACTAACACTGTAGACAAATTTTTGTCTTCAATAAAAACACACAGCAGAAGGATAATTGATACAATCAAAGTAATAATATAAATAAAGACATGTGATGAAAATAGTGGTTGTGAAGATTGATTTCTCATGAATATTGTTCCTGTTGTGTTCTCAAAATGGTTAATGCACAATATATTGTTGTTAGTTTATAACAAAAAGCACAATATATTGTGCTTTTTATATTTGGTGCGGATAACAGGACTTGAACCTGCACAACCTAACGGTCATAAGAACCTGAATCTTACGCGTCTGCCAATTCCGCCATATCCGCATATAAATAAAGAGAAGTTGTTTCTCTTTATTTTTTGTCATTATTTATAAGTTTTATATTTGCAATTTACAATAATTTAGATTTTTGCAATGATTGTACAAGTGCTTTGTTTATGTAATTAAATGGAACTTGCACTCAGGCATTTAATATTGCAAATTGTTTTTGAACACTACTTTTTTATTTCCGTCTATTATTTCGCCGATTACGTAGGCTTCAGTGCCGAGTTTTTTGAAGTGTGCAAGGAAGTCGTCTTGCGTGCCTTTCTTAACTACGACGGTCATTCCGACGCCCATATTGAATGTTCTTAACAATTCTTTGTCGTCAGTCTGCGATTTTTCCTTAATGAATTTGAATATAGGCAAAATTCTTATTTTTGTCAAGTCAATTTCCGCAGATAAATTTTCCGGCAAAATTCTGTTTAAGTTGTCTTGAATTCCGCCGCCCGTAATATGAGCCATACCACGCAGCGCTTTGTTGCCGAAAAGAGGGGTAAGCACGCTGTAATAAGGGGAGTGCGAACGCATAATGACGTCTAAGAAAGTTTCGCCGTTTTCGATAACTTCGTCTTCTATACCAGGGAATTGTTCCATAAGCATTCTTATAAACGAATAACCGTTGGTATGAATGCCGTTGGAAGGAAGAGCAATTACTACGTCGCCTTTTTCTATCTTGCTGCCGTCGATTATTTCGTCCTTTTCTACAATGCCGACTATGCTTGAAGTAAGTACATAAATGCCTTTTTCTACAACGTCGGGCTGCTCGGAAGTTTCTCCGCCGGTCAGTACGCTGCCGTTGTCTTTGCACGCCTGCGAAATATATTTAACCAAATCGCTGACGACGTCTTTTTCTATTTTAGAGCATATAATCGCATCCTGTACCGTAAGCGGCGTAGCACCCATAACGATTATGTCGTTGGTAAGGTGGTTTATCATATCGTAGCAGATATTTTTGATTTTGTTATATTTGAAGGCAAATTTCTGTTTCGAACCCGGTTCTTCGGTTTTAAGCACCAACACAGGGTTTTTCATCTCAGGAAATTTTACGTCATACAAAGAGGCAAAGGCGCCTACTTTGTTTAACACTCTTTGATTGCCCGAGTTGACATATTTAGCCATTTCTCTTTTGGTTGCGTCGGCGGTGTCGATATTAACGCCCGATTTTTCATAGGTAATTTTGTTCATAAATAGCACCCCAAAATAAATTTACTAAATTTTAGCATACTTTAATAAAAAACTCAATAAAAAAAGAATTTCACTCGGAAATTCTTTTCAAAAATTCTCTCGTTCTTGCGTTTTTAGGATTGTCGACAAGTTCTTTGGCGTTTCCTTTTTCCAAAATAACGCCGTTTTCCAAAAATATAACGGTGTCGGCAACTTCCCGTGCAAAGTTTATTTCGTGCGTAACTATAAGCATCGTTACGCCGTCGCATTTAAGTTGTCGTATTACTTTAAGCACTTCCGCCGTAAGTTCCGGGTCAAGCGCGGAAGTTGGTTCGTCAAAGCACAACAGCGACGGGTTCATGCACAAAGCCCTTGCAATGGCCACACGCTGTTTTTGTCCGCCTGAAAGTTGATAGGGGTAAGCATCTATTTTGTCTGCCAAGCCAACTTGCGCAAGCACTTGTCTTGCCTTTTCTTCCGCAAGTTCTTTTTCTGTTTTCAATACGGAAATCGTTGCAAGAATGCAGTTTTGCAAAACCGTCTTGTGAGGAAACAAATTGTAGTCTTGAAATACTAAGCCGACTTTCAACGCGCGTTGGCGCAATTCTTCGTCCTTCAGATAAACCGATTTATAAAAATCGCTTGTCAATTCGTTACGCTGCAAATCATTGCCTTCGACAAGCATTTGCAAAACTTGAAATGCTTTTTCCGCCTTAATTGCCGCCGCAACGGCTTTTTCCTGCGCTTGTTTGGCAGCGGCAGCGGTTTTTTCTGCTTTAAGTTTCGACTTGTCATCTTTATCTTTATTCACAGCGGCTTTTTCTGCCTTTGCCTTTGCTCTTTCTGCATTGGCAAATGCTGTCTTTTTGTTTTTGACGGCTTTTTCCGCAATGCGCCTGTCAATAGCTTCCGTTACTATTTCGTCGCCGTCAATGGTTATGGTGCCGCTGTCGGCTCTTTCCAAAAAAGTAAGGCAGCGCAGCATAGTTGTTTTGCCGCCGCCGGACGCGCCTATGACGGCAACTACTTCGCCTTTTTGCATATCGAACGAAACGCCTTTAAGCACGTGCAAATCGTCAAAACTTTTGTTCAAATTGTTTATCTTCAAAACTTCCATATCTTACCTATAATAGTTTAATTTCTTTTCGAGCCAACGCAACAGCAAAGTCAGCACTCCGCTGAAAACAAGATAAAATACGCCTGTATAGAATATAGGCCAAATGGCGCCGGTTGTGTTTGTTACGTCTCTTGCCGTTATGATAATTTCCGCAATGCCTACAATATTTGCGAGGGAAGTATCTTTAATAAGGGTTATTATTTCATTGCCCATAGGCGGTACAATGCGCTTTACAACTTGCGGCAAAATTACCTTAAAAAACGTTTGACCTTTTGTCATACCCAAAATTTTGCACGCTTCATATTGTCCGACGGGTATGCTTTCTATTCCGCCGCGATAAATCTCCGCAAAATAAGCAGAGTAGTTTATTATAAATGCCACCGCAACCCAAATAAATCTGTTGGAAACAGGTATGCCGAAAATCAATCCCGGGGCATATACAAATAAGATAATTTGCAGCATAAGCGGAGTTCCGCGTATAATCCAAATTATTACTCTTATTACTATCCTGACCGGCTTAAAGCGGCAGCGCGACAGCATAGAAACTACAAATCCAAACGGTATGGCAAACACCAAAGTTATTAAAAACAATCCCAGTGTGTACAAAGAAGCACCCAATAATGATTGCGTTACTTGCCAAAACATAATCTTTCTCCTGCAAATAACCTTGCAGATAATTGCAAGGTTATTTCAAATTTCAATATAAAGTTGTTACAGATAATCAATAGCAAATAGGGGCAAATAAGGTGTAACCTACAACGAGTTTGCCTTTTGATTTGATATTTTCCCAACTTGCTTTTTCTTCTGCCGACAGCAAACCGTATTTAGGCACGTAGATGGAATAGCCGCCGATTATAAGTTGACTTTCAATACCGTATTTTTGCGCGATTGTCTTTACCGTGCCGTCTTGATAGAGTTTGGCAATCGTGTCGTTTACCATTGCTATAAGACCTGCATTGCCTTTTTTAGCGGCAATGCCGTATTCTTCTATAGAAAGCGAAATATGTTTGCCTGCAAGGTCTACTATTTTAAGTTTGCCTTTGAAGCTTGATTCATCGTTGGTGGTGTAATAGTTAGCCATAACTTCGTCGATAATCGCAACGTCGCTGGTTTTTGACAAAACTTCCGTCATGGCGGTTATTTGGTCTACCGCACCGTTATAGCTGTTGTTTCCGAAAATTTCCTTTGCTTTTGCTTCGCCCGCGCTGCCGCTTTCTGCCGTAATTTTTGCATTGTTTGCGGTAATGGACGCAATCCCTATATTTTTATCGTCGTCGCTTCTTACTACCATAACTTGACTGTTGGTAAGGTAAGGCATACTTACTTCAAGGTTGTTTGCCATTTCGGGGCGGATTGTCATACCGTTCCAAATAAGGTCGATGTTGCCGGAATTTACTTCCATTTCTTTTTGTCCCCAAGAAATCTTTTTCAATTCCAACTCGATATCGTTTGCTTTGCAAAATGCTTGCATAAGTTCTACGTCAAAGCCTTTGGTAGGTGCGCCGCTGCATCCGACAAATGCAAAAAGGCTCATGACCAATGCTAAAACAACGGTAATTAAGGTTAAAAACTTCTTTTTCATTGTGAATTCTCCTAATGATAATTGATTTATGCGTATACTTTACCACAATAAAGCAATAAAGTAAAGCGTTTTGTCGCAAAATAAAAGAATTTTTATAAGAAATATAAATGTGATTAGAAATATCTTCTAAAAATGATGGATGGTTTGAAATCAGCGCGTATGTTTTTTTCATATATTAAAGAGATGTATTTAATTTGTCTTAATAAACAGTGCTGAAATATAAAGGATATATGCCGCAGCAAAAACTAATCTGCAAACATATTTGATTTTACTTGTAAAATAACGGTAGTAAAAAAATTGTAAAAATTTATAAAATAATGCTTGACAGTATTTTTGATTAGGTGTAATATCTGTCTGTAAGTAAGCATATGCTAACAAGAAGTTAAAAGTTTTTGGCGTCTGTGCCGAATTTTTTTAAGTCCGTTGTTAGCATTAACTAACGATAAACGGTTGGTTAAAACTAACAAATAAAACAAATCGTTAGTCAAAACAATTTGGAGGTAATTTTTATGCCGTTGTCTATTGCGCCTATCGGCAGAACGGTAAAGGTTGTCAGAATGTCTGCCGACGAAAACGTAAAGAGGCATCTTGCAAATTTAGGTATATTGGTCGGTGCGGAAGTCGTTATGCTTAGCGAGCAGAAGGGCGACGTCATAATAAAAGTCAAAGACTGTAAACTTGCGTTAAACAAGCAGTTGGCGACAAAAATTACCGTAGCGTAACAGGAGTGGAAGATGAAAAAATTGCTGAATGAGTTTGCACCGGGAGAAATCGGTGTAGTGGCAAAAATCGAAAACTGCGGAAAGATAAAAAGGCGTCTTTACGATATGGGCGTTACACCCGGCGCGGAGATAAAACTTGTCAAAGTTGCTCCGTTGGGCGACCCGCTGTGCATAATGCTGCGCGGGTATGAACTTTCCGTAAGAAGAGACGAAGCAAAAGAAGTTACGATGGAGGTTGAAGGATGAAGTTTTGTTTGGCGGGCAACCCAAACTCCGGCAAGACTACGCTGTTTAATGCTTTAACGGGCAGTACGGCGCACGTAGGCAACTGGCCGGGCGTAACGGTTGACAAGAGAGAGGGCAGTTATAAAAAATTGCCTGAAAAGGTACATATAGTCGACTTGCCGGGTATATACTCGCTGTCGCCTTATACGCCTGAAGAAGTAGTATCCAGAAACTTTATTTTGGATGAAAAACCCGACGTCATTATAAATATAGTAGACGCCACTAATTTGGAAAGAAACTTGTATCTTTCCACGCAGTTGTTGGAAACGGACGTCCCTATGGTTATCGCGCTCAATATGATGGACGCGGTAGAAAAAAACGGCGACGTTGTAGACAAAGACAAGATAGAAAAAACTTTCGGCGTGCCTGTTGTGGAAATAAGCGCGCTTAAAGGTAAAAATATCAATCAACTGATGAAAGTTGCTTATGACGTTTCGCAAAAACCTAGGAAAGGTTCTTCTGTAATAGAAAGTTCAAGTCTGTTGAAGAGTCTTTTCCAAAAGACATTGACGCTTTACGGCGAAGAAAGCTGCCAAAACAAAGTTTTTCACGCGGTCAAGATGTTGGAAGCAGACGAACTGGAAGTGCAATTATATCCGCAAATCGCAACGATAACTGCGGAACTTAAAAAGGAAATCGACGCGAAGTCGTTCGATGACGATTTCGGCGCGGTTGTTGCCGACGCAAGATATTGTTTCTTGTCGCAGCACGTTCAGTCGGCAGTTAAAAAAGCCAAGAGACAAGAAGTCAGCAAAAGCGACAAGGCTGACAGAGTGCTTACGCACAGAATTTGGGGTATACCGTTGTTCCTCCTAATAATGTTTGGTATCTTCCATTTCACTTTTGCGGAAGACTTCTTGTTCTTAAACGGCATATTCGGTCTTGAAATTACAAATCCCGGTTGGATAAACTTCTTTACCGGTATGGGCTATGAGGGTATGCTCGAAGAAGCGCTTGAAACCGGCGAGGCGGTCGTGCTAGGCGGTATACCGTCGCTGGGCGTATGGTTGCAAAGTTGGATGGGCTGGCTTACCGGCAGCATAATAGATTTGTTTGCCGGTTGGTTGGAGTCGGCTCCTGCTTGGCTGTCGGGTCTTATTTGCGACGGTTTGCTTTCGGGTCTTGACGCGATATTCTCATTTTTGCCGCAAATATTGTTGCTGTTCTTGTTCCTTTCTATTTTGGAAGACAGCGGTTATATGGCAAGAGCAGCGTTTATTATGGATAGGGCATTCCGCAAATTCGGTCTGTCAGGCAAAGCGTTTATGCCGCTTCTTATGTGTTTCGGCTGCGGAGTCCCCGGCGTAATGGCCACAAAAACTTTGGAAAACGAAAAAGAACGCCGTATGACTATGATGATAGCGCCGTTCTTCTCCTGCGGTGCAAAATTGCCTATCTGGCTGGCATTTGCAGGCGTAATGTTTGCAGGTCAGTTCGGAGACTTGGTTGTGTTCTCTGTTTACCTTATAGGTATAGTGGTTGCAATTATAGCCGCAATAATACTTAAATTTACAGTTCTCAAAGGTGCAACGCCTCCGTTTATTATGGAATTGCCGTCATATCACTTGCCGCAATTCAGAAACCTGATGGCGCACCTGTGGGAAAAACTTAAACACTTTATCATAAAAGCAGGCACGATAATCACTGCGTCGATAGTAGTTATTTGGTTCTTGTCTAACTTCGGTTTCACTTTCTGGAACGGAATGGTAGAAGACATAGAGTTGAGTATACTGGGGCAAATCGGCAACGTAATTAAATACATATTCTATCCGCTGGGTTTTGCACAAGGTCCGGACGGTTGGAAGTTCGTCGTAGCGTCGATTACCGGTTTGCTTGCAAAAGAAGACGTTGTTGCCACTATGGAAGTTTTGGCAGGCGGCGCAGGGCTCGAAGCAATGATTGGCGGACTTTCCGTCGCAGGCGCATATTCGTTTATGCTGTTCAACTTGCTTGCAGTGCCGTGCATGGCAATGGTTGCCGCCGTTTACGGAGAAATGGGCAGCGGCAAACGTACGTGGGGTGCAATAGGCTTTTGGGTTCTTACCGCTTACGTCGTTTCGATGGTAGTATATTGGAGCGTGTCTTACTGGTGGATTGGTTTAATTCTTATCGTTGCCGTTATTGCTGCGCTTACGGTGTTGTATTTAAGAAATAAAAAGAAGCGAAAGGCGGTGGCTGTATGAACGTATGGGAAGTTATAGTTCTCGTTGCGATATTGGCATTAAGTGTTTTCGGCATAATTTTCAGCATTCGCAAGAATAATAAAAATAAGGGCTGCGGTTGCGGCGGAAATTGTTCCGCTTGCTCCGGCTGCCATACGGCAAAACAAAAAGATAAAGAGTTGAAATAAATTTTCGGTAATAAAAAACTTTACCGATAAATAATGCAAAAGAAGTTTGCAAAACAAACAGTTCGTTGTCTGTCGGGTATAAGGGCAAAGTATCCGACAATCAAATACAGGGCATACAGAAAAAAGACGGAATAAACTTCCGTCTTTTTTCTGTAAAAAGATTTAACTTAAAAAAGGTTTAGTTTGCAAATAAGATACTTATTTGTAAACAAGATTGCGCGTGCAAGCGCACCACAGTTCAAAAATGCAAACGGCGTAAGCAGAGGATTTGCATTTTTGCTTAATCGGCCGCTCCGTCAACTTTTACCGATTTTGCCCATTCTTCAAAATTTGTCTTATAGGTAGAGTAATCGGTCTTTTTAGTTTGGAAAGTTATAAGATAAAATGAATCGTTGCCTTTAACGGTTGTTGCCATATAGGTATAACTTTCGTTATTTACTTTCTTTTCATAAGTGAAGTAATCGTAGTTATAACTGTTTCCGCTGTTATTCTGTATTGTTACGGTGCCGAGTTCATTGTTGTTTACTACCGAGTTTGTGTAATCGCGCAAACTGCTTTCGTTGGTAAGTCCGTCCAAATCGTCAAAGCGTTCTCTCTTGATAGAAACGGAAGCATAGTTGCTTTCGAGGTACATTGTATGACCTGCTTTGGTTTCTTCCTTAAAGTCCGTGTTAAGCACGATAGAAACGCCGTCTTTTGAAAAGGTCTTAGACTGAGGACCGCCGCACCCTGCAAATACCGCTACGGAAGCAATCATCAAAAGAGTAAGTGCAATAAATCTTTTTTTCATATCAAATTCTCCTTTTTAAGATTTTGTAAATTTTAACAAATCGTTGTTGTAAATTTTTGGCAAAAAAGAAATTTTTATAACATTAAAAACAAAATAGATTTTGCAAAATACCGTATTTTTATTTTCGATGACGTTTCGCCGCCTCAAAATAATTTTTGCTTTGAGCAATAAATAAAAAACTCGGGTTGTCCCGAGTTTTGTTTTTTCTTTAATTAAGGTTTTTTTGCTTATTCTTTAATCAATGCATATATAAAAGAGTCGTGAAATTTATTGTTTTTCCAAACGCTTTTTATCAATCGTCCTTCACGGGAAAAACCGCATTTTTCAAGTACGGCAATCGACGCGCGGTTATCTGCAAACGGTTCGGCAAAAATTCTGACTATATCGAACGCTTCAAATGCAAGAGCGCAAATTTGTTTTATTGCCTGCGTCATTATTCCTTTGCCCCAAAAATCTTCCGCAAGCCAATAGCCGAGTTCTGCGCTTTTGCAGTAAACGTCGTCTTTAAGAAACACGCCAATACTGCCGACGGCAATGCCGTCAACGGTTATCGCGCGCGTTATGCAGTCTTTTCCGTCGCGGTTTATGCAATCTGTAATAAAATTTTTTGCATCTTCAGGCATATAAGGGTGCGGAAAGGCGTTGCGCAGTTTGTCGGCGATATTTTTATTGTTTGCATATTTTGCAACGTCTTGTGCGTAATTTTGTTGCCATTTGTCAAGCGTAAACATAATTTTCTCTCATAGGTAGATATTTTTTACAAATTCTACTTGGAAGAAGCAAATTTGTCAACCGGCAAGAAAAAGTTCTATTGCATTTGCACCCTGCCGAGTGATAAAGTGTGATTGCATTTTGTAAAATAATTTATTTAGTAAAAACAAATATTGCTGTTGACATTTATGAAAGATGTGTGCATAATAAGTTATACAAATCATACTTATCATACCCCTGCAAGAATTATAAAAATTTGTAGGGGGGGGGGGGGCGTATGGCTGAGAACAACGGTAAATATGCGTGGACTGTAACAGTCGGAGAAAAGGGGCAGATAGTTATCCCTAAGCAGGCAAGAGAAATTTTCGGCATAAATTCAGGCGACACTTTAATTTTGCTTGCAGACGAAAAGCAGGGCATTGCAATTCCGCCTAAGGCATGTTTTATGGATATTGCGGCAAAGGTTTTTTCCGACAGAAACGAAGAGAAGTAAATAGTAGAGTTTAAGTTATGAAATGTCCTTATTGCAATGAAGAAATGAAAGAAGGTTATTTGTTCGGTTCAAAAGACGGGGCGTTAAGTTTCGCAAAAGAAACTCCCGCTGTATTTTCAAATGCAAAAAAAGCAGACGGTTATATTAAGATTGCAGATTTTGAAGTAGGGCACCGCACGCGCATTAAAGCATTCGTCTGCGAAAATTGCAAAAAGATAATTGCAGATTATTGAGATAATATAAAATTTTATAAGGAGAACATATGGCAGAAATTTTAAGTGTAAAGCACCTGTCAAAAAGTTTCGGGCAGTTGAAAGCCGTTGACGACCTTTCTTTTAATGTAGAAAGCGGCAAACTGTTTGCGTTTTTGGGGCAGAACGGCGCAGGCAAAAGCACCACGATAAATATGCTTATCGGCACGTTGGAGCGCGACGGCGGCGAAATCGTTTATGCAGGCGACCAAACTTTTACACGGTTTAAGGAAAAAATCGGTGTAGTGTTTCAAAACAACATTTTGGACAACTTTTTGACGGTGGAAGAAAACATAAAACTTTACGGCAGGCTTTATGCGGAGAATAACGAACGCATAAAGAACCGTTATGAAGAACTTGCAAAACTTTTCGAGTTTAAGGAGTTTGAAAAGAAAAAATTCAAAACGCTTTCCGGCGGACAAAAACGCAGGGTGGAAGTTGCAAGAGCATTGTTCAACACTCCCGAAATTTTGTTTTTGGATGAACCTACGACGGGACTTGACCCAAAGACAAGAATAGACGTTTGGCGGGTCATAAACAAAATAAGAAGGGATACGGGCATGACTGTATTTTTGACCACTCACTATATGGAAGAGACCGCCGACGCCGACGAAGTGGTTATCATTCACAACGGCAAAAAGATTGCAGAAGGCACGCCTAGTTTGCTTAAAGAAAAATATTCCGCCGACAAAATAAAAATAGTGCCTAAAAACGAAGAGAAGTTCGTCTCGCTTTTGGGCGATATGCCGTATACTAAGATTGCCGACCAATTTGAATTTTTGTCTAAAAACGCCGACGAAGAGATAGAGTTTTTAAGCAAAATGAAAGACCAAATAAAGTTGTTTGAAGTAGTAAAGGGCAGTATGGACGACGTATTCTTAAATGCAGTAGGGCAAACAATAAGAGGAGAAGTAAAATGAAAAATATTTTGTCTTTATCTAAAAGAAATTGTCTGCTATTTTTGCGCAGTCCGCAGGTATTCTTTTCATCGTTGATTTCCAGCATTATACTTATCGCTTTATACTTTTTATTTATTGCAAATTTATATTCGCAGGGCTTCAACGAAGCGGCGGGGCTTGCGTTGACGGCTGGTCAACTTGACGCGGCAATTTATCTGCAAATGATTATGGGCGTGCTAGTTATAAATTCCGTTTCGCTTTCAACGGGTATGTTTACCTTTATGGCGTATGACTTCGAAGAACACAAGACGGAAGCCTTTTTGCTTACAAAAATAAGCTCTGCGCAAATCACGCTGTCTTACCTTATATCTGCTCTTACCGTTTCGTTTGCGCTCAATTTGCTGACTCTTGTAGTATCGGTGATAATCATAGGTGCAGTTACCGGCGTTTGGATAAGCGCGGGAGCGTTCTTTGCAATATTCGGCGTGCTTATAATAACGACTATGGTCGGTTGCGCCATTATGCTGCTTATCACAACTGCGGTTCGTTCTTCTGTGGCAATAGGCGTTATTTCCGGAATTTTAGGTACTATACTCGGCTTTTTGTGCGGAACTTATATGCCGTATTCAAATTTGGGGGAAGGCGCAATATACGTGGGCTCGCTGTTGCCGTTTACTCATTTGGTAATTTGGCTTAAACAAATAGTACTGGGCAACGTATTTTCTCAATTCGGCATGCCGGACGATATTTCGCAAATAATGCAGGAAAAATGGTTTTCTGCCGGCAACGTGGGTTTATGCGGTGCGGATATTCCGTTGTGGGGTATGATTTTATACAGTATTATATTTGCTATAATTTGCTTTGTGGTTTCTATGTTTTTAATAAAGTCTCTTTATAAAAACAGAAAGCATCAAAGAGTGCGTAAAACAAAGGCAGAGCAGCAATAATAAAACAAGTGAGTTGCTGTTTGTAAAAGTACTTAAAAAACCGCAGACATCGCAACGGTGTCTGTGGTTTTTATTTGGTATCTACGGTATGCAATTATGGGTATGCAATTATGCTTGCTTCCGTTGCGTGGCATTCGCCGTCAAAAACGGCTCGGCTTATGCAATCGCTATACAAAGGTTAAATCGCGTCAAAGAGGTTTCCGCTCTAAGCACAAAAAAATACCGTGATTATCTCATGGTATTTTTTTCGTGTTTAATATAGTGATTGCTACACGAAGTGTCAATCACGTCAGAGCGGTACCGCTCTGAGCATAAAGAAAAGACACCTTTTGGTGTCTTTTATGGTGCGAAGAGCGGGACTTGAACCCGCACGGTGTAACCATACGCCCCTCAAACGTACGCGTCTGCCTATTCCGCCATCCTCGCGCAAGTGTTATTATAGATTAAAAAAAAATCAGTGTCAACTTTTTTTATGTCCTTGACGACATTTTATTGAATTCAACAAATATCACGCAATTATATTTTAATTTACCATCGGGTTGTCGTTGCCGTAAATGAGTGTTGCTTTTTATGGCATTCACTTTATTATATATAGCGTTATAATTGCGATTGTCTGCTTTGTGAAAAAACAGTTATTTTTTAGATTAGGTAAAATTTTATTCTACAAGCAAATCGTAAATTGCCGAGTAAACCTGCGTTGCTTTTTCTTCCCATTTTTGATAAATCCATTTTGCGGTGGTGCGGTTAGGTACGTTTATGTTTATTTCCAAAATGGCTTGCGTAGGCTCCAAAATTTTTAATGCGACGTCATAAGTGCCGTCGGCATTTTTATGATAGTCTGAAAAATATTCTTGCTTTCTGCGGTAAGACATACGGCTTACTTTTATGCTTTCGGAAACGACTTCCCTGAGACTCGACGGAATGCGTACGAAAAAATGCGCAAGACAAACTCGCCCCTCTGGTGTAATCGTATAAAGGGGCTCCGAAGTAGTATTGTTGTTTATCCTGAAAATGAAACTTGCGTCCAACAATTGCGACAAAGCTTGCTTGCAGTCTATGTAACTTATCCAGTTGTTGGTGTGGCAGCACAAATCGAGGATTGTTTCTTCCGACAAAGGTATTTCCATTTTGTCGAACACAAACAGCAACAGCAGTTTGTGTTGAGTTGCGTCAAGAGTGCTTGGCATAATTCTCCGTAGAATATTTTTTTCATTATACTACAATAAAAAAAACAATTCAACAACAATTTGCCAAAAACTTTGTAAAATCACGCTGTCGAATTGAAAATTTGTTAATGATTAGATCGTATAAAAAACATAAAGCGTTACCGAATGCGTTTACCGTAAAATATAATCTTGCGGATTAGATGAAACCAAAGCGTAAATTAAATAACGTTTAACAAAACTTGACGGATATGTTATAATAATTTTATGGAAAATACGGCAGAAACAATCATAGTAAAAAACGAATCGGCTATGTTTACTCAACGAGTAAACGCTTTGTTGGAAAGTAAATATATACTTGCCGACAAAAAGATATCTTCTTTATTAAAAGGTATAGTGTCGTCGCAAGTGCTTATGGACGTTTTGAGGGAAAGCCTAAAAACAATGACTTACGCCGCAGAGTTTGCGCGTAACCGCTTGATAGTTTCCGACGGAAACAACGGCGTAAGGGCAAAAATGACTTTGCCCGTTGACAGAATAAGGTTGTTTACTTTTGTGTTTTGCCTGCTTGCGGAAATTGACGCCGGTGAAAGAGACTTTTCAAAATTTTTGACAGAGTATTTCGGCGCGGAAAATGCAAATGAAAGTTTCGGCAAGTTCTGCGACGAAATAATAGTTCCTTTCAAAAAAGCGGGGGAACATTTGCTGAGAGAAACCGATACCGACGGTTTGGACAGAGAAGCCGTTCAAAAAGGCGTGTCATATTTCGATGCGGAAAGCATTTACGTTTCTTCCGCCACTAGCGACGCGGTAATTATCGTCATAAATAAAATTAAAAATAAAGTAGAAAAAGACTTTCAAGGCGGCGGAGAGCAATACTCCGAGTGTATGCAAATTATAGACGCTTTTGTAAATGCGCTGTGTTCTAAAAATCCTAAACTTATAAATATTGTTTGGATAGGCTTTAAGAATACGTTAAAGTGCGTAAAGGGCTTTGAAAGAGAAGTCGCAAGAATAAAAAATATTTTGACGGAAGCGAACCTTATATAGCAAAAAAATTTTTTGCTGTTGCTCAAAATTATTTTTGGGCTAATGAGCGCTGCACGCGCAATCTGCTTTCAAATAAGCTACTTATTTGAAAGCAAATAATATTAAAAAATTTCCGCAAAAACAAATAGTTTGCAAATTTCAACTAATATATTTTAATTAAACATAATTTTTTTAAAAAAGGGTATTGACAAAGAGGTGCATACAGTTTATTATATTGTTGTCATAATGTGTAGAGTTATGGCGGTTTGATATTGACTTTATTGCCGAGGCGTTAAATCAGTTAAGTAGGTTGCGTCAAGGCGTTAAAGGAATATATTTATGGAGGAACATTTATGTTCGCTAATGCATTTACTTGGCTTGGCCTTGTAATCTTGCTCGTAATCGTAGGCTGCTACGTTGGCGTTTACTTTATGGGCAAAAAGCTTAGTTTCGGATGGTGGATGTTTGCTGCATTGGTTGTCGGTCTCGTTATCGGCGCTGCATTGCAACTTATCTTCGGAACTAACGCTACATCAAAAGATATGGCTTTCGCATTCGAAATCGCCAATATCGTAAGAAGCGCATACACCAACTTGTTGCAACTTATGGTTATGCCGTTGGTTATGGTCGCTATCACAACCGGTATCACTAAAGCCGGTGCAAACGCCGGTGGCGGCGAAGGCGGCGCAAAGAACATCGGTAAAGCAATGGGTATCACAATTGCTACGTTGCTTATCACTTGCGCAATTTCCGCTTTGATTTCTATCACTACTACTACTATCTTCGGTTTGAACGCTAACCAGTTGCTTGGCAATGCAAAAGACCCGGGTCGTACAGGTACAACTCTTACCGAAACAATCGCGTCTATCTTTGCAAGCACAAACATCTGGGCTGCAATGTCTGCAAACTCAGTATTGCCTTTGATTTTCTTGGCTGTATTGTTTGCATTCATCATTCTCGGTATGAGAAAAGAAAGCCCTGAGGCAGCAGCTAAACTCGAAGGCGCTATCGACGTTATCTATGAATTCGTTATGGGTCTCGTTGACATCGTTATCGGCTTTGCTCCTTACGGCGTATTTGCTTACATCCTCAACTTCGGTGCAAACACTTCGTTCGCATCTTACTTGCAACTCGGTATGTTCGTTATCGCATCTTACGTTGCAATGATAGTTATGTTTGCAATCCACCTCTTGATTCTCTTCCTTGTAGGTATTGGACCAAGACGTTACTTCAAAAACAGCAGTAAAGCACTTATGATTGCGTTCTCAACTCGTTCTTCAATGGCTACTTTGCCTGTAACTATCGAATCTATGAGAAACATCGGTGTTGAAGATTCAGTTGCAACTTTTGCAGGCACTTTTGGTACTTGCGTAGGTCAAAACGGTTGCGGCGGTGTATATCCTGCAATGCTTGCTACGATGTACTATGCTGCAATAGGTATCAACCTTTGGGCTAACCCTGGTCAACTTATCTTGCTCGTTATCATCGTTACACTTTGCTCACTCGGTATTGCCGGTGTCGGCGGTGGCGCTACGATGGCAGGCTTGATGGTATTCGGCGTTCTCGGCTTCCCGGTAGAACTTATCGGTATGCTCTTCTCAGTCGAAGCTCTTATCGATATGGGACGTACGTTCTTGAACGTATCTGACGGTATCGTTGCAGGTTGTGTTGCTGCAAGATTCAGCGGTAACATGGGTCCTGAAAAGAAATCCGGCATGGGTCATCACGACGAAGTTGCAGCTGCTGAATAATATTCTTAAAGGTAAAGAGTAATCTTATTTAAGAAGTTTTATTCAAAAACTAAAACATGATTTTTCAGTGGCGTTCCGGTTTTACCGGAACGCCATTGTAATAAATTAGAAAAAACAGGAGGAACTAAAATGAAAATCGAAGTTTTTTACGACGTAATATGCAGTTGGTGCCGTATCGGCAAAATAAATCTGCATAAGGCAATCGACAAACTTGTAAAAGCGGGTAAAATTAAGGAAGAAGATTTGGAAATCGTTTTCCGCGGCTATATGATTTACCCTGACCTTCCGGGCGGAAGCACAGACGTAAAAGTAGGAGGCGAACATCCTGCACTTGTAAGAGCACAGGTAGGCGGCGACTACAAGGCAATTCAAGTCGCAAACGACGATACCGCAGATTGGGACCCTACAAAGAGCACTCCGCTTCACCGTTGGGCGTCAAGAGCAGGTTTGAATTTTGAACTTACAAGAATAAGTGTAAAACCTAACACTTTGCAAGCACATCAAATGCTTTATCTTGTAAGAGAAGTTAAACCGGAAGCATTCGAGCCGCTTCTTTCCGATATGCAACAAGCATATTTCGAAGACGGTCTTGATATGGGCAACCTTGACGTAATTTGCGCATTGGCTAAAAAATACGTAAACGATATTTGGCCGCTTAGAGAAAGAGTTCTTAAAGGCGACTATGCCGCTGACGTTAAACGTGATACGGATGAAATCGGCGACACTAAATATGATTGCCAGATGTGCCCGATGTTTGTCTTTGACGAAAAAGTCGTACTTGAAGGTGCAATTCTTCAAGCCAACTTCGAAAAGGCTTTGCTTGGCGAACCTGTATCAGGCGCAAGAATTATTAAATAATTTCAAACCGAAATTAAAAATTAAAGACCGACATAGTCGGTCTTTTTTTTGTAAATTTTCTTATACAATATAGATATCGTTTAGATAAGTCTTGCTTTAACTACGCCGCCAACTGCTTCGAGTTCTTTTACAAGTTTGTCGTCTGCTTTTTTGTCGATATCGAATATTGCCGCGGAAGTTGCTTTGCCGTTTTTGCAAACAGAGTTTACTATTTTTACGCCGGCTTTTGCAAATGCCGCTTTGACTGCATCGCAAGGGCATTCTGCTACGTTAAGCAATACTACTACTCTTTGCGCGCCTGATTTTGCAAGTGAAACGTCAGGGTAGTTTACGCTGTTTACAATGTTTCCGTTTTCAACAAAGTCAACAAGTTCTTTACCTGCCATAACTGCACAGTTGTCTTCTGCCTCAGGAGTAGAAGCACCGAGGTGAGGGATAGGGATAATTCCGTCTACGCCCAAAGTGTCTGCACTAGGGAAGTCTACTACGTATCTGTTGAGTTTTCCGCTTGCAAGGGCTGCTTTTACGTCTGCAACGTTTACGAGTTCTCCGCGGGCAGCGTTTACTATGCTTGCGCCGTCGTTCATTTTAGCGATTGTTGCCGCATTTACGCATTCTCTCGTGTTGTCTTTTAATGCAACGTGAAGTGAAAGATAATCGCAACCTTCAATCAACTCTTCAAAAGAATTTACGAGTTTAACTTTCGGGTCAAGCTCTTTTTTGATTTCGTCGCGTACCGTGCGGTTGTAAGCAACTACGTTCATACCTAGTGCTACGCAAGCGTTTGCAACCAGGCGACCGATTGCGCCCAAACCGTATATGCCTATTTTCTTGCCCAAAATTTCGCCGCCGACAAATTGACCTTTGCCTTTTTCTACTGCAGGACCTACGTCAACGCCTTCTTGGTCTTTAAGGCTTTGTGCCCAAGCAATGCCCGGTATGATTTTTCTTCCGCAAAGAAGAAGGCTCAACAATACCAATTCTTTTACGGCATTTGCGTTTGCGCCAGGGGTGTTAAATACGACGATGCCTTGTTCTGCATATTTGTCGCAAGGAATGTTGTTTACGCCTGCGCCTGCACGGCCTACGCAAAGAACCGATTTTGCAGGTTGATATTCGTGCATTTTGAAACTGCGCACGAGTATGCCGACAGGGGATTCCGACTCGGCAACAAGTTTATATTTGTCGCCGAAAACCGAGTCAATCAACGGACTGATAGGGTTTAATCTCAAAACTTCTTTCATAATAATCTCCTTAATATAATTATTTGCAGACGGGCAATCCCGTCTGCAAATATAAAGTTTAGTTTGGTGCGTTATTATTTGTTTTCGCTGGCAAACTTCTTCATAAATTCAACCAACTTCTTAACGCCTTCGATAGGCATAGCGTTGTAGATGCTTGCGCGCATACCGCCGACAAGTCTGTGGCCTTTAAGGCTTACCAAACCTGCTGCAGTTGCTTCTTTAACGAATTTTGCGTCGAGGTCTTTGTTTGGAGAAACAAACGGAACGTTCATCAAAGAACGGTCTTCTTTTGCGACAGGCGCTTTGTAATAATCTTGACTGTCAAGGAAGTCATAAAGTATTGCTGCTTTTTCTTTGTTTCTCTTTGCCATTGCTTCCAAGCCGCCGAGTTTTTTAAGATGTCTGAAAACCAACATTGCCATATAAGTAGGGAAGCAAGGAGGAGTGTTGTACAAGCTGTGTTCTTTAGCCTGAGTGCTCCATTTAAGCATAGTAGGGCATATAGCCTGCGTGTTGTCGTTGCCGAGAACAGAGCCGTCTTCTTGTTTAACTGCAATGAGGTCGTTTCTTACTATAACGATTGTTACGCCTGCTGGTGCAACGTTCTTTTGTGCGCCGGCATAGATAACTGCATATTTGCTTACGTCAACAGGTCTTGACAAAATGTCGCTTGACATATCGGCAACAAGGTTTACGCCTTTGGTATCGGGAACGTAGTGATATTCCGTACCGAAGATAGTGTTGTTGTTGCAAATGTGAATGTATGCAGAGTCAGGTTCTATCTTAAGCTCTTTAGGGATGTAAGTGTAGTTGTCTTCTTTGCTTGAAGATGCTACGTAAATATCACCGTATTTTTTTGCTTCGCTGTAAGATTTGTTAGCGAAGTTGCCCGTTACGCAGTAACCTGCTTTGTTGTTTTTGCCAAGCAAGTTAAGCGGAATTGCTTCGAACTGAGTGGAAGCGCCGCCTTGAACGAACATTACGTGATAATTGTCAGGAATGCCCATCAATTCGCGAAGAAGCGCTTCTGCTTCGCTGTTAATGTCCGTATACCACTTCGAACGGTGGCTCATTTCGCAAACGCTCATGCCGGAGCCGTTGTAGTCCAGCATTTCTGCTTGTGCTTGTTTCAATACTTCTTCCGGCAACATAGAAGGGCCGGCAGAGAAATTGTAAACTCTACTCATAGTAATCACCTCTTGTTTTAAGTCCCATGCGGACTTTTTTATATTATACTTTGAAATGCAACAAAAATCAAGAGCGAATATATAATTTTTACAAAAAAAGGCAAAAGAAGTTGAAAATTCCGTGCAACAATGTGAGGCGTATTAGGTTGTTTTTTTTGTCAAATTAGGTTATACTTATTAAAGTAAATTTTTAGATAAAATGGCAGTGTTGCGTTTTGTCGAAAACCTGGTTTTAACGGCGTGAGCGTGTACGACCGTTGACATAAATTTTTTTGAACATTGAAAAGAGGAGAAATATGAAAAAGACAAAAAGCCTTAAAGTTGTCTTTTTGGGCGGTGTCGGAGAAATCGGCAAAAATATGACGGCGTTTGAATACGGCGACGACATAATTATTGTCGATGCGGGACTTGCATTCCCTACGGCTGATATGCCGGGAGTGGACTTGGTAATTCCCGACGTAACCTACCTGCGCCAAAACAAAGACAAAATAAAGGGGTTGATTTTGACACACGGGCACGAGGACCATATCGGCGCAGTGCCTTACATTTTAAGCGAATTTAAGATACCCGTATACGGCACGAGGCTGACTTTGGGTATGGCAGAGCACAAACTTTTGGAAAGAAAGATTGACGGTGCGGAACTTGTTGCCATATCAAATAAATCGGTAGTAAAACTGGGCAAGTTTGTGTGCGAGTTCGTGCACGTAAGCCATTCCGTCGCAGGCAGCGTGGCGGTTTCCATAACTACGCCTATCGGCGTTGTTTTCGTTACGGGCGACTTCAAGGTGGATTTTACACCGCTTGGCGGCGAGATAATGGACTTAAACCGCATTGCGGAAATAGGCAAAAAAGGCGTTTTGCTGTTGTTGAGCGAGTCCACAAACGTAGAGCGCGAAGGCTACACGATGAGCGAATCCGTCGTTGCCGCATCTTTGGACAGGATTTTTATGGAAGCCAAAGACAAGCGCATTATTTTGGCGACGTTTGCGTCAAACGTAGACAGGCTGCAGCAGATTATCGACATTGCGATGCGTTATAAGCGAAAAGTCGCCATAAGCGGCAGAAGTATGCTTAATAACATAGAAATTGCCAAAAAAGTAGGTGTAATAAACTACAACGAAAAAATAATGGTGGACATCGACAATATAAACGGCATACCCGACAAAAATTTGTTGATTTTATCCACAGGCACGCAGGGTGAACCTATGAGCGCCTTGACGAGAATGTCCACCGGCGGATTTAATAAGGTAAAAATCGGCAAAAACGACACTATTATAATATCCGGCTCGCCGATACCGGGAAACGAAAAGGACGTATATTCCGTAATTAACAATTTATATAGACTGGGCGCAACGGTAATTTACGACAAAATTGCGGCAATTCACGTTTCCGGTCATGCTTGCAGAGAAGAACTTAAACTTATACACACGCTTTTGAAACCGAGGTTCTTTATCCCTGTGCACGGAGAATATCGTCATTTGAAGCAGCACGCAGATTTGGCGCACACTTTGGGTATGCATTATGACAGCATAGTCATACCCGACATAGGCGACGTGGTAGCGATAACAGGCAAAAAGATATTAAAGGCAGGTTCGGTAAAATCCGGCGGCGTGCTTGTAGACGGTTTGGGCGTCGGCGACGTAGGCAACGTTGTGTTGAAAGACAGAATCGAGTTGGCGGAAGAAGGCATATTGCTTATAGTAATAGGTCTTGACAGAAGCGACGGCACGATTTCGCACGAGCCTGAAATTATCAGCCGCGGCTTTATATACACGGGCGACAAGACAAGTTCCGAATTGATGGCGGAACTTCGCTCCGTCGTACACGGCGCAATAAAGAACGTAGACTTCAAAAACTACTCGTTAAATCAAATTAAAGTTTCTATCGTAAAAGCCGTACGCGGTTATTTGGGACATAAAATCAAGCGCAGACCTATGGTTTTGCCGATAATATATGAAGACTAAGCAAAAAAATTTCCGCTAACATTACTTACAGATTTTTAGTTCACATAGAGAACAGTGTAAAATCTCGCCGCGAAATTTTTTTGGGCTGTCGGAGCGCTCCGCGCGAATTACAAAAGTGCAAAATATCCGCCCGTCGGTTGCACTTTTGGACATGGGTTAGCCTACGGCTCGAATCTGTTTGCAAATAAGAAACTTATTTGAAAACAATATCGTGCGGAGCACTCCGCAGACCAAAAATAATTACGAACGAAGAGAGTAATTTTTTTGATATGACAGATTTTTTTACCCGTTTATACAACTTAAAACCAGTTGACAAAAAACTGCAAGATATGCGCGCCTTTGCGGAAAAGCACGGCGTGCCTATTATGCTTGCGGATACCGAGCAGTTGCTGAAAACAATCGTTACGCTAAAACAGCCGAAAACTATTTTGGAGATAGGCACTGCAATAGGTTACTCGGGCAGCATTATGTTGCGCTGTGCAAAAGACGCAAGGCTTTACACGATAGAAATGGACGAGCAAATGATTGCGCTTGCAAAACAGAACTTTGCCGCCAACGGCGTAAAAGACAGGGCAACGGTTTTTCAGGGCGACGCAAGAGAAATAGTCCACAAGATGACGGGGCAATTTGACCTTGTGTTTTTGGACGGACCGAAAGCGCAGTACGTCGATTTTTTGCCTTACATAAAAAAGATGATGAACGACGGCGGAGTGCTTGTTGCCGACAACGTGCTATTTCACGGTTACGTAGAGAACTTGCCGCCCAAAAAAGACCGCGCTTACGGAATGGCGTTGAATATGAACAAGTTTTTGAACGACTTGTTTGCCGACGGAGATTTTGAAAGCGTAATTTCGGAAGTCGGCGACGGAATTTCTATATCAGTAAAAAAGCAAATTTAACAAAAGTTATTTTAGAGTTATTTATATAAAAGGTTATGACCAAAAAAATCGAGTTGCTTGCACCAGCAGGCAATAAAGAAAAATTTTATACGGCGCTGCATTTCGGCGCGGACGCGGTTTATTTGGCAGGCAAAGAATTTGGCTTGCGCGCTTTTGCCGACAATTTTACCGTAGAAGAAATTGCCGAGTGCTGTGCGTTTGCGCATAAATACGGCAAAAAGGTTTACGTTACCGTAAACGTCTACGGCAAAAACGACGATATAAAAAGACTGCCTCCTTATATAAAGCAGTTGAAACAAGCAGGTGTCGACGCCGTTTTGGTAAGCGATGCAGGCATTTTTGACGTCGTAAGAGAGGCAGAGCCGACTTTGCCGATACATATTTCCACACAGGCAAATACCACAAACGTTGCCGCCGTTAAGTTTTGGGCAAAACAGGGGGCGCAGAGGGTAGTGCTTGCGCGCGAGTTGTCTTTAAGCGAAATTGCTGAAATTTCGGCGGAAACAAAAGGCAAGGTAGAAATCGAGGCATTTGTGCACGGCGCGATGTGTATTTCTATGAGCGGCCGTTGCTTGCTTTCCAACTATCTTACCGGCAGAGACGGCAACTATGGCGAGTGCGTGCAGGCTTGCAGATGGGAGTACGAAATAAACGAAGTAAGCCGCAGTCAGGAAAAATTGACTTTGCAGGAAGACGCGCGCGGCACTTATATTTTGAACTCAAAGGATATGAATATGCTTGCCCATATAGACAAACTTGCCGCGGCAGGCATAGACAGTTTTAAGATAGAAGGCAGGATGAAATCTCCTTTTTACGTGGCAAGCGTGGTAAATGCTTACCGCCGTGCAATAGACGCATATTATAAGGAAGGGCAAAACTTCAAGATTGACCCCGTTTTGGAAAACGAGTTGCAACTTACAAGCCATAGGCAGTATACTACGGGCTTTTACTTCGGCGATTACGACAGACAGTGTTACGAAACTTCAAAGCCAAAACAGATAGGCATTTTTATCGCAACGGTGCTAAACAGCGACGGGCAGTTTGTTGAAGTAGAACAGAGAAATCGTTTTGCGGTTGGCGACGTTTTGCAGGTGCTTGCGCCCGACGGCAATTTTTTGAAACAAATTGTTGTTGAAGAAATGTATGACCTTGACGGAAACAAAGTTGACGACGCAAAGATAGTGCAGCAGCGCTTGAAAATAAACTGCAACTTAAATTTGCATAAGTTTGACGTATTGCGTAAGTAAACAAAAGCACAAAACTCTCGACTTCGTCGGTTGTGCTTTTGAACTAATGAGAGCCTACGGCTAACAAAACTGCAAATCTTCTCGCAAAGCGAGTTGCAGTTTTGAACTAATGAGAGCCTACGGCACAAATCTGTTTGCAAATAAGGCAACTTATTTGCAAACAAAAACAAAAAAACTGCGATGTGTCATCGCACAAAATACCAAAAAAATTTCGCGGCGAAACTTAATATTGAAAGTTGTGTAAACTACAACTATGCAAGCAGTGTAAGCGGAAATTTTTTTGAAAGCACAAAATTTACAAAAGCACGGTGCAAACCGTGCTTTTGTTTTTGCAATTTGTTGCATTTGTTTCGCGGTTGCTTGTTTAACGCAGGAAT
>CAJUCX010000007.1:70912-82256 GCA_910585195.1 uncultured Christensenellaceae bacterium | reverse complement strand
CTTTCTTAAAACTCAACTGATTTTATTTAAGCTGTTTTATTTTTTGTTATTCTATTTTGTTTACTCAACGGTTTTTATTTGTTATATATTTTTTCGCCGATATTTATTTGGTTGTTATTTATTATATAACACAGCCCTTGCCGTAAATGGCAAGGGCTGTGTGTTACTATTTTCTTTTATTTATTTTCTTAAAGTAATATGCAGTATGTAAGATTTTTACGGTTTTTACTTTGCGTGCATTGAGAGTTCTAAAAGTTTGCCGTTAAGTTTGGCTTTCTTTATCGTTTCGTTTGTTATAAGGCTGCCTTGCTTTACTATTATTTCGTTAAAGCGGTTCATAATATTTTTGTCGCAGCGTCTGCCGAGCATAAAAGAGCCCGTGCCTGTAATAGTCCTGTTAGAGCCTAATTGCTGTTGAAATTGTTCCGTCGCAATAGGATTTTCTAAAATTTGAGTATTCGGCTGCAAAGCATTTACTGCAATATTAGCGTCGCCTGCGGCAGGCGTTACGTTCTGTTGCGACCGTGCAACGGCATTCTTGTCTGTTACATTATCTGCAACGGATTCATTTTGCTGTGCATATTGCGCAGTCGTTTCAATATTGCCGACGGTTGCTTTGGGCTCCGCTTCATTTGCCGATTTTATTTCCTCTGCAACGAGAGCGTTTTCATTTATTTGAGGTTCAATTTCGGCATTTTCAGTAAAAGACAATATTTTTTCTTCTTTATTGGTTTCCGCTTTTTCAAGTGTATCATTTGCGAACATATCAGCAGTGGTTTCGTTTGCCTCTGCTTGTGCCGCATAGTCGTCGATAGAGTAGTCTGCAACGACGTTTTCTGCATTATCTTGCGTTTTATATAACGGTTCCGCTTTTTCGGATAATTCAACAGATTGTTCTGCAACGGAATACGCTTTAGACCGGTTGTCGCCAATTTTTTCTTCGGCATCAAGTGCTTCCGATACATTATCCGACGGGAGTTCTTGCTGCGGCTGATAGGGGCTTTCCGCCTGATTTTGTGCTTCTGCCTCGGTGGTTTCCGTTTGAGTCGCGGAAAAATCTTCTTCGTAAAATGCTTGTGCGCTTTCTTGCGGCTGCTCTTGCGCTAGGTCGTCAAAAGCATTTTCGTTTATTATAATGCTTGCGCCGTTATCTTGTGAGGGAGCCGTCAACTCGGGTTGTTGCAAATCAGCATTATTTGTTTTTACTTCCGATACTTTTGTAGTTTCGTTTACTTCTATTGCGGTAGAATTTGTCAAATGAGTTTCGGCAGGTGAAGAATCTGCCGATGACTTTGGCTGTTCGACAGCGTCAGACGCGTTTGACAATTCCTGCGTTGGTTTTTCCGCAGACAATTCTTTCTTTTTTGCCGTTCTTTTCGGGCGCGGCGGTTTAGGCGTTGTCGATTTTATTATTAAAGTGTCGTTTGAGTGCGAGTAAATTTGACTTGTCGTCAGGTGAAGCCCGTTGCACTCGATAGATTGCACCGTATAGTTTTTGTTAAGCAAAATTTCCGTTACTATGCCTATATGTTTGCCGTGTACGTCAAAGACGTCAAAATTTATGGGATTAAATACGTTGTCTTCATAAGGCAGTAGGTCATACGACGACGTTGTAACTACCGCGTCGTTTTCCATAAATTTTATTTTGTTTGCCGCAAGCAAATAATATGCGCTTTCTATCTGGTCAAAAACAAGGATGTCGGTTACCTTTTTAAGGTTGGCGTCAAACAGCATATTAGTTACTATTCCGCAGTTTTTACCTTCCTGCAATGAAATAAGTGGTTTAGACAAAAAATCGTTTGTGCTGGGCATAGTGTTCCTCCGAAATTTATTTATACTTTATAATTTTTGTTTCAATGGTAAGCGCGTTCAAATGCGTCAGGCGAAATTTGTTTGCGGCAAGGGCGGATTTCTGACTGTTGTCGTCTGCCGAAACAATAATTTTTTTAGAGTATACGGCTTGCCCAAAAAATTCTTTCCTTATAAGCAATATATTTATCGTCTTGCCGTTTTATGAAAAATCGGCGATATTAAAGCAAAAATGTTTATGCATTCTTGATTTTTGCGGTCATTAGTGGTATATTTTGAATATATATCACAAAGGAGAATCTCAAAAATGGGTTTTTTCAAAAGTCAACTGCTTAAAATTATAGAATGGAAAGACGACAGCAAAGACGTGATTGTCTATCGCTTTCCTATGTTTGACGGCAAGAAAGAAAGAGAAATTATGCGCGGGTCGTCGCTTACGGTAAGAGAGTCGCAAGCGGCGGTCTTTGTAAACAAAGGTCAAATTGCCGACGTTTTCGGACCGGGGCTTTACAAACTCGATACGCGTACTTTGCCGATACTTACAAAGTTGGGTCACATCTTTTACGACGGCGACTCCAAATTTAAGGCGGAAGTTTATTTCGTAAATACCAAACAGTTTACAAACCAAAAATGGGGTACTGCAAACCCGATTGCAATGCGCGACGCAGACTTCGGCATTATCCGCATACGCGGTTACGGCGTTTTCAGCTTCCGTGTTATTAACCCCGCTCTGTTTTTGAAGGCGTTGTTCGGCACAAACAGTTTGTTTACCGTAGACGACATAAACGACTATTTGAAGAGTATGCTTATTTCCTGCATAACCGACACCATTGCTGAAAGCAAAGTGTCTGCACTGGATATGGCAAGCAACTTGCAGGAGTTTAACGACCTTTGTCAAAATAACATTCAAGCCAAATTCGAAGAACTCGGTCTTGCGCTTACAAATCTTACAATAGAAAATATTTCTTTCCCTGAAAATATAGAAAAGGCTTTGGACGAAAGAGCGACGCTGGGCATACTTGGCGACAAGATGGGCGCATACACCCAAAAGAAAGCGGCAGATGCTTTGGGCGACGCTGCAAAAAACAGCGGAATGACAGGAAACTTTATCGGTATGGGACTCGGTCAGACTATGGGCGGCGCAATGGGCGGAGTGTTTTCCAACATACAAAACGCTCAAGACGTGCCTAAGGGAAGCAAGTTCTGTTCGCAATGCGGTAGCGCAGTGGCGCCTAACGCAAAGTTTTGCCCTGAGTGCGGCGCAAGACAGTCCGCGCAGAAAATCTGTCCTAAATGCGGTGCGGAAGTAAAGGCTACGGCAAAATTTTGCCCTGAGTGCGGCGGCAAAGTAGACTAAAATATGAGTAGTGAGTATATTTCAGATAAAAAATCTGATACGATTGGATATAAATGTCCCGAGTGCGGCGCACCTATGGAGTACGACCCAGATACCGTATCTTTACGTTGCAACCATTGCGGCAGTATTCAAAAAATAGACTTGTCGGACGACGTCAGAGAAAGAGATTTTTCGGAATTGTTTGAAACTCACGAGTGGCGCGGCGATATAAAGACGGTGCAATGCCAAAACTGCGGCGCAAGAGAAGTGCTGCGCGGAAGTGAAATTTCCACCACCTGCCCGTTTTGCGGAAGCAACTCTGTTTTGGAGAGTTACGAAGTGGACGGAATAAAGCCCGACACGGCAATACCTTTTAAGATAAGCGAAAAGCGCGCGAGACTAAAATGTCTTGCGTGGATTAAAGCGAGATTTTTTTCTCCGTCGAAATTCAAAAAGGACGCTAAAATAAATTCCGTCAAAGGCTGTTACTGCCCCGTTTGGACTTTCGATTGCGACACCGTCGCAACTTACAGCGGCAGGCTTGGCAGGCACTATACCGAAACGTATACGGTAAACGGCAAAACATATACGCGGACGAAAGTAAAGTACTTTGACGTTTCCGGCAGTATGGACAAGGTGTTCGACGATATTTACATAAAGGGCAGCGACGTGGTAAACGATAATTATCTGCAAAAAATTCAGCCCTTCGATATGCACGAATACGTAAAATACGACGACAAACTTTTGGCGGGTTTTTCCGCAAACCATTATACACTGGATCCGCTTGATGCTTGGAAGCAGGCGGAAAACAGGGTAAGACAAAATTTTCAGCAATCTATCGTGTCGAGGCACAACGCCGACGAAGTGGTATATTTGCATATTACTTTGACGCACAGGTCAAGGTCGTTTAAGTATCTTATGCTGCCTGTGTATATTTCTGCGGTAAATTATAATAATAAATTATACAATCAATATATCAACGGCGTCAGCGGAAAAGTTCGCGGCAGCGTGCCGAAATCGCCTGTCAAAATAGGTTTGACAGTGCTTTTGGGTATTGCACTGCTTGCGGGGCTGTTTTTGCTGATTACTATGTAGATAAAAAAGGGGGATTATTATGAAAATAACAAAAGACATGTTGATTATAGATATAATCACAAAGTATGAAAAAACCATACCTGTATTTATGGCTTTCGGCATGGGTTGCGTGGGCTGCCTTGCTTCTCGCGGCGAGAACGTAGAGCAAGCCGCTGCGGTGCACGGAATCGACGTTGACTTTTTGATAGAAAAACTCAACGAAGTTGCAGAATAATTTTTATTGAAATAACAACCGACGGAAGTTGCGTGATTATTTTGACATAAAAACAATATTAAAGGCGGCAAAAACTCTCTTTACGATAAGGAGAGTTTTTTTAATGCTGACAGATAAAACGGCAGTAACTGTTTTTGGCACCGTAGTTTAATATTAAAACTTGTTTGGCGTTTTGATACAAAGTTATTACGCAGCGGCAATGCGACAAAAAATTGTAAAATACGGTACGGGAAAAGATTTTTTATTTTTGCGCGTCGGGTAATTGTTATTGCGCTTTTTGTGTTTTTTGTTATAATATATAAATATGAAATTTATACATACGGCCGATTTGCATTTGGATTCGGCATTATCTTCAATAGGCAACCGTCAAAAGGCAAACCTGCGCAGGAGAGAACTTACCGATACTTTCAGGCGTTTAGCGGATTTTGCGGTATCAAACGAAATTGACGGCATAATTATCGCGGGAGATTTGTTCGATACCAAAAATGCGACGCCTTCCGTAAAAAAGCAGGTTGCGGACGTAATCAAATCCGCAAGCGGCGTAACTTTCTTTTTGCTTGCGGGCAATCACGACAGCAAGTCGTTTGACGGCGACTTCGAAGCATTGCTGCCTAAGGAAAACGTACGCATATTAAAAAACGCAAAGCCGTTTGTTTTCGGTGGCGTGGTTATAATCGGTTTTGACGACGGTTACGATTTGCAAACCATTCCGCCGTTCGATGACGACAAGTTTAACGTCGTCGTTATGCACGGTCAGACGGTTTCGGGCAGCGGCGAAGGAATAAACGTAAAAAAACTTGCTGACAAAAATATAGACTATTTGGCTTTGGGGCATATACACGGTTTTTCGCAAGGCAAGATAGACAAGCGCGGCAAATATGCTTACTGCGGTTGTTTGGAGGGTCGCGGTTTTGATGAACTGGGAGAAAAGGGCTTTGTAATTTTCGATACCGACGGCAACGTAACTTTCAAACCTTTTGCAAAAAGACAGTGCAGAGAGGTTAAAGTGGATATTACCGGTTGCGACAGTTATATTGCACAGTTTGACGCCGTTAAAAAAGCCGTGGACGAATTTTCCTGCGAAGATTTATATAAAGTCGTTTTGACGGGCGAAATGCAAGAAGGGCAAAAGGCGGAAACTGCGGCTATAGAAGAAAAGTTGTCTGACTTCGTGTTTTTTGCAAAGGTTGCGGATGAAACGAGATTGAAACTCGATTTTGAAAAACTTGCAAAAGAAATTTCTCTGCGCGGAGAGTTCTTCCGCGTGGTGTCCGACTTGAAAATAGACGAAAGCGAAAAAGCGGCAATTATGAAACTCGGTTTCAACGCGCTTGACGGTTTGGAGGTGGACGATGATTAAACTGCAAGAAATTTATATTTCGTCTTTCGGCAAACTTAACGATTACCGCCTTAAACTAAAAGACGGCTTAAATACCGTATGTCAGGAAAACGGATTCGGCAAGAGCACCATTGCAAGTTTTGTAAAGGCAGTTTTTTTCGGCATCGGCAACAGCACCAAAAAAAGCATAAGCGAAAACGAGCGCAAAAAGTTTACACCGTGGGACAGCACGAATAAATTCGGCGGATATGTCAAATTTTCCGTCGACGGCAAAATTTATAAAGCAGAGAGATACTTCGGCAAGACGGCGGCGCAAGATACTTTTGCTTTGTATGACGAACTTGACATACCTTCAAAAGACTACGGCGCGGATTTGGGTGAAAAACTGTTCGATATAGACGCCGACAGTTTCGAGCGTTGTTTATACGTGCCGCAAAAGAGCGTTGCGGTTGTTGCAAACGACAGTTTCTTAAACAAACTGCAAAATCTTGTGGACGACACCGACGAGCAAAACAACTTTGACAGCGCAAATAAAAAACTTGACGAATATTACAAAAGTCTTGTCAGCACGCGTTTGACGAAAGACGGCGGCAGCAAGAAAAACCGCACGGAAAGCGAAATTAAAGAGGCAAAGCGCGATTTGATAAAGGCGCAGGAAGATTACGCTGCGGCAAAGCAAAAACAGTCTTTGCAGGAAAAAAATCTCGCAAGGCTTGACGCGCTCAAAAAAGACATTGCCGACAGAAAAGAAAAACAACAGCAGTATGCAAACTTAAAAGCATTGCAAAACAAGGCGGAAACTTTCAACCGCGTGGAAGCGGATTTGAAGGCAAAGGAAGTAAAGTTAAATTCACTCAAAGACAAAGGCGCAGACGTTTCTGCAGACTATATCGACAGATTGCAGCAAAAGGTAAACGACTTTGACGGGCTTAAACAGCAGGCTGCAGGCGTAAGCGCGCCAAGTCAAGCAAAAGGCGGCATTGCAAAATATCTGCTGTTTGTTCTTGCGGCGGCTCTTGCGGTGTTGGCGATAGTCATGTGGGATACTTTGGGCGAGGTGCTTGCGATTGTCGTGCTTGGCGTCGGCGTGGTAATATTTATTGTGTCTGCATTGGCTTTTATAAGAGAGAGCAGCAGACAAAAACAAGAAAAAATATTGCAAAGCCATTTGCAAAAGCTGGCAGAGCAAACTGCAAGCGAAGAAGAAGCCTTGCGTCGGACTTTCGACAAGCATAAAATTTACGAAAGCAATTTTCACTCTGCATTGACGCAACTTAAAAATGACAAGCAGTCGTATGAAGAAGCGGATTATCAATATAAAATTGCCCTTGCCGAGTGGGAAAATAAAAAGAAAGACCCGGAGTTTGCTTTGGCGCAAAACTTTGACGGCAAAAGCGTTTGTGATTATACCTATTCCATAGCGCAAATGGAAGGGGAGTTGCAACAGATTTTGGTTGACAATGCAAGACTCGGCAAAGAAATAGAAACACTGACGGAAAGCGCCGACAAGACGAGCGAACTTGAAAACCGTCGGCAATCTCTCGACAGCAAATTGCAGGAAATAGACAACAAAGCGAAACTTGCGGATACGGCAATCAAATGCCTTATTCAAGCCAAAGAAAACCTGTCAAAAAGTTTCGTGCCTAAAATAAGAGACAACTTTCAGCAGTATATTTCCGCAGTTACCGACGGCAAATATGCAAACGCCGTCGTAGACGACAAGTTTAACCTGCGCCTGGAAGAAAACAGCAGTATGCGCGAGTTCGATTATTTCAGCAAAGGCACTTCCGACGTGGCGGTGTTCTGCCTGCGTTTGGCGTTGATTGACGCAATGTACGGCAAAAACGCGCCGTTGTTGATACTTGACGACCCATTTGTAAACCTTGACGAAAGCAGATATTCTACGGCGATGGACATTTTGCAAAAACGCGCGAAGAAGTGTCAGGTGCTTTATTTTACTTGCAGAAGATGATTTTATGAAAGAAGAAAGCGAAAAAGAAAAAAAGACGAAAAAGAAAGATAAAGAAAAAGGTCAGACGTGGGCGTCCATAAAAAGATTTATACCTTACTTCAAACCTTACAGAAAGATATTTTTTAAGGATTTGTTTTGCGTATTTATCGCCACTCTTACGGAACTTGCCTTTCCGCAGATGGTGCGTATCGTTACCGGCGACGCAAGCCAAAACGGCGCGATAAACCTAAACCTTGTTTTGATTGTCGTAGGCGCGCTTGTGGCAATGCGTTTGCTTGAAGTAGTGTGCAGATATTATATGGTAAAGTGGGGGCATATGTCGGGCGCATACGTGGAGCGCGATCTGAGAGAAAACCTCTTTCGCCACTTTCAGGAACTGCCTCACAGTTTTTACGACAACAACAAAATAGGCACGCTTATGTCGCGCATATCTACCGATTTGTTTGACATTACGGAGTTTGCGCATCATTGCCCCGAAGAGTTCTTTATGGCGTTTATAAAGATTGTCGGTATATTCGTTATAATGATGTTTTTCAGCGTGCCGGTTACTTTGTGTATATTTGCGGTACTTCCGTTTATGATTTGGTTCAGCGTATATTACAACGGCAAAATGCGTAGTACCTTCAAAAAGAACCGTTCTCAAATGGGCGAACTCAACGCAATGGTCGAGGACAGCCTATCGGGCGTGCGCGTGGTAAAATCATTTGCAAACGAAGACGTAGAGCAGCATAAGTTTGCAGAAGGCAATATACAGTTTTTGAAAATTAAAGAAGAAAACTACAACTATATGGCGCGTTACAACTGCGGATTGCGTATAGTCGACGCGCTTATGTACGTAATGATTTTGCTGCTTTCCGCTTGGTTCAACCTTGCGCCTGAAATTATCGTAACTTACGTTCTGTATGCAACAACCCTGCTTACTTCGATAAAGTCCATTGCGGATTATACCGAGCAGTTTCAAAAGGGCGTTACGGCGTTCGAGCGTTACAGCGAAATTATGGATATTCCCGTCGATTTGTGCGACAGCCCCGACGCCGTGGAGCTTAAAGACGTACAAGGCGAAATACTCTACGACAACGTATCGTTTGCTTACAGCAAAGATGACAAAGATATTTTGCACAACGTTTCCGCCGACATCAAAAAGGGCGAAGTGTTGGCTATCGTAGGTCCTAGCGGCGGAGGTAAAAGCACTTTTGCAAGTTTGCTGCCTAGGTTTTACGACGTAACGGGCGGCAAGATAACGGTTGACGGCAAAGACGTAAAAGACGTTACGTTAAAATCTTTAAGGCAAAACATAGGCGTAGTGCAGCAAGACGTTTATTTGTTTTGGGGCACTATTGCCGACAATATAAGATACGGCAGACTCGACGCAACGAGAGAAGAGATAATAGCCGCGGCAAAGCTTGCAGGCGCGGACGAATTTATAGAAAAGATGCCCGACGGCTATGACAGTTACGTCGGAGAACGCGGCGTTAAACTTTCCGGCGGACAAAAACAGCGCATTTCAATCGCAAGGGTGTTTCTTAAAAACCCGCCTATACTCGTGCTGGACGAAGCAACGAGCGCGCTGGACAACGAAAGCGAAGTTATCGTGCAAAAATCGCTTGACACTTTGTGCAAGGGTAGGACTACAATAGTTATAGCGCACAGGCTGTCGACCATACGCAATGCAACCAAAATTATCGTTTTGACCGATAAGGGCATTGCGGAAGAAGGTACGCACGAGCAGTTGATAGAAAAAGACGGATTGTATAAAAAACTTTACGATTTATCTACAAGCACCGGCAATATCTGCTGGTAAAGGAAGAAAGTTATGGACGGACAAAAAATCGTTTACAGCCCGATAAGTTTGTGGAAGGACTTTGACGCGGAGGCGTTGCCGCTCGATACGGAAGAAATAAGCGTAGAAGAAAAAGACGGCATCGTCTACTCGTACGTTTATTTTAACGGCAACGAGTATCAGGACGGCATCAGCAGAATTTACGGCGTATTTGCGAGAAAAAAAGACGCTTCAAATCTGCCTGCCATAATAGTGCTTGACGAGATTGGTCAGCGCATAAAACCGCGCGAAGTGGAGTTTTGGGCAAAACGCGGTTATGCCGTGCTTTCGTTTGACAATATGGGCGAGTCGGAAGAATTGCAGGATTTTACCAAATATCCGCCTAGCGTAAAATATGCAAACTTTGCATACAGCGGCAGACATTTGACAAATTGCGACACCAACGCAAAGGAAACCTGCTTTTATCACTGGGCGGCAAATGCTCGCCGCGCAGTTACTTTCGTGGCGCGCCAGTCTTGCGTCGACGTTTCGTCCATAGGTCTTATTGCATATAAAGAGTCGACGGTTATTGCCTGTATGGTAGGCGCGTCGGATGACAGGCTTTCCGTATGCGCAACCGTGTTCGGTATGTGTTATCAGGACGTAGAGGTGGCTCGCGGTCAAACAAACAGCGAAAACGCAGAGAGCTCCGACGAGAGAGAAAGATGGTTTGCGGGTATTGCTCCGCAAAGTTATCTTTTGCATATGAAAACTCCGTTTTTGCTTTGCACAGGGGCAAATGCCGCTTTGACGGATTTGGACAAGACCTACGAAGCAATGTGCCTAATACCTAAGGAAACACCGTGGGCTATGTGGATTGCAAACAGACTTCTTGATACGGGGCTTGATTATTTTGTAAAAAACCTCGATAAGTGGTTGGAGCTGCATCTTAAAAATCAAAGCGCAAAAGTATCTATGCCGTCGGCAAGTTACCGCGTGTTAAACAAAAAACTCAACGTAATAGCAAGGGTCAAGGATGACAGAGAGATACAATCGGTTGCCGTATACTATTCACACGAGGCAAAAAACAGCAGTGCAAGAAATTGGGTGGAAAAGGTTCCTCAAAAATTGGCTGACGGTATTTACCGCGCGGAAGTCGAAATTTACGACAAGACTCAAGGCTGTTATGCTTTTTGCAACGTTACTTATAAAAACGGGTTGACTTTATCCAGCAATTTAGTGGACGTACCTTTGGAAAGTCTTGCAACTGTTTTGGAAAGTCAAAAAACCAAAATAATTTATAACGGCGGAGAGTCCGACGGTATGTTTCAGGTTTATGCGCCTAATTCTTGCGTCGAAACAGCATATGAAGAAAAATTGATTACAACGGCAAAGGGACCTTTCGGCATAAAGGGCGTAAAAGGCAAACGCATTGCTACGTTTGCGCTTAACGACTCGCGGTATATCAAAGGCGATGACAGTATACTTGCGTTTGACATTTACAGCAAAGACGGGCAAGACCTTACGATAAGCGTAGTTGCAGACTACGGCACAAACCAAAAAGTTTACAGCCTCACTAAAAAATTGGTGGGCGGACAGATGTGGCAAAAAGTGTGCGTTGCGCCTTACGGACTTAAAGGAGACAGAGGCCGCAACCTCGACAGTTGGAATCATTGTCAAGTGCTTTGTTTCGAGGCGCAAAACGACGTTTTGATAAACAATATTGTTTTGACTTAATGTTTACACGGAGCGTAGCGGAGTATAAACAATATCGTTTTAACTTAATGTTTACACGGAGCGTAGCGGAGTATAAACAATAT
>CAJUCX010000007.1:27075-70812 GCA_910585195.1 uncultured Christensenellaceae bacterium | reverse complement strand
ACAATATCGTTTTAACTTAATGTTTACACGGAGCGTAGCGGAGTATAAACAATATTGTTTTGACTTAATGTTTACACGGAGCGTAGCGGAGTATAAACAATATCGTTTTAACTTAATTTATATGAACGCGAAGCGGAAGTATTGTTAAATATAAATTGAGTTTATATAAAATTGCTTTGCAATGATATACCTTAACGGTCATTAAGTAAAAAACATCAAAGGGGTACAAACAAAAATTTAGAGGAAGCATAAAAGGTGGTTGTATGGATTTTAATTTAGGGGATAAAATAATCTCGAAAAAACAACATCCTTGCGGCGGAAATATTTGGACGGTTGTAAGAACCGGCGCCGACTTTAAGATAAAGTGCGACACCTGCGGCAGAGTGGTTATGCTTGACCGTTTGGATTTTGAAAAGATAGTAAAAAAGAAGTTGTAATATGGTAAAAAGAAAAATAGCAAATATCTTGACAAACCTGCTTATTGCAGTTACCGTGATTTTGGCGGTATTATGCGTCTTCAAGATTTTTCTTGTGGATACTTATACCGTAGTCGGTACGTCAATGACGCCTACTTATCAAGACGGTCAAAGGGTAATTGCGCGCAAAATAGGCGAGCCCGACAGGTTTGACACGGTCATAATAAACGCAGACCCTTACCGCACAGACGGCGGTTACGGGCCTAACATCTCTATGCTGTTTAAGCGCGTGGTTGCCGTTGCGGGCGATTCTGTCTGGACGGAGGACGGCGTGCTTTGCGTAGAGTTTGACGGTGTAGTACACCGTTATAAAAACGAGCATTACAAAGATTGCGACGTGATGGACAGCGAGTTGTGTAAGACCAACGAGTGCGACCATTGCCGTTTGCAGCCGACTTTCGACATAGATTACAATTCGCCTAATTACGGCAAAGACTTGCAGCGCGTTACCGTGCCGGAAGATTACGTTTTTGTGCTTGGCGACAACAGGTCAAACAGCACCGACAGCAGAAAATTCGGTTTTGTTTCTCTTAGGGATATAGTTGCCGTGGTTTATAAATATTAAAATATCAAAATAATTTCCGCTATCGTTGCTTGCGCGGTTTTCGTTCGCATAGAGAATGGCGTAAAATTCCGCCGTGAAATTTTTTTGGCTGTCAGAGCGTTCTGCATAACTCCGCTTTCAAATAAGGTGCTTATTTGAAAGAAAAGCGCTTTGCAGAAGTGCTTGTACGGCAAATAAAATTTTTTTGCAAAAACTATTTACAATTTTTTTTGCATATGTTAATATATGTACAGCAAACGAAAGTCGTTTGCGGCACGACAAATTTCAGGTGAGTTTGTGTGCGAGATTAGTTTTAGTTTAATATCAGATTAGAGGAGATTAGCCGAAATGAAGAAGTATAGTTTATTCTGGCGATGCTCGTGCGTCGCTTTTTTTATTGGCTCGTTGCAGTAAGCGCAACTTGATTTATGTAACGTCAGGCAAACAGCGTAACAACTTTTATACGCTAAACACTGCAAGTTTTTAAGACTTGACAATCAAAATTTTACGGAGAAATTATTATGAAAGAAGAATTAATGAGAAAAGTTCAATTATCGGATAAAGAAATGCCGAAACAATGGTACAACATTCAGGCGGACTTGAAAGACCTGCCTGCATATCTAAATCCGCAGACGTTAAAACCTGTTACCGCAGACGAACTTGCGCCGATATTTCCGCCGGAAATCATCAAGCAGGAAATGTCGCAAGAGAGATTTATCGATATTCCGGAAGAAGTACAGGACATTTACCGCACCTATCGACCTACAAATTTGCACAGAGCCTTGGGGTTGGAAAGAGCGCTCGGCACGCCTGCAAAAATATTTTACAAATACGAGGGCGGCAACGCAACGGGCAGCCACAAACTCAACTCTGCCGTTCCGCAGGCTTACTACAACAAAATCGCAGGCATAAAAAGACTTACAACCGAAACGGGTGCGGGGCAATGGGGTTCTGCTTTAAGTATGGCTTGCAACCACTTCGGTTTGGAGTGCAACGTATATATGGTTAAAGTAAGTTACAACCAAAAACCGTTCCGCCGTACGTTTATGCAGACTTTCGGCAGCAACGTTATTGCAAGTCCGTCAAATTTGACCGAGTTCGGCAGAAATTATCTCGCAAAACATCCCGACAGCAACGGAAACCTCGGCATAGCAATAAGCGAGGCGGTTGAGGAGGCGGTAAGCAGAAGCGATACCAACTACGCTTTGGGCAGCGTGCTTAACCACGTTTCCATGCACCAGACAATCATAGGGTTGGAAGCGCAAAAACAATTTGAAAAAATCGATATGTATCCGGACGTTGTCATTGCTTGCGTAGGCGGCGGCAGCAACTTCTCGGGGTTTGCATTCCCGTTTGTTAAAGACAAATTGCAAGGCAAAGCAAAGACGAGAATTATCGCTGCGGAAAGTTCCGCTTGTCCGTCTTTGACGCAAGGCGTTTACGCTTACGATTACGGCGACGTCGGTCATATGTGTCCTATAACCAAAATGTATACCTTGGGCAGCGAGTTTATGCCTAGCGGCGTGCATGCAGGCGGTTTGAGATACCACGGTATGAACCCGATTGTCAGCAAACTTTACCACGACAAGGTTATCGAGGCTGTTGCTTATTCTCAAAACGACACGCTTACCGCAGGCAGATTGTTTGCTCAGGCGGAAGGTATCATTCCGGCGCCGGAGTCTACTCACGCCATCAAATGCGCGATAGACGAAGCATTGAAGTGCAAAGAATCGGGCGAGGCAAAGACCATTGCATTCAACCTCAGCGGCAACGGATATTTCGATATGTATGCTTATGACGCGTTGATGAAGGGGGAACTCGGCGACAGCAGCGCGGAAAACATTGACAAAAACAAAATAGTTTTGCCGAAGATAGAAGGACTTAATAAATAATATTAAGTAAGAACGTTATAAACAATATCATTGTTCTTAACCCCAAAGCGCAAAATGCTTTGGGGTTAAGTTATAAATAGAGTATAATAATATTTCAAAAAATGTTTTAATAACAAAAACTTTGACAAAACGGGGCTGTTCGGGTTAAACTCATATCAGCCCTTTGTGTGTATTTCGGGAGAATTATGAAAACGTTTATTTTATCTACGGAATCTACGTCTGATTTGCCGCAAAGTTATCTTGCCGCAAACGGCGTGGTTTGTTACGAAATGGCGGGCACCGTAGGCGATACCGAATTCGGCGGACCGAACGGCAATGCTATTGACATCAAAGACTTTTTCGACCGTATGCGCAACGGCGAAATGACGATGACTACTCAGGTCAACCTTGTCGAGGCGGAAAACTTTTTGGAGGGTTTCTTAAAACAAGGCAAGGACGTTTTGCATCTTGCGTTTTCTTCGGGGCTTAGTGGCACGTACAACAATTTTGTCGCCGCTGCGGAAAAACTGAATGCAAAGTATAAAAACAAAGTTATGGTTGTAGACAGCCGCGCCGCGTCTTTGGGGCAAGGGTTGTTCGTACATTTCGTAAACAAAAAGGCGGAGGAGGGCGTATCCTTGCAAGAGGCTTACGACTATGCAACGTCTATCCGCGACGACGTTTGCCATTACTTTGTGGTTGACGATTTGGAGTATTTGTACAGAGGCGGCAGAGTTAAAAAGTCTGCTAAAATAATAGGCACGATGTTGCGTATCAAACCCGTGCTGCACGTCGATTTGGACGGGCATTTGATACCGCTCAAAAAAGTAATGTCAAGGCGCAAAAGCCTCAACACTCTTGTGGACTATATGACCGAGAAGTATGACGGTTGGTCTGACGACGTATTTATCTCGCACGGCGACTGTTTGGAAGAGGCGGAGTACGTTGCCAAACTCGTTACGGAAAAAATCGGGATACCTCGCGACAAAATTATGATTAACCATTTGGGACCTGTCATCGGTTCTCACTCGGGGCCCGGCACTGTGGCGCTGTTCTTCCACGGCAAGAGCAAAAAGGAAGATTGATTTTCGGTTATCGGACTTCAAAACAACTACATTGACTGCATATAAAACAAAGCGGACTTGCTTGCAAGTCCGCTTTAATTATAGGCGCAAGCAGACGGTTTTTTGTTTTGTATAATCCGCAAATTTTGCATAGTAAAAAACGGACTTTAATCAAGTCCGTTTAATGGTGCAAAGATACTTCGGTAATTTACGACGCTAATACGCTTTTTCACGACTTCTATAAAATTTCGTCATTGATAATATCGTAACAACACAGTATTTTTAATAGTTGCAATTTAATTTTTAATTAAAATCTGTTATCAAAATTCAATATACGCAACCGTTAAATTAAGGCAACTCTATTTTGTTTCAGATGCCTGTACTTGCTTGTTTTTTGTCTGTACGTCAAAACTGTCTGTTTTTTCGTCATAGGACACAAGCAAAAATTTTTTCAAATCTTTTTTGTTCTTTATACCCAATCTCTCAAACAACCAACTTTCGCTTTTTTCAATTTCAGTAAGTCCGTCGTTATATACGCGTCCGTCCAAAATAAGATAGTTGGTCATACTCGCCTGTTCGACCGGCAAATCCAAATCGCTTACTACGGTTGGCTTTTCGCTGCCCTTAGGCAGTACGCTTAAATCTCCGCTTGTTTCGAGAACCGCAAAGGCAATATCTTTCGTATCGAAAAAACCTTTTGCCCTGCACATACCTAAGACGTCGTTGACGTCCAGTTTGGACTTTTTAAGGTTTTGATAGTCTATTTTGCCGTCGCTTATTATCACGATTGGAGACCCGTGCAAAACTTTCTTCAAAAACGGCGTCTTTCTTTGCAACAGCGTAACCGCCATACCCAAAACAAAAAACACCGCCATTGCGATGGCATAAAAATACCACGGGTTTACTACGTCCGTTGACCACTCCGCCGCGATTGAGCCCAAAGAAATGCCGATGGCGTAATCCGTAAAACTCAGTTCCGCAATTTGCTTTTTGCCAAGCAATTTTGCCAAAACAAATACAAATAAAAAGGAAAATATCCCGTTTAATAGAACTGTGATGACGTCTGACATACTTTTTCTCCTTGCCTTAGTAGTTAGTGCAAGGTGCAAAAAAATTATACGCGGCGTTTATGTTTATTTTGGTCTGTCAAGCGCTCCGCGCAAATCCGTTGTGAAAGGGCGAGTTTTTTAGGCCAGTAAAGAAAAGTAAAATAACGGTTTTTCTTATATTAAAAAAGTAAAAAAATATGACAAAAAAGTTGAAAAACGATGTTATTTTTTCTTGACGGGTCTTGAATTGTTGTGATATTATGTTTAGGCTGCGACAAAAGGTTGATGCGGAAAGTTACTCAACAAAAGAGATAATTTTCGCGGACGAGTCCGAAAATTTATTATTCGGGCGGCCCCGATGGAGAAGCAAACGGTTTTCGGCAAGGTGCCGTGCAAAAATTTTGACGGCAAACCGACCGACGGCAAGGTTGCTTATTTTTAATGTAGCGGTATGACACACACGGAAGCGTGGTTGCCAGTTGCGGGGTTTGATAAAATTTGAAGAAGGAGAAAACATGGCAAGTCAAAAAATCAGAATCAAGTTGAAAGCATACGACCACAATTTGATTGACGCTTCGGCGGCAAAAATTGTAGAAACTGCAAACAAGATGGGTTCTAAGGTAAGCGGTCCTATTCCGCTCCCGACACAGAGAGAAATCGTTACTATTTTGCGTTCGCCGCACAAATATAAAGATTCTCGCGAGCAGTTCGAACTTAAAACTCACAAGAGACTTATTGACATTTACAGCCCAAACTCAAAGACGGTAGACAGCCTTTCCAAGTTGGATTTACCTGCGGGCGTAAGTATACAAATTAAACTTTAATATATTGACCAGAGAGTCGGAGGTGAACTTTATCAATGAATAAAGCAATCATAGGTAGAAAATTAGGAATGACTCAGGTTTTTACTGCTGACGGCGCGGTAATACCGGTTACCGTTGTGGAAGCCGGCCCTTGCGCGGTAGTGCAAAAGAAAACCGTAGAAAGAGACGGTTACAACGCAGTTCAGTTGGGTTTCAAAGACGTAAAAGAAAGCAAACTCAACAAGCCTGAAACGGGTCATCTCAAAAAAGCAAACGTAAGCGCGAAAGACGTGCTTAAAGAATTTAAGTTGGACAACATCGACGCATATGAAATCGGTGCGGAAGTAAAATGCGACGTATTCGCAGACGGCGACGTCATCGACGTTACCGGTACTTCGAAGGGGCACGGTTTTTCCGGCGTTATCAAAAGATGGAACAGCCACCGTTTGAAAGAAACTCACGGTGTAGGCCCTGTACATAGAGAGGTCGGTTCTTTGGGCGCCAACAGCGACCCGTCGAGAGTATTCCCGGGCAAACATATGCCGGGACAATACGGCAACGAGCAAGTTACCGTTTTGAATCTTAAAGTTGTGAAAGTCGACACAGCCAGAAACGTTCTTCTGATTAAAGGCGCAGTGCCTGGTGCGAAAAACAGCATTGTGTATATCAGAAACGCTGTCAAGAAATAAGAGGTGGAAAAATGCAAGTAAAATTGTTTAACACGAGCGCAAAAGAAATCGGCGCTTTGGAATTGAATGACAGCGTATTCGGTTGTGAATATAACGAAGCACTCATTCATCAAGTAGTCGTTGCTCAACTTGCAAACGCAAGACAGGGCACGAAAAGCACTTTGACGAGAAGCGAGGTCAGAGGCGGCGGCAAAAAGCCGTGGAGACAAAAAGGTACCGGACACGCAAGACAAGGCAGCATCCGCGCACCGCAATGGGTAAAAGGCGGCGTCGTCTTTGCACCTAAGCCAAGAGATTTCAGCAAGAAAGTAAACAAGAGAGCAAAATTTCAGGCGTTCAAAAGCGCAATAAGCTATAAAGCGCAAAACGGCGAAATCATCGTTGTGGATAAAATGACTTTGCCTGAAATCAAAACGAAACACGTTCAGAAAATTCTCGACAACTTCAAACTTAACAAAAAAGTGTTGTTGGTTATGCCTGAATACGACGAGGCAATTTTGAGAGCGGGAAGAAATATCGAAAATCTTACCATTTCTACCGTAGAACTTGTAAGTCTGTACGAAGTTGTTTCAAACGCTACAATCTTGATGACTTCCGAAGCAATCAAAAACTTGGAGGAGGCATTTGCAGAATGAAACATTACGATATTATAAGAAGACCTGTTCTCAGCGAAAAGAGTTACAGCGAAATCGCAAACAAAAAATACGTTTTCGAAGTGGCTGTTGATGCAAACAAAATAGAAATTAAAGAAGCGGTTGAAAAGGCTTTCGGCGTAAAAGTCGAAAAGGTAAACACCGTAAACGTCAGAGGTAAACTTAAAAGACAAGGCAGAACTCAAGGTTATACTTCCAAGAGAAAGAAAGCAATCGTACAGTTGACCAAAGACAGCAAGGCAATCGAAATCTTCGAGAACTTGGCATAAGGAGGACTTGAAAAATGGCTATAAGAAGATATAAACCAACTTCACCGGCTCGTCGTTTTATGTCAGTTTCCGCTTATGAAGAAATCACGACGAATAAGCCTGAAAAAAGTTTGCTTGCCGTTAAAAACAAGAGCGGCGGCAGAAACGCCACCGGCAGAATTACCGTAAGACATATCGGCGGCGGCAACAGAGTTAAATACAGAATTATCGATTTCAGAAGAAATAAAGATAATATTCCTGCTAAGGTTGCTACTATAGAGTATGACCCTAACAGAAGCGCGTTTATCGCATTGCTTCACTACGTAGACGGCGAAAAGAGATATATTCTCGCTCCTGTCGGTCTTAACGTGGGCGACACAATCGTAAGCGGTGCCGAAGCGGACATCAAAGTCGGCAACAGTTTGCCTTTGGAAAATATTCCTGTCGGTACTTTCGTACATAACATCGAAATGCACCCGGGCAAAGGCGGACAAATTGCAAGAGCGGCAGGCATCTCGGCGCAGCTTATGGCAAAAGAAGGCAAATATGCGACAATTCGTATGCCTAGCGGCGAAATGAGATACATTCTTGCAAAATGCAGAGCAACAATCGGTCAGGTCGGCAACGTAGACCACGAAATAGTTTCGGTAGGTAAAGCCGGCAAGACCAGACATATGGGCGTTCGTCCTACCGTCCGCGGTTCCGTAATGAACCCTTGCGACCACCCTCACGGCGGTGGTGAAGGTAAATCACCTGTCGGTAGACCGGGACCTGTTACTCCTTGGGGCAAACCTGCTTTGGGTTACAAGACCAGAAAGAAAAAGAACCCTACAAGCAAATTTATCATCAAGCGCGTGAACTAATGTGGAGGCAATGAGATAATGAGTCGTTCAATTAAAAAAGGACCTTTCGTGCAGCCTAAACTTCTCAAAAGAATAAAGGAAATGAACGAAAAAGGCGAAAAGAAAGTTTTGAAAACTTGGTCAAGGTCATCTACGATTTTTCCTGATTTCGTAGGACACACCATTGCCGTCCACGACGGTAAAAAACACGTTCCCGTATATATTACGGAGGATATGGTAGGCTGCAAACTCGGCGAGTTTGCTCCGACCAGAAACTTCCGCGGACACGCAGGAAGCAAAACAACTAAGAAATAAGGAGGAGAGATAAATGGCATCAAGAAGCAGAGATAAAGCAGTGGCTCGCAAAGAAAGCCACGAAAAAAGACCTTTCGCCGTTGCAAAATATATTCGCATTTCTCCTTCAAAGGTGAGAATCGTAATAGATTTGATTCGCGGCAAGAACTATTTTGACGCTCTTGCAATTCTCGACAATACTCCTAAGGCAGCAAGCGAACCTGTAAAAAAAGTTCTCAATTCTGCCGCTGCAAACGCAGAAGTAAACAAGGGTATGTCGAAAGACGATTTGTACGTTGCCGAAATTTTTGCGGACAACGGCCCGACTCTCAAAAGAGTTATGCCTAGGGCGCAAGGCAGAGCATACAGAATTTTGAAGCGTACAAGCCACATCACTGTCGTACTTGACAGCGTAAGCAATAAGTAAGGGGGAGCAAAATGGGACAGAAAGTTAATCCGCACGGAATGCGCGTCGGCATCATCAAAGGTTGGAGTTCGCAATGGTATGCAGACAAAAAGGACTTCGGCAAACTTTTGAAAGAAGACAACGTAATCCGTAATTTCCTTAAAAAGAAATATTACTCGGCTGCCGTATCTTCAATCGATATAGAAAGAAGCGAAGGCAAAATAGCCGTAACAATGCAAACCGCAAGACCCGGCGTACTCATCGGCAAAGGCGGCGCAAACGTAGAAATAATTAAAAACGAAATAGCAAAACTTTCACCTAACAATGCGGTTACGCTCAATATCGTGGAAGTTAAAAAGCCTGATATGGATGCTCAACTCGTAGCGGAAGCAATCGCCGCTCAACTCGAAAAGCGCGTAAGTTTCCGTCGCGCCGTCAGACAAAATATGGGCAGAGCAATGAGAGCAGGCGCAAAAGGTATCAAAGCAATGGTTTCCGGTCGTCTCGACGGCGCAGAAATCGCAAGAAGCGAGCATTACCACGAAGGTTCCATTCCGCTTCACACTTTGAGAGCCGATATCGATTACGGCTTTGCGGAAGCTCATACGACGTTCGGCGTAATCGGCGTTAAAGTATGGGTTTACAAAGGCGAAATCCTTGCAAAGAAAAAATCCAGCGAAGGAGGACAAGCAAATGTTAATGCCTAAAAGAGTAAAAAGACGTCGTCAGTTCCGCGGCAGAATGAAAGGCGCAGCGCATAAAGGCAACGAAATTTCTTACGGCACTTTCGGTCTTGTCGCTACCGAACCGGGCTGGATAACCTCAAATCAAATAGAGGCTGCCCGTATCGCTATGACGAGATTTGTTAAGCGCGGCGGACAAGTTTGGATAAAAATATTCCCGCACAAACCGGTTACTAAAAAACCTGCCGAAACCCGCATGGGCTCGGGTAAAGGTTCTCCGGAGTATTGGGTAGCAGTAGTTAAACCCGGCAGAGTTATGTTTGAAATGGCGGGCGTTAGCGAAGAACAGGCAAGAGAGGCTTTGAGGCTTGCAAGCCACAAACTCCCTGTTAAATGCAAGTTTATGATGAAAGAGCAGATTGCTGAGGGTGGTGAAGGTTGATGAACGCTAAAAAAATTCACGAAATGAATGACCAAGAACTCATTACCAAGTTGAATGAATTAAAGAAAGAATTATTCAATCTTCGTATGAGCCATGCAACAGGTCAGTTGGCAAACCCTTTGTCGCTTAGAAACTGCAAGAGAGATATCGCAAAAGTCAAGACGGTTATCCGCGAGAGAGAACTGGGTGTCTCCGCTAAAAAGCAGTAATGGAGGGTTGAAATGGAAGAAAGAGGATTGAGAAAAGAAAGAGTCGGCATAGTAGTTTCCGACAAAATGGATAAAACAATCACCGTGGCTGTTGTAAACAAATACAAACATCCGCTTTACAAAAAGACTGTTTCCAAAACAAAAAAATATAAGGTACACGATGAAAACAATACCGCAGGTATCGGCGACACCGTGTTGATTGCCGAAACGAGACATCTCAGCAAAGACAAATACTTCCGTCTTGTTGAAATTATCGAAAAGGCTAAGTAATTAAGGAGGACTTATGGTACAACCACAAACCAGATTGAAAGCGGCTGACAACTCGGGCGCAAAAGAACTTATGTGTATCAGAGTGCTCGGCGGCTCGTTTAGAAAATCAGGCAACATCGGCGACGTTATCGTGGCAAGCGTAAAGAGCGCAAACACAGGCGGTATCGTCAAAAAAGGCGACGTTGTCAAGGCGGTAATCGTTAGGACGACTTCCGGCGTAGGACGCCAAGACGGAACTCATATCCGTTTCGACGACAATGCAGCCGTAATCATCGACAACCAAAAACAACCGAGAGGCACTCGTATTTTCGGGCCTGTTGCAAGGGAACTTAGGGAAAAAGACTTTATGCGTATCGTTTCTCTTGCCCCTGAAGTTCTTTAAGGAGGTCTAAAAGAAAATGGCAAATACAATGGAAATAAAAAAGGGCGATTTAGTCGAAGTTACCGTTGGCGGCATACAAGTTAAGGGCAAACGCGGCAAAGTGCTTGCAACAAGCCCTAAACAAAACAAAGTAATCGTAGATGGTCTCAACGTAGTAGTTCGCCACACAAAGCCGCGTTCGGCGCAGCAACCGGGCGGCAAAATCGAAAAACCGCGTCCTATCGATGTATCTAACGTAATGCTCGTTTGCCCTAATTGCGACAAAGCAACGCGCATCGGACACGTCCTTGCAGACAACGGCAAATACGTAAGACAATGCAAAAAGTGCGGCGCAGTAATTACCGACCGTAAGGAAGAAAAACCGGTAAAAGCAGCAAAAACAACCGCAAAGAAGAAAACCGCTAAAAAAGCGGAAAAGGCTGAATAAGGAGGAAAATCACTGTGGCAGAAAAGAAAACCGCTAAACAAGCAGCGGCACCAAGCGGACAAAACAGATTGATGGCTGCATACAAAACCAGTGTTGTTCCTGCTTTGAAAGAACACTTCAAGTATGAAAATATCAATCAAGTCCCTAAACTTGAAAAAATCGTTATCAACGCGGGTCTCGGCGACGTTAAAGACAACTCAAAGAGTTTCCAGTTGGCAGTTGACGAAATTAAACTTATTTCGGGTCAAAAACCGTTGGTAACAAAAGCTAAAAAATCCGTAGCAAACTTCAAAGTAAGAGAAGGTATGCCAATCGGAGCGAAAGTAACTTTGCGCAACCGCAGAATGTACGAATTTATGGACAAGTTGGTTTCTATTGCGCTTCCGCGCGTAAGAGACTTCCACGGCGTAAATCCGAATGCATTTGACGGAAGGGGCAACTACACTTTGGGTATCAAGGAGCAACTTATCTTCCCTGAAATCCAGTACGACCAAGTAGAAAAGACCAGAGGTTTTGACGTAACTTTCGTTACTACCGCCAAAACCGACGAAGAAGCAAGAGAATTGCTTAAACTTCTGGGCGTGCCTTTTGCAAAGTAATGGAGGAAAACAATGGCTAAAAAAGCACTTATTTTGAAGCAACAAAAAGCACCTAAATATTCTACCCGTGCTTACACGAGATGTTCTATCTGCGGCAGACCGCACGCCGTACTTAAAAAATACGGTATTTGCAGGGTTTGTTTCAGAGAGCGTGCTTACAAGGGCGAAATCCCGGGTGTGAAAAAATCAAGCTGGTAAGTCAGTTATATAGGAGGAAAAAACAATGGTTGTTACAGACCCAATCGCAGATATGCTGACCCGCATTAGAAATGCTTTGACCGCAAAGCACGAAACTGTGGAAATTCCGGCATCTAAAATGAAAAAAGCCATTGCCGATATCCTTTTGAATGAAGGTTATATCAGCAATGTAGAAGTTAAAAACGACGACGTTCAAGGCAGTATTGTGGTTACGTTAAAGTACAGCAAAGACGGCAACGTTATTTCGGGACTTAAACGTATTTCAAAACCGGGCCTTCGCGTCTATGCAAAGAGCAACGAAATACCTAAGGTGTTGAACGGTTTGGGCATTGCTATCCTTTCGACTTCAAAGGGTATAATGACAGACAAACAAGCAAGAGCAAACAACCTCGGCGGCGAAGTGCTTGCGTTTGTATGGTAAGGAGGAAGCATTTATGTCAAGAATAGGAAGAATGCCTATATCCGTACCTGCCGGAGTAGAAATAAGCGTACAAAACAACTTGGTTACCGTAAAAGGTCCTAAGGGTACGCTCAGCCAACAAGTCGGCAAAGAAATTACCGTAAAAATCGAAAATAACGAAATCGTGCTTACGAGAGCAAACGACCAAAAAGAAGTAAGAGCGCAACACGGTCTTTACAGGGCGCTTCTCCACAATATGGTAGAGGGCGTTACAAAGGGCTTTTCAAAATCGCTCATCATCAACGGCGTTGGTTACAAAGCACAGATGCAGGGCAAAAAACTCGTGCTTAACATCGGTTATTCTCACCCGATAGAGTTCGACCCGCCGGAAGGTATTTCCATCAAATGCCCTAGTTTGAACGAAGTTGTAGTTGAAGGCTTTGACAAGACCGTCGTAGGTCAGGTCGCTGCCAACATCAGAGCAAAGAGAGTTGTAGAGCCTTATCACGCATACGGCATTCGTTATAAAGACGAAGTCGTCGTTATGAAAGAAGGCAAAACAGCAGGTAAATAAGAGGTGAAAATATGATTTCCAAAATGGATAAAAATGCCGACAGAAAAGTTAGGCACGCAAGAGTAAGAAAAAAAGTTTACGGCACTTGTCTTAAACCTCGCTTCAACGTTTACCGCAGCACTAAATACATTTACGTTCAACTTATCGACGACGTAAACGGCAAGACTCTCGTCGCTGCAAACTCTTTGCAGATGACGAAAGAATTGAAGGGCAAAACCAAATGCGAACAGGCTAAACTCGTAGGAGAAAAAGCCGGCAAACTCGCTTTGGAAAAGGGCATCAAAGAAGTTGTGTTTGACAGAGGCGGTTACATCTACACAGGCCGTGTGCAGAAAGTTGCCGAAGGCGCGCGTGAAGCGGGCTTGAAATTCTAACAGGAGGTAAAAGTCATATGGAAAAGCGTGAAGGGCAAGGTCAAGCGGCTGAACAAAAAAGAGACAACAGACGTCCAAACAGCAGACCTAAGTTCAACAAAGAAAGAAAAGAAGAAGCAGACGACCTCCAAAAGAAATTGGTATGCATCAACCGCGTTACTAAGGTTGTAAAGGGCGGTAGAACGATGCGCTTTACTGCATTGGTAGTTGTCGGCGACGGCAAAGGCAAAGTAGGTTGCGGCACCGGTAAAGCGGCGGAAGTTCCTGCGGCTATCGAAAAAGCAACGCAAAAAGCAAAAAAGAATATGATTAGCGTACCTATCGTAGGTACTACTATTCCGCACGAAGTTATCGGCAAGTTCGGCAGGGGCAACATTTTGATGAAGCCTGCTCAACCCGGTACCGGCATCATCTCGGGCGGAAGCGCAAGAAGCGTATTGGAAGCGGCAGGCTACAAAGACATTCGTACAAAGAGCCTCGGCAGCTCCAACCCTATAAACAGCGTAAAAGCAACAATCAACGGTCTTGCAAGTCTCAGGACGGTAGAGCAAGTTGCCGCATTGCGCGGTAAGTCAGCCGAAGAAGTGCAGGCATAAGGAGGTTTATGATGGCAGAAGTTAAAGAAAACGTAGCAGTTGAAGCGTCTGAAAAACCTAAAAAAGCCGCACCTAAAAAGACGACTGCAAAAGCAGACGCGGCAAAGACCGAAGTAAAAAAGAGCGCTGCAAAAAAAGCAGAAGGCGAAACTGCAGAAAAGAAAACAACCAAAAAAACTACGGCTAAATCTGAGGGTGAAACCGCAGCCAAAGCCGTAAAGAAAACTGCAAAAGCAGAAGGCGAAGCGCCTGCCAAAAAGCCTGCCGCCAAAAAGACGGCTGCAAAGGCGGAGGCTGTTGCGGAAGTTGCCGAAAAGGCACCTGCAAAGAAACCTGCTGCAAAAAAAGCAGTTAAGGAAGAATCCGTAAAAGAACCTGCAAAAAAAGCAGCGGTTAAAAAATCGGACGCTCCTAAAATGCACCACGGCAGAGTTGTTGTGGAAAGCAAAACTCCGCTTTATAAGGTTAAAAACGAAAAAGGCAAAGCGCCTTACGTAATTTCCGACCAAAGCGTAAAAGTAACGTTAATCAAAAGCACAATCGGATGCTTGCAAAAACAAAAAGCGACTGTTGCCGCTTTGGGTTTGAAGAAAGTAGGTTCTTCCAAAGTATTTAAGGTAAGCCCGGCTCTCAACGGTATGTTGTTTAGAGTAAGACACCTTATCAAAGTGGAAGAAGTTAAGTAGGAGGCGCATTGATGAGAATTCATACTATACAACCTGCTGTCGGCGCTACGACTTCGCCGAAGAGACTCGGCAGAGGCACGGGCAGCGGTCTGGGTAAAACCAGCGGCAAGGGACACAAAGGTCAATGGGCAAGAAGCGGCGGCGGTGTCCGCGTGGGCTTCGAAGGCGGTCAAATGCCTTTGACTCGTCGTTTGCCTAAAAGAGGCTTTACTAACAACTGGCGTAAAGAGTACTCTATCATCAACATAGGTGATTTGGAGTGCTTCGACAACGGCGCAACCGTAACTCCCGAACTCGTTTTCGATATGGGGCTTGCGGCTGACAAAGGCAATGCCGGACTGAAAGTATTGAGCGACGGTACTCTTACCAAAAAACTTACGGTTAAAGCGCACAAATTTTCTAAATCTGCCATTGCCAACATCGAAAAGGCCGGAGGCAAGGCAGAGGTAATCGAATAATGATTCAAACATTCAAAAATGCTTTCAAATCAAAGGAAGTCAGAAATAAAATACTGATGACTTTGCTGCTCGTTGCAATTTACAGACTCGGTTCTTTCATTCCGATTCCGGGACTTACGATAAGCACCGAGTTGAAGGATACGCTCAGTTCCGGTTTCTTCGGGGTAATGAGCGCAATCACAGGCGGTGCGCTTGCAAACGGTACGCTGTTTGCAATAGGTATCTCGCCGTACATCAACGCGTCGATTATCGTGCAGTTGCTGACGGTTGCGATTCCTCCGCTGGAAAGACTTGCAAGACAGGGCGATGAAGGCAGAAAAAAACTTACAAAAATCACACGCTTTGCAACGTTGATTTTGGCTACGGTTCAAGCGGTGGGTATCTTGTTTGCTTATCAAGGCGCAGGCATACTCAACTATCACTTGTTCGGTACGGGTAACGACCCTGTGCCTGAGTGGATTGTATTTATTTTCGTTGCATTGATATTGGTTGCGGGCGCTTGCCTGTGTATGTGGATCGGCGAAAGAATTACGGAATACGGCATTTCAAACGGTATGTCGTTGCTCATCTTCGTCGGTATCCTTGCAACGGCAGGTCAGCAAATCATTCAGGTCATCAGCAGCATAATAGAAAACGGTTGGACAAGCGGCGGCTGGGAACTTTTGGGCTTCCTCGGTATGACGATAATTATCTTTGCATTTATCGTTTTGGTAGACAAAGCAGAGAGAAAAATAACCGTTCAATATGCAAAACAAATTAAGGGCAACAAAATGTACGGCGGACAAAGCACCAACATTCCTATCCGCGTAAACGGTTCCGGCGTGTTGCCGCTCATCTTCGCATTTGCGTTGACTTCCTTCCCTGAGTTGTTGTTCAACACTTTCTGGGCAGGTCAATATTGGGTTACTTGGTATACCGCATATCTTGGCACTCAGTCGTACGTTTACCCTGTAATGCTTACGTTGTTTATCTTCTTGTTTGCGTTCTTCTATCAGCAGGTTCAATTCAACCCTGTGGAAGTTTCAAAAAACATACAAAACAACGGCGGATTTATCCCCGGTATAAGACCGGGACAGCCTACGGCAGAATATCTGACAAAGGTTATACAGAGAATCACTTTCTACGGCGCATTGTTCCTGGCAATCATTGCTTTTGTACCTACCATTCTTTTCAGAGCGATAGGTGCCGATACGATAGGTTTGCTCAATACGTTCAGCGCAACGGGTATGCTCATCGTAGTTTCCGTCGCTTTGGAATTCGATAAGGCGTTGGAACAGCAACTTATGATGAAGTATTACAAAGGGTTCTTGAAATAAGGTAACAACCATAAACAAAAATAACGTCTTAAAAACTTAGACAAGTATTAAGACGGCAACCAAAAACAAGCGAAACTGCTTTAAGTCTCCTGACGGCATTGCCGTCGGAGGCTTTGGGGTTTCTTAAAACGATAGGGAGGAAGATGTATATGCGTATCATTTTACTTGGCGCACCCGGCGCAGGTAAAGGCAGTCAAGCAAAAAAGATTGCAGCAAAATACGGCTTGCCGCATATTTCAACGGGAGATATTTTCCGCAGTCTTCGCCCGGATACTGAGTTGGGACGGCTTTTTAACGAATACTCCGCAAAGGGTCAATTAGTACCGGATGACGTGGTTTTGAAAATTGTGGAAGAACGCCTTGCGCAAGATGACTGCAAAAACGGTTTTATTATGGACGGTTTTCCGCGGACTATTCCGCAGGCGCAGGCATTTGAAAAAGCCATTCACGCTGACGTTGCATTAAACTTTCAAGTCGACAATTCTATTTTGATGGACAGACTTACAGGCAGATGGACTTGCAAAAAATGCGGTACGCCTTATCACGTTTCTACGCTTGGCGGCGCAACCGTTTGCCACTGCGGAGGAGAACTTATTCAACGCGACGACGACAAGGCAGAGACGGTTTCAAAGCGTCTTGCCGTTTACGAAAGTCAGACCAAACCGCTTATAGATTTTTATGCTCAATGCGGTATTTTGAAGAATCTCGACGCAAGTAAACCTATCGACGAAGTGTTTGAAAAAATCGTTCAAATTTTGGACAATTTATGATATACTTAAAAAATAACGAACAACTCGCTTTAATGAAGGAAGCCAACAGAATAGTAAAAAACGCTTTGCTTGTGGCGGAAGAAACCGTAAAGCCGGGCATTACGACGGAGTACCTCGACAAAAAGGTGCACGACTATATCGTAAAAGAAAAGGCTTATCCGTCGTTTTTGAATTACGAAGGTTTCCCCAAAAGCATTTGCGCGTCAATCGACGAAGAAGTTGTTCACGGCATACCGAGCAGCAAACGCATTTTGCAGGAAGGCAGTATAATAAGCGTCGACGTCGGCGCATATAAAAACGGCTATCACGGCGATGCGGCAAGAACGTTTGCGATAGGCAAAATTTCGCAGGAAAAACAACAGCTTATTGACGTTACCAAACAGAGTTTTTTCGAGGCGATAAAGATTGTCAAAGAAGGCGCAAGACTGGGCGACATAGGCAACGCGATAGACAGTTACGTAAGGTCGTTCGGTTACTCTACCGTAAAAGTTTTGGTAGGGCACGGCATAGGTCAAAATCTGCACGAAAGCCCCGACGTGCCTAACTACGGCGTGGCGGGACGCGGGTTGAGACTGCAAGCCGGTATGACCATTGCGATAGAGCCTATGATAAATATGGGCGACTACCGCGTAGAGTTTTTGTCGGACGGCTGGACGTGCGTAACAGCAGACAGAAAGCCTTCCGCTCATTACGAAAACACCATTGCAATTACCAAAGACGGATGCGAAATCCTGACGTTATGATTTAAGGAGAAACATTTTGTCAACAGAAATAACACAAGGCTCGGTGGTGTATTCCGTCAAAGGCAGAGACAAGGGCAACTGTTACGTCTGCGTGGCTGTCGAAAACGAAAGTTTCGTTTTGATAAGCGACGGCAAACTGCACAAACTGGGCAAACCGAAAAAGAAAAATATAAAACATCTCAAACCAACGGGACATACGCTTGACGTTATCGCCCGCAAACTGAAGGAAAACAGCAAAATTTTCGACAGTGAGTTAAACAGCAGTTTGAGAAACTTCTGTAATAATACGGAACGCTGAAATAATTGGGAGGTATTTATGTCCAAAGACGATGTGATAGAAGTCGAAGGCGTCGTTGAAGAAGCAATGCGTAACGCGACCTTTAAGGTCAAACTTACAAACGGTATGGTAATCACGGCGTATATCTCGGGCAAACTGAGAATGAACTATATAAAAATACTGCCCGGCGACAGCGTAACCGTGGCGATGAGTCCTTACGATTTGACAAAAGGTCGAATCACGTGGAGAAGTAAAAAATAATACGGAGGAATTTTAGATATGAAAGTAAGACCAAGCGTAAAACCGATGTGCGACAAATGCAAAATCATAAAGAGAAACGGCAGAGTTATGGTTATTTGTTCAAAATATCCAAACCATAAGCAACGCCAAGGCTAATCTCTTGATTTAAGAGATTTAACCCGAAAGCAATTCTTTTATAAACGCAAAAAACATTCCGATTTTTCTTTTTTGTCTTTATAAAAGTACACATAGATTTTTTATAAACAAATTTTTAGGAGGAAAAATACTAAATGGCTCGTATTTCCGGTGTAGATTTGCCAAGAGAAAAACGAATTGAAATCGGCCTTACCTACATTTACGGTATAGGCAGACCGACTGCCGACAAAATCCTTGCGGAAACAGGCGTAAACCCTGACACCCGCGTTAAAGACTTGTCGGAAGCGGACGTTAGCAAACTCAGAGAATATATCGAACATAATTTGCACGTTGAAGGCGACCTCAGAAGAGAGGTTGCATTAAACATTAAACATATGATGGAAATCGGTTCTTACCGCGGTATCCGTCACAGAAAGGGACTGCCGGTTAGAGGACAATCCACTAAACAAAATGCCCGCACGAGAAAAGGTCCTAAACGCACCGTTTCTAAGGGTAAGAAGAAGTAAGGAGAACTGATATGGCAGTAAAAAAAGTTTCTAAAAAGAAAAAAGTGCTGAGACACGTTGACAAGGGTCAAGTACATATTCAGGCATCTTTCAACAATACAATCATCACTGTTACAGATATGGACGGCAACGCTTTAAGCCAATGCTCCGCAGGCGCTTTGGGTTTTAGAGGTTCCCGCAAGAGCACCGCATACGCTGCGCAGCAGGCTGCCGAAAAAGCCGCTCTCGCCGCAAAAGAATACGGTGTAACAAGTGTAGAAGTTTACGTAAAAGGCCCGGGCGCAGGTCGTGAATCTGCAATCCGCGCTATGCAGACGGCGGAAATCGAAGTTACGCTCATCAAGGACGTTTCGCCAATCGCTCACAACGGTTGCCGTCCGCCTAAAAAGAGAAGGATTTAACGGAGGGATTTTACAATGGCAAGATATACAGGACCTGATTGCCGTCTTTGCAGACGCGAAGGCGCAAAACTCTTCCTCAAAGGCGACAGATGCTATTCCGCAAGCTGCGCAATGAACCGCAGAGCGGTTGCTCCGGGACAACACGGCGCCGCAAGAAAGAAAGTTACGGAATACGGCATGCATTTGAGAGAAAAACAAAAAGTTAAAAGAATTTACGGTCTTTGCGAAAAGCAATTCCGTAGTTATTACGTAGAAGCCGACAGATGCAAGGGCGTTACCGGTGAAAATATGCTTCAACTTCTCGAAAGAAGACTTGACAACGTCGTTTACCGTATGGGCGTAGGCGTTTCAAGAAGTCAGGCAAGACAACTGGTAAACCACGCTCACATCACCGTAAACGGCAAGACCGTTACTATCCCATCTTACGAAGTTAAGGCAGGCGACGTAATCGCCGTAAAAGAAACTAAGACGGAAAACGCTTTCTTTAAGGCATTAAAGGAGAGAAAACCAAACGGCACCCTTCCTAAGTGGTTGGAATTTGACCTTGCGTCTTTAAGCGGCAAAGTCATTGCTATGCCGGAAAGAGAAGACGTCGGTATGGATATTCAAGAACAACTTATCGTAGAACATTACAGCAAGTAATTAACCCTATAAAAGGAGGATTTTATCTCTTATGATGGAAATTGAAAAACCAAAAATGTACATCGAAGAAAGCCCCGACGGTGCAAATTGCCACTTGACGGTAGAACCGCTTGAAAGAGGGTTTGGTATTACGCTGGGCAACGCATTGCGCAGAGTATTGCTTGCTTCGCTTCCGGGTGCGGCTGTTGTAGGCATCAAAATAGAAGGCGTTCAACACGAGTTTTCGACAATCCCGGGCGTAAAAGAAGACGTAACGGAAATTATTCTTAACCTCAAATGCTTGGCGCTCAAAACTACTACTACAGACTGCTCTTTCAGAAAAGTCATAAACATCAAAAAACAGGGCCCTTGCGTTGTCTACGCAAAAGACATCGACACCGATGCGGAAGTAGAAGTGTTGAACCCTGATTTGTATATCTGCACTTTGGACGAAGGCGCAGTGCTTGACGCAGAGCTTTACGTCGGCAGGGGCAGGGGTTACGTTTCGGCTGAAAAGAACAAAGAAGTAAATAAAGATATGAAACTTTCGTTCCCTATCGGTTATATTCCGATTGACTCTATATTTACTCCTGTAAAAAAGGCAAGTTACAACGTAGAGAGCGCTCGCGTAGGTCAAAACATCAACTTTGACAAACTTGTATTGGACGTTACCACAAACGGTGCGTTCAGCGCGGTGGAAATCGTCAGTCTTGCCGCAAAAGTTTTGGACGACCACATCAAAATGTTTGTCGACTTGTCCGAAACTATGGGCAAAATCGATATTCTCGTCAGCCGCGAAGAAGACAAGCAACAAAAAGTGCTTGAAATGAACATCGACGATATGGATTTGTCGGTAAGAAGTTACAACTGCTTGAAACGCGCAGGTATACAAACTGTGGAAGACCTCATCAAGAGGACGGAAGAAGATATGCTTAAAGTAAGAAACTTGGGCAGAAAGTCTCTTGACGAAGTGTTGGAAAAAATCAAGAGTTACGGACTTCAATTAAAAGAAAAGGATGAATAAGGGAGGAGATACCAACAATGAGAAAACTTGGTAAAGCAACAGACAAAAGAATGGCGTTGTTAAAAAATCAGGTATCAAACCTTTTGTGGAAGGGCGAAATCACCACTACTTATGCAAGAGCAAAAGAAGTGCAGAAACTCGCGGAAAAATATATCACTGCCGCTGTAAACACTTATCAAGACGTTTATACGGCAAATAAGACTCGTATCGTTGACGGCAAAGCAACTACTGTTGAAGTCCAAAACGACGGACCACAAAAGTTGGCTGCAAGACGTATGCTTATGGCAAACCTTAACGACCTTAAAGAAGAAAAAGGCGCTAAGGAATCCAAAACGGCTTACAGACTTCGTACGCAAGACGTAAAGCACCCGCTGTTTGAAAAAATCTTTAACGTATATGCACCTAAGTATGACGAAAGAGCAAAACAAAGCGGACAAAAAGGCGGCTATACTGCGGTTTACAAATTGGGACCGCGCAAAGGCGACGCTGCGGAAATGGCAAAAATAGTTTTGCTTTAATAATTGCAACCGTATTTGTTTAACGCAAATATTTGATACAAAAAGACTGCATAAAGCAGTCTTTTTTGTTTCACTCGCGGCAAAGATATTTTTGTTGCCGTAAATTGTCGTTTAGATATGGTTGCTAAATATTATAATATAGGCGTTGTGTTTTGCGCTCGTCTGCAAAATAATAGCCGTTGCTTAAAATATAAGATTTTATTTGTATTGCAAAAAACTCCGTTAAGTGATAAAATCTATAAAAGGTGCGTTATGTTAGAAAATAAAATTGCAAAAATGCCGCTGTCCAACTGGGGCGGATTGTCTTTCAAATGTCATTGCGGCACAAGGCACGAAATAAGCGTAAAAGAAATTGTCATAAGAGACGACGTCGGCGCGCTCATACCTTACTTTGCAAAAAAGATGGGCAGAGTAGCGCAAGTGGTTTATGACGAATGCGTTTATCACGAAGCGCGAGAAAAAGTTGTGCAAAAAATGAATAAGTCTTTTGACGTTACGGAATGTCTTTTGCACGGCAGCAACACGCTTACAAAAGATTATTGCGACAAACTGCTGAGTCAGGCAAACGAAGCGACAAAAGTCATCATCTGCGTGGGCGGCGCAAACGCCAACGAGTACGGCAAATATGCATCCGCAAAACTCGGCTGTCAATGGATTTTTATAAATATATTGCCAAACGGCGACAACTTCGCAAGCAATTACAGTATGCTTTGGGACGGCGGCGTAAAACAAATGTTCAAAGGCCACGCGCCAGACGTCATACTTTGCGATTTGGATTTGGCGTATAGGCTTTCGGCAGAAAAAACCGACGAAGCGTTTGCTTTGATACTCCGCAATTTGGGCATAGTGTTTGACAACAACTTTGCATCGATAGTGCAGGGTTCCCGCTCTTGCAGCGTAATAAATTTTATCATCACCAACGCGGTAAAGGACGCGGTAAGTCATTCGCAAAAACCTTACGGCAAGGGTTTGGTAAAAGAATTGTTTTCTTGTTTACTTCGCATTTCTCTTGCAAAAAATATGGCAAAGGTAAATATGGAGTATCTTACGTCAATGCACAGTATGATTTACGCTTTGCAATCGAGATACAACAATTACAGTGAGGGAGTGCTTTCCGTAGCGGTTGCAGACACTCTTGCAAAGGTATATCAGGTAGTGTTAAATGCAGATTCGAGGTTGGTTCCCGACAAGGACAGATACGGGCATACGCGCATTATCAAACAGGTTTTCGGACTTGACATAGAGTCGTCTTACGGTTGGACCAACGACGACGAGGGTTACGCCGCGAATAAAAAAGACTTTGCAAAAAATGCCGAAGTTATGTCAAAGGTTGCACGCCTTGCCAAAAAATTGGTCAAGACCAGACCAGTTTGGGATGCGGATTTCGCAACTGCGTGTTTACAGGTCGCAAGCGATATTTATGCTTACAACGGCTTGCTTGCCTATGCAAACGAAAAAGGGTTGTTCGATACGCAAGAGCCTAAAACCGTTGAAGTAAACGACGGCGAGCAGCAAGACGAGGCGGAAGCAATCGCCGCGCAGACATCGGCAGAGTAAACAAAAATTATGTATCTTATAGTAGGATTGGGCAATCCCGACAAGGTGTATCAAAACACCTTCCACAACGTCGGGTTTATGGCGGTTGACCGTTTCGCCGAGAGTATCGGCGCAAAGTTTACAAAAAACGAATGCAAGGCAGTTACCGCGCACACGTTTGTGGACGGTCAAAAGGTAATTATTGCAAAACCGCAAACTTATATGAATTTGTCGGGAGAAAGTGTACTTTCTTTGACGGCAAAATATAAAATAGAGCAAGACGCCTTTTTTGTAGTATACGACGACGTGGATTTGCCGCTCGGCGCATTACGCATAAGAGAAAGCGGCAGTGCGGGGACGCACAACGGAATGCGCAATATAGTTAATTTAATAGGCACGCAACAGTTCAACCGTATGCGTATCGGCATTGGCCGCGGCGCAAACGCTCAAATGGACTTAAAAGATTTCGTGCTGTCCCGCGTAAGCGACGACGATATGCAAACGCTTGAAAAAACCTTCGACGGCGCAAGTCAGGCGTTGAAAGAATTCTGTCAAGGTCAGCCCGTGCAAAAGATTATGCAAAAGCACAACGCAAAATAATTTTTGCATACTGCTAAGGCAATAGTTTTACAAAGCAATAAAAAAACAATACTATTTAACAATTTTCAAATACCGCAGTAGTTTTTTACTGCGGCTTGTTGCGTGTAAAAAACTTTAAGGTGTTGTGCGGCCGGCGCGTAAGCAATGCCGCGACAAATATGCTTGATACGCTAAACGCAAATAAGTGTTATTTAATTATTGTTTTAACCTAAAAATTTTACGAAAAAAATCTGGGCAACGGTGAAAAATGATTTACAACGAAATTAAAAATTTTGCAACTTACAACAAAATAAACGCAAACATACGCAGCAAAAAAAACACCGCGGTTTTTGGCGTGTGCCAAAATCAAAAACCTTTTGTTGCCTGCTGTACGGATAATTTCTTAATTTACGTCGCGTCGGATTTTATACAGGCACAGGAAACATTAAAACAACTTAACTCAGTCAAAGGCGGTTTTTTATATCTTCCGCCTAAAGACGAAGTCTTGCTGTATAGCAAGGGTCTTTCGGCAACGACGCGCGCGCAGCGCAGCGAAGTGCTGTATAAAATGAAGCACGGCTTAAAAGGCGTCGTTACTATACCCGAAGGTCTTTGTCAAAAGTATCCTTATGCACAAAGTTTTTTCGACAGCGTTATAAAGATTAACAAGGGCGACACTGCCGATATGTTTCAAATAGTTTCCCGTCTTGTTGCTGCCGGGTATCGGCACAGCGAGCAAATAACGATGTTGGGCGAGTTTACGCGCAAAGGCGATATTTTGGACATATTCTGTCCGTCGTACGACAACCCCGTGCGCATAGAGTTTTTCGGCGATGACGTGGACGACGTGCGGGTGTTCGACAAGGTTACAAAAAAATCTTTGCACAAAATTGACGGTGTGGAAATCGTGCCGTTAAATCAATTTTTCGCAAACGACTTTGACGCCGATATGCTTAAAGAAAGAGTTTTCGGCAGTATACGCAAACAAAAACTTTTGCCCGATGACGCGGTAAGACTTGACGTTGTATCTGAGGAAGTGTTTTCCGCAATAGACAACGGAGACTTTACCAACGGTTGGCTGCTGCCGTTTGTTAGACATTCCGTATTGACGGATTATCTGCCCGACAACGCCGTTATCGTTTGGGACGAGCCTAAACAACTTGCCGACAGGTTAAAGAGCATTTATGACGAGCATTATCAGCGGTTGGCTTATTTGCTTTCTAAGGGGGAAGTGCTGCCGGAAGGCAAAGAGCAGTTGGTAGACGGCAACGCCGTGTTCGGTTTGTTTTCAAAATACACGCAGCTTGCCTTTCAAAACATCGCGTCGGCAAACAACGTATTTTTTGCGCAGGAAACGGTAAACTTTAAGTCAAGCCCCGTGGTTAATTATCAAAACAAAATAACTATGCTGCGCGACGACGTCGCAAACTGGCAACGCAACAAATATGCAGTCGTTATGTTTGCCGGCAGCAATTCCGCTGCGGAAAGATTGCAGCAAGAAATAAGAGAAAACGATTTGCTTGTGGGCATTTCGCAAAAAGCAGAGTTGCCGAAGAGCGGCGCAGTCATTGCGGAAAGGGAACTGACGAGAGGCTTTGTTGACCACGACAATAAATTTGTGTTGATAGGTACTGACGACCTGTTTCCAAAAAATTACGGCAAAAAACAAAAGGTACGCAAAAGCAACGACAAGATATTTACCACGCCGGACATAGGCGACTACGTCGTACACGACGTGCACGGCATAGGGCTGTGTCAGGGCATAGTATCTATGCAGGGCAGTTTCGGAACAAAGGACTATATTGCGGTAAAATACAAAAACGACGACACGCTATACGTACCCGTAGACGCATCGAATCTTTTAACCAAATATTCCGGCAGCGAAAAATCGCCTAAACTCAGCAGGCTCGGCGGCAACGATTTTGAAAAAATAAAATCCAAAGTAAAAGCTCAGTTGAAAGAAATGGCTTTCGATTTGCTTAAACTTTATGCCGCAAGAGAAAACTCGCGCGGTTTCCGTTACCCCAAAGACGAGTTTTTGGAAGAGGAGTTTGCAAAGGCTTTTCCTTACAACGAAACACCCGACCAGACAAAGTGTATTCAAGCGGTAAATGCCGATTTGGAAGGCACAAAAATTATGGACAGGCTTATTTGCGGCGACGTCGGCTACGGCAAGACGGAAGTCGCTTTGCGCGCGGTGTTTAAGGTTTTGACGGCGGGCAAACAGGTTGCTTTTCTGTCGCCTACCACAATTCTTGCGGAACAGCACTTCAAAACTTCGTCAAAAAGGTTGGACGGCTTCGGCTTTAACGTAAAGTGTCTTGACAGATTCCGCTCCTTCAAAGAGCAAAAGGAAATTGTCGACGGTCTTGCAGACGGCACGGTCGATTTGGTTTGCGGTACGCATAGGCTGCTCAGCAAAGACGTCAAGTTTAAGGATTTGGGATTGCTTGTTTTGGACGAAGAACAGCGTTTCGGCGTGGAAGCAAAGGAAAGCATAAAAAACATTAAAAACAACGTAGACGTGCTTACTTTGTCGGCAACGCCAATCCCAAGGACTTTGCATATGGCGCTCACTGGTATGCGCGACATAAGCATCATACAGTCGCCGCCAAAGGACCGTCTGCCTGTGGAAACTTACGTAATAGAGGGCACCGACGCGCTTTTGACCGACGTCATTATGCGTGAAATAAACCGCGGCGGTCAGGCTTTTGTAATTTACAACAGGGTCGAAACTATCGACCGATTTGCTTACCGCTTGCAGGAACTTATGCCGAACGTAAAGTTTGCGGTGGCGCACGGTCAAATGAAAGAAAACGATTTGGAAAAGAATATTTACGACTTTACCAACGGTGCTTACGACGTGCTTGTAAGTTCCGCCATAATAGAAAACGGCATAGATATACCAAACGCAAATACTCTCGTGGTTTATGATGCGGATAACTTCGGTTTAAGTCAGCTTTATCAGTTGCGAGGGCGCGTGGGCAGAAGTAACCGCCGTGCATTTGCGTATTTTATGTATAGAGAAAATAAGGTGCTTTCCGACGTGGCAAACAAGCGATTGAGTTCTGTTTTGGAGTATACGGAACTCGGCAGCGGTTTTAAGATTGCAATGCGTGATTTGGAAATTCGCGGCGCGGGCAACGTTTTGGGGCGCGAACAGCACGGTCATATGGAAAAAGTCGGTTACGATATGTATTGCAAACTGCTTGCGGAAAGCGTTGACGAACTTAAAGGCAAAAAGACTTTGCAAAAGGTAGAAACGGCAATGGACGTTGCCATAGACGGCACTGCCGGCAGTTACATAGACGACAGCGAGTCGCGAATGACGTTTTATCAGCGTTTGGCAAATATATCTTCGGAGCAAGACGCCAACGAACTGCTTGACGAAATTACCGATATTTACGGCGCGCCGCCTAAGGAAGTGCTCAATTTGATTGATATTTCTTTGCTTAAAGAAAAGGCGTCAAAACTTGGCATAAGCGAAATTACCGTAAGGCAGAACAACGTTTCTTTGTGCTTTTTCAATAAAGATTTTTTGCAGACGGAAGGTGTGTTTTCTGCGTTGGAAAAATTCAAAAATATCGCGCGGCTTGACGTTACGCATAAACTTGCCGTCGTTTTCGACTGCGGCAGAGAAAGTACGGAAAAAAGTTTTGCCAAGATTTTTGAATTTGTCGCTACTGCGGAAAATAAAAACAATAAGCAATGAAATTTACGATGTTTGTTTTGAGCACAAAATATTGCAGATTACCGTACGGCGCAAGAAGTTTTCATTTGCAAAAACTGCGGAAAATAAAAACAATAAGCAATGAAATTTATGATGTTTATTTTGAGCGCAAAATATTGCAGATTACCGTACGGCGCAAGAAGTTTTCATTTGCAAAAACAGCGAAAAAAAACCTTGCATTGATAAAAATTTTTATAGTATAAGCACTGTCAAAATTTCAATTTATGGTTTTAATTAAGATAAAATCGTTTCAGTTAAATTTACAGTCTTTATATAAATAGGAAAAGTAGCGGGAAAATATATTTGTTGTGCATATTAAAAATTTGGTAAACGATTGCCAAAGTGGAAGTTTTTTAGTATAATGATTAAGCAAAAAAATTTCCGTTGCGAGATGCTTATAAATTTGCGTTTACACGCTTAATCATTTAAGCATATTTCGTAAAATTTTTTTGGTTAAAAGTGCGCTGAACGCGCAAATCTGTTTCAAAATAAGCCATTTATTTTGAAACGAAAAAAGCATTTACAAGCAAGTGTTTTGCTTATGTTTAATATAAACAACGTTTATGGAGACGCAAAATGGCTAAATTCAAAAAGATTTTAAGTATAATAGTTATTGCGGTGTTCAGCATGACTTTTTTGGTCGGGTGCAGTCTTTTCGTGCTTAACGAAGACAGATACCGCGAACAGCAAGTTATGACTGTCGGCAGCGAAGTCGTTATGCTTGGCGAAGTCATAGACTTTTTTAACGCCAACGCATATTCTTACATTCAAGGCGGTTCTGACGTGCAAAGTTTGTGGGACAGTTTATTTCCTTATTTCATTCAGCAAAAAATGTTGATAAGCGAGTATAAAGCGGCTTTCAACAGCAGCAACAAAAATACGTCGGAACTTGCAAAAAAATATAAAAACGGCGAGTATTTGACCGACGAAGAATTAAATTATATTCGTATGTCTATTTTTGTTTCTACTTATGAAAGTCTTGATACTCAGACCAAGCAAAACCTTGCGTCGGATTTCAACTTCGATACGACGGACGACGGAACTTCTGACGAAAGACAGGATTTAATTAAGCGTCCTGAACAATGGTCGCCTTCTAAGGAAGACGCTTATCTCGATTTCGAGTCTATGAAAAAAACTCTTGCAAAATATAACGAGCAAGATTATGAAAAGATGAATTACGTTTTTGCAAGCGGCGATGAAAACCTTGCAAAAAAAGTTGAAGAGCTTAACGGCATTCTCAAAAAGAGCAATGACGAAGACCCCGACGTTACGGAAGCAGATTATATCAAAGCGCAAAATACCGCTGTAAGAACTTTTACCAACAACGTCAAAAACAACAGAAATATGACCGTTGAAGAATATTTCGTATACGCCATAGAAGAACAAATTTTTACTCAAATAAGCAGCAAGTATCTCAACGGCATTTATAAAGATAAGTGCGAAGATTATATTACCGAAGAAGATTTTAATTTGAGACTTGCAAACCTCAGAGCACAGGCAAAAACCACTTACGACCAAAATCCGCTTTCTTTTGCGTCGTTTATAACCGGTCTTGCCGAAGGTAGTTTTGTTTACTACGTGCCTGAAATGTATAAAGGCGAATATCACTACGTAAGAAGTATTTTGTTGCCGTTCTCCGACGAGCAAACGGACAAATTGTCAAACGCAAAAAATTTGTTGGGCGCGGATACCGACGCATACGTTCAATTCAGAGCGGACCTTGCAAAGAACATTAAAGTAAAAGACTTTACAGACGACGAAAACGGTGCAGAAACCGACATCGACGTAAACGCCTTGCTCGGCAGCAACGCAAGTTTCAACGGCGTGGCGCTTTCCGGCGTAAATAAAGAAACCTTTATAAATTGGACTTATGCTTACAATACCGACCCGGGTATGTTCAATCCTGAACGCGGCTACGTAATTTCCAAATCGTCGTCTAATATGACGGGCACGGACGAAAAGTTTGTAAAAGAATTTGTGGCAGGCGCAAGAGACCTTGCCAATAATCCAAGCAAAAACAGCGTTGCTGTAATAACCGATTACGGCATACACATTTTGCTTTATGATGGAGAAGTAGTTGCCGACGACATCTCGTGGGCAGACAGATTCAACTACGGTTTGGAAAAAGGCAGCGTTAGTTACAGATTTTTTGCCGCTATGTACAGCGACGTAAAAAATATGGTGGCAAACGACGTGCTGGAAGATTTGTATCAACAATACAAAGACGGCAATGACGGTAAAGTCTTTAATATCGACAACGGCGTTCTTAAAGGTTATACAGACCAACTCGGCATTACGCTTTCTTAAACACAAAACGAAATAAAATTGCAACCCCGCAAAAGCGGGGTTGTTTTTTTGTCGGTAATGAAAAATCAGATATGCCATTTGTATATTTGCAAAAGCATTTTTGTTGCAAAAGCGCTTATGATTATGCCGCATTTTTCAAAAGATTATGCAAATTTGCAGATAACAAATTTTGCATAAAAAAAACCCCGTGGCAGACACTAATCGTAAAGTTAGGTTTTCATAAGGGGGTTTTTATGAAAGAAACGGGTATGACGAGACGCGTCGACGAACTCGGGCGCGTGGTAATTCCCAAAGAGATAAGGCAAATTTTCAAAATAAAAGTCGGCACTCCGTTGGAAATTTTTATTGAAGGCGACAGACTTATTATGCAAAAATATTCCGTAGCGCAGGGCAACGCCGTCGCTTTGTGCGATATGACTGATAGTCTTGCTGCGGCAACGGGACTTACGGCGGTGTCTTTCAACAATGAAAAGGCAATATGCGCCAGAGGCAAAGACGCCGCAGAGTTTGCAGACACGGCGGTTTGCGACGAATTTTTCGAAAGGCTTGCACAGCGTCAGCCATTCGACTGCAACGCGCAAGACTATTTTAATTTGCAGGACAGGACGGCATATGTTTTTCCGTTGGTGCACAAGGGTGATTTGCTCGGCGCAACGGCTGTATTATCCGTAGGCGAAATCGACACTACCGATAAAAAACTTACGCGGCTTGCTTGCGATTTGTTTTTGAAACAACTTGACTGACGGCGGTGTTATTGTCATATACCCGTCATAAATATATATTATGGAAAAATCACTAAACAAAAATCAAGGCGGTTTTTTGAAAAGCGTATTCATTTTAAGTTTGGGCGGCTTTATCGCCAAACTTTTGGGCGCCTTTTATCGCATACCGCTTACCAACATTATAGGCAGTTACGGCATGGGGATTTATCAGTTGGTTTTCCCTTTGTTTTCCCTATTATTGACCATTTCTACGGCAGGTATACCTGTTGCGGTATCAAAACTTGTGGCAGAAAAAGCCGCGGTCGGTCAGCACAAGCAGGCGCACAAAGTGTTCAACACCGCGCTTGTTATGCTTGCGACCTTCGGGCTTATAGGCAGTGCGCTGTTGTTTTTTCTTTCAAACAATATTGCGGCATTGCAGGGCAACGGCGATGCGGCAACCGCATATAAGATAATTGCGCCGTCGGTATTTTTGGTTTGCATAATTTCTGCCTATCGCGGTTACTTTCAGGGTCTTATGCAAATGTCGCCTACTGCCGTTTCGCAAATAGTAGAGCAAGTGGTAAAAATGACGGTAGGGCTGGTTTGTGCAATTAAATTTATGCCCGACGTTATTAAAAGTGTAAACTTTGCTATTTTGGGCGTAACGCTAAGCGAAGTTGCGGCGACGGTTTTGCTGTTTGTTATGTATCTGTTTCAAAAACGTAAAAAGACCGACGACGTCGGAAATTTGCAGCCGTTTGACAGAAAAAAAACTGTAAAATCTCTTTTGATTTTGTGTCTGCCAATTACGTTGTCGGGGCTTATTATACCGCTTACGCAGTTGGTGGACAGCGTGCTTGTGCTAAACATATTAAAGACAAGCAACGCTACAGAGCTTTACGGTTTGTGGGCAGGTCCCGTACATTCTCTTTTGAATATGCCGGTAGTGCTTACGCTGGGCGTTGCTACGGCGATTGTACCTGCCATTTCCAAACATTATGCGCAAAACGACGAAGAAGGTGCAAAGCGTAAAGCGGCGTTTTCAGTAAAACTGACGGTTGTGTTGGGTTTGCCTTGTTCTTTGGGGTTGATAGTCTTGGCGGAACCGATAACCAAATTGCTTTACGGCGGCTTGAGCTTCGAAGAAATTTTGATTGCGTCTGATATGGTGCGAATTGCGGGCATAAGCGTATTGTTTTTGTCTTTGGTGCAGACGTCTACGGCGGTGCTGCAAGCGGGCGGCAGACTTTATGCGCCGGTTATATTTTTGTTTGTTGCAACCGCAGTCAAGACCGTTGCGTCTATTGTCTTGCTAAACAACCCGACGCTAAACATCTTCGGCGCGCCGCTTGGCAGTGTGATTTGCTATTTTGTTGCGTGTTTGCTTGATTTGGTGTATATTGTGCGTAGACAAAAAATAAAACTCGACTTAAAAGATACGCTGTTAAAACCTCTTGCCTGCGGACTTACTATGACGGTTTTCCTTATGGCGACAAAGGATTTGTTTGCAAAATTTTTACCTAATTATCTTTGCGTATTTTTGCTTATAGGCATAGGCGCATTGATATACGCCGTTATGATGCCGTTGCTTAAAGTGTTTGATAAAGAAGAAGCATTGCGTTTGCCTTTGGTCGGGAAGTTTATTGCCAAAATGTATTAGGAGCAAAACTTATGAAAATTTCCGTAGTGGGACTCGGCACGGAATGCAACCAAATAACTTTGCGCGGCTTGCAGGAAGTGCAGTCGGCAGACGCAGTAGTGTTAAAAACTGCGAAGACGCAAACCGCAAAAACTTTGCAGCAACTTAATATACCTTTCGTTTCCTGCGACTCGTTGTACGACGAAGCGCAGGATTTTTGCGTACTCGACCAAAAGATATTAGAATTGCTTAAAAGCCTTCAAGGCAAAGTTGTCTTTTGCGTAAACGGCAGCGGCACGGACGACAGCACCGTTCAATATCTTTCCGACAAATGTCAGGTGGAAATTTTTGCGGGAGTATCTGCCGCCCAAAGCATATTGAAATTCAGTCCGCAAAGCAAATATCAATTTTTTTGCGCGATGGATTTAGTCGAAACGGAAACGCTTTCTATAAACCTGCCTCTTGCCGTTACGGAAATCGACGACAAGTTTTTGGCGTCGGAAGTTAAAGCAAAACTTGCAAAGTTTTACGACGACGAAGACGAAATTTTGTTTTACGACGGCAAACAGGCAATTTCTGTATTTCTGTATCAACTGGATATGCAAAAGAAATACGACGAAAAAACCTGCATAATCGTAAGACCTAAAAATCTTTGCGAAAAGCGCAGTTTCGAAGTAAGCGACCTTAAAAATATACTTACTGTTTTGCGGTCGGAAAACGGCTGTCCTTGGGATAAAGTGCAGACTCATGAGAGTTTGCGCGCCAACGTGCTGGAAGAAGCGTACGAACTTGTCGACGCCATTGACGGCGGCAATATCGAAGATATTGTGGAAGAAACCGGCGACAATTTGTTGCAGTCTTATTTTCACATAGTTTTGGCAGAAGAAGCCGGAGAGTTTGACGAAAAGGAAGTTTTGACGCGTCTTTGTCAAAAACTTATTTTCAGACATACTCACATATTCGGCAGCGACAAGGCAACAAGCAGTGAAGAAGCCTTAAAGGTTTGGGAAAAGAACAAGGCGATAGAAAAGGGCACTCATACGGTAACCGATACTATGCACAAAGTGGCGAAGGGTTTGCCGTCGTTGACGCGTGCGTTAAAAGTGCAAAAACGCGCGTCTAAAAATAAATTCGAACGGACAAATTCAGACAGCGTTTACGGCAGCCTTGCCGAAGAAATTGCGGAACTTAAAGAAGCGGCTAAACTCGGCAACGCGGCGGAAGTGGAAAAGAGAGCGGGCGACTTGCTGTTTCAGGCGGTCAATATTTGCAGATTTTTGAGCGTAGACCCTGAAGTAGCATTAAACCGCGCGGTAACAAAATTTGTAAACCGCTTTGAGTATATGGAAAACAAAGTTAAAGAAACCTACGAAAATTTTGCCGACGCGCCAAAGCAACTTATGGAAAAATTTTGGGCGGAAGCAAAAAGCAAGGGGTTGTGATGGACTTTACTAAGTTTGTATCAAACAACTTTATGCAAGCGCCGTTGGCGGGTTATACCGACGTGGGGTTTAGGTTTCTCTGCGCAAAATACGGCTGCGGACTCGTCGTAACGGAAATGGTGTCGGCAATGTCGTTGAAGCAAAAAAACAAAGTGGCTTTCGATATGCTGGGTATAGAAATGCCGAATGACTCAAACTGCAAAACTGCGGTTCAGTTGTTCGGACACGACGCCGACGTTTTTGCGGAAGTTGTAAAATACGATGAAATTGCAAAGTTTGACGTAATCGACATAAATATGGGCTGTCCCGTGCCTAAGGTTGTTAAAAACGGAGAAGGCAGTGCGCTTATGCGCGATTTGCCTAGGGCGGCAAAAATTATAGAGGCGGTCGTTAAAAACTCTCAAAAGCCGGTTACGGTAAAATTTCGCAAAGGATTTACCGACAACGATATAAATGCGGTTGAGTTTGCAAAAACGTGCGAAAACAGCGGCGCCGCCGCAATAACTATACACGGCAGGACGCGCGAGCAAATGTATACCGGGTTTGCAGACAGACAAATTATCAAGCGGGTTGCACAAGAAGTAAAAATACCCGTATACGCCAACGGCGACGTAAAGAGCGCGGACGATGCGGCAAGTATGCTTGACGAAACAAATGTCTTCGGGGTTGCGATAGGCAGGGGAACGCTCGGCAAACCGTGGCTGTATGCGCAACTTACGGGAAAGAAGGTTGATGTTGACGTTTGGCAAGATATAAAAACTCATTATGAAATTATGCTTAAATATTTGCCCGAAAAGGTCGTCGGCGGTGAAATGAAAAAGCACGTCGCAACTTATCTTAAAGGCAGACGGGGTGCAAAACCTTTTATCAACAAATTGTTTGCCGTAGGCGGCGTAGGCGAACAGCTTAAACTGCTTGAAGAATTTTTTGACGAAAGTTGAATTTTGCTTTTTTTGTAATGGGCAACTGCAAATGGCAAAGACTTTCAATAAAGACAGATTGTTGCAGCCGTTAAATTTTTTGCTTTATTTGTAAAAACTTATTTTTCAAACCGTCTTGTCAGGCGGTTTTTTTATATTTTCTGTTGACTTGATATGTTAAAAATAATACAATAAATATATGAATAATGGGATAAAACAGATGTTGGCGTTCTTTGAGGCGTCCGCGTCTATAGACGTTAAAGATATATTCCTGCTCCTGGCTGGTGTCGGCGTGTTCCTTATAGGTATGAAGCTGATGTCCGACAGTATGGAAAAAATTGCAAACAACAGTTTGCGCTCTCTCTTAAACAGCGTTACCAACAACAAGTTTAAGGGCGTGGGCGTCGGTGCGGCAACTACTGCAATTATACAAAGTTCCGCCGCAACTACCGTCATGGCGGTTGGTCTGGTAAACGCAGGCGTATTGACGCTGGTGCAGGCAGTGCCTATAATTATGGGCGCCAACATAGGTACAACCGTTACGGCGCAGCTTGCCGCATTGCAATCTTTTAACGTAACCGATTATATAACAATATTGGTTGTTATAGGTGCATTTATGGCTCTTTTGGGCAAAAAAGACAAAACCAAAACGCTGGGGCTTATTTTTGCAGGCTTGGGTCTTTTGTTTGTGGGTCTTGATTTAATGTCAGGCTCTATGAGCAAAATGAGCGGTCATCCGTTTTTTACTGACACCTTGCAATCGCTTACAAATCCTCTGTTGTTGATTTTGTTCGGCATAGTGTTTACCGCAATAGTACAAAGTTCTTCTGCCGTTACGGGCATAGTCGTTTCTATGGCGGCAAGCGGCATAGTAATAGGCGGCGGCGGAAATGCCGTTTTGTACGTAATTTTGGGTACAAACATAGGTACCTGTATCACTGCGTTGTTGTCCAGTATCGGCGCAAACACCAACGGTAAGCGCACGGCTATAATTCACTTGCTGTTTAACGTAATAGGCTCTTTTGTGTTTACGGTTATGCTGCTTTTGTGGCCGTCTTTTTATGACGTTACTTTGGCGGTATGGTTCCCTAAAGTGCCGGCTACGCAAATAGCAATGTTCCACACATTGTTTAACGTTATTTCTACTTTAATGCTTTTGCCGTTCAGCGGGGTGTTGGTAAAACTTTCAACTCTTATAATTAAAGACAAACCAAACGACAAATCCATTTTGCAATGCAAATTCATCGACGACAGGTTTTTGGAAACTCCTTCAATCGCAGTTGCACAAACCATAAAAGAAGTTGCCTATACGATAGAAGTAGCGCAGGAAGCACTGGACGTTACCATAAACGCATTTACCAGCAAAAATTACACAAAACTCAATGAAGTTGACGATTTGAGGAAACAACTTCATTTTTCCAGTTCTAAAATCACAAAATATTTAGTAAAAGTTTCAAGCAGCCAAATTTCTTACAGCGACGAAAAAACTCTCGGTACGCTGCATCACGCACTGACCGACGTAGACAGATTTTCCGAACTGGCAGAAAATATAAGAGGCTATTGCAGAGTTGCCGAAAAAATGGGATTGGAGTTTTCCGATGTGGTTATCGATGATATTAGGGGTATGCACGAAAAACTCACGCAACAGTTTCAAGCCGTCATCACGGTGTTTTCCACGCGCGACAAAAGCCTTTTGCCTGAAATCGAAACGCGCGAGGACGAAGTTGACGAATATAAAAAGAAACTTCTCGACTCGCACATTAAACGCCTTAACGAAGGCGAATGTAAAATAGAAAGCAGTTCTGTGTTTATTAACTTGGTCGGCAATCTGGAAAGAGTCGGCGACCACTTGGTTAAAATTGCGCGCAGCGTTGCCTGATAATCCGCGGAGGGGACAATGAAAAAAAGTATCGCAGACGTAAACTGCAAAGACAAAAGATGTTTGGTAAGGGTTGACTTTAACGTGCCGCTTGACGACAATAAAAAAGTAACCGACGACAACCGTATCATATCGGCTTTGCCTACGATAAAGTATCTTTTGGAAAACAACGCCAAAGTAATTTTGATGAGCCACTTGGGCAGACCTAAGGGCGCGGTCAATATGAAATATTCTTTGGCGCCCGCCGCAGAAAGGCTCTCGCAGCTTTTGGGCAAGCCGGTCAAACTTGCGGACGACGTTGTTGGCGACAGTGCAAAAAAACTTGTAAGCCAAGTTAAAAGTGGCGAAGTCGTAATGTTGGAAAATTTGCGTTTCCACGCGGAAGAAGAAAAAAACGACCCTGAGTTTTGCAAACAGCTTGCTTCATTTGCCGACGTTTACGTAAACGACGCATTCGGCACGGCTCACAGAGCGCACGCGTCAACGGCAGGCATAAGCAAATACGTTGACGAAAGCGTCGCAGGTTTTTTGATTGAAAAAGAACTTAAATTTTTGGGCGGAGCGTTGGACAATCCGCAAAGACCTTTCGTTGCCATTTTGGGCGGCAGCAAAGTTTCCGACAAAATCGGCGTTATAGAAAATTTGCTCAACAAAGTAGACTGCCTGCTTATCGGCGGCGGAATGGCTTACACTTTCTTTAAGGCGCAGGGATACGAAATAGGCACAAGCATTTGCGAAAGCGACAAAATCGACCTTGCAAAAAGTCTGCTGCAAAAAGCAAAGGCAAAAAACGTCAAAATGCTGCTGCCTGTGGACACAAAGGTTGCAAAAGAATTTCCTAATCCTATCGACGCGCCTATCGGCGTGAAAGTTGTGGACAGCGACAAAATACCTGCCGACAAGATGGGGCTCGACATAGGAGAAAAGACGCAAAAACTTTATGCGGATACTGTAAAAAATGCAAAGACGGTAGTATGGAACGGACCTATGGGCGTGTTTGAAAATCCTACGCTTGCGCAGGGCACCAAAGCGGTTGCGCAGGCTTTGGCTGACAACAGCGGTGCGGTAACAATTATCGGCGGCGGCGACAGCGCGGCGGCGGCAATACAAATGGGCTTTGCGGATAAAATTAGCCATATTTCCACCGGCGGCGGTGCAAGTTTGGAGTTTTTGGAGGGCTTGGAGTTACCCGGCATAGCGTGCTTGGATAACAAGTAAAATTATATGAAAAACAAGTTTATTGCAGGCAACTGGAAGATGAACAAAACCGTTGCCGAAACAAGAGAATTTATTAAAGAACTTATTCCTCTCGTAAAGGGCGCAAACAACAGAGTTGCGCTGTGCGTGCCGTTTACAGACCTCGTAGCGGCGGTTGAAGTGGCAAAAGGCACGAATATCGGCATCGGTGCGCAAAACGTGCATTGGGCGGAGAGCGGTGCGTTTACGGGGGAAATTTCCGCCGCAATGCTTAAAGAAGCGGGGGTGGAGTACGTCGTTGTAGGGCACAGCGAAAGACGGCAATACTTCGGCGAAACAGACCAAACAGTTTTGAAGCGCACTCTCGCGGCGCTTAATGCAGGACTTAAACCTATCGTATGCGTCGGCGAAACTTTGGCAGAGAGAGAAAGCGGTAAAATGCAGGAAGTGTTGAAGCGTCAGACGGAAGAAGGCTTAAAAGACGTTTCCGCAAAGCAAATGCAAGACGTCGTAATTGCTTACGAACCCGTTTGGGCGATAGGCACGGGCAAAACCGCAACCAACGAGGAAGCAAACGACGCAATAGGTTTTATAAGAAGTATACTTGCAAATAAATTCGGCAACACTGTCGCAGACAAAACTTATATTCAATACGGCGGCAGTATGAACGAAAAAAATGCTGCGGATTTACTTTCTATGAGCGAAATCGACGGCGGACTTATCGGCGGGGCAAGTCTTGTTCCGCAAAAATTTCAGGCGATTGTAAAGGCAAAATAAATGGACAAAAAACTTACGGCTTTAATTATTATGGACGGCTACGGGCTTTCCGACGATAAGACGGGAAACGCGATAGAAGCCGACGGAAGCAAAAACGTAAAAAGATTTATGCAAGATTATCCTTGCACGACCCTCGACGCAAGCGGTATGGACGTCGGTTTGCCCGACGGGCAGATGGGCAACAGCGAAGTAGGGCACTTAAATATGGGCGCCGGCAGAGTGGTGTATCAGGAACTTACGAGAATCACAAAGTCCGTAAACGACGGGGATTTCTTTACCAACCCCGCGCTTGCTGCCGCCGTTAAAAACTGCAAAGACAAAAAAAGCAAATTGCATATAATGGGTCTTGTTTCCGACGGCGGAGTGCACAGCCATATGTCGCATATCTTTGCGCTTATCAAATTTGCAAAACAAAGCGGACTTGACGGCGTTTATGTGCATTGTTTTTTGGACGGCAGGGACGTTCACCCGACCAGCGGTCTTAATTTCGTAAGTCAAATCGACGAAGAAATCAAAAAACTTTCTTTCGGCAAAATCGCAACGATTTGCGGCAGAATGTACGCAATGGACAGGGACAACCGTTGGGAAAGGGTAGAAAAAGCCTACGATATGCTGACGCTTGGCGTCGGCGAAAAGTTTGACGACTTTAAGTCCGCAATAGAAACAAGTTATAAAGACGGCGTAACCGACGAATTTATGACGCCGAAGGTTATCTGCAAAGACGGCAAACCCGTTGCGACGGTAGACGACAACGACAGCGTTATATTTTTCAACTTCCGTCCCGACAGGGCAAGAGAAATGACAAAAGCGTTTACGCAGGACGATTTCGACGGGTTTAATCTCGACGGCAAAAAACGCAGCGTATACTGGGTTTGTATGACGCAATACGACGAGAATTTCAAAGGTGTCGACGTCGCTTACAGACCGGTTCAGCACAAAAACACCTTGGGCGAGTATCTTGCGGACAAAGGGCTTAGTCAAGTGCGTATTGCCGAGACGGAAAAATACGCGCACGTAACGTTCTTCTTTAACGGCGGTGTTGAAAAACCAAACAAAAACGAGGACAGAGTTTTGGTTCCGTCAAAAAAAGAATTTGCAACTTACGACCTTGTGCCGGAAATGAGCGCATATGAAGTTACTGATAAAGCGTTGCAAGCGCTCGACAGCGGAAAATACGACGTAATGATTTTGAATTACGCCAACTGCGATATGGTAGGACACACCGGCGTTATGCAGGCGGCAACCAAAGCGGTAAACGCAGTGGATGATTGCGTAAATAAGTTGGTAAACGCTATTTTAGACAACGGCGGCAGAGTGCTGCTTACGGCAGACCACGGCAACGCCGAGAGAATGTTTGACGAGGACGGCAACGTAGTTACTTCGCACTCTACAAATCCCGTGCCTTTCGTGCTTATAGACGACCTACTTAAAAATAAAGTAACGCTGCAAAAGGGCGCGCTGTGCGACGTGGCGCCTACGATGCTTGACGTTATGGGGTTGCCGATTCCTGCCGAAATGACGGGCAAATCGCTTGTAAAAAGCAAAAACTCTTAAACAAAAACAGTTGTCAAACAAGTCAATTTGTGTTAAACTTATCAAACTGACGGAGGAAATCTCATGAGTTATGAATTAGCGTTGACTCTCAGAATTATATTGTTGGTACTTATGGCGTTGTCGTCATTGTTCCTTATATTTGCAATACTTAAACAACCCGGCAACTCGGACGGCGTTTCGGCAATTTCCGGTTCAAGCAATTCAGATACGTTTTACGGCAAAAATAAGGGCAAAAGACTGGAAAACCAGTTGAAAAAGTGGACGATGATTGCCGGCATAGTGCTTGCGGTTGCATCGGTGTTATTCTTCGTAATTACTTTGATTGCGACTGCTTGATTTAACTGCGGTATAATTTTCGGGGCGACGATGTCGTCCCGTTTTTTTGCAAAAATTTTTCGCTTGCGCTCAAAATTATTTTGTCTCTGTTGAGAGCCAACGGCTCAATCCTCTTTGCAAATAATGGCACTTATTTGAAAGCAAGGTGATTTTTCAGGGCAAAAAGCAAAAATGAATAAGTAAAAAGGTAAGACTATTTTTAATCAACCGTAAAAAAATTTGCAATAATTAAAGTATAAATTTCTTTATGATAAGGTTGTTTAATAGATATACGGGAAAAAATATAAACTATGACGTTAAAAGAAAAAGTAAAAGAAACACTTTCGCAACAGGAAAAAACTACGTTTACGATAAAAAATCTTTACGACATCTTCGCCGTTCAAGGGAAGACTATGGCAGAAGAATTGGCAAAGGTAATGGATTCTTTATGCAGCGACGGCGAATTTGTGTTTGAAGAAAAAACAAAAAAATATAAAGCGGTTGACGGGCGCAATTTTGTCGTAGGCATAATTCAGGGCAACGCCCGCGGCTTCGGCTTTTGCATAGACGAAAAAGCAGTGTCGCAAGACCTGTTTATTTCGCGCGCGCATTTGCACGGCGCATTGCACAGAGACAGAGTACTGGTTAAAAAAATAGACGGTACCAAAGACGAAGGAGAGGTCGTCAAAATTTTGCAGCGCGGTATGACGCAGATTGTCGGCAGACTCGATAAAAAAAATCAGGCATTCGTTATACCCGACGACGACAGATTTGCAAAAGATATTTTTATACCGCAAAAAAAGACGCTGGGGGCAAAAAACAACCAAAAGGTTTTGGTAAAAATTACATCATATCCTAATAAAGAAAAAAATCCCGAGGGAGAAGTCGTTAAGGTAATAGGCTATCAAAACGAAAAAGGCAACGACATACTTTCCGTGGCTTATCAATACGGCTTAGACTATGATTTTCCGCAGGCGGTCAGTCAAAGCGCCGCCGCAGTGCCGCAGGTTGTAGACAAAAGTCAATTCAAAAACAGACGGGACTTTACAGGCTGGACGACTTTTACCATAGACGGCGCCGACGCAAGAGATTTGGATGACGCGGTGTCAATAAAAAAGAATGCCGACGGCACTTATTTACTTGGCGTGCATATTGCCGACGTTTCTCATTACGTCAAGCAAGGTTCTGTCATTGACAAAGAAGCGTTCGAGCGCGGCACAAGCGTGTATTTTCCCGACAAAGTTTTTCCTATGCTGCCGGTGGAATTATCAAACGGCATTTGCTCGCTAAATCCAAAGCAAAACCGCCTTACAATGAGTTGCCTTATGACTGTAAACAAGCAGGGCAAAGTAGTCGATGCGGAAATTTGTCAAGGTGTCATCAAAACGACGGAGCGTATGACTTACGACGACGTTACTGCTATAATAGAAGGCGACAGGCAAAAAACAAAACAGTATGCAAACATTGCAAAAGACATTTTGACTATGAAAGAACTTGCCGAAATTTTGATTGCAAAACGAGAAAAGCGCGGTTGCATAAATTTCGAGACCAAAGAAGTAAAATTCATTATGGATGCTTGCGGCAGAGTTACAGATATTAAACCTTACGAGCGTACGATTTCGCACAAAATGATAGAAGAATTTATGATACTTGCAAACGAAACCGTGGCAGAGTACGTATATTATCAGGAGGCGCCGTTTGTTTACCGTGTGCACGAAAAGCCCGATATAGACAAACTCAAAGACTTAAACAGCTTCTTAAAAAGTTTCGGACTTTATATCAACGGCGATTTGGAAAATATTCACTCGGCAAACTTGCAAAAAGTTATGCAAAAGGCCAAAGGAATGCCTTACGAGCATATCGTCGGCAGGGTAATGCTGCGCAGTATGCAAAAAGCAAGATATCATTTTACGAATTTGGGACACTTCGGCTTGGCAAGCGATTGTTATTGCCACTTTACTTCGCCTATCAGACGCTATCCCGATTTGGTGGTGCACAGAGTGCTCAAACTTATATTAAACGGCTCTCTTGACGGCAACGCCTCGGCAAGAATGCACGAGTTTGTAAAGAGCGCAAGCGTACATTCCAGCGAGAGAGAAAAACTTGCCGACGAGGCGGAAAGAGACGTCGACGATATGAAAAAAGCCGAGTTTGCAAGAACGCTTATAGGTCAGGATTTCGAAGGGATAATCAGCGGCGTTACGGGCTTCGGTATTTTTGTGGAGTTGCCAAACACGGTGGAAGGGCTTATAAGGATAGAAAACCTGCCCGACGACGTCTACGAATTTGACGAAAAAAAGTATACTTTGCTCGGTAGGCACAATAAATTTACATTGGGGCAGGCTGTAAAAATAAAGGTTGCTGCTGCGGATGTCGATACGCGAAAGATTGATTTTGACTTTGTCGGTGTGGTATAATGACAAATATGAAGGTAATTTCCACAAACAAAAAAGCCTTTCACGACTATAACGTCGTAGAAACTTTCGAGACGGGCATAAATCTTGTCGGGTGCGAAGTAAAATCTATCAAGCGCGGCGAAGTAAACTTAAAAGACAGTTATGCAACCGTGCATAACGGACAACTGCTGTTAAAAAACGTATACGTCAAGCCTTATGACAAAGGCAGTTTTTCCAACGTAGATTCCAGACGCGACAGACGGCTTTTAATGCATAAAAACGAAATTATGCGGCTCTTGGGCAAAGTTAAAGAAAAGGGTTATTCCATAGTTCCGTTAAAGATATATTTGCAGGGCTCGTTAGTCAAGGTGGAAATTGCGCTTGCAAAGGGCAAACAACTTTACGACAAGCGCGAAGCAATCGCAAAAAAAGATATGGACCGTCAACAGCAGCGCGACATAAGCGAAGCAATGCGCAGAAGATAATGTCATTATGCAGGTTTTTATTGTTTTATCAATCTTGTAAACCGCGGTTAAATTTGTGTTTGCTTAAACCAGATAGACTTGATTCTTTATAAAAGATTTGTTTGGTAACAAACATAAAATATTTGCTGTAATATAAAAAATAATTTTTCCAAAAGCCGAAAGACTTTTGCAATATAAAAACGCGATGGCAATCGCACTAAAAGCCAAAAAAATTTCGCGGCGAAGTTTTGTAGGTTTCACAATGTAAACGATATTATTACAAAGCGCATAGCGGAAATTTTTTTGCATAAAAGTAAAGCAGCAAAAACAAATATTGTAAACAATGTTATACCAAAAGTTGAAAGACTTTTGTAAAATAAAAACGCGATTGTTATCGCACTAAAAGCCAAAAAAATTTCGCGGCGAAGTCTTGCAGGTTTCACAATGTAAACGATATTATTACAAAGCGCATAGCGGAAATTTTTTTGC
>CAJUCX010000007.1:0-26975 GCA_910585195.1 uncultured Christensenellaceae bacterium | reverse complement strand
CAGGTTTCACAATGTAAACGATATTATTACAAAGCGCATAGCGGAAATTTTTTTGAAACATGGGGGTGTTTCAGATTCGCCCGGTGAGGTCGCAAACGCGGTAAGCGTGCCGCAGGCTCGTCTGCGCAACAACGGAAATTAAAATTAAACGCTAACAAAAATAGTGTAAGCAACGGCTTCAAAACCGCTGCACTCGCTGCTTAATTTAACGCGGCGTGTCGTCCCTGTATACCGTGTGGCAGGTTAACGGCATCAGACAACACGGTAAAATGTTTCGGCGTGTTATGCGTCGCCGTTTCGTAATTTAAGCATATCACCTTTTTGATATTGTGTCGTTTCAAGATTGAAAGGGGACAACAAAAAAACGACTTCGCACGGAGAAAGCCGCCTTTACGCTCGTCGGTACAGGGGTGCAAGTCCCCTCACCTCCACCATAACAAGCAAATACGCACACTTTAACTTTGGTGTGCGTATTTGTTTTATCTTCTTCCACCCAATGGAATTATTATATCAGATATCTAACGTTTATTAAAACATCACCAACAGAAATCCGACGATTAAACCTATAAAAAGAGTAAATGCAGGAAGTTTGCTTCGCCACATTAAAATAGATTCCGGTAAAAGTTCCCCAAAAACCACGTAAAGCATAGCGCCGCTTGCAAAACCTAACGACAACACCAGCATTAAGTCGTTTATTTCACCCAGAGCAAAACCGAGTACTGCGCCCAAAACCGTAGGCAACCCGCTTAATGCGGTAAGCAACACGGCTTTTGTCTTGCTCATTCCGCCGGAAATCAATGGGACGGAAACCGCCATACCTTCAGGTACGTTGTGCAGACCGATTACAATCGCCATTATAAATCCGCTGCCGCTGAATATATTTGCAGTAATATCCGGCGTAAGAGCATAAGACGCACCTATTACCATACCTTCGGGAAGATTGTGCAATGCAATGGCAAACATCATTACCATTCCTGCGACGAACATATTTGATTTTGAGTTTTTGTGTGCTACGTAATGGTTTGCGTGTATCAGTTCGTCTAAATCATCTGCGGTGGCAGGGTGATTTTTATCGATATGTTTTACTTCGTGATTGGTTTTTTTATCTATCAGCCAATTCAGCAAATATACAACGCCGTAGCCGGCAATTACCGTTACAACGACAATCAATGGTGTAAGCGGCGGCATAGTGCCGTTTTTCATCATTTCTATAGGCTCGCTCATAAGGTCAAAACAGACGACGGCAAGCATAATTCCTGCGGCAAAGGACAGCAGCAAACTGACAATTTTGGTAGAGTCGCGCCTTAATACCGCACCTACTACGCCGCCGAGCCCCGTTCCTATGACGCCGGAAATAAAGGTAATTAAAATTATTGCCAAATAATCCATAAAAATTATTATAAGCATGTCGCCGACATAATGCAAGTGTCTGCGCCGTGATAATTATTATTTGTAAAATTATTGACAAGTTTGTTGAAAATAAGACGAAATAATTTGTTGGTATTAAGACAAAATTCTAGGTTTAATATACTTGGACTTGCGACAAAGTTGTTTTAAGATTGTATTAAGGTAATTTGCGTTAAGAATTGATGATGACGCTTTATCTTTCAACTTTTATTTTTGGTGCAAAACGTTTGACAGTTGGGTTTTGGTGTGATAATATATTTTAGCACTCGTATCGGGTGTGAATTTTTTTGTTATTCGGGAGATAAACTTATGGCAGCGAAGGGCACTAGAGTCAAAGTTACTCTTGCTTGCACAGAGTGCAAACAACGCAACTATGACAATATGAAAAATAAGAAAAACACCCCTGACCGTATCGAACTTAAAAAATATTGCAGATTCTGCAAGAAACATACGGTTCACAAAGAGGCTAAATAAAAAACGAGGTAACCTATGGCAACTCAAACTAAAAAGAAAAAGCCTGGACTTTTTAAGAGAATGGGCGCATGGCTCGGCAGAAGTTGGGCGGAATTCAGAAAAGTTACTTGGCCGTCGGCCGGCACCGTGTTCAAAAACCTCGGTATCGTCTTGGTTGTCGTTTTGTTCTTTTTGATTACAATCGGTTTGGCAGATTGGCTGTTCTCTTGGTTGTTGGGACTTTTGGTTGGTTAAAAGATGGAAGAAGCAAAGTGGTACGTACTTCATACCTATTCGGGCTATGAAGATTTAGTCAAGGCAAATTTGGAGCAAATGGTAGAAAACAACCATTTGCAAGACGAAATTTTCGACATAAAAATTCTTGTCGACCAAACCGTTGAAGAACGCAACGGCAAGAAGAAGGTTGTCGAAACTAAAATTATGCCTTGCTACGTTTACATCAAACTGAAATATTCTTCGCAAATTTGGTATCTCGTTACCAATACGAGAGGCGTAACCGGTTTTGTCGGTCCGCAAGGCAAGGCATTGCCATTGTCCGACGACGAAGTAAAACGTCTTCGTTTGGAAACCGTCGTAACCGACTTTACTCACAAAGTCGGCGACTACGTACGCATTATTTCAGGTCCGTTCGAGGGGCAAATAGGCGCTATCAAAAGCATAGACCAGTCTAAGCAAGAAGTTTATATTACTTTGTCGATGTTCGGCAGAGAAACCGATATAAAGATGGAGTTTATTCAGATAGAATCCGTTTAATTAAGTTTTTTACGCCTTTATATAAAGGCGTTTAATATGTGGGAGAAAAACAAAATATATCACAGTGTTTTTCGTTTTAACCACGAAGGAGAAATATACTATGGCTAAAAAAGTTACTGCTGTCGTAAAATTGCAATTGCCTGCAGGCAAGGCTACTCCGGGACCTCCTGTCGGTTCTTCTTTGGGACCTCACGGTATCAATATTCCTGGTTTTACGAAAGAATTTAACGCAAAAACTCAAGGACAGGAAGGTCTCATCATTCCTGTAGTTATCACAATTTATCAAGACAGGTCGTTTACTTTCGTCTTGAAAACGCCTCCTGCACCGGTGCTTATCAAAAAGGCGTGCAACATAAACAGCGGCTCTGCAAGACCGCAAGCCGACAAGGTTGCAAAAATCACCAAAGCGCAGGTTGAAGAAATCGCTAAAACAAAAATGCCGGACTTGAACGCAGCATCGCTCGAAGCGGCATGCAGTATGATTGCAGGCACAGCACGCAGTATGGGTGTTGTGGTTGTAGACTAAGTGGGAGAGTTTGGTAGCAAATTCGTTTGTACCACGGGAGGATAATAATGAAAGGAAAAAGATATATTGATGCTGCAAAGCAGGTAAACAACACTGCTTATGAAGTAAAAGACGCAATCAGCCTTGCTTGCGAACTCGCAAAAGCAAAGTTTGACGAAACTATGGAATTGCACGTAAAATTGGGTGTTGACCCTAAACAGGCAGACCAACAGGTCCGCGGCGTGTTGGTATTGCCAAACGGCACCGGTCGTTCGCTTAAAGTTTTGGTTATCGCAAAGGGCGCAAAAGCCGACGAGGCTGCCGCTGCTGGTGCAGATTTTGTAGGCGCCGAAGAAATGATTGCAAAAATTCAAAACGAAAGCTGGTTCGGTTTTGACGTGTGTATCACAACTCCGGATATGATGGGCGTTGTAGGTCGTATCGCAAGAATTTTGGGACCTAAAGGCTTGATGCCTAACCCTAAGAGCGGCACCGTAACTATGGACGTTACGCGTGCAATAAAAGATGCAAAAGCAGGTAAGGTAGAATACAGACTTGACAAAACAGCCGTTATTCACGTAATTTTCGGCAAAAAGAGTTTCGGTGCGGAAAAGTTGGAAGAAAACTTCAACGCAATTATGGAGGCAATCGTCAAGGCAAAACCTGCCGCTGCAAAAGGTACTTATTTGAGGAGCGTTGCAATCGCTTCTACGATGGGTCCCGGCATTAAAGTAAACTACCGCGCCAACTAGTCAATTATATGCGGTATAGGTTGCGGCTTATTAAAAAGTTTGCGAAAGTTTACTTTTTAGTTGCCAAAACCCTGCAAAAAAGTTAAAATATTTAAGTAAATAGAAATATTTACACAAACATGTAAATTAGCCTTTGTCCAAAGACAGCAAGTGCAAAAGTAAATCTTGCCGAGGTACGAAGAAATAAAATCTTAAAGTTTTGTTTCCCTTGTACTGTCGGTACAAGGGCTTCTTTATATAAATTAAATAAAGGAGGAAATGGTTTTGAACGCAAACAAAATTGCAAAAAGAGAAGTTGTCGACCAAATTAAAGACAAAATTCAAAAAGCAAGTTCTTTTGTAATCATCGACTACAAAGGTTTGACGGTTGCAGAAGACACCGCTTTGCGTAACGAGTTTCGTAAGGCTGAAATAGAGTACAAAGTTTTGAAAAATACTTTGGTAAAAATCGCTCTTAACGAACTCGGCTACAACGATTTTGACGAAGCATTAAACGGTCCGACAGCAGTGGCTTTCTCTTACGGTGATGCAATCGCGCCGTCAAAGGTTGCTGTTGCAAACATCAAGAAGTTAAACAAAATGCAAGTCAAATGCGGTATGCTCGATAAGAAATATATCGATGAAGCAACCGTACAAGCGTTGTCCAAAGTGCCTAATAAGGAAACTTTGCTTGCAATGCTTTTGAGCGTACTCCAAGCGCCTGTAAGAGGTCTTGCCGTTGCGTTGAACGAAATTGCCAAAAAGGCTCAGTAATTTTTTGGCTAGTTGCCAAATTTTCACGCATAAGCGTTTATAAACGCTTACTGCAAAATTGTTTGATATTTGCAAATGTGCGATATCAAAAAAAACAGTGCTTAGTTGCACGACAAATTAAATTAAGGAGAAATTAAAAATGGATATCAAAAAATTTATTGAAGAAATTAAAGGTATGTCAGTGCTTGAACTTAACGATTTGGTTAAAGCTATTGAAGAAGAATTCGGCGTAAGCGCAGCCGCTGCAGTTGTTGCAGGTCCTGCTGCCGGCGCAGGCGATGCTGCTCCTGCCGCAGAAGAAAAGAGCGAATTTGACGTAATCCTCAACAACGCAGGCGCTAAGAAAATCGAAGTTATCAAAGTTGTCAGAGAAATCACCGGTCTTGGTCTTATGGAAGCTAAGAATATGGTTGACAAAACTCCTAGCAAGGTTAAAGAAGCTGTTTCTAAAGAAGCTGCAACCGAAATCGTTGAAAAACTTAAAGCTGCTGGCGCAGAAGTAGAAATGAAATAATAAGGCGTTTACCGCTTTGCAAAACCCCGTCGTGTACGTTTGCACGACGGGGTTTTTGTATCTCGATTTGACTTGTATAATTTTTTAGTAATTAAAATAAAAACGTATATATTAAATTGAAATAGGTTTTGCCGTATTTTGTGATATAATCACAATGATGGATAGAGAACAAGGTATTATTAAAATTAACTATCAAAAAGAAACGGAAAAAATTTTGACTGACATAAAGCAAAACGGAAGAAAGCCGAAACTTGTGCTGCAAAGCTGCTGCGGACCTTGCAGCAGTTACGTCTTGCAATATCTTACGGATTATTTTGACGTTTACGTTTATTATTACAATCCCAATATTTTTCCGCAGCAGGAGTACGTGCATAGGCTCAATACACAAAAGCAGCTTATTGAAAGTTTGCCGCACGAAAACAAAATAGAACTTTTGCCGACGGAATATAATCACGATGAATTTTTGAAAGCATCAAAGGGTTTAGAGCACGAAAAAGAAGGGGGTGCGCGCTGTGAAAAGTGTTTTTTGCTGCGCCTTGAAGAAACGGCAAAAAAAGCACGACAGTTGGGCGCAGATTATTTCGGAACTACTCTTACCGTAAGCCCGCACAAAAATGCGCAGACGATAAATCTTTTGGGCAAAAATTTGCAAGATAAATACGGCGTAAAATTTTTGTATAGCGACTTCAAAAAGAAAGACGGATACAAACAGTCGATTGAACTTTCCGCAGAATACGGCTTGTACCGTCAGGATTATTGCGGCTGTGAGTTTTCTCTCGATAATGCCTACAAACAACAATAAATACAGATGTTATGTTTGTTATAAAGACAATAATTGTTTTGTTGCAAAGTAAATAGATAAAGTCGGCAGTCAATTAGCCCGCCGACTTTGTTGTACTTACAAATTGAAGATATATAAATAATTAGTTATGTCTGAATTGTGCATATATAATTTACGCCGTCAGCGCAAAATTATAAACAGCGTATATGCCACGTAAGCCAAAAGTAAAATTACACCGGCGATGCGGTTGAGTTTCTTTTTGGATATTGCAACGGCAATAAAAGCAAATACCGCTATTGCAAAACATACTATTACGTCAATCATTGCGTCGCTTGCAACTGCGATAGGGTGCAGCGTTGCGGAAGACCCCAAGATAAACAGTATGTTGAATATGTTGGAACCTACTACGTTGCCCATTGCCAGCCCGCTGTCGCCTTTTTTTGCCGCAACGATTGACGTTACGAGTTCCGGCAGAGAGGTGCCTATTGCAACTATAGTAAGCGCTACAAGCCGTTGGCTCATGCCCAAACTTACTGCAATTTTGCTTGCGTTGTCTACTACCAACTGCCCGCCGAATATTACGGCCGCCAAACCGCCTATGATAAACAGCACGCTGATTATAGGTTTGCGCGTGTTTTCTTCTTCGGTTTTTTCTTGCGTGCGGTGTTTCATCGCGTGAATAACCGTCATAAAGATGTATCCTGCAAACAGCACTAAGAGGGTTATTGCCTCCCACAGTGCAATTTGGCCGTCATACATAAATATTGCAAGCAAAGCGGTTATGCCTATGCATATAGGCAAATCGCGTTTGAAGATTATTTCGTCTACGACGTACGGCATAATGACCGCGCATACTCCTGCTACGACGGCTACGTTAAATATGTTGGAGCCTATTACGTTGCCCAATGCCATATCGTTGTTGCCGGCAAAACCTGCCGTAATGCTTACCGCCGCTTCCGGTGCGCTTGTGCCTAGGGCTACGATTGTAAGACCTATTACCACCGACGGTATTTTAAGCAGTTTTGCTATGTCGCTGCTGCCGTCTACAAAAAAGTCCGCACCTTTGATAAGCAATACAAAACCAACGAGTAAAAGTAAATATTCCACAAATTTCCTTCCTTTGCAGCGAGAGTTTTTTTATTATCAACCTTGTTTCCGATATTTATGCCGCATAACGATAAAAAAATAAACTTCTACTGCGTGTTTTAATACGCAATAAAAGTCTCGTCTTTGTTGCGTATTTTGCTACGCAATTTATCAGGTTTATCCGGTATTGCTACGTGATGACGAATAAAACCGCGCTTATGCGCTAACTACTCCCTTCTATTACAAAATTATTGTAAATATTGTTTCGGTTCTTGTCAACGGTTTTTATACTTCCGGCACTACGTTTACAAAACACTCTGCCGAAATTTCCGGATATACTTTGACGGTTATCTTAAACATACCTATATTTTTGATAGGGTCTTTAAGCACGATTTGTTTTTTGTCTATTTTATATCCGTTTTTGACAAAAGCTTCGGCAATTTCCTTTGCCGTAACGCTTCCGAAAATTTTGCCGTTTTCTCCCGTTTTGATAGACAGAGAAACTTCTTTTCCTTTAAGTTCCGCAGCGGTTTTTATTGCCGCTTGTTTTTCAAGTTCTTTTTGTCTTGCCGCTGCCGCGTTTTTTATGGTGAGACTGTTTAAGTTGTCAGTGTTGGCAACTTGCGCCAAACCTTGCTTTATCAAAAAGTTTTTTGCGTATCCGTCGCTTACGTCTATTATGTCGCCTTTTTTGCCTTGTGCTTTAACGTCCTTCAATAAAATAACTTTCATAATTTTTCTCCTGTTTCGTATTGTAAATTAACAGGCGGTTTTTGTCAACAATGTATAATTTTCAGCTCAGTGGAAACACTAACTTTACTCGGAGGTAAACTATGGAAAGAAATCAACGTATCAACTGCAACGTAGAAAACTGCAAACACAACAGCGGCGAAGGCTGCTGCATACTCGACTCTATTACGGTAGTCAACAATATGGCGGCGCCTACCGCTCACTATTGCTACGACTATGAAAATCAAGTGTTGAAGTAATTCGGTTAAAGCGTTTGTAACGTCGGCACGTAACCGACGGTTTAATTAAGCATACCCCGACCGTAACGGACGGGGCTGCTTAATTATTTTAGTTTTTTACATTAAAACTGTTTTTAATAAGTTGAGATTGTCTTTTACGATTTTTATAAAACATTATTTCATTATATTTCAAGCAGCTTAAATATTGTTTTTATTTTGCCAAAAAATAGTTTGTCAAGCAAGTCGGTTTTTGTTGACGGCTTACTTTACAAAGTGTAAAATTATATATGCGATGATATGTAATAATTTGCAGCCCGAGTGTGCAGTAACTTGCAGGTACGAGTGTGCAATTTTTGTTGCGGTTGATTGCAATAATCTTTGGGGGAACTAATGATGGTTGGGGCAGGTACGCACGGTCAGGTAAAAATTTTTTCCGGCAATTCAAACAAAACATTGGCTAAAAAGATAGCCGATAAACTCGGGTTGCCGTTGGGCAATATGGAAGTCGGACGTTTCAGCGACGGCGAAGTAAGCATAAACATAGGGGAAACCGTTCGCGGTTGCGACGTTTTTCTTATTCAGTCTACTTCAAACCCGGTAAATGAAAATCTTATGGAACTTCTCGTAATGATTGACGCCGTAAGACGCGCCTCCGCTTCGAGAATAACCGCGGTTATACCTTATTTCGGCTATGCAAGACAAGACAGAAAGGCAAGAGCCCGCGACCCTATTTCCGCAAAACTCGTTGCAAACCTTTTGGAAAAGGCAGGCGCAGACAGAGTGCTTACTATGGATTTGCATTCAAGTCAACTGCAAGGCTTTTTTGATATTCCTGTGGACAATCTTTACGGTATGCCTGTGTTGGCAAAATATTTTATGCGTCAAGGGCTTAACAAAGGGGACGATTTGGTCGTAGTTTCGCCTGACGTCGGCAGTGTTGCAAGAAGCAGAAAAATGGCTGGCAAATTTGACGTAAGCCTTGCAATAGTAGACAAACGCAGACCTAGAGCCAACGTAATGGAAGTTATGAATATCATCGGCGACGTAGAGGGCAAAGTCGGTCTTATGATTGATGATATGATTGACACTGCTGGCACGATAACGCAAGGCGCGAGCGCTATTGTGGAAAAAGGCGGCGCAAGAGAAGTTTATGCTTGCTGCACGCACGGCGTACTGAGCGGTCCCGCTATCGAGCGTATAGAAAAATCACCGTTAAAGCAAGTGGTAATTCTCGACACGATAGAAATACCTAAGGAAAAACTTATAGACAAGATAAAAATCGTTACCGTTTCGGACTTGTTTGCCGAAGCGATAGAAAGAGTTTACAGCGATTTGCCTGTAAGTAAACTTTACGACTGATAATACAGCGATTATAAAATAAGAACCATATACATAAATAAAAAGCAATACAAACTATAAAATAAAACCAAATAAAAATATATCAAACAGCGGACTTAAATTTAAGTCCGCTTGTTGTGTATTTGTCAAAAATATCCAGTGAAATATATAAAAACAACACCTGATTTATCAATAAAGTATAAAACGGCAAAATTCTGTCAAAACTCTCTGTAACAAATTACGGAGAGTTTTTGCTATGAAAAGAATTTTGGTTTCTATATTTATGCTGTTGCTTTTATTTTTACATATTCCGTCGGTGTCGGCAAAAAGTTTGGATTTTGACGGCGATTACAGTTTTTATACAAAAAGTTTTTATAAAGACGAAAATTGCACGACGATACAAAACGGCAATATTTACATAATTTCCTGCAAGGCAAGTTATGCCGATATATTAAAAAGCAAACTTGTGGATATTATAGGTGAAAGCGTAACAATGCCGTATGATTGCACAGACGTTGTTCAGTTTGCAAAAAACGTAGGCGACGTATATTTTTGTCAAATGCTTGAAGGCATTTGCGTCGCGGAAGGTTTTTCTCAAAACTTTACGGGCGGAGTGCTTAAACAAAACAAAAAAATAAACTTTCAAATTGCATACGACGGCGAGCGCATGACTATAGGCACGCCTATGATTTTGGGAGGATTTTAATTGCATTAGTTTTTGTAAGCAACAAAATTCTTCTCAAATAAAACGACAGTATAAAAACACAAATCTGGTAAAACAAAACCGAAAAAAATTTATGTATAAAAAAAATTATTAAGGAAAAAATCATTCCATAAAAATTATCTCAAAAAAATTTGGAGGACATTATGGCAGAAAAAATTAAAAAACAAAACAAATTTCTTGACTTTCTCAAAAGAAATTTGGCATTGGTAATCATCGTTGCGTGTATCGTTGCGATTGTTACCATAGTGGTGGTAGAAAGTTCGTCAACTACACCGCCTGCAAAAATGCCGGATATAGAAATCGGCGGCGGCGGAATTACCGGCGACGACACGATAGTAGATGTTCCGCCTCTTACGTTCGATTTGCCTATGGCAGACTACACAATCTCTATGGACTACACTATTGACGGCGACTTTGTATATTCTTCTACTATGGAAGAATGGACAAGCCACAGAGGCATCGACTTTATCGCAAAAGGCAGCAAGGACGTCAAAGCAGTTGCGGACGGTAAGGTAGAGAGCGTAACCGTCGACGACGAATACGGTACTAAAATCGTCATCGACCACGGCAACGGATTGAAATCGATTTATTCTTCCTTGGCGGAAAATACTGCTGTTAAAAAAGGCGACAGCGTAAAGAAGGGCACTAAGATAGGTGAAGCAAGCGATTCTTCTTATTTGGAATGGAAAGAAGGTCCGCACGTACACTTCGAGATGACTAAAGACGGAAAAAACGTATCGCCTAGAGAATATCTCAAAATAAACTGATAACAGGCTCTGGACTAAACTCAAAATTATTAAAGCCGAACCCGACAAGGCAATGCAACCCGAAAGGTTGATACTTCGGTAAAGCATTGCAAAGTACGGTCAGGCTTTAATAATCAAAACCCAAACGGCAGACTTGAATTTCAAGTCCGCCGTTTGGGTTTTTGTTAAACATAATTAAATTATTTTTTTCGTATATCTTAAACTTTTGCGCAATAAAAAAACTTCGTATATCATAGTCTGTGCTTTATATAAATAATTTTTGTTTTGACAAAAATATTGCAAAAAAAGCAATATTCTTTTTTTAATTGCAGGTGATTGACGTTAAACTTTAAGTCTATGACGGTGTATATAGAATACGTGTTTTTAAGTAATTTTATATTTAATTTTCTGTTGTTATATTCCGTCGTTAAGATACTAAAAATAAAATACCGTAAACTGCGGTTGTTTTTTGCCGACTTGTCGGGTACGGCTATCGCAATAGTGATACCGCTTTTTGCCGTAGGGCAAGTGCTTTCCGTTTTAATAAAACTTGCGTTAAGCCTGCTTATCGTACTTATTTTGGCAAGATACAAAAGTAAAAAACAGTTTTTGGCAGCGCTATTGCTATTTTGGGGTTTGACGTTTGCGCTCGGCGGAGTGCTGTTCGGCATATATTTTATATTCGGCGCGGATTTTTCTTTGCAGCAGGATTTAAGCATAGTGTCAAACAGTCCGTTGCCGCTTTTTGTCGGCGGAATTTTGTGTTTTGTTTTTCTAACAAAAAATCTCGTTGCATATATTAGCGGTAAGAAGGCTTCGTCCAAGTTTATTTATGACGCCGTGCTTATGCTTGACGGTGTGCGCTATGAGTTGCAGGGTTTTTTGGACAGCGGCAATCAACTTGCCGACGAAGTGAGCGGTTTGCCTGTTGTGATAGTAGTGTCGCAAAAGATAAAAAACCTTGTTAAAGAAAAGGTCGCCGAAAGTTTGGTCAGCAAAAACGACTGTATAAAAAACGCGCATTATATAACTTTTTCCACATTGGCGGGCGGCAAGCAAAAAATGTTTACCTTTGCGCCGGAAGGCTTTTTTGTCGGGGACAGGCAGTTTGACGTGGTTTTGGGTCTTGCGGAAAGCACCGCGCCTATAAAAGGAGAGTGCGACGTATTGTTAAGCGCAAATATGTCTCTATGATTTTGCGCTGTGTTTACTGTATTGCAATTTAATTTGAAATGAAACGTTTTTGTGATTTGGTTAAGGAGAAGATATTATGAAGTTTTTGTCGTTGTTGAAAAAAGTTTTGCAAAAAAATCTGCTTGACGAAAAAATCGTGTGTTACATATGCGGGGCGGAAGTTTTGCCGCAGCCGCTTTCCGCAGCAGAAGAAGAGGCGTTACTTATCAAACGCAAAAACGGCGACGCCGACGCAAAAAATCAACTTATAGAGCGCAATTTGCGTTTGGTGGTTTACATTGCCAAAAAATTCGATAATACGGGTATAGAGTTGGAAGATTTAATTTCCGTAGGCACGATAGGTCTTATTAAAGCGGTAAACAGTTTCGATATGGACAAAAAAATTAAACTCGCCACTTATGCCAGCCGTTGCATAGAAAACGAAATTCTTATGCATTTGCGCAAGGTAGTGCGCCGCAAGTATGAAATAAGCCTGGACGAGCCGTTAAATATAGACAGCGACGGCAACGAGTTGCTGTTGGGCGACGTGTTGGGTACCGACAGCGATATGGTTTACAACGATATAGAAGGCGGCATAGAGCGCGAATTGTTAAAAAAAGCCATAACCAAACTTTCCAAACGCGAGCAGGAAATTGTTGCGTTGCGTTTCGGACTTGACGGCGCGGAAGAAGTAACTCAAAAAGAAGTTGCCGACCTTATGGGTATTTCTCAGTCGTACATCTCCCGTCTTGAAAAAAAGATTATAGTAAGGTTGAAAAAAGAAATAACAAAGATGGTGTGATTTACACATATAGAAACATCGGGTTTATAAAATTATCAGTAAATTAAAACTATTATATAAATTTTCATAATTCCATGGCAAAGTCTATATGGTTTGTAAAACGCGATATTTTATTTAATAATTTACTAAAAAATATAAAGAAAGCGCATTTACTTATGTAAATGCGCTTTCTAAAACTGTGCTTCCGTCGTCGACAAAAATCCCCGAGGCGGTATCCAAATAGGTGGCTACTGCAAAGTTTCCCCGTGGCACACAGTACGGTCTGCTTAATGCTGCTGCGTTCCCGCCCTGACATGGTTCACAGTGCACTGTTGCACGGGACCTTGTTATCAACACTCCTTATCTGTTCCAAACCCTCCAAGACAATGCCTCGGACGGCATTCAGCCCTGCTGTAGCGGATTGCAGGTATAGGGCACCGCTGGCTCCCCGCCTAGCACAGTAAAATTATTATACATTAAAACAGACCTTTTTGCAACTCAATAATTTGTCGCAAATTGTAACAAAGAGGAAAATAAGATTTTGTCGTAAACGCTTAATAAGCCTAAAATTTTTTTGCAAAAAATAATTAACGGAAACTTAACAAAAACACATACTTGCGCGGCGGAATAGGCAGATGAAATGGGCTTAAAAGTATTTGTATTAACGTCATACCAAAGCCGCCGCGGTATATCGCGGCGGCTTTGGTGTGATAACGACCGTTTGATATAACGGCAAACGTATTTAACATAGGTGATAGATAAAATTGCAAGTCATTAAAAAGCCGAAAAATAACTTGTTGTAGAAATAATCTTTTTGTGGTATATTTTACCTATGGACAGACAAATAGGAAAGTGGTCTGCCGTCGTGTGTTTGGCTGGCGTAATAGGCTTTGCAATAGGTATGATAATAGGCGAATTTACAAACAGCGATTATCTTACTTATATTGCCTGCGCGTTTATCGCATTCGGCTATTTGCCGCTTGCCTGTGCTTTTGCGCAAGAAAAGTCAAGCGCCGCAGGCAAATGCGGCATTGCTTTCGGGGCGGTGTATGCAACTGTAAGTTTGCTCGTGTTGTTTGCAAATCTTACGGTGGTGCAATACGGAAATTTAAGCGACGAGGTTTTGCAGATTTTGGATTATCAGCGTATGGGTTTGTTTTTCAATTACGACCTATTGTGCTATTGCTTTATGGCGGTATCCACTTTTTTTGCGGGATTGAATTTGCAGTCAAAAATAAAAACCGATAAGGCTCTTAAAATATTGCTTTTGGCGCACGGAGTATTTGCGATTTCTTGTTTTATAATGCCTATGTTTAATATATTTAACGACGGGCAGTCGCCGTGGATTGGCATAGGCTTGTTGGAGTTTTGGTGCATATTGTTTGCGGCAATAAGCGTATTTGCCTATTTGCATTTTGCACATAAAGGGGAAAATATATGAAGTATTTGATAGCGTCTGATATACACGGCTCGGCATATTATTGCAAAAAACTTATGACCGCTTTTGATAGAGAAAAGGCAGACAAGTTATTGCTTTTGGGCGATTTGCTTTACCACGGACCGCGCAATAATTTGCCCGACGAATATCAGCCCAAAGAAGTTATAGAAATGCTTAACGCCAAAAAGAACGTAATACTTGCGGTGCGCGGAAACTGCGATACGGAAGTCGACCAAATGGTGTTGGAGTTTCCTATAATGGCGGATTATTGTCTGTTGGAGCAAAAAGGGCAGATGATATTTGCCACTCACGGGCACAAATATAATTTAGACAACTTGCCGCCGCTTGGTATGGGAGACGTAATATTGAACGGGCATACGCACGTGCCTGCCTTTATAAAGACGGCAAACGCAATATATATGAATTGCGGTTCCGTGTCAATCCCTAAACAAAACAGCAGACACAGTTATATGACAATGCAAGACGGAGTTTTTTTGTGGAAGGATTTGGACGGCGAAGTTTTTGACAAGTTTGAATTGTAAGCGTTAATTGCTTTACAATTTTCAATTATTTTTGTAAAATATTTGCATAATTTAATATTTATGATGCGTTAAAAACGCGGACACGGTTTTTGCCTTAAAGTTTTTTAAGAGAGCGCAAGGTTGGTGCGATTGCGCAAAACTCGGCACGAATTATCACCGCGCGAGCATAATTTGCAAAAGTCTTTTTTACACGTTGGCTTATAAAAAATTATAATACCGACGGGAAATACGGTAAAAGGTAAGTAGCAAGTTACGGAGCGCCACCGTTATAAGGCGAGTATATGTTTGTATATGTTTAGTGGTGCCTGTTGGTCTAGACAACAGGCATTTTTTTGTTAAAGGAGAAGAGTATGTATAAAAAAGTTGACACAGGGTTGGATTTTATCGGCAGAGAGCAAGACATCTTAAAATTTTGGAAGGAAAACCGCATTTTCGAAGCCACTATGGAAGACACCGACGGCAGGCCTTCTTTTACATTTTACGACGGGCCGCCCACTGCAAACGGCAAGCCGCACATCGGGCATATCCTCACCCGCGTAATGAAAGATATTATACCTAGATATAAAGAAATGAAAGGTTATTCCGTACTGCGCAAAGCAGGCTGGGATACGCACGGTTTGCCTGTCGAACTGGAAGTGGAAAAACTTTTGGGCATTGACGGCAAAAAAGAAATAGAAAACTACGGCATAGAGCCGTTCATTAAAAAGTGCAAAGAAAGCGTTTGGAAATATAAAGGCGAATGGGAAAAAATGTCCGACCGCGTAGGCTATTGGGTGGATATGGAAAACCCGTATATCACTTACGACGACAATTATATCGAGTCGGAGTGGTGGAGCCTTAAACAAATTGCCGAAAAGGGTTTGTTGTATAAAGGTTTCAAAATAGTGCCTTACTGCCCTCGCTGCGGAACGGCTCTTTCGAGCCACGAAGTTGCGCAAGGCTATAAAGACGTCAAAGAAAAATCCGTTATTGCAAAATTCAAAGTGCAGGACGATGATAACACGTATTTTCTTGCGTGGACGACTACTCCGTGGACTTTGCCGTCAAACGTCGCTTTGTGTATGAACCCTGCGGAAGACTACACTAAGATTAAAGTCGGCAAAGAATATTTCATTTTGGCAGACGCTCTGATTTCCGCGCACTTCGAAGATGGCGCATACGAAAAAATCGAAACCAAAACGGGTAAAGACTACGAATATAAAAAATACGTTCCGCTGTTCGACTACGTAAAGAGCGACAAGGCCTTTTACATCACCTGCGACGATTACGTAACTTTGACCGACGGCACGGGCATAGTACACATTGCGCCTGCATTCGGTGAAGACGACGCAAACGTCGGCAGAAAATACGATTTGCCTTTCGTGCAACTTGTAGGTTCCGACGGAAAAATGTCTGAGGAAGTTTACGATATGAAAGGCGTATTCGTAAAAGACGCGGACAAACTTGTTATAGAAAAACTTGCAAAGTCGGGACTGTTGTTTAAGGAATTGCTGTTTGAACACAGTTATCCTTACTGCTGGCGCTGCGACACTCCGCTTATCTATTACGCGCGCAAAAGTTGGTTTGTAAAAATGACAGCGGTAAAGGACAAAATTCTTGCAAACAACGCAAGCGTAAATTGGATGCCGCCTACTATCGGCACCGGCCGTATGGGCAACTTTTTGGAGAATATTATAGACTGGGGTATATCCCGCGAGAGATACTGGGGCACGCCGCTGCCCGTTTGGGTATGCGACAAGTGCGGCAAAGTGCACGTCATCGGCAGCAAGAAAGAACTTAAAGAGCTTTGCAACATAAAGGGCGATATAGAATTGCACAGACCGTACATCGACGAATGCAAATGGCAATGCGAGTGCGGCGGCACTTACGTAAGAGAACCGGAAGTTATCGACTGCTGGTACGACAGCGGTTCTATGCCGTTTGCGCAATTCCACTATCCTTTCGAAAACAAAGAGCTGTTTGAAAAGAACTTCCCTGCGGATTTCATTTCGGAAGCAGTCGACCAGACTAGGGGTTGGTTTTATACTTTGCTTGCGGTGTCTACGTTGATATTCGACAAAGCGCCGTTCAAAAACTGCATAGTTTTAGGGCACGTCAACGACAAAGACGGTCAAAAGATGTCAAAGCACAAAGGCAACGTAGTAGACCCGTGGACTGTTTTGGACAAACAGGGCGCCGACGCGGTAAGGTGGTATTTCTATACGTCAAGCGCACCGTGGCTGCCGTCGAGGTTTTACGCCGACGCCGTTTCTGAGGCGCAACGCAGATTTATGGGTACTCTTTGGAATACTTATGCGTTTTTCGTCTTGTATGCGGAAATCGACAAGTTTGACCCAACGGGCATAGACCTTAAAAAATGCAAACTTACCGTAATGGATAAGTGGATTTTGTCAGAACTCAATTCTTTGGTTAAATTTGTTGACGAAGGCCTCAACAAATATCAAATTACCGAAACCGCAAGAAAGATAGAAGAATTTACCGATATGCTTTCCAACTGGTACGTAAGACGCTGCCGCGAGAGATATTGGGGTAGCGATATGACGGAAGACAAGAAAGCCGCATATATGACGCTCGACCACGTGCTTATCACGCTGTCGAAACTCATCGCGCCGTACGTGCCGTTTATGGCGGAAAATATATATCAAAACCTTGTAAGAAGCGTAGACAAAAACGCGCCGCTTTCCGTACACTTAAATTCTTTCCCGATTGCCGACGAAAGTATGATTGATGCCAAACTCGAAAGAGATATGGAAAAACTTCTTGACGTCGTAGTGCTGGGCAGAAGCGCAAGAAACTCCGCAAACATCAAAAACAGACAGCCGCTTGCAAAACTTTATATTGTGGCTGACGGCAAAGATAAATTCGACAAGAATCTTACAGATATACTTGCAGACGAACTTAACGTAAAAGGAGTGGAATACGCAACGGATTTGAGCGCTTTTGCAGGGTACGAACTCAAACCGCAAATGCGCACGATAGGTCCTAAATACGGTGCGTTGCTTGGCAAAATAAAAACGTTTTTGTCAGAGTGCGACGGTACGGAAGTGGTAAATACGGTAAGGAGCGGCAAGCCTTTCGTTACGCAAATAGACGGCAAAACGGTAGAGCTTACCGAAGCCGACTTGCTTATTTCTTCCAAAAACAAGGCAGGTTTCGAAGCGGTAAGCGACAAGGGTATAACCGTCGTGCTTGACACCAACCTGACGGCGGAACTTATAGAAGAAGGCATTGCAAGAGAAATCGTTTCTAAAATACAGACGATGCGCAAAGAAAGCGACTTTAACGTAACCGACCACATCACAATGCAATATAAGGCTGGCGGCAAAGTTGCAGGCGTGTTGCAAAAACAGGCAAAAGCGATAGGCGCTGATACCTTATGCGACGAAATTAAAGAAGGCGACAAAGGTGCCGTCTGCAAGACTTGGGACGTCAACGGCGAGCAAGTGCTTATCTGCATTACGGTAAAAAAGTAAAATAATGAAAATAAACACAGAGTGGAAAGATTATCAAATAATCGCGACCGGCAACGGCGAAAAGTTGGAGCGATGGAAGGACGTATATTTGCTTCGTCCAGACCCGCAAGCCATTTGGAAGTCGCAAAGCAATCTTTCCAAATACCCTAAACTAAACGCAAAATACATTCGCAGCGAAACCGGCGGCGGTCATTGGGAATATCTCAAACAAATGCCTGACAGTTGGGTTGTAAGTTGGCGCGGCTTAAAGTTCCGCGTCAAGCCTATGGGCTTTAAGCATACGGGATTGTTTCCCGAGCAGGCGGTAAACTGGTCAAATATGATACGGCTTATAGAAAGCGCCAAGCGACCTATAAGCGTGCTTAATTTGTTTGCTTACACCGGCGGCGCGACGGTTGCCTGCCTTTCGGCAGGAGCAAGCGTTTGCCACGTGGACGCGGCAAAAAATATGGTAGAACGCGCAAAAGAAAACGTAAGTTTGTCGGAGCTTTCTTTCGACAAAGCGCGGTTTATTGTGGACGACTGCAAAAAGTTTGTTACGCGCGAGATAAAAAGAGGCAAAAAATACGATTGCATAATACTCGACCCGCCGAGTTACGGCAGGGGCGCAAGCGGCGAGATTTGGAAGATAGAAAACGATTTGTACGATTTTGTAGACCTCTGCACGAAAGTTCTGTCGGACAATCCGCTGTTCGTGTTGATAAACAGTTACACCACGGGGCTACAACCCGCAGTATTAAATAATATATTAAAAATGACGATGAAAGGCTTTAAGGGCAGTATAGACAGTTACGAAGTTTGTCTGCCTACCGACGAGGGCATAGTTTTGCCGTGCGGCGCAAGCGGTCTGTGGCAAGGAGAGTAAAATGACTTTTACAATGGACGACGTAAACGTACTTTACGAGGACAATCACATTTTGGTAGTGGTCAAACCGCAAAATATGCCTGTTATGGCGGACGAATCCAAAGATTTGGATTTGCTTACTTTGCTTAAAAACTGGCTTAAAGAAAAGTATAACAAAGAGGGCGAGGCATATCTCGGTTTGGTGCACAGGCTTGACAGACCTACGGGCGGCATTATGGTGTTTGCAAAAACTTCAAAGGCGGCGGAAAGGCTTTGTCAGGCAATCAAAGACAGAGAGGTGGAAAAAAACTATCTCGCGGTAATAGGCGGCAAACTCAAAAGCGAAAAGGGCACTTTGACGAACTGGCTTAAAAAGAACCCTAACACAAACACGGTGTATATCGCGACGAGCCTTACCGAAGGCGCCAAAAAGGCAGAACTTGATTACACCCAGTTGGAAACTTTGGGCACGATTTCTCTCGTCAAGGTGCAACTTAAAACAGGCAGAAGCCACCAGATACGCGTGCAAATGGCAGGTCAAAACTGTCCGCTCTTCGGCGACGTAAAGTACGGCGACAAACTTGCAAAAGGCAGCAATCTTGCGCTTTGGGCATATGAATTGAAATTTACTCACCCCGTTACCAAAGACAGTATGGTGTTTGTAGCCTATCCGCCGGAAGAAAAAGAACCGTGGAAGAAGTTTGAACTTAAAAAATATTTAGAGCAGTTTTACTACTGACGTCAAAATGACGTCAAAAAAATTTCCGACAGGAAAAGTAAACAAGTTTTTATTTACACAGCGGATAATTCAAGTTTGCGACGAGAAATTTTTTCGGTCTGTTGCGCTATACGCGCAAAGTTGTTTAATAAATTGTTTTAAGTACGGTGATTATAATAAAATACAGGCAAAAATATAATAAACTTAACCCCTGTGGCGCAGGGGTTAGTAAAATTGCAAATATAATTAAAGTTTATATATTTTAAGGAGTGAATTTATGAAGATTGTCGTATTGACGGGCAGTCCAAACAAAAACGGAACGTCGTTTTATCTGGCAGACAAGTTTATAGAAGGCGCAACCGGCGCAGGGCATGCAGTAAAACGCTTTGACGCGGCGTTTATGGACGTCAATTTTTGTCAGGCTTGCAATTATTGTTTAAGCCACGGCAACGTATGCGTATATAAAGACGACTTCGTGCCGCTGCGCGACGCTATGTACGACTGCGATTTGATTGCATTTGTCGTGCCTGTTTATTTTTTCACTTTTCCTGCGCAGTTCAAAAAAGTGCTGGACAGGTTTCACGCTTTTTTCCGCACGTGGCGCGGCACAGATAAAAAAATGCTGCTTATTACAACAAGCGCAGACGAAAGACCTTCCGCTGTAGAAGTCATAAAGGCACATTACGACAGAATAGTAAATTACGTTCACTGGCAAAGCGCGGGAGAGTTGTTTGCCTTGGGCGTGAGCAACCGCGAAGCATTGTTAAAGACGGATTATCCGCAAAAGGCAAAAGAACTTGGCGAAAGTTTGAAATAATGCAAAAAATGGATTACACCCCCAAACTGCAAAGCAGTTTGGGGGTGTGTAGAACTGTTTTAGATTAAATAAAATGCAACGAAATTTTCGCTGCATTTTATTTAATCTCGTTCTAAAATATAATCTATCGTACACCCCAGCGTTTTACACACGGTGGCAAGGGTGTCTATTCTTGGTGAAGTCTTGCCGTTTTTCCAATCATAAAAAACGCTTGTGTTGCTTATGTTTGCCTCTCTCGCCAAACTATAAAGATTGTAATCAAACTCTTTTACGGTAAGCATAAACTTTTTAGGGAAGTCCATTGCATCGCTTTTGGTTTTTGCTTTGCTGTCGTCGTCGCTTACGCCTACCAAATAATCTACCGAGCAATTGAAGTAGTCTGCAATATTTATAATATTTTCAATTGTAGGCAAAAACTTAGATTTGCCAGAAAGCCAATTATATATGCATTTTTCATTTTGTTTCAACGCTTTTGCAAGTTCTTTTGGCACTAAATTATTTTCGTCTGCAAATTCATTAAGTCGTTTAGTAAAAAGTTTAACATTAACCATACAACAAAACTACACGTAAACTTTCAAAAAAAATTCAAAATGATAAGTGCCGTGTGGTCTATTCTATGTCAAACAGATAGTCAACAGTGCAATCCAAAGCCTTTGCCAAAACAATGATAGAGTGAATGTTGGGTGTAGTGTTTTCGTTAATCCAATCGTATATGACTGTGGTAGAACTGAAACCGGCTTTATCTGCAACTACTGTCTTTTTGTTTTGCGGCATAGCAAAAATTTCTTTAAGTTTCTGCGCAAAAGATTTTTTGTTGGGTTTCGGCATCATGGTGTTGTAGTCGTTTGTCAGCCCGAGCAAAAAGTCCATAGAGCAGTTTAGACAATCGGCAATAGCCACTAACTCATTTGAAGTTGGCAAGCCTTTTCCGTTCATCCAACGGCATACAGTCGTAAGAGATATGTTTAATTTTTTGCTAAAAGTTGTTTTTGTTAATCCTGCGTCATCTACAAGCCAATTTAAGTTTTCAACAAATTTCGATAAATTGATATAATTTTCCATAAAAGTATATAAAAATAACTACACGGAAACTTACAATTTTTATTGCAACTGTCAGTTTTCGTGTGGTACAATACACTTACAAAGTCAGTGGGCGCGATTTTGAAAATTTTATGTAAGGAGGTGTTTATGGACAAAAACGATATAGTTGCTTCTGCAAAAACCATCGTAAAAGATTGTCAAACAGAGGAGCATTCTTTTACCTGTGATAAAACCGTTGAAGAAAATATTTGTTGGCAAATCCACGCAGACGCTGTGTTGTGCGACATAAAATACTTACTTAAAGAGTATTATGTGGCAACGTTTTTTGACGACGGTAGTACGCTGAAATTGAAATTTACTAACGGACAAAAATTTAGTATTGCCGTTAAGGAATGTTAATTTAAGTATTTTCGGACATAACTTTTCTTTTTTTAGGAGAACATTCAAATTTAGCCACGGCAAAACTGCCGTGGCTTTTTAACAATTATATTTCTCTAATTTCAGCCTAGCAACTTCCATATGCCAAGTAACACAAGCATTACGCCTGCAATTTTGTTGGTGTGTTTAAGTTTTTTCGTCAGCGGAGTTGACGCCAAAGCGAAACCTACGGATACCATTACGAAATGCATTACCGCAAAAAACAAAGGTATAAGCATAGAGGTATAACCCATAAGCGCAATCGATAAGTTTGCGACGCTTGCGTCAAGACCTACGGCAAAGCCGAGTGCAAAACATTCCTTAAAATTCAGTTTGCCGCAAATTTCATCTTCGGCAGTCTTAAAAAAGTTGCAAATGCCTATAATTATTAAAAACGCCGCACCTACAATCTGCACGAAGTCGCCCAAAATTCCGTCAATCAATACGCCTAGGGCAACCGCCAAAGCGCACAAAACAAAAGTAGTTATTGCAACTATTATCGAAAAAGTAAAGGTAAATTTTGTTTTTAAGCCGACGGCAAAGCCCGTCAGCATACTGTCTAAACTTACTGCCAAAGCAGTTATCGTCAAAAATAAAATAAAATCCATTGCCGCAACCTTAAAAAAGCATTTCAGTTTATTTTATGTTCAGGGCAACCGTGCTGTGAAAGCGTGCAAATGCGCAAACTTGACATAATGGTAAAAAACAGAGCGTCAGTATTGCGGTAAATCATTGACAAAAAGGGGCGCGGATTGTAAAATAAAACAGTATATGAGAAATTACGCTCTAAGGAGTAGACTTTAATGAAGAAAAAACTGTTAAGTATAATGTGCGCATTTCTTTTGGTGGCGTCTTTGGGTGTTTTGTGGGTAAACAACAATTCGTCTTATGCCGCAGAAAGCGTAAAATATTATTACGGCACGACTTTGGCAAATTCTTTGGAAGGCAGTACCACCGTGTCGTCAAGTCTTGCCAACGGGTTGGAAATTACTTTCGGCAAGGCAAGCAGTGCAAGTTCCGCACAATATAAGCACACGCTCGATATGAGCAAGTTCGGCATTTCTTTTTATTTTACAAATGCAAACTTCGACGAGATGTGGTTTCAGTTTACAGACAACGACAACGACTCGAAGTGGCTGAAATTTTATCTTAAAAAATCAAACGATAAGATAGATTATAAATTCGAAGACAACTATGCAAACGAAACGGAATACAAAACCACCGGCATAGACTTTGCTGATTTTTCAAATACAGAAGTCAACTTGCAACTTACTTACGACTCGACGGCAGACAACAAGTTTACTTTCGGCGAACAAACCTTAGATACAGGCAATATACAGACTTTAAGTTTTTATAAAAACGTTGCAAATCTTACTTTCGGCGTAACCGGCGTCAGCGGCGACGAAGACCAAAAGGATACGGTTATACGTATTATGTCTATAACCAACAGCAACGGCAAGCAGATTTTGGAAACAAGCGACAGCAAGTTTGAAGGCGAAAACAGAATTGCGCCTATCATAATTCCTATGGAGGACGGCCGCGACGAGCATATTAAAGCGGGCGACTCTGACCCTGCTGCGGTATCGTTGAAAGGTGCGAGTGATTCGGAATATACTTTCCCTTATCACTGTATAGATATTTTGGGCACGGGCTGGCAAGTCGTAACTATTGAACAAGGTGAAAATGACAGCGCCGACGAAAGCGAAGAGCCTGAAAAGGTTGCCGGCAAAACAAAACACGCTTTGGGCAAAGCAGGCACGACCTATCAATTTAAGATTTACACTTTGTATGCGGATGAACATCCTGCGTTGATACTTGACGTTACGGCGGTTGACGACACTGCGGACGTTGTAATAAACGAGGCCGCATTCAACAGTTTTATAAACGGCAGCGAAGAACTTAACGTTGCTCACTTGGTTGCGCCTAAAAACGGCAATACCTTTGAGTTCCCTCACATTTACAGAGATAATTTTGCAGAACACGGCACCGATGTAACCGGCAAGGTTTTGCAGGCAGGCGATGAACTCGATACTTTCAACAATATTAAAATTCAGGTGGGTTACCGCGCGCCGGGGGACAGTGGCGAGTTTACTTACGTTTCCGCATATGCAGTGCCTATAAACAAAACGGGTATGTGGTCTTTCAGATATAAAGTTACCGACGCAGCCGGCAACGAAACGGAAAGCGCGGTTTTCGAACGTCGCGTTTTTGACGAGGATCCGCCTGTAATAACCATAGATAAAACGGTGGAAATTAACGTTAATCAAAAATATACCGTTCCTTCGGCTACTATATCCGACAATGCGGCAGGTGTAGACAGCGCGTACTCTACGTGGAAGTTGTTTGCGTTAAAAGCAGACGGCACTTACACCGATGAAGATGAAATCAAAAATCTTACGGAAAAGGACGAGGGCTACAAAGACAGTTTGCTTAAAGACGGCGTATTTACGCCTACGGCGCTTACTCCTTCAGACAAAGACGCGTCTTACGTGCTTGTTTATTACGCAAGAGACTTAGACGGCAACGTTGCAGACCCTGTGGAAGTAATGATTAAAGTTGTTGAAGGCACACCTACTTATGCGGCAAACCCGTGGAATGACTTTTTCCGCACGGCTTTGATAGTAATAGCCTGCCTTGCAGGCACGGGCATTATCGTGCTTATCTTTTTGAGACCTAAAAAGGCGACAAAATAAGTTTAATTTCAATATAATTACGATGACGAAGAGTGGCTTAAATTTTACCACTCTTTATCTTACATTCGGAGAACAATTATGATAGAAAAATGCAGTGAAAAATATTTGGATTTGCTTGCGGAAAAATATCCAAGCGTGCAGGCGGCAACTTCCGAGATAATAAATTTGGAAGCCATTTTGCGTTTGCCTAAGGGCACCGAGCATTTCATAAGCGATTTGCACGGCGAATATGAAGCGTTTTGCCACCTTATGAACAATAAATCAGGCGCGATACGCGAAAAGGTAGATATGCTTTACGACAAGATTTTGCCGGAAAAAGAACGTGCAAAATTTGCAACGCTTATTTACTATCCTCAGCGTATCATAGAGGACATCAAAACCAAAGAAAAGGGCGAAAGTCTGAACGAGTGGTACAAGACAAATCTTTACCGTCTTGTAGACGTGTGCCGTCTTGTGGCGTCAAAATATACGCGCAGCAAAGTAAGAAAAGTTTTGCCGGAATATTGCGGATATATCATTGACGAGCTTATCAACGTAGACCGCACTAACTTCAATAAAGAAGAGTATTACAACGGTATTTTCGACGCTATAATAAAACTCGGCAGGGCGGAAGCATATATCATTTCTCTTACAAAAACAATAAAGAGCCTTGTAGTCGACCATTTGCATATAGTCGGCGACATATTCGACCGCGGCGAAAACCCCGATATGATTTTGGATATTTTGCAAACGCAAAATTCCCTCGACATACAGTGGGGCAACCACGACGTATTGTGGATGGGCGCCGCAATGGGGCAGGAAGCGTGCATTGCAAATGTCGTTACCATTTCGTTGAAATACGGCAACGCCGACTTATTGGAAAGCGGCTACGGCATAAGTTTACGGCAGCTTGCTTTTTATGCCGACAGATATATGGACTACGACAGCAGATTTGACCCGTCTTTAAGCGGTAAGAGCATCAACCGCAGAGATTTGGAACTTTCGGCAAAAATGCGTAAAGCCATTTTCTATATTATGATGAAGGTGGAAGCGCAAACCATATCGCGCCACCCCGAGTATAATATGAGCGCCGTTATAGACAGACTGGATATTGCAAACGGCACTTTGACGGTAGACGGGGTTAAAGTAAAATTAAACGGAAACGACTTCCCGACGATAGACCCTAAAAATCCATATGCTTTGACGGAAGAAGAAACGAGAATTTTAGACGGTTTCAAAAAGGCATTCGTCAGTTGCGAAAAACTGCAAAGACATCTCGATTTTCTTATGCAAAAGGGTATGCTTTACAGCATATACAACGGCAACCTTATTTTTCACGGTTGCATTCCTCTCGATGAAAACGGCGATTATGCAAAGTTTGCCGTAAACGGCAAAATTTATGAAGGAAAAGATTTGATGGACTATGCGGAAGGCTGTATCCGCAAGGCATATTCTCACCATCAGGCAGGCAAATGCGACGTAATGAATCTCGACTTTTTGTGGTATCTCTGGTGCGGTGAGCTTTCTCCGTTGTTCGGCAAGGACAAAATGACCACTTTCGAGCGCGTTTACATTGACGACAAAAAGTGGCACGAAGAAAAGAAAAACAGTTATTACAAACTCTGCCAAAAGAAAGAGTGGTGCGAAAAACTGCTTAAAGATTTCGGCATAGAGGGTAAGCATTGCCATATAATCAACGGACACGTGCCTGTAAAAGAAATAGAGGGAGAAAATCCTATCAAGGCCGACGGCAAATTGCTTGTTATAGACGGCGGATTTTGCAAGGCGTACCACAAGCGTACCGGCATTGCGGGCTATACTTTAATTTACAACTCTCACGGGTTGGAACTTGCCGCGCACGAGCCCTTTACCGGCATAGACAACGCTATAGAAAACTGCACCGACATTCATTCCAGAATGCGCGTTTTCGAGAGAATTTCCGACAGAATGTCCGTTGCGGAAACAGACGACGGCAAAAAGATTTACGCCAAAATAGACGATATTATGGAGTTGGTTCAAAGATACCGTCAATGCGATTGCTGAAATAAAAACAAATTAAACCTTGCCTTACCAGGCAAGGTTTTGTAATTATATGAAGTTATAAAAACATTGTAATTATCGCATACGGCAAAAAATATAACTTTTCTTTTAAGTAAGACGGTGTAGAACGGTTATATAGATAAAAAGTAAAAAAAGACTTGCGAAAAAGCGCAATTCCCATAGGGATTAAAAAACAAAAATTTTATAAGAGTTGCACT
>CAJUCX010000006.1:47878-83687 GCA_910585195.1 uncultured Christensenellaceae bacterium | reverse complement strand
CCGCTTTTTGACGGTTTTTCGGGGGTTTTTGATGTTTGTTGAATTATTATATCACAAAAGTTTTTATTTTCAAAACATAATTTGCAATAAAAACATAACTATGGTAATATTTAATTACATCATGAAAAATAAATTCCGTTATAAATACGATTTCCTATCATTTATCTTACCTGTTACAATATTGCTTATTGTTTGTGCGATAACTATTGTAATAAACGTATTGAAACTTTTTGACCTGCCAAACTTTCCCAACGCTAACGTTGTAATGGAAATAACCTGTATTGCGGTTGCATTATTAGGCATAACCGTCGCGCTGTGTTGCTTATTCGGGAAATATAAAATTACAGATAAGCTCTTGTTAAAATTCGGTCCTATAGATTGTATGCGAGGAAAGTATAAGATAGATAATATAATAAAAATCGTTCAATCTTCCGACGAAAACAAACTTTACGTAAACGTTTACGTAAAAGACGAACCTAAAATAATTTTGATTAACATAAGACAAAAAGACTTTGAAGATTTTGTAAAGTGTATAAAAAATAAAAACCCTAAGGTTTTGTTTGATAAAACCGATATAGAAGAAAATTAAAGCACGGCAGTTACCGTGCTTTTGTTTTGTAAAATAAAACACCCACCCCGACTTGCGCAAGATGAATGCTTTAATACCGCCGTTAAAACGACAATGGAGCGGGAGACGAGATTCGAACTCGCGACATTTGCCTTGGCAAGGCAACGCTCTACCACTGAGCCACTCCCGCACATCGTTTAACGACAAGTGGAATTATATCATACGATTTTGCACAATGCAAGCATTTTTTAACTAATTTTCACCACAAATCGGCAAAAATATAGCGTAATTTACCATTCTGCCGATTTACTTACAAATATAAAGCCGAATGCATTAGGTCCCCAATGGCAAGCAACGGCAGGGTCAAGATTGTCGTACACTTTTATTTGCTTGTGATATTTTTCATCGGTAAGCGCCAACAATGCCTCGAGATTATCTTTATTGTAAGTATAAGATGCGATTATCTCGTGATTTTCATCGCAATCGAACTCCGCCAATGCTTTTGCAATATAAGACATACTGTGTTTTATGCCGCGTTTTTTTGCCAAAACTGCCACTTTACCTTCTTTTATACCGATAATCGGCTTTATACTTAATATACTGCCGAAAAGCCAATCGAGTTTCGACAGCCTTCCTCCACGGAGAAGATAAGTCAACGTTTCGGGTATAGCCATTATTCTTACGCGCGGGATAAGTTGATTTACGATTTTTTCTATTTCATCTACCGATTTATCTCTGTTGCGGTTTATCTCGTCAACCAACAGCCTTATACCGCCAACGCAAAGACAAGAATCTATAACTTTTACTTTTGCGTTATCCTTAAACAGCATATGTATTGCGTTGTAAGTTCCGGAAATTTTTGAAGAAATAGGCAAAATTATCACGTCGTCTCCGTTTTGCGTATAACCGTTTACCAAATTTTCCAAATCGACGAGAGACGGTAACGACGTTTTAGGAAACAATTTTTCGTTAATCAGTTTGTCGTAAAACACGTCCATACTTAAATCGATTCCGTCAAGATATTCTTTATCGCCCAACAAAATTTTCAGCGGTATAATATCTACGTTATATTTTTCTTTTTCTTCCTGCTTGATGCTGCTGCCGGAATCGACAATTAATCTTAACATTACGTTATCTCCCCTACACACACTTTCTTATAATTATATATTATTGTTAAAACTATGGAAAATATCAAAGAAAATAAATATAATTTTTTGCATTATATAATATGTAAACACTTTGTGTCAAGTCGTATACATTACTGCAAAAATTTTGTAATGAGATTTGAATTTTATTATTAAAAATCTCCGTCGAGTAACGGAGATTAAATATTACAAATCTTTTCCTATTTCGTTTTCATCTATATTTGGATTAACGTACCTGTACTTTTTGTTTTTATTCAAATACTTTATGGCTTTACTTGGACATCTATGGTAGCACCCCAAACACGCAACGCACTTATTTCCGAAAGTTATTTTTCCGTCTTCAAATAAAATGTTGCCCGTCGGACAAACTGCAACACATTTTTGGCACTTTGTACACGCATCTGTAACGTTAAATCTTTCACCTATCAAATGCCAATTTGACTTATTTTTCAAATACTTTGCTTCTTTCGTCTTTTTATTTTTAGGCAAAACGTAATTGCCCGTTTTTATCTTATCGATTATTTTATCGATGTTTCCCTTTGACTTTTTCAAAATGCCGTTGCTGTAAAACTTAGGAACCGTAAAAGTAAGCGTATAATTTTCCGGCATTTTTATCGTATAAATGCTTTTGATATTCAATCCATTGTTTTTTGCGTACTTATACAACAAATAATCGGCTCCGCCAACCATTCCCCCGTAATTTTGAATAACAGTTATTTCTTTTGTTTTGTCAAGTCTAGGCAACAACTCGTATACGTGTGCAGGCATACCGTAAGAATATATCGGCGTTACGACAATCAGCCTTTCAAACTCGCTGCCGTCTCCTTGATATTTCGGTATATAAATTATCTTTCCGCCAAGTTGACGCTGAACTTCTTTTGCCAAATAAAGACTGTTTCCTGTCGAACTGAAATATAAAATACCGTTCATCGCTGCTCCTTAATTTTATTAAACTTTCAAAGACAAAGTAAAATACATCACAAGAAACAACAAAAAGCTTTTTATTTATTAAACTTCTCTCCGTCCAGTACCTTTATTACTTTAGCAGGAATACCCGCAACTATTGCATTGTCGGGAACGTCTTTCGTTACTACTGCTCCGGCGCCGACAACGGCATTCTCTCCTATCGTAACGCCGGGAAGTATCGTAACGTTTACACCTAGCCATGCATTTTTCTTTATAACCACCGGCTTACAGGTTAGCAACATTCTGTCATAATAATCGTGATTGTTTGTCGCGATAGTACAGTTCAAAGAAATCAAAACGTTGTCTTCGATAATAAGTCCGCCTGCAGACATACATTGAAAGCCGTTCATTATGATGCAATTGTATCCGATTTTTACGTTCTTTGCAATATTTATAAAAACAGGACTGTTTATGATTGAATTTTGCCCTACGTTGTCCCCAAACAACTCTTTTATAAGTTTTTGCTGTTCTTTGCTATATGGTAATGCTTGATTTATTTTATGACAAATTTGAGCGCTTCTGATTGACTCTTTGGTTCTTTCTTCATCGGGTATTCTAGGGTCAATAATAAATTCTTCCACAACTCAACCTCATACTTGTAATTTTGGTGCGGATAAAGGGACTTGAACCCCCACGTCTTAGACACCAGATCCTAAGTCTAGCGCGTCTGCCATTCCGCCATATCCGCATATAATATTGCTAACTTTATTTTAATCAATTTATAAACATTGTCAACAAATATTTGCGCAGTGCAATCATTTTTATTTCAAACTTATTTATATTATTTTTTTATATTGGATTAATATTGAAAACATTTATAAATTGTATTATACTTATTTCACGAAGATAAAAACACAGTCCCCGTTGAGTAGTCGCGGGCAATGCCATTGGCATTCAGTAACCTGCCTCCTTGGTTGTCTCTTCTTCAAAAAAAATTTTTAAGGAGGTTTTTTCTTGATGAAGGAGGCATCAATAGCGCTTAACATTTACTTTGACGGTCAATTTTATGTCGGATTGTTTGAACTAACCCAAAACAACCAACTTGCCGTGTGTAAGTTTATTTTCGGCACGGAACCAAACGATTGCGAAATTTTGGACCTGATTTTAAGTAAATATTTTGACTTGCAATTCAGCCCTACCGTCGCCGACAACCGCAAGCCGATTGATTGCAAAAATCCCAAAACACGCCAACGAAAAATCAAACGACTTGTCAAAACCGTTAATATTGGAACAAAAGCACAACAGGCAATCAAAAAACAAATTGAAGAACGAAAAACAGAAAGAAATCTTCAACGGAAAATTTGTAAAAAAGAACAGTTTGAACAAAGATTTTTAGAGCGACAGCAAAAGAAAAAAGAAAAACACAAAGGTCATTGACCTAATTAAAAGTCCGTTACCAAGCTAGTAACGGATTTTTAATAATAAAAAACCAAAAGAGTATTTCGGCTTTAATACATCACAAAGATTAGTGCAATTGTACTAACTAATGTATCGACACTTAACTACACAATAACCATAAATCAATAAAAACGAAGTACAATGTAAATTGTACTTCGTTTTGGTACACCATCAGGGACTCGAACCCTGGACCCATTGATTAAGAGTCAATGGTACCAAACAAAAATATGCAAAATTTTTGCATAAAACTCAAAAAATAACGATTAAAACTGCATTTAACCCTAATCTTTTGTATATTTATAATTAGTACACTTATTAGTACACTTGTTTTTTTACTCAACGCAAATTTTTTGGCCACAAAATGAAATATGTTGAGCAGAAATAATACATTTTACAAATAGCCTTTAATAGCCTATTTGACTTTTGTCAACCGCATAATTTTGAAGGCATCGCTATGTATAAGTTTCTTCTCAAAAAATTAATTTTTAAGTGCATTTATCATGAAAAAAGCCTTGTTGGAATTTACTTTCAACAAAGCTTAATAATAGAATTTATGACAATAATGCTTAACCTTCGTAGCGGTCAAGATTTGCGCGGATTGCTTCAATGAGACGTTTTTCCGCCGCCACTTTTGTATCCCTTGCAACCTTTGTACAAACACACGTGCTGTAAAGTTTAGAAAGGTCGTCTACAAGATTTTTGAGATGCACAATATCAAGTATGTTCGCCGAACCGCAAAGTTCTTCGCCGGAAGATGTCGTTGCTGCTGGTGCATTGGTAAGCGTTGTTGTATTCGTGGTGTTTTTTTCCATATAATTGTCTCCTTAATTAAAATTTATAGTTACAGTTACGTTACTATAATATGTTCAGAGACGTCTAAAAATGTTCAAGAATTATATCTTAAAATATATAAAAAAGACGAGGCTTAAACACCCCGACTTTTCTTTGCTGCAGTAACTAAATTAATTCTTCTATCAATATGAATTTAATAGAACCTATAATGCATTATTTAACCGCTCTAAAATGTCTTCATATTTCATTTTACCAGATGCCACACTAATACCAATATTTATTATTTCTTCGTCAGAAAAATCAATGTGTATACCGTTGACTTCAAGGAAAGTGAGCATTATATACATACCTATACGTTTGTTTCCATCAACAAAAGCATGGTTAGAAATTAAACCATAGCCGATTCTTGCTGCCTTTTCAATTTTAGTTGGATATAATTCTTTACCGCCAAAAGTTGCATAAGCAGATTGTAATGCACTGTCCAACAATTTTATGTCTCTTACCCCGCTTTCGCCGCCGGTTTCCTCAATAAGAAGCTGATGAAGAAGCAAAACTTTTTCTTTTTCTAAATTTATCATTTTGCTAATTCCTCAAATGCTTTTTTGTGTTCAGCAAGTATTCGCTTTGCAACAATATCTATTTTTTCATCATCTGTTAACGGCACATAACTGCCGCTATCAACCAAGAAAAATCTCGGTTTATTATTTTTCATAATTATTGCCACACCGTTTTTTTCTGCGACATGCGCAACTTTACTGAAATTTTGATTTGCTTCTGTCATTGAAACAATTTGCTTGGTATCAATTTGCATAATTTATCTCCTTGCTATATATTATAACATAAAATAGGATAAATTCAACCTATTATTTTGAAAAATTAGAAGTCAATCTGCCTTTCTACAAACCACCTTCCGGACGTACGCTCACGATATAAAATTTTGTGCCGCCCTTCTACTATCACGTCATACTTTTGAGTCGTTATCGCACCGACATGAACAGGCGGCGCGTTTATTATACTTAATACCTTGTCAACGCTGAATTTGCGCCCGTCTTCCCACTCGATAGCAACAGGTTTTATATTGCCGTCTGTGTCAACTCGGATTATCATTGTTAAGTAATGCTTTTCGTACATTGCCATAATATTAGTATGTACAAAAAAAGACCAATTAAGGTCTTTACCATTGAATAAGATGTGAACCGCGGCGCATAAACAAACGGTGTCTTAAACTCTCACATAATTGCTTTTAGCAAAGCTTTCATGTGACATCACCTCCCCACAATCTCAATTTGTTATATTTCTGCACCATTGAGAATTTTATTTTATCACTTAATAAAAAAAACTTCAAGAAATTCTAAAAAGTTTGTTTATGCAAAAAATTTTTTTAGTTAAATTGGGATATAATATATTAGATAACTTTTATCTAAAAATCTAACAAAGGAGGACTTAATGCATGAGTCAACAAATAACATGTCCTGATTGCTGGGACTCTAATGTTTATCTAAATCAAACGCAAAGTACTTATATCTGTAAACATTGCCACGAGAAATTTGATGCAGATAAATATGAGCCATGTGAAGAATGCGGCAAACTTCACCAAAAGAGCGAAGGCTGTATATGTGAAAATTGCTATGACTACATATCTTCAAAACAATAAAAAAGACGAGGCTTAATGCCCCGTCTTTTCCTTGCTGCAGTAACTAAATTAATTCTTCTATCAATATGAATTTAATATAACTGTTTGTAACCGAACTGCGTTCATTGCCATCATTTACACTACATTCAAATGTAACTTCTCCATTTGTATATATAATAGGTTTAGTTTCAATACCATTCCATACAAACATTTTTCCGTCAACAGTATCTGTAATTTCAGTCACATAAAACGTTAAGTAATTCAAATTAGTAAGCGATGGAGCACTTTTAGGCACATATCCAACAGTTATTCGTGAATATGTATTTGTATATGGCGCAACATTTACAATATCACTCGTATTGTTCAGATTTTTGTATACATATCGAGGTAGTTTAGCACTATCACCTTTTGGTCCTTTAATGTTAACTGGTTCTGGATTTTCTAATCCATCTTCATTTGTCCACGACAGCATACCGTTAACACTAACGCTTGGAGTGAATGTAGTACCTTTTTCACCACGAGGACCTTGCACACCCTGCAAACCCTGAACACCTTGAATACCTTGTGGTCCTCTTTCACCTTGCTCACCTGGAACACCCTGTGGACCTTGCACGCCTTGCGGTCCCATTGGACCTATAACTGTTTCTGCTCGTTTTACTAATTCTTTATTTGCCATTTTGTTTCCTCCTTTGCAAAGTTCATTTGCATATTAAGTATAACATGGCAAATTTACTGTTTTGCATGTGTGTGCCACAAAATTAAAAACAGGGTCAAAAACCCTGTTCTTTTGCGAGAGGAAAGGAGATGTCCCACGGTGCTACTTGGGAGCCAAAATAATCATAGAAGATGCACCTCTTAAAAATTCGCATCAGGGCCTTAAATAAAACTTCGACAAAACTCTTAATGAAGGCTTCCATAATCATCACCTCCTTTGACACTCCCTAAACGAAGCACCTATAATATTTAGTTATATAGATATTATAATCTTTTCAAAAATTCGTCAAACAAAAAAGCAAGGTATAAAACCCTGCTTTAATGTTCAGAATATAAATTGCTTAGTAATTAGTCAACCCATATTCTAAATGCTTTCAGCCCATAATCTTCAGCATTGTATCTTCTACCATTTTTGGTAATATACTTTCTGAAAATATAATGACCTGATTTCGGTTCAGCATATTTCATACTTATGCCCTCCTTGTAATATATTTACAAGAATAGTTGGCACGCAGTTGACAAATACTATAACTTAATGTAGTATAATAATATCATCCATTATGGTGTATGTATCAACTGCATGCACACAAGCACTAACATATTGGTCTATGTTAGTGCTTTTTTCTATTCATTGTAGCAAATTAATTCTTGAAAACTTCTTCTGGAATTCCTCCCCAATCTGTTTCTATGTATTTATCTGGATTGTCATTATAGCGAATACCATCCATATCACTAATTCTAGATAACTTGCTTAACCCACATTTATCTTTAGCCATAACCCAAATTTGGTCGCGGCGTGTTTCTTTTTTAAATATTTCTGTTGACAATGTAGTGCAAATAAGTTGTGCATTATTAGGATTTGTTTCAGGGTTCATAAATAATTTAACAATTTGTTTAACTATATCACTATGTAGGCCATTTTCAATTTCATCTATCATCAGAACACCACCACGCTCCAATGTACTAAAAATAAGTGGCGCAACACCGAATAATTTTATTGTGCCATTGGATTCCATCCTTAAAAACGGCAAGTCGATTGTTTCATAATCAGAAGCATCATTGTAAACCCTATGTTGTGATGTTACATCAACTTTTACTTGCCTAATTACAAGTTCGCGTCCCTCAAAATCTGATGCAATCGGTTTTTGTTTTTCAGTCTTTTGTTCGTCAAATCTAACATTTATATTTTCCAATGTTTTATCCGCAAATTTCAACACTTGAACGTATTTTTTCATTTTTTCCGGAGTGCAAACTTCCTCTGTTAATGTATTAAACCCAGTAAATGACGCCATATTATAGACTGCTATCGACGAAATAGCATCAACTATGGCACCTGCCACTGGCACATTAAGAAAAGCCGCCATTGCCAAACAAAGTACATTATCTTTTACAACTGAAATATTATTTTTAAATATTGCCAAGTCAGATTTAACTTCTATATCATTATAAGAGGGTGATTCTCTTAATATTAGATTTTCCGTCCTACGCCATTTCTTGTTTAAGCACTCATAAACCACTTTGTCCTTTTTAATTGAAAATGTATATTCGTAAGAAATCTCATCTATTATCATTTCAATTAAAAATTTAGTTTCCTTGTCATAGTACTTTTTATTAAATTTAAAGTACTCTTGTTTAAACATTAAATCGGCAGGATTAACAAATGAACGAACTTTTTCATCCGCCAAAAACGGAGAAGCAATTATTATTCTTTTCAGTTCATCAATAGCCCTACAAAAATTTGTTTTACCTGACCCATTACCTCCAAATATATAAGAGGTTTTACAATAACCTTTATCTTCTATATAAAAAGTATTATTTGTAAACTCCTTTTTTGCTTTATCCATTGCTGTAGTAAAATATATTTTTTCAGCAAAAGGCCCAAAGTTTTCGACCGAAAAAGACTTTAATACAACATTTGACATAAGTATTTCTCCTTTATATGCTAAATAATAATATAATACCCGAATATTGTCAAGAGTTATTTAAGATTTTTGTGAAATTTTTTCAAAAATATAGTTTTTATAAGGTATTTTTTACTAGTTAATCAAGATTTTTGCATAATAGAGCACTGCTTTCACAAATACAAATATAATAGAATAGTAAAAAGGCGGAGCCAATGCCCCGCCTTTTTATCACTTATTATATTCTTCCGTCAATCCCATGCGCTTTGCCAACAAAATATTTTGATTGTTAAACACAACGGTTTTTCGTTTAAGAAATGACTTTGCATTTATGATTGCCGAATACGTCGCCCCGATGAGCAACGTCGAGTTTATGATTATATCAAACACAATGTCCGTCCAACTCGGATGCCAACGAAATACCGTCATTGCCGTAACACCAAGTAAGAACATTGCTGCCTTGATTAAATTTTGGTAGCGTATCAAAACGTTTGAGCGAAATATAATAGCGTTGCTTTTTTCGTTGTCGTCCCCCAACATATCAAGTATGTCGTCGGCGGTGAGTTTGCGTATCTTTACTTTGCCGTTAAGAATTTTGAGCACTACTCTTTCAAGACGTTTTAGGTCTTTGTCTTTTATTAAATATTGCTCTTGCATTTCGGCAAGCCATTTGCTTAGGTCGCACTGCTCTTTCGGTAAATCGTTATAATCAACCCTTACCGAAACTTTATGTAATCTGCGTGTGCACTCGTTTGCGTAACGTTCTTCGTTTTCTTCGCCCACTGCTTTGCCCAGTTCGGCAAACAGGTTTTCTCGCTTAATTCTGTTTATTCTAAGTTGTTTCGTCGCCACAGCAAAATAATGGGCTGTATTCGGCTCGCATTTGCGCTTTTGCAGGTCAAAAGTAAAAATGACGTTATACAGCAAAAGCATTATTGCAAGCCGGATAAATATGTTAAGCCAATAATTCCAATCTTTCAGCCGGTCAAACTCCAAACTTATACCGGCAGACATAAGGATTAATAAAACAAAGGCAAGCAGCACAAATGCAACCGTTACTATCGTATTGAAAGTATTGTTCTTTTTCATCTTTTACTCTCCTCGTGTACAAATTTCGTAAAATGTATTTCAAGCACCTTAAAACCAATGCCGACTGCAAAACTTATTGTAGACCATAAGAACACACCATACATTTTTAGAGCCTGCTCTTCAAGTGCTTTTACTATCACGGTCAACCCTACTAAAAGCACAAGCGGTATAAGCAACTTAAAAAGTAAGTCAATATACCTATAACGCTTATATACTTTCTTTGCAGTTGCTATCGCCTGTTGGTCGGTCATAGACAGAGCGTCGGTTTCTATATTGGCAATTTTCGCCTGCAATTTTTTAAGCGTATCATTAAGCCAAAAGCGTTTCGACAGCGCAAAAAACAGTAAAACAAATATTATGCCTGTAATAGATATTTTATATTTGACTGAAACGAATGCATTTGAGCCGTATTCGAGCCACAAGCACAGCACAGGCACTACAAACATGCAAATAAATTGGCAGAAGATAAACACCGCCTGCCATTTGGTTTTTTTCATATTTCACCCCAAATCAATTACTGGCACAAAGTCCTTTTCTGCCGCCTTGCTTTCTTCTGCAATGGCTTTTATCTCTTCGCTGACTTGGTAATTGAGAACAACCGTTTGAGCCTCAACGTCTTTGTTTTCCGTTTCTATCATTGATAGAAGTTGTTCCCTTTGCTCTGTTGGTAAATTCCTCATGCTTGCAACTGCCTTTGCAATAGTGTCAAGTTTCCTTGCAGTTTTAGCAGCGTTTTCACTCGCCGCTTTCTGCACATTTTCGTTTATCTTTGCAAGTTCGCTTTCAACCAATGGCATTACTTTTACCGACATATCCGTCGGCAAAACGCCTTTCATTAGTTCAACGATTTTCTTTTCGTCTATTAGCGCCGTCTTGCTTAAACTTACGCTTGTCCTTTTAACTACGCCGTAAACTTTTACGGCAATCGATATTACAGCCGATACAAGCGCAGTTACGCCTGCCACCGTGAAATACGGACTTATTATTTCCATTATTTGGTCTACTGTCATTGTTCGTTCCCTCCTTAAATTGTTTGTTCGTTCTTTAGCGCTTCGATGTCCTTTTGCATCTCCGCTATGATTTGTCCTTGCTTTATTATTTCTTCTGCAAGTTTTTGTTTTACTGCTTTTTCTTGCTCATACGCTGCCGTAAGTTCTGCAAAGCCACGTTTGAGTTCCTGCATAAGTTCTTTGTCAACTTTCCTGTATTGCTCAATATGCTCTGCATGCGACTTTTCAAGTTCAGCAATGCGCAAGTATATTTCCTTATCGTCCAGGCCTGCCGTAATCTGCCATTGTGTTTTCCGCAGCGACAAGAATGTGCCGACTTTGAGCGTTTGGCACTCCCACGAGTGCAATATTTCGTCTTCCGTTATTTGGCATACAGTCAAGCCGATGCGCTGCTCCTTACTGAGCAGTTGTTTCGGCACTTTTACTTTTCTGTCCTTAATCGTTGTACGATACTCCACTCCGCTTTCGTCTCGAAATAAGGCGATGTATACGCCGTTTTCGGGCAAAACAAAAGACACCGTAAAAGTGTCCTTAATGTCCCTTAAAATCGGTGCGGGGTCAATTATTACTCCGACGTCGGAGTTTTTTATAAGTTTATATTGCATAGTTTTGTCTCCAATTTACCTATTGATTATTTTTGCCGAACACTTTTCCTCATTAAAGTTTGTGCCAAGCGTGATGCTTGTTTTGCAACTTTCTGCAAAATTACTTTTTGTACTCCACTCGCCACAAGTAGTGCCTAATGCATTACAACCGCAACCTACGGCATAACCATCTCTAATTGTTTTAATATGTTTCATTTTAATTCTCCTTTTAATTAAATTTTCCTTGTGTTACTTCTAAAACGACTACCCTCTTTTTCAAAACTATCACCTACATATATTGCAACCGTTTCACCTTGATTTTCTTGCAAATATGCCATCGCTGCACTTATCGACCTTGTTGCTTCAAATACATTACCAAACTCCGGATATTTTTCTTCTATCTTATCCCCTATTTCGTAGGTATTAAATTTAGTTGTCAAGTATTGAAAAATTTCATTTCTATACGGCTCAAGATGATAAATAAAAGTTCTCGGTGTTTTAATAACACATCCTAAAATAAATTTCCAATCTACAAATTGATTTTCCAAATTTGAAGCCACAAATCCTGCCAAAGTCGCACAACTATGTCCACAATCACAAAAGGCATTTACATTAAATCTTTTAAATTCATCTACCATCTTGTGGAAATATGACTTATAGTACTCAAATACAAGTTTTGAATTAAATTGGTCAATCTTAACTCCATTAAATTCCATTTTTTCAAAATTAGGGTATGACACATTAAGATTTACAGTTAGATTCAAAGTTTTAGCCATAATTTCACCATAATCATGACTAATAATTCCGCAATAGGTGTTTACCTTATTATTAGGCAATGCTCTAGCCAAATATAAAGCAAACGCTCCGTCTGAATATGTATAAACTTCTTTGTTATGTACATCAATTTTCGAAACTAAATATTCACATAGTTCTTTTTTTCTATGGTTTTCATCACGGTATAAAAGTATATCCCCATCTATACCGTATTCGCTAATAATATTCCTAATAGATTCAATCATATATAATCTTTAACCCCATCCTCCCACATAATAAACAGTCGCTGAACCGGTGGTACTCACTACTATTGAATTTGAATTTTTTGTAAGCGTTACAGTGCCTGTAACGGTAGTCGTAGTAGGTGGATTATTTCCCGGATCATAATTTTCACCATAGCAAGCACACCAGTGCTCGCCATATTCTCCACAAGGACATTGGATTGGAGTGCCACTAGTAGTATGAGTCCCGCTTACATTTTTTGTACCTGAACTTGAAAATTCAATCGTAGAATTGGTATCGCCACAACTAACTGATATTTTAAATTTTGTATATCGAGAAGTTGATGAATAAGTTCCGGATGAAGTTCCAAGCTTATGCCAACTTGGCAGAAGACTTCCCGCCGTAACTGTTGACGTAATATTTCCTATTACTGTTGTTTGACTTAATGACGCATTAGGATTATTATAACCTGTCGCAGCAGTAGCGGAAATACTTAAAACATCACCATGATAAACTGTCACTATTTTTGCAGATGCCCCTGCCGTTACTATCGTCCCTGTTGATGCACCTGTAAATTGCGTTGAACTTCTAGTTATCGTACAACTTGACACACCTGTCGGCAATGCAGGTATTGTCAACGTATATGGTTTTGCCCAAGTTGCCGCATTGCCGAATTTAACTACGGTCGGCTCTATTTTCCCTTTTGAAGTGCTGTTATACACAACACTTTGAATGTTTGATAAATTTACCTGTAATTGTGCCATAGCCGCTCCTTAGGCACTTGTTATAGTTAATACGCCATTACTATATGAAAATGTTGGACTAATGCCAGGGTCGCCCTTGTCTCCTTTTTCGCCTTTCTCACCTCTTTCCCCCTGTAAACCATTTTCACCCGGGTCACCTTTTTCACCCTTGTCTCCTTTTGGACCTATTACATTGCCTAAATCAAAATCATTGCTTGTCATTTTTTCTTACCTCCTTAATTAAAATTTAACAAACATGTGTCCATAAGTTTCGCTGTTCTCATCGTGGTCAATATATATTGGACATTCTTCTTGCCACTCCGCCGATTTGACCCACAGATGACCGTCTTCACGTATTTCCAACGGAAATATCCTGATGGCAACGGTATTTGCACGCCGGGATCTCCCTTATCACCTTTGTCACCTTTGTCGCCTTTAATTCCTTGCGCGCCTGACAGGTCAATTAAAAACTGATATCCGTTGGGCGTTATAATAAACAGTTTTGCATTGTCTACGTTATTAACGTCGCCAGTTTCAATGGCGGCAAAACCATATAGCAGCACATCATCTGTTTCAAAACCGTTATGCAGTTCTTCAACTGACGGATAGGTTTTTGCAATGCGAAATCCTATACCCTCAGGCAAATAAAAGTCAAATACCGGTTCGTTATCTGTACCCACATTTTCAACGCGTGCCTTACTCTCGGGCGGCAGCGTAAAAACTTCACCAACCTTAACAATTGCGGGTTTGCCTTGTGGTATTTCAAAATTAAGTATTGCATTTGATGGTGTACCAACGTTTTTGATTTTAAGCGGTTCGTCATATTCAACCGATGCTACTGTTCCGACCGAAATTTCGCCTGCCTCACCCTTTTCTCCTTTTAACTCGTTGAATTTAAGCCGTCCATCCTCTGTCAACTCGACACTTGGTGTGCCAACAATGTCTACATCGGTGCAATCAGGTGTTTGCAAGAGTGCATCAACATAATCTTCCAACTGCTCAACCTTAACCGTGATGTCGTTTAGCCGTGCTAATTCGCCGCCAATTTGGTTTACTACATCGCCGTCGGATACATCGCTGTCCTCGATATTTGTGTGATAAACACCACTAGCAAGACGCGATACGGCTTTGTTTTCATCGTCAACTTCTGAATATGTAAACACCATTTCAAGCACACCTGCGGTGTCTGTAAAGGCTTTCGGAAGCGGACACTCAAAAACCATATACTTTGCGTTTTCAATTTCAACGTCAGTCGTATATAACATATTGTAAATGTCCTTATTAAACTGCTTGCGATTACCGAACTTGTCCACCATAGTTCGGAATACCGTGCAAAGCGGGTGCGTATCCGGCGAACGGTTTTGTGTTACCGGAACGTAGCACTGGAGAACTACGAAGCCGTAGCCGCCTCTATAAAGCCGCGTCCGCAATGGGTATCGCCGTGCCGCTTATGCCAAGTTTTACGGCAATACGGCGTAGTTGCTGAATTTCTTTCATCAAAATACCTCCTTATTGACTTTTCTTTGTTAAATCTTTATAATTAAACCACCCTTTGGAGGTGGCTTATGAAAAATAGATTTGCAAACGGTTATATTGCACTTTATGCGTTTTGTTATGTGCCGTTTTTATTTTTTCCTTTGCAGGTTGCAGCGACCCTGAACGTTATGAAAAAGAGAAGGAACTTGTCGGGTTGTTGCGTGAGTATGATGCTGTTTACACTACTTATATGGAATATCTTGATATAGCAGCAGAAGCGCACGGCAATGCTTTTGTCGAATCACAGCCCGATATCCCCATCAAATTTAAGTTAATGGACGGACAGATATTCTTAACTGATGAGCATATTAAACAAGTAACCATAAGCCATAATACCGATAACGACACTTATGCTGTAAACATTATATATAACGAAATTGGCGCAGATATTATTGCAGAAGTGTCCAGTCAGCATATAGGTGAACCGATTTATATTGTAGCATCGCTATATTATGACCATATTGACATGTGGCAAGACGATGCAATAGTTGCGCCATACATAAATTCAGCGATTACAGGCAGTGTTTCTGCTATTACAGTTTCATCTAAAAAAGAGGCAAATAGCTTATACACTTATCTTGCGTCAAAAAGTATTAACCGCTCTGTTAAAAACGCTATTTTAAATTACAACACAAAGTGTTCAGAATATGTTAAGAAATATTCTCTATCTGAATACTTGCCTAATTCGCTTTCATCAGATACAGGCTATATAGATATTTCCGATTATCTACAAAAAGCCGAAGCTGCAGGATTTACAGAGTAAATATCGGATAAATCCACCAACTATTAAACTTGTTGGCATCTGCAACTTTGTTTACGTTTTTAGCGATATACGCATACTTAGACGCACCGTCTTCTTCATATAAAACTATTGATTTTACCGCGCTCGCATCTATATTTGCAGGGCGCGTTATTTTTATTTCAATAGCATTTTTAGAAGTGTTTTGTAAGGTATACGTTACGTTGTCTGCAATAATCGTGCTGAGCGTAATCGGCACGCCATCGTCATATAACGACGCTTCGGTGTTAAGTAAACACATTTTTAACCTACTTATTTTTTGGCCAAATAAGTTTGAGTATGTAATAAATGATGCATTTTCTTTCAAAATGCTAGAAATTAGTACACTTATTTGAAATTTATCTTAAAATTTGGAAACAAGAGAACGTTAAAAAGTTCCTGAAATATAGAAAAAAGGACGCAAAGTGCCATTTGCGCCCTTAAATTTGGGAATTTTTAATGCACGAACCACAAAAATGTCCCTTTTGGTACACCATCAGGGACTCGAACCCTGGACCCATTGATTAAGAGTCAATTGCTCTACCAACTGAGCTAATGGTGCTTAAATTAACGGACGCTTATTAAAGCGTCCATTGGTGACCCATCCGCGACTCGAACGCGGGACACCTTGATTAAAAGTCAAGTGCTCTGCCAACTGAGCTAATGGGTCATATATTTTATTTTGGCAGGGGTGGCAGGATTTGAACCTACGAAATGCCAGAGTCAAAGTCTGGTGCCTTACCGCTTGGCGACACCCCTATGAGGTGTTTTAATGGGGTGAGTAGTGGGAGTTGAACCCACGACCTCCAGAGTCACAATCTGGCACTCTAACCAACTGAGCTATACCCACCATAGCATTGGCGTGCCTGAAGGGATTCGAACCCCTGACCCACGGCTTAGAAGGCCGTTGCTCTATCCTGCTGAGCTACAGGCACACAGATATTATCATCGTGCCTAAATGTGTAGGCCAATTTTGGAGCGGGTGATGGGAATCGGACCCACGCGGCCAGCTTGGAAGGCTGGAATTCTACCATTGAACTACACCCGCACTTGCGATGCTCATAAATACTATCACAATGCAAAAAGTATGTCAACAAAAATCGCAGTCCGTCTGCAAAATTTTGTCAAAAAATTATACCGTTGTAAAAATATTTACCATTGAACGTTAAATCTTATCGTTTATTTTTCCAAGAAAACTCTGCGTTTATTCGTTTATTTTCAAATTTTATTTTTAATCTAAAAATTTTTTGTGCAGCTTTCACTTTTTAGCGGATGTTATATGCATTATAATTTTTCATAAATACTTTGTTAAGTTTTCAATAAGATTTTTTACCGCCTTAGACCGATGGCTTACTGAGTTTTTTTCTTTTTCCGTAGCGATACCGAAACCTTTTTGCAACTCGGAAGAATGAAACATAACGTCATAACCGAAACCGTTTGTTCCTTCTTCTTTCAAGGTTATTTCCCCCTTTGTTTCGCCCTTTGCGTAAATGAGTTTGCCGTCGGGAAGTATGAGCGCAAGCACGCACACAAATTGCGCAGACCTGTCGGTCTTTTTATCTAACTGAGCAAACAGTTTTTTTCTGTTGCTTTCGTCGGTAGCGTTTTTGCCGGCATATCTTGCAGAAAACACGCCGGGCGCTCCGCCTAATGCATTTACCTGCAAGCCGCTGTCGTCCGCTAAAACTGCAAAATCCGTCTGCGACTTGACATACTGCGCTTTTAGCAGCGCGTTTTCTTCAAACGTGCTGCCAGTTTCTTCAACGTCGCAGTTAAGCCCTAAATCAGCAAGAGAATATATATTTGTGAAATAATCGCCCAACAACGCCCTAAACTCTTTTAATTTGCCTTTATTATTGGTCGCAACAACTACGTCCATATTTACTCCTTTTGTTTATAATAACAAAAATACCGCTTTTATTCAAGCGGTATTTTATGTATGGAGAGTTAAAAATGTCGTTGCGTAAAGTTACGCATAGTTTTATATTACAGCAAGATGCAAAGCAATCCGCCTTTATTTTCGTTAACAACCCTGCCGACAGTCTTGCGCAGTTTATTTTGAACCTCGACAGGCATAGCGGAAACTTTGTTGCACAAGCCTTCTTTAACAAGTTCCGACATACTTTTGCCGAACATATTGGTACTCCAAATTGCCTTAGGATCGGCTTCGAAAGAACTTAACATATATTCGCTTTGCTGTTGAGTGCCTACAATAGGCGCAACTACCGTTTCTACGTTTACTTTCATAATGTGAAGCGTAGGCGCGCTGGCTTTGAGTTTTACACCGTATTGCGAACCTTGTTTTAACAATTCCGGAGTTTCGAAAACCATATCGGTTTCGTTTGGCATAACGATGCCGTATCCCGATTCTTCCGCAGAATCGAGCGCCTGCTTGATTTTGTCAAACTCTGTCTTAGCGTGCGAAAGTTGTTTAACGAAATGCATAAGGGTATATTCGTCGCCGATATCCGACCCTGCTTCTTCTGAAAGCATTTTGAAGAAAAGTTCCGGTTTGGCTTCCAACTCGCACTCTACCACGCCTTGCCCCATTCTCTTTATAATTGCGGAACACGGCTGCATATTTAAGGAATCCGCAAGCATACTAGCCAACCTGTCGCAGTCTTTCATTTTATTGACATCGACTGCTTTTGCGGAAACTTCCGAAATAATTTCCTGAATTACGCTGTTTGAAGCGTCAAGCGTTTGCATCCACTTAGGAATATTTACCTGTACGCTTGTCAGCGGAAACTCCGACAATACGGCTTCCATTACGTTGCCGACAGTGTCCGAGTCCATACTTTTTACGTCGACAGACAAAACGGTAACGTCGTATTTTTCACTTAAAGCGTCGCGAAGCTTTGCCGTTTCCGCAGCGGCAGGATTTTTGGTGTTTAACACAACTACGAAGGGTTTGCCAAGTTCTTTAAGTTCTTTTACAACTCTTTCTTCGGCAGGAATATATGCGCTTCTAGGCAAATCCGTAATGCTGCCGTCATTTGTAACTACGACTGCAATTGTAGAATGCTCCGTAACGACTTTGCGCGTACCGAGTTCCGCCGCTTCTTCAAAAGGCATTTCAGCAGACGACCACGGAGTTTTTACCAACCTTTCTTTGTTGTCTTCCGTAGAGCCGATTGCGCCGTCTACCAAATAGCCGACACAGTCTATAAGTCTTACGTTTATGTCAGTATTTTCGTTTAATTTTACGTTTACCGCTTCGTTAGGCACAAACTTAGGCTGAGTAGTCATAATGGTTTTGCCGTCCGCAGATTGCGGAAGTTCGTCCACTGCCCTCGATTTTTCGTTTGGATTTTTAATATTAGGCAATACAAGCGACTCCATAAATTTAGTTACAAAGGTTGACTTGCCAGTTCTTACGGGGCCGACGACACCGACGTAAATATCGCCGTTTGTTCTTTTTGCAATGTCGCCGTATATATCAAAATTGTTCACAACCGTTCTCCTCCCTACCCACATTCAATTGCTAAAATATATGCCGAAGAAAAACGTGTTAGAACAATAAAAAAGACGGCCTATGCCGTCTGAATTATTTTTCTTTTTTCTTGAATATCTTTCTTATGCCTGTCTTGTTTTCGCACCCCTTAAACAGCCGCTTGATATTTCCTCTGTGTGCAAATATGACGGTAAACCAATTTATAACAAGCACAACGACGAAAAACACCAAAGCGCCCGCTTGCGTAATCGCGTCGGTCGTTGCAAGAGTAATTATATTTTGCACCAACAAAGCAGTTGCAAAAAACAAGGCAAATACGCTCATATAGTCCCAGATAAAAAGCAAGATTAAACCTACGACTATAAAGATTGCCGTCCACATAAAGTTTACAACCAAAAACGCACCTATTGTGGTAGCAAACCCCTTACCGCCCTTAAATTTGAGAAATAACGGGTAAACGTGCCCCAAAATTGCGCACATACCCCAAAAATAGCCTGCAAACTTGCAGACAAGTTCCTCCGCACCGATTGCCTGAAATATAAGCAAACCCGCAAGCGCCGAAATTAAGCCCTTTAACGCGTCCAAAAAGAAGGTAAGCACTCCGTACTTAAAACCGAAAGAACGCAGCATATTAGTCGTGCCGGGATTTCCACTGCCGCACTCTCTTATGTCTTGCTTTTTGAAGCCTTTGGAAATCAACACGGCGTAATTTATATTACACAAAAAATAAACGACAAGCCCGCCGACGAGCAACTGCCACCAATAATCCAATATAATCATTTTTCGTCCTTTTCACCTTTGCTGCGTATAATAACTTTAATCGGCGTGCCGTCGAAACCGAATGCTTTACGCAGACTGTTTTCCAAATATCTCTTATAAGAAAAATGCATAAGGTCGGCGTCATTTACAAAAATAACGAAAGTCGGCGGCTGAATTGCCGGCTGCGTAGCATAAAGAATTTTAAGCCGTCTGCCTTTTTTTGCAGGAGGCTCCACCGTAAGAGTCGCATCTGTCAAAACGTCGTTCAGCACGCCGGTGGTTATGCGCATAACTGATTTTTGATAAACGTAATTTACCATCTCTAACAGTTTATTTATGCGCAGACCTGTTTTTGCCGAAACCGTAAGAGATTTGAAATAGTCCATAAACGCCAAATCGCACTTTAATTTTTTATTGTATTTTTCTACCGTAAAAGTATCCTTTTCTATCAAATCCCACTTGTTTATAACTACAATAGACGGCTTGCCCTGCTCGTGAACGTAACCCGAAATTTTGACGTCTTGCTCGGAAATATTTTCGTTTGCGTCAAATACTATCAAACAAACGTCTGCCTTTCTTATGGACGCCAACGCACGAATAACGCTGTAATACTCTACCGAATCGTCTACACTGCGCTTTCTGCGTATGCCTGCCGTGTCTATAATGACGTACTTTTGCCCGTCCACTTCAAACGGCGTGTCTATCGCGTCGCGCGTAGTGCCCGCCACGTCGGAAACTATGCTGCGCTCGAACCCAAGCAATTTATTTACCAAAGATGATTTGCCTGCATTCGGTTTGCCTACCACTGCAATTTTTATTACGTCATCTTCGTCGTCTTCCGTCGCGCTTTCGTCAAAGTGTTTTACCACTTCGTCAAGCAAATCGCCTACGCCCTTCATATGCTCGCTGGAAATAGGCATAGGCTCGCCTATACCCAAAGAGTAAAAATCCGACAAATCTTCCGCAGGAAAGTTGTCTATTTTATTTACTACCAGCAGCACGTTCTTTTTAGTGCGGCGCAGCAAATCCACAACGTCGTAGTCTTCCGCCGTAAGACCGTTTTTGCCGTCTACGAAAAACAAAATTACGTCGCTTATTTCCATTGCAATTTCCGCCTGTTTGCGTATGTGTACGGTTATCGCGTCGTTTTCGCCAAGCGTAATGCCGCCTGTGTCTACAAGCGTAAATTTATAACCGCACCACTCTACGTCGGCATATATTCTGTCCCGAGTTACACCCGGCGTATCTAAAACTATTGATTTTCTGTCGCCGGAAACTTTATTGAAAAACGTAGATTTGCCTACGTTTGGTTTTCCTACTACTGCGACAAGCGGTCTTGCCATTAAAACTCTCCTTTCAACATATGAGCGCAAAAATCGAAGCCGTCGTTTTCTACGACTTCCACCTTTTTGCCTACTTTACTCTTAAACTCCGCAAGCGTCATACCGTCGAGAAAAACGTCCTCTATCTCTCTCAACAACGACCTCGGCAACAACAAAGTATCGTTTACTTTATTTTTGCCAAGCGCATCTAAAATATCCTGCGCCGTAAGTAACCCGCTGACGGTTACGCTGTCGCCGAAAAATTTGTTTACTACCTTTATTACTTCACAATTTACGCCGAATTTAATTTTAAGCTGCCGTACCAAACCGCAGATAAAATCGTAAGACGAATCTCCCGTTGCAATGGTAAAAGACTCTTTTTTGGCTTTGGTAAAAGTTTCTGTACCTTCTTCAAACTCGCGTTTGAATTTTGCAAGCAACCCGACGCCGTTTTCTATCTGTGCAAAATCTTCATAATATTCATACGGCGGAATTTCTTTTTGTGCAACGACGTAAAACTCGTCGGAGCAAAAGGCAAAATTAGAGCCTGTTTTTTGTTTGCATTTCAAAGCAAAATCTTCTACTTGCGATATTATTTCGTTTGCCTTTGCTTTATCTACCGGTTTTACCTCAAAAAGACCTTGTCTGTGTTTAGTAAGTCCCACCGGCACTATCGCAACGGATTGAACTTGCGGATATAACTCAAACAAATCCTGCAAACTTTTTTGCAAAACCCGACCGTCGTTGACGTCCGGACACAACACTATCTGAGTGTGCATAACGACGCCGCTGTCGGCAAATCTCTTCATAAGCGGCAGAATATCCGCCGCCGTTTTGTTTTGCAGCATATTGCGCCTTACATTGTCGTCAGTCGCGTGTACGGAAACGTAAAGCGGCGAAAACTTTTTGCCGCATATTCGCTTGATTTCATTTTCCGTAAGATTAGTAAAGGTTACGTAATTGCCGGAAACGAAAGACAGCCGCCAGTCGTCGTCTTTGAAGTAAAGCGTCTTGCGCATACCTTTTGGCAGTTGGTCTACAAAACAAAAAATACATTTGTTTCTGCAAGCCCTTGCCGTTAAGTAACATTTATCTTCGAAGGTAAGCCCCAAAGTTTCGTCCGCATCTTTGGAAATTTCCGCAACAACGGATTCTCCGGTTTTGGCAAGTACTGTAATAGTAAAATCTTCCTGCCCTTCGTAATACTCGTAATCGAGCACGTCGGCAACTTCTTCTCCGTTAAAGTGTGTTATCGCGTCGCCCGCTTCCAACCCTATTTCGCTTCCGACCGAATCAGGCTCCACAAATAAAATTTTAAGCATATATTTTCATTATTGACCACACGGACAAAATTGTCAAGTGCAGAAATACTTTGACTTAAATTACTTATCGATTTTTTTTATTATAAAAACATACAGACGCTTTTGAATACTCGAACGCTTTCAAAAAACAAAATGTTTTCTGCAAAAAAGAATTTCAAATTTTGTAAAATTTTTGATTTGTCTAAATTTTATGTTTTAATAATTTATTTCAACCGAAAATAAAAAATCCGCCTTTCGGCGGATTTTATCTTAGTTTATGCTTTTACGATTTTTGCATTTGAATAATCTATGCCAAAAGTATTTACCGTAACAGACGTCAACACGATTCTGTTTTTAGGCAAACTTGTAAGCGTTGTTTTGCCGTCTTTTGTGCTCTTTGTTTCTGTACTCATATTAGACAAATCTCTTACAAATTGCTCGTGAAGTCCGTCTACCGCTGCAAACTGACTGTCCCCCAATTTGTATGAAGAACTTTGCACCATACCGAATACGCAATAATTTCTGTCGCGCTCGACGTTTTCGTTAAGCACAAAGTAGAATGCCGTAGACGCGCTGTCAAATACCGCGCCGCTGCCAGACAGTCTGTCCATCGCCAACGCGCCGAACACGTGAGTCAAATCGTTTATAGGTTCGCCTTCTTCGTCAACCCATTGATTTGCCGTAAACTCGCCCTTTATGCTGTAATTTTTTTTGTCGTTTATTATTCCGTCGTCTTCGTCGTAATAATATTGACCTGCCGAAACGTAAGAAAGGCTGTCTGTGCCGTCTTGCGTATTGAGATAGTGTATAATTTTGTTGTCGTAATATTTTTCGTTAACGAGATTTACAAAATTGGCAACCGTGCTAGGCGCTTTGTTGTAATATAAAACGTAGTTCAATTCTACAACGCGCACGCCCGCTCCGTCGTCAAGGTCATATTGTAAATTAAAAGTAACGACAGGATTTTTATCTTCCGGAACCTCTAAATAGTTTGAAGAGCACGCCGTAAAACTAAACAGCATTACCGTCGCCATCAACGCCACTAAAAACTTCTTCATTGTTTACCCCTTTATTTCGTAATCGCAGGAAACGGATTTTTCCACAACGGATTTTACATATTCCTTAACGGGAACGTGCACCGGATGCTCTGCATAAGTTGCCAAATCTTCTTTTGTGTTGAAAGTGCATTCCAACGAAACGTCTGCGCTTCTGTCGCTGTGCATAAAATCTATGCCGACTTCGATTGACTTTAAGCAATCTATTTTGCCTTGCATAGACATAAACTTTGCCTTTAACGCATTTTTAGATTCTTCGCTTTTGTCTTTCAAAAAATACAAAACAATATGCTTTACCATAGTTTCCCTTTATACTTTATGTATTATAATTCAAAATCAATTTTCGCGCAACTAAAAAGCGCCGTTTTCACGACGCTAGTTTACCGTTTTGTCAGAAAGGCGCTTTTGTTTTTATTTCTATATTGTTTAAGTAACTCAAAAAACTCTCGGCAGGCAGTTTGAATTTATACTCCACCGCACACAAAGCCTGCGACTTAAAAGGAAACAGTCCGTTTATCTTGTTTGAAGAATATTTACCGTCGCCAAGTATCGGATGACCGATATATGCCATATGCGCCCTGATTTGGTGAGTTCTGCCGGTAACAAGTTTTATCTGCAATCGGCTGTAATTGCCGTACTCTTCCTTAACTTTATATATGGTTTCTATCGGCAGGTAACCCGTCTTTTTTACATCGGAAACATAAACTCTGCTTTGCTTTGCGTCCTTAAACAAAAAGGCTTTCAAATCCGCTTGTTTTTGTTTCGGAACGCCGTACACCAACGCTTCGTAAAACTTGTCTACCTGCCTTTGCTTAAAGCAGTTTAGAAGTTGCTCCAAACTCTTTTGGTTTTTTGCAAAACACACTATGCCGGTTGTGTTTCTGTCGAGGCGGTTTACCGCTTTAATATAGGAGGCGCCAAAAAATTTATTTACCAGACTTTCCAACGACTTTTCGCCGAGTACTTCCATACCCGACGGTTTTTCAACAAACAAAACGTTGTCGTCCCGATAAACGACATTTATTTTCAATTTCACGCTGTCGGCATAAACGACTACTTCGTCCCCTTTTTCAAGACGGGCGTCTGCTCTCGTGCGTACGCCGTTGACTTTTACCTGCCCGCCTGAAATAAGTTTTTTTATTCTGTAAAAGCCCAGCGACATATTGTCCGAGATAAATTCCGACAGCAAAGTATTGTCAGTCGTGCAACTTAATTTTTCCACTTGCGCATCCTTTACAGTTTTTGCATCTGCCAAAATATTTTAGCACAAAAGCAATGGTAAAGGCAATAAATAAAATTACGCCTATTAAAGTACAGCCCAACGCAACCGACTTTTCAAAGGCAAGAGTAAAACTGTAAAACACGAAACATACGGAATATGCCGTCGTAAGATTTATGCCGACGGATAGCAATGCCGTCTTTGTGCCGCATTCTTTTTTTATCATTGCAACCGTTGCTATGCAAGGCACGTAAAGCGCGACAAACAGCATAATTACCACTACCGTCTGCCAATCGAACGCCCCCGCAAAGGAAGAACCGAACAACAATATAAGCGTACCTGCTACTACTTCTTTTGCCGTTATACCCAAAATCAACGCAACGCATATGCGCCAATCGAAAATGCCTATCGGCTTAAACAAAAATGCAAGTCCCTTGCCTATTTGCGCAAGTATAGATTCTTCTATTCTGTCCTGCGGCAAAAACTCAAACCCGACGCCGAAACTTTTAAGTACCCACGTCAACGCAACGCACAAAAACAAAATGCCCACAAGTCTTGCCACAAACGTTTTTGCATTTTTCCAAACGGACGACGCAACTCTTTTTAAGGACGGCAAGCGCATTTCGGAAATTTCAAGCACGAAGTCGTTTTTTACTTCTGTCTTGCCGAAAAGCTGCAACACACCGGCAAGAGATGCCGCAGTCAAAATGCACGCCGCATATAAAGCAATAAGCACGAAGATTTCAAAACCTTTAAGCAGCGGAGCCGCAAGCATAAGTATAGTAAGGTATACTGGCATCTTCGCACTGCAAGGAAAAAACGGTGAAAGCAGCAGCGTTCTTTTTTGAATTTCTTTATTTCCTAAATTGTTGGAAGTTGCAACCGCAGTTGTGTTGCAGCCTAAACTCAACAGCAAGGTAAAGATACTTTTGCCGTTTAACCCTACTTTGCTTAGCAAACCGTCAAACATAAACGCCACGCGCGAAATGTATCCCGTGTCTTCCAACATATTTAAGAAGAAAAACAACAGCAGAACCTGCGGCAAAAATTTTGCGACTACGCCGATGCCTTCCACTATTACGTCTATAACAAAGGACACAAGCCACAACGGCACTCCGCCGTCGGTCAGCGCAGGCGACAAGGTATCTTTTAACAAAGACAGCGCTCCGTCAATTTTGCTTACCAAAAATCCGCCTAAACCGTTTTGAGCAAATACCAGCCAAAACACGCCGCCTAGCAATAATGCAAAAATCGCAAGAGAAAAATATTTGTTAAAAAACAGTTTTTGTTTTTTGTTTACGCTGTCTTTATATACCAATACTTCGTTTATAAACCCGTCGATGTAATCGTACCGCAGTTTCGCCATATATTGCGCCGTATCGCCGTAGTCGGACAAAAGCCGTTCTAAATCGGAAACAACCGTCTCAGGCAAATTTAACTTTTTTATCGTGTCGCCGTCTTTGCAAAACAAGTTTATAAGGGCAGGTATATCGTTTTTTGCTATGCCTGCAATTCGCGCAATGTCATACAGCGGAAGTTTGGACAGATACGGCAACTGTTTGGGTTTGCTTAAAGTTTTACCCAAACACTTTGAAATTAGTTTTTTGCACTGTGTGCCGTTTCTTGCGTCTATTTCATACACTTGCAAGCCCAACTGTTCCGCAAGTTTGCCGCAATTAAATTTCCCGCCGTTTTTATATACGGCGTCGGTCATATTTATAAGCAATATCGGAGTAATGCCCATTTCAACCATTTGCAAAGTCAAAAATAAATTTCTTGAAATATTTTTACACTCTGCAATATTAAACACCTTGTCGCCTTTATGCTTTGCGAGATAGTCTTTGGCAATCTCTTCTTCCATAGAAAAACAGTTGAAAGAATATATCCCCGGCAAATCGGTAACGGTATAGCCTTCGGCAACGTCTGCGCTTTTTACGCCTACGGTAACCCCCGCCCAGTTGCCCGTATGTTCATCTTGTCCCGTCAAAGAGTTGAACAGCGTAGTTTTGCCTACGTTTGAATTGCCGACCAAAACAGCATTAGCCATAAAAAATCACACCCTCTCGATAAAAATTCTGTCGGCTTGCGCCCGTCTTATGCATATAGTCGAGTTTCTTATCTTTACGGCAAGAGTCGTTTTCATAACGGCTTTGCCAAGCACTTCTATCTCGGTGCCTTCTACAAAACCCAAGTCTATCAACCTTCTGTCTGCAACGTCCTGCGCCTGAAACTGCTTTATGCGGTAAATTCCGTTGCAGTCTGCGTTTGTCAAACTTAATTTTTTGCACTTGTCCATACAATAAAATGTATTGCGATATCTATAAATATATGATTTTTTGTCTTTTGTATTGTTGCAAATATTTCTTAATTTTGATAAACTAAATATGTATTTTTGATAACAGTTTAGGAGGTGTTTATGGACTGTTCGTACAATTTATCGACAATATTCGGAAGTAACGTTTTTAATGACAGCGTAATGCGTTCCAAATTACCTAAAAACGTTTACGTATCGTTAAAGCAGACGATAAAAGACGGCACAGAACTTGACAGCGCAATTGCGGAAGTTGTGGCAAGCGCAATGAAAGACTGGGCCATAGAACTCGGAGCGACGCACTATTGCCACTGGTTTATACCTATGACGGGCTCACCTGCGGAAAAGCACGACGCATTTTTGACTTTGATTAGTCCGGACGAAGTAATAATGGAGTTCTCAGGCAAAAACCTAATTAAAGGCGAAGCCGACGCGTCGAGTTTCCCGAGCGGCGGTTTGCGCGCAACGTTTGAAGCGCGCGGCTACACTGCGTGGGACTGCACCAGCCCCGCTTTTGTCAAAGACGGAACCTTGTGCATACCTACGGTCTACACCTCTTACAACGGAGAGGCGCTTGACAAAAAAGCGCCGCTTCTTCGCTCTATGGAATGCATTTCCAAACAAAGCGTACGCCTTTTGAAATTATTGGGCGACGAAAAAGTAAAACGCGTAACGCCTTCCATCGGCGCAGAGCAGGAATATTTTTTGGTTGACGAAAAATATCACAGCCAAAGACTCGACCTTAAATTTGCGGGCAAAACGCTGTTCGGCGCAATGCCGCCTAAGGGGCAGGAACTTGACGACCACTATTACGGCGACCTTGACGAAAGAGTAGGACGCTTTATGGCAGACCTTGACGTAGAGTTGTGGAAACTGGGCATTACAAGCAAAACCAAACACAACGAAGTTGCGCCTGCTCAGCACGAACTCGCCCCTATTTACGAAGTTGCAAGCGTTGCCTGCGACAGAAACCATTTGACGATGGAAGTTATGAAAAAGGTTGCAAAAAAGCACGGCATGAGATGTATGCTTAACGAAAAACCTTTTGAAGGCGTAAACGGCAGCGGCAAACACAATAACTGGAGTTTATCAACAGACTACGGCGAAAATTTATTTAAGCCGTCCAAAGACACCTCAAATAACAAAAGATTTTTGCTCTTTTGCGCGGCGGTGATAAGAGCAGTAGACCTGCACTCCGATTTATTGAGATTTTCCGTAGCGTCGGCAGGCAACGACTGCCGTCTCGGCGGACACGAAGCGCCGCCTACTATCATAAGCATATTTTTGGGCGATGAACTTACAAACACCTTCGAGCAAATTAGCAGCGGCGTAAGCAAAAAAAGCACGCATCAGGCTGTTTTGGATATGGGCATAAAAACTTTGCCTAGCCTTAAACTGGACTCTACCGACAGAAACAGAACAAGTCCGTTTGCCTTTACTGGAGATAAGTTTGAGTTCCGTATGCTTGGCGCCCCTACTTCCGTTGCAAGCTGCAACATTATGCTTAACACCATAGTTGCAGAGTCCCTTGACTTTATCTGCGGCAAACTCGAAAAAGCAGACAACGTCGACAGCGGAATAAACAGCGTGCTTAAAGAAATTTACAATGAGCATAAGCGCGTTATCTTCAACGGCGACGGCTATTCGGAAGAATGGAGAAAAGAAGCGCAAAAACGCAAACTTCCGGAATTCAAGGATACTGTTGACGTTGCCCCTTGCCTTATAAAGGAAGAAAACGTAAAACTCTTTACCAAATACGAAGTGTTTACCCCTGTGGAACTTAACAGCAGATATGAAATAACTTTGAGGGTTTACAATAAAACAAAAAATATAGAGGCAAAAACTATGATTGATATGACGGAAAAACAGTTTTTGCCGGCAGGACTCGAATATGCGGAATTTCTTATGAAAGGCGCAAAAGAAGCAAAAGAACTCGGCCTCGACAAATTGTATGCTTTGCAAATGGAAAAGGCCAACAAACTTTCCGACGTGCTTACCGACATTAACGCAAAAGTAGAAGACCTTAAAGTCGCATTGAAAGAAGCCTATGCGGTAACTTACGGAATGACCTTGAAGCGCGCCACCGTCTACCGCGACAAAGTAAACGAAGCAATGTTCCGTTTGCGTCAAGCGGTTGACACTATGGAAACGCTTATACCTAGAAAATACTACCCTATACCTAGTTATGTAGAACTTTTGTTCGGCGTAAATTAAACCAAAACGGTTTGTATTCAAAAAAAATCATATGTAAAAAAAGTAATGCCGAATTTTCGGCATTACTTTTTTATTCTTGTTTTATTTCTTTTGCTTTCAAAAACTTAATTTATATTGTTTTTTATTTATTGTCTAACAAAAAAAAGACGGTTGATTACCGTCTTTTTATAAAAATCAAATTATGCTTCGTAAGGGTTTCTCACGAGTATCGCTTCGTCGCGGTTCGGTCCCACGCCAATCATAGACACTTTTGCGCCGGTAATTTCTTCTATCGTTTCGATATACTTTTTAGCGGCGTCGGGCAAATCTTTATAATTTCTTACCTTCGATATATCGTCGTCCCAACCGTCAAACTCTTTATAAATTGGTTTGCACTTTTCAAGCACGGTTAAATCCGCAGGATAATGGTCTATCGTCTTGCCGTCGAGTTCGTAGGCAACGCAAACTTTAAGTTTTTTTACACCTGCCAAAGTATCCATTCTCGTCAAGGCAATTTGCTCCATACCGGAAATAAGCGCAGAGTGTTTTACAACCACGAGGTCAAGCCAACCTATGCGCCTAGGCCTGCCTGTTACAGTGCCGTATTCTCCGCCCTTTTCCCTTATAAAGTCGCCTACATCGTCAAACAACTCCGTAACAAAAGGACCTGCGCCGACACGAGAAGTATATGCTTTGACTACGCCTACCACACTGTCGATTGTTTTAGGTGCAAGACCGGTGCCCATAGGCACGCCTATCGACGACGGATGCGAAGAAGTAACAAAAGGATACGTACCGAAATCTATATCGAGCAACGCGCCTTGCGCACCTTCGAACAACAACTTTTTACCGTCTTTTACGTAAGCGTTGAGAAGCGTTACCGTATCTCTTACAAACGGTTTAAGTCTTTTTGCCAAAGCGGAATATTCTTTAAGTATTGCGTCGTAATCGAACGGCTGTCCGCCGTATACTTTTTGAATCAGTTCGTTTTTGGTGTCTATATTCTTTTTTAACAGTGCAGGGAAAACCTCTTCGTTTACGAAATCGCAAACGCGAATGCCCGAGCGCTCAGACTTATCCATATAGGTAGGACCTATGCCCTTTTTTGTCGTGCCAATTTTATCATCCGACGAACGCTTTGACTCGCTCAAACCGTCAAGCTCGAAATGATAAGGCAAAACGACGTGTGCTCTGTCGGATACCACGAGATTTTCGCAAGGAATGCCGTCTTTTTTGAGATTGTCAACTTCTTCGAAAAAACCCTTTACGTCGAATACTACGCCGTTTGCAAGCACGTTAAGTACGTTTTTATATAAAATTCCGCTTGGTATCAAACGCAGTTTGAAATACTTGCCGTCGACGGCAACCGTATGCCCTGCGTTGTTTCCGCCCTGAAACCTGACTACTGCGTCTGCTTGCGCAGCAAGATAATCGACAAAACGACCTTTTCCTTCGTCGCCCCACTGTGCCCCGAAAACTACGATGTTGTTGTTCATAAGTAATCTCCTTAGTCTACTGAAAAACTATAACACACTTTTGCAAAAAAATCACCTGTTTTTGCCGTATTATATAATGCTATTTTGCACCGCATCAATTTAACGATATAATTTTTTGCAAAACAAAACGGCGCGTTGATTAACGCGCCGTTTTACTCGCCTTCGCCCGCAATAAATTCTCCGCCGCCGTCATTGGAATAAGCCTGACAGCCTGAATGAGTTTCGTACAGCCTCACCAAAATGCAATCGTCGCCGATTTTGACTATATTGCGCCAAGGTATAAAAATGTCTTCTCTGTTTTTGAAAAACCGTCTGTCGTTTGGAACCACAAGCCCCGTAACTTTGCAAGTCTGGCAAGATATAACCATATCGGATATTTTACCCATTCTCTTGCCGTTTACGGTGTTGATTACTTCTTTACATCTGAGTTCGCCGAAAGTTATATCCATTTTTACCGCACCTTTATTTAATGACAAATATGATACTTTTGCGCGGTAGTATCCGTTTGATATATTACTTAGCGCGCCGCTTTTATTTATGCGGTATGCATACGCAATATGCGGATATTTGCCGCGTTTTAATTTATATGCGGTATTGTGTCGCAAAATGACATCATTTCTCTTATTTGCGCCATTGCGCTTTTTTCAAGACGCGAAACCTGAGCCTGCGATATCCCTACTTCTGAGGAAATTTCCATTTGCGTTTTGCCTTCGAAATAGCGCTTGCGCAATATTTGCTTTTCTCTGTCGCCCAACTTTTCCAACGCCTGACACAAAGAAACGTTTTCAAGCCAACGCTCGTCGGTGTTTTTTTTGTCGCCGATTTGGTCCATAACAAGTATAGAGTCGCTGTCGTCTGTGTATACCGGCTCGAAAAGCGAAATCGGCTCGCTTATGGCATCGAGCGCGTTTCTTACGCTCTCCAACGGCTGACCGAGTTCTTTGGCAATCTCGTCTATCGTTGCCTCGCGGTCGGAGTTGAGCTCCAGCTTTTCTCTTGCCTGCAACGCCATAAAGGCAAGGTCGCGTATGCTTCGGCTGACGTGCAGGCTGTTGCCTTCTCTTAAATAACGCCTGATTTCTCCTACAATCATAGGCACGGCGTACGTGGAAAATTTAAGATTGTAAGAAACGTCAAAGTTATCTACCGCCTTTACCAACCCTACGCAGCCGACTTGAAAGATATCGTCCATATTGTTTACTCTGCTTGCGTAGCGCTGCACGACGGACAGCACCAGACGCATATTACATAATATATACCTGCCACGGGCGTGCTTGTCCCCTGCTTTTACTTTCAACATAAGTTCTTCCGCTTCTTTATGAGAGAGTTTAGGGAGAGTTGCCGTATCGATACCGCAAATGGTTACTTTCTTTTTCATATGCACCTCTTTTGTTTTAATTAGTTTGCCTAATCGACAAAAAAAGTATACATAAATTGTAATTGACATTCGGTTTTAATTGCCCTACAATATAAAGGTATAATTATGCTCACAAAATTTTTTCTTAAACGCTTTAAGAATAAATTTTGTCGGCCGATACGAAAGGAGTATTTTTAATGCTAAATTATTCCACGTCTATTGAACAGTTTACAGAACAACTTTCTCTGGAAGCACTGGGCATCGACCTGCACAAAAAGACGGTTGCCATAGTTACCGCTTGCAACGAAATGTCGGTTGCCAACTCCGGCTTAGTCAAGGTTGCGGAAAAAGTTAAAGAAGGCGTAATTGCCTGCGACTTTAACGCCGTTACCTTTAATTTGCCAAGTCTCGGCGCTGACATAACCTTGGGTGAAGAAACAAACAAGTTTGAACTGCCTATGCGCGACAGCATTGCCGACATTGTGGAAATGTATGCCACGCTCAACGCCATTGACGGTTTTGTATTTGTCGCAAACGACACCTTTTCAGTTGCAGGTATGCTTATGGGCAGCCTCCGCGCAAACGTGCCGTCTTTGTTTATCGGCGGCGGCATAATGAAAACGGCGGAAATTAACGGAAAGAAAGTCGGTTTTTACTCTGCATACGAATCCGCAGGTCTTTTGAAAGGCGGACGTATGACGCTGTCCGATTTGGAAAAGATACAAAAAAATCTTATTCAAGGCAACGGCAACGCCAGCGACAGTTATATGGCAAACAGTTCTTTGATAATTGCAGAAGCGTTGGGCTTGGCTTTGCCTAAAACCTCTACCGTACCTTCATATACGGAAGAAATTACGCAACTTGCATACGACACGGGATTGAGCATTACTAAGATGGTAAAAAACGTTATGACGCCGCGCTCTATCGCGTCGGAACAAGCGTTAAAAACCGCCGTATGCGTTGACCTTGCAATGGGGTCTTCTTCCACAAGCATAGTAAACCTGCTTGCCATCGCGCACGAAACGGGAAACGACCTTTCGTACGAAACGATAGCGGAAATTAAAAAGGACGTTCCGCAGATTGTAGATATCTCTACAAATAAACAATGTTTTATGGAAAATCTGCACAGCGCCGGCGGCGTTTATGCGGTAATCAGAAAACTTATTGAACACGGAAACGTCGACGGAATTTATAAAATATTTGACGGCACCCCTATGCGCACGCATATTGAAGAAACCGAATTGATACCCGACAGTATAGTTATAGACGACGTAAACAAAACCGAGCCTAACCCTCTCACATTCCTTTACGGCAACCTTGCCGAAAACGGAGCAATCTCTTTTGCAAATGAAGTGCCTTATTTTAAGGGTACGGCGAGAGTTTTTGAAAGCGAAGAATCTGCCCTTGACGCCGTTTCTTCCCGTCTTATCAAAAAAGGCGACGTGATAGTGATAAGAAACGAAGGTCCCGAAAGCGGGCCGGGTATGCGCCACGTATATTTGCCGATTTCTATGTTGGTGGGTCTTGACCTTGATAAAGACGTTGCGGTAATTACCGACGGCAGAATACCAAACATTTCGCGAGGAATAGTAGTAGGCAATATTTCAAAAGAAACCGCCGACGATATGGGGTTGCTTGACGTAATTCAAAACGGAGATGTGATAGAAATAAGTTTTGAAAAACAAAGCATTGCCGTAAGACTGTCTGCCAAAGAAATTGCAACTCGCAAAAAATACGTCGGTCATCAAAACAAAGAAGTAGGTGCATTTTTGCAAAAATATGCAAAGACAGTTGCACCTGCAAATCTCGGCTGTTATACCAATTATGTAAAGGAACGAAATTTAGAAGAAATTTACGGAGATTAAAATGTATTGGTATATGTTTTGCAGCCTATTCTTTCTTTGGGCAATAGTTTTTATTATGTTTGTGCGACAAAATAGAATCAGGCGCAAAGTATTGAATATTTTGTTGAATAAAAAGCACCACAAAACTGCATTTGAAAGGGAGATTTCACAAATGGAAGAACTTGCAAAAAGATTTTTAGGAAAAAAAGTTATTGTGCACACTGTAACCGATTCGCCTTTTACAGGTATTCTCGAAGAAGTAACAAGCAACGCTTTACTTGTAAATTGCGCTGAAAGAAATCAACTTGTAAATTTGGAATACGTTATAAGCATACAAGTGATAGAAAATAAAAAGAAAAAATAACCGCCCTATTTATCTTGAAAGATTAAAAAAAGAAAAAATAAAAGAGTGTCATTTTGACACTCTTTCTTTTTTGTTTGTTACTGATTTTTTTCAATGAAAGTTACGACGTCTTTAATAGTCTTCATTTCCATTGCTACTTCGTCGGGAACAGTAACGTTAAACTCCGATTCAACCGTCATAAGCATTTCAACGACGTCAAGCGAATCCGCACCCAAATCGTTGATGATGTCAGACTCCATTTTGATTTCATCTTCCGACACGTTGATTTGCGCAGCCAATAATTTTTTTATTTTTTCAAAAACCATGGTAATAGCCTCCTGCTTGTATTGACACTATTATACATTAAAAATGAAAATTGTCAATCTGTTTTTCTTTATTAGTCAGCGTAACCGATTGCTTCGATTTCGATAAGCGCATCCATAGGAAGTTTTGCAACAGCGATGCAAGTACGCGCAGGATAATTTGAAGTGAAGTAAGAACCGTAAATTTTGTTTACTGCCGCAAAGTCGTCCATATTTTTAAGGAATACGGTAACTTTAATTACGTTTGCCAACTTGCTGCCGCCTTCTTCCAAAACAGCGATAAGATTTTCAAACGCTTGCTTTGTTTGTTCTTCGACAGACGCGCCTGCAAATTTGCCGGTTTTTGGGTCGAGACCGAGTTGTCCGCTGGTAAATACAAGCGAATCAAACTTGAAGCCGTGTGAATAAGGTCCGATTGCTGCCGGTGCCTTTGAAGAAATAAGTGGTTTTCTCATGGATAAATCCCCCTTTGATAACTATATTTTATTTTGCTAAATTATACCAAAGGCGGCACTTATTGTCAATAAAACTTAAAAGAACCATACCGTTGCATTTGCAGGTTGTTTACTCAACAACAAATATTACAAAAAACTTAGCCCTGCGGTTTTATTAAAATTGCCGCGTTGCAAAAGTTACGTTACAAATCGTCGGCGTCTTGCACTGGTACTACGCCGTTTTCCGTCGGCGTGCCCGTATAACTGCCTGACGGGTCGGTTTGACTTTGAAAGTCCTCTGCAATTTCTTTAATCAATTTGTCTAACTTTTTTTTACGCGATGATTTCATAATTAAAGTTTTTGCAGTTTTGCGTTATTTAATCAAACAAACTCATTTGTTTCGTCTTTTCTTCAAATTGACGCAAATAGCAAAATATCTGCCCTGCGTCCGTCATTATGCCGTGCCGTTTGCAACGGTCGTAAAAAATTTGCATAAGTTTGTCGTTGTTTGGGCTTGCAAGTTGATAAGCATTGCCGTAGGTTT
>CAJUCX010000006.1:0-47868 GCA_910585195.1 uncultured Christensenellaceae bacterium | reverse complement strand
GTTTTTATATACCTGTCTTTCAACCCGGGAAAATATTTGTCTAACTGCGCGTAAAAATATTGCCTGTTGCCGTCGCGCAAAGTAAGCCCCATTCCAAAGCAAATGATGCCTTTTACCTTGGCTTTTATGCAGTAATCCAAAATGCCGTTTATATTTTCTTCATTGTCGTTAATAAACGGCAAAATCGGAGAAAACCATACAACGGTAGGTATACCGTTGTCGCGCAAAATCTGCAATACTTCAAACCGCTGTTTGGTGGTTGCGACGTTAGGCTCTAAAATTCTGCATAAATTTTCGTCGTAAGTTGTAAGCGTCATTTGCACTACGCATTTGGTTTTTTTGTTTATGCTTGCAAGCAAATCCAAATCGCGCAATATCAAATCCGACTTGGTGATAAGCGTCGCGCCGAAGCCGTATCTGTCTATAAGTTTAAGACATTTACGCATATTTTGAGTTTTTTCTTCCAACGGCATATACGGGTCTGACATAGAGCCGGTGCCTATCATACATTTTTTGCGCTTTTTTGTTAAAGCGTCTTTAAGCAATGAAACGGCATTTTTCTTTACTTCGACGTCTTCGAAGGCGTGTTCCATACCGTAGCAGGTACTGCGGGAGTCGCAATATATGCAGCCGTGCGTACAGCCGCGGTAAATGTTCATTCCGTTTTCCGATGACAAAATGCCCTTTACTTCAACTTCGTGCATAAAAAGATTGTATCATACAAAATAAAAAAACGCAGACAAAAGTCTGCATTTTTATTTTGAAATAAGTATTTTTTAACTATAAATAATCTCAGTAATAGTTTTGAAAATTTTCGTTACTTAAAACTCTGCGTTGCTTACCGTTCTCGGGAACGGCAATACGTCTCTTATGTTGTTTACGCCGGTCAGGTACATAACCATTCTTTCAAAGCCCAAGCCGTAGCCTGCGTGTTTTGTGCCGCCGTATTTGCGCAAATCGAGATACCACCAATAGTCTTCTTCTTTAAGCCCGAGTTCTTCCATACGTTTGAGCAACAAGTCAAGACGCTCTTCTCTCTGGCTGCCGCCGATAAGTTCGCCAACGCCCGGCACAAGCATATCCATTGCCGCAACGGTTTTGTTGTCGTCGTTCATACGCATATAAAAGGCCTTTATTTCTTTTGGATAGTCCGTTACGAAAACAGGACCGTTAAAGACTTTTTCCGTAAGATATCTTTCGTGCTCGGTCTGCAAGTCGCAGCCCCAAGACACTTTATACTCGAAGTTGTCGTTGTTCTTCTCTAAAATTTTTACCGCCTCGGTATAAGTGATTTGACCGAACTCGCTGTTGACAAGTTTATTTAATCTTTCCGTCAAGCCCTTGTCTACAAACTGGTTGAAAAACTCTATTTCCTGCGCGCAATGCTCGGTAACGTAAGTTATGATATATTTTACCATATCTTCCGCAAGGCGCATATTGTCCTGTAAATCGGCAAAAGCGATTTCCGGCTCTATCATCCAAAACTCCGCAGCGTGTCTAGTAGTGTTTGATTTTTCCGCCCTAAACGTCGGTCCGAACGTGTAAACGTTGCCGAACGCCATTGCGTAAGTTTCAGCATTGAGTTGACCCGACACCGTAAGGTTTGCGGATTTTTCAAAAAAGTCCTGCGAATAGTCTATCGCGCCGTCTTTTGTTTTAGGCAGCTTGTTTAAGTCAAGCGTAGTTACCTTAAACATTTCCCCCGCGCCTTCACAATCGCTGGCGGTTATTATAGGCGTATGCACGTAGACAAAATTTCTGTCCTGAAAAAACTTGTGTATAGAATACGCCGCTACCGAGCGCACTTTCATGACCGCGTTAAACAGATTTGTTCTCGGTCTTAAATGTGCGATTTCGCGCAAAAACTCTACGCTGTGTCTCTTTTTCTGCAACGGATAATCAGGTGTTGATTTGCCTTCGATTTCGATTTTTTCCGCCTTGATTTCAAACGGTTGTTTGTTTTCCGGCGTAAGTACGAGTTTGCCCGTTACCGCTACGGAACTGCCTACGTTTAATTTTGCGATTTCGTTAAAGTTGCTTACCTTGTCTTGCTCGAACACAACCTGCAAACACTTAAAGCAACTGCCGTCGTTGAGCTCTATAAAACCAAAAACCTTAGAGTCTCTTATGGTTCTTGCCCATCCGCATACCGTAATTATCTTGTCTGCATATGTCGATTGATTGTCGTAAATTTGTTTAATTTGAATTCTGTCCATTTATATCTACCGAAAGTCGTTATTTTATTTTCTTAATTTTCTCAAAAAAGGCGGAATGTTGCTATCGTCTTTTTGTTGAAGTCTTGGGTTGAACGGGTCGTCCTGCGGTTGTGCGGCATAAGGTTGCTGTGGGTTGTAAGGCTGCGGACGGTTTTCATACGCAGGTTTTTGTTGCAGCTGAATTTTTGACTGCTCGTCCTTTTTGTCTTGCAACAATATGGAACTCATACTTTCCGCACCGTACAAAGACTTAGGCTTGATATCGTTCTTTTTGCGTTGGTCTTCTACAAAAGTTTCGAAATTGCCCTTATCAAAACCGGTTGCAATTATAGTAACCTGAACTTCTTCTTCCAAATCTTCTCTTATGTCCGCACCAAAAATAATGTTTGCCTTATCGTCAACTACTTCGTGAATAAGCGTTACGGCGTGCTGAACTTCGCCCATAGTCAAATCGACGCCGCCGCTGATGTTTACTATAACGCCCGTTGCGCCTTCGATAGTCGTCTCCAACAGCGGGCTGTAAACTGCTTGTCTGATTGCGTCGATTGTACGGTTTTCCCCCCGACCGACGCCGAGACCCATATGAGCCATACCGGTGTTTTTCATTATTGTTCTTACGTCTGCGAAATCGAGGTTAATTAACGCAGGGCAGACGATTAAGTCCGAAATGCCTTGTATACCCTGTCTTAAAACGTCGTCGGCTTTTCTGAACGCTTCTACCATAGTTATATCTTTGTTGAAGTTTTGCGTCAGTTTGTCGTTTGGTATAACAACAAGCGTATCTACGCTTTTGCGAAGGTTTGCAATGCCTTGTTCCGCATTTGCCATTCTTCTGGTGCCTTCAAACATAAAAGGCTTTGTAACGACAGCAACCGTAAGCGCGCCGAGTTCTTTTGCGATTGCCGCAATTACCGGTGCCGCTCCAGTACCCGTGCCGCCGCCCATACCTGCCGTTATAAACACAAGGTCGGTGCCTTTTAACGCTTCCGTAATAGCAGCCCTGCTTTCTTCCGCTGCCTGTCTGCCGATTTCCGGGTCGGCGCCCGCACCGAGACCTTTTGTAAGTTTTTCACCTATCTGCATACGCTGCGTCGCCTTAGAAAGATACAGCGCCTGTTTGTCGGTATTTATTGCAAGGAAGTTTGCGCTTTTTATACCTGCAAGAATCATTCTGTTTACGGCGTTGTTTCCGCCGCCGCCTACGCCAACTACCTTAATTTGCGCTACTTGTGTATTTATGTTTTCGAAATCCATTTCAACCTCCCAAACTTGATAAGAATTTCTTGAAAAATCCCTTTTTGACCGGTCTGCTTTGACTTAAAGCAATGCTTATCAAGCCGTATGCAGACGAATATTCCTGTTTATCATACTGCGGAGAATTTATCTGCGCAGGGTGAACCTGCCGTTCAAGATATTTTGACAGGGCGTTATAGCCGCCTTTGAGATATGCAAACGCACCGCCTGTAATTACTACCGGCAAATTGTTCGGCAATATGTGCGGACACAACTTCAAACATTCTTTAATACTGTCGGCTATGTCTTCCACACGGCACCTCACGATTTCGTTTGCCTTTGCCGCTTCCACCTGTTTTTGACCTGCGACAAATACGCTGTCGTCGGCAAATTCCAAATTTAGATGCACTTGCGACAAAACATCTTGCGCCTCGTCGAAATCTATATCCAAAATCTGCGACAAATCGTCTGCCATTTGACCGCCGCCTACCGAAAACGATTTGCTGTAAAGTATGCCGTCGCCCAAAACTACGCTGACGTTGGTTGTTACAAAGCCGCAATCTACAAGCACGGCGTAACCGTCTCTTATTTTAGGCGAAATCAGATACAGAGCCTGAGCAAGATTTTCCGACACGAAATCAAATTCTTTTATGCCGTTTTCCGTAAGAATTTTTGAAATGACGGTTTTGAATGCATCGTCAATAAAGATGAACGATATAAGTGCCGAAAGTTTTGTCGCAACCGCCCCGACGGGGTCTATAACTTTTTTGTCGTCGTCAAGGATGAAATAAATGGAAGAACGCGAAATTGCCGAATAGCCTTCCCTCACGCCGCACCTGTCTACACTGTCAAAAACTTCGCTTACGTTTTCGCTCGTGATTTTTTTAGGCGAGGTGTAACTGCACTCCGACTGTTTGGTAACAACGGCGGTAAACTCACCGGCAACCCCTACGTATACTTTTGAAATACGCTCACCGGAACGGGATGACAGTTGAGTTATCACCGACGAAATTGCCTGTGAAATTTCTCCTTCGTCGATAATCTTGCCGCCGTAAAATGCACTGCACTTTACTTCCGACTGTGCAATCACGTTAAAATCGTCGCCTTCGAGTTGGCTTGCAACAAAACCGCTTATTTTGCCCGAACCTACGTCGATAACCGCAACGGAAACATCTTTTTGCATAATTTCTCCTTAGTTGACGAGTTTAGTAAAATTCCCCAGAATCTTACAGCATAAGTATTATATATTTTTGCAAAACAAAAGTCAATAAAGGCGGACTATAAAGTCCGCCTTTAACGCAATTTTTTTTATAAACTTAAAATTATTTATTTTACCGCAACCGTATAATTGCCGTTTTCATCCGGCAAACTCGAGGTAAAAGTACCTGTCTCCTGTTTGTCGGTCAAAGTAGAATATGCACCGTAAATAGAAGTAAATTTTTGAAACAAATCGACTTCGGGACTTAAAATCACAAACACGGCGCCCCTTTGCGTTTGGCAAGTCAGACGCGTTTCTTCAAACTTGACGCTCTTTATCAAATCGTAAATGCCTGCAAAGTCAAAACCTTCCTGCAACCAAACGGAAATGAAAAAGTTTTGTATGACTTCGTACTTTGTTTTGTCTAAAAATTTCGCGCCGATATATTCTCCCAAATCGGGTTTGCTTTCCAAGCCGAAAGTGCCGTCTACTTTCACCAGCGACACGGTGTCTTTGGGATTTTGCTGCATAATAAATCCGTCGTAACTGCAAACGTAAATAACGTCGTCTACGTTGATGTAATAAAGCGGCACTCTTATTGTGGCATAAAAACGCAGCTTGTTCGGAAAAACCTTTTCCACGCGCTCTATCTTGACGTTTAAGTTTGATTTTTCAAATTGAGAAATAACCTTCTCTTTGCTTAAAAACACCATACTGTCGCCGTAAAAGCCGTTAAGACTTTCTTTGACGTTTACGGTATCGGTAAGCGTTTTGTCAGGCTCTATATACTTGCCGTCTTCGTTTATGAAATACAGTTCTGCATTTTGAAAAGTAAAAACCGTGCTGGAAAGTATGACTACCAACACCACCGCAACGAATATACAGAATATCGCAATGAGTTTTTTGTTTTTCATAGCAGTTACAGTTTATCACAACTGTAAAAGAACGCAAAACGTTTTTTCCGAAAATGCCGCATTTACAAACAAACGACTTTCACCCTTTACCCAAATAATTTATATAATCATCGGATAATTTTAATGACCGTACTTTTGAAAATATTTCATCGGCGTGTATCCGTATTTTAACAAGTAATTCTCTTTATAGACGCGCCAAGCGATTTTAAGTCTTCTTCCATTTGGCAGTAGCCCCTGTCTATGTGATAGACATTTTCAACCGTAGTGCTTCCTTCCGCCGCAAGTCCCGCAAGCACCAAAGCCGCACCGCCTCTGAGGTCGTGGGCAAATACCTGAGTGCCGTAAAGTTTAGGTACGCCGCGCACAATGGCATATCTGTCTTTTACTACTATTTCCGCGCCCATTTTTATAAGTTCTCCTACGTGCTTAAAGCGTGTTTCGAAGATATTTTCCACAATCATACTTGTGCCTTGCGACACTGTTTGCAACGCCAAAATCTGCGCCTGCAAATCCGTCGGAAACCCGGGATAAGGAGAAGTCTCCACCATCAATACGCTTTGCGGTCTTTCGTAGCCCTTTACCAAAATGCTGTCGTCATTTGATAAAATATCGCAGGCAACGCCGTTTAGTTTGCTTATCAATGAAGTCAAATCGTTTGGTCTGCAATTTTTTATGTAAACTTTGCCTTTAGTCATTGCCGCTGCAATCAGATAAGTGCCGGCAACGATTCTGTCGGATATAGGAGTAAACTCCACACCTTTAAGTTTTTTTACGCCTTCTATCTCGATAGTACCTGTGCCTGCACCGCTTACTTTGGCGCCCATCTTGCACAGCATATCTTGCAGACAGACGATTTCGGGCTCTTTTGCGGCATTGCAGATTACCGTTTTGCCCTTTATCAACACGCCTGCGAGCATAATGTTTTCCGTTGCTCCTACCGACGGAAAATCGAGATGTATTTTTTTGCCGCGTGCGTTTTCAGCACTGCAAATTATGTTTGCGCCGTGTTCTTTAACTTCTATATTAAGTTCGCGCAAGCCTTTAAGGTGCAAATCAATCGGTCTTAAACCTATATCGCACCCGCCGGGAAAAACCGCCTTAGCCTTGCGGAAGCGTCCCAAAATGGAACCCAACATAAATATAGACGAGCGGATTTCCTTGCCGTAACTTTGCGGAATTTCATACTTGTCTGCATTGGAAGAGTCTATAACTACACTGTTGTTTTGCCATATTATGCGACAGCCCAAAGACTCTAAAATTTTTATCATACTGTAAACGTCGCCTATTTTGGGGCAACTATGTATAACGACCTGTTCATCGGTAAGTATCGAAGCAGCCAGTAATGCCAAAACGGAATTTTTTGCAGAGTAAATTTCTATCTCTCCGTCCAAGGCAACTCCGCCGTTAATTTGAAATTTGTCCATACCTTTTCTCCCCATAAAATGTGTGTACTTTATGATATGGCGCAAGCGATTTTTTGGTGTTTTGCCCACACGAACAGTCGCAATTACCTATAACAAATTTTCAATATTCCGTCAAAATAAAGTTGATATTTTGCAAAGCAAGTATGCAAAAACCGTTGACTTAAACAGCGTTAATATGCTTTTTGCAAATTGCTTTTAGTCAGACGTATTTCGCATTTTTTACAAAGCAACTCAAACAGCCAACCGATTTTGTTTTCTGCTGTTTCTGTCTATATTAAGCAAAATGCCTACGCTTGCCATAAACACCACGAGAGAACTTCCTCCGCTGCTTATAAACGGCAGAGGCAAACCCGTAGGCGGTATGGTGCCCGTTACGACGGCGATATTCAACAGCGTTTGTATGGCGATTACGCAACTTATACCCGCGGCAAGATAGCACTCGAACCTGCTTACCGCTTTTTTTGCGATTTTTATTCCGCAATAAATAAGCAATATAAACAAACCCAAAACCAACACGCTGCCTATAAAGCCTATTTCTTCCCCTATAACCGCAAAGATAAAGTCGCTTTCCGCAAAGGGTAAAAAGTCGAATTTCTGGCGGCTGTTAAACAACCCTACACCAAACCAACCGCCCGAGCCCAACGCATAAAAGGACTGTATTAGTTGATAACCTTCTCCCTTAGGCGAAGCCCACGGGTCCAAATATGCCATAAGTCTTGCAAGACGGTACGGCTCTATGGCGATAAGCACGGGAACAAGAACCACAAGCGGCAAAATGCAAAGCGCAAGATGTTTTATCTTTACGCCGCCTATAAAAAGCATTGCAAGCATAACCAACGCCACACACATAGTTATAGACATATTAGGTTCTAAAATAACCAATATGCAAATTGCCACGCCCATTAACGCAACGGTAAGCAGCCCGCGAAATTTTTTCATTTTATCGGAGTTGTCGGACATATATTTTGCCGCCAGCAGCACAAACGCAAATTTTGCGATTTCCGACGGCTGAACGGAAAAACCGCCTGTACCTATCCACCGTTTTGCGCCGTAATTTTCTATGCCTATGCCCGGTACAAACACCAACGCCAACAATATCAAAGAAATTATATACATAGGCAAGGCAAATTTTTTTGCTTTGTCAAGAGGAATAAATATCATAGCCGCAAGAGCAACTACACCGACAAGCGCGCCGACAAGTTGCTTGGTCAAAAAATAATATTTATTGCCGAAATCTTTTTGCGCGCTGTACATACTTGCACTGTATACAAATACCAACCCTATTATTACAAGCGCCGCGACGGCAGACAAAAGCAGCCAATCTACGCCGACTTTTTCAGACTTTTGCCTGTTCGTTTTTAAGTCCATCGTACACCTTAACAAATTGCTCGCCTCTTTGCTCGAAGTTTTCAAACTCGTCAAAACTTGCGCACGCAGGAGACAAAAGCACAGTGCCCTTCGGGCGGATGCTTTGATATGCAATCCTTACTGCGGAAGAAAAATCATTTGCAAAGAAAAACTTTGTAAAATTGTATTTACGCGCGGCTTCTGCAAGTTTGTTTTGCGTCTCGCCGGTAAAAACGCAGTATTTTACGGTTTTAGGCATAGCCTTGAATAAATCATCAAAAGCACAGTTTTTGTCGCTGCCGCCCAAAATAAGACTTACGCTGTCAAATATGCCGAGCGCAGGCAACACGGAGGCAACGTTTGTAGCCTTGGAATCGTTTATAAAGTCTACTTCGCCTATGCTGCCTACTTTTTGCAATCTGTGCTTAATCGGCTGAAAAGTATACAGTCCCTCTCTTATGTCTTCATTGTTTAAGCCCAAAATTTTACACACCGCAACGGCGCACAGCATATTTTGCAAATTATGTTCGCCAAGCAAACTCGTTTTTGACACTTCCGCAATTTTTTCGTCCTTAAAACACAGCCAGCCGTCTTTGCAATAAGCACCGTTGGTTTTTTTGTGCGCAGAAAACCACGTTATATTTGACTTTATCTTTTTTGCACCGGATATTATAGTTTTGTCGTCGGCATTTAATACCGCAAAGTCCTGTTTTGTTTGATTTTGAAAAATCTTAAACTTTGTATCGGCATAACACGCGAAACTGCCGTGTCTGTCCAAATGGTCCGGAGAGAGATTTAACAGACAGGCGATGTGCGGTTTGTATGTATCTACGGTTTCCAACTGAAAGCTTGACGTCTCGACCACGCAGATGTCGTTTTCCGTCAAATCTGCCGCAATACTTGTAAACGCCGTACCGACGTTGCCCAACAGATAACTGTTTTTGCCGCCTTTGTTTAATATGTAATCTATTAAAGTAGATGTCGTGGTTTTGCCGTTTGTTCCGGTAACCGCTACCGTCATTGCTTTGCAGTTTTGAAAACCCAGTTCCAACTCGCCGATAATTTTGGTTTTTTTAGCGAGGTTTTCTATTATCTCGTCATATATGGAAATGCCAGGGCTCAATACTACCAAATTAAGTTTGTTTATAAGGTCGTCCGTCAAATCGTCAAGCAAAATCGCTCCGTCGTCGGTAAGAGATTTTACTTGCTCCTTGTCGAAATCGCCCTTATCGAACAAAAACACTCTGTCTTCTTGCCGTAAAAGTAGTTTTGCGGAAGATACTCCGCTTTTGCCGAGACCGCAAATCAATACGTTTTTCATATAACTATTCTCCTTAATGTTTTATTTAACCTACGCAAATCATAAGCACGCCGAGCACAACCGTAACTGTGGCATACAAGCAAACTATGCGCGGCTCGCTCATACCTTTCATTTGCAGATGATGGTGATACGGCGCCATAAGAAAAAACCGTTTTTTAGTCAGCTTAAACCGCGCCACCTGCAAAATTACCGATACGACCGAAACCACAAACATAATGCCTACGATTGGTATAAACAAACTGTTTTTTGACAAAACCGCTATGCTTGCAACGGCGCCTCCCAACGCAAGAGAGCCCGTGTCGCCCATAAATACCTTTGCGGGAAAGACGTTAAACAGCAAATAAGCCAGCAAACTTGCCGTAAGTATCGCCGCAAACAACGCAAGGTTGTAATACTCGTCCGAAAGAGTTACAAAACCGCTTTCGTTAAGCTGCAGCGACGACATAAACAAAAACACGGTAAACACCGCCGTAAACACCGCCACGACGCTTCCAGCAAGCCCGTCCAACCCGTCGGTAAGATTTACGCCGTTTGTGGTTGCCAAAAATATAAATACTACAAACGGCACTGTCCAAAAGCCCATTTTGAAGGTTTTATCCGTGAAAGGTATTGCAAATTCTCCGCCTATCAAGTTGCTTTTGTAGGCAAAAAAACCTATTGTCAACGCAACGCCCAGTTGCAAAATTATCTTTTGATATGCCCTCAACCCGAGATTGCGTTTGAAAAATATCTTTATAAAGTCGTCCAAAAAGCCGACTATGCCGTAACCGACGGTAATTGCAAGCGCAACGAACGCAAGAGTCGAGTCCGCGCCGAGCATAATGACACAGGTTATGGCAGTCGCTAGCAAAAAGGTAACTCCGCCCATAGTAGGCGTGCCTGCTTTGGCTTTGTGCTCCTCCACGTATTGCAAAATTTCCTGTTTGGCCTTATGCTTTTTTAACATCGGCAGCACCACTGCCATAAGCACAAGCGTCAAAGCAAAACTTATTAAAAACGACAACAAAAGTTTTTCCATTTGTAACTCCTGCAAAAATTTCTATCTCAAACTGTTTGCCGAAAGCAAATCCAACACTACTTCCATATCGCTGAACGGGTATTTTACGCCGTTTATCTCCTGATATTTTTCGTGCCCCTTGCCGAGTATCGCGACGGCATCGTCTTGCTTTGCCATATTTACGGCTTTGGTTATTGCGGTTTTGCGGTCGCAAACGAGTTCGTGATTTATGTACAGACCTTTTTCCGCTTCGAACATAATTTCAAACGGGTCTTCGCTGCGCGGGTTATCGCTCGTGAGATATGCGTAGTCGGCATATTTGGACACCGCTTTGCCCATAGGCTTGCGCTTGCTTTTATCTCTGTCGCCGCCGCAGCCGAACACAACTATAAGTTTGCCGAAGGTAGAATCTCTGAGATACGAAAGTATATTTGCTATTCCTTCAGGCGTGTGCGCAAAATCCACCACCACCTTAAATCCTTTAGGAAAGCATATAGACTGGTTTCTGCCTTCTATGCATTTAAGTTGAGAAATGCCTTTTGCAATACTTTTAAGATTTATGCCGAAAACTCTGCAAACGGTTGCTGCCGCAAGCGTGTTGTAGACGTTAAACCTTCCGCTCAGTTTGTATCGTATGAAGGCAATTTCATCGTATATGTTCATTACATAGGAAGAAGAATCGCCCTCGCAACTGACGTCAATGGCAAAGACGTCCGCAGGATTGTCAAGTCCGTAAGATACGCACTGTATATTTTCTTCTTTCAAAATTTCCTTGCCCAATTCATCGTCGGCGTTTACCACCGCAACTTTTGCACAGTCCTTATTGAAAAAACTTTTTTTGACCTGTCTGTAATTTTCCAAAGTGCCGAAGTAATCCAAATGGTCTTGCGAAAAATTTGTAAATACAGCAAGGTCGGCAACGGCGCCGTAGAGTTTTTGCTGCTCTATGGCGTGGGCAGACATTTCCATAACGCAAAACTCGACGTTTGCGTCTACCATTTGCGCAAACAAACCGTTTAGCACTAGCGGGTCGGGAGTTGTCATATCGTTTTTTATATAATTGCCGTCGATATATATGCCGTTTGTTGAAATAAGCGCGCTTTTGCCTCCCGACGAATTGAGAATGCCGTCTATTATAAAAGCCGTCGACGTTTTACCGTTTGTGCCCACAACGCAAATTATTTTTAGTTTTTGCGCAGGGTTGCCGTAAAATGCAGACGCCAAAAGCGAAATTGCTTTGTGCGTATCTTCCACTATTATTTGGCAAACGGGCAAATCCAACTTTTTTTGGCAAACTATGCAGGTTGCGCCGTTTTTTACCGCTTCCTCCGCAAAGTCGTGCCCGTCTGCCTTAAAGCCATTTATGCACACGAACATCCCGTTTTCTTTTACCTGAGAAGATACGGTATAAATTTGCGAAATTTCTTTTGGAAGATTATTTACAACTTCTCGTATTTTCAAACTTTCTATCAATTTTTTAACTTGCATCTCGTGCCCTGCCTTATAAAAAAGTCCATACTTCTGTATGGACTAATATATTAAAAATCGGGACAAATTATGTTATTTATAAGACAACCCTTTTAAGTTTTTTGACGGCAAATTTGACAAGCAAATTTACATACTTAAATTATAGAGTTTCGATTGCGCGCAAGTTTATTAAACATACGGTTTTATGTTTTTATAATTTATAATCTGCTCAAAAATAATTTTTGCATAAGGCGCCGCAACGGCAGAACCGTAATGCTGACCTACCGGCTCGTCGACTATTACTATCGCCGCATATTTAGGTTTGTTTGCGGGAAAAAACCCGACGAACGACGAAACGTATTTGCCTTCCGCAATTTTGCCGTTTTCAAACTTCTGCGCCGTACCGGTCTTACCGCCTACGCGATAGCCTTCAATATATGCGTGTTTGCCGCTGCCGCCGGATACTACCCCTTCCAACATCAAAGCGAGTTGCGCGCTCACTTCCGCAGAAATTGCCCTGTTGCGCACCGTAGGCGTAAACCTTGCGGCAAGCGTATCTTTAGACTTTATTTCCTTTACCAAATACGGTTGCATAAGCAAGCCGCCGTTTACCGCGCAGCAGACCGCAGAGATGAGCTGAAGCGGCGTAACGGCTATCGACTGACCGAAACCTATACGCGCTAAATCGCCGTTTGTAACGGAAGTTTGCGGCACTAATATGCCCGACTGTTCTCCCGAAAAGTCTATGCCGGTTGTTTTGCCCAAACCGAATAAGTCTAAATATTTATAAAACGTACTCTTACCCAGACTTAACGCAATATCGGTAAATATCGGGTTGCAACTGTTGTTTAATGCGTCAGACAGCGTTTGGTTTGAATGTCTGCCGTTGTTGTGCGACGTCCAGCAACTTATTTTAGAGCCGTCGATTATGCGATAATTTGAACTGCCGAAAACGTGTTTATCGGAAAATGCCTTGCTGTTTCCGTTTTTATATTCCTGCAAGTCAGCCGCGGCTGTAACTATCTTGAAGGTAGAACCCGGCTCGTAAATATCCGTAAGCAACGTGTTTCTGCCGTAATCAAGCAACGTCTGCATATCGTCTCGCGGCAAATTGTTTAAGTCCAACCCCGGGGTTATGCCCATTGCCAAAATTTCTCCCGTTTCGACGTCCATAACTATTGCCTTTGCGCTTTTCGGGTTGTGCATACGCATAATAAGCTGCATAACGTTTTCCACAACAGACTGAATAACGCTGTCTATAGTAAGCACTACGTCAAGCCCGTCTATGCCGGGCTGAAAAAGCGTTTCTTTGTCTTTAAGCTCTACGCCTACCAAATCGCTTTGCGTGAGTATCTGCCCCTTTATGCCTTTAAGATATTTGTCGTAATAGGCTTCTATACCCGATTGTCCTACGTTGTCTACCGACACGTAACCCAACACCTGCGACAGAAAATTGCCGTAAGTGTAAACTCTCGACGGCTCGGACGCAACGTAAACTCCGTTAAAGTTGAAGTTTCTTATTTTGTCTACCACTTCCGCGTCGACTTGCCGTTTTAAGGTTACTTCCGAAACCCCCTTGTTTGAAACTTTGTCGTATACGCCTTCATAATCGAGTTGCAAAAGCGACGACAGATTTTTTGCAACAAACTCTGCATCGGTTACGCTTTTTGCACGCACGTAAACCGTGTATGCCGTTTCGGACGACGCAAGCACATTGCCGTTTGTGTCTAAAATGTCGCCACGTTTGGGAATAATGGGCAAATCCCTAGTCCATTGGTCTACGGCTTTTGCTTGCAGCGACTGACCGCTGATGATTTGCAACGTAAACAATCTTGCGAATAAAATAAAAAAAACAAAGGTTGATATACAAATCAATGCAATCAACCTTTGTTTTGTTTGATATGGGGAACTTTCCATTTAGCCTCCGAATATGCTGGAAACCACGTCGCACAAATTGTCAAAACCGTTGGAATTGACGTTTGTATTTTGAGCAACTTTCGTCGCCGGTAAATCGAATTTTTGATTTGCCGATACGTTTTTCATACCCATTTGCGACGCCTTTTGAGCAATGACTTCCGGCGTTTCTGCCTGAGCAATGCTGTCGTCAAGCACTGCGACGGATTCGATTTCGCTGTTAAGTTTGATTTCCAATGCGTTAACGTCCGCAAACAAAGACGCTATGGAAACCGTTGTAAGGGTTATTATAAGAACCAAAGCCAACAGCACTGCAGCATAACTTGCGATGAGTATTTTACTTCTTGTAGATAATTTTTGTTTAGTTGTTGCGTTTCTTTCCTCTCTGCTTACCATCGGGCGGTAATACGCATTTTGCGTTGCCTGCATAGTTTGCATTGACGGCATTAAGTCAGGGTTGGAATAGTTTTCCGCATTATTTTCAACCGATTCGTAACCGTCGCGGTAATCTTCACCGTAAAGACGTTGTGCAAGTTCGGACTTAGACATATAATGTCTGGAATAGTTGTTTTCTTGTCTTGCGTCTTGATAGTCTTTTACCGTTTCTTGCTCGCAAGTATAGTTATACTCCGGTGCAAAGTTACGCAGTTGCTTATTTTGAGAAATATCGTAATCGTTAATAATCTCTCTTCTGGTTGTTGTTAACATTATATTCTTCCCCCTTGCTTAAAATTACTTTTGTTAAATTTTTTCCGCCACGCGCAGTTTTGCGCTTTGGCTTCTTGAGTTTTCTTTCTTTTCCGTTTCTCCTGCAACTATGGGCTTGTTGGTAATAAGTTTTAACTTTGCAACTTTGCCGCATATGCAAATAGGAGTTTTAGGCGGGCATATACAGTCTTTTTCGAGCCATTTGAATTTTTGTTTTACTATCCTATCCTCCAAAGAATGGAAAGTAATGACTGCTATTCTTCCGCCGACCTTTAACCTGTCGGTTATTTCTTCCAAAAAACCGTCTAGACCGTCGAGTTCTGCATTTACCTCTATGCGTATAGCCTGAAAAGTCCTCTTTGCCGGATGTCCCGATGCAAACCGAGATTTAGGCGGCATAGACCTTTCTATCACATCGATTAGTTCGCCGGTGGTTTCTATGGGTTTTACCTGACGGTATTTACAAATATTGAAAGCGATTTTTTTGGCAAAATTTTCTTCGCCGTAATCGCGTATTATCTTATATAATTGTTCTTCGCCGTAATCGTTGACTACTTCGTACGCCGAGAGGCTTTGCTCCGCGTCCATACGCATATCCAGTCTGCTGTCTCTGCTGCGGTAAGAAAATCCCCTGTCAAAGTTGTCTATCTGCCAACTGGAAACGCCCAAGTCCATAAGTACGCCGTCAACTTTATCTATGTTTAAGTCGTCAAGCACCTTTGCCGCATTTTTGAAATCGCTTTTTACAAAGGTTATTTTGTCCTTATAGTCTTTTAATCTTTCCGACGCAAACTTTAATGCGTCTGCGTCCTTATCTATAGCGATGAGCTTTCCGCCGTCCGTCAACCGCTTTGCGATTTCAAGACTGTGTCCGCCGCCGCCAAGGGTGCAATCGACGTAAATTCCGTCGGGTTTTACGGCAAGCCCTTCCATACATTCATCAAGCATTACAGGCTTATGACCGAATTCCATATTACACTCCGAATTTTACCAAACCGCTGAATATGCTGTCGTAATCTTCTTGGCAAGAATCGTTGTATTCTTTCCAACGGTCTTCACTCCAAAGTTCTATCCAAGTGCCCATACCGTTTAATACTACGTTCTTTTGTATGCCTGCAATTTCTTTTAATTTCTGCGGCAACAAAAATCTGCCCTGCTCGTCGTTTTCCACTTCGCTTGCCGAGGCAAAAATCATACGCACTGATTTTTGCGCCTGCAAATCGCTCATAGGAACGCTCTGCAATTTTGCAAATAAATTTTCCTTTTCGGGATTGAACACAACAAGGCATCCGTTGGTGCCTCTGGCAACAACGAATTTTTCGCCAAGTTCGCTTCTGAATTTGGCGGGAATTCTTAATCTGTTTTTAGCGTCTATTTGATATTCGTGCGTACCTAAAAACATGCTTCCTCCCCATTTGTGTACATTGATTTTAACATAGTTTTTAACCATTTTCAACCACTTTGCCCCACTTTTATGAAATTTTTAGGGAAATTTTTCTTAAAGCAACCATTTTATTTTCAGAAATTCGAACAAATGTTTGAAAAAGAAATATTTAACGCTGTAATATTCCGCCGAACGAACGCAAAAAAAGTCTCTTTGTGCAAGAGACTGTAAAATGCTTGTTATATATAACGTTTGTTTAAGGAACTTTGTTTTGCCTTGATATATACGGCAATTTATAGATAAGGTGATATAACCGTAATTAAATATAAAAAATTATAGGCAGTTTACAATTAAAAATCAAAAAATAATATCAATATAACTGCGTTAGTTTATGCCCTACCAAATCCGTCGATGTAAGATAAAACTCCGTGCCGAATTTATTAAAATGCAAATCCGCCCTGCAATCTTTGCCGTGAAGGTGGCCGTATACTACACAGTCGATTTCATTTTGAATAATAAGTTTTGTATATTCGCTGTCTTCGCGTCTTACGTTGAACGGCGGAAAGTGCATCATACAAATTACCTTATCATCTTCCTTTCTCATTTTGGACATCTGCTCGAAAGACAGTTTTAATCTTTCCGCTTCGCGCAGATAAATCTTTTTGTCTTGTTCGTCAAGTTCGCCCTTATCGGGGCAAGTCCAGCCGCGCGAGCCGCAAATGAGAAAATTTTCAAACCGCAGACAATCATTTTGTACGGCGTACATATCCTTCGGCAGCGCGCCGCGCACTTTGCCGATTGTGTTCCACCAATAGTCGTGATTGCCGCGCAGCAATACTTTTTTGCCATTTAATCGTGCAATCGCCCGCAAATCTTGCAAGGCTTCGTTAAGGTACATTGCCCAACTTATATCTCCCGATATAAGCACAAGGTCGTCGTCCGAAACCTTGCTTTGCCAATCGTCCTGCACTCGCTGCCAATAGTCCGTCCAATCGCCGCCGAAAATATCCATAGGTTTCGGGTCTGCCGTTGACAAATGTAAATCGCTTATTGCAAATACTTTCATAATAAATACCTTACCACAATTTTGCAATTTTGATAAGGTATTTACCGTCTTTTATTATTAAATTTCATCGGAGTTTTGTTTTTTCATTCGTTTTATCCGACACGACTTACACATATCTTCACCGTTTTGCAAAACGTTTTTTTCGCAATACGGGCAAATATCGTATGAGATATCGTCGAATTCGTCTTTTTCGCCTCGCATCTCTCTGAGGCAAATACCGCAAAACTCTTGGTCTTCGGTAATATAGTTGAGTTGACATCTGCTACATTTTTTATACTTCATTTATGCGCTTTCTCCATACACGCTATCGTATGAAAATGCGCAAAAAATTGTTAATAAAGAATATTTGCTTTTAGCAATATTTAATATAAAAATATCACGAAAGCATAACACCGTCAACACTTACGGTTTTTAAGTCGCAACTTGAAATAAAGACACAAAATAACAGTCAGCCTTTACTTCGAAAGCATTTTGACCGCACAAAAACTCAGTTAATCAGCCGTTGCCCGGGAATAAAGGAAGTTCGAAAAACCCCTCGCACACTTCCTGAGTAAATTCTTGGCAAGGCGGAATGACCGCATAGCCGTAAGTAGGAATAAGCAAATCGACTTTCATAACGATTTTAAGTATTATAGAAATGCACGCTACGACGGAAAACTGGAAAGTATCTTCTCCGGTACCGGTACCCAAATAAAAGCCGTCAGGACATACGGTGCTTACAACCGCTTCTACCTCATACGGCACGATAGACGGGTCAGGCAATGACATAACGACGTCTTCGTGAACGGTCATAGTTCCCCTGCCGGTGCCCTCTACGTTGTTGGCATCGTAAAAAGTAACTTCAACCGGTATGGTTACGTCGCACTGCACTCTGCCGTACTGCTGTCTGTCAGGCAATCTGTCTACAACGAGATTGCTTACTACGCCTACGCTTGTGAGACTTTTGCCGGAAACGAAAGTCAACGGCGAGACAGGGTTTGCAGGGCTGATGTCCGTAAGGTTTAGCGTAACGCCTTCCTGCGTCATTTGTTTAAGGCAAGCATCAAACACCTTTTTTGCTTGAATGCATACCTTGTCGCAAGTATTTGAACAATTTTCTATATTTGAAAACGACATAATTCACCTCCAAATGTTTACAGTTTATTTGTATGTCCGTAAAGTGCAATTTGTGCATAAAAAAAGACTGTAAACTCGTTTTACAGGCTTTTTAATATTTTGTCGCAAACGACATAATTAAAAATCAAATTTAGTTTTGTTTTGTGCATAAAAAAAGACTGTAAATACTTTTGCAGGCTTTTTAGCATCTTGTCGCAAACGACATAATTAAAAACCAAATTACTTTTATTATGTGCATAAAAAAGACTGTAAACTTGTTTTACAGTCTTTTAGTCTTTATGTCGCAAATGACATAATTAAAAATCAAATTTTCTCGTACGTTTTTAATAAAAACATCGTAAAGATATTTTACGGTTCTTCGTCAGTATATGCCGTTGCAGTTAAGATTTGTTCAAACTTTTGCAAAATTTCTTCTTTGCCCCTTTTTTCCGTAGAAGAAACCGACATAACGTTGTCTACCCCTACCTTAAACACAGACGCCAAATGCCTCAGTTGGTTTTTTACTTTGCTTTTGGCAATCTTATCGCTTTTGGTGGCGATTATTAAAAACGGTATGCCGCATTGAAACAAATAGTTGTACATCGTTTTGTCGTCGTCTGTTGGCTCGTGCCGTATGTCAACCAAAAAACAAACGAGTTTTAAGTTTGGTTCTTCGTTGAGATAATCTTCTATCAAAGACGCCCATTTTTTCTTTTCGTCGCGCGACACCTTTGCAAAGCCGTAGCCCGGCAAATCAGTCAAAATAAAATCTTCGTTGAATAAAAAATAGTTTATAAGTCTGGTGCGCCCCGGCTGCTTTGAGGTTCTTGCAAGTTTCGAGTCGTTGGCGAGATAATTTATAAAACTGCTTTTGCCTACGTTGGATTTGCCAACTACCGCGATTTGCGGAAGGTCTGACACGATTCTGTCTTTGCCGCTGCCTGCCGACGTGATGAAACTCGTTTTTTTAATAATCATATGTGTAACCTTTTCCGTCTAACGGAATTTTTTCTTAAACGTTCCCGATACTTCTACAACTTATGTTGAGGAGCCTTCATAAACAAAGCCTCTTGCAGTCAAGATTGCTTATGCTTGAAATAATTTATGCGTCGGCGTTTACCAAAGCATTGTTAAACACTGTGGAAATTTTGTCTGCCAAGACGATATCCAACTTGTCTCTTACTTCCTTAGGGATTTCCTGCGTGTCTTTTTCGTTTTCCTTAGGAATGATAATTTTTCTTATGCCCATACGGTAAGCGGCAAGTGTTTTTTCTTTAAGCCCTCCGATAGGCAATACGTTGCCGCGCAAAGTAATTTCACCCGTCATTGCAACTTTTTTGGAAACAGGCTTGTTTGTAAATGCCGACAAAATTGCAGTTGCCATTGTTATACCCGCGCTCGGTCCGTCTTTAGGTATTGCCCCTTCCGGTACGTGTATATGAATGTCGGTTTTGTCAAACACGTCTTCCTTTATGCCGTATTTAGGTGCAAGAGAACGCACAAGGCTTATTGCCGTCCTTGCGGATTCTTTCATTACGTCGCCGAGTTGCCCCGTCAACAGTATTTCTCCTTTTCCCTTAAACAACGCCACGTCGATTGTAAGCGTCGTCCCTCCGACAGGCGTCCACGCGAGCCCCGTTGCAGAGCCGACTTCATCTTTTTTGGATATTAAATCGTCTCTGTACTTAAAAATACCCAAATAAGTTTCTATATCTTTGCCTTTTACTTTGACGGAAGGCGTTTCGTTTTCCAAAATTTCCAACGCGCTTTTTCTGCATACCGAGGCAATTTCACGCTCTAAATTTCTCACGCCAGACTCTCTTGTGTAATGCGCGATAATTTCCTTTAACGCGTCGTCGGTTATGGTCAATGCGTTGCCTTTAAGCCCGTGCAGTTCTTTTTGTTTAGGAACCAAAAACTTTTTGGCTATTTGCAGTTTTTCCTGCTCGGTATATCCCGACAGTTCTATAACTTCCATTCTGTCGAGAAGCGGCGTAGGAATATCTTCCATAGTGTTTGCGGTTGCGACAAACAACACCTTTGACAAGTCCACCGGCACTTCCATATAATGGTCTACAAAACTGTTGTTTTGCTCCGGGTCTAAAACTTCGAGCATAGCGCTTGTCGGGTCTCCCCTGAAATCACTTGCCATCTTGTCGATTTCGTCAAACAAAAATACGGGGTTCATACACTGCGCCTGTTTAAGCAAATATACGATTTTGCCGGGTATTGCGCCGATGTAAGTGCGGCGGTGTCCGCGAAGTTCCGCCTCGTCTTTAAGTCCGCCCAAACTCATACGAACGTATTTTCGGTCAAGCGCTTTGGCAATGGATTTTACTATCGACGTTTTACCTACCCCGGGAGGTCCGACGAAACAAAGTATCGGGGCTTTGTTTTGCTCCGACAGATTCATTACCGCCAGATACTCCAAAATTCTTTGTTTTATTTTTTCCATTCCGTAATGGTCGGCGTCCAAAATTTCTCTGGCGCGCTTCATATCTTTGTTGTCGGCTGTTACTACAGACCACTTCAAATCGCAAAGCCAGTCTATATAAGTTCTCGATACGTTTGCGTCGGGTGTGGAAGCGCCCATTTTCATAAGGCGTTTAAGTTCCGTCTCTGCCTTTTTTTCAACTTCTTCCGGCATATTTGCCGACTTTATCTTTTCTTTATAAGCATTTATTTCGTCCACGCCGTCGCCGAGTTCGTCGCTTATCGCTTTCATTTGCTCGCGCAGATAGTATTCTTTTTGTCCCTTGTCTATTTGAGCCTTTACTTTTTTTGCTATTTTTTTGTCTATTTTGGAAAGTTCGGTTTCGTGCGTCAAAACAGAACAAAAGTCCAGCAAACGCTTTTCCGTATCGGTTTCTTCAAGCAGTTGCTGTTTTTGACCTTCCCTGTAAATAATTTGCATTGCCAAACGGTTGAGAAACACGTTTACGTCGTCGCCCAGCTCAGGCAGACGGTCGGAAACGCTTCTGCCAGAAATAGAAAGATATTGCTTTGTAAGTTCCATAACTTTACGCGCCAAAACTTCCGACTCTATGGTGTCGGTTTTTGTGTAAGGCAGTTCTTCTGTTTCCACCTGAAAAAACTTTGTATTGCTGCAATATTTTTTTATTTTTGCCGTAGCCAAACCCTGCACTACCACGCGCGCAAGATTGTTTGGCAATTTTAACATTTGCTTTACTTTTACTATCGTGCCTACCGTGTAAATATCTTCTTTAAGCGGAATTGCAACACCGGAATCTTTTTGTGCGGACACAAACAAATCCATACGGTTTTCCGTAGCAAAATCCAACGCGGCAAGCGACGCGCCCCTTCCTATATCTATGGTTTCGGTAACGCCGGGAAACATTACTACGCCCCTTAACGCTATCATCGGCAAAAGCCTTGTTTCTGTCGAGTTTTCCAAAATCTTCACCTCTATGCCTTATTGTAACAGAAAATATGCAACAACGCAAACTAAATAAATTATACACAATTTTAGCAAAACATAACCTTAAAGATAGTTACCGTTTATATAACGATAACGAATTTTCAGACCGCAAAATAAAAATTATAAATATAACAATAAGTTGAAAAAAACCGCCCGAACTGTCAAAACGTTGGGCGGATTTTGTTATGCTGTTTTGTCTCTTATTATTTTAGGTTTTCTGTCGCTGTCTATGCAATCTTTGTCGATTACTATTTTCTTTATGCTTGTATCGCTTGGCGCATCGTACATAAAGTCAAGCATTACGCTTTCCAAAATAGACCTCAGACCCCTTGCGCCCGTTTTGCGCTCCAAAGTTTTTTTGGCAACCGCAACCAACGCGTCGTTTTCAAACTCTAAATCGATATTATCCATTTTGAGCAATTTTTGATACTGTTTTACAAGCGAATTTTTAGGCTCTACCAAAATTTTGACAAGCGCGTCTTCGTCAAGCGGTTTCAACCCTACGACAATCGGCACACGACCGACAAACTCCGGTATAAGACCGTATTTTATCAAATCCTGCGGTTGAATTTTTTCCACAAGTTCTGCCGCGTCGACTTCGTCTTTGCCTTTGACTTTGCCTCCGAAGCCCAAAGAACACGTTTCCATACGCTGTTCTACCACTTTATCAAGACCGATAAACGCGCCGCCGCAAATAAACAAAATGTTTGTAGTGTCTATTTGCAAACACTCTTGCTGCGGGTGTTTTCTGCCGCCCTGCGGAGGAACCGACGCAACTGTGCCTTCTATAATCTTCAAAAGCGCTTGCTGCACGCCTTCGCCAGACACGTCGCGAGTAATTGACATATTTTCGCCCTTAGAGGCGATTTTATCTACTTCGTCGATGTAAATAATACCTCTTTCCGCTCTTTCTATATCGTAGTCTGCATTTTGAATAAGTTTAAGCAAGACGTTTTCTACGTCCTCGCCAACGTAGCCTGCTTCCGTAAGCGTAGTGGCGTCGGCAATGGCAAACGGAACGTTCAAAAACTTTGCAAGTGTTTTTGCCAAAAGCGTTTTGCCCGAGCCCGTAGGTCCCAACATTAAAATGTTTGACTTTTCCAACTCGACTTCGTCGTTTGTGTTATTTAATTTAGAATTTATGCGTTTGTAATGGTTATAGACGGCAACGGACAAAATCTTTTTTGCATTTTCCTGACCTACTACGTATTCGTCGAGTTTTTTGTTTATCTCGGCAGGAGTAGGCAAAGAAATTGCTTCCGTCTGTTGACTTTCCGCCTCGCTGTCTATAATATCGACGCATTGCTCAACACATTCGTTGCAAATGAAACTTCCGCAAGGCCCTACGATAAGGCGCTTAACTTCCGACTTACTTTTGCCGCAAAACGAACAACGCATTTCTTTTTTTTCGTCCATACGCTTCTCCCAAAAAAATTTTACTTCCTTTCGTAGAAAATCTGGTCTACGAGTCCGTACTCTTTTGCTTCCGCCGCAGACATATAATAATCTCTGTCAACGTCTCTCGAAATTTTATCCAAAGACTGATGGCAGTTTTTTGCCAAGATGGAATTTAACTTCTGTTTGATTTTGAGTATTTGCTCTGCCTGAATTGCAATGTCGCTTGCCTGACCCTGCGCGCCGCCCAAAGGCTGGTGAATCATAATTTCCGCATTAGGCAATGCATAACGCTTGCCCTTTGCGCCGCTGGAAAGCAAAAATGCGCCCATACTTGCGGCAAGACCTACGCAAATGGTTGATACGTCGCATTTGACGTAATTCATCGTGTCGTAAATGGCAAAACCCGCCGATACGCTGCCGCCCGGGCTGTTGATATAAAGACTGATGTCTTTGTTTGGGTCTTTGCCTTCAAGATAAATAAGCTGCGCAACGGCAATATTTGCCGATACGTCGTTGATTTCGCCTGTAAGAAAAACTATTCTGTCTTCAAGCAAACGGGAATATATATCATAAGACCTTTCGCCCCTTCCTGTTTGCTCTATAACCATAGGTACTAAACTCATAATTAACTTCCCCTTTAATTTTATTATAGAATGCAGTCAAAAATTATCAAACGGAAATTTTTGCCGCGGCAATTACTCTGCATCGCCTGCTTTCTTTTCTGCGGCAGACTTCTTTTCCGTTTCGTTGTTGTTCTTCAAAAATTCCACTACGTTTTTGGAAATCACTTCGTTTTTGACGTAATCGAGTTCTTCCGGATGCATATTCTTTTTAACTTCCGCCTTGGTTTTGCCCATTTGTTTTGCAAGTTCGTCTATGCGCGCGTCAACCGACTTTGCGTCTGCGGTAATTTTTTCCGCATTTACGATTGCTTCCAAAACAAGTCTGGTTTTTACTGTTTTTTCCGCTCTTTCTTTGTAAATCTTTCTCAAATCGTCAATGCTGCTGTTTGTATATTTAACATAATCGTCAAGTTTTATTCCTTGGTAAGAAAGTTGATACTCGAATTCTTGCAAGTATGAATCTATCTGACTTTCAACCATACAAGCAGGCACGTCCACTTTTGCGTTGTTTGTTGCCTTGTCTATCAAATCGTTTTCAAACTTAATGTCGGCTTGCTCTTCCCTTTGTTTGGTAAGGTTCTTTTTAACGTCTGCCTTCAAGTCTTTAAGAGTATCAAACTCGCTCACGTCCTTTGCAAACTCATCGTCGAGAGCAGGCATTTCTTTAACTTTGATTTCGTGAATTTTTACAGCAAACACAGCGTCTTTGCCTTTCAAATCTTCCGCGTGGTATTCTTCCGGGAATTTAACGTTGATGTTCTTTTCTTCCCCTATATTCATACCGACGAGTTGTTCTTCAAAACCGGGGATAAACATTCCGCTGCCGATTGTAAGCGATTGCTTTTCGGCTGTGCCTCCGTCGAATTTTACGCCGTTTACGCTGCCGGAATAGTCAAGTATAACTTCGTCGCCGTTTTGTACCGCTCTGCCGCTGACTTCTACCATTCTTGCGTTCTTTTCAGCCATTTTGTTGATTTCATCATCAACGTCTTTCGCCGTAACTGCTTCTATTTTCTTTTTGATTTTAAGGTTTTTATATTCGCCCAAAGTAACTTCCGGCTTTACGGTAACGAGCGCGGTAAATTTTACGCCGTCGTCGTCTATTGCCGTTACGTCAACGTCGGGTCTATCCACAGGGAAAATTTTGCTTTCTTTGTCAAGCACTTCGTAATAGTATTTAGGAAATGCCTCGTTGAAAGCGTCTTCATAGAAAAAGCCTTTGCCGTATGCATTTTCCAAAACCTTACGCGGAACGTGCCCTTTGCGAAAACCGACAAAATTATATTTGCCTTTCGTCTTCTGATAAACGCTTTCTATAGCGCTTTCCCACTCTTTTGCGTCTATCGAAAAACTGATTAAAACTTGCCCTTTTTTATTTTCTACTTTGTATTTCATAGAAATCCTCCAAAAAAGTATATCTCTTTATTTTTATCTAAAACCGTGTTTTTACGGATTTAACTGAGTATTTAGTCGAATAACAATATTTACATTTTGTTTTTGCAGTTCGCCCGCAAATTAGGACAGAAATAATTTTACAGACTGCGTGCAAAATAATAAATTGCAAATTACATTTTTTGCCATTATTCAGTATTGTATATGATAACACACAAATTGACTTTTAGCAAACTTTTTTGATTGCGCATTGACGGATTTATTTTTGTTTCGATACGGCAAAATTTGTCCGTACGTTTTTTAGATTACCTTTACAAAACTACATTGCGCAATAATCGTATAAAAAATATCACAGATTTATCAACCATAAGATTAAATTTGTATTTTGAAAGTTGAAAAATAACGCAAAATAGGTTAAAATTCTTTAAGGAGGCAATTATGCCATTTGACGCGCTTAATCTTAAAGTAATAACCGACGAACTCAAACAAAAATTAGTCGGCGGAAAAATAAACAAAATAAATCAGCCGGAAAAAGACGAAATAACCTTAAACGTGTTTTCCGGTCAAAACCACAAACTTTTGGTGTCGGCGTCGGGCTCTCTGCCGAGAATACATTTGACTGAAGCAAGCAAGCCCAACCCCATCACTGCGCCGTCATTTTGTATGGTGCTGCGCAAACATCTGTTAAACGGCACCATAACCGACGTTTGCCAACAGCCGTTTGAACGCGTAGTCATTTTTGAAATTATGTCCAGCAACGAACTGGGCGACAGCGAAAAAAAATTTTTGATTTGCGAAGTCGTCGGCAAAAGCGCAAACGTATTTTTGACCAACGCCGATTACAAAATAATAGACTGCTTAAAGCGCATTCCGTTAAACTCGCTTGCAGACCGCCCTACCGTCGCCGGACAGAAATTCGAGTTTTTAACGCAGGACAAAATTTTGCCCAACGACTACGACAAAATAAAATCTATACTTAACGGACAATTTGAAGACCCGAAAGAAATTTTGAAAAACAAACTTTTGGGCGTGGCGTACCCTACTCTTGCAGAAATGGCAGGCAATGCAAAAACGGCGGACGAAGTCGTGCAAAACTTTAAGGAGTTTTTTGTCAATTTGCAACAGCCAAAGCCTACCGTTATATTTGACGACGGCGGCAAACCGAAAGACGTAACGGCGATAGACTATACCACTATTTTAGGAAACAAAAAATATCTTGACAGTCTCAACAAAGCCTACGACCTTTATTTTGACGAAAAAGACAAATTTCAACGGCACGGAGAAAAGACCAAATCGCTTGCCACAGTCGTCAAAAACGCGATACACCGCACGGAAAAGAAAATCGCTTTGCAGACGGAAACGCTTTTGGACGCAAAAGAAAACGAGCAAAATAGAATTTACGGCGAGTTGATATTGTCCAACATATATTTAATTAAAAAAGGCGACGAGATTTTGGAAACCGTAAACTACTACGACAACAGTCAAGTCAAAATACCTTTGGACATTACCTTGACGCCTCAGCAAAACGCGCAAAAATACTTCAAAAAATATGCAAAGCAAAAAAAGACCGTAGAATATACAAAAGGCTTGTTGGAGGAAAACAAGCAGCAACTTATCTACTTGAAGTCTATTGCGCAGTCGTTAAAAAGTCCACTCGACTTGCACGACATAGAAGACATCACGACGGAACTGCAAAACGCAAGGCTGATAAAAAAGCCTCAGACAAAAGGCAAGCAAAAGCCAAAACCGTCGCACTCGAAACCGCTAGTTTACAATATTGACGGTTGGACCGTTTACGTCGGCAAAAACAATGTTCAAAACGACAAGGTTACGTTTGAAATTGCAAAAGGCAACGATATGTGGCTGCATACGCAAGACATTACTTCAAGTCATACGGTGATAATCAACCCCGAAAACAAGCAGATACCCGACGAAGTTTTGCAGACTGCGGCGGAAATTACCGCGCATTTTTCCGAAGCGTCGACTTCAAGCAAAGTATCGGTATTTTTTACTCAAAAGAAAAACGTAAAAAAACCTAACAAAAGTCCTCTCGGTTTTGTAAACTTGCTGTCTTACAAAACCTGTATAGTAGACCCAAACGAACACACGGAGTTTTTAAGCAAAACAAACTCGAAGCAGGCATAATATTTTTATTGTCGCAATACATAAAGTTGCATAGTTTAATTGACTTTATGACAGAGGCGTTAAAATCGGTTAAACCGTTTGCTCTAAAAAACAATCAAAATTATAATAAAAACAAAAAAAAGACCGCATATGCGGTCTTTGATTTTTTTAATTAAAACAGTTTGCCTGCAAGGTTAAAGATAGTTACGCAAAGCAATATCAAACAAACAGCGACGGAAACAATAACCTGTATAAGCAACGTTCTGTTTCTTTTGACGTCAGCATCTTCCTCGACGGTTGCTCTCGACAGATAGTCGAAAGTCTGAAAGCCTGCGTATACTCCTACCGTAAGCGTAAGCACGCAAAGCGCTATCGACGTCATAACTTTTATTTGAAAAATTATACCGAATGCCGCAACTATAAACGCCGCAACAAACAAAGCCATCAATATGTTGTCTATATTCTTCTTCATAGCGTCCTCTTTTTAGGCTTAAACTTTTAATGCGCCTACCAATTTGTTTATATCATCTATTTTCATTTCTGTCAAATAATTTGCGAGTTGACTTATGATTTGCGGCATGCACATAGGATTCATAATATTTGCCGCGCCGACCTGAACGGCGTTGGCGCCGCACAGCATAAACTCGGCAACGTCGGTGCCGCTCGTTATGCCGCCTATGCCTATTATAGGAATTTTGACAACACTCCTGCAATCGTAAACCATACGCAATGCAATAGGCTTTACGGCAGGACCGCTTAAACCGCCCTTTATATTTGCCAAAACAGGTTTCATAGTCTTTGCGTCGACAGCCATACCGTAAACGGTGTTTATAAGCGAAATTGCGTCTGCACCGCCTTCTTCCGCAGCAAGCGCGTTTTCTTTAATGTCTGCAACGTTCGGGCTGAGTTTTACTATCAACGGCTTTTTGCAATAAGGCTTGACCGTCTTTGTAATATTCAATACGCTTTCGGGCTTGATGCCGAACGCCATACCGCCGCATTTTACGTTTGGACAGGATATGTTAAGTTCCAACATATCTACGCTGCTATCAGACATAATTTGCGCAACTTTGCAATATTCTTCAGCCGTGTTACCGTTTATGTTTGCAATCAGCACGGTGTCGAAATTTCTTATATGCGGCAGGTCGTGTTGCAAAAAGTAATTTACGCCGGGGTTTTGCAAGCCAACGCTGTTTATCATTCCCGACGGAGTTTCCGCAATGCGCACCGGCGCGTTGCCCTCCCTTCTTTCAAGCGTAAGCCCTTTTAAGGCAATTCCGCCCAAAACGCTCGGGTCATACAGCTTTTCAAACTCTTTGCCGAAGCCGTACGTTCCGCTGGCGGCAATTACAGGGTTTTTGAACTCTACGCCCGCGATATTAACTTTCATATCAGTCATAAAACACCTCGTCAAACTTAAACACAGGCCCGTCGGCGCATACTCTCGAATAATGCTCTCCGTCGTCTTTTTTGGTCTTGCAACTGCATACCAGACAAGCGCCTATTCCGCAGCCCATACGCTGTTCCAAACTGACGTATATAGGAAATTTGTCAAATACTTTAAGACTTTTTAACATAACTTCCGGTCCGCAGGCAAAAATTACGTCGGGGTTTATTTTATCTATATATTTTGCCAAAACCTGCGCTACAAAACCCTTTTCGCCGTAACTGCCGTCGTCCGTGGCAATTATGCATTGCTTAGAAAGTTTTGCAAACTCTTTGTCTTTAATTACAAGAGTTTTGTCTTTGTACCCCATGCAGGAATATATTTGGTTTTTGCCGTAAGTTTCCGCAACGGAAAGCAGCGGCAAAGCGCCTATTCCGCCGCCTACAAGCAAAATCTTTTTGCCTTCCTGCACTTGCGGAAAGCCGTTGCCGAGCGGCAAAAGCACGTTTACTTTTTGATCTTTTTCAAGCAAACTCAACGCCTTTGTACCTTCCCCTCTTAAAGCGTAACCGATTTTTATCGAATTGTTTTTTGCGTCTACGGAATATATGCAAAACGGACGGCGCAAAATCAAGTCTGTTCTGTTGGCTATCTTTATGTTGGCAAACTGCCCCGCAAAAATTTGCGGCAGGCGGTCTGTCTTTAAGGTCATTTCGTAAATATCGTTGGCAATCAGTTCGTTTTTTACGATTTCAAAAACCAAATCAGTCATTTTTTATATCTCCGAGACAAACGAGATTTAAGTCTTTGTCTTTCTTTTTAAGTTTAAGCGCCTTTGCCAAAGCATTTGCGGTATCGGGCGCAGTCATACAAGTTATGCCGCGTTCTATCGCAAGACGCCTTATCTTAAAGCCGTCTCTTGTGCTGTCGTGTCCGCGCGTAGGCGTGTTGATGACAAGACATACTTTGTCCGTCGCAAAAAGCGTTTCTATATTTTCGCCGCTGTCTTTAAGCTTGCCGACGACGTTTGTAGGTATAAAGTTGGAGTTTAACACGTGAGCCGTGCCGCCCGTTGCGTAAAGTTCAAACCCCAAATCGAAAAACGCCTGCGCCGTCGAAATAATTTCCTGCTTGTAGATATCCGAAACGGAAATCAACACCGCTCCGCCGTCTTTAAGGCGAATTCCGCTTGCCAAAAGACCTTTGAGCAATGCTTCGGGATAACTTTTTGAAAGCCCCAAAACTTCGCCCGTGGACTTCATTTCAGGCGACAGTGAAATTTCCAAATCAGGTATCTTTTCGTTTGAGAACACAGGGACTTTTACGGCATAGTAATTTGAAGCCTTGTGCAATCCCGTGCCGTAACCCATTGACGCCAAATCTTCGCCGAGACTGCAACGCACCGCAAGTTGAACCATCGGTATTTGCGTAACCTTGCTTATGTAAGGAACTGTTCTCGAAGAACGCGGATTGACTTCTATAATATACAAATCTTTGCCCTGCAAAATATATTGAATGTTTATAAGTCCTATCGTCTTTGTGCCGAAGGCAAGCTTTTTTGTAGTTTCTATTATCTTTTGCGTTACGTCGTCGTCAAGCCCGGCAGGATAAACCGCTATGCTGTCGCCGCTGTGTATGCCCGTGCGCTCGATGTGCTCCATAATGCCGGGCATAAGTATATTTTTGCCGTCGCAGATTGCGTCGACTTCCAACTCTTTGCCCATTATGTATTTATCCACCAAAATCGGGTGTTCCTGCGTGTTGAGGTTGATTATCGACATATATTTTTGTATGTCGTCTGCGTTGTAGCAAATTTCCATACCCTGACCGCCCAAAACGTAACTAGGTCTTACAAGTACGGGATAAGTAAGTTCTTCTGCAGCGTCCAAGGCCTGCTGTTCGGTAAAGACGGTTTTTCCCTTAGGTCTTGCAAGGTCAAGCGCAGTAAGCAATGCGTCGAATTCTTCTCTGTCTTCGGCATTGTTTATATCGTCAAAAGACGTGCCCAAAATTTTGTAGCCGTTTTCGTGAACGGTTTTTGCAAGTTTGATTGCCGTTTGTCCGCCGAATTGCACGAACACGCCTTCGGGCTTTTCAACTTCCAAAATATTTAGCACTTCTTCGTTGGTGAGCGGCTCGAAATAAAGTCTGTCGGAAGTGTCGAAGTCTGTACTTACGGTTTCCGGATTGTTGTTTATAATTACCGCGTCGTATCCGAGTTTTTTAAGCGCCCATACGCAGTGAACCGAGCAGTAATCGAACTCTACGCCTTGTCCTATGCGAATCGGACCGCTGCCCAAAACCACTATGGTCTTTTTGTCGGTCTTTCTTACTTCCGTCTTGGTTTGATAGGTTGAGTAGTAATAGTCCGAATATGCCTGAAACTCGCCTGCACAGGTGTCAACCATATTAAACACAGGCGTAATGCCCATATCGATACGCATTTTGCGTATTTCTTTTTCGGAAACGCCGCACCACTCTGCAATTGCTTTGTCGGCAAAACCCAACTTCTTGACGTGCAACATATAGTCGCCGTCAAGGCATTTTAATTTTTCTTTTTGAATTTTCTTTTCGTTTCGAAGTATGGTTTCGAACTTCTTCAAAAACCAAATATCTATTTTTGTTATATCGTAAACTTCTTCCGCAGTTATGCCTGCTCTCAACGCCGCAAATACGCAGAATATACGCTGGTCGTCTTGAACGCTCAATCTGTCTATAAGTTGTTTTTTGGTCATCTTCTCGAAGTAATTTACTTCGCTTGAAAAGACGTTGAGTTCCAAAGAGCGCATAGACTTCAAAAATGCCGCCTCGAAACTGTCGCCTATCGACATTACTTCGCCCGTCGCTTTCATTTTGGTGCCGAGTTTTCTGTCGGCGGAAACGAATTTGTCAAACGGCCAACGAGGAAATTTGCAAATTATGTAGTCTACAGACGGCTCGAAAGACGCGTAAGTGCTGCCCGTTACCGCGTTTTTGATTTCGTCCAAAGTATAACCTATCGCCACGAGAGTAGAAACGCGCGCGATTGGATAACCCGTCGCCTTAGACGCCAACGCGCTTGAACGGCTTACGCGCGGGTTTACTTCTATAACGGCGTAAGACATATTTTCCGGATGCAAAGCAAATTGAACGTTGCAGCCGCCTTCTATACCAAGTTCGTTTATTATTTTAAGACTTGCGGAACGCAGCATTTGCGTTTCTTTATCTCTTAAAGTCTGCACGGGCGCAACAACTATACTGTCGCCGGTGTGAATGCCCACGGGGTCGACGTTTTCCATATTACAGATGGTAATGCAGTTGCCTGCGCTGTCGCGCATTGCCTCGAACTCGATTTCCTTCCAACCGCAGATACATTTTTCTATCAGACATTGATGTACCCTCGACGCTTTAAGTCCGCCGTCGCAAATTTCTTTAAGCTGTTTTGCATCGTCCGCTATGCCGCCGCCAGTGCCGCCCAACGTATACGCAGGACGGACAATAACGGGATAGCCTACTCTTTCTGCAAAGTCAAGCGCTTCTTCCACGTGGGTAACTATGGTGCCTTCTACAATAGGCTCGTTTATCTTTTCCATAGTTTCCTTAAACGCCTCTCTGTCCTCTGCTTTTTTGATTGCAAGAGTGTTTGTGCCGAGCAAACGCACGTTATGTTCCGCAAGAAAACCGCTTTCTGCAAGTTCCATTGCAAGGTTTAACCCCGTCTGTCCGCCGAGAGTAGGCAAAATGCTGTCCGGCTTTTCGATTTCTATTATCTTTCTGAGGACGTCCGCGCTTAACGGTTCGAGATAAACTCTGTCTGCCATTTCGCTGTCGGTCATTATGGTTGCAGGGTTGCTGTTTACCAAAACGACTTCCAACCCCTCTTTTTTGAGCGTTGTAAGAGCCTGCGTGCCTGCATAGTCAAACTCCGCCGCTTGACCTATTACTATCGGGCCGCTGCCTATAAGCAATACCTTTTTGATGTTTTTATTTCTGGGCATTTGTATCTTCCTCCATCAATCTCTCGAAATCGTCAAACAAAAACTGCGTATCCATAGGTCCCGGGCAGGCCTCGGGATGGAACTGTACCGAAAAACTTTTGTGCTTTTTATATTTCAACCCTTCCACCGTGCCGTCGTTGACGTTGCGGAAAGTAACTTCTATATCTTTGCTGCCCTTAGGCTCGCAAATTGCGTAACCGTGATTTTGGCTCGAAATGTAAACTCTGCCGGTATTCAAATCCTTTACCGGTTGGTTTGCGCCTCTGTGTCCGTATTTTAATTTATAACTGTCGAGGCCGTTTGCAAGGGCCAAAAGCTGGTGCCCCATACAAATGCCCATAATAGGTTTTTTGCCTATGAGTTTTTTGATGTTTGCAATTATGTCGTCGTTGTCCTTAGGGTCGCCGGGACCGTTTGACAGCAAAATGCCGTCGGGGTTGTCCGCCAAGATTTCTTCCGCGGCAGTAGTTGCAGGATATATGGTAAGATTGTGTCCGCGCTTGTGCAGTTCTCTTATCATATTTTCCTTTACGCCGAAGTCCATAACGGCAATGTTCTTGCCGCTCTTTTGACCGTCGTATTTTTTCTTTTCTTTTACTGTAACGCGGTGCACCGGCTTTTCTATTTTGTAAGACTTCAACTCTTCAATTTGCTCTGCCGTAGGTTCTTGCAGGCAAATCATACCGCGCATTACGCTTTCTTCCCTTATTTTCAAGGTGAGCGCGCGGGTATCTACGCCTTTAAGTCCGACAATGTTGAACTTCTTCATAAATTCGTCCAGACTGCCCTTTGTCGCCCAGTTGCTGGGCGCTTCGCAAAGTTCTTTGACGACAAGACCTTTGACGGAAATTCTGTGGGACTCATAGTCGAAATTGTTGAAACCCACGTTGCCTATAAGCGGGTAAGTCAAAACCAAAATCTGCCCGTAAAATGACGGGTCGGTAAGTCCTTCCTGATAGCCCGTCATACTGGTGCTGAACACAACTTCGCCGACAGTGTTTTGCACGTCGCCGAAAGGCTCGCCGTAAAATCTTGTTCCGTCTTCTAACATCAAAAATGCTTTCATAGTTTTTCCTTCCGTATTACAAGTTGATATATTTAGTCAAATCGTCTTTCATATCGAGAGACGCTTTTCTTGCCGCTTGATAATAATTTTTGCCTGTATACTTGTCCTTTTTGTAAGCGCACAAAATGCCCCTTGACGAGTTTACGATAGCGCCAAGACCGTTTTTGTCGAAGTTGACTGAAACATCCTCTGCCGTTGCGCCCTGTGCGCCGTAGCCGGGAACAAGGAAGAACAGCGACGGAAATTTTTTGCGCAGGACTTCCGCCTCCGCCTTGTGCGTTGCGCCTACTACTGCGCCTACGTCCGAATAGCCGTATTTTCCCACAAGGTCTTTGCCCCATTCTTTGACGAAGGTTGCCATTTCTTCAAACACGGTGTTGCCGTTTTGCAGTTTTTTGTTTTGCAAATCTCCGCTTGAAGGATTTGAGGTCTTTACCAAAATAAACGCGCCTTTGTCGTATTGCTTTGCATCGTCTATAAAAGGCTTTATGCCGTCGGTGCCGAGATAGCCGTTTACCGTTATAAAGTCGCTTGCAAACGGAGTAACTTCCATTCCGCAAAATGACGATTTGCCGAGGTATGCTCTGCTGTATGCGCTTGCAGTGCTGCCTATGTCGTTGCGCTTAATATCGGCAATGGTTACCATACCTTTGCTTTTTGCATATTGCAAAGTATTTTGAAATGCCTGCATACCGTAAACGCCGTACATTTCATAATAGGCAACCTGTACTTTTACCGCAGGGACTATATCGCAAATATTGTCGACTATGTTTTTGTTAAACTCCGTCAATGCGTCGCACACATCGGACAAAGACGAAATTTTGTCTTGCATTTCTTGCGGCAAATAATCTACGCAAGTGTCAAGCCCCACAACCGACGGATTTTTGGTTTGTTTTATTTTTTCTATAAGCAAATCAATCATTATAATCGCTCCTTTTATTTATCGTAACCGTTTATTATTTTTTTAATTGTCTCTTACGTAGCATTTAGTGCCGTCTACAAACGTCATATCTACCGTGCCGTAAAGTTCCATTCCGTCAAACGGAGTGTTTTTACCGCCCGATACGAAAGTGCTGCTTTTTACCGTAAACTTTTTGTTTAAGTCTACTATGGTGATATCTGCCTTTTCGCCCACCGCTATTCCACCATTTGCTATCTTCAAAACTTCGCAAGGATTTTTGGTCATCAGTACGGAAAGTTTAGGTAAATCTATAATACCCTTTTTTACAAGGTGCGTGTAGTTTACGGCAAATGCCGTTTCCAGTCCGCTTATGCCGAATGCCGCAGTATCGAACTGACATTCCTTTTCCCAATGCGCGTGCGGCGCGTGGTCTGTGGCAAGGCAGTCGATAGTGCCGTCGGCAATGCCCTTTTGCACCGCAACTACATCCTCCCATTCTCTCAAAGGCGGATTGACTTTTGCAAGCGTGTTGAAATTTGCAATGTATTCGTCCGTAAGCGATATATAGTGCGGACAGGTTTCCGCAGTTACCTTGACGCCTTTCTTTTTAGCTTCGCGTATAATATCGACCGAGCCTTTGGAACTTACGTGGCAAATATGCACCTTAGCGCCGAGATTTGCCGCTATTATAATTTCCCTTGCAATGCCTACTTCTTCGCTGGCTCTGTTTATGCCTTTAAGCCCTTGCACAGTGGCGTTGTAACCTTCATGCACTACGCCGCCGTTTGCAAGTTCAACGTCCTCGCAGTGGCAAAGTATAGGTAAGTCGTACGCTTTGCTGTATTCCAACGCAAGACGCATCATTTGCGACGTTTTTACCGGTTTGCCGTCGTCTGAAAAAGCAACCGCTCCGTTGTCTCGCAACGTCAGCATATCGGAAAGCAACTCGCCTTCTTCGCCCTTGGTTATAGAGCAAATAGGATATACCTTTGCAAACCCCGCCTCGTTGGCTTTGTCTATAACGTATCTCAATGCAAATTTATTGTCTAAAACCGGTTTTGTGTTCGGCATACATGCAACCGCCGTAAAACCGCCCTTTACCGCCGCTTTCGTACCCGACTCGATAGTTTCTTTATATTCAAACCCCGGTTCTCTCAAATGAACGTGCATATCTACAAAACCCGCCATTACGCAACGGTTGCTTGCGTCTATAACTTCGTCGACATCGTCTTTTATGGAATCGTCTATTTTTGAGACTAACCCGTCCTCTATCAAAACGTCGGCTTTTTCGACCTTATCGAAGTATACTACGTTTCCGTTTTTTATCAACGTTTTCATATTTCACTCCTTATCTTGTTATCTCTTGTCAACAGATACATAACAGCCATTCTTACCGCCACACCGTTGGTAACCTGCTCGTTTATCGCGCTTTGGTTGCAGTCTACCACGTCGTAACTGAGTTCTACATTTCTGTTTACAGGACCCGGGTGCAGCAAGATAGCGTTTTTGTTTGCAAGACTTAACATATCTTCGTCCACACCGAATTTTTTGTTAAACTCGCCCATACTCGGTATAAGACCTTTGGTCATTCTTTCAAGCTGCAAACGCAGCCCCATAACCGCGTCGGCACCCTTTACAGCTTCTTTTACGGACTTGCACATTTTTACGTTAGGCATTTTTTCGATGCCTGTCGGCAACAGAGTTTCGGGTCCGAAAATCTTAATCGTTGCGCCCATTTTGGAAAGCCCCCAGATATTGCTTCTTGCAACTCTGCTGTGTTTTATATCTCCCAAAATCGCAACCTGCAAACCGTCGAAACTGTCGAAATTTTGTTTTAGCGTAAGCATATCCAACAGCGCTTGCGTCGGGTGCTCGTTAGTGCCGTCGCCTGCGTTTATAACGTGGGCTTTTACGTGCGGTGCGTAAACGTGCGGGACGCCCGACATACTGTGTCTTATGACTATTACGTCGGTGCCGAAAGAGTCGATTGTTTTTAAGGTGTCCAAAATAGACTCACCCTTGTTTACGCTGGAAGTCGCAACGTTAAGGCTGGAAAACACGCCGCCCATATAACTGCACGCAAACTCGAAAGACGATTTCGTCCTCGTGCTGTTTTCGTAAAACAGCGTAGCCATACTTTTACCCACGAAATACGGCGATTTTTTGTGCGGCGAGCGCACGATTTTTTTCATTTCGTCCGCTACTTCCAAAATAAGTTGAATTTCTTCTTTCGGGACGTTTTTGAGTCCCAGCAAATCTTTGTTTTTCAACATAAACTAACCTCGTTACAAAATTTCTACCGCGTCGTATCCGTCGGTTTCCTTAAACTTTACGTCAATCTTTTGGTTGCTGTGCGTCGGCACATTTTTACCGACAAAATCCGGTTTTATAGGCAACTCCCTATGCCCTCTGTCTATCAATACGGTAAGGCATACCGATTTTGGTCTGCCCAGTGCATTTATGGCGTTTAACGCCGCGCGCACCGTTCTGCCCGTATATAAAACGTCGTCGACCAAAATAAGATTTTTGTCGGCGACGCTGAAATCGATTTTTGTTTTGTCGATATAACTGCCGTCGGTTGCAACGTCGTCTCTGAAAAGAGTTATGTCCAACACTCCGACAGGGGCAGCTATACCCTTGTTTTGTTTGATAAACTCGGCAATACGGTTTGCAAGCACTGCTCCGCCTGTATGTATGCCCAAAATAACGAAATCTTCCGACGGAAATTTTTCGCAAACGGAATAACTCAATCTTGCGATTGCCCTTGCGACGTCTTGTTCGTTCATAAATACACTGTTGCCGTTCATTTGCTTCTCCATAATATTTTGTTTTTTAATTTTTAGCAGCAAAAATTTTAATATTGTATAACTGCCAAAACTTTTACGGGAAAATATCAAAAAAGTCTTGCGGAAACCGCAAGACAACATAGAAACACGAAATATGAACTACAAACATCTTGACGGTCTCTCTGTACCGAACTTAAAGATATCTTATTGGTGATATGATAACACAATTAACAATCGCTGTAAACCGTTTTGAAAAAATTTTTTTAAGTAATTTTCGGCGCACTGTAAAAAAAGTTTGCGGTAAAAATATGACGTAAATTTTAACAACAAATTTATAAAACACCCGAATTATTTTGCAAATATATAATTTCCCGTATTTAGCAAAAATCAAATCTTATTAAGAACAGACAGGACTTTTTGGAAGTAATCGGGCAACTCACTTTCAAAAGACATTTGTTCACTTGTCTTTGGGTGAGCAAAACTTATCTCTTTGGAATGCAAAAGCTGACCTTTAAGCTGAAACTTTTGGTTTTTGTAGCCGTAAGTCAAATCGCCCACAACGGGATGCCCCAAAAATTTGGCGTGTACTCTTATTTGGTGAGTTCGTCCCGTGGCAAGCTGAAACTTCATAAGAGTAAAATTTTCGTATCGCTGCAAGACCGTATAAAAAGTTTTTGCATATTTGCCGTCAGGCACCACTGCCATTTTTTTGCGGTCGGTTTTGCTTCTTCCTATGGGTTGCTCTATCACGCCGCAATCTGGTTTTACCACGCCTTCCACTAAAGCATAATAAATGCGTTTGCAGGTCTTTGTTGCAATTTGCTCCGCCAGACTTTTATGCGCCAAATCGTTTTTTGCCACAAGCATAAGTCCAGATGTATCTTTGTCAAGCCTGTGCACTATTCCCGGGCGAATATCTCCGTTTATTCCGCTTAAATCTTTTATATGAAACAGCAATGCATTAACAAGCGTGTCGGTATAGACGCCGTTTGCGGGGTGCACCGTAAGCCCCTGCTGTTTGTTAATTACCGCCAAAAAGGCGTCTTGATAGACTATATCGAGCGGAATATCCTGAGGTAAAAGCACCGCGGGCTGCAACTGAGGCAAAGTAATTTTCGCAACGTCGCCGCATCTTACGGTTTTTGAGGCTTTTTCCGTCTTGCCGTTCAATAGCACGCCGCCGTCTTTAATAAGTTTTTGACACCGCGCTCTGCTGAAATCTTCCAAAGCGTCGCACAATGCCGCGTCAAGTCTGTCGCCGTCAGAGTCTTCCTGAAAAACGACGGTCAAAACTTCACTCATTTTCTTTTTCCTTTTCTTCACTCTGCTGAGGTTTCTTCCTTGCAAACAGAGAGTCTTTGTCTATAAACAGCAATGCAATTATGAAAATTATCACGCCACAAACAAGGCACATATCGGCGAAATTGAATACCGCAAAACCGCGTACGGAAATAAAGTCCCTTACCCTGCCGTTAAAAAACCCGTCGCCCAAAAACGCTCTGTCAACGGCATTGCCGAGCGTTCCGCCGAGCATAAGCATAATGCCAACATTTCCAAACAAACTCTGTTTGCGGTTGAGATAAAGCAAAAATATAAACAGCGGCACGCCTATTAAAGTGATGACGAAAAATATTACGTTTGCGCCCGCCGTACCGTCTAAAAAACTGAAAGACGAACCGCCGTTTGTGGTAAACACCAAAACAAGCCAGTTGCCTATGATTGGCACAACCGACTGCAAATTGTTTTCCGCAACGGATTTTGTTATTAAATCGATAATTACCGACAGCGCCACAACCGCAACGCAAATTATGATAAATTTATATTTTTTTAAGAACTGCATAATCATTTTATCGTTAAAGATTTTATCCTTTCTTCTATATCGGCAAACAGCATTGCAACGTGATAGCCGTCGTTTACCGCGTGGTTTGCAAATACGGACAGCGGTATCACGACTTTGCCGTCCTGCTTTGTAAATTTTCCGAAGGTAAGTATAGGAAAATAATATTTTGCGCCGTAAGTCAGGCTGAAAGACAAATCGGTAAATTTAAGCCACGGAACGCAGGAAATGTTTACCGCGTTTATCGGTCGGTGTTCCTGCGGCATATAGCCGTCGATATCTTCATACTGCCGTCTGACGCTGTCTATATTGTCTAACTGACGGTTTAAGTCCCGGTCATACTCTGCCACAAGCGCTTTTGTGTCGTTGCTGTTTTTGTTTAGTTGAAACACAATCGGGTGCAAGACTTCGAAATAACCGAAGCGGCCGCTTTCCAAAAACTCATGATACCTAAACTCTTTGCGACTGTTTATTGCCTGCGCCGACACGGCAACCAAAAGCGGATATAACTTTTTTCCGCTTTGTTTGGAATAGGCATACAAATTTGTTATATCAATTTCCGCCGTAACGGAAAAACTGCACGGCGCTTTTGAAAAATTTTCAAACTCCTGCGCTCTTGACCATTTGCTTTTGTCAACTTCTATAAAATTTTCGTTCATCAGCTGTCAAACACTACTTCTACGTTGCTAGGGCTAAACAAAAAGTCGCGTTGGTTAAGTTGAAGTACCTTACCCTGAACGGCGTAGATTGCTCCGCTTAAAAAGTCCAAAAACCTTTGTGTGTTTTTTTCGTCCACCTTGCTGAACGACACGATAAGCGGCGTGCCGTCTACAAGCGCGTCTATCGAATATTGCACGTCGTCGAAGTTTAACGGATAAAACACATAAACGTTTTTAATGCCGATTTTTTGTACCGATTCTTTCTTTTCTTTTTTCATAAGTTCCTCTCCCCAAACAAAATTCTGCCAAGTCTTATCATATTTGCGCCGTTTTCTATTGCGCACTCGAAGTCGTCCGACATGCCCATTGACAAGTATACCATATCGGCGCAGTTGCATTTTTCTTTCGCGTCGTCAAAAAGTTTTTTCATCTTTTTACAGTATGCAGCAAGTTCTTTGTAGTCTTGACAAATAGGCAATACCGTCATAAGTCCTTTTATTTTTAGGTTTTTATGCCCCGAAAGACTGTTTATAAATTCTATTGCGTCGGACGGCTTTACCCCTCCGCGCCCGTCTATGCCAGAGATGTTTACTTCCGCCAGACAATCCATAACCTTGCCGATTGCCTTGCACTGCCTGTCAATCTCGTCTGCCAAACTTAGCCTGTCAAGTGATTGAATCATATCCACTTTGTCGGCAATATATTTTACTTTGTTGGATTGCAACTGCCCGACAATCTGCCACGAAATGCCGTCGATTGGTTTATATTTTGACAAAAACTCTTGTACACGGTTCTCGCCCGCAATGGAAAAGCCGTAATTTTTAATGTCTGCAACGGTGCCGATATCTCTTGTTTTTGTAGCGCACACAACGGTTATATTGTCAAATTTCCGTCCCGATTTTTCCGCTGCGGCGGCTATTTTTCTTTTAACAATTTCTGCATTTTGCATATGCAACCCTCTTACAACTTGCTCAAAGCAAAGTCCAAATAAATTTCCGCAACTTTAATACCGCAACAACTTTCGAAGCCCTTAAAATATGCGTTGGAATTTACTTCGCAAAGCAACGGTCCGTCTTTGCCGAACAACAAGTCTATGCCGGCGTAGTCTAAATCAAGCAATTTGCAGACTTTCTCCGCCATTGCAAAAAAACTTTGCTCCGCTTTTCGGTAACTTACCTTTGCGCCGAGTTCCACGTTAGCGCGGAAGTCTTTGTCATTTTGCCTAACTATCGAAGCAACCGCTTTGCCGCCGATTACTATTATGCGCGCGTCTTTGCCTGCGCTTTCTTCTACAAACTGCTGATATAAATGCGGCTGGTGCACGAGTTTTTGTCTTAACGACAGCAACTCGGCTTTGTCTTTTGCAAGATATACCTGCCAACCGAAAGAACCGCTTGCTTCTTTTACCACTATCGGGAAACTTAATATTTGCATAAGTCCCGTCAAAAATTTTTCGTCAGACTCCTCTCTGTTTCCGAATACCAACGGCGCAAACACCGTCTTAGGCATATTTATTCCGCACTCTGCGAGAAAGCTAAGCGTCTTTACTTTGTCGTCGCACAACTCTATCGCACGGCTGTTGTTAAAGACTTTTACGCCCCACTTTTCCAACGCGCCTGCAAGTACGACGTCTTTGTCCCAAAAGATTGCAAAATCGGGTTTTTCATAATTTTGCAAAAGCTTGACTTCTCCGCCGTCCAAATAAAATTGCAACTCATTGGACTTATACGCCTCAAACCCTACGCCGTATTTTTGAAATGCCAGCCTAAAAGCGCTTTCTGTATATTCTACCGATTCATTGCGGAAATAACCGCTTGTGATAAACCATCCCGTCATAATTCAATCTCTGTAAGTAAACACGTCGTCATCGTCGGGTTTGATAAATATCTTTTCGCTTTTTACGTCGGGCGTACCAAGTATAGCGCGCTTGCGCAACTTTCCGTAATAAAAATAAGCCAAAATGCCGATTATTGCAATAAAACCCACCACAAAAAGCGAAGCATAACGACCGTTAAGCCAAAATTCGGGTATTATATAACTTCTTGCATTTTCCACCGCGCCTATAAACGCACCCGTGTCAGTCAAACCGTCGTAAATCGTATTTAACACCGACTCCATATTTTCTATAAAATGCATACCGAATTGTTCTTTAAGATAATTCAGCGAATCGTTTGGCGAATGTATTACGTCGTTTCTGCCGTCGTTTTCTACGTAGCCGAATTGCCCCGACGACAGATTGCCGGAAAAGAAAAATGCCACAGGTATGCCTTCACTTAAAAACGCCGTGCTGTCGCTTGCGTGCGCCGTGTTGTAATAAGGGCGAAAGCCCAACAAGTTTTGCATTATCGAACGCTTGTTTGCAGGAGTTTTTATAACTTTGCCGTTGCTTTTGTTTACAAAATAATCTGCCTGCGGTGTATCGATATCTTCACCCCAAACGTACAAATTGTCGCCGTGAGTAATCGTATCTATATTTATCATAAGCAAAATACGGTCGCGCTGCACGTCGGACATTTGCGACACGAAATATTGCGAACCGAGCATTCCGTATTCTTCCGCCCCGAAAAACGTAAATTTAACGTCGTAAGGCAAATCCGCATTTACAAGTTTTTTTGCAAGCGTTAGCAACACGGCAACGCCTCCGCCGTTGTCCGCCGCGCCCTGTCCGCCTGCAAAACCCGTCGCATTGTCGTAATGCGCGCCTACAACAACGGTTTTTGCGTCGGTTGCCGACGATTTTTTGGTTGCAATTACGTTGAAAGATTTTTCATTGGAATTGCCTGTATAAAAATAATCTGTAATTTCCTGCGTTTCGAGTTGACCGCTTTCTTTATTGTAACCCATCTCTTCGAGTTTATCGCAAAGCCAGCCTGCCGCTTCGTTTTCTCCGACGGTGCCGCCTGTTCTTGACGGATTTGCCGTTATAAATTCTTCCAGCATACTGTAAACTTCATAGTCGTTGTAGTTGTCCGGCTGCTCAGGAACAGCCGTTGCAAAAACACCGACAGACGAGCAAACTATGAAGGAAAAAATCAAAATCAAACAAGAAAGAAATTTCTTCATAATTCACCTCAAAAGATAAAGGCGTTTATCACGCTTAAACCCAAAAATATCCATACCGAAATTTTGAATATATACGGTGCGTTTTTATCGTTTAGATAAAACTTTTTGACAATCAAAAACAAACCGAAAAACACACCTGCTGATATGACAAACGTTATTAACGCTTCGCCGAACACAAACATTGCAGGCGTAAGCAGATAAAGCAGTTTTATCAGTCCCGAAATAAAGTTTATTGCCGCAACCGCCGCGATAAACAAAATTATAAATTCACTGAAAGGAATGACGTAAATTTTTGCCAAATTGAATGCGCATTTTATAAACACTCTTGAAATAAGTTCTATAACTATTACCGATATAAAAGCATACAAAAGGTAAACGTACCACGCCCTCGGTACGATTATGCCTGCCGACGACATTGCGGCAAAAAACGAGTCTATAAAAAACCAATGCCCGAGTATGACCGACAGACCCAGTATTGCTCTGGTAAGCCACAGCGTCAAGCCGTAATTTTTACGCAACAAATCAAGCATAAACATCCTCCTTTTCAGAAATTTTCAAATATAAAATATCTGCTTTTTGCGTTTTATATTATTTTGACTTTAAGTCGGCAACGCAAACTCAACCGACTTAAACGCCGTTTCAATTTTGTAAAAAAATTACAAAGTTTTATAAACCAACCGCATCGTTTGACAAATTTTATTTTACAATCACAAACTTATAAGGCTTAAAATCATAAAATTTACAACTGCGTTATTGTCCATATTCTTCTTCAGGTTTTCATCTGCTTTGGCGCAGATTTCCAAAGCCTTCTTTAACTTAACTTGCGAAAATCTCTCTGCAACTTCTCTCGCTTTGGTAACCGCAAAAGGCTTTACGCCAAGATACGACGCCATTTCGTTTTGCCCCATACCCGACACCAAAGAATAAAACATACGGCGGAAAGTATTGTATACCGACGAAACAAGCGTCGTTATTTTAGTGCCCTTCGTCAGCAGACTGTTTGCCAACTGAAAAGCCCTGTCTGCGTTTTTATTTGCAATTTCGTTTGCAAATTCATAAAGTTTTATATCGCTGTCTTTTTCTATCATCAAGTCGACGTCGTCTTTTGTAATTTCTTCGTCGCTGTAAAAACATATCTTCTGAACTTCCGTATTTATACGCGTCATATCGTCGAGGCAATACTCCGCAATAAGTCTTGCATTATAAGGCGAAATGTTTTTTTTGCACTTTCTGCAATAGGCAATAATCCATTTTTCTATTGAATTGCGGTCGAGTTTGTTGCACTCTACGTAGTCGACCGACGCAACGTCGTTAAGCACGCTTGACAGTTTATTTACAGAAAATATCAATACAGTAGAATTCAGCGGGTTTTTGGCATAACTCAAAAACTTTTCTCTCTCTTTCTGCTCGTGTCCCTCCGGTGCGGAATAATTTTTTACGACGACAAATCTTGTGCCCGACATAAACGGCAGCACTATGCAGGAATTTACAACGTCATCGATAACGGCGTTTGACAATACGGAAACGTTGAGTTCCGGAAACTGCACGTCAAGCGAAGATTTTATTTGCTCGACAGCCCTATCGCGCAGATAATCGTCTTCACCGTGTACTACTATTATGTTGGAAAGTTGATTGACTTGTCCTTTAAGACTTAAAAATTTTAGTTGCATATTATTCTACAAATAGCATTTTATCACTAAAAATGCGTAATGTAAAGTTACCGATAAAAGCCGTAGAATAAATATCGTCATAGTTTTGATAAACCGAGGAAAAAACCAAACTGTCGCCGTATCTTTCTTTTACTTGCAAAAAATCGCTCTCGCAAAAATACGCATCGCTTTGCGGAAGATTGTCAAACACCAAATCGAGTTGATATTCCGTCAGTGTCGGTATATATGTAAAAGTCATATCTTTCAGCGCAACGGTAATTGCAACCGTTTTGTCGATGTGCTCTGTTACGGCAACTTCTATTGCTCCATTTTCGTTTCTTATTCTTTCTATTTCTATATTTTTGCCGCGCAAAGTATAATATTTGCCGTCGTTGACTATTTTGCTTAACACCTTTAATTTAAGGTTGGTTTCGTCAGACAGGCGCAAAGCCAAACTTAAATTTAATTTTTCATAATCCACTATATACAGCATCGTTTCTTCTTCTGCCAAACTTTTTACCGTCAGATAATCCTGCCAAGTCGACAAATCTGTAAAAATAAATCTTTCGCCTACGCTTGCAGTTACGCAAAATGTAACGCCGTCTGTTTCATAAAAATCTATTCTGTCGCTGTAATCCGGCAAACTTGTATAAAAGACAGTGCAAACAATCATTAGCACGCTTGCTATTATCAAAGGGGTTTGCTTTTTTAACGATAAAAGAAAATGACCGCTGACGGCATAAAGCAACAAGTAAAAAAGAACTATGCCGAAACCCAATGGCGGCATAACCAACAAAGGTACTTGCGCAAAATAAGATGCGACGAAAATAATTGCGTTGAAAAGCCAATTTATTGCAGAAAACAACCAAAACAGCGGCGGAATAATTAAACAGCAAAGCATAACAGTAAACACGAGAGAAATAACGGGAATTGCAATTACGTTAAACAAAATGCCTACAAGAGAAACACTGCCGAAATATTGAATTTGCCATACGGCAGTGCCCAGCGTTGCTCCCAAACTTATTCCTAATGCGGAAACGGCTTTTTTGACTATGGAATGTTTTTTGCGCACAAGTCTATCCAGCGGTTTGGTAATGAAACATATACCAAGCATTGCACCAACCGACATCTGAAAACCTGCGTCAAACAAATAAAACGGTTTTATAAGCATAATGACCGCTGCAGCAACTGAAACCGACGATAAAAAATCGGGTTCTCTGCCAAGCGCCCTTACAAAAAGCAAGATGCCCGTCATAAGCATTGCGCGGATTATACTAGGTGAAAAATCGCAAAGATAAGCATAAAAGAACACCGCAAGCATAGTTACGGCAAAGCACAGTTTTTTGCGTTTGCCGAAAATCAAACTTACCGCCATAACGAGAAAGCCGACGTGCAATCCGCTTACCGCAAAGACGTGAGCAATGCCTGCATTGCGGAATATTGTCGTTTCATCATCGGCAACGCTGCTTTTGTCGCCAACAAGCATTGCGTATGCAATACCTGCGTTTGTATCGTCCAAATAAGTGTAAAGCATATCTTTAACGTAAAGTCTTATGCTTTCGCCGACTGTCGGAGAAGTGTTTTCAATCAACTCTACGCGCGACAAAATTTCCGTCGGATAATATCGAATATCTTTTTTGTATTGAAGCGTATTTATACCGTCTTTGTCCACTATCGCGTCGCCGAGTTTGCAAGTAAACTTAATTTTGCTGCCGACGGTCAATGCGGCGTTGTTTTTGACTTCATACGGAACGCTTATTTCGATTTTGCCGTCAACTTTTTTGCCGTCGACAAAACAGTCGCGCAACACGTTTTGCACGTCGGTAACGGTGCCTACAACCTCAACTCGGCTATTGCACAAATCTTCCGCATGGTAAGCCTGCAAATTGACGTTGAACAGCAAAAAACCCGACAGCACGCAAGCCGTCAGTACGAGGAGATATTTTTTATATTTACTTTTGAATACGCAAAAAAACAAAGTGCAAAAATTAAGCGGCAAAAACACTGCAAGCGAAATTCCGCGTCCCAAACTGCCAAGACCTATGCCGACCGCCAAACCCAACGCAATAACGAGAGCGGGTCTCCTCATTGTTTCATCCTTTGCATATGAAAATTATATAATTTTTTAGTTTAATTTGCAATAGTAATAAAATTTATTCAGTCAAACAAAATAACTTAAACATCAAATATATAAAAGTAAATATTGAAAAGCAAAAGTAATGCTGTGTTTATCCAAAATGCCGCAATATATCTTTTGTTCGCTTTTTTATACTAAAAATATAATATTTAACTATTGCTTTCTCTCCGCAAAAACAAAAAGCACGGCTTAACCGTGCTTTTTAATTTGTTTAATTGTCGCCGTCGTTTTTGTCGTAGAAATAGTTATCCATACCGAAATAACTTCCGTCAAGGCTGCCGTCGGCATTGTCGGTAAATCTCTCTAACGGCGTTTTTTGTTCTGTAGCATCGCTTTCTTTAACGTCCTCTGCCTTGGCTTTTCCGCCGGTCGTATCAACCGTAGTGGTCGTAGTTGTAGTCAAAATTGCATTAGGGTGAAGATTTGACAACTCCGAAATATTCAAGCCGGGAATTTTGATTGCGTCGTCTTTCTTTATCGCCTCGGCGTGAGTATCTGCAATTTTAGGCACTTCTACGTTGTGAACGTTTGCAGACGCATTTTGTTTGCTTGCGATGTTTTGTGCAACGGCGGAAGCCACTGCGCCAATCATATCGATAGACATACCGCTGTTTTGCATACCAAACGGCATAGTTGGTTGAACGTAAGTTTGCGCCTGCTGGTTGTTGAGCATAGATTGATAGAAGGTGCGTTGCGCATAATCTTCAGACAATCTGGAACGCTCTTCTGCTGAACGAATTGCCCTCTCTTCCGCCTGACGAGCGCGTTCTTCGGTTTCGCGAGCGGAACGCTCTTCCACCGCTCTCAAACGCTCTTCGGTCGCGCGCAAGCGTTCTTCCATAACAGGGTCGTAAGTCTGCTCGGCCACTTGTTTTGCAGGCTGCGTTTGAGCAGGAACTATCTGCTGAACAGGTTGAGCGACAGGCTGAACCACAGGTTGCTGTTGAACCGTCGGCGCAGGCTGTTGCGGAGCCTGAATTTGAATAACCTGCGGTTTTTTAGGTTGCGGAGTCGAGTCGTAATAATCTTCATAATTGTCATACTCGTCATAATACGGGTCATATGGCGGATACGGATAAGGCGGATAAGGAGCGTAAGGATACGGAGCAGGATAACCCCCGGCCATAGGCATACCCATAGGATAAC
>CAJUCX010000005.1 GCA_910585195.1 uncultured Christensenellaceae bacterium | reverse complement strand
GCTTATTCTGTTGTCAATCTCCTTAATACTGCCACCTTCCGCGACAGCCTATTTATATTACAACAACTTTTTGTATGTGTCAATCGTTTTTTTGCAACTTTTAGACAAATATTTGAAAAAATTTTGCTTATTTGCATACAAAAACCGTCCGCGCAATTTGCACGGACGGCATAAATAAACTTAAAATACAAATTTGCTTTATTTAATATAATCACAAACTGTCGGGATAAATCATCATTGTTTGAAAGAAAATTTCAAAACCGTTTTGCCCGTAAGTCAGTTGAGAATTTATATATCCCAAAGCGTACGCCGACGCAACGCCCGTTACACGCTGATAAACGTTGAGTTGGCAATGACCTTCCGAACTGTTGTAATAAGGAAACGCCGTATTTACGCCGGAAACATCCACCGTAACGGGTTTTAGCAATTTGCCGTTTTTATCCCAAATCATATCTTTGTAATCCTGCGGTTTAAGACTTAAATCCAACAAATAGACCTGCGTCTTTTTGCAATCGGTAATTTCCGCGCGATAGCCGTCCAAAAATCTGCCTTCGAAACAATTTTCTTTGCCGAACTGTTCGTAATCGAACATAACCTTTAAGTTTTTATCTTCAAAGCCGTATACGTAATAAAAACCGAATCCGCCGCTGCCGCCGCTTTCCAACGATAAGAATATTTGCTGAGTGCCGTCTCCTATAAAATCGGGCAGCATAATATCAGGATTGTAACCCGCGTCTGTTTTAGGTTTAATTACCGTCAATATGTTCCCCTGCTTGTCGGCAATTTCTATCCTTACTCCGCTGTAATAAATGCCGCCTTTTTCCTTTTGACCTTTAAGCGTAATTACACTTTCCTCATCTGCTGAAACCACGTTGCCCGTCATTTGCTTGATAACTACGGTTTCCAAAGCGTAAGCATTGTTGCCTAAACTTGCAATGCCGAACAGCGCGACCGCCGCCAACGCAACCGCCAAAAATTTTTTCATAAACTTCTCCCTTAGTGTTTTTTATTAGTATGCGTATCAAAAAAAGAAAATATTAAACAGCAAAATATTTTTTTGATGAAATTTTCAAATTGATTATATTTAATTACGCCATGCAAATTTTAGTATACAAAATATGTAAATCTTTTCAAACATAAATATTTCCGCCCAGCCGACTTTGGCGGTTGGGCAGAAAAAATGATTTAACTTGTTTTATCTTATCTTTCTATTTTAACTTGGTTTTGTTTTTACTATAACGTTATATTAGTAAAATAACCTGCTTAAACTTTTTGCTCAATCAACTTCGCTTTTTTATTCTTGCTTCGTATTACCGCTTTGTAAACTTCTCCGACAGGAACTATTGCAAGCGACGACAGGAACACTGCAATCCATTGACCTACCGTCAAATCGACAACGCCGAGCGCCGTCTGCAAAAACGGAATTACGCAAATCGCGACGTTTGCAAGTATTCCGCCCAACACGGTAAGTAGCAAAACTTTGTTTGACAGCAAGCCTATTTTGAATATCGACTGTCTGTCGCTCCTTATGTTGAAGGCGTGGAACAACTCTAAAAACGACAAAGTAAAGAAAGTCATTGTAGTTGCCACTTCGTTTCCGAACAGATTTAACGACACGAAAAATACCGTAAGCGTAATGACTGTCATTATCGCGCCAAATATGCCTATCGACGACAGCGACTGTTTATTGAACATACTTTTTTCTGCCTTTTCCGGCTTACGCTCCATAACGTCGGGTTCCGCCTTTTCCATACCCAAAGCCAACACCGGGAAACTGTCGGTAACGAGATTTATCCACAGCAACTGCGCCGAAAGCAAAAAGTTAAATCTGCAAAACAGCACCGAAACTATAAATATGGAAAGCACTTCCGCAAGATTTGTAGACAGGAAAAACTGTATCGTCTTTTTTATGTTGGCAAAAATTCTCCGTCCTTCTTTTACAGCCAAAACGATAGTCGCAAAATTGTCGTCGGAAATTATCATATCGGAGGCATTTTTGGTAACGTCCGTTCCGCTGATGCCCATTGCAATGCCTATGTCAGCCTTTTTAATGCTGGGCGCGTCGTTTATTCCGTCGCCCGTCATTGCAACTACGTTGTTGTTTTTTTGCAATGCATTGACGATAAGCATTTTATGTTTTGGACTGACCCTTGCATAAACGCGGGCATTGGCAACAGCCTTTTGCAATTCACCTTCGCTCATACCGTCAAGCTGCTCGCCTGTGATTACTTGGTCGAAACTCTTTGCGATTTCCAACTGCTGAGCAATGGCAAAAGCTGTGTCTTTGTGGTCTCCCGTAATCATAACCGGCGTTATGCCGGCTTTTTTGCATTGTCTTACGGCTTGCAGCACTTCTTTGCGAGGCGGGTCTATCATCCCTGCCAAACCCAAAAATACCAAATTGTCTTCCGTCATACCGTCAAACGGCTTATACGCAAAACCCAACACTCGTAACGCCTTTGACGCCATTTTTACGTTTTGTTTTGTTATTTTTGCTTTTTGCTCTTGACTGAACGGCACTGTTTTACCGTCAATCATGATATATGCGCACCTGTCCATAAGTACGTCCGGCGCGCCCTTTGTATAAACAAACTTGCCGTCGTCTTGCAATATACATACGCTCATCAGTTTGCGGTTGGACTCGAACGGCAGTTCGGCGGTTTTTTGCCCTTTTGCCGTTTTTGCGAAATTTTCCGCAATAAAATTTTTAAGCGCAATTTCCGTAGGGTCGCCCAAAAACTTTTTATATTCGCCCTTGACGGTTGAACAATGTTCCATACAGTTGAACATCAAGGTTTTTTCCGAAGCGATATTTTTAACGGCGAAAGTTTCGTTTTCTTCTATGCCGCCGCAATATACGGAAATGACTTTCATTTTATTTTCCGTAAGAGTGCCCGTCTTGTCGCTGCAAATAAAGTTGCAACTGCCCAAAGTTTCCACTGCGTGCAGTTTGCGCACGATTGCCTTGCTTTTGCTCATCTTCTGCATGCCCATCGCCATAATTATCGTAACAACGGCAGGCAAACCTTCGGGGATAGCGGCTACTGCTATTGCAACGGACGACATAAAGTTTTCGATAAGCGGGTTATGTTTGAAAAACACGCCGAAAGCAAAAATAATTACCGCGATGGCAATAACACCGTATGAGATGACTTTGCCCAAAGCGTCCAGATTTTTTTGCAAAGGCGTTTGCATTTCCGACGCGCTGTCAAGCATATCTGCGATTTTGCCGATTTCCGTATTCATACCCGTTGACACAACGACAGCCTCGGCATTTCCTTGCACCACGAAGGTAGAAGAAAACAGCATATTTTTTCTGTCGCCCAAACCTGCACTTTTACTTGGAGTTGCCTTTGAGGATTTTGAAACGGCAGTAGACTCGCCCGTCAATGCAGACTCATCGCATTTAAGGTTGTTGTCTTTAAGCAACCGACAGTCGGCAGGCACCATATCGCCCTCTTCCAAAATAATCACGTCGCCTGCAACCAAATCCTGACTGTCAACGCTTATTATTTTGCCGTCGCGCTTTGTCTTGACTTGACATACCGACAGTTTTTTTAATTGCTCTATTGCCTTGTCCGCGCGGTATTGCTGAATAAACCCCACCGTAGCGTTGAGAAAAATAATAAAGACTATAATTACCGTATCAAATAACTCGTGCGTGTCTTTAGACACGTATGCCATAACGGCAGAGATAACCGCCGCCGCAATTAACAGCAGAACCATAAAATCTTTGAACTGCGAAATAAACAGTTTGAAGACTCCTGCCTTATTTTGCTCTTTCAAAGCATTTGGACCTGATTTTTCTATCCTGCTTTTGGCGGAAGAACTCGAAAGCCCGTTGTCGGTAGTTTGAAGTTCCGTCAAAACTTGACTGATATTTTTGATATGTGCGTCATTCATATCTAAATTTTATTCTTGAAAATTGCAAGATATGAAACAAGCGCTTTAATTTTAACAACTCGTTCTTCCCAAGAGATAATCAGTAGAAACTTCGTAACAATCGGCAATTCTTTCAATATAAGTTATTTTAGGGATACGCTTACCGTTAAGCCAATTAAAAACCGCTTGACATGAAACATTTATTTTTCTTGCCAATGACGAATAGTTGTCGTTGTTATAAATCATTAAAAGTTTGAGTCGTGATATAAAATTTTCTTTCATACGATTACTATACTACAAATTTTCGACAACTTTGCACCCGTATAAGTGCACATAAAAATTTTTTCAAAAAAAATAACCCAACCTTTCGGTTGGGTTTGGTTTTATATTTTATGAAGTTATTTCAGACACGATAAAAAATATTTTTATTTTTCAAAATTATTCAAAAAGTCGTCAGCAGTTTTTTCGTTTACGAAAACCTGCGTTTTTGTTATTTTGCAATCTTGTTTAGGCAAATCGAAAAACTTTTGAAAGCCGGACAGAAACCTGTCGGGGCGCAGATTTTCGTTGCCGAATTTCAATTTTGCTTTGATTGTGTCATCATCTGCTACTTCCAAAGACAAAACGTAATTTTTATAATCCTTTTGTTTTACGCCGTTTTTGTCCTTATACTCGACTATAAACTCCGTAGCATCAATCAGCTTTTGTAAGTCGAATTTGCCTATGCTTTTGCACTTAAACAAATACTCGGCAGAGTTTATTTCCTTTGCCAAATTTGGATTTTTGCAAAATTGCCAAAGTTTTTCCGCAACAAAGCCCGCAGGGGCATTATCATTAAATCGCTGTAAAAAATCGTCTGCATATTTTGCGGAAACGGCAACGTATTCGCACAGGCTTTCCACCCCGACTGCATTTGGCGGAGAAAAGAAAGTGAGCATATGCGGATTGAACCCTTCGCTGTAATTTACCTCGAAATTTGCCCTGCCGAAAATTCTGCCGACGGTGCGCAAAGTATCTATATGCGAAACGTAGCAAGCGGCACCTGTCTTTTTATATTTAACCACTAACATACTACACCCCTTTTGCATTTAACACTTTGCAAATTTTTTCTTTTTGCAAACCGCAGGCATTGCATTTTTTGCTGCAACTTAAAGTGCTTTCCGCACAATATGCCTTGTGCCTTTCTTTAAGCAAAAAATCTTTGTCCACGCCCATATCCAAATAATCCCACGGCAAAATTTCGTCTTCCGACCTTTCTCTCAAATATTGTTTATAGTCAATGCCGAGTTCTTCAAACGCCTGCATATATGCGTTGAAGTTGAAATACTCCGTCCAGCCGTCAAACTTTGCGCCCAGTTGATAGGCGCGCGCAAGCACAGCGCCAAGTTTTCTGTCGCCGCGCGCAAGCACTGCCTCCATTACCGACGACTCGTAGTCGTGCCAAGAAAGCGAAATATTTTTGTTGCGCAGTTTTTGACGCATATACTGTTGCTTTCGGGCGACGTTTTCCTCTGTATCGAACGCCTCCCATTGAAAAGGCGTATGCGGTTTAGGTATAAAGGTTGCAACGCTTACGTTTATCTTTATATCTTTTTTGCTGCTGCGGTATTTGTAAAACAGCGATTTTATTTCATATGCAAGTTGGCAAATACCGTCTATGTCTTCCATTGTTTCAGTCGGCAAACCCAGCATAAAATAAAGTTTTACGGTAGAAAAGCCGCGTTGAAAGGCAGATATAACGCCTTCCGTAATATTTTCGTGCGTGATGTTTTTATTTATAACGTTACGCAGTCTTTGCGTACCTGCCTCGGGCGCGAAAGTCAAAGAGGAAAGTCTGTTGTTTTCCGCAAACTCGCCGTCAAAGGTGTCAAGCCTTAAACTGGGCAAAGCAATGCGTACGTTTTTGCCCTTTACAAGCGGCTGTAAATTTTGTATAAGTTGCTTTAACGAGGAGTAATCGCCCGTTGAAAGACTGTTTAACGACAGCTCGTCGTAACCGGTGTTTGCAATCAAACCGTTGCATATATCCGTCATACGCCCGACGCTGCGCTCTCTGACAGGACGGTAAATAAACCCAGCCTGACAAAAACGACAGCCGTTTGCACAACCGCGAAACAACTCTGCCACAGCGCGGTCGTGAACGAGTTCTATATTGGAAACTATCGCCTTATCGGGAAAGTAGGCTTTGTCCAGATCGCGCACAAACACTCTTTTGGTTTTGTGCGTAGTGTTTATTTTTGTTATCTTGCCGTCTTTTTCTTCAAAACTTGTAAGCGACGGAACGTAAACGCCTTCTATATTGTCATTGGCATATTGCAAAAATTGCCGTTTGGTCATTTTGCCTTTATATTTGTCGTAAGCCAAGACAATTTGCGTAAGCATTTCTTCGCCCTCTCCGACGTTGATTATATCAAAAAAGTCTGCCACGGGCTCTGCATTTACGACGCACGGTCCTCCTGCTATGAGAAGCGGAAAGTTTTCGGCCCTGTCTTTGGCAAAAAACGGTATGCCTGCCAAGTCCAGCATATAAAGAATATTGCTGTAACTCAACTCGTATTGCAGAGAAAATCCCAACATATCGAAGTTTTTTAACGGCAGCTTTGTTTCTATACTTGAAAGCGGCAAATTGCGTTCTTTTAGATATTGCGCATAATCGAGCCACGGCGCGAAACACCTTTCGCACCTGACCTGCGGCTGCTCGTTGAGTATATAATACAAAATGCGTATGCCGAGGTTTGACATACCCACTTCGTAACTATCGGGAAAACACATACAAAACGTGGTTGACGCGTCGGTCTTCATAGTCGGCACGCCGAACTCTCCGCCGACGTATCTTGACGGTTTTTGCACATCGCTGAAATTCATAAACTTTACCTGTTCCTGCCGCTAATTATAACAGTTTGCAGGCAAATAAGTCAATGTCTTTATTTTATCGATAGGCAAATAAAGCAAACGCGCCGATTACCGTTTAAGCATTTAAGTTTATTGTCAAAACTTAAAATCATCTTACGGCAAAAGGCGCTTTGCGATAGAATCAGCCTATATCTTTAAGTTTGGTGTCCAACGGGTAGTTAAGCAAAATGTCTTCGACTTCATCATAACCGAATGCGGAAATCAAAGTCATATTTGCGTCTACGACTTCTACGTTGACTAGGTAATGATTGTTTTTTAACCTTATTAAATTTGCGACTGTGCTTTCGCAGGACAGCGCAAAAGTTTTTACTTCCATACCTTTACCCAGTTTTTTTGCATTTAAGTTTAAGCCCACCGCCTTTTGATATACGTTTTGTTTCGTCATATCGGTAGCGCCCATAAACAAAAATATCGCAAACAAACCGAAAGTAAGATTTACGGATACAAAAATGCAGGTTGCCGCAAACAGTAAAAAGAATATAAAAGAAAATACAATGCCTGCCGTGCGGAAAATTTTTTTGCTTTTTGCAAGACCGTATTTTTTGTTTAGCAAGCCAAACAGCACCCTTCCACCGTCTAACGGATAGCACGGCAAAAGGTTGACTGCAAATATGCACATATTTGCAAGATAAAAAGGCTGCGTAAATGTATAGCACTGCGGAAACAGCCACCACAAAGCCAAAGTAAATACGGCAAGCGCCAAATTGAGCAACGGTCCTGCCAAGGCGATTTTTATTTCGTCGTCAAGTCTTACCCCTTCGAACTCGCCGTAAAGCACCGCACCGAACGCAGACAGATAAATTTCTTTAGTCTTATAACAAAGCCGTCTTGCGGCAAACTCGTGCGCAAACTCGTGCAGAACCACAGCCAAAATATAGTTGCCGAAGAAAAAAGCATTTTTGGTAATTAGCATTAAAAAAGTCAGCGCAAAAAAACTTGCGCCGACCTTAAATTTTAACTTATCTTGTTTTATACTTGCCATTTCAAAGTAAAGCCGTCGGCAGAAACGCCCGTAAGTTTTTGACCGTCAACGATTAAATTTACAATTGCGCTGTCGTCGTATTTGCCCAAAACATGATACTGCGCCACGCTGTCGCCTACGTTTACCAAAACTTCCGACAAGTTGGAGTATACTATGTCAAACTTGTCGCCTACGCTTACTGTAACGCCCGTTTCGGTAACGTCGGTTACAGTGCCTGCTTTAAGGTTGACCGCAAGACTGCCGCCCGACAAAGTAATGTCGCCATCGGTAATCGCAACTTCCGCGTTTGACGGCATAACAACGGTGTTTGGATTGTCCGCTTCCGTCTGAGGGGCAACTATCGTAGAAGTAAAAGTGTCTTTTGCATAGCCGAATACGTCGCCGACAAAACCTGCGTCGGCATAACGCATGCCTATAAGCACGCCGACGATTACAAGGCACGCCGCGGCGGGCTTCCAACTCTTTTGCCAAATGCGTTTTGCCTTGTCTTTACTTAAGCGTCCGCGCATTTTAGGCATTTTGCGCTCTATTACGGGAGCGCAAGTTTCCTGCTCGTCCTGCAAATCTTGTGCAACGGTTTGGTGCAAATATTCCTGCACTTGCGCCTGTTTTTGTTTTTTTGCAAACAGCCCTTTTACTTTGCTTACGCCGTCGGAAAAGAATTTTTTGACCTTTCCGTTATTTTCCATCATTTCTTTGGTTTCTTCGTCGATTTTTTTCGACTGCGTAAATTTAACGCTCAACCACTCGTTTTCGGTAGCGTTGTTTTCATAAGTCGGCATATCGTCATACTTCACTTTGCATATCCTCCGCTTTTCGCTGATTTTCCCTACAATGTATGTACAAAAATATGCAAATATACTTACCAAACTTATGCAATGTGTTTGAATTTTTTGCAAACCTTGCGGAAAAAACCGCAATAATGCAAAAAACCGTCGAATATGCAGTCTAGACATTTTATATAAATGCCCGAATGCGTTATTCAACGTTTTTTGCACGGTATTGCGCGCGTAAAAAAATACACTTTTACGCTCTGCGTTTTATTTTTCTTCTGATGTTGCCGAAGAACCCGCTGTAACGCGAAATGCAGTCAAACATATAGTCCGTGCCTTCGTGCAAATTTGTAGCGACCATTTCAAACGCCGTATCCGACGGCATATTTTTTTCCGTCTCGCCCGGCAGTCTGAAACTTAAAATATCGTCGTCGGGTATGATACCGAGCGGTTGAACTTCCAGCATAGTAAAAATTTCAAAAGCGTCCATCATTTCGCCGCTCATTACCATATCGCCACGCAAACGGTTTACCACCCCTTTAATGGAAATCAGGTCGTAACTTTTAAGCAGCGACACCGCTTTTTTCGCATCTCTTACGCTTGTAAGCGTAGGCGTCATAACGACAATCGCCTCGTCCGCAGCAGAAACCGCGCGGTGAAATCCCGTGCCTATGCCGGCAGGACAGTCAATCAAAATGTAGTCGAAAATGCGACTCATACGCTCAACGACGAGTTTTACGTTTTGACCGGAAATCATACCCTTGCTTGCGTTTTTGCAACTCGGCAGCAGATATAAAGAGTTGCAGTTTTCGTCCTGTACCAACGCTTGTTTAAGACGGCACTTGCCTTCCACAACGTCTACAATATCGAAAATCACTTTGTTTTCCGCACCCAAAATAACGTCAAGATTGTTTAGACCCAAGTCCAAATCAATCATACACACGCGCAGTCCGCGCCTTGCAAGCCTTACGCCCAAATTAGCGACGAAAGTCGTCTTGCCGACGCCACCTTTGCCGCTTGTGATAACAATTCGTCTTGCCATAACCGCCTCCGTAGGGCTTTTATTATACTAAAAAAAAGAGCCGTTTTGGCACAAAACCAAAACAACCCTTTTTAATACATTTTTAGTCAAAATTTTTAAGCACTTTTGCAAGTGTTAATCTTTATACGGTAAATATCATACAAAACTTTATAATTTATAAAATTTTTTTAAGCGTCTTTGCAATATTATAGTGCACAAACTTAAAAACTTTACAGTGCGATAAACATCGCATACGGCTATACGCTTTTGTTTTTAAGTTTATCTTGCAAAAACGTCTTCCAGCATAAGCCTAGCACCGTAAATAACGGCGTTTGCCCCGTAGGCGGAAACTTTAACTTCCACTTCCGTGCTTCTCGACAGATATTCCGCAATGCCTTCGAGATTGCTCAAACCTCCGCAAAGATAAATTCCGCCGAGTTTCAGTTTTTCTATAACTTCCGCGTCGGAACTTCTTATCATGCTTTTTATAACCGTGCTGTATTTGTTGAGATACTGCGCCAAAACGTCGTAAAGCGCGCGCAACGGAACTTCCGCCTTCTCTACGCTTTTGTTTTCGAAATTCATACCGTCTACAATAACGTGCGCGACGTTGTTGTCAAACATACTGCATTGTTTTTTGACTTTTTCTGCCTGCTGCAAGTCTACGTACATATTGTATTGCGACTCTATAAACTGCTTTATGCCCACGTCAAACTGCCGTCCGCCGAGATAAAGACTGCAACCGCTTGTCATAACGCCGTCGGCAAAACAGCCGAAGTCGGCAATGGTGCTGCCGAGGTCGACTACGACGCCGCTTTCCGTTTTGAACTCCTGCGCGATTATCTTTTGCGCAGCCTTAGGCGCCTCGGTAAACACGACGGAACGCGCCCCGAGGTTTATGAAGGAAGTTTCTAACATCTTTTTTTCGTTGGAGTTTACTCCGCTCGGCACTACGCACAAAATTCTTGCCTTTTGGTCGTCAAAGGCTTTTTCGTTTATTACTGTAAACAGCCAGTTGAAATAACAGTCGAAATAATCTTTGTTTTTTATGTTGCATTCTTCAAGCGGTCTTACGAGTTTTACGTTTTGCGGATTGTGGTTGAAAAGTTTTACCGCGCCGTTTCCGCAAGCCAAAATTTCGTTGTTGTCTTCTTGAATAGCAATAAAATTGTGCTGTTTGATTAACGCGTCGCTTGTGTTTGTCAACACGCTTATAAAGTCAGACCCCAAGTCCAAAGCCAAATCGAAATTAGCCATTTTATCCTCCGTAAGTTTGTAAAATTTCCGTAAGCCGTTCTACAGGCAAACCCATTACGTTTTTGTAACTGCCCTTTATTTCCGCAACGAAACCGCTGTCCTGTATGCCGTAAGCGCCCGCCTTGTCGAAAGGAGAACCGCTTTTTATATACTCCGTAATTTGCCGCTCGTCAAGTTTTTTGAAGGTAACCGACGATTCTTCCGCAAAGGTGATTGTGTTTGTTTTTGACATTACCGTAACGCCGGTTATCACTTTGTGCGTTTTGCCGGATAAAGATTGCAACATTTCCCGCGCCTGATTTTCGTCTTTCGGCTTGCCCAAAACTTTGCCGTTTAACACAACTATCGTATCTGCGCCTATTACCAACGGGTCGAATTTGTTTGTAATGTCTTTATTGTCATTTTGCACGCTAATACGGTTATCGTTTATATCGTCGCTTTTGTCTTGAGTGCGTATTTTGAAGTTTTGTTTATCTGCACTGTTTTGTATTTTATCATTGTTTTGAGTGCAGGCAGTGCTTTGGTCGGTTGCGTGCTGCTCCATACAGATTTTTTGAAACACGCTTTCCGCCTTTATTTGCGACAAAACTTTTACGCCCTCGGTCGGGTTTGACATATCGGCAATTTCTTCCGCATTGCTTGCTAAAACGCAAAAGTCTTTGACGATTTCCGCAAGCAACTGCTTTCTCCTAGGCGACGCCGACGCAAGAATAATTTTCATTTTGTTTATTATACAAGACAAATAAAAAAAACGCAACGGGTCAATTATGGCAAGTAAGACAAAAGCAAACGGTGTAACCGTTTGCTTTTGAATTTTTAATCTTTTAATCCTAAAATATAATCGGCAGATAAGTCCAATTCTTTGCACAATTTTGCAAAGTTTTCTAAAGTAGGCAATTTATTTGTTGTAATATATTGCGTAATCATTTCAGGTGAAACACCAATTTTATCAGCAATTTCTTTTTTAGTAAATTTACTATTTGTAAGTTCCTCAATTAAACGCTTTTTAATTATTTTATGCATCTTAAACTAAATATATAACTATTAGTTAATTTATGCTTGACTTCTAACTGTTAGTTAGTTAAAATATAGATAACTAATCAATATTCACTTAAACCTAAAAGAAAGTCCGTAGTAACATCAAAAAATTTCGCAAGTTGAATAAGCATTTTAACTTCCGGAATACGAGTATTTGTTTCATACTTCCCGATAGTACTTCTATCAACGCCGAGTTTATCTGCTAATTCTTGTTGTGAAATTTGCATAGAATTTCTTAATTCTTTAATGCGAGAGCCAATGTCCATATTTTAATTTTTTATAAATATTCTTTTAGAGTTTTTCTCTTAAAAAAGTTCTTTCGTCGACATTAAAAAAATCTGACAATTTTACTAAGGTATCAAAATCAGGTTCGTTTCTTCCTAATTCCCAAGCGCTTACGGCGGAATAAGAAACACCTAAAATATCACCCAATTCTTTTTGGCTAAGTCCTTTGTCTTCTCGTAATTTTTTAAGATTATATTTGAACTGCACTTTCATAAAATAATTGTCAATCAAAATACGATAAGTATCTTGACATTGTACGATAAGTACAATATAATAAATATAAAATTTGCTAAATTTCAGTATTACCAATAATAAAGTCAACGGAAACGTCAAAAAACCTTGCAAGAGTAATTAACATATCATAGTTAGGTTGATTTCTGCCTGTTTCCCACCCGCTTACGGTGGATTTTGAAATATGCAAAATTGCACTTAAATCTTTTTGGTCTAATTCTTTACTCGCGCGAAGTTCTTTTAATCGTTCCTTAAACTTATTCATAATGAAAATGGTAATATCAATATAAATTAAAACTCATCGGTAAAACCGGCTAGATATTCCGCAGAAATATCGTATAATTTGGCAATAGCATAAACGTGTGAAATATGTGGTTCTCTTTTTTGTGCAAGCCATAAACCTACACACTGTCCTGACACACCGATTTTTCTTCCAAGAGACGCATTTTTATCTCCGCTCTGTGTCATCAATTCTCTAAGGCGTTTACTAAATTTTTCTGCATTAAACATATAAATAATATAAACTTTAATTTTAATAATCTGCTCTGCCTAAAAGATAATCAACAGAAACGCCGTAACAATCGGCAATATTTTCTAAATATATAATTTTAGGAATACGTTGTTTTGACAACCAATGTGTTATTGATTGACTTTTTGCGCCTATTTTCTTTGCAAGCGTAACTGTATTATCCCCATTTGCTTTCATTAACTCTCTAAGTCTATAAATAAACTCTTTTTGATTTTGCATATATATTATTCTGCACAAAAAAATAATTTAATGATAAAATTGTAACTTTCGTTACATTTTGATTGACATGTAACAAATGTTACATTATGATATTATTGTAAAAAATACTCGTCTATAATCCCAACTAAATATCTTAAATCAACATTAAAAATATTTGCAATATTGCAAACTAATGATAACTTAGGCTCTCTTTTATTATTGAGCCATAATGAAATTGCTTGATTAGAAATGTTCAATTTTTTTGCTAAAGTTACAGTATTTTCTCCTTTTTCAAGCATCAATTCTTTTAGTCGTGAAATAAATTTTTCTGAATTATACATATATTTATATATTAAACGTTAGTTGCATAAATTTGTACAATGTGACCTTCGTTACAGAAAAAAGACAAATTTCCTTGTCCCGTAAAAATTTATTTTATAATTTTTTCATTACCAAGCAATGTGTCAATACTTTCGTCGTAAAGTTTTGACAATGCGATAAGATTTTCATATTCAGGACGAGAAATATCATTTTCCCAATCACTTATGCTAGACTGTTTTATGCCAAGTACTACCGCAAGTTGAGCCTGTGTATAACCGTTTTGTTTTCTGTATTGCTTAAATCGTGCGCCAAACTTGTATTCCATGAGCCGATTATAAAATATGTGCACTACCTATTGACAAAATTATGTGCATTGCCTATAATGTTTATATATCAATATTCACTTAGACCTAAAAGAAAGTCCGCACTAACATCAAAAAATTTTGCAAGTTTGATAAGCATTTTTGCATCGGGTATATTGACATTTGTTTCATACTTGCATATTGTGCTACGCTTCACGCCTAAACTATTGGCTAATTGTTGTTGAGATAATTCTTGTGCTACGCGCAATTCTCTAATTCGTGTGCCTATAACCATACTTGATTAAACATATAAATAATATAAACTTTAATTTTAATAATCTTCTTTGCCTGTTAAATAATCTATTGAAACATCATAACAATACGCAATATTTTCAATGTAGACAAATTTTGGGTCACCTTGACCTAGTAACCACATTGATACTGCTTGATTTGATGCACCTATCTTTTTTGCAAGCGTCGAATTATTGTCGTTATTTTCGTCCATAAGTTTTTTTAATCTAGTAATAAATTTTTGTTGGTTACGCATAAATAAATTATCTATCAGATTTACAATATATAAACTATTTCCCATAATTTTGGGAATTTGCTTGACTTATATGGTGGTTGCATTGTAATATTTATATATCAATATTCACTTAAACCTAAGAGAAAATCTGTGGAAACATCAAAAAATTTTGCAAGTTTGATAAGCATTTTTGCATCTGGTACGTTTACATTTGTTTCATACTTGCCGATAGTGCTACGTTTTACGCCCAAGTTGTCTGCCAATTCTTGTTGAGATAACTCTTGTGCAATGCGTAATTCTCTAATACGAGTACCTATATCCATACTTGTATTATGGCACCATTAATTTTTTTTACGCATAATAGCGATGTAACATCGCGACAATATAAAATTTGTACAAAAAGGGATCGCTATGTTGAGTGAAAAAGAAAAACAACTTTTAGATTTGTTTTGGAATTACCGCATAGACAAAAACTGTATGCTTGCATTTATGGGGTTGCTTAAAAAACACAACGCATATGACGAAATGTTGAAGTGGTTCAGCCAAAACGCAAAATTACTTGAAGTTGCCGACGGCGATGAAAAATTTAGTATAATTGCCAAAAAAATAAAAGAAATTTACGACAGAAAGCCCATATCGGCATATATAAAACGCAAATAAGGGGTGTTCATTTTATGAAACTGACTTATAAAAATTTAGAGCAATGCAATCTTTATGCTTTAAGAAAAATCGGGAAATTATTTGGCGTGAAAAGCCCGACTTCTCAAAAAGCGGCAAATCTAATAAAAGAAATTCTTAAACAGCAAGAAGAAATAGAAAAAAGCATTGAAAATTTTAACGTAAACAAATTAGAGCAAGAATACAAACTTGACAAAAATATACTAGACTATCTTATACAACTTTACGGCATAAAAAAGAGCACAATTAAACCGTATGCGATTGTAAAAACATTAAAAGACCGTCAAATGCAATATGCAAACATAATATACGGCAAGTGCGACATTATACACGTTTATGACCCCGACGCAAAAATAGGCGAAACTATTGACGATTTGTCAAACAAGGACGAAGAAACAGAAAATCAAAATTCGGCAGAAAAAAAGTTGACGGAAGAATTGCAAGAAGTAAAAGACGATGTAAAAAAAGCCGTAAAAGATTGCGTAAACAAAATTCTCAAATTGCAGACAGATTTTTCGCTAAAACAACAATTGGTAAGAATTTTGCAACCGATTTTCGATACGGTTTTTACAGATTATGAAGATATGATTTATCTCACTATGTTGAAAGACGTGTTATCTCTTTAATTTGTATACTTTCTTGATAAATATCACCAAACCCCCTATTTGACAAAGTCAAATAGGGGGTGATTATAAAAATAAAACCGCATTTACAAAAACGCAATGTCTTGTGTCATTGCGTTTTTTACAAAATATTATTACCTTGTTTTACCTTATTTTATATTACAAAATTTCCAAGTTCTTTTTGAACACACGGCGGAAGTCGCTTGCCGCGCCCATTGCCTGCTTAATTTCCAACATACTGTCAGAGCCGTTGGTTTCCGTTTTCATAATTACGCTGTCGCCCAAAACGTCGCAGTTTATTTCCGTAATTACGTTACTTCTGCTTCTGTCGAGCGCGACGGCAAGTTTAAGCATAACGGCAAGTTTCTTGCCTGCCTCTACGTCCTCTTCCGTCAGCAAATCTCTGTATTTTACCCAATCGTTCATATTGATTTCATCTTTGTTGAACATATCTATTACAAAAGCCGCAAGAACCAAATCTTTGTGCGCTATGCCGTACAAGTTGGAATTCAAAATCATATATGCCGAGTGTTTTTGATAGTTGAAGAACTTAAAGCATTTGCCGCATTCGTGCATCAACGCCGCAACGCGAAGCACCCTTACGTATGCCCTAGGGAACTTATGCAAAACGCGCAACTGTCTGAACAGCTGAATACACAAGTTGAACACTTGCTCGCTGTGAGCGGAATCTATACCCAAAAAGTTTATGTACGTATTTATGCTGTGTCCCAAAATGTCGCTTATAGGTTTTTCAAGCGTTTGAGGTACGGCATAGTTGAACATATAGCCCTCTCTCAAACCGCAGCCGCTTGTTGTAATGGTATGGAAGTCCATAAAATCTACAAACGCTTTAATAACCGACAATGCACAAGGGAATACGTCAGCCCTAGCCATTGACATACCCTTTATCTTCATCTTTTTGTCAAGGTCTAGCACTTTTATCATATCGTAAATGTTGTAAAAATCTGCCCTTGACATCTGATAATTGTGGGTCATATCCAACGGATATTTTTTAATTTTCCTTGCAATTTTAGACAGACTGCGGAAAGAACCGCCCACGCCGATAAACTGCGCGTCGGGGTCGATTTCTTTAAGCCAAGCAAACTCGGTAAGCTGCTCTTTGACAAACTCTTCTATTTTGTGCGCCTGTTCTTCCGGCTTGTCTTCGTTTACGGCAAACATATCGTTTAGCGTAACTGCGCCGAACGGCAAAATAGTTTCCTTCAAAATGTTGCGTCTGTTGTAATAAATGAGTTTGGTGCTGCCGCCGCCGATTTCCATAATAATCCCCTTAGGGATTTCCATAGAATTGATTACGCCCTGATAAACGTAATGGGCTTCTTCGCTTTCACTCAAAACACGCAATTTTATACCAGTTGAAACAAACACGTCGTTGAGAAAGGCTTTTTGACTGCGCGCCTGCCTTACCGCAGCGGTTGCAACGGCAATAATTTTGTCTACGTTGTTAGCCTCGCAAGTCTTTTTGAAAATTTTAAGCGTGGCAATGGCTTGAATGACCCTCGACGTTTTAAGAGTGCCGTCCTTTTCCATATCGCCAAGTCTTACCGCTTCTTTCATCTCGTTGACAACGGAAAAATATCCGCTTTCCAAAATATCGATGATTACAAGCCTTGCGGTGTTGGAACCTAAATCAATAAAACCTACTCTCTCCAAAATAGTTACCTTCTTTACAAAAAATATATCTTGATTGTTTCTTCTTTGCCAAAATAAGTATAACACAGCAAAAATGCTTTGTGAAGATACTTTGTTAAAATTTTCTTAACTTTTTTACAATATTGACAATCAACGTTTTCACCGTTGCAAACAAACACTTTGTCGCTTCACAAACCGTATTTCAATCAAGCAGCCGCAAACAACTTCGTATGATTGAAAATATCGCTTATCGCAAACCTCGTTTGTGCGACCAAGTCGATAACGACTGTTATACACGGCAAAAAAGTCTTAAATTTTGCAAAAATGAAAATTAGCGTCATTATATACCACTTTAAGACAAAATGTCAATACCGTTTTTAATAAAAAACAACAGTTTTTTTATGAAAATATTTACCAATTCAAAAAATTCCGCTTACAATTTTTTAGATTTCGATTAAACTGTTCCCTTTGTTAAAATGACGTTCGGCTCGAATTTAACTCCAATGCCTGCAAACTTACATTCAGCTATAAAAACAATTAGTTTTATTTACACAAAAAACGACTGCTATTTGCAGTCGTTTTTTGCGTAATTCATATTAAAATTACTTCTCCGCTTTTGCAAACGGTTATCTTTCTTTAATGACCTTTTTAGGACATTTTACCATACACTCTTTGCAACCCGTGCATTTACTGTAATCTACGACAGGCACATTGTTGACGAGATGTATTGCGTCGTGTTGACAGGTTCTCTCGCAGATGCCGCAAGATATACAGCCGTTTTTGCAAACGGAAATTACGTCTTTACCCTTGCACTCGGTTGAGCAAGCAACATAAATTTTTGCAGATTTAGGTATGCGCTTTATTATCTTTTTAGGGCAAGTGTTTATGCAAATACCGCAAGATATACACAAATCCGGGTCAACTACCGCAACGCCGCCTTTTACGTCTATTGCGACGTTAGGACAGGCGTCGACGCAACTTCCCGCGCCCATACAGCCGACAGGGCACGCCTTTCTGCCGCCGGCGAGCATTTCTTGATTTAAGCAGTTGCCGTAACCTTGATAAGCATACTTATCTTTACAGTCGTTGCCGCCGTTGCAGGCAACAACCGCGACGGTTTCTTCCCCGCCGGAAAAAGACTGACCTAAAATATTTGCTATTTCCGTCTTATTTTCTTTTTTGCTTACTTTGCAGTCGTCTACATTTGCCTTGCCGTCTATAAGCGCTTTGGCAAAGCCTTCGCAACCGGGATAACCGCACGCGCCGCAGTTTGCTTTTGGCAAGTTGTTTACTATTTCGTCAATGCGCGCATCCTTTTCTACGTGGAAGAAACGCGAAATAACCATAATAAGCACGCCCAACAAAACCGCAATGCCAATCATTATGCCGACTGTTATGCCGAAGGTCGTCCAATTTATATCTTGAAAACAAATCATCATTTCAATTTACCTCCCATTAAGCAAACACGCCGAACGCCATTGCCATGAAGCAAGCGGTAATAAGCGTTATCGGGAAGCCCTTAAAGCATTTTGGTACGTTTACTTTGTCGAGTTTTTCTCTTATGCCGCTCATCAAGAAAATTGCAAGCGTAAAGCCAATGCCGCAGAACAAACCGTTGAGAATTGCTTCCAACAAACTTGCCAACGCAAGGTTTGCAACGGCAACGCCCAAAATTGCACAGTTTGTGGTAATGAGCGGAAGATACACGCCTAGAGAAGAATATAACGACGGCGAAACCTTTTTAAGCACCATTTCCAACATCTGCACGAGGGCGGCAATGACGAAGATAAACACAATAGTCTGCATAAACGCAATATCAAGCGTTACCAACACCCATTTGAAAATTGCATATGTAATTGCACTTGCCAACACCATAACGAAGGTTACGGCAACGCCCATACCCAAAGCCGACTCTGTCTTTTTGGATACGCCCAAAAACGGACAAATACCCAAGGTCTGCACCAATATAAAGTTGTTTGTAAAGACGGCTGCTACAAATAATGAAATTATACCCATGATTATTTAACCTCCGTTTCGGCAACAACTTCTTCGCTTTTTTGCGGTGTAGATTGTTTTTGCTGCTCTTCCGCCACTTTCTGCACTGCCAATGCTTTTTGTTTGCGTTTCATTTTGTTTGCAATCGCATTGCTTGCCGCAACAAACGCCGCAATAAGCAAACCAAACACCAAAAAGCCGCCTGCGCTTGTAGTAAGCATCCCTATGGAAAAACCAGTCCACAGTTCTATGCCGAAAAACTGACCCAAGCCCAACACTTCGCGAACCAGCGCCATAACCATCAAGCCCAACATAAAGCCGACGCCCATAAACAAACCGTCGAGAGCCGCATAGCCCACTTTATTTTGAGATGCAAAAGACTCTGCCCTGCCTAAAATTAGGCAGTTTACGACTATAAGCGGCAGGAAAATGCCGAGCGAATCGTACAAATCCGGCAGGAATTTTTCAAACACCAAAATAACTATTGTAACGAAGGTTGCGATAATCATAATAAATGCAGGAATGCGCACTTTGTCAGGTATTACGTTTCGCAAAAGCGAAATAAGCACGTTTGCGCATACAAGCACGAATATGACCGCTGCGCCCATACCCAAAGCGTTTGCCAAAGATACGGTAACCGCAAGCGTAGGACAGGTGCCCAAAACAAGTTTGAAAACAGGGTTTTGTCTTACAACGCCGTCCAATGCAATATCTTTAATTTTCATTACTGTGCACCTCCCAAAATATCAACTTGATTGAGATACCAAACAGCCATACTCATTGCCGACGCAACCGACTCCATAGAAGTTCTTGCGGTTGCCCCTGCGGAAATATCTACGTCGTTTGCGCCAGACGGACGCATAGTAAAGTTTGGATTGTCAAAAACGTTTTTGCCGACGTAAGTGTTGTTGATATATTTTTGATTTACCGACGTTGCTTTGTCGTCGCCGTTGAAAGTAGACACAACTGCCGCTTTTATAACGCCGTCGTCGCCGACAGCCATCATAATTTGCGCGCGTCCGTTCCAACCGTTTACGCCCGTTGCACCTACGATAATGGTGCCGTCGTCGGCTCTGTACAAATCAGTAACGGTGGTAGTATCCGTTGCCTCGGCATTGGTTTTGAAGTAGTAATAAGTGATTGTCCTTTCCTTATACTCAGCGTCGATTTCTATATCGGTATAACTTTCGCTTGCATAAACTTTTGCCAGTGCCCTTGCCGTTCTCTCTTCGTCTGAAACGTAAAGCACGTCGTTTAATATCGACAGCAACGCGCCGGAGATAAGCGCGATGACAACCAAAACTATAACTGCAATTATGGAAGGTTTAATCGATTCTTTGCGTTTTTCACTCATTTTCAATTACCCTCCTTTTTGGTTTTTTGCGGTTTAACGTAGCCGAACGGCTTAGGTACGATATATTTGTCTATAAGCGGAACGGTAAGGTTCATAAGCATAATTGCAAAAGAAACGACTTCCGTACCGTTGTTGCAACGAAGTATCGCCGTGATAAGACCCAAAGCCACAAAATAAATTATGTTGCCCAACGTTGTGTTTGGCGTCGTCGTATAGTCGGTCGCCATAAAGATTGCGCCCAACATAAGACCGCCCGACAATATAGACGGCAAGAACAAACCAAAGTCTACCGTAGAAGTTTTGCCGATGATTGCCATTGTAAGCACGGAAGCAACACCGGTAACAGCAATGTAAATAAGCGGCCACTTAAAGTCTATTACTTTACGTATAACCAAATAAATTCCGCCTACAAGCAAAGCAAGCGCGCTTGTTTCGCCTATTGTACCTGCAACGTTACCCAAAAACAAATCGAGATTGCTTACGGAAGACGTACCCGTCATAAGCATAGTTGCAAGCGGAGTTGCGCCTGCGGTAACGGTGTTCATAAAATCGCCGCTGCCGTTTACGATAGGCTCGGCAAAGCCGTTTGCCGCAACGATACCGAAACTTAAAAACACGAAGATACGGCCTGCTATTGCAGGGTTTACTATGTTTTTGCCTGTGCCGCCGAACAGCATTTTTACTATAATAATTGCAAAGAAACTTGCAAGGATAGGTATGTACCAATTTACTTTTGACGGCATATTCATACCGATTAACATACCGGTAACGAGCGACGTATAGTCAAATTCCGTACAAGACTCTTTAAGTTTTTCCTTAAAAGATTTGCCCTTCTTCATAAAGCACACTTTATAAAGAAACTCTGCCAACACTGCACTCAAAACGGAAATAGCCATAACGAGCAGCGCATCGAAACCGAAAAACACAATGCCGACTATGGTTGCAGGAAGCAACGCAATGCAAACGTCAATCATAATGTGTTTTGTCGTCCTAGGCGCTTTTATGTGTGGAGAGGCACTGTAAACCAATTTTTCCATATTACTTCTTTCTCTCCTTTAATTTCTTTTTGCACAGTCTTACGCTTTGTACGATTTGGCGTCTTGCAGGGCAAACGTAAGCGCAGCTTCCACACTCGAAGCAGTTCATCGCGCCGTATTTAACCGCCGTGTCATAGTCCCCTGCCAAAGTATAAAAATCTATATACATAGGCATAAGCGACATCGGGCAGGCTTTTGCGCAGCGACCGCAGTTTATGCAAGGCGTCGGCAGACTTAAATTAACTTCCTTTTCCGTAAGAGCAAGCAAAGAGCCCGTAGTCTTTGTAGTGGAAATTGCAGTATCTACAAACGCAAAGCCCATCATAGGTCCGCCGGAAACAAGTTTTACCGTGTCGTCGGAATAACCGCCGCAAAAATCCAAAATATCTTTATATACCGTGCCGTTTGCCACAAGCAGATTTTTAGGTGAGGCAATTCCTCTGCCGCTTACCGTCATTGCTCTTTCGTAGCAAGGCTTGTTTAGTTCTACCGCTTCGTAAGTTGCGTATGCCGTTGCAATGTTTTGCACCACTACGCCTACGTCCATAGGCAAACCGCCGCAAGGAACGCGCCTTCCGTTTACGGCGCAAATCAAATCTTTTTCCGCGCCCTGCGGATACTTCTTTTTAAGCACCACAACTTTTGCGCCCAAACTTGCAAACAACTCTGCGCAATCCATCTTGTTGGACTCTATGCCGAAAACAAGATTGTTTATTCCGCAGGCAAGCGCAAGATATTTTGCGCCTTGTATAACTTCGTTTGCCTTTTCTTTCATAAGGCGATAGTCGCAGGTTATGTAAGGCTCGCACTCGGCGCCGTTGATGATAAGCGTATCAACCGGTTTTGCAGGTTTGAGTTTTACGTTTGTAGGGAAGCCCGCGCCACCCATACCGACGATACCTGCCTCGAAAATACGCTGCAAGACGGCGTCTTTGGTCTTTTCTTCAAGCGCAGGCAAAGTTACGCACTCGTCAGAACCATCCGTCTTGATGTGAATGTGGTCGCACATACCGCCGGGAGCCGTCTTTCTCTTTACGATTTCCACTACTTCGCCGCAAACCGACGAATATACTTTGGAACCGAGTCCGCCGATGGCGTCGGCAATAAGTTGACCTTTTACAACTTTGTCGCCGGGCTTAACCAACGGAGATGAAGGCGCGCCGATATGTTGACTTACAGAAATAAAGACGTCGCCGACGGCAGGCATCACTTCTATTGCTTGGTCTTTTGACAACTCTTTGTTGTCGTGGAAGTGCACACCGTGCGGAAACGTCTTTTGAACAAACTTTTCCATAAAATCTCCTTCGTTCGTCTTTTTTCTATATACAGGGCATAAAATGCCGTTTATACGTTAGAAATTGTAACACAGCCGCAATCAAAAGTCAAAAAACTTGTAAGATTTGGGGATTGTTATTTATTTGACAGAGAGCAAAAGCGCAAAATTTCCGACTTCGTCGGTTGCGCATTTCAAAAAAATTACTTGCTTGCACTGCGTAATTATTTTTGATTTGCGGAGACGCTACACGCGCAATTCTGTTTGCAAAAATAAATTTTTTGCAAACAAAACACTTTGTTTTGGTTTAGTGTAAAAAACTTTTTTACTTCTTACATAAAAACCGCAACTTTTCACTATTCGCTCTTACTTCTTACATAAAAACTTTATTCCCCCTTATCGTCGTTTGTGCCTTCGGCGTTTACTTTGTTTTTCTTGTCTTGCCGTATCTTTTTTATGCTTTGATACATTTCCCAGCCGCCTATGCCGAAAAAGAAAATGCCGAAACATATCTTCAAAAACTTAGGACTGACGGAATTTGTCAGCAGCGCACCCAAGACGGAAAATGCAACCGCAGGTATGATAATCCAAAGCACGCCGTTTGTCTTTACCAGTTTGTTTTTGAAGTGCAACGCAAGCGCCACGCCTGCCATAGGCAAAAAACTTATCAAGTTGATTGCCTGTATGGTTTTTTGTCCGTAGTCTAAAAACTGAAACAGCGGTATCAAAAAAGTTCCGCCGCCCATACCCATACCGCCTATAACCCCTGCGATAAATCCAAAAAGTATAGTCAAAAAGATTGTCATTGTTTCTCCTTATATATACAAAAAAATTACTTGCTTACGCTGCGTAATTATTTTTGAACTGTGGAGACGCTCCGCGCGATTTTGTTTGCAAAAAATAATTTTTTTGCAAACAGATTTGTGACGTAGGCACACCTCAAACCAAAAATAAGTACTCAACGCAAGCATTTTTTATAGACGCAGAGTACGTATGCCTTTTATAAGTCAAACGAGTTTACTTTCAAAAAAACTTACTTTTTTGAAAGCAGATTGTGCCGCAGGCTCTCCGCAGTTCAAAAGCACAACCGACGAAGTCGGATGTGCTTTTGCTAAATCATCATCCGCACGCCGGCAAACAGCAAAATAAAACTGAAAATAAATTTAAGCCACTTATCGTCTATTCTTTTAAGCAGCCACGCGCCCAAAACTCCGCCGCCTACAACGCCTACGGTAGAAAACAAAGTTGCAAGCCAATCCACGTTGCCGTTTATTATATAAATTATTGCCGACGCAATGCTTACAGGCAAGATGATGAGTATTGCCGTTGCGTGCGCGTTTTTTTGCTGCAACCCGAGATACATAGTAAGCGCCACGACGACGAAAATTCCGCCGCCGCCGCCCATAAAGCCGTTTACCAAACCGACAAGACTGCCTACAATGACGAGTTGCCACCAATTTTTGTGCATAAAAACCCCAAACTGATTTATTTTTACCAAAGCGGTAAGTAATGTAATTTCAAACGATTGATTTTTTGACCGAAATGTTTTACAATAGGTTAGACTCAATCAGAATGTATATTAGTGATTTTTTCCCATTTTGCGGAAAATAACGCTTGACAGTCAAAAATATTTCCAAACGGTAAAAGGTGGACAATGAGCAAGAAAAACAATCTTAACTACATCCCTGCCTCGGCAAAGACCGCAGCACAGAAGAAAGACGATGCAAAACAAAAGCAGAGTCGCCCTTCTTCAGGTGAATTAAGCGCAGAAGCGCGTAAAAAACTGCTTAAAAAACGCGTATGGACTTTATCCGTAATTTCGCTTTCTTTAATTTTGGTTATGACGCTTTCTATAATTTTTGCGACTTACCAGCCGACTTTGTATGCGGAAAAGCCGAACACTCCCCCTACTTTGACAGAGGAAGATACGTTAATCAAAAACCAAGAGTTTAACTTATCGAGATATATTTACAACGGGTTGGTGCCTGCACAGTTGCAATACCCTTATTTGCCTGACACGTGGTCGCTGACAAACAAAAACCTTAACGACTCCGTAGCGGGCATTATCAGCCGCAACGAAGACGAAAGAGAAAAGGTAATAAAAGGTCTTAAAGGCGCAGGCATAACCGACGACGCAACGATAAATCAACTGCTTGCCGTCGAGTCGGAAAACAACGCCAACCTCGAAGTTCAGGACAAAGATGCGGAAAACAAAGACGTAATGCTGTTTTACAACAAGACGGCAACCGACGTAAGAGTTTACTCGAATTCTTTCACGGTTCCTACAAACGGCTATCTCAAAATTACCGCTAAAATAAGAACCAACATAATTTCCGGCGACGGTGCGTTTATTGCATTTAAGACAAGCGCGTCCGACAGCGCCGATGCGGAACAATCTTTTACCCGTATCAACACAAACGGCAAATGGGAGACTTACACCTTTTATATAGAAGGAAACAAAACAAGCACCAAAACAATTTACTTGTTTGTAGGTTTGGGTCAAAGCGGCAACCCTGTCGAAGGTTGGGCGGAAGTTGACTTCGCCAAGGCAGAAAGCACTCAAAAAGCAACTTATATAGAGTATGCCGACGAAGACGCAGCCAAAAACGACTATATCAAAACTCAATCTTACGTAGTAGACTCCAAAAAAGACGACTTCTTCTATGACTTCTTGGGAGAAGGCAGCGGAAGCAGCGCTTACAATATGTTAAACAGCAGTGCCGCCCCTATCACCCGTGTAAGCGGCGACGAACTTGCAAAACTGAAAGAAGCAGGTTTGCCTTTCTACGGCGACCCTGTAATTTACGGAGTTACCAACAATGCAAACAGCGGCGTAAACGGCGACTACATCAAACTTGCAAAAAGATTGCAAATAAATCAATCGACGGCAACGCCTTATTACAGATTGACATTCTGGGCAAAGACGACCGATATACAAAACAATACCGGCGCGTACATTTATGCAAACGTATATGACAAAGACACTAACAATGCCTTGTATGCTTACACGGCGTCGTTTGACCAAATAAAAACGTCAACAAGCACGACCGACGTAAACAGCGGTTGGGCGGAATACAGTTTCCTTTTCCAACCGGACAACACCAAACCTTATGAAGTAGAATTTATCTTCTCTTTGGGTGCGTTAAAGCGTAATACAGACGGAAGTTTCTCCCCTGCCGCAAGCGACCTTAAAACAACGGGCAGCCTTTACGTAACCGAGTTTGAACTTAAAGAAATTTATCAAAGCGAGTTTAACTCCGCAACAAGCGGCGCAAGCATACAAAAAGTTTCTGTCAGCGAAGGCACCGATACGGGTCTTATCACAAACGGCAACTTCGACAGCCCTGTCGCAAATGCATTTACCGACGACGTGTCGAGCGTTCCGACCGGTTACGACCCTAACGGTTGGAGCATACGCTTCCCTAGGACTTTGGGCGACGGCGGTTATACCTACGCGCCTCATACGGCAGACGACTTGATATTCGGCATAGTTTCCAAAAACGCAAGCACTGCCGACAAGCAGGCGTATCTCGGCGCTGATTATGAAAACTATTTCAAGCATACCGGCAGCGACAATATACTTGCGACAAACATCAAAAAAGACACTGCCGTAGGATTTATTTCCAACAAATTTACTTTGCAGGCAAACACTTATTATTTGATAAGTTTTATGGTAAAAACCAACTCGGCAAGCAACGTAAACGCTTATCTTACAGGCGACTTAGAGCAAGCGTACAAAAACATCGGACTTGCAGACGACAAATATTACGTATTTGAAGAACTTACGATGGGCGGCTACTTGCAATACAACTTCGTGATAAAAACAGGCGACAAGACTAAATCAGTAGCGTTGGAACTTTGGGTCGGCAACAAAGACGCAGAGTATAAAAACGGCGCGTGGACGGGACTTGCAAGCGCGGACACCGTCGTAGCGTTTGACAATGCAAGAACACAAACACTGACGGAAGCGAAATTCAAAGACCTTGTAGGCGACAAACAAGACGGCACAAATATATTCACCAAAAAAGAAACTATGGGCTTTGTTAAAGACGAAGACGGCAACGACACCGAGGAAGAAGAAGTCGTCGAAGTAGAATACACAACCGACAGAACAAATATTTGGGTAAGAGATTTGTCTTACGTTGACCGCGACACTTCCGCAAGCAGCGACGACGATGATGAAGACCCGACGGAAAATCCAGTGGCCCCTATCGATTGGTTGTTGTTATCTTCTTTGATACTCTCCATTGCGGTAATAATCTTCCTTGTTACTATGTTGGTCAAAAAGTTTAATATCGGCAAAAGACGGGTAATAATAGAAGACCCGGACTATAAAAAAGACTGATAATATTTGACGACAAAACATTATCAAAAAAGAAAGCGGCAAAATAAATGCCGCTTTTTTATTTGTCGTTACATATAAAGATATTTTCTTGTATATAAGTTGAAATATATCACACGGTATCTTACCCTATTTTTTTGCCGTAGCAAAACACGAGCGCAATCAGTGTTTAACGGCATTTTTGTCGTTATCGCAAACTGCGGCATACAATTTCTGTTATTGACAAACGTTGAAAATTGCTTATAATATTGCTTATGGAATTTATCTTTGAATTTGTTGCAGAAATTTACGTAGAACTTATAATGGCATTGATTCCTGACAAAAAACTTAACAAATGCGTGAAATTTCTTTTACAGTTTTTTTTGCGTGATAGTTTCCGTCGCAATTTTGCTTATGCTGTTTTGCGGCATAATGATGCTTGTTGACCCGAGTTTTGCCGAAGATGCAAAAAAGACTTCCCCTTGGCTGTTAATAGGCATAGGTGCAGGGCTTATTTTGATACAGATAAGCATTGTTATTTTTACGGAAATCAAAAAGAAAAAGAAGATTGACAATACCTTGCAAAAAACACAAGAAACAACGGAAGAAGATAAATAAAATTTCAAATTAAAGTAACGTAAAACAACGCCCCGTGCTTTATAAGCGCGGGGCGTTTACTATTACTTTATTACAGTCAATCTGTTTATTTGATTGCAGGCTTTTAATATTGCTCTAGTTGTAAGTTTAATATTCTTTACTGATGCAAGCTATTTTTTCGCTCAGCCTATTTCTTTAATTACAGTTACGTCTTTTTTGTGCTGTTCCGTTTCGAAAACGTTCCACAGCGATTGCATTTTGACGTTTGTCGTAAGTTCGGGATTAGACTCTGCCGTCTTTATGCCGTCTTTAAGCATCTTGGCGTGAATATTTTTAAGCAGCAATGCCGCCGCGCCCTTTGTGTCATACCCCGGAATAGCACCGATAATTGCAAATTCAAGTTCCGTCGGGTGTTTCTTTTCCTTCAACAGCCTTAAAATCGTCTTTAACGACAGTCTGCCGCCCGTACCCTTAAACACCTTTGTAAGCGACGGAAATGCCAACGCAAACGCAACGACTTCCTTTTCGGGAGTCAAAACGACGGCTACGTAATCTTTGTTTATTACCAACTTAAATTGATTTTTAAGTTGAACGCGCATTGCAGGCGTAATAGGTATAGTAGCAGGCAACACGCTGTAAGCCTTGTCGTAAGCGTCAAACAACTGCGTAAGATATTTTTTTATAAACACGTTTAAGTTTTTTTCTTCCGGCACGTAAAGTCCGTAACGCTTTTCCGCAATATCGGCGACTCTCAGCACCTTTTCCGGCAAAACTTGCGGAACGTGAATTTTATATTCGTGCCATACGTTTTCCACACGGTAACCGCACTTTTCCAACAGCGGGAGATAATAAGAATGGTTATAGTTGGTTGCAAAAGTTGCGTCTCTGTCAAACCCTTCGGACCGCATGCCTTCCCTGTCCAAATCGTTAAAGCCGTAAGGTCCGTGCACTGTGTCCATACCCATTTCTTTGCCGAAGTCCTCCACCGCTTTGGTAAGGGCTTGTACTACTTCCAAATCGTCTACAAAATCCAGACGGCTCAAACGCACTCTCTTTACGTTTTCTTTGGCGTTGGAAGTACGTTGAATTATACCTGCCACGCGTCCGACGACTTTGCCGTCTTTATACGCCAAAAAATATCTCGCATCGCATTCGTGAAAAGCCACGTTCTTTTTGGGATTTGTAAGGTTTACTTCGTCCGAAAGCAAATAAGGCACGTAATGCGGATTGTCTTTATATAATTTATTAGGAAAATCTGCCCAAATTTTGAACAGTTTTTTATCTTTTACGTCCAAAGTTTTTACTGTTACCATAAAACAAACTCCTTAAATAAACTCTGTTTTTATAGTAATATTATACATTAAATTTTTAAGTATTGCAACTAATAATGAAAATTTTTTGTTTTGTTTCATTTTTTACTTTCCGCTCGTCATTTGCTCCTGCAATAATATTATTTGTTTTGTTTGAATATATTTTACATAAAGGACAAGGAGGCTACCGCAATCGCTAACATATATCGCACGGTAATTACAATTACCTTATTTTCCACCGTAGACCAAATAGGCGGTTTTATTTACACAATCATTTTATCTCACGCAATAGGCGCGGAAGGCTTGGGCATGTATCAGGTTGCGTCAAACCTCGTAAGCCTCATCGTGGCGTTGTCCGCAAGCGGACTGCCTTTTGTGTTAGGCAGACGCGTTGCGGAGTTTGACGCGCTTGGAGATAAAAAAAGTCAAAACGGCGCCGTAACGGCGGCGTTGGCAATAGGTATGGGCATATCGATATGTATGTGCGGAATTTTCTTTCTCAACAACGGCTTGCTTATGAAGTTGACTCAGTCAAGCCAAATTGCCACTATGTGCCTGCTGCTTTTGCCGGCGGCATTTGCAAACTCGCTTTACGCGTGTTTTCGCGGCGCGCTTTGGGGCAAAAAGAAATATGTCCCCCACAGCAGTTTGGAAATCATCGATATAGTGATACGCATTTGCCTTGCCCTCGTTGTTTTTCAAGGATTTTTCAGCGAATATACCGGCACTCTGCGCGCTTGTATGGCGTATTCCGCAACGTGTATTATTACCGCAACGGTTTCGTTTATAACTTACAAAATACACGGCGGCGGTTTTGCCAAACCTGCGGAACACATAAAACCTATAATAAAAAGCGCAATCCCCGTGTCTGGCATAAGGCTTGCCGGCAGCTTATTTACAACCGCCATCGCTGTTTTGTTTAATATGCGTATGACTGCGGTAGGCTACACGCTAAACTCCGTTATGGCGGAGTACGGAATACTTACAGGTATGGTATTGCCGCTTATTGCATTTCCCGTTATTTTCACTTATGCAATTTCCACAACGCTTGTACCTGAAATTTCGGGAAATATGAAAATAGGCAAAGTAGAAATAGTCAGACGCCACCTAAAAAAAGCAATAAATTATACTTTGCTTTTCGGTGCGCTTGCAATAGGCGTATATATTGCCTTTGCACCTGATATTTGTATGCTTGTATTCAAAAATGCACAAGCAGGCAAATACGTACAAAATGCCTGCTGGATAATGATTCCTCTTGCTGTTGCGTCGCTTACCACGAGTTTGCAAAACTCTTTGGGGTTGGAGTACAAAAGCCTGCTTAATTATTTTGTAGGCGGTTTGTGTATGATTTTGTCGTTATGGTTTTTACCTAAATATATAGGCTCTTACTGTCTGATAGTAGGCACCGGGCTTGGTATGGGAGTAACGGCAGTGCTTAACACCACTATGATTTGCAAAACCGTTCAGCTTAAAGGCAACTTTATAAAAACCCTGTTCACTCTGCTTTTGTTTGCGGCAATTTCGGGCGCGATGGGCTTGCTGCTTTCAAACTTATGCACTGTAATAGTAGGCGGAATATTTGCTTTGATAATTTGCTGCATTATCTGCGTAGGCGTATTTTTGACGCTGGTTACAATGTTCGATACTGCGGAAATATCTCTGCTGTGGAAAAACCTGCTTATATTACGCGGCGGCAAAAATGCTGTTAAACAAAAGATAAAACCGTCGTGCCGATAAAAACTTAAGAGTTTAGATTTACCTTTCGATAATATGGATACTTGCAAATTGCAAGCGGAAACATATTATCGAATATAAAACAATAAAACCGTTAAACAATAAAAAATTAGAGCCGTTGTTTTTACAACGGCTCTTTGTGAACGTTAATTGATGTAAAATAATTAAATCCTGTTTTCCAACGTAAGCATTTTGGTAAGCGGTTTTACTTTTTGCAGCGCGCCTATAATTACAAAGTTGATTGCAGCAACCAAAAGCTGAACCGGCACCCTGACGGCAAGATAAGCAGCAAAAGTTTTGCCCTTGCTGTAAGCCAAATAAGTAGCAAGCGTATTAAGCCCGCAAGTGCAGATAAGCAGGCACAAATAAATGCTTACAAGCAATTTTACCGTGTCACTCTTTATCTTGAAATACTTAAACACAAGCCCCGGTATCAACCCCAACAGCCCCGACGCTACGGTAATCAACGGTAGCCAAGCGCCCTTAGGTGCAATTATGCAGCCCAATATGTCGGCGACGGCGCCTACGGCAAAACCGGTCAGCGGCCCGAGATATATGCCCGCAAAAAAGCAAGGTATATATACCAAAGAAATAAAATTACCGCCCCCGCCGAGCGGAATTACAAACATGTTTGCAATGACGGCAAGAGCAGTAAAAACTGCCGTGTAAGTAATGAATTTTGTCTTTTTGTTCATAAAAAAACCTCCCTTAAAAAAATAGGCAGGTCCATAACAATATTGCGGCAATGACAACCGCTTTTTGCAACGGACGCAATTCAGCATCGCGGAGTATTCCTTCGTTTGCGGGCAACGTTCCCATCCCGCAACACTTTACGCGCTGAACCTACTTTGCTTGATTTTATTTTATTTTAATTTTGCTTTTATGTAAAGCGTTTGAGTATAGTTTTAGCGCTGTTGGCAAAAATTAAGGTATGTTAACCGTTGTTATACGCTCAATTTTAATATTTTTAGTCTTGCTTATAGTAATAAGAATGATGGGCAAGCGTCAGATAGGCGAAATGGAGCCGTTTGAACTTGCAATAACTTTGGTAATTGCAGAACTCGCCTGCATACCTATGGCGGACAAATCGATACCGCTTACGTTCGGCATAATTTCGATACTTACAATGTACGTTATTCATCAGGTAATTATTTTATTATCAAAGCGCAACAGAAAGTTTCAGGACGTAATAAGCGGAACCCCTATAATAGTAATAGACAAAAACGGCGTAAGACTTGACGCACTGCAAAGTATGAATATGCAAATGAACGATTTGTTGCAGGCTATGCGCGCCGCGGGTTATTTTTCCGTAGACCAAATCGCATACGCTATTTTCGAAACAAACGGTCAACTTTCGGTAATACCGTATCCGCAGCAGCAAGAACAGCAGCAAAACGTGTCGTTGCCGGTGCCTTTGATAGTAGACGGTCAATGGGTAAAGGAAGACGTAGGATATTACCACGTAGACAAAACCGATATGGAAAATATATTCAAAAAATTTGACCTCACCGTAGATAAACTGCTTGTGGTAACCGTAGACGAATACGGCAAAATGCTTATTCAGCCGGAAAACCAAAAGTACATTACGCTGAATGCAAAGGAGGAACTGCGCCTTGGCTAAACAAATTATCGTAACCACGCTTATTTTTCTTGCGCTTGTTGGCGCAGGTTTGGCGGAAATTTTTGTAGTCAATAACCATTTTACGGCGTTGGAGGAACAACTCGTCGCAGCTTATGAAAAGGCGGAAAACAAAACTCTTACAGAACAGGAATACGATATTATTTGGGACGATTGGAAAAACCGCCGCGAATGCGTGGAATATTTTTTGAATCATTTGGACTTTACGGAAATGGACTTTCGTATGGCGGAGTGCCACGCCTACGTCGCACAGCAGGACTTCGACTCGGCACAGGCGCAGCTTGACGTTTTGATAGAACTTTCGCGGCATATTCCTCATATGCTCATACCTACACCCGAGCATATATTGTAAATTATTTTTCAACCGTAATTTTTATTTAATACAAATACTAAAAACCACCCGCGCGATAAATTGTTGCGCGGGTGATTTGCATTTGATTGATGTTTCAAAACAATTCGACTTATAAATTATTGCAAAGTCCCCTTCTTTTCCATAGGCACCAAAAACAACATCGCTGCGGAAAGCACCATAAATATTGCCGAGTACGGCATAAGAACTTTCATCGTGCCAAACAGCCAGTCGGAAAATAACAGCCCTGCCAAAACAGGAGTTACCGCTTGCGCAATCATCGTGGCAGTGTAATAAAAACCCGTATATCTTGCAAACTCTCCCTTTTTGCAAAAGCCGACGACCAGCGGATACATATTTGAAATCATAAACGCCATACCTGCGCCGGTAACGAAAAACGCAGGCAGCAGCAACCAACTGAAAGCGGTAAAAAACGCTATAAATATATTGCTGCCTGCCATAAGACACGCACCCAACAGCATTGCGTTGCGAAAGCCGTGTTTTTGCGCAAACACCGCAGACGGATATAAAAATATAAAAGAACCGCCGGCAAGCACGCCGAACAATATCAAACCCGCATTGGTATTGTGCAGCACTTGGTCGCTGTAAAGAGACATAAAGGTTTCCACCGCGTTGGTCGCCATATAATAAAAAAATACAGAAAGCAACACGAGTATAAGACTCTTTTTTTCTTTTTTGCCCAATGCGCCGTCGGAGCAGGAAAGCATTTCGTCATCGGCATTTACGTCTATGCCCATTTTTTTATATAAAGCAAGGTCGGCATTCATATCGGCTTCAAACTGCCGTTCGTCCACCTTGTACATAAGCACGGCAAGACATACAAACATAACCAACACAACGCCCCAAACGGTAAAACTGCTGTCTACGTTAAGCACGCCGCCTGCAAGAAGCAAAATATAGCCTATCGCGGTGCCTATACCACCCATAATGTTTATTACGGCATTTGCCTTGCTTCTGAGCGGCTTTGGAGTAATGTCAGGCATAAGCGAAACGGCAGGCGCGCGGTAAATATTCATAGCAACGAGAATTACAAACAAAACCGCAATCATTGCAAAAATATTGCCCTTTGCCAAAGGCAGACAAATAAACGCCGCACCTGCAAGCATAATGCCTACGGTAATCAATTTCATTCTGCTGCCCGTCTGCGCCTTTTGCCTGTCGCTTATTTTGCCTATGACGGGTATCATAAACACGGCAAACAGGTTGTCAAGCCCCATGACGAGTCCAATCAAAAACTCATTTCCGTTAAAAACGCCGCGCAAATATTCGTCAAGATACAACGGCACAAGCCAATTATAAGCCTGCCACAAGACCATAATAGACAAAAAGGCAAAACCTATAATGACGGTATTTTTCAATCTCAATTTCATATCATAAAAGTTTATGATTTTACAACGGCTTTTTTGACTTAAAAATAAAGGTACGGAAATTTCCGCACCTCTTTGTCTGTAATAAATTTATTTTACACCGACTTTAACGCAATTTAATGGTTGTATTTTAACAATTATAAAATACTATCAAACTGTTTTATAGGTTTCCAAAGCCTGCGCTAAAAATCTGCCCGTATGGCTGTTTTTGTTTTTCGCAACTTCTTCCGGTGTGCCGACAGCAATAATTTTGCCGCCCTTGTCTCCGCCTTCGGGTCCCAAGTCTATGATATGGTCGGCAACTCTAATTACGTCTAGATTGTGCTCTATAACTATAACCGTGTTTCCGCCTGCCACAAGCCGCTGCAAAATAGAGATGAGTTTGTCTACGTCTGCGGCGTGCAAACCCGTCGTAGGCTCGTCCAAAATATACACCGTCTTGCCCGTGTTGCGCTTTGCGAGTTCCGTTGCCAGTTTTACCCTTTGCGCCTCGCCGCCCGACAAAGTAGTCGCGCTTTGCCCGAGAGTGATATAACCCAAACCCACGTCGTAAAGAGTTTGCAATTTGGATTTTATGTTGGATATATTTGCAAAAAAGTCAAGTGCTTCTTCCACGGTCATATTAAGCACGTCGGAAATATTTTTGCCTTTATATTTGACCTGCAAAGTTTCTTGATTGTACCGCTGCGAATGACAAACCTCGCAAGGCACGTAAACGTCGGGCAAGAAGTTCATTTCTATCTTGATTATGCCGTCGCCGTCGCAGTTGTCGCACCGTCCGCCGCGCACGTTGAAACTGAATCTGCCTGCCTTATATCCGCGTTCTTTGGCGTCGGGCGTCTGTGCAAAAAGTTCTCTTATGTTGGTGAACATTCCCGTATACGTCGCAGGGTTGCTCCTAGGCGTTCTTCCTATCGGGCTTTGGTCTATGGCTATTACTTTGTCGAGATACTCCAAACCGGAAATTTCTTTGTAATTGGTTCTGCCTCGTCTTGCGCGGTTTAACTGCTCGGACAGCACAGGCAGCAGCGTTTCGTTAATCAAACTGCTTTTGCCGCTGCCCGAAACGCCGGTAACCACGTTAAACACCCCCAAAGGAACTTCCACGTCGACGTTCTTTAAGTTGTTTTGCGTTGCGCCTTTAAGCACTATTTTTTTGTCGGTAATCTCTCTGCGCGACTTTGGCGTAGGCACGAATTTGCGGTGCGACAAATATTGACCGGTAACAGATTCTTTACAATCTTTAAGTCCGTCTACATCTCCGGCATAAATAAGTTGACCGCCGTGTACGCCCGCCCCGGGACCTATGTCTATAACGTGGTCGGCAGAAAGTATGGTGTCTTCGTCGTGCTCTACCACTATCAAAGTGTTGCCCAAATCTCTAAGGTGTTTTAAGGTTTCTATCAGTTTTTCGTTGTCTCTTTGGTGCAGACCTATGCTCGGCTCGTCCAAAATATAAAGCACGCCCATAAGTCCGCTGCCTATTTGCGTCGCAAGTCTTATGCGCTGCGCCTCTCCGCCGGAGAGCGTGCCGCTGCTTCGCGACAACGTGAGATAGTCTAAACCTACGGAAATAAGAAAGTTTAACCGCGCTTTAATTTCCTTCAAAACCACTTCCGCGATTTTGCTTTTGGTGCTGTCGAGTTGTATATCGTCAAAAAACTCCTGCAATTTAATTATCGACATATCGCAAAGTTGGGCAATGTTTTTTCCTGCGATTTTTACCGAAAGGCTTTCCTTTTTAAGGCGTTTGCCGTCGCAGACGTTGCAAGGACGGGTACGCATAAAGCGCTCGTACTCCAACTTCATCCAATCGTTGGTGCACGCCGCATATCTGCGCGCCATCATAGGCATAATGCCCTCCCAACTGCGTTTCATACTGCCGTTGAATGTTTTGGAATTATATTCTATGTCGATATTTTCACCGCCGTTGCCGTACATAAGTACGTCATATGCTTGTTTTGACAACTTTTCTATAGGCGTATCAAGCGAAAATCCGTATTTTTTGCCGAACCCTTCAAGCAATTTATACATCATTCCGCCGTCTATGGAAATGCCCATAATTTTTATTGCGCCTTCCGCAAGGCTTTTTCGTCTGTCGGGTATTATAAGGTCTTCGTCAAACTCCATAACAAATCCCAAACCTTTGCACTCGGGACATGCGCCGAAAGGACTGTTGAAGCTGAACATTCTCGGCTCCAACTCTTGCAACGAAATGCCGCAGTCGGGGCAGGAATATGTTGCGGAGTAAAGCGTTTGAGTGCCTTCCATATCAATTATTACCAAATCGTCGGCAAGGCGCAAAGCCGTCTCTACGCTGTCGGCAAGGCGCTTGTGCATATCGGTTTTTACCGCCAACCTGTCTACAACTACGCTTATGTTGTGTTTAAGATTTTTGTCAAGTTTTATTTCTTCTTCAAGCAAATACACGTTGCCGTCTACGTTCACGCGGGCGTAACCGCTCTTTTTAAGGTCGTTAAACAGTTTGGTATATTCGCCCTTTCTGCTGCGAATAACCGGCGCCAACACCATAAGTTTTTTGCCTTCGTCAGCGCGCATAACCTGCTCGCAAATCTGGTCGACCGACTGTTTTTTTATTTCTTTGCCGCACTTCGGACAATAAGGCGTTCCTATGCGTGCAAAAAGCAAACGCAAATAGTCATAAATTTCCGTAACGGTGCCTACTGTGGAACGCGGATTTGACGACGTTGTTTTTTGGTCTATGGAAATCGCGGGAGAAAGCCCCTCTATATACTCTACGTCGGGTTTTTCCATCTGCCCCAAAAACTGCCTTGCATAGGCGGACAGACTCTCTACGTATCTGCGCTGACCTTCGGCAAAAATGGTATCGAAAGCCAAACTGCTTTTGCCGCTGCCTGAAATACCCGTAAAGACAACCAATTTATCTCTCGGTATAGATACGTCAATGCCTTTTAAGTTGTTTTCTTTTGCGTTTTTAATAAAAATATCGTTTCTCATAATGTTTTAAGCCTTATTTTACCGTTAGTTTTTTTCGTATTTCCTTAATTGTTTTTCAAGTTTATTCAACTCTTCCCTCAAAATAATCGCTTTGAGCAATTATTTTGCTGTTAAGTTTTTTCATATTTTCTTAATTGTTTTTCAAGTTTATTCAACTCTTCCCTCAAAATAATCGCTTTTTCAAAATCGAGATTGTTTGCGGCTTGCTTCATTTGCAGTCTTACGATTTCTATCTGTTTAGGCAACTGATTTTTGGTAAACTCTTTTTCTTCTTTTTTTGTTATTTCCAAAGAGTTTTTTACGTCGTGCTCTATCGTCTTAGGGATTATGCCGTGCTCTTTATTGAACCTGTCTTGAATTGCCCTTCTGCGATTGGTTTCGTCAATGGCGCGTTTCATACTGTCGGTCATCACGTCGGCATACATAATAACTTTGCCGTCGGCATTTCTTGCAGCCCTGCCTATCGTCTGTATAAGCGACGACTCACTGCGTAAAAATCCTTCTTTGTCGGCGTCCAAAATAGCGACGGTTTTTACCTGCGGCAAGTCCAAACCTTCGCGCAAAAGGTTTATGCCTACAAGCACATCAAACACTCCTTTTTTAAGGTCGCTTAAAATTTCGATACGCTCCAACGTTTCTATTTCGCTGTGCATATACCGCACCTTTACACCGCGCTCCGTCAGATACTTTGTAAGACTTTCGCTCATACGCTTTGTAAGAGTGGTTACCAAAACGCGCCCTTTTCTTGCGACGGTGTCGTTTATTTCACTAAGCAAATCGTCGATTTGTCCGTCGACTTTACGCACGAAAATTTCAGGGTCGAGCAAACCGGTAGGTCTTATGACTTGCTCCACCACCTGACCGCTTTGGTCAAGTTCATATTTGTTTGGCGTGGCGGAAACGCACACCATCTGCCCTATGCGCGCGTCAAACTCGTCAAACTTCAACGGGCGGTTGTCAAACGCGCTTTGCAGACGAAAGCCGTAAGACACTAAATTTTCTTTGCGGCTTCTGTCGCCGTTGTACATACCCCTTATTTGCGGCAAAGTCATATGACTTTCGTCAATGAAGGTTATAAAGTCGTCGGGGAAATAATCTATCAAAGTAAACGGAGGGTCGCCAGTGCTTCTGCCGTCGAAGTAACGTGAATAGTTTTCTATACCGCTGCAATAGCCAAGTTCTTGCATCATCTCCAAGTCATAACTCGTGCGTTGCAGCAATCTTTGCGCTTCCAACGCACGCCCCTGACTTTTAAGCGCCTCTACCTGTTCAAGCATATCGCGTTTGATTTGTTCCATAGATTTTTCCAGCGTAACGCCCTCCACAACGTAGTGCGTCGCAGGAAAGATTATAGAGTGCAAAAGCGTTGCAATGCTTCTGCCAGAAACCGCTTCCACTTCGGAAATTTTTTCTATCTCGTCGCCGAAAAACTCCACCCGTATCGCGACTTCGCTGTTTGACGCGGGAAAAATTTCCACCACGTCGCCGCGCACGCGGAACGTACCGCGGTGAAAGTCCATATCGCTACGCTGATATTGAATTTCGACAAGTCTTCTTATAAGGTCGTCGCGCGAAATTTCCTGTCCAGGGCGCAACGAAACACTCAGTTTGTAATATTCTCCCGGAGCGCCCAAACCGTAAATGCACGAAACGGAAGCGACTACAATGGTGTCGCGTCTTTCGAATAACGAACAAGTTGCGGAGTGGCGCAGTTTATCGATTTCTTCGTTGACGGAAGTTTCTTTTTCTATAAACAAATCGCGAGACGGAATGTAACTCTCGGGCATATAGTAGTCGTAATAAGAAACAAAAAACTCTACCCTGTTGTCGGGGAAAAACTCTCTGAACTCGTTGCAAAGTTGCGCCGCAAGAGTTTTGTTGTGCGAAATAACAAGTGCAGGGCGGTTTAACCTCTCTATAACGTTTGCCATAGTAAAGGTCTTGCCGCTGCCGGTAACGCCCTTTAATACCTGCGTACGCAAACCGTTGTTTACGCCCTCGACAAGTTTGTCTATTGCTTGCGGTTGGTCGCCGCAAGGCTTATATTTTGAGTTGATTTTGAAGTCCCGTTGTTCCATAGGTTTTATTATATGTAATTATAATTTTTTGTCAATTTTTTGAACATATGTTTGCAAAATAGCAAGTGTGCATTGCAAAGATTATTTCAAATAGACACTAATTATCTTGATTATTTATATAACTTACCCCACTTAACCGCACCTATCGGTTTAGTTAAGATTATATAATTTGCAATTATCTTGTTATATAATCTTAACCAAAATTTTTGCAAATAAAAAGATTTTACCGCTTTGATTTTATTTTTCCGCCGGAACTACACTTTAATAAAAAACATAAAAAATTTTTCAAAAACTATTGACAAGTATACTTGGCAAAAAGTGTATTATCAATGCAAAGTAAACTTGGCAAAAATTAAAAGGAGAAAGTTATGGACAAAAACGAAATTTTAGAAAAATCGCGGCTGGAAAATAAAAACCAAGATTTGTACGAAAAAGAAGTTATGAAAAAAGCGTCAAACATAGCAACAATCGTTGTTGCGATTTTATGCGCAATTTTTACCGTTATAGAAATTTTACGCGACAACAAAACTTTTTTGGCATTCGAAGCAATATTGTTTAGCCTTATGGCAACGCAATTTATTTATAAAGCAGTTAAATTTCGTCGCAAGCACGAAATCGTTATTGCAGCGTTGTACGGCGTAGCCGCCGTAATGTTTATTGCAACGTACCTAATTTCTTTGTTTATTTAGTTTTGCGGTAACAATATGAACAAAAATTTAATTTTGAAAAATCGGCTTAAAGAAGTAAGAGCCGAAAAAAAACTTTCGCAAGCAGACCTCGCCGCAATGGTAGGTGTGTCGCGCAACACGATAAGCTCCATAGAAACAGAGCAATATTGCCCCACCGCAAAACTTGCGCTCATAATTTGCATTGCAACCGACAAAAAATTTGAAGATATTTTTTTTTTCGAATAGGAAAAAACTTTTGCTTCGCGTAATTATTTTCTCTGCGTAACTTGGTTTATAAGAAAAACTCAATGCCAAAGTGCTTTGCACTTTGGCATTGAGTTTTGTTGACTATATATTTGCAAAACAGTTTTGCAAGTAACAGCTTTTAGCTGAAAAAGTCAGTTGTTCATATCATAAACCATTTTTATACCCAAAAGCGAAAGTCGTCTGTCCACTACGTCGATTAAGCCGACTTCGTCCTTTACCAGTTCGGACAGACCGCCTGTTGCAACTACCTTTATGTTTTTTTCGCCCATTTCTTTCTTCATAACTTCCAGAATATATCTGACCTGCCCTATTACGCCGAAAGTTACCCCCGCCTGCATATTGTTTACGGTGTTTTTACAAATGACGTGTTTTGGCTTAACGAGTTCTATCGTAGGCAATTTGGCGGTGGATTTTACCAATGCTTCGACGGAAGTTTTTACGCCCGGGCAAATGCAGCCGCCCAAAAATTTGCCGTCTTTGCTTATGGCGTTGAAAGTCGTTGCCGTACCGAAGTCAACCGTAATGACGGGACCGCCGTATTTGTTGTAAGCGCAAACCGAGTTTACTATCCTGTCGGCGCCAACTTCGCGCGGATTTTCGTATTGAATATTAAGTCCCGTTTTAATGCCGGGGCCTACCATAAGCGGTTTTGAATGCAGATAGTAGCCTATCATATGCTCTATCGTATAGTTGAGTTGCGGAATAACCGACGACACGATAGTACCCGATATTTGCGACGGAGTTATACCGCCGCTTTGCAAAAGTTGCATAAGGGCAATGCCGTACTCGTCCGCAGTGCGCACCAAATCTGTTGCCATGCGCCAACTGTAAATCATATCGTCGCCTTCAAATAGCCCTATTTTAATGTTGGTATTGCCCACGTCAAAAGCCAAAACCATATTTATTCTCCTTTATATGCATATTTTTTAAGCACCGTATAAAGCATGGGCACAAAAATAATATTTAACGCCAACTCTATCGGGAAGTTTATTGCAAGCGTCGTACCGGTAATCATTTGCATAACGGTACGGCTTCCGTCGGGCAGCATCTCTCCGCCGTAACCGACTGCCATACCCCCTACGACCAGCGCGGTGTTGCTGACAACTGCCGCTATCGCGCTTACCAGAGAAGGCAGTTGATTTTTTACAAAAGCCTTTTGACTGTTTGCAGTAAGTTTCTTCATACCAAGCATTGAGTAGTAAGTTGCAAAACCCATTACTATACGCGGCAAAACCGAAATAAGCGGATTTTGAAATATAAACGCCGTAAGAGTATCCGGTGTAACCCACGCGCGTATAAAACTGAAAAGTCCAAAAGCCGTCGTACATATCACGCCAACCAATAAACCTTCCAGTTGAGCAGACAGCGTAACAATCACGATTATTATAAACGCTGTGGATACCAGCCCCGGTATAATCGGGAAAAAACCCAAAGGCGTAAAAGAAAAGACGGCAAGAAGTGCCAAAAACATTGCCGTAACGGCAATCTTCCTAGATGAAAATTTTTGCATAACGTTCTCCGTTCCGACCCGATAAGGTGTCGTTCGTTTGTTAGTCCCGTTGGCTTAAAGCCATACGCGCCGAAGAAATTATAACACACGGCGCGCCAAATGTGAACAGTTTGCAAAATAATAATTGCCTTGCCAAACGCAGAGCCGAATTTTAGCAACTCGATTGCATTTCGTAAAAGCATTTTATTTGCACCGACAAATTTTGGCAATGTAACACTTTTTTGTTTTTTACCATACTGTGAAATGTAAACAGATTTTCCTTAACAAAATTGTGCCAAGCAAAAAAGGCCGTTTGTTAATGAAAAATATGTATTTCTTGCAAGGAGGTAAATAACTTATGTTTAACGGTTTATTCAATAACAACAACGGCAATGGCTGCGGCTGCGACTGCACTTGGATTATACTTATCATATTATTCCTTTGCTGCTGCTGTAACGGCAACCACAAATCATTCAACTTGCGTATCAACCCTTGTTGCCTGATTATCATTGCCGCATTGCTCTACTGCTGTGGCGCAATAAGTATCGGCGACAGATGCTAACAAAGACACATAATTGTTAAACTTAAAACCCCGCCGTACGGCGGGGTTTTTTCGTCATTTTTTATTCTTAAACTTGAAAGTATCGTCATATGTTTTTTGACAAAACAAATTTATTCTTCCGCTGCCGCATCTGAAACAACTTCTTTTGTAGCAGATTCCGCACAAACGCCGTCGGCAACGGCTTTGTCATTTATTACTTCCGTTTTGTCCTTTTTATTTTTGCCCTCTGCAATTTGCCGTTTCATTTCGTCAAACTCGTCAAGCATATCCTGCGTAGGCTTGTCAAATCTTGACGCAATCAAAATTGCCGCGGTAGAAAGTATAAAGCCGGGTATAATTTCGTAAATAGCCCAGAAACCGCCGAACTGTGCAAGCACGTATTTGAACAGTATGGTAACTAACGCTCCCGTAACTATACCCGCTATCGCGCCTTTTGAAGTTACTTTTTTGTTGTACAGCGACAGTAAAATTATAGGACCGAATGACGCGCCCAGACCTGCCCACGCATACGACACAATCTCGAATACGGAACTGTTAGGGTCAAGAGCAAGCAAAAAGGCAACTATTGCAATTGCAAGCAAAGCAAGTTTGGAAGTCAAAAGCAACAGTTTTTCGCTTGCTTCTTTTTTGAAAATCTTTTTATACAGCCGTCTGAATATATCTGCGGAAAACGCCGTGGACGCAACAAGCAACTGCGAGTCCGCCGTAGACATAATTGCCGCAAGAATTGCAGAAAGCATTATGCCTGCCACAACAGGATGAAACAATTTTTTAACTACTTCCATAAATACTTGCTCACCATCGGCAAGTATAGGTCCCAAATAAACACTGCCGAACACGCCTATAAGCACGGCTGCAACCAAAGTGATGACAACCCAAACAAGAGCTATTATTGTTGCGGGCTTTATCGTCTTTTGGTCTTTGCACGCCATAAACCTTGCGAGAATGTGCGGCATACCGAAGTAGCCTAAGCCCCAACCTAAACCAGAAAGTATTCCTAACAAACCGTAACTCACACTAGGGTCATTTGATGGAAAAAGTTGTATTAAACCTGAAAGCACATTTGAAACCGCATTAGTTTCTTCTCCACTAAAATTGCCTAACATAAACAACGGCACGAATACTAGACAGAAAAACATCAAAATCCCTTGTATCAAATCCGTCCAGGAAACCGCAAGAAAACCGCCCAAAAAAGTATAACCTACTATAACTATCGCGCCTATCAAAAGAGCCAAAGTGTAGTCGAGCCCAAATATGTTGGAAAATAATTTTGCACCTGCCGAAAACATAGAAGAAGTATAAACGGTAAAAAACACTAAAAGTACGACGGCGGTAATTATTGCAATTATGCCCTTTTTGTCCTTAAAGCGATTTTCAAGATAACTCGGTATGGTAAGTGAATTGCCCGAAACTTCCGTATATACTCTCAATCTTTTTGCAATAATAAGCCAATTTAGCGCGGTGCCAATCGCCAAACCTATTGCCGTCCAAATGGCTGCCTTTGCGTCATCAATAGTCTTTCCTGATATACCTAATATACCTGCATAAACCAATCCCGGAACGCCTGTAAGCAGCCAACCGCTCATATCCGACGCCTGCGCAGACATAGCCGTAACCCACGGGTTGAGTTTTCTGTCGCCCAAAATATATTGGTTTAAGTTCATTTTTTTGCGATAAAAAACGTAACCTACCGTAATGGTCGCAAGCATATACAAAATAAAAACAATAAGGATACTCGTCTGCATTTTTCTCTCCAAAACAAAAATATATGGTTATATTATACCATATTATTTAACTAAGCGCAATCTAACTTAGGCTCATATGCGCGTTTGCACAGGTTTGCATTTTACGGCATATTATATAGTAAGCAACAATGTCGTCGGACTGTATCGTTTCGGATTAAATTTTGTTTCAATATATGTCCGACGACTGTTGCCGTTAAATCCTCTCTTAAATGATTTTCTTTAACAAAAAAACTACTGCAAAAGCAGTAGTTTTTTTGTATTATTTCAATCATAAATTTTTATTTAAGTATCAAACAAAACAATTATTAAAAATCAACTTTCTATCAACCGCAGATATTTTTCGCATTCTTCTTTGGCGCCTTTTAAGTCGTGTTCCAGATAATTGCCGCACTCTATCTTTTCCGCACCCGGCACGAAATCGAAATCACGCACTTTTTTAAGACTTTGTATCAGCAAATTTTTTACCGTAACTTCGTCAAGATTTGCCGTAAGCAAATAAAAGCCCGTTCTGCAACCCATAGGTCCGAAGTAAATTACGTCGTCTTTATAACTGCTGTTGCGCAAAATCGTCGCAAGCAAATGCTCTATAGAGTGCATTGCCGCAACTGCAATAAAGTCGCCGCAATTCGGTTTTTTGAAGCGCAAGTCAAAAGTTTTTATCCCCTGTTGCTCGCCCGACAGACTGAACCCGGGCTGCATAGTATTGTGATTTTTTTGAAATGATTTAATTTTTTCCATAAATTACACCGATTATTTCTTGCAATTTGTTAGCATATGCGTCAACGGCTTTTTGTGCTTGGTTTGCATATTCCTGACAGCCGTCTTTATCTACTTTGTTGGACACAGACTTTACGGAAACCAAATCCGCCCCTAAAAAAATGCATACCTGCGCTATCGCGCCGATTTCCATATCTTCCACCGCCATATCGTTTTGCCGTAAAAAATCGAGATTTTCCTGCACAAACTTGAATGCGTCGGTTGTTGCGAGTCTGCCTATTTTATAGCCCTTTTCTTTAAAGCCCTGCAAATATTTTTGCGTAAGCGGTATAAACTTGTCGGCAAAGCCGTCAACCTGTCCCCTGACGAGTATTCCGCTGCCGCTTGTGTCGAAGTCGTATTGCATTGCGCAACTGCCGACGACCAAATCGAACAACTTTAAGTTTTGGTCGATAGAGCCCACCACGCCCAAGTTTAATATGACGTCCGCGCCGAAGTCTTTAACCAGCAAAGTAGTGCCGAAAGACGAATTGACCTTGCCTACGCCGCTTATGCAAAGCACAGCGTCGTTGCCGAACAAATTGCCGACGACAAACTTTTTGCCGCAAACGGTTTTATATTGTTTTTCGGTCATTGCATCTTCTACAGGCTTTGCCTCTATTTGCATTGCACAAAGTATACCAAGCATATTACACCCCAAATATTTTTCAATTAAACTTTGTTGACGCGAAGTCAAATTTAACTGCATTTTACTGCAAACTTGTCATTAAACAATATCAAGACAAAAGCAGTTAATTTAATTATATAGTTGCCTAAAACTTATCCTGTATAATTTTGCGGTTTGATAATTTATATTTACCTGCCAAAAGGAAAAATTATCAATAATTCTCCTCATACTCGCCGAAGCGCGAACCGTACTTGAAGGCTTTGCGTTCTTTTCGTATTTTGCGTTTGATAGGGTGCGCCCAGAATATAGAAACAAGCCACATAACCGCATAACAAGCGGCGCTTATCCACAGCGAAGTAGAAACGCCTTTAAGCACTGCCAATATCATTTGACCTTCCTCGCCGGCCACAAGCGACGGTGCAATCACAGGCAACAACGTAGGCGCAAAAGTAAACACGACAAACAAAATTACGGGTATTAAACCCAAAAGTTTTACGTACCACATTGCAACTTTTTTATTTTTGGTAAATATGTGCAACAAAGAAAACAAAAACAATATAAGCCACGGCGCCACAAACGCAAGCGAAACGTAAAATACGTAGCTGTAATACTCTGCAAACTGCTCTGCCTGCTGATTGCTTTGCGTATCGTCGCTTCCTATCCCCATGCTTTTGTTGATTTCCGTCCTGATGGTTTCTCTCAAATCTGCTTTAAGTTGCGCCTTTTCTTCATCTCCGAGACCGATTTCCGTAAGCAATTCGGAATAACTTTTGACGATTGTTCTTTCCGCCTCGCCGTCATTGCCGCCGTCGTTTGACGCTTCGCCGTCGGTTTGGTCGGTTACAGATACGTATGCAACTGTATCCGCACCGTTGCCGTTGCCGCCGTTTATATTTGCAATAATATCGCCTATATTAAATTGTCCCAAGTCTACGCTTTGCGAAACCAAAACGCAAATTATAGACTCTATCGTAACGTCTTCGTCGCCGAGTTGCTCTTTAGTTTGGTCATACATATCTTGAACGACGCCTGCGATATTTTCTCTGTCCTCTGCGGAAATTTCACTGCCCACTATATCTTCCACTTTATCGGCAAATTCGTTTACAACGGGACTGACGTCGCCGTCTTGAATATTTTCTATCTTCTTAAAGGTGTTTGTAAGGTCTTTTATCTGCTGTTCTGTAACGCCGTCTACGTTTTCAGCCAACTCTTTGGCTATGACGTTTACGATTGTTTCTTCTATTAAGGCCTTGCCTTCCGGCGACTCGAACACACCTGTAACGCCGTCTACTATGCTGTCTATCAGTTTGGTTACGAGAGCGTTTTCTCCAAAGAAAAGTTCGTCAAGAACAGCGGTTGCCTTGTCGGATTCCGAAGTGAAAGCAACTTTATATGCGCCGTAAGCGGTAACAGAAATTTGCCCCTCTGCCGTGCTGAAAACGTTTTTGACTATTGACGTAACGACAGGTGCGACATCAATCCCTTCTGCGGACTCGCCGCTCGAGTTTTTGACCATATCTTCCATAGATTTGTCAACGTACGACATTACCGATTCTTCTTTTAATATTTTGCCAATATCAACGGTAATTATCGGGGTGAAAAACATAGAAACCGCTGCCGCCAAAGAAATTATGCAAAGCACGATATTGAGCGGAATAAGTTTCTTTTGCAGGCGTCTTTCTTTTCTTGACATTCTTGCCATTATTTTATTACTTCCTTATTTATTTTTTTGATAACTTGTTTTAACAAGCAGTTTTTACGGTTTTACTGCAATTAAATTGCATTTTAATTTTTGACTTTTTTATTCATTATAAATCTGCCGACTGCAATTACCGCCAAAGAAATTGCAAGACATACGGCTACAATCCATAAATGCGGCGACACTTGCGCAATACTCGTGAAATCCATAAACTTGCCCAACGGCGTGATAACGAAACACAGCACCGACAAAACTGCGGAGCCTGCCGCAACGGAGATTGTTATCCAAGTGTAAGGATAGCACATTACGCACAAAGCAATTACTCCCGATAAGGTCATAGCCATAGTTGCAAGGGTAATTACTTCCGGGTTGCCAACAACGGTCTCAATTCCTTCCGCGACTTCAACAACGGTAAAAGGCATACCCTTAAGCCCCGCATAAAGATAAATTATGCCGACCGAAAGCGACAGTGCAATTCCGCTGGGAATTGTTTTTAACAGCGTGTTGGAAATAAACTTGCCCTTTATCAAGTCGGTGTTTGTCCTTAACGCCAAAACGAATGACGGAATGCCTATAACCATAAACTCTATTATATAAAGGTTTTTAGGTTCGAACGGATAGCCAAGCCCTAATATAATCATAAGAACTGTCGTAAATATCGTCATAGTCGTCTTCATAAGAAACAGCGAAGAAGAGTTTTGAATGTTATTTACAACCTGTCTGCCTTCTTTTACAACCTTAGGCATAGAAGAAAATTTGCTGTCCATTAGCACCAAGTGCGCGACGCTTCTTGCGGCTTCGCTGCCTGCGGCAATGGCAACGGCGCAGTCGGCTTCTTTCATAGCCAAAATGTCGTTTACTCCGTCGCCCGTCATTGCAACGGTATTGCCGTTTGCGCGTATGGTCTTGATTAACAGCGCTTTTTGGTCGGGGTTGACCCTGCCGAACACCGTATACTCTGCCGCAGCTTCGATTACTTCCGCGTCGGAAAGCCCTTCAAGACTTATGTATTTGTTTGCGTTTTCTATGCCGACTTTGCCGGCTATTACAGAGACGGTAAGCGGATTGTCTCCGGAAATAACTTTTACGGCAACGTTGTTGTTTTTGAACCAATCTATAATTTCCACAGCGTCGTCCCTTACGGTGTCCTCTATTACTATCAAAGCGGTTTCCGTAAGTTGCGGCAATTTGTCCTCAACTATGTTTTTTTGTGAAGTGCCTGCAAGCAACACTCTTTTGCCCTGCTTTGCAAAGTGTTCTATAATTTTTGCCGTGCTTTCCGACGGCTGCATAACAAACCCGGGCGCGCCGACTGCAACGGTGCCGACTCCGTCGAAACTTGCGGCGGAATATTTTCTTGCGGAAGAAAAGGCAATTACCGCGTTTGCTTTTAAGTCGTCTTTTTTGCCGAACTCGTTTGCCATTGCCACGGCGGATTGATTTGCGTCCCCCGTAGCAGTCAAAAAGTTTGCCATAAGCGACGCAAAGTTTTTGCTGCCGTCAAGTATCTTTACTTCTTCCACAGTCATAGTGCCGTCTGTAATAGTGCCGGTTTTGTCAAGACACAAAACGTTTACCCTTGCAAGCATTTCTATACAATACAAGTCCTGCACCAACGCGTTGTTGCGCGCAAGTTTAATTACCGACACCGCAAGCGCAACGCTTGTCAAAAGTACCATACCGCTTGGTATCATACCTATCATAGAGCCCGACATCAATATTAAAGACTGTTCTACCGCGATGCCCTGTCTGAAATACGCCGTACAAAAAGTGCCTATGCCGAGCGGAAAAATAACAACGGCAAGCGCCTTTATGATGGTGTTTATAGACCGCATAAGTTGGCTGTTTGGCTTTTGATATTTTTTTGCTTTTGCGGAAAGTTTTTCTACGTAATTATCTTTGCCGACGTGCTCGACCTTAGCAAAACAGTTGCCGGAAACGACAAAACTGCCCGACAGCAAAGAATCGCCCTTTTTCTTTTTTATCGCAACCGACTCGCCTGTAAGCAGCGCTTCGTTTACTTCTATCTCGCCGTCAAGCACCTGACAGTCCGCCGCGATTTGTTTGCCTGCCGAAAGTTTTATTACGTCGTCCAATACCAAATCGCTTACGGCAATTTCGCACTCGCTGCCGCCTCTTACGGCGTTTGCCGTAGGCGCGGACATAATGGAAAGTTTTTCTATACTCTTTTTTGCTTTTATTTCCTGAATAATTCCTATAAATGTGTTTGCCAAAATTACCACGGCAAAAAACACGTTTGAAAAGGAGCCCAAAATAAGCATAAGCACCATAATAGCAAGGCCCAACATATTGAAAAACGTAAATATATTGCCCAAAAATATGGCTGCATAACTTTTGCCGACGGTGCGCTCTACCTTGTTGGTAAGCCCCTGCTGTTTTCTTACTGCAACTTGACTTTCGTCAAGTCCTGTCATAGTGTCAGCGGAAAATCTCTCGACTTCCGCAGCGGTCAACGGTTGTTTTTTCATAATAATCTCACAGTTTGGAATAATCTACTTTGCCGAAGTTTGTAAGCGGCAAAAACTCCTTAAATTCATATGACTTCGGTTGAGTCCATTTGTCTAGTTTTACGGCGCAAACTTCTTTTACTTTTTTTAACACTTCGCTGCCGTCGGCGTCTTTTTCAAGCACGATAAAAGCCTTTAACACGGTGCCTTTCTTTTTATTTTCAACACCTTTTACAGAACAAAGTTTTACGCCGTCGACGGAGCATATAACTTCTTCCGCCTCGGCAGGAAATACGTTTACGCCGGAAACCTTTTCCACACGCTTTGCCCTCTGCTTGTAGTATATAAAGCCGTCGGCGTCCACACAACCCAAATCGCCGGTTTTGACGAATGTTTTGCCTTCGAAATCGAACAGTCCTTCGCGTACGACTTGTCCGTCCTGCCAATAACCTTTCATAACGGCGTCTGACGAAACGCAAATTTCGCCTATTTCGCCGTCGGGCAACTTGTCGCCAAACTCGTTAAAGGCATACGCTACTCCTGCAAAAGGTTTGCCCAAAGAGCCTTCTCTTTCGTCAAGTCTGGTGTTTACGGAAAACACTCCCGATGCTTCGGTAAGACCGTAGCCTTCGTCAAGTTTACAACTTCCGCCGTTTTTGCTCACGATTTTTTCGAAACGCTGTTTTACTTTGGGGTTCAATTTATCTCCGCCGCAAAATGCAAACTTCAAACTGTTAAGCCAACCGCCGTTAAAGTTTATATCATCTGCAATGCCGGCAAACATTGTAGGCACGCCGGCGATTATTGCGACGTTGTGTTTCTTCATTTTTTTAACTATCTTTTTATGCGAATATTTAGGTATCATCACGCTGTTGTAGCCGTACGACAGCACCGTATGCATACATACGCCCAGACCGAACGCGTGAAACATCGGCAGTACGGTAATGCTTGACATATCCGTGCCGAGTTTGTTTCCCCACGGCAAGACGTTTATTATATTTTCCGCAACGGAATTGAAATTTTTGTTTGTAAGCACCGCACTTTTAGAGTTGTCGGTAGTTCCGCTGCTGTGCATAATTACCGCAGGGTCGTCAAAACTTGCGTCGGCTTTTATCTTGCGCCTTTTTGACCTTTGCGCCTTGCGGAACATTATGCAGTCTTCTTTGTCTATCTGTTTATATTTCTTTTTGCCGAAAGCATTGTAAAAGAAAGATTCAACAACGTTCAGGTAGTCGTTTGCCTTGCACACCACCGCCGTAAAACCGTCGTTTACGAGGTCGTCAAAATAATCGTCAAGCAACAGGTCGAAAGCAAACACCATTTTGCTGTTTGTTTGCAGCATATATCTTTTTAGCACGTCGTAAGGCACAAGCGGATGCACCATATTTGCCACCGCACCTATTTTGTTTACTGCGTAAAAAGTGCTTATGACCGACGGAATATTAGGCAACGCTATCGTTACGCAATCGCCCTTGTTTACGCCGTGCTTGACCAAAAAGGACGCGACTCTGTCAATCTCGTCTTTAAGTTGACGGTAATTAAATTGTTTGTGAAGAAAAGACACCGCAACGGCGTTCTTTTTTTCTTCATAGTTATTCATAAAATAACGGTACATAGAAGTTTCAATCATACAACCACACCCATACGCCTTTTTGTCAAACGGCAAGTTTTTGCCTGCCGCATTTTTATTGTTGTTTTAACCTGCTGTCATAAAGGTAAATATTTTTACTGTTTTAATATCTCAACGCTGTTTATACGTCTGCAAAATTATATCCACTTAAAAGTTGTAAGCAGCCAAAGCAAAGCAATGCATATCGCCTGACTCAGCAGATAAAACCAAAGAGAATTTTTGCCTACGAAAGTAACAGGCGCAAGATACTTTTCGTTTATAAACGGCAATTTGGTCGTTTTGTTTTTGTATATGACGCTTCCCAAAAACGCGCCTATCAAAAACCAACCCAGCCACGGCATAAGCGGCCAAAAGTCGCCGGCAGACCAACCGAAAGCACGTGTGCTGTTAAACAAAAATATCAACCCCACAGGCTCGGTTAAATTTTGTGCATTGAAATAATAACCCACCGCAAGAGCAACCGCGCCCAAAGCCAACGACAACCAGTTCGGCGCTTTTACTATTTTTAGAAATGCGTATATAAGTCCGCAGGTTGCAAGCATATGCAAAATGCCGTAGTTGATAACTATGCCCCTGCCAAAGTACGAAACTCCTGCGTTTGTAATGAGCGTAAGCAGAAACGCCGCAGTCAAGACTTTGCCGGCTTTAATCCAGTTGTTGCGGCTGAACACCGTTGACAAACCCGACACCAACACAAACACGCCGACAAACCAGTCGTGCGTTGCATAGCGTATGCCGCTTGTACAGTAGGCTCTTGCGAAATTACCGATTGCTCGTGCAAACGCCGTAGAAAAATTGCCGTAAAAGATGTATGCAAAATCATACATCAAATGGTCCCATATTACAAACAGCATACAGAACCCGCGCAGAAAATCCACTTCCCAAACACGGCGTACGGTTTTGTCTTGTCTTAACTTATTTATAAATTTGTCTTGATTGTTTTCTTTAAGTTTGCTTGCGTCTTGTAAAGCTCCCGTTTGCGAGGTTTCTTTACAGTCGAAGTTTTCTGTCTTTGCAAGTTGACTTTTTGCGGTTGCCGCCTTTATGCCGTCTTGACTAAAAAGCATTGCTTCCGCAGTTGCATTACCGTCGTTTTGTTCAACTTGTCTGCCGTCTTTAATTTTACGCAAGTTGCATTTTTCTCCGTCGTTCATCACTTTACAACCTGCCTTATTACGCCGCCGCCCAGACAATAATCTTTGTCATACAACACGGCAAACTGCCCCGGCGTAACCGCCCGTTGCGGCTCGGCAAATTCTATATAAACTCCGTCGCCTTGTACCTTTACTTTTACGGCTTGCTCGGGCTGTCTGTAACGGAATTTCGCAAAACAGCAAAATTCGTCGGCAGGCTGCTCGGGTATCCAATTAAACCCGTCGGCAACGCACGCTTTGCTCATCAAAGGCGTTTCGTCCCCCTGACTTACAAGCAAAACGTTGTTTTGCAAATCCTTGTCGACAACAAACCATCTGCCGCCGTTGCCGTCGGCTTTTCCGCCTACGTTAAGTCCGCGCCTCTGTCCCAAGGTATAATACATAAGCCCAATGTGTCTGCCCACTGTTTTACCGTCGAGGGTTTTTATGTCGCCCGATTGACCGGGGAGATAGTTCTTCAAAAATTCTCTGAAATTTCTTTCCCCTATAAAGCAAATGCCGGTAGAGTCTTTTTTTTCCGCAGTTTCCAAATTATATTGTTTGGCAATTTTTCGCACTTCGCCCTTTTCTATTTCCGCAAGCGGAAACATTACGTCCGCCAACTGCCGTTGGTTAAGTTGATTTAAGAAATACGTCTGGTCTTTATTTTGGTCTTTAACCTTTTTCAAAAAATGCTTGCCGTCTTTATGCTCTATTCCGCAATAATGCCCCGTCGCAATAAAATCTGCACCCAATGACTTTGCATATTGCAAAAACGGACCGAATTTGATTTCTCTGTTGCAAAGCACGTCGGGGTTGGGCGTTCTTCCGTTTTTGTATTCTTCCAAAAAATAACAGAACACCCTGTCCATATACTGCTGTGCAAAATCCACGGTATAATAAGGCACGTCGATGGCGTTGCACACTCTGCGCACGTCGTCAAAATCCTGCTCGCCCGTGCAATGTCCGCCGTCGTCGGTTTCTTTCCAGTTGGACATATAAAGCCCTATTACGTTGTAACCCCGTTGTTTTAGCAGCAGCGCGCAGACGGAACTGTCTACTCCGCCGCTCATTCCCACCACAACGGTCTGTTTTGCCTTATCCATAATACTTGCATAATTATACTATAAATAAAGCAAAAATACAATCATAAAAAGCCTTTGCAAACTTTGTAAAATCAGTTGCAAAAAAATATACGATTTACAAAAGCACCCCAAACGCCTTTGGCGTTTGGGGTGTTAAATTTAGTGTAACAAAAAAATCAGGAAGTAAGTTGAATAACAAGCATTGCCACGCCCAACACGGTAAGCACGACGCCGGTTATGCGGTTTAGAAGTTTAGGCTCCGTTCTGTTTGCAAACACCGACGACAACAGCGCGCCGAGCAAAGTTGCAATAATGCAAATAACCAACGCGGTTATATCGGGCAAGCCGCCTATCACTATGTGCGAAATTGAGCCGGTAAGCGCAGTAAACGACATTATCATAAGGCTGGTGCCTATTGCCGTTTTGAGTTCATACCCCAAAACACTTGTCAAAACCAACAGCATCATCATTCCGCCGCCTGCCCCGACGAAACCGCAGACAAAACCTATAACTACGCCGCTCAATACAGACTTTATACAAGCGGCAACGGTATTTGCGTCCTTTGCCTGTTTGCCTTCCATAACGGGTTTGATGATAAAGCGCAAACCCAAAAATAACGTCATAATTACCGCAAAACTGCCCATTGCCTCGTTTGACAACAGCGACGCGACGTAACTGCCTACAAAGGTAAACACAAGCACGCTTGCAAGCATCATAAAACCGCGTTTGATATCGATATTTTTGTTTTTGCCGTAAGTTATTGCAGACGCGGCGGAAGCCAGCACGTCGGAAGCCAAAGCAATGCCGACCGCGGTGTAAGCGTCCATATGAAGAAACGTTATAAGCATCGGCGAAATCACAACGGCCGCGGAAAGTCCTGCAAGTCCCGTTGCAATGCCTGCCCCGAGCCCTGCTATGACGTAAATAAAAATTGCAAACATTATCTAAAAAATAGTACTTGACAAAATGTATTATGTCAAGCCCTTTGACTTTAACTATTATATGCAACAAGAGGCAAAAAGTTTTTTTGTCTCTTGTATTTACAGCAATTATTAAGTTGCGCGTGTTTAATTATTGTTATTTAATTTCCTGCTCCAAATTTTCAAATTCTTTGTCATTAAAAAATTCTATTAAGGTTATGCCCAAACCGTCGCACAGCATTTTTATGGTAACAATACCGGGGTTTTTGCTTTTGCCGTACAGCACGTTTTTAATGGTAGACGGCGGCACGGCAGAATCCATTGCAAGTTTGTGTATCGATACCCCTTTTTCTCCCAACAAATAAAGCAACCTGTCTTTGATTGCAGAATAAGTATCCATACTTAAATTATACCCGCCCGCATTGACAAACGTGGGCTATATATGATACCATATAGGCTATAAATAGCCCAGGAGGAGAATAAAAATGAAAAAGATTTTAACTTTACTTATGACAATTTGTTTTATCTTGCCTTGCACTTTTATTTTTGCGTCATGTGGAAGTAATTTAGACGCATTAGACGGCAGTATGGCAAACTTGTCAAACTACGAAAGCATAGGAGTTGGCGCAATAAGCAATGAAGTTACTTCTGAAAACACTATTGCAAGTTCAAAAAAAGTTACGTTTATCACAACGCAAATACGCCCTACGGCTGCACACAAAAAACATTATGGAAAAACAGCACTTATCGGTGCCGACAGACACGGCAAAATGTCAAAAATACATTTTAAGAAAGACGGCAATAATACCGTACCTGATTTTAACATATCGTCCTTTAATCAATCACAGCGATATATTATTTTGACATATACTGCCGAAAATGTATCGTCTATCAATAAAAGTCAATTTTTTAATAACGACAGATACGTAACGTATTTGATTGATAAACAGACCCACCTTGTTTTTAAGTTAGATATTGCAGAAAATATGGGGTTCGGCATGCGTGCTTACGGCATTGCCGGCGCAGACTGCGGTGATTTTATAATTATGCAATGTTTAGAGCGCAGGGACACTTCATCGCAAGAAATGGCAGATTATTACTATAAAGTAGGCGTTGTCGATAATAAACTGCAAGTAAAAGAATTTTTTAATAGCACTATTTTACCAAATCACCCATCCATAATAGTTAGTGATATTTACGGCAACTCAATAATACAGTGCGTTGATAAATATTATATTTTGAATAATGCCGGTCAATTAAATGCAATCGACTACTCTTTGACGGCAAATCCCGACTACTACAATTCGGGATTTGACGACAAATTGGTAAAAATGACATTTAGAAATTACGACGGAAAAATTTATAATAAAGAGCGAAATACCATATTAAGTGAAAACGGTATTTTCGAAGCCGCAGAAAATATGCCTGACAACTATATTTTGCCGACGGAATATTTAATATATTCGACTCAAAATGCAGACTATTACTTCAATGCTGATTTTGGCGGCGGACACAACTATTGCTTTTGGTATTACAGAAATTCGGTAATTAAAGTTGACAAAACAAACAAAGTATACAGTTACTCAAAAATACCGTTACCAGCAAACGGAACCAATCTTCTTCAATCTGGCAAATTTGTATATTCGTTAATTGACGATAGTAAAATTGCCAAAACCGATATTACAATAGAAGAAACAACGGAAGTTACTTTGGAAAATAACGTTATTGTACGGTCTATTGCTTTATACGGTGCAAATATGATTGAATTTATAGGAACAGACAATTCGTTAAATGAAGTTCACGGCATTATCGATAATAACGGCAACGTAAATTACGATTATTCTGAGCCTGATTTTATATGTTATTACATTATGCCTATAAACTAAATCAAAAATGCATTATACTTTATTATAAATATCACAAAAACGCACAAAACTGTTAAATAAAGTTGACAGATTTTTTAATGGATGCTAAAATTTTAGGAAATTTAGATAAAACGCTATGAAGCGGAACAGTAAGCAAAATTACTTCGCCTTACAGAGAGACGTCGGTCGGTGCAAGACGTTTGGGAAGGTTTGCCGAACTCGCCGCGGAGCGGTGGCATTGAAATTATCATAATAATATATTTTGTTTTGGCTGCGTTATTTTTGCAAGATTTGCACGCAAAAAAGCAGTAAAAGCGCTTGATGCTATTTTTGTTTCAAACGCATATCAAAAGCAAATTTACACCTTATTATATAAGTAAATGCCGACGGGTACTCCCGTAACAGAGTTGAAGTGTGATGGCACTTAAAGCGCACCTTTTTGGTGAAGAAGAGTGGTACCGCGGAAGAAAGTAAAATTTACTCTTTCGTCTCTTTGCAGTTATCGTCGGGTAACGAAGAGATGAGAGAGTTTTTTGTTACCGCAGAAGAAATTTTTTTTAGGAGGCAAAAGTATGCAAAAAGCACACGGTGAAAAAATGACAGGCTCGCGCATCATAATAGAAACGCTTATCGAGCAAGGCGTAACCGACGTTTTCGGTTACCCCGGCGGCCAAGTGCTTAATATCTATGACGAATTGTACAAAGCACAGAAGCGCATAAACCATATACTTACGGCGCACGAGCAAGGCGCCTCTCACGCAGCAGACGGCTATTCGCGCGCAACGGGCAAAGTAGGCGTCGTTATTTCCACTTCCGGCCCGGGCGCTACAAACTTGGTAACGGGTCTTGCAACGGCAATGCTCGACTCTATACCTATGGTAGCAATTACCGGCAACGTGCCTACTAATTTGATAGGTAAAGACAGTTTTCAGGAAATAAACATAACGGGCATTACCCTACCTATAACCAAACACAACTATTTCGTAACCGACGTCAAAGAACTTGCCGACGTAATACGCGAAGCGTTTCAGATTGCAAAGTCAGGCAGACCGGGTCCGGTACTTATAGACGTGCCTAAGGACGTACAGGTAAACGAGTGCGAATTTATACCGCACAGCGTGGTCGAACCCCTCAAACAGGAAATTGCCGACGACGAGATAATAGACCAAGCGGTTGAACTTATAAACAACGCAAAGCGCCCCTACATTTATATCGGCGGCGGTGCGGCAGGCCGCGGAATGGCAGACGACGTAAAAGCCTTGGCCGAAAAAATCGACGGCTACGTAGGCTGTACCTTTATGGGTTTATCGGCGCTGCCAAACTCTTACGACAGATTTTTGGGCATGCAGGGTATGCACGGCAAATATGCTTCGTCAATGGCAAACAACGACGCAGACCTGGTAATAGGCGTAGGCGTAAGATTTAACGACAGAGTAACGGGAAACATCAAAAAATATTGCAATAACGCAAAGATAATTCAACTCGACACCGATTTGTCGGAAATTAACAAAAACGTCAAAGTAGACGTGGGCGTTATAGGCAGCATAGTGTCTTCCTTTAAGCGCATTTTGGAAAGATGCGACAAGCAGTCGCACCCCGAGTGGCACAAGACTGTAGACGAATACAAAGCAAAAGAGCAACAGATTTTGGAAGAAGCCGACAGACTTTCCAAAACGGATATGACGCCTAAACGCATTTTCGACGTAATAAACCGCAACAAAGACGCCGACGCGATAATTGCGACAGACGTAGGTCAGCATCAGATGTGGACGGCGCAATACGTAGACTTCGAGCGTCCGCGCAGATTTGCTTCCAGCGGCGGTTTAGGCACGATGGGCTACGGTTTGGGCGCGGCAATAGGCGCATACGTCGCAACCGGCGACAAAACAATATTGATTACGGGCGACGGCAGTTTCGGCATGAACTTAAACGAACTTGCAACTGCGGTTACTTACAACGCCCCTATCGTCATAGTGCTCTTAAACAACGGCGTATTGGGTATGGTAAGACAATGGCAGACGCTGCTTTACGGCAAACGCTACTCCAACTCGGTATTGAGCAACAAGACCGATTACGTAAAACTTGCAGAGGCTTTCGGCGCAAAAGGCAAACGCGTAACAAACATTAAAGATTTTGAAGCGGCGTTTAAGGAAGCAATGTCGCAGGACAAGCCTTACGTTATAGATACGATTATAGACATAGACGAAATGGTGTTGCCGATGATTCCGCCGGGCGGGTCTATCGAAAACATAGTGTTGACGCAACCTAAGGAGGACAAATAATATGAGAACCGTTATTGCAATATACGTAGAAAACAAATACGGCGTATTGGCAAGAGTAGCAGGGCTGTTTATGCGCAAAGGTTTCAATATAGATTCTCTCACTGTCGGCAAAACGCACGACCCGGACTTTTCGCGCATAACCATTACCTTAAACGGCGACGACTACGTACGCACGCAAATAGTCAACCAACTTAAAAAACTGCACAACGTAAAAGCGGTAAAATTGTTGGAACCTGCAACCTCGGTAGAACGCGAACTCGTGTTGTTGAAAGTAAAAAACACACCGCAAAACCGCAGCGAAATTATGGCTGCTACGGAAATTTACCGCGCAAAAATAATCGACTACACTACCGAAGCAATGTGCGTGGAAATAACCGGCGAATCAAGCAAAATAAATGCCTTTATAAAGGTAATGATGCCTCTCGGCATAATAGAAATCTGCCGCACCGGCGTAGTCGCACTCGACCGCGGCACAAGCATTTTGGAAAAATAATTTTTCCGCAGGCAATCGCTTAATTGCACCTTAACAAAGACAACCGCCCTATTTACAACCATATCGATGCTCTTATGTAATTATATCGGCAGTATATAACAATTAAAATGGACAGCGTCATTTTGTTAAATTAAAAACATTTAAGCAAACCGCAACAAATTTAGACAAAAACGCACAATTGCGTTAAAATAAATAAAAAATATAAATATTTTTTGGAGGGAACATTCATTATGCAAAATATTTATTATCAACAGGATTGCAATCTTGCAAAACTTAAAGGAAAAACCGTTGCCATCATCGGTTACGGCTCGCAAGGACACGCTCACGCGCTTAACCTTAAAGAATCAGGCGTAAACGTAATCGTCGGTCTTTATAAGGGCAGCAAAAGTTGGGCAAAGGCAGAAAAAGCAGGTCTTAAAGTAATGACTTCCGCCGACGCCGCAAAAAATGCAGATTTCATCATGATTCTTATCAATGACGAATTGCAGGCAAAACTTTACAAAGAAAGTATAGAACCTAACCTTACCGAAGGCAAGACTCTTGCATTTGCACACGGTTTCAATATTCACTTCGGCTGCATCAAACCGCCTAAAAACGTAAACGTAGTTATGATTGCGCCTAAGGGCCCGGGTCATACCGTACGCAGTGAATATCAGGCAGGCAAAGGCGTACCTTGTTTGGTTGCCGTTGAACAAGACGCAACAGGCGACGCTTTGGAAATTGCTTTGGCTTACGCTTTGGGTATCGGCGGCGCAAGAGCAGGCGTTTTGGAAACAACTTTCCGTACGGAAACCGAAACCGACTTGTTCGGCGAACAGGCAGTACTTTGCGGCGGCGTTTGCGCACTTATGCAAGCAGGCTTTGAAACGCTTGTAGAAGCAGGCTACGACGCAAGAAACGCTTACTTCGAGTGCATACACGAAATGAAACTTATCGTAGACCTTATTTACCAAAGCGGTTTTGAAGGTATGCGTTACTCTATTTCCAACACTGCGGAATACGGCGACTACGTAACGGGACCGAAAATCATCACGGCAGAAACCAAAAAAGCAATGAAGAAAATTCTTTCCGACATACAGGACGGAAGTTTTGCAAAAGAATTTTTGCTCGATATGTCAGACGCAGGCTCACAAGTACACTTCAACGCTATGCGTAAACTTGCCGCAGAACACCCTGCAGAAACAGTAGGTAAAGAAATCCGCAAGCTTTACAGTTGGAGCGACGAAGACAAACTCATCAACAACTAATATTTAAGGAAGAAAAAATATGATAAAAGATACGATTGTTGACGGTTTTCAGAATGCGCCTCACCGCAGTCTGTACCACGCTCTCGGTCTTACCAAAGAAGAACAGGCAAGACCGTTAATCGGCATAGTCAGTTCTTTCAACGAAATTGTGCCGGGACATATGAATCTGGACAAAATAACGCAAGCCGTAAAACTTGGCGTAGCAATGGCAGGCGGCACCCCTATCGTGTTTCCTGCGATTGCCGTTTGCGACGGAATTGCAATGGGACACACGGGTATGAAATATTCGCTCATCACACGCGATATTATTGCAGACTCTACCGAAGCAATGGTTATGGCGCACGGCTTTGACGGTTTGGTAATGATTCCAAACTGCGACAAAAACGTCCCGGGCTTGCTTATGGCGGCGGCGCGTCTTAACATACCAACCATATTTGTAAGCGGCGGCCCTATGATGGCAGGCAAAATAAACGACAAAAAAACAAGTCTTTCAGGCATATTCGAAGCAGTCGGCGCTTACTCCGCAGGCAAAATCGACGACCAAAAACTTTGCGAATACGAGGACAAAACCTGCCCTACCTGCGGCTCGTGCTCTGGTATGTATACGGCAAACTCTATGAACTGCCTTACGGAAGTTTTGGGTATGGGGCTTAAAGGAAACGGCACTATACCTGCCGTTTACTCGGACAGAATAGCCCTTGCAAAACACGCAGGTATGCAGATAATGGACTTGGTCAAAAAAAATATCCGTCCGCGCGACATAATGACTGCGTCGGCAATAAGAAACGCCTTGACTGCCGATATGGCTTTGGGGTGCTCTACAAACAGTATGCTGCACCTGCCTGCAATAGCAAATGAGTGCGGAGTTGACTTCAACCTAGATATGGCAAACGAAGTAAGCGAAAAAACGCCGAACCTTTGCCACCTAGCCCCTGCCGGTCATACCTATATGGAAGACCTTAACGAAGCGGGCGGCGTTTATGCGGTGCTTAAAGAACTTACCAAATTAAATCTGCTTGACACTACCGTTATGACCTGCACAGGCAAAACGCTTGGAGAAAACATTGCAAGCGCAGTCAATAAAGACGAAACAATAATAAGGACGGTAGACAACCCTTACAGCAAAACAGGCGGAATTGCCGTTTTGCGCGGCAACCTTGCGCCAAACGGCTGCGTAGTAAAGCGCAGCGCGGTAGCCCCTGAAATGTTGGTGCATAAAGGGCCTGCCAAAGTGTTTGAAAGCGAAGAAGAAGCAATCGCGGCAATTTATGCAGGCAAAATAGTAAAAGGCGACGTTGTCGTCATTCGCTACGAAGGACCTGCCGGCGGTCCGGGTATGAGAGAAATGCTCTCCCCTACTTCAGCCATCGCAGGTATGGGACTTGACAAAGACGTCGCATTGATTACCGACGGAAGATTTTCCGGCGCGACTCGCGGAGCGTCAATCGGACACGTTTCTCCCGAGGCCGTAAGCGGCGGTATGATTGCCTACGTAAAAGACGGCGACGTAATTTTGATAGATATACCAAATTACTCTATCAAACTGGAAGTTTCCGACAAAGAAATTGCAGAACGCAAAAAAACAATGCCTATAAAGAAAAAGACAGGCATAAAAGGCGCGCTTGCAAGATATGCGGCACAGGTAAGTTCCGCAGATAAAGGCGCGATAATAAACAAATTCGAATAAAATTTGTTATAAAAAAATTAAAACACTAAAATAAACTTTTTTATGAACAAACAAGATTTAACCAAATTAGCAAACGGTCTGTCCGCTCTCTCGATATTTCGCGGAGTGCTGAAATACAAACCGATGACCGCATTACTTGAAGTTTTGACAAACGACGATACCGACGCAACGCCGTCGGTATCGTCAAACTTGTCATACACAACAAAAAAACTTGTGGCTTACGGAGAGTTTGTATATTCTCTTGCGGACGATGGTTACTCTTTTTCCGACTTTCTGCAAAGAGTAATATTTCAGGACGAAAACAAGTATATAACCGACGTTGCAAACGGCAAAACCCCTTCGCAAACAGTTGTAAACAACGCCGCGCGTGAACTCGAATTGTTTTCGCAACTGACAAAACTTACGGCGGAAACGATATTCGGCGAGATATATAACCAAACTTATATCCCGCAGTTTGAAAACACGCCCGTCGACTTTGTAAAAGTTTACGGACAAAGACTCAAAAACGTAAATAAATACGGTTACGGCATTTTTGCCACGGCAAAGATGTTCCGCATAGAAAACGACAAAATCGTGCCGGTAACCACCGCAGACGAAATAACGCTCGACTCTTTTGTAGGCTACAAAGAAGAACGTCAACAGGTAATAGACAACACAAAGGCGTTTCTCAACGGAAAGCCGGCCGCAAACGTGCTGTTATTCGGCGATGCGGGCACGGGCAAATCTTCCACCGTAAAAGCGTGTGTAAACCATTTTTACGACCACGGTTTGCGTTTGATAGAAATAAGAAAAGACCAGCTTTTCAGTCTGACTTACATTATGGAGCGCATAACCGGAAATCCGTTGAAGTTTATTATTTTTATCGACGATTTGTCCTTTAATAAGAATGACGACTGTTTCAGTATGCTTAAAGCCGTTTTGGAAGGTTCTGCTTCGGCAAAAGCCAAAAACGCGGTAATTTATGCTACAAGCAACAGAAGACATATAGTAAAAGAAAAATTTTCCGATAGAACAGAAGCCGATGACGTGCACCACAGCGACACAGTGCAGGAACTTATGTCGCTGTCCGACAGATTCGGGCTGACGGTTTATTTTTCCAAACCGAACAAGCAACTTTATCTCGAAATCGTGCATAATCTTGCAAAAAAATTCGGCATAGACATTGAAGCAGCACAACTCGACGTAAAGGCAGAAGCCTTTGCGCTTGCCAAAGGAAGCCGTTCCCCTCGCACGGCGGAGCAGTTTATCACAAGTTTAATTTGAAATTATGAAGACATTGACACTCGACAACGTATACAAAGCAAGTTACGTACTTAAAAACATTGTAAGAAAAACCGACGTTATATACGCGCCCAAACTAAAACCCGGGACGGAACTTTATCTCAAAACGGAAAATTTACAGATAACGGGTTCCTTTAAGGTACGCGGAGCGTATTACAAAATGTCGCAACTGTCCAAGGAAGAAAAAGCACGCGGAGTAGTTGCCTGCTCTGCCGGCAACCACGCGCAAGGCGTTGCGCTGGCTGCGCAGAAAAACGGCATAAAGGCGGTAATTTGCCTGCCCGACGGCGCCCCTATCTCCAAAGTAGAAGCAACAAAAAGTTACGGCGCGGAAATTTGTCTGGTAGAAGGCGTATACGACGACGCTTACCAAAAGGCATTGCAACTGAGAGACGAACAGGGCTACACGTTTATTCATCCGTTTAACGACCCCGACGTCATTGCAGGTCAAGGCACAATCGCGTTGGAACTTGCCGAGCAAGTGCCTGATTTGGACGCGGTAATAGTACCTATCGGCGGCGGCGGACTTATTTCCGGCGTGGCTTACACCATAAAGAACATCAACCCACGCGTAAAGGTTTACGGCGTGCAGGCGGCGGGCGCTCCGTCAATGTTAAACTCCATTCACGACGGGCATATAGAACAGTTGGCAAGCGTTTCCACCATTGCCGACGGCATAGCGGTAAAGCAGCCGGGAGACCTTACTTACGACGTTTGCAGCAAATACGTTGACGAAATAGTAACGGTAACCGACGACGAAATTTCCGCTGCGATACTCGCCCTTATGGAACAGCACAAACTTGTAACCGAAGGCGCAGGTGCGGTTGCTGTTGCGGCGGCAATGTTCGATAAAGTCGACTTAAAAGGCAAAAAGACGGTATGTTTGCTTTCGGGAGGAAACATTGACGTTACCATACTTTCGCGCGTAATCGCAAGAGGCTTGTTGATGTCCGGCAGAAGCTGCCAACTCAATATAGAACTTGTGGACAAACCGGGACAACTCTTGACGGTATCGCGCATTATAGCAGAGTGCGGCGGCAACGTAACGGCAGTCCACCACGAACATACAAACGAAGGCTCGGACGTAACGGGCTGTTATTTGGGACTTACGCTGGAAACCAGAAACTTCGAGCATATAAACCAAATCAAAAAAGCCTTGACCGACTTCGGTCTCAAAATAATTTAGGAGAAATTTAATGCAAAAGACTTCAAAATACGTAAAACAGTTTTATCCCGTCAAAAACCCTAAGCGTAAGTGGGCTGATAAAATATCGATAGAACGCGCGCCTACTTGGTGCTCTGTGGACTTACGCGACGGCAATCAATCTTTGATTGTGCCGATGAGCCTGCAAGAAAAACTCGATTTTTTCAATCTGCTCGTCAAAGTAGGTTTTAAGGAAATAGAAGTCGGCTTTCCTGCCGCTTCCGAAACGGAATATACTTTTTTGCGTATGCTCATAGACAACGATATGATACCCGACGACGTAACGGTGCAGGTTTTGACTCAAAGCCGCGAGCATATTATACGCAAAACTTTCGACGCTTTGAAGGGCTGCAAAAATGCCATAATACACCTTTACAACTCCACTTCTCTCGCGCAAAGAGAGCAGGTTTTCAAAAAGTCTAAGGAAGAAATAATAAAAATTGCCACCGACGGCGCAAAACTTTTTGAAAAAATAGCCAAAGAAACGGGTACAAACTATCGTTACGAATACTCGCCCGAGTCTTTTACCGGCACGGAGCCTGAGTTTGCGTTGGAAATCTGCAACGCCGTACTTGACGTATGGAAGCCTACGAAAGACCGCAAGGCAATAATAAATCTGCCGGTTACGGTAGAGTTGTCGTCCCCTCACGTTTACGCAGACCAAGTGGAATTTATGTGCGACAACCTTAAATACCGCGACGCAATAGAAGTTTCTTTGCATCCGCACAACGACAGAGGCTGCGCTGTTGCCGACTCGGAATTAGGCTTGTTGGCAGGCGCGGACAGAATAGAAGGCACGCTGTTCGGCAACGGAGAGCGTACGGGCAACGTAGATATAATCACTTTGGCGCTAAATATGTACTCTCAGGGCGTAGAGCCTAATCTCGACTTTACCAATATGCCTGAAATTGCAGAGCTTTATGAAAAAGTAACGAGAATGCAGGTTTACGACCGTCAGCCTTATGCGGGCAAACTCGTGTTTGCGGCTTTTTCCGGCTCGCACCAAGACGCTATCGCAAAAGGTATGAAATGGCGTGAAGAAAAGAAACTGTCAACGTGGACGGTACCTTATCTCCCTATCGACCCTAACGACGTCGGAAGAGAATACGAAACCGACGTGATACGCATAAACTCGCAATCGGGCAAAGGCGGCATAGGTTATTTGCTGGAACACAACTTCGGTTACGTTTTGCCTGCAAAAATGCGAGAAGACGTCGGCTACACCGTCAAAAGCGTGTCAGACCACGCTCACGCGGAACTGTCGCCAAAGCAGGTGTTGCAGGTGTTTAACGACACTTACGTCAACATAAACGACCACATTAAACTTATAGACTATCACTTTAAGCGCAACGGCGAAATTACCGTTTCGCTTACGGTGGAAATAGACGGAAAACAAAAAGAACTTACCGCAACCGGCAACGGCAGATTCGAAGCAATCAGCAACGCCGTAAAAAAGCAGCTTGACATAGAGTTTTCCGAATTGACTTACGAAGAACACGCAATAACAAAAGGTTCTTCTTCACAAGCGATTTCTTACGTCAGCATAACAATGCCCGACGGCAAAGTCGTTTGGGGCGCAGGCATACACGACGATATAATCGCATCGTCGATAAATGCCTTGTTTTCCGCAATCAACCGCGGAACCAAATCTTAAAGGAGATTTTTACTATGGGTATGACAATGACTCAAAAAATTTTGGCGGCGCACGCAGGACTTGACAGCGTAGAAGCAGGTCAACTCATAAGCGCAAAACTCGACGTTGTGTTGGGAAACGACATAACCACCCCCGTCGCCGTAAACGAATTTAACAAAGCGGGCTTTACCGACGTTTTCGACAAAGACCGCATTGCAATCGTGCTTGACCACTTTGTGCCTAACAAAGACATAAAAGCGGCGGAGCAATCTAAACAATGCCGCGAATTTGCCTGCTCGCACTGCGTAAGCCACTTTTACGACGTGGGCAAAATGGGCATAGAACACGCGTTGCTCCCCGAGCAAGGCGTAGTAACCGCAGGCGACTGCATAATAGGCGCAGACAGCCACACTTGCACATACGGCGCGCTGGGCGCGTTTTCAACAGGCGTGGGAAGTACCGATATGGCGGCAGGTATGGCAACTGGTACGGCGTGGTTCAAAGTGCCTTCCGCAATAAAATTCAACCTCAAAGGCAATTTACATAAAAATTGCAGCGGAAAGGACGTAATTTTAACTATAATCGGCATAATCGGTGTTGACGGCGCACTTTACAAGAGTATGGAATTTTGCGGAGACGGCGTTGCAAGCCTTTCTATGGACGACCGCCTTTGCATTTGCAATATGGCGATAGAAGCAGGCGCAAAAAACGGGATTTTCCCGGTGGACGACATAACGATAAGTTATCTCGGCGGCAGAAGCGAACGCAAACCGCAAATTTTTACGGCAGATGCCGACGCTGTTTACGAAAAGACTATCGATATAAATTTATCCGAAATCGTCCCTACCGTAAGCTGTCCGCATTTGCCTGAAAACACTCACCCTGCAAAAGAACTCGGCGACGTTAAAATAAATCAAGTAGTAATAGGCAGCTGCACCAACGGCAGAATGGAAGATATGGAAACGGCGTACAAAATCTTAAACGGCAAAAAAGTTGCCGAAAACGTGCGTTGCATTATCATTCCCGCCACTATGCAGATTTATAAAGAATGTATACAACGCGGCTATATAACTGCATTTATAGACGCAGGCGCTGTTGTTTCCACCCCTACCTGCGGACCTTGCCTCGGAGGCTATATGGGCATACTTGCCGCGGGAGAACGCTGCATCGCAACTACAAACCGCAATTTTGTAGGAAGAATGGGACACGTAGACAGCGAAGTTTATTTGGCAAGTCCCGCTACTGCCGCGGCAAGCGCAATTACGGGCTATATCACTTGCCCTAAGGAGAATTGATATGAACACCAAAGGAAAAGTTTTTAAGTATCCCGACAACGTAGATACCGACGTAATAATACCGGCAAGATATCTCAATACTTCCAACGCGCAGGAGCTTGCTTTGCACTGTATGGAAGACATCGATAAAGAATTTGTAAAAAACGTGCAGGCAGGCGATGTAATGGTCGCAGGTTGGAACTTCGGTTGCGGTTCTTCCAGAGAACACGCGCCGCTCGTTATTAAAACCTGCAAAACAGGCTGTGTAATTGCCAAAAGTTTTGCGCGCATTTTTTATCGCAATGCAATAAACATAGGCCTGCCTATTTTGGAATGCGAAGAAGCCGCGGAAGAAATCAAACAAGGCGACGTAGTTTCCGTAAACTTTGACACGGGCGTAATTACCGATGAAACCACCGGCAAAATATATAAGGCACAGCCGTTCCCTCCGTTTATACAAAACATAATTTCAAAAGGCGGTTTGCTTGCCTCACTTAAAAAATAATTCTTTTTCCGGAAACTAAAAAAGTTTTGCAGAATTATTAAATTTACCGACAAAACTTTTTTTCCGTCAACCTATAAAGTTGAGCGAAAAAATAAAGTTCTATAAACAAAACTCAGTTAAGTGAAGATTATAAAATTTCTTCCCCTACAATGCAAATATTGCAGACGGGAAGATAAGGAGTAAAAAACTATGAACAAAAAAATTACCGTACTTGCCGGCGACGGAATCGGTCCGGAAATAGTTGCGGAAGCAATTAAAGTGCTTGATAAGATAGAAAAAAAATTCGGTCATAAATTCGAATATACGTACGTTGACATCGGCGGCTGCTCTATTGACAAATACGGCGTGCCTATAACGGAAGAAGGAATGCAGCTTTGCAAACAGTCGGACAGCGTTCTTTTGGGCGCGGTCGGCGGTCCTAAGTGGGACAACTGTCCGCCTGCGATAAGACCGGAAAAGGCATTGCTTGCGGTAAGAAAAGAACTCGGGCTCTTTGCAAACTTGCGCCCTACCAAACTTTTTGCTCAACTTGCGGATTCTTCTCCGCTCAAAAAGGAAATCGTAGGCAACGGTATAGACCTTTTAATTGTAAGAGAACTTACCGGCGGCGTTTACTTCGGACCTAAAAAGACGGAAGAAATCGACGGAGAACTTGTAGCGACCGATATTATGCCGTATAGCGAACATGAAATAGAACGCATCGGCAGAGTTGCCTTCGAAACGGCAATGAAGCGCAGCAAAAAACTTGCGTCGGTCGACAAGGCAAACGTACTTGACACTTCAAGACTTTGGAGAAAGACGATGCACCGCCTTGCGGAAGAATATAAAGAAGTAGAATACAGCGACATTTTGGTTGACAACACCGCAATGCAACTTATAAAAAACCCTACGCAGTTTGACGTGCTTGTTACGGAAAATATGTTCGGCGACATTCTGTCCGACGAAGCGTCTATGCTTACGGGGTCAATAGGTATGATGCCGTCGGCGTCCCTTTCTTCCACAACGCTGGGTATGTACGAGCCTATCCACGGCTCCGCGCCGGACATTGCGGGAATGAACGTCGCAAACCCGCTGGGCACAATACTTTCCGCCGCAATGATGCTTAGATATTCTTTCGATATGGCAAGTGAAGCCGACGCGATAGAAAACGCCGTAAACAAAGTTTTGGACGACGGCTACCGCACAGGCGACATAATGCAAGCAGGCTGCAAAAAAACCACTTGCAGCGAAATGGGCGACTTGGTAGCAAAAAATATATAAGTTTTGGTTGAAATAATATAAGGAAATATAAAATGAAAACTGTTTTATATGTCGTTTTAGAGCAATTTGCCGATTGGGAACTTGCCTATCTGTCGTCGGCTGTAAATATGCTTGGCGAAGGTAAGTTTGAAAATAAAATGGTTTCTTTAACAAAAAACGCGGTAACTTCAATAGGCGGCGTAAAATGCCTGCCCGACTGCGATTTGCAAGATATGCCAAAGGACTACGACGCTTTGATACTTATAGGCGGCTTGTCTTGGCACGACCAAAAGGCAATAGAGTTGAAACCGCTTATAGAAACCTGCTTAAAAGACGGCAAAGTTTTGGGCGCAATTTGCGACGCTTGCAGGTTTTTAGGCTCTGTCGGCGCGTTAAACAAGGTTATGCACACCGCCAACTCTTTGGCAGAACTTCAACAACACGCCGCTTACACCAACGCGCAAGGCTTTATACCGCGTCAAGCCGTCGCAGACAACAAGGTGGTAACGGCAAACGGCACCGCGCCGTTGGAGTTTGCGCAAGAAGTTTTGACCGTTTTGTCCGTTGCGTCGGAAGAAAAAATAAAAGGTTGGTACGACTTCCACAAACTAGGCTTTTATACAGCCCCTATGCCAAAAATGTAAACGGCAAGCATATAAAATGCAAAATCGTTGACGCTTTTTGCATAAAAGCAAACTACATTGCAATAAATTATTTATAAATTCAACAACCACAAAAAACTACGGCGTTGCCGTAGTTTTTTTGTCTTTACCCTCTCTTAAATGCAAAATAATTGATTTATAAAACCGCAGGTGTTATTATATAATTATAAGGGTGGTTATGGATTTATTAGAGCTTGAAGAACGCAAATTAAAGGAAGTTAAGGCAGAGTTGATTGCCGACGGCACGGTTTTCGAAAAAAATAAAATAACGAAATATGACGCAAAGTTTTTTGAAACCGTAACTTTATCTAATACTTTAATAAAATTCTTTTTATTTTTTAGTTTGAGTTTATATGCGGCAATCAATTTAGCAGGTCTTACTTTATCTATAATTTATGAGCCGGATTTGTCAATAGATATAATCGGTACGCTTGTAGGGCTTTTTATTGTTTGTTTTATTGTTTACGCTATTTTCAGAAATATCAACACAAACAAAAAGAAAGAAGAGTTCCCTATTTTTATCGTCGGAGAAAATTTTATTTTTAATTTTTCCGACGGAGTTGTAGAAACCCCTAAACTTTTTTATACCTTGTCATACGAAAGTGTTGAAAAAATAGAATTTATAATTCACGGCGTAAAGAAAAAACAATTATTCGGCAGCGTTACGTTCACTTTCAAAGTGCTTGATTACACCGTAACTCATGCATTGCGATACACAAATCTCACTGCAATAGAAAATTTTATAAAAAGCAATCTCCCTGCCTTATTGCACAAACTAGTTGTAGACGGAAAAGCCGTTAAAAACATCAAGAAAAACAAAAATAATAAACTAATCAAAAACTCATTGATTTCACTTGCAATTCTCATTATCGGCATAGCGTTATTCGTCGTCCCTTATTTATTAAATTTCAAGAGTTTGGCGCTAATCGTTTCCTGCGTAATTTTAATTTTAACGTCGCTATTGGTGTTTTTCTCTTCTTATCTTTACACTCATTTTTTAGTGCAAGGCATTGTTATCAGCAGCATTTTTATTATCATCGGCTTTTGCGTCCCAATGTTGGTCATCGAATGCAGCGACGTTTCGATAATAGATTATATCATTCAAGACCCTCAAATTTTAATGGCTACGATTTTTGGGATAATCGGCTTGTGCTTATATGCTTATATACTTAAAATATATATAAGCAGAATTCATTATATATTATGCAAAAGAAAATCACGATAAAAAAACAACTTTATCCGAGTTTGGATAAAGTTGTTTTTTTTTTCGCCTATTTCAAAGTTTATATCCGTTTTTACGATTAAAATAATTTATAATAATTTTATCGATTATATAAAACCGTTTACAAATACTTTACCGTTTGAGATATTTCTTTGCGTTGGTTGTGTCTTGGCGCAGGTTTTGCCTTTGCCGACGGATAGCCAAGCGGCAAAATTGCAACGAGTTTTTCGTTGTCGGGCAAGTCCATTTGTTTTTTGACCTTGCTTTCGTCAAAGTAGCCCACCCAGCAAGAGCCGATGCCCAGTTCCCACGCTTGCAGCATAATATGCGTGCATATTATGCTCGCGTCTATGTCCCCCGTGTTGTAAGTGTCATAAAACGGGTTTTGCCACATTTCGTCTTTGTCGGCGCAAATAAGCAACACCGTTGGCGCGCCGAAAATACACTCGCAGACTCGGTTTATTTTATTTAACGCTTCTTCGCTTTGCAAGACGTAAATTCTTTGCGGTTGCAGATTTTTTGCAGTAGGCGCGGCATTGCCTGCTTGCAAAATTTTGTTTAACTTTTCGCTTTCTATCTGTTTATCGGAAAACGAGCGTACAGAATAACGCGATTTTGCCAATTCCAAAAATTCCATAAATAAATCTCCTAAATAAAATTAAAAATAACTATTTGCAGGTATAGCGCTATTGACAAGTATGTTATACTGTCCCTGACGATAAATAGCATATATCAATGCTTAAAATTAGTCAAGAACGCACTTTTTTGTGTAAAACTAACTTTTAAGTAAGTGTACTGCACGTTTTAATTACTAAGCAATAAGCACCCGGTAATTGACTTGAAATTATATCGTCTTTAACTACACTACATAACAACAAAACACTTATTTTAAGCAAAAAACGGCTTAAACAAACGCAAAAATGTATGCATATATGCGCATATCGAGAAAACAACGGAGAGATTTATGGAAAAAACCAAATTGCAAAACTGTCATTGTCCTTTTGTTGCTACTATGTCGGTCATAGGAGGCAAATATAAGCTGGAAATCGTATATCATCTGTTTGACAGGACGCTGCGTTACAGTCAAATTGCAAAACTTGTAAAAGCGTCGCATAAAATGCTTGCGGAGCAACTTAAAGAACTTGAAAACGACGGAATAATAAACCGCGTCGTTTACCCCGTCGTGCCGCCTAAGACGGAATATTCTCTGACGCCTCTCGGCAACAAACTGTGCGCGTCGGTTTTGGAGATGTATAAATTCGGTCAGACTCTTTTTGAAATAAACGGAATTAAACAACCTTGCTCTGCCGAAAATTTTGCAAGGCTTAAAAAGGTAACGGAAGAAACTCAAAAGTAACCGGTATTTTTCAGTGCAACGGTTTTTATACAATTATACCAATATAAACTTAAAAAACAACGGCAAAAACGTCTTCCGTACGGAAAGCGTTTTTGCCGTGTTTTATGATATAATCGGATTTTATGTTGTGATTAAAACGGATATTTGAAATTTGTATTTTACGGTCTTGCGTTGAAATCTACGACCCACCACTCTTTGTCGTAGTCTACGTCGCCGTTGCGCAAAAGCCATCTTTCTTCTTTTATGCGCAGTTTTTCGTACTCGTTGAGTTTCTTTTCGCAATCTTTTCTTGCGTCGGCAACAGCTTTGTTGCAGGCGTTTTCAAACGATTTAAGTTCGTTATTCTTTTGAGCCAAAAGTTGTACGTTTTCGTTTTGTTTGTCTTGCATTGCATCAAAACTCTTGCAAAGCTGCTCGCCCAATACGCCTTTGGAAATGCTCTTGTTTTTTTCCGCCTCATTGTAAAAAGCCTGCATTTTTGCCCGCAAATCATCTTGTTCCAAACGGCAGTCTTTTCTTTCTCTTGCGGCAAGGTCATCCGACTCCTGAATGAAAGTTTCCTTTTCCACAATGTAAGTTTTTTCGTACTCTGCGTGGTCGGCTTTGCTTTCTTTTATGACGTCTTCGTACTCGCTGTCGTATTTCGCCATTTGGTTTTCAAACGCGCCGAGCAAGTCTACGACGGTGTCCTTTTTGTTTTCGTCAGACTTGATTGCAAGTTCGTCCGAAAGCCCGTTGTATTTTTCCGTAAGGTCGCTGTACTCTTTGATAAACAATTCCAAAGCGGCAAGTTCTTTTTGCGCCTGCTCGTTTATGCGGTTTTCTTCTGTGTTTAACATTTCCGAAATGAAATCCGCCTGCGCCTTCAAGTCTGCGTCGGCTTTTTGTTTTGCCGTCTCTATGTTGGAGAGAGTTTTTGAAAAAATTTCCGTTTCCGTCTTTCTTTCCTGCGCGGTGCTTTCATCCAAAAGTTGCTGTACGGCGTTGCGTTGTCTGTCGTAATAACTTTCGTTTGTGCGCAAAATCGCCTCATACTCTGCCTGTTGGTAATCGCGCATACTCTGCATAAATGCCAAATCTTCCTGCAAACGCTGTCTGACGGATTCTATACGCTTTGTAATTGCATCGGTGTTTCTGCGCAGTTTAAGGTCGTTAAGCAGTTTTTCGCTGTCGTTTGCCGTCTTTAAGCCGAGCGAATAAATATCTATGCTATGTATCTGCTTGTCGTGCCTGCATTGCTCTTTTTGGCGTTTTGTCGCGCGCTCTACCCTTGCCGCTTCTTGCTCGGAAAGCATTTCCTGCTCGTGGTCGTCTATAGATTTGGTAACTTCTATAATTTTTTTGCTGACTTCAAACTCGAACTTTTTGAGGTTTAAGTTTTTGCTTTCTTCTTCGCTGGCAATGTCAAAATCGCATTTTACTTGTTTAAGTCCTACGTCCACGTCATAATCGCCGCAGAAAACTTCGGAATATTGTTTGTTGAGTTCGTCCTGACGCCAAAGCTCTATCTGTGTGATGTTTTCCGCATTTTGGCGTTCTTCCGCAAGAATTCTGTTTTGGTTTTTTGCTTCCGCAAATCTTTGCTCATAAGAAACGCTGGCTTTATCGAAGTCGAGTTCCGCCTTGAAAGTGCGCAGCTGCTTTTGAAGGTTTGTAAGTTCTACCGTAAGCTGCGCAAAACTCTCGCTGCGTTTGAGGTCGTAAACCTTTTGAGCCGTAGCAATCTCGCCCTTCAAAATGGCGACGCTTGCGTCGCAGGCGCTTTTTGCCGAGGACGCTTGGTTTCTTAAAGTCTTTAACTTTTGCTTTTCCGTCGTGGACTTCATTTGCTCGTTTAACGAGTTTTGCAGCTCGGTATATTCGTCCTGCTTTTCTTTAATCTGCCCGTTGCATCTGTCTTTTACTTTGTTTAAGTCCGCAAGGCTGCTTTCGTCGTTGTTTTTGAAGTACCTGTGCAGTTCCGAAATTTTGCGTTTAATTTCGTCAACGTTTTTTTCGTAAGAATCACGAAGGTCGTCAAGACGGCGCGTATAATTGTCCGCCTGAGTTTTGAAGTCCTTTTCGCGCTTTTTGATGACTTCCTTAAAACGCTTGTCTTCGTTAAAAAGGTCTGCCTTATATTTTTTTTCTATGTCTGCTTTGGTTTTGTTGTCGTCTTGATGGAGTTTGGTTCTTTTGTTTTCGCACTCTTTTGTGCCTTTGTTAAACGTCCGCTGCGCAGAGCGTATTTTCTTTTCATACTCTGCCTCGTCAGCCGCGTATCTGTTTTCAGCCCCGGCGAACTGTGCGTTGCTGCGTTCTTCTATACTTGCAAGCGTTTGCTCTGCCGCAAGTTTGAACTCCTGATGCTGTTTGTCGATTTCGGCAATTTCTCTTTCGCACTGCGCGTCAAGTTCTGCACAGGCGTCGACTGCATTTTGCTCTGCCTGTCCTATTTCGGCAAATCTGCGTTCATAGTCAGCCAAAAACTCGGCGTTTACCAAACTGTTAAAATCCTTTTCACACATAAAAACCTCACTGATTATGTTTTTCGTTGTTTAACTGTTCAACCGCTTTGAAGTAATCTTCCGTATATGACGAAAGAGGCTCGTGCGGCGGCTGTTTCAATGCCAAATCGTAAATACCGTCCCGCAGATACTCTGCGATGATGCGGCGTTCTTCTTTGACGGGCACTTCGGGGTCAAACTCTATATGCTTGCCCACCGAAATTTGTTTAGGTCCTACGTACATCGGGTAAAACTTGATTTTTTTGCCTGTCTTTTTGTAATAAGTGTAAGCAAATTGTGAAAATCCATCGCTTATCTGTGCGACGTACGGCGTAAATCTCTCGGGTTTTTCACCGAAGATTACAACGTCCTCGCCGTTTTCCAGCACTTCTATCGTTTGAGAGAAGGTTGAAAGAATTCTTCTGTCCGTCCAAACGGGAATACCGCCCACGTTGCTGAAAACGTTTACCAAAATTTTAGCGACGAATTTTGACTTGAACATATTCCAGCGTTTGTGCTTTTTTATATTGCCAGAGAAAAACTGAAAGAACGCAAAATCGGGCGCCGTTTCTTTGTACATAATTTCGCCTGCTATCCACGGACGGATTGGTCTGTCAAAGTTGGTTATCATAGAGATAGGTCCTCGCGCCATTGCGTGATTGGACACAAAAACCACGCCCTCTCCCTTAGGAACGTCCTCTTCATAAGTAACCGTCCGCTTGCCGTTGGCAAGTTTTACCAACGGGTAGACCGTCCTGTAAAACAGCGTCTTTTTTTGTTTCTTCTTCCTTTGCTTATTCTTGTCCATATATATTATATATTCTACAACAAATAATTTTTACTGTAAATTAAAAACTTTGACAAAAAACCTTTCGTTTTTGTCAAAGTCTTTTATTTAAGAAATCTATAAACAGCCGTAAATACAATACATACCTATTTATATACAAATTTATATGCCGCAACTTTACGTTGCATTCCAGAATATAAGTCCCATTACAAATACAAACAGTATCAAAACAGGTGAAATATATTTGACGGAAAACTCCCAAAACTTTGCAAGTCCCGTTGCCTCGCTGTTAAGCAAAAACTCTTGCTTAATATTTTTCATACCTATTTTGAATACCGCAAACAAGCAGATAAGTATGCTGGTTAGCGGCAGCAAGATTTTGTTTGTTATCTTGTCAAACAAATCGAGCAAATCCACGCCGAATATTGACGGGTTTTGCGACAAAGAAACAATAATGCCTGTAACGAGTATTACCGCGCCCACGGCAAGTGTCGACGCCTTGCGCGAAAGTTTGGTTTTTTCTTCCACGGAGGCAATCAAAACTTCCAAAATAGAAATCGCGCTTGTCCACGCCGCAAACAAAATAAGCAAAAAGAACAAAACCGCCACAACTATACCGAAATTGCCGAGAGTTTTGAATACCATAGGGAGAGAAACAAACACAAGTCCCGCGCCTTTGTTCGGCTCTAACCCTGCGGAAAACACCGCAGGCATAATTGCAATACCCGCAATAATTGCCACGAGCGAATCGAGCACGCAAACGAGCAAAGTGTTTTTAGGTATGTTTTGGTCCTTTTTTATATAACTGCCGTAAGTAACTGCAATGCCCATGCCTACCGACAGACTGAAAAACGCCTGCCCCATTGCATTGTTTAATACGTTGAGTATACCGCCGTTTTCTGCCACGCTGCCGAAATCAGGCACAAATAAAAATTTCAATCCCTCGCCTGCGTTAGGCATAGTAACAGCAACGACAGCCACAAAGATAAGCATAAAAAACAATGCCGGCATAAGTATTTTGGAAACTTTTTCTATACCCTTTTTTACGCCGAAAATCAACACGGCAAGGCACATAACCAAAAAGATGACGGTAAAGACCGACGACCACAGCGGGTCTTCTATAAAATTGGTAAAAATATTCGCAGTAGTTCCGTTGGATTCGTCAAACATTCCGCCGCCGGCAATGTAACCTACGGTGTATTTAACAAGCCAACCGCCTATAACCGTATAATACGAAACTATCAAGAAAGGCGTCAGCATACACAGCCAACCGATAGGACTTACTTTTTTGCCCCTTACTTCCATACGGAAAGCGTCTACTACGTTGGCGTTTTTGTATCTTCCTATCGCAAACTCCAAAGAAAGCATTGCAAAGCCCAGCACTGCGACGATAACGACGTACAAAATCAAAAACAGCGCGCCGCCCGAAGTGCCCGCTATATACGGAAATCTCCATATATTGCCCAAACCTACGGCAGAGCCCACAGCCGCCATAATAAAACCGAATTTGGACGACCACGCGCCCCTTTGCTTCTTTTCCATTAAATCAGACATAAATTCGTTTCCTTAGTTTTTTTATAATTTGATATTAACAAAAGAAACGGTTTCCGTCAAAGAAAAACCCTTTGTAAAGCGAAATCCGCATAAAAACAATAAAAAACGATGCCGAAATTAACAATTCGACACCGTTTTTTGATTTATTGTAATTGAAAAATTATAGTTTTAATACCTAGACGCATTGTTTATCGTTTTGTCAGATAACAGATTTTTATTACTTTTACTGTGTTTTTTCTGCAAACTTGTGGTATTTGTATTTTCTCATGAAATGATTATTTTGTAAAGAAAATAAGCGCGCAAAACAATGTGAATTTGCATTACTTAAAAATCTTTATCGCTTTGCCTGCGACAAAATAAGGTCGGGCAAAAACTTCTCGAAGTTGACGCCGTCGTTTTTATTTACGGAGTGATGAAACGCGTCTTTTACCGCAACTTCCAAAAAGTCGGATGCAATTCTTACGCATTCGTGCAGTTTTTTGCCGTTGCAAAGTTCTCCGGCAATTATAGACGCCATTATGTCCCCCGTACCCGAATAATGACCGCCGTACATTCTGTTTTTGGTAAAGTATTTTCCTTCCTTTGACAGCACGAAGTTATAGACGTAATGCAAACCTTCGTTGCGCTCTATGCCTGTTATTACAACCTGACTGTCGGTAACGTCCGCCACCTTTTGCGCCAAAGCATAAAAACAGTCGTAAAAGTTTTGCTCGTTTAAGCTTTTACAAAACTCGTCGTAATTTGTATCGGTAATCAAACAGGCTTCCGTAAAATTCGGCGTAACGACATCCGCGCTTTTTGCAAGCGCCTTTACCTTGTCGCAAAGCGCTTTGTCAAAAGTCGCGTACATTTTGCCGCCGTCGCCCATAACGGGGTCTACAAGAAGCAATGTGTCTTTCGTGCCGCAGTTTTGTTTTAGATACAAGATTTTTTCCGCCTGCTTAACGTTTGACAAAAAGCCGCTGTAAATGCAATCGAACTTTACGCCTAAAATCTTCCAGTTTTCTATATACTCGTCCATATGGTCGGTAAAATCGAAAAAAGAAAATTTGTCGTAGCCCGTCTGATTGCTGAGTATCGCCGTAGGCACGGGAAACACCTGTTGCCCCAAAGCGTTGAGTATAGGTATAGACGCCGTAAGAGAACATCTGCCCATACCCGACAAATCGTTTATAACGGCAATTTTCATAATTAAACCCCTTTTTTACTGTTGTTTGGTTTTGTCGCTGCCGTCGGACTTAGCCTGCGGCTTAAAATCTATAAAAGACGTCAACGCCTTTACGTTTGACAAAATAGTTGCCAAAACAACGCCCAACACTACGTTGATTGCGCCTTGCAGCAGGTTGAACGGCATATTTGCCACAGCCAAGCCGAAACTGAAACCTTCGTTGTAAAGTCCCAAAAGCGACTCCGATAAAAAGTAACCTACGGACATCCACAGCGCCGCAATAACGGTAGAAATTATGCAGTTTACAATAAACGGCATTTTTATCTTTTTCAAGCCGGCAATCAACAGCCCTGCGACTAAACCTTCTATGCCCTTTACCACCAAAGTATACGGTGCATAAAACGCATAGCCGACAAATACGTCGGCAAGGGCGCTGCCTATGCCGCCGGCAATCAATGCGGCAACGGGGTTAAACAACGCGGCGCATACAAATATCATCGTGTCGCCTAGGTTGATATAGCCCTGCCCTGCCGGCGAAGGAATTTGTATTACGCAGGTTGCCACCGTAACGAGTGCGGTAAACATTGCCGTAAAGGCAATATTTTTTGTTGTAAAATAGTTTTTTGCTTTCATATCACGCCTCCTATAAAAATAAAAACCGTAATAAAAAAACTTCCGTATGAGGGAAGTCTGACCAAAAAACACTGCCGTCATTACAATAAACCAAACAAAACCTTGTGTCGGTACCGAACTGCCAAGTATTGCATAGCATATATAAAAACGGTGTTATTCTTTCCCATTCAGACTTTACTGGCGGTTGCGGAATCTCACCGCATCGGCTGTTGGGGCTGTTGGACTTGTCCGCTTGATAACGGCATCACCACCGGTCGGGTTTAACCCTGCCCAAAGAATTTTTATTAAGTTGAAAGAATAATAGCACCGTATTTTTGCCTTTGTCAACAATAAAATAAAAAATTTTTTTTATTTTTTCCGTTTTTTATATAATTGCGGTATAATATAAAATACTGTAATGCAAACCTTTATGTTTGCTAAACAAACTTTTTTTCACGGAGAGTTTTATGCAGGCAAAACAAATTGCAATGAAAGTATCGCTCGTGTCGATAATAATAAACTTTATACTGTCTGCATTCAAACTTGCGGCAGGTTTAATAGCAAACAGCGGCGCGCTCGTTTCTGATGCGGTTCACTCTGCCTCGGACGTTTTCAGCACCTTTATAGTAATGATAGGCATTAAACTTGCAGACAAAAAGCCCGACAAAAACCACGAATACGGCCACGAACGAATAGAGTGCGTCGCGGCGATACTTTTGGCTTTTGTGCTTGCGGCAACAGGCATAGGCATTGCAGCAGACGCAATAACCAAAATTCAAACGGGCATAAACGGCGACCTTGCAATCCCCGGCGTGTTGGCGCTTGTTGCGGCAGGAACTTCCATAATCGTAAAGGAAGTTATGTTTCGCTATACAAAACACTACGCAAAAAAAATAAACTCAGGCGCAATGATGGCGGACGCGTGGCACCACCGTTCCGACGCGCTTTCTTCCGTAGGCAGTTTGATAGGCGTAGGCGGCGCAATGTTGGGCTTGCCTATCTTAGACCCCATCGCAAGCGGGATAATTTGCCTGTTTATTTTGAAAGCGGCGTTTGACATAACCAAAGACGCCGTAAACAAAATGGTAGACACCGCCTGCGACGACAAAACGGAAGAGGCAATGAAAGAAAAAATCTTGCAGGTGGACGGCGTAATCGCCCTTGACGACTTGAAAACAAGGCTGTTCGGCAACAAGATTTACATCGACGTAGAAATCGCCTGCGACGGAAATTTGACCCTAACCGACTCGCATAAAATTGCGGAAGAAGTGCATTTGATGCTTGAAAACTCTTTTGAAAACGTAAAGCACTGCACGGTGCACGTCAACCCGCAAAAACCCGAAGAAGACGAGCCGACCGACTGATTTTTCTCCAACCTGCTTAGCATAATTCTATTTAATATCTTATTTAATTAAAATCACATTAAAACCAAAGCCCGTTGCACTTTAGTGCAACGGGCTTTGGTAACGATTTTTATTTAATATGTAAAAAATAATATAAATGTCTTTATATGCTTATATGCGCAAATATTTAATTTAATGCAATTTATTTTGTTTCGTCGGGAGAAATATCCGCCAACTTACATCGCGCTTCAAAACACTTGCCGCGAGGGTGCTCGCCCCTTATATACCAAACGCCGTCGACGTTTGCGCGGTAAAGTTTAATTACTTCCCCCTCGAATGCTTCCGCCGCGTAAGATATATCCATTTCCGCAATATATTTGCCTTTAAGCTCGGGCAACGCGTTTGTTACTATGTCGGCATAAACCCAGTTTGTCAAATGCTCGTTAGAGTCGATTTCCGTATAATAAACAAGTTTGTCGCTTACATACTGCAGCTCAGGCATTTGCATTTTGCCTAGCCTTGTGCCTTGCACGTCGTCGCAGCACTCCGGCACGGGAAAAGTTACTTCGGCAGGTTTTTTCATTCTGTGCGTGTTGGGGTCTACAAGCACCCAACTCGTGCCGCCCTCCGCATAGATTTTGCCGTCTTTGTCCGTTACGGAAAAATCTCTGAAAAACTGTATACCCTTTGCGCCTTTGTTCCAAGTGATTACGGTATAATTGCCTTCCAACTTCAACGGGCTGTAAATATTTATGCTTGACTTTACAAGCAAAAACACCATATTCATTTTTTCGCGCATAGTTATATAGTCGCATCCGAAATGAGTGCACTGCGCGTCTGCCGCGTCCTGAAACCACCTTTGCAGGCTGGAAAGTTTTATGTTTTGCTGTCTGTCTGCGTCATAAGACACAACCTGATAGTCTTTGGCGATTTTTAAGCCGCCGTCAATAATAGTCATCACACACACCTCTTTTACAATCGCATATTTTACAAAAATTGCAACATCTGCATAAGTTTTGCAACCAAACGCAAACGCCGCATAAATTATATACTTCAATAAGCCAAATCGGCATCTAGAAATATAAATTCCGTATGAAATTGCATTAAAAACAACGTAAATTAAGCACACTTATTATGCAACAAAAGGAAAAATTTGTAAACAATTAAAAACGCGTACGGCATAACGATTGACATTATGCGGCATTTGGCGGTAAACTGAAACGTCAAGAATATACGGAGAAATTATGATTAGAGAAGACGTAAGAAACATTGCAATAATAGCGCACGTAGACCACGGCAAAACCACTATGGTAGACCAGTTGCTTAAACAAAACGGAGTTTTCCGCACTAACGAAGTCGTAAGCGAAAGAGTAATGGACAGCGGCGATTTGGAAAAAGAACGCGGCATAACCATACTTGCCAAAAACACCGCGGTACACTACAAAGGCGTAAAGATAAACATAATAGACACCCCGGGGCACGCGGACTTCGGCGGAGAGGTAGAACGCATTTTGTCTATGGTAGACGGCGTTTTGCTCCTTATCGACGCGATAGAAGGCTGTATGCCGCAGACTAGATACGTGCTTAAAAAAGCCCTCAACTTAAACAAAAAACCAGTTGTGGTAATAAACAAAGCAGACCGCGGCTGTGACAAAGAAAAGCTCTTAAATCAAGTGTTGGAGCTGTTTATAGAACTTGGCGCAACCGACGAGCAAATAGACTTCAAAACCGTTTACGCAAGCGCAAAACAAGGTTGGGCAACCCTCGACCTTGATGCGCCAAGCAGCAACCTTACGCCGCTGCTTGATACTATTTTGGAGGAAATTCCGGCGCCGGAAGGAAATGCCGACGGCGGTTTGCAAGCGCTTATATGCAACATAGATTACGACGAATATATCGGCAGAATAGGCATAGGCAAAATCATACGAGGAGAAATCGTTTCCGGTCAGCAGGCAGTTGTATGCGGAACAAACAATTCTCCTTGCAAGATAGCAAAACTTTATCAGTTTGAGGGGCTTAAACGCATAGAAGTAACTTCCGCAAAAATCGGCGACATAATAGCGCTAAGCGGCATAGACAACCTCAACATAGGCGAAACGATTTGCGACCCGGACAATATCGAGCCGCTGCCTTTTGTAAAAATCGACGAGCCTACCCTATCGATGCTGTTTATGGTAAACAACAGCCCGTTTGCGGGACGCGAAGGCAAATTCGTAACCAGCAGACATTTGCGCAGCCGCCTGTTTAAGGAAGTGGAAACCAACGTAAGTATGAAGCTTGAAGAAACCGACAATACAGATTGCTTTAAGGTTTACGGCAGAGGCGAGCTGCACCTTTCTATTTTGATAGAAAATATGCGCCGTGAAGGATATGAATTTCAGGTTTCGCGCCCGAAAGTTATTTTTAAGGAAATAGACGGCAAAAAGTGCGAGCCTATAGAACATTTGGTAATAGACGTGCCCGACGTTTACGTCGGCGCGATATTAAACAAAATAGGCGCAAGAAAAGGCGAAATGACGAATATGCTTGCCGACGGACTCGGCAGCACCAGATTAGAGTTTGACATACCTGCGCGATGCCTTATCGGCTACCGCAGCGAAATGCTTACCGACACAAAAGGCTTTGGAGTAATGAACCATATTTTGAAAGGCTACGAGCCTTATAAAGGCGACGTACCTGAAAGAAACCGCGGCTCCGTCGTATGTTTCGAAGACGGCGTAAGCACCGCCTACGGACTTTACAACGCGCAGGAGCGTTCCCGTTTGTTTATAGGCACCGGCGTAGAAGTTTATCAAGGTATGGTAGTAGGAGAAAACAGCCGTGAAGAAGACTTGGTGGTAAACGTCTGCAAAAAGAAGCAGCTCACCAACAACCGCGCAAGCGGCAGCGACGAGGCGCTTAAACTTACGCCGCCGTCGGTTTTGAGTTTGGAACAGTGTTTGGAATTTATCGCCGATGACGAACTTGTGGAAGTTACTCCGGAAAATATCCGCCTGCGCAAAATGATTTTAAGCAAAGAACAACGCATGAAGGCTTTAAGCAAAGCAAAAGCCGACAAATAATTTTTCTATTACCTACTCGCAATTACGCAATTATTACAAATTATTTAACTTAGATAATATATAAACAAATAAACAACCCCTGCCGTTGATACGGCAGGGGTTGTTTTGCAAATTGTACTTTTATTAAAAAATCGGTAAAATTTATTGAAAAATTTATTTATGGTCATTCTTTTTTGTCGTTCCCAAAATACAGCAAATTAGACCGCCTATAGGAAATACAATCCAACCCGGGTGCCAGACATCAAACACAAAGCCCAAAATCAAATAAATCATTACTGCCGTAATCATGATTATACCGCACGCACGGTCTTGCCATTGTTCTTTCTTGGCTTCGACTTCCGTAATGCCGTAAAAGTCGTTGGTGCGTTTGATATACATTGCGCTAAACACGATGATAAGCACAGCTATTGCAAGCCAACCAAAAAACGCACACATAGCCAACGGATTTATGCCGCCCGATTCGTCTGAGCCTATCAACAAAATTATGCAAGGAGAAAGTACGCACATAGCCACGCCAATCGGCAAAATCCACGTAAATTTGTCCAAGGCGTTTACGTAGTCGTCCGTACCTTTTTTGTAAGCGTCATATTTCATACCCAAATGCACAAACATATATACCGCAACCACACATATAGAAAGCATTACGCAGGCGGAATGTCCTTCGCTCATGCCAAAATACTGTGACAAAAACAATGCGCCTAAAGACGCAACGCACAAAAATACGGCAACCGCAATGCCTACGAAAAACCTCTTTTCAAACGCAAGACCTTTTTGACTCAACTGCTTTTGTTGTTTTGGGGCTGTTTCCGCATTTTCATAGTAGCGACTTTCAAAATCTCTACTAATTTGCTCATTTTCATCTCGAACATCTCTGTCGGTTTGCACAAAATTTTTTTTTGCATTTCCGTAAAACTCAAAGTCTTCCCTTTCTTTTCCTGCGATAAGTTCGTCGGCGGAAATGCCCAAAATTTCGCACAGCGGCTGAATAAGCGAAAACTCAGGAAAAGACTCGCCTGTCTCCCATTTGCTGACGGCTTTGTTGCTTACGCCCAACATTTCGCCTAGCTGCGTTTGCGTAAGATTTTTTTCTTTGCGCTTTTTGTAAATAAAGTCGCCTACCGAATATTTGTTCATAAGGATTCTCCTTTTAACAATTAAATAATAAACCCGATTTTCTTTCGTAACGGTTTTTTCTACGCTTCAATTATATTAAAAGAAAAGCGTATTTTCAAGAGAAACCCCCGCCTTTTCGGTTGAAATTGTGTCTACTTTAAGTTCAATTCACAAAAATAATGCATTTTATCTATCAACACGCGTTTTTGCAAGGTTATTTAAGTTCAATTCGAATGCAATCTCAAAACTTACAACCAAGACTGCCATATATAAGGCTATTAAAGTTCAATCTTAATAAATTTCAACACTTGCAACTAAAACTGTCGTTTATTTTATTGCCCTATTTTTAATAAACAAAACAAACTCGCAAAACTTTAACCTCACTGCCTGCCGTTGACAATTTGTGAGACAGGTTTTACAATATAATCAATAAACTTCGGGGGTAGTTATGTTAAACAAAAACGAAATGATAGAAATGCTCAAAAAAGACGTCGTACCTGCGTTGGGTTGCACCGAGCCTGTGTGCGTGGCTCTTGCCGCTGCGGAAGCGTCCAAAGCCGTCGGCGGAACGGTAAAAGCAATTAAGTTGCAAGTAAACCCTAATATATACAAAAACGGAATGTCCGTCGGCATACCGAGTTTTGACCGTGTCGGTTTGGATTATGCCGTAACGCTCGGCGCATTGTTGAAAAACCCTCAAAAGAAACTTCAACTCTTGCAAGACCTTACGCCGGAAATCACAAAGCAAACCAAAACTTTGGTAGAAGGCAAATGCGTACAGGTGGATATAAAACAAGACGAAAGACAAATTTTCGTCCACGCGGAAGTAACGACAGACCTCGGTACCGGCGTTGCTTTAATTAAAGGAAGTCATACAAACGTCGTTTTGATACAGGCAAACGGCAAAGAGTTGCTTAAAGCCGATGCTGCCGCAAGTCAATCGGGCAATCCGCTTGCGGACAAACTTATGACCATGAAGATAAGCCAAATCGTAGACCTTGCGGAGTCCGCAACCTTTGAAGAACTTGCGTTTCTTTTGGACGGAATAGAAATGAACGAAGGCGTCGCGCAGGAAAGTCTTAAAAACCCCAGCGGCGTTGGGATTTCCAAAACGCTGCAAAAAAATATGAACACCGCATATCTTAAAGACGATTTACTGTCGCGCATTATGCTTAAAGTTGCGTCGTCGATAGAAGGCAGACTTGACGGCTGCCCTTATACCATAATGAGCAGTTCCGGCGCGGGAAGCAAAGGTCTTGCGGTAATTTTGCCTATAAGCGAAACCGCAAAAGCCGTAAACGCAAGCAAAGAAAAAACCGTGCGCGCATTGGCGCTCGGACACCTTATAAACACCTACATAAACTCATACATCGGCAAACTGTCGGCAATGTGCGCTTGCTCTCTTGCTTCTGCAACGGCGGCGTCTGCGGCAATGACCTATTTGCTGGGCGGCAACGCAAAACAAATGGGCTTTGCGATAAGAAATATGACAGGCACGATAACGGGTATGATTTGCGACGGCGGCAAAGTAGGCTGCGCCATGAAACTTGCAACTTCCCTCTCGGCAGGAGTGATAAGCGCGTTGCTTGCGGCAGACAACGCAGCATTGCGCGTAAGCGACGGCATTTGTGCCGAAACTGCGGAAGACTGCATAAAAAATATCGGCAGAGTTGCCAACCCGGGTATGCTTGCCACCGACAGAGAGATTTTGAACATTATGTTGGAAAAAGACAAAAAATAAAAATTTAAGTTGCTTGTTTTTTTCAATCTCAAATTTTTAATAAACAAAAACAAAACCGCCCTTGCGTTTTATGCAAGTGCGGTTTGTTTTTACTCACCGTAAACTCTATTTTTATTGCCGTTAAAAACTTGTTTAAGTTACATTACGGTATAACCTTCCGTACCTTTAATTACTCTGAAAATATCCACTTCCTGATTGGTATCTGCGTCTACGAAAATAAAATACTGTTCCCCTTCCATTTCGCACTCGAATTCGAAACATAAAATTTCTTTATTGTTTTTAGGCACAAGCGCGAGATTGCTATTTTTTACTTGCAGGCCTTCATAAAGGTTTCTCTCAGCAGTTTCGCTGCTTCTTGCCATCTTGTCAATTACGCGAATTTTGTGGTTTGCAAGGTAATTGAAACTCTCAAAACCGCAAATTCCGTTTGGCCCGAGGGAAACTTTTACAAGGTCGGGATAAATTATCACGTTGCTGACCACCGGCGCAAGGTTTACGTAAGTGCAGCCTTCTTCCGTTTTGGAAACCCAAATAGGTTTTACGTCATAGCCCAAAGCCCTTGCAAATTGCTCGGCTCTCTTCTGAGCGGTTTCAACGTCCAAAGCCGTTTCGTTGCCTTTTCTGCCCGATGCGGAAATTGAAGAAATCATTCCGCCGTTTTTGCTTGCCTGAACGTACAACAAGTCGCCGTCTTTTAGCATAACTTCATAGTTGTATACTTCCAGTTTGTTTTTAAGGTCGCCCTTGTACTCTATGTTGCTTACGTTAAGCATAGAGAGGTCTTTGGCTATTTTGCTCTTTACATCTTCCTGCGTCATCATAGGCATATCTACCACGATATCTTTTTGTTTTGCGTCGGAAAACGGTCCGTCGTAAATCAGTTCAGGATAGTCGAATGTATTTTGATTTATCTCGTCAAAACCGTCGCTTACGCCTTCCATAATGCCGTCGGTCAAAACGCTGTCGGCAAAGTTAATATCGCACCCCATGCCGTCCGTCATATCGCACAACGACGCATTGAGTTTTTTGGACGACTTTGCAAGCCCCGCTATATTTGCCCTGTCGCTTGCGGAAAACTCTCCGCCGTTTGCCAATTTCATTTGCAGATATTTACAAAAATCACCGGTCTTGTTGGTAAATGCAACCGACTGTTGCAAAGACTCGTTTGCAAGCGGCAAAGTATTTAAGTCGCTTTGAGCGGTATCCGCCTGCCCGATAATTTTGGTAAGCAAAGCCTGCTGTTGCGTTTTGCTGTTTGTTGCGGTAAGTTTGGTAAGAGAAGTTTCCAAATTTCTTACGCTGTCGGACAGTTCGAAATACGACTTTTCGTACACGTTTTCAAGTTGAGTTTTGTAAGCCGCGTTGATTTGATTTTGGCGTATCAACCCGTTGTTTACTACGGCGAGGGCCACTATGACCGCCGCAACGCACAGCAGCGCAATGCCCAATATAATGCCGGTAACTATCTTAGCAGTTTTTGTCATATTTCACCTCACTTGCAAAAAACGTGTTTGCCTATCGTAACTGTAATAGGTCTGGAACGAATCCACTTGTTTGTAGCCGTAGCAGGATTGTAATAATAAATACAACCGTAAGTCGGGTCCCAGCCGTTCATTGCGTCCTGACAAGCCTTTATGCACTCGTCGTTGGTACCCATATTTATCTGTCCGTCGTTTACTGCGGTAAACGCCCACGGCTGATAAATAACGCCGGAAATACTGTTTGGAAAGTCCTTATGTTTTACCCTGTTGAGTATTACCGCGGCAACCGCGACTTTGCCGTTGTACGGCTCTCCCCGTGCTTCTCCGTAGACCGCCCTTGCTAGCAGATACAAGTCGCTGTTTGTAGTAGAACCGGAACTGCCCGAAGACGATGTCGATGAAAGCGTAATACCCATAGCCGACGCGGTTTTTTGCCCTACCACGCCGTCCTGGGTCAAACCGTTTTTCTTTTGAAAACTCTTGACGGCAGTAGTCGTTTTTGCACCGAAAACGCCGTCTACGCTTCCGGTATAATAACCCCAATTTTTAAGTTTGGTTTGAATTTGCCTTACTATCTCACCTTTGGAGCCTTGTTTGACCACCGTAGCGGCATCCGCCGTTTGAGTTACCGAAGTAAGCGTAAACAGCACGCCGCCGCAGAATATCAACGCAAGGACGGCAAAAATAACCTTTGTCCTTTTCGTCATTGCAAAAATTCCTCCATACGCATAGTGTGGTTAAATCGCGATTTTTTATGTAAATATTTTTCCGATGTTTATATTTTAACCAACGCCAAAGCCGCCGCGGCAATCGCCGCGGCGGCTTTGAGTACTAAATAATAATTAAACAAATATTTTTTATATAACGTTTGTTGACTGCATTATCGCGAAACTTCCCGACCGCAAAAATATTACTTTAATTTTTACCTAAAAAGTCGTTGATAATTTCCAACAGTTTGGATTTATATTTTATAGTGTTGCCGGTAGTTGCCTCGCCGCCGACAAAACACAAAGGAGGATATACCACGCACCACCAGTTGTCGCCGGTGCCCGTGCCGAGATTTACTATCAATGCTTCGTATACGCCCGAGTCCAGCGTCAACCCCTCATACGTGCGCGTAGGAAATTCTTCTTGTTTAACTACGGCATTGCTGGTATAGTAAAACCCGTTTTGTTTAAGCACGCCGTCTGCAACTCTTTGTATGCCGTCTTTGTTGGCAATTACAATTTGCTTTGCGGCGTCTTTATCTTTTGCATTGCACAGCAACGGCGTAAGATAGTCAACCACGGCATTTTTAACGAGATATTTTACGTTTTGGTCTTGTTGCGAGTTGCTGTTTGCTCTTATATGTATTCTTAAATAATCGTCGTTGTCGTTTCCGAACGAGCAGGCGGATAAAGTCAGACAAAGGGTCAAAACCACAATAATTACAGCAAAAATTCTTCTTTTCATAATTTTCTCCAAACAAAAAAGTGTGCTTAAATTATGCACACTTTTGCTATGGATTAAACTTTTTTATGCCGTTATTTTTCAATATATTCCACGCCGAAATTTTTGCTTTCGACGGCAATCGCGTTAAAGCCCGAATTTTTGAGCCGTTCCGCAAGAAAGCGACTGTCGGCTTTGCTGTCAGCAACCGCAAACAAACAACTTCCGCTGCCGGTCATTTGCACCGGACAAATTTTGCTTACCTTGTCGAAAATTTCTTTAAGCCGTCCGTCTGCGGCAAAGGCCGTCGCTTGCAAACCGTTGTAAATATTTTGTCTTATAAAGGCAGTATCTTCTTTAAGCACGGCGTCTATTATTTTGTCGTTGTCCGCAAAGTTAAAGTCGGGCTGCTCGTCAAAACCGTGATAAACCCTTTGCGTAGACATACCGAACGGCGGCAAAACCAAAACGAAATACAGCATAGCGTCGCTGTAAACGGACTGCACGCAGTTGCCCCTGCCGGTAACCCTCGCAAGACCGCCGGTCATCATATATCTTACGTCGCTGCCTACAACGTCGGCAATTTCATAAACCTGCTGTATATCGGCGTCGTGCAGTTTTGCAAGCGCCGTAAGTATACCCGCCGCGTCTGCGCTGCTGCCGCCTAGACCGCCCATCATAGGTATACCTTTTTTTATTTTTACGTCATAGCCGCAACAGTCAAACCGCTTTACAAACTGACTTGCGGAGGTCAGCGCAGTGTTTATTATGCCTATATCTCTGTCGCAATAAACCTTGCACAGTTTGTCGTCTCTTTGAGTCAACTCGATTTCGTCAAAAATGCTTATGCTTTGGTTTACCATATCGAGATTGTGATAGCCGTTTTCTTCCAAAGAAGTAACGTTCAAAGTCAAATTTAATTTTGCATAAACTTTAATCTTCATTTCGAGCCCCTTTTTTTAATGATAAAACATTAAACCAAAGATTGCAATATCAAAAATTAACTTTTGTTTGCAGAAAACAAATTTTTATCGTTTAACGGCGCTTATACATATAACCTTAAAACAAAAACCGCGGTAAGTTTACCGCGGTTTGATTTTTGATATAACTTAAATTTATAAATTATTTGATTTGCCTGTATATTAAAATCTTTCTGTCTTTTTCAAGCGGCAAAGTCAAATCGGGGTTGCAAGCCATAATGTCGCTTTCCGCAATGCCGAGATATTTTTGCAAATCCCACGCGGTCATACCCTGTTTGCCGGTAAGCACTTCTATTGCGCAGCCGCTGTGCTGTCTTTCGCCCAAAACTTCTATATCGCATACAGCGGTGAATTTTTGCGTAGTGTAGCAATTTACGCCGAATTTAACTACTGCGTCTATATTTACGGCGCCGCGAATTACTTTTGCGGAAATTTCCACGACTGCCGCGTTTACTACGTCGCATATGCTGTCGCAGTTGCAATCGGTTTCCGACACAAACGGAATTTCAAAGTCCAAAGAAGCAATTTTTTCTTCGCTTAAATAAAGCAGATTTCCGCACAAAATACCTTCCACCGTCAAAGTGCCGTCGTTGCAGCGATTGTTTACCGCAACAACTTTCGGGTTTGTGGTGCACAAAATTTCATCTACCGCGGCCTTACCGTCGGTTTCCGCAATGCCGTCAATCTTTTGGGTGAAACAGAAATAATTTTGCGGCATGCAGTTTTCGAAAGTATCGGAAATTACGTTTATTTCTTCCGTAAGACTAAACGCGTCGGTTACCACCTGCAAGTTTTGATTTGCACTGCAAACCGCGTTTAAGCAAAGTTCCGTTTCTATGGTGAAAGACCTGTTGTCCTCATCCTCTACGACTTCCATATGCAGTTTTGTATTTTTTACCGAAAGGCGCGCCGTTGCAATGCAATCGCAGGTTGCGCCGTCGGCGGAGATTTCTTCATTAAACGGGGTATCTATAACGACGGATTTTATATTGTTTTCGCCTGTCTGATAAGTTACGCAAGTGTAAACGCTGCCTTTTGCCGTAACAACGTCGTCGCCGCATTTTACCGACGACAAAACCGCGTTGCTTTCCGCAAGCAAAATTTTGCCTATTTTATGCTTAACTTCAACTTCGTCGACAACGGTAAAGTTTGCATTTACGCTTGAAGACTCTACGCAAAGATTTACACTGTCGGTTTTGCAGTTGACGTCCTGACAATCGGTCAAAATATCGGCACTGCGCTTGATTTGCGCATATATTTTTGTTTCAACCACACAACGAACCGACACCGTGTTGCCTTCCGTCTTGTAAGACACGTCCACCGCGCAGGATTCGAAATCGAGTTTGACCTCAGGCGTAATATTTTCGTTTTCAAACTTATTTGCAAAATCTACGTTATAGTTCAAACTTGCGGGATTTTCGTCATTGTCGCAAATTATCGCTTTTATGTTTACCTTGCCGGCATAAACGACTTCTCCCGACAAACTATCGCCGGAAATTACGCACGGGTCGGCGGAAATTGCAAGTACGCTTACGGTTTCCGCGTCTTTGGCGTTAAGTTGCGCTTCTACGACAGTTTGCGAATTGCCCAAAAACTTGCGGCAGCACGTCTGTATTTTGTCAATTTGTGGTTTCATTTGATTATCCCCCGTTTTTTACAATATTAACAGTAGATTATATGAAACCGCCTTTTACAGTATGCCTAATTTTTTAGTGAACAATTTATAGTGATATAAAATTATTTTTCACTAAACTAAAATTAAATATTTGTTTGCAAATAAATTCGAGCGCAGAGCGTCTTTGCAGATGCAAAAAACCGATAAACGCTTTGAAAGCGGTGTCTTTTTTTTGTAATCGCCTATAATAGCGTGTAAGTAATTTTTTTGAAATCACTCAATGGTCTTAAATCTTACGTCTCCGCACAGCACATCCTGATAAGTGCATGAAAGCCTGTCGAATATATCATCGTAAATTTTTACCACAAACACAGACGAATAAGTCTCGTCTATTTTGCCCTTCAAAAACTGAATTCTGTTTCTGCCCTTGTTTAACCGTATTTTTACGTCCTTGCCTTTAAGCTCTTCTATTTTGGTTCTTATCAAATCTAAACTTACCGTTTGTTTCTTCATAGGGCAATTATCACCCTAAAAAGCAATTTCTAAACCGATAAAGAAAGTTTTGAAAAAAATTTTGAAGATATGAAAAAATACAAAAACGCCTGCGGATTTTCCGCAGGCGTTAAAAATCAATCTTCGTCCTCGTCTTCGTCGTCGTCAATATCGTCAAAATCTTCGTCGTCGAAATCTTCTATTTCTTCGAAGTCGTCTTTATATTCTTCTTCAAACTCTTCTTCATCGTCGAAAGAATCGTTAAACTCTTCGTCCTGCAATTCTTCCAACGGAATTTCAATTGCGTCCTCGTCTTCGTCGTCGTCGAGTTCTTCGTCGACAAAATCCTTCCACGAGTCGTCATCGGCAGATTCTTCATTGGCTTTGGCTGCAAGTTCTTCCGCACAGCTTTCGCACATTTCTTCACCTACGTCTATATAATTGACTTTACAAATAGGGCAAAGTTCCTTTGCGTCGTCTTCGTCGTCAATCAAAGTATTTGGCGCGAGGTTAAGTTCTGCCTTGCAGATGTCGCACATTTCTTGGCGCGAGTCGATATAATTAAGTTCACATCTAGGACATTTCTTGTAAGTAATTGCCATGTATTAAATATCTCCCGAATATTCAACTAAAATGCTTATGAATTATATACACAAAATAAGTATTTGTAAATAGTTTTATGTAAAATTTATAAAAAATTTTTCAGGTTTTTCATTTAGCGGAAATTTCGCAGTATTTAATAAATGCATAAGCGTCTTAAAGTTGCAGTTTAAGGTCGTTTTCTCCAATCCAACCGACTTTTTTAAGCAATTTCGTCATACCCCAGCATATAACGCCCGGAAGCACGAAAAACAACAAAATTACGCCTATTATCAATGCTGCTGCGGAAATATCCGTAGAACGAGCAATCGTATCTATCACTCCTACAAAACCTGCCGTGCCCATACCGCCGCCGACTGCGCCGCATTTAAGTTGAAACAGGCAGGTAGACAGCGGACCGCAAACTGCGCTTGCAATTATAGGCGGCAAAAGTATTTTAGGGTTTTTCATCACGTTTGGAATTTGCAGCATACTCGTGCCTATGCCTTGCGAAATAAGCCCCGACCAGCCGTTTTCCTTAAAACTCATTACGGCAAAGCCGACCATATGGCAAGCACAGCCAACTACTGCGGCGCCGCCTGCCAAAAGCATAATGTCGCTTGTTGAGTTTTGCGCCAATGCCACCCAAATTGCGGCGGAAGAAGTAGGCAGCGTCAACAGTATGCCCATAACGACGGCAATTATTATACCCATAAAAAACGGAGTCGCTTCGGTAGCCAACGCAATGCCCTCGCCGAGTTTTTGTATAAGCCACGTTACCGGCGGACAAATGGTAATGACAAGCACCGCGGTAATAAGCATTGCCCCAAGCGGAATAAGTATTATGTCAAGTTTAGTCTTGCCTGCGTATAAAGAACACAGTTCCGCAGTAACAATCGAAGTTACGTAAGCGCCAATCGGGTTGCCGACGCCGACAGTTATGGTCAAATCAGGCAGCCAACCGTTTGCATTTGCGCCTATCATACCGGCGGCAACGCAACTGAACAGCGTAAGTTTGTCGCACTTTAAGGCGTATGCTATGCCTGCGCCTATCCCTGCGCCCATCATAAATTTAGCAATGGTTGCAACAGAGTTTATAAGGTTGCCGACGGCGTTCTCTCCCCCGCTGTTGATAAGCGCGCCTATCTGCGCAAATATGGTGCCTGCAATTAAAGTAGCAAACAGACCGAGAGCCATTCCGGAAAATGCGTCTATAAACCAACGCTTTGCAAAATATTTCAATCTTTCTTTTACAGCGAGTTTAGTTTTTTTTGCGTCGTCTGTGTTTTTGTTTTCAAGCGTTTTTTGCTCCGTTGCGGCAGATTGCTCTGCATCTTTTGTAATTTGGGTTTTGTTTTCTTCATCTTCCGCAGAAAGACCGTTGCAAGTTTCCGTCTCTTGCAAATTTTCTTCCGCAGAAAATTTATTGCTATCGCCGTCCATAATTCTCTCCAAAATTTAATTGAAAAAAGTGTATTCTAAATCAAAACTAATGTCAAATAAAATCAACAAAAATTTAACAAAAATTTTAATATTAAAAAATCCGTGCTTAGCAAACAGAAAAATCAGAAACAAAAAAGCGGACAAAAGTCCGCTCAAATTATTTGACAAATAATTATCTTCGCTGCCGGTAAGCATTGTAAGCATCTTCTATTGTGGAAACCTTGTTGTCGAGTTGCGTGGTTTTTTGATTAAGCATATGCATATATCTGTTTAGCGTTTCAAGTTGTTCAATTATTTTAGCAATTGCAAAAAAGAAAATACTTGATACTATGCCAATAAAAGCAAACATAACTATTGCTAAAATTGCAATAAATGCATCAGGTACCGAAACAGCGACAACTATCCCCAATATAGCAATTATTACCAGTTCCGTCCACCCTATAAATTTAAGTAATTTTTGTACCATATGTGTTTTATCCTTTGTTGTTTATAGTATAACACGACCAAACGGTCGCGTCAAGTATAAAAATAAATGTTTATATTAAAATTTAACTATGTCAAAACTAGCAATAAGATTAAAAGAACTTCGTGAAGAAAACGAACTCAGCGCACGCGCTTTGGCAAAGGAGTTGAATTTAAGCGACCGTGCAATTCAGCGGTGGGAAAAGGAAGAACGCATACCAAACGCCGACAACATAATTTTACTTGCAAAATATTTTAACGTCAGTGCAGATTATTTGTTAGGTTTAGAAGATTAAAAAACGACGTTTGGCGTTTTTTTATTTTAACCTATAGTTAAAAGAAAAAATAACCAAAGTTATTCGGTTATTTTATATTATCTTGAATATTTCTGATTTCACTTTTTAATGAATCTATTTCTTTAGTTAATTCCGCAATTTCCTGTCTTACATCATCCATATCGTTAAATATATTCCCAAGGTATATATATACAACCCCTTGTATAAGCACAGCCACCAAACAAACTATTGCTGTGAAAACATCTACACCGAAACAGATAATACTAAATATCACGCCAAAAATCAATACAATTGCCGCAAAAATATACATTAATGTTGCAATACTAGAGTATTTTTTTTCTATATCGTTTGAAACCTGCTCTTGCTTTACTTGTCTGCTTTTTGCGATTTTTTTATGCAACATTCTTATTTGCAGATAGGTCTCATCCGTCATTTCAACAGGTTGATACTTGTAATAAAGATAACGCCCCTTTGCGGTACTATATTCAACTTTAGGATATTCCGGAGAACTTGTTTCATACGGAGAATATACTTTATCAAATAAACCCTTATCTACGAGAAATCTGTTTTTATCTAAAAGCAACTGTTTAATTTCTTGATCGCTTAAAACTATTTCTTCTTCAGGTTCACCAAACTTAGGTAACGGTAACCTTTTTTGCAAGTTTGCAATATATTGTTCAACTCTTTCGTCCATAACTAATTACCTCTTGTTGATTTTAACATTGCCCCCCCCCCCCAGTCAATATATTTTTACAAATTTGTATAAAATATTTGCTTTTACTGTTCGCACAAATAATAATTGTCTGCTGCCTAAATTATCTTTTCTTGTATCGTTATAGTATAAAAAATGACTATGTTTCAATAGCCTTATTGTTTAATAAATATAAAAAATAACTGTGTTCCCTAGCCAAAGACCCTGTACGGTTACGGCAGAAAAGGATATAAAAAGTCTAAGTAAAACTCATGTAGAGAGTATATTACGACAAAATATTTAATTTAGGAAACATTATGTTATACCGTAAAAAGAAATAAAAAAAGACCGAGTAAAAACTCAGCCAATGTTTTTAGGTTTTGACAAGAATAAGCAATAGAAAACTCAGTTT
>CAJUCX010000004.1:46229-120010 GCA_910585195.1 uncultured Christensenellaceae bacterium | reverse complement strand
AAAAGGCACAGCTTAACGCTATGCCTAAATCTTTTTATTTGCGTTTTATTATATTTCCTATGGGAATTACGGTTAAAGCAGGGGCTTTGGTTTGTATTTTTTGTTATTCTTTTTCGTTGTCGGTTGCGTCATTGGTTTTATCTTTCTTTTTGTCCTTGTTTTCTTTTTCCTTATCCTTTTTCTTTTTATCTTTTTCCGTATCGGCATTTGTCGATAAATCGGCTTCCGCCTGCAAGGCAATTACCTTTTTTGCGTAAAGCAGATGGGCAATGGATACGGTGCTGCTTTTTAGTGCAAACTTAGTTTCGTCCAAAGTCGCTTTCTTTTCGTCGTCGGTTCTTTTTACATAAATACAACAATTTTTGAATGCTTCTTCCAATTCTTGGCAAAAATAAGTGTAAGCCTTAAACTCGTTGCTTTCTTTTACTTGATGTCTGATTATGTTTTTGATTTCTTCCAAAGAAAGTATCTGTTTAAGAAAAAATATTACGCAAATATACGCAAGATGAATGCGGCTGTATTTTTTGCCGGCAGGCGGCGGAAGTATGCCGTGCTTGACGTAATTGTTTATCATAGACGGCGTAATAAGATTTTCCGCAGAGGAGTTAAAGACGTTTAGATATTTGTTGACGTAACTTATAACTTGGTCCATATATAAATCGATGTCAGGCAATTCGCGGAAACGCGGCATATGGTAAGTTTGCAGTTTTTTTTCAAATTCCGACAATTTAATAATAAATTCTGTGCTTTCCATATCAATAATATATCACATTAAAAAAATTTTAACAACATTTTTTATAAAAACACTTGACATATTTATAAAAACAAACTAATATAGTTTTAGAAACTAGGTGATACGATTATGAAAATTAAAAAAGTAGCGTTGTTCGGCGATTCTATTTTAAGGGGCGTCATACTGGACGACAATAACAAATATTGCTTTTCAAAAAACATTGATTGGCAGTTTATAGAAAATACGCTAAACGTATCTATCGTAAACAAATCACGTTTCGGGTGCGAAATCGTAAAGGGGCAAAAAATAGTAAACGATTTTTTGCTTGCAAGCGACGACATTGACGTTGCCGTTATCGAATATGGCGGAAACGACAGCGATTTTATGTGGAACGAAATTGCCTTAAACCCGATGAGTCAGCATACTTCCAAAACGGGCATAGTTGAGTTTGAACAAAAATTGCGGACTCTTGTTCTGCAGCTTAAAGCAAAGGGCATAAAGGTCGTTATGATGAGTTTGCCGCCGCTTGACGCTCAGAGGTATCTCAACTGGGTGGCTGAAAACAAAAAAGAAAAAATCGACAGCATAATGTGCTTTTTGGGGGACGTCGCAAGGATATACAGATATCAGGAAATATTTTCAAACGCGGTTATGAAAGTTGCGTTGGAAAATAAATGCGACTTTGTAGACGTAAGACAAAAGTTTTTGCAAAACGAGCGTTTTCCCGATTTGATGTGCGCCGACGGCATACATCCAAACGAGAAAGGACAAAAGGTCATTGTTGACGCTTTTGTCGATTATTATTCCGATGCCGCGTTGGCAAAAGCCAACTGAGGTAAATACACACATACACACACAAAGGGAAAAGCAAGGAGAAATCCTTGCTTTTTTCTTGCAAAAAATTTTATATTTCTAAATGCTTGTAAATAACGAATATTTTATTTTCTTTATATAATTGATAAAATTGCGTAACGAAATTTAATATTTTGATAATATTTTGTCAAAATATTGCAAAATATCTTTAATTTTGAAAAATTTTTATATAAATTTCAATAAATTTTTGTTATTTATTGACATATCGGCTTCAATAATTTACACTTTTAGCGAAATAAATACCGGTGCATGGTTTAAGCGCGCTTTATTTGTGCGTTTGCGCAAAAATGCTCCGCTGTATTTGGGAGGAAAATTTTTTATGGCACAAATATTGGTATTGCTGCCGCCTATTATTGCAATAGGACTTGCCTTAATTACCAAAGAAGTTTATTCTTCGCTGTTTATCGGCGTTTTGGTAGGGGCATTTATCTTTGTATTGTCGGGCGGCGTTTCGGATGCTGGCGTAGGCTTTTTCGTACCGGATTCCGGCGGAACGTTTCAATGGCATTTTTCTATAATGGAAACAGTCGAGACTACTTTTGATACGATTGTAGGTTCTCTTGCGGATACAGACCATATAGGAATTTTGATATTTTTGGTTCTTTTGGGTATGTTGGTTGCACTTGTTACCAAAGCGGGCGGCTCAAAAGCATACGGAAACTGGGCAACGGGCAAAATAAAAAGCAAAAAGACGGCTTTGCTTTCCACAAGCGCGCTTGGCGCGATAATTTTTGTCGACGACTATTTCAACTGCTTGACGGTCGGCACGGTTATGAAACCTGTTACCGACAAGCACAAAATTTCTCGCGCAAAACTTGCTTATATAATAGACGCTACGGCTGCACCTATCTGTATAATTGCACCTGTTTCAAGTTGGGGCGCGGCAATAACCGGTTATATGTCGGCACAAAACGCCTTTACCGTATTTTTGCAAACCATACCTTTCAACTTCTATGCACTTTTTACCATTATTTTTGTAATTACTATTGTTTGTATGAATTTCGACTTCGGCTTTATGAAAAAAGTTGAAGACATTGCGAAAAATACAGGCGACCTTGGTAACAACGAAGCGGCGGCAAAAGAACCTGAGTTTGAAATAAGCAGTAAGGGCACCATTTGGGATTTGCTTGCGCCTATCATCGTTTTGATTGTCGGCGCGGTTTTGGCAATGATTTACACCGGTGGCGGATTTGCGGGCGAAAATATACTTGACGCTTTTGCAAACTGCGTCGCAACAAAATCGCTGTGCTTCGGCGCGTTTTTGGCTTTGGTGTTTACTGCATTTTTATATTTGATTCGAAAAGTAATAACCCCACGCGAATATATGGACAGTCTTGTGCAAGGCTTTAAGTCAATGGTGCCGGCAATAAGCATTTTGGTGCTTGCTTGGTCTTTGGGCAGCATTTGCAAAAGTTCGCTTAATCTCGGCGGAAACATTTCCGTATTACTGCAAGGCTCGTCGTTCCTTATGATTATGCCTGTAATATTGTTTATATTAGGCGCGTTTATCGGTTTTTCTACCGGCACGAGTTGGGGCACGATGGCAATACTCATTCCGTTGTCGGAAGGTCTGTTCGGCATTACGGAAGGCGCAACGGTTTCCGACCCGCTGCTTATAATTTGCATTGCGGCGGTTGCTGCAGGCGCTGTTTTGGGCGACCATATTTCGCCTATTTCTGACACCACCATTATGGCGTCGACGGGCGCGCAGTGCGACCACTTGCAACACGTTTCTACGCAGCTGCCTTATGCCTTGACGGTAGGCGGCGTTTGCGCGGTTACTTTCCTTGTGGCAGGTCTTACCGCAAGTTTGGGTTACGGTTGGAGTTTGGTTATCTCTTTGTTGGTTGGTTTGATTGGCTTATTCGGCGTAATTTTCGGTTTGAAAATTTACCAAAAGAAAAAGGGCAACAAGGTTGAAGAAACCGTTACGCAAGAAGCGGAATAATATTTTTTGTAAATAAAAATATCAAATAAAAATCATTGTAAATATAAACAAAAAGCGGTTTTGCAAAACCGCTTTTTGTTTTGCAAATTTTTTAAGCAAACAAACAATAAGTTACATTATGCCGTCTTAAACGGTTAAATTATAAGCGTCGAAAAAATTAAAAATAAGCAGACGGGACTTACTAAAATCATTTGACGGTTTTTGCGTTGTGGTATATTCTCTTTGCAAAGGGGTGATTTTATGAACAGAGAGCAAGCATTTGAAATTTTGCAGACTACCACCAAAAGCAGAAATCTTATCAATCACGGCTTGGCGGTGGAAGGAGCAATGAGGCATTTTGCAAAACTTTTCGGTTTTGACGAAGAATATTGGGGCAATATAGGTTTGCTGCACGACGTTGATTATGAAATGTACCCGACTGAACATTTGCAGCATACGGCGGAACTTTTGAAGCCTTACGGCGTGAGCGATGCGGAAATAAATTCTATCAACAGCCATGGCTGGGGCATTTGCAGCGACGTAGAGCCGCAAGAAAAGATGGAAAAAGTGTTGTTTGCCGTTGACGAACTTACGGGTTTAATCGTTGCGTGCGCTTTGGTGCTGCCTGACAAAAAGCTTGCAAGCGTTGCGGTAGAAAGCGTTTTGAAAAAGTGGAAGAAAAAAGACTTTGCAAAGGGCGCAAACAGAGAAGTCATCTTAAAGGGCGCCGAAATGTTGGATATGCCTTTGGAAACTCTTGTTTTTGAGACTTTGGAAGGTATGAAAGAAATTGCCGACAGCATAGGATTATAAAATAAACGGCAGTTGCAATATCGTAAACGAAACCTGAAAAATTTATAAACCTTTTTGTATTATTTTTTACAACTGCTACGGAAAATTAAAATATTATACAATTCAATATAATTAACGGAGTGATAATTATGAAAAATCCAAAAATAACGATAGAAATGGAAAACGGCAAAAAAATCGTTGCGGAGCTTTATCCAGATAAGGCGCCTAACACGGTAAATAACTTTTTATCTTTGATAAAAAAAGGTTTTTACGACGGACTTATTTTTCACAGAGTTATAGAAGGATTTATGATTCAGGGCGGAGACCCGTTGGGCAAAGGCACGGGAGGACCTGGCTACGGCATTTACGGAGAGTTCCGCCAAAACGGTTTTGACAACGATTTGCCGCACAAACGCGGCGTATTGTCTATGGCAAGGTCTATGATGCCTAACAGCGCAGGCAGTCAGTTTTTTATTATGCATCAGGACGCTCCGCACCTCGACGGCGGTTATGCCGCATTCGGCTGCGTTGTGGAAGGTATGGACGTCGTGGACGAAATTGCCGCTTGCAAAACGGATTTTTCCGACAGACCGCTTAAAGAACAAAAAATGGCAAAAGTTACCGCGGAAACTTTCGGGCAGAATTTCCCTGAGCCGAAAGTTACTGAAAGATGAAAATTTTTGAAAGAAAAAATATAAAATATACCGTTTTGTTTCTCCTGACGATTGTTGCTTTTGTAATGATGCTGTTTCCTAAATCGGGAGAAACTTTTGGTTTTATAAGTCAATTCCTCAACCTTATTGTCGGGTGGGTGTTTTCGCTCTTTCCGTTTTCCGTTTTGACAATATTTATATTGCTTATCCCCGTTTACGTCGGGTTGGTGGTGTGGCGCATAGTCGTAAATGCAAAACGCAAGACGATGAAGAAATTTTGGTTCAACTTCCTTTGCGTCGCGTGTATTTTGTTTGTTTGGTTTTCTTTTATCTTGGGCTTAAACTATCGCAAGGCAAGCGTTTATGACAAAATGAATTTTGCGCAGGCGGAACTTACCGACGAAAACGTAATTGCCGCAAGCGACTATCTTATTAAGAAGCTTAACGACAGTGCAAGAAGCGTAGACTTTGACGGACCGAACCGTGCGCTTGTGTTGCCGGCGGACTATGACAAAACAAAAATAGAAGACGTTGTAAACCATGCCATAGCAAAACAAAACTTGCAGTTTTTGTACGGTTTTGCCTCTAAGCCTAAATATACTTTTATACCGAATTTGCTTGGCGTCATGGGGTTTGACGGAGTTTACTTTCCGTTTTTTGCTGAGCTTAATATAGATTCGTCGGTTTCCGACGGAAACCTCGGCGTATTGCTTACGCACGAACTTATGCACGCAAAGGGTATTCTTAACGAAGAAGAAGCGGAGTTTTTGGCGCAGTATATATGCGTGCATTCCGACGATGAGATTTTGCGTTACAGCGGAAGTTACACCGCAACCGTCGCATTGTTGCAGTTGATTGACGGCGACAACTTGCAAAGACAGTTGGACAAAATAGAAGACGTTTTTTTGCGTATGCGCATTTCTTACGTCGTAGGTAAAAATTCCTATTACAATGCAAGTTGGTTTGAAAGCATTTCAAACTTCTTTTACGACGTTTATCTTAAACTAAATTACGTAGACGGTGTTTCCGCTTATGACAACGACGTGCGCGGTTGGGTGCGCTTTGCAAAAACCGTTACTCAATAAATCGCAGCAATAAATTTGCATTTTAATTATGATAATTTTATTACTATAAGCACAAATAAAATTTTACAAAAATTAAAGGTAAAATAACGAATATGAACGAAGTTTTTTGCGAAAACGAACTTAAAATAAAACTTTCGCCGGCAGAATACGACCTGATAAGGAGTTATGCAGACAAACAGCCGACAAGTCAGGTCAACCATTACTTCGACACAACCGACGATTTGAGCCGTATGGTGCGCATAAGAGTCAAAAACGGCAAGTATGCTTTGCAGTATAAAAACAGAAATAGCGTCAAGGGCAACGTGTTTAATTGTGCGGAGCAGGGTATCGAAGTCGATAAAGAGTTTTTGCAAAATGCAATAGGCGGTTGTCTTGACAAAGATTTTGTAAACAAAAATTTCGGCAGCGATTTTGCAAAGAATTTGCGTTATCTGGGCTGTGCCGAAACGCAAAGGATAAAGTTTAATTTTTTCGGCTTCGAGATAGAACTCGATAAAAATATTGTAGACGGCAAAATCGATTTCGAATTGGAGTATGAAAGCACCGATGACAAAATTGCGCAACTTACTCAACTGCTTGAACAGATGAAAATAAAAATTAAACAATCGGCTTCCAAGTTGGAAAGATTTTTGAAGGCAAAGGAGATTTTATGACTAAAAAATATAATGCAGTGCTGTTGGATTTGGACGGAACGATTTCCAACACTTATCGCGGCATAGTAAAGTGTCTTGACGCCACTTGCAAAAAGTTCGGCGCGGACTTGTCGCAGTATAACGTAAAAAAGTTTATAGGGCCGCCTTTGTCAAGTACGTTTAAGATAATTTTCCCTGATGACGAGCAAAAGCAAAAAGACGCTTTGCCTTTTTATCGTGCGCTTTATATACAAGACGGCATTTATGACAACGAGATGTACACAGGCATTGACGAATTTGCAAAGGGTTTGAGAGAACGGGGTGTTAAAGTAGGCGTTGCCACAAGCAAATACGAAAAATATGCTGTCGAAGTCTTAAAAAAACTCGGTATGTTGCAGCATCTGGATTTCGTAAGCGGCAGCGAAACGGGCAGAGTAAATAAATGCGACATTATAAACAACGCGTTGGAAAAGTACAAAATAGATAAAGACAGATGTCTTATGATAGGCGATACATTTTACGACTTGCAGGGCGCCGAGATTTGCGGTATCGACGCGGTGGGAGTTTTGTACGGTTTCGGCGAGAGAGAAGATATGGAAAAATATCCGCATATTGCAATCGTCAACACCGTGGAAGAACTTAAAAAATTTGTATACGAGAGAGTTGACAGATTTTGATTTTGGGTATATGGTATTTTGCGGAAAAGATAATTCCGCAATTAAAATATCAGTACATACAAAATAAATTTTACCTTAAAGATAAAATATCATTTTGCAAAAATTGCGGAAACGGCGTTTCCGCTTTTTTATGTACATTTGTTAAAATATAATTTTATTTCGCAAATTAAAAGGAGAAATGATGACTTCATTGACGGAAGGAAAACCCGGTAAAGTTTTGTGGCTGTTTACGCTGCCGCTGCTTATAAGTTCAATCTTTCAGCAACTTTACAACATAGTAGATACCATTATAGTGGGGCAGTTTGTCGGCGAAGACGCTCTTGCGGCGGTAGGTGCGTCATATCCTATCACAATGATTTTTATGGCGATTGCTTTCGGTTGCAATATAGGTTGCTCGGTCATTATATCTCAACTTTACGGCGGAGGTAAGACCGCGCAAATGAAAACTGCGGTTTCGACTTCGTTTATCGCGTTTACCGTTTTAAGTCTGCTGCTTACGGGGTTGGGCTTGCTAATTGCTTCGCCGCTTATGCATCTATTAGATACCCCGGACAACGTTTTTGCCGACAGTATGACGTACTTAAATATATATCTCGTCGGTATGGCGTTTGTGTTTTTATATAACATTGCGACGGGTATATTTACGGCTTTGGGCGACTCTAAAACGCCGCTGATATTTCTTATAATTTCATCCGTGCTTAACGTAGGACTTGACTTGCTGTTTATTGCGGTGTTTAAGTGGGGCGTCGCCGGCGCCGCTTGGGCAACCGTTATCGCACAGGGCATTGCGTCGATAGGCGCGATTTTGACTTTGCTTATAAAGTTGAGGCGTATCAAGTGCGAAGAAAATTCAAAACCTTTTTCTTGGGCATTACTCAAAAAAACTTCCATCATTGCAGTGCCTAGCATATTGCAGCAAAGTTTTTTGTCGGTTGGCAATTTGTTTATACAAGGGCTTGTAAATTCCTTCGGCAGTTCCGTAATGGCGGGCTATACCGCGGCGATAAAATTAAACACCTTTACGATTACTTTGCTTGTAAGCCTTTCAAACGGACTGTCGAGTTACTGCGCTCAAAATATAGGGGCGGGCAAAACCGAAAGACTGCCTAAGGGGTTCCGCACGGGTATAGTTATGTCGCTTTGCACGGCGCTTCCTTTTTTTGCGGCATACTTCTTTTTCAGCCCGGCAATGGTCAAAATCTTTTTGGACAGCGAGAGCAGCGCGGCTGCGCTTGACGCGGGTTGCAGATTTTTGCAGATAGTTTCTCCGTTCTATTTCGTGATAGGGCTTAAAATAGTTGCCGACGGAGTTTTCCGCGGGGCAGGCGCAATGAAACTGTTTATGCTTTCTACCTTTTCCGACCTGCTGCTGCGCGTGGCGCTTGCCTTTATACTTACGCCGTCTATGGGCGCCGACGGCATTTGGACGTCTTGGCCGATAGGCTGGGCGATAGCAACGGCAATTTCACTGTTTTGCTACTTCAAAGGCTTTTGGAAGCCGAAACGCGCTTTGGTGTAAAATTCAAATAAGTCCTATAAAAAAGTTCAAGCCGCTGCACTTTGTGTGGCGGCTTGGTTTTACACTAAAAAACGCCGCAAAGCTTTTTGCTTTGCGGCGTTATATTATTTGCTTAAAATCTTTTCGAGTTCTTGCGCGACTTCTTTCAAAGTGCCTTGCTTCAACGGGGATTTCATTCCGCATTTTTCCACTAACTGAGGGAACGGCAAAGTGCCTGCGTAAGATACGAGTTTAAGGTAGGTTTCCCAAGCGGATTTATAGTCTTTGTTCATCATTATATAAAACTCCAAAGCCATAGTCTGCGCAAGGCAATAGTCGATGTAATAAAACGGATATTCAAAGATATGCAGTTGAAACTGCCAGCGTTTGCCTTTTTCGTATTCGGCAATGCCGTCTGCGTTTAAGTTAGGGCAAAATTCTTCCGTAAGCTTTTTGAAGGTTTCCGTCCTTTCGGCAGGCGTCATATCGGGGTTGGTGTAGACGATTTCTTGAAAGTAGTCTACTATCGTACCGTAAGGTATAAACGACAGGGAAGAACTTAAATGCATATATCTGTATTCTTCCGCCATGTCGCCAAAAAACAAGTCCATCCATTTTTCCGCAAAAAACTCCATACTCATAGAGTGAATTTCCGCAGTTTCCATACCCGGGGTTTGTATGTCCTCCCACGGCAAGTCGAATGCTTTATATGCCGCAAACGCGTGTCCCGCTTCGTGCGTCAAAACGTCTACGTCGCCGCTCGTGCCGTTGAAGTTTGCAAAGATGAATGGCATTTTGTATTTAGGCAGGTTTGTGCAGTAGCCGCCGTTGGCTTTGCCTTTTTTCGCAAGTACGTCAAACAGTTCGTGCTCCAACATAAAGTCTATAAACTTGCCTGTTTCCGCCGACATTTCGTGATACATCTTTTTGCCGTTTGCAAAGATTTCTTCCGGCGTGCCGATAGGCGTAGGGTTGCCGTGCTTGAATACTATCGGGTCGTCGGCAATGGTGATTTTTTCTATGCCGAGTTCCTGCGCTTGTTCTCTTTTTAATTTTTGTATGATAGGCACCAAATCTTCTTTGACTTGTTTGCGGAAGGTTTTTATGTCGTCTATTCCGTAGCCTATTCTGCCCATACGGTATATGGACATTTCGTGGTAATTTTCAAAACCGAGTTTTTTTGCCATCGACGTACGCACTTTTACCATTTTGTCGTAAATGTCGTCTATTTTGTCGGCAACGCATTCCAACCATTTTCCCGCAGCATTAAAGGCTTTTATGCGTGTTTCTCTGTCAGGGCTTTGTTTGTATTTGCCAAGTTGCGACAGAGTGAGTTTTTGCCCCTCAAAGTCGATAAGAGCGCAGGCGGTAAGTTGACTGTATTCCGTTTCCAACTTGCTTTCGATTTCCAACTCTTTCAAAATCTCGTCGTTGAAGCATTTTTTAGAGTATTCCAACTTGGTGAAGATAAGTTCCGGCAGCATTGTTTTAAGTTCGCCGATGTATTTCGACTCCAACAGTTTGTCGTTAAACTCCTGCGCAAGTTGCGTTACGTAAGGTGAAATTTCGTTGAGATAGTCTTTTTCCGCAGAGTAAAATTCGTCGGCGGTATTTAGCGTATAGCGAATGTTCAAAAGCGAAAAGGTGGTGGAAATATCTTCGGAATAATCGTTGTAGCGTTTATAAATTTCCATTTGTTCTTTTGCGCTGTTTGCGTTTTCAAATTCGGAAATAAATTTTTTCATTTCCGCGCGTATTTCTTCAAGCGTAATTCTTTTGTACGGTATTTCAGATAACTTCATATAACCTCCTTAACGTTTGCACTGCGATACTATATATATTTGAGATTATTGTGCTGTAATTATATTTTTGACTTAGCATATACGGGGAAAGTCGCAATGTTTTCATACAAAAATATTGCTTTATGCGCGTGCAAATTGTTGCAAGCGTTTTTATTTAAGAAAAAGTATAGCACCCGAAAACGGTTTTTGCAATTGTTTACAGTTTTTACCATTTTACAAAAAACAAAACGCTTGTTTTTATTTGCTTTTTGTTGCATAATTTTGTCAATGATAAATTTGAAAGAAACAGAAAAATTAGAGGACTTGCAGGTCGGCGGTCTTAAAATAATTCAAGACGCAAACGAATATCGATTTACTTCCGACGCGGTTTTGCTTGCAAATAGCGTAAACGCCAAAAGCGGCGATGTTGTGGTGGACTTCGGCACCGGCAGCGGAATAATTTCAATTCTTATTGCTTACAAGAAAAAACCTCAAAAGGTGATTGCGGTGGAAATTCAACCGCAGTTGGCGGATATGGCAAAACGCAGCGTAGAGTACAACGGACTTGATGACAGGATAGAAGTTGTAAACGCGTCTTTGCAGGAATTTGCAAAAAATTACGGCGGAAAAAAAGTCGACGTTGCGGTGTGCAATCCGCCTTATATAAAGAGCGGCGGCGGAGAAACGCAGTTGCAGGAAAGTCTTAAAATTTGCAGACACGAAGTTAAAGTTACTTTGGAAGAAATTTGTTTTAGCGCAAGCAAAATTTTGAAGAACGGCGGAAAATTTTATATAGTGCATAAGGCGGAACGCGCTGCGGAAATTTTCAGGCTGATGACTAAGTATGACGTTCAGCCTAAGGAAATCACCTCCGTTTGCGCCCGTGAGGGCGACGCGCCGTATCTTGTGATTGTTTGCGGAACGAAACAAGGCAAAGAGGGTTTGAGATGGAACAAGCCTATCGTTATGTATGACGATGACGGCAATTTTACTCAGACCATAAAAAAGTTGTATGGAGAAACCGATGGGTAAAGTATTTTTCGTTGCAACGCCGATAGGAAACTTGGGCGACATAAGTTACCGCGCGGTGGAAACGCTTAAAGAATGCGACGTCATTTTGTGCGAGGACACGAGACATTCGCGCGTGCTGCTTGACAAATACGGCGTGAATAAACCGCTTAAAGCGTTCCATAAATTCAACGAGGCAAAGTCTTTGGAGTACGTTTGCAACCTTGCAAACGACGGGCAAAACGTAGCGGTAATTTCCGACGCCGGTATGCCGTGCGTTTCCGACCCGGGCTTTTTGCTGGTGAGAGAACTTATAAAAAATAATATCGATTATACGGTCATACCCGGGGCGTGCGCTTTTATTACGGCGTTTGTACTTTCCGGCTTCGAGGCGCCTTTTACTTTCGCTGGCTTTCTTAAAGAAAAGCCCGCAGAAAGGCAAAGGCAGTTGGAAACACTTTCCGGCAGTTGCGTCAATATCTTTTACTCTGCCGTGCACAACGTAAACGACGACCTTAAAACACTTTACGGTTTTTTCGGCGACAGAAAAGTTGCCGTCGTTAAAGAAATTTCAAAAATGTACGAGAGCGTACGGTTTTTTGACTTAAAAGACGCTTATATAGAAAACCCGAAAGGCGAGTTTGTTTTGATTGTGGATAAAGCAAAAGAAGAAAACGCGTTAAATAAACTGTCTGCGGAAAAACACGTAGAGTTTTATATAAACTCGGGGCTTAGCAAAATGGAGGCAATCAAGCAGACGGCAAAAGACCGCGGAGTAACCAAAAACGAAATTTATAAGTTGTTTGTGGAGTAAAAAAAGTTAATAGTTTCGGCTGTAATTTTATAAAGATTTATAAAATATATTGTTTTTTACTGCCAAAGTGCTTTGCACTTTGGCAGTAAGTTTATGTTTCAAAAAAACTTATTTTTTTGAAACAGATTTGTGCGGAGCGCTCATTAGCCCAAAAAGAATTACGAAGCGTAAGCAAGTAATTTTTTTGTTTTTTTGGCACACGAAGTCCAAAACAAAAAAATGTAATGTTAAAATATATACGCAACAAAAAGTTGCGTATTTTTTATGCCTATGGTTTTGGGTTGTCGGCCGTAAAGCAAAGAGAGGTTTTATGGATTTTAACACGATTTTTGAAAGCCTTATGGCATTGGTGCGGCACAGCAGCGGCGCGGTCGTCGTGTATGCCTGCATCGTTTGTCTTTTGACGGAAACAGTCAAAAGATTGTTTATTCCCAAACTTAAAATCGACCTTCTTAAAAAGTTTGACCCTACGATAATTTTTCCGTTTGCGTTCGGGTGCGCGTGCAGTATATTTCACGCTCTCGTCGTAGAAAAGACGGGGCTGTCGGGCGCGTTTGACAACGTAATCGTAAGCGGACTTACCATCGGCGCAACGGCAACGGTAATTTACCGTATGCTGTCGTCGCTATTCGGAGACAACTTAAAGAAACTGCAAAAAGACGACGTCTTTAATTTGTTTTATACCGAGATGTTCGTATATTCCGACGTCAAGTCAAAACTTTTGGAAGGCAAAACCACTATGAAAGATTTTGTTTCAGAAGTAAAGTTGATTGCGGAAAAAGCGTCGGCGATTTATGCTGCCGATGAACCGTCGGAGCAAAAGAAACAAAGACTTGTGGTGCTTATGAGCGGACTTATCGACGACGGCATAATTTATCAGGTGGCAGACCCGATACATAATGCGTTGATTAAGTCGGCGCAAGTTGAAGAATAAACTTAAAAATCAAGCCGCAGGCAAACCCCGTAAGGATAAGTTTGTATGCGGCTTTTTATTTTAGCGTTTACATATTATACTAACACCGACGGCGGTCGGGGCTAGTGTTTTTTTATTTAGATTTTTCAAAAATAAAACCGAAAAAATATAATTTTATTTGCAGTGCATTAAATACTTTATTGCCGTTTACTTTTTGGCGCAAGCGTGGTATAATTTTATCGTTTGATATGCTTATTTTGACATTGTAGGCTTTAAGACGGGTTTACCTTGTCAAAGCATTGCGAGGGGATTTTTTATGGCTAAAAATTTCAGAAACATAATTCTGGCGGAAAAGCCCGCGTCTTGGTGGGGCTCTAATTGGAGAGAAGGTTTTTTCTCTGGCAACGGCGTAATCGGTGCAAACGTTTACGGCGGGGCAAGGCACGAGTGCATTTTGCTTAATATGGCAAAACTCAACTGGCACGGACGCACCAACGTATTGCCGGACGTTTCGCTTAAAATGAAGGAAGTAAAAAAAGCGTCTGACGACGGCGATTTTATGACCGTACAGGAAATTTTGCCAAACGCATTAAAGGCAAAAAACTTTCGTCCTAATCCTGCCGACCCTTTGCCTATGTGCTGCCTTAACATCAATACGGAAATAGAAAAGGGCATTAAAGAGTATAGCCGCACTTTGGATATGGAAAGCGGCGAGATTTCCGTTTCTTTTGCCGACGGCAACGCAAAGCATACGAGAACGCTTTTTGTTTCGAGAGCGGACAACTGCATCGTTTTGGAAATGAAAAAAACCGGAAACAAGAGTATAGATGCGGAGTTTAGTTTTGACCTGCCGAAAAACTTCGGCGGCTTCGACGAAGAACTCGTTATGCCGGACGGCGTGCAGTCTGTTTATGAAAAAAACTTTATATGTTTTGCCGCAAGAAACGACAACGGGCTGGATTACGGCGCGGTTGCAAAAGTTTCTGCTGCCGGCGGTATGCAGTCGGTTACGGCAAAATCTCTTAAAATAAAGGGCGCGTCAAATATTTACATAATTATCAAACTTTTCAGCGATTCTCAAAAAGACAGAGAGTGGAAGAAACTGAAAGACGAGTTGACTGCAACCAAAGACGGTTACGACAAACTTAAAAAGGCGCATTTTCCGCTTCACTCAAAACTTTACAACAGTTGCAGGGTGGACTTCGGCTCAGACCAAGACGAGTGCCCGATAGAAAACTTGTTGCAAAGGGCAAACCACGGAGAAATTTCTTCCGCCTTGATAGAAAAATTGTGGAGTTTCGGCAGATATTTGTTTATCTCCGGCGCAAACACCGCAAACAGAATGTTTTTGCCTACCGGCATTTGGAACGGCGATTATAAAGCCGTAAACGGCAAGATAGACAACAGACAGCTGACGGAAGGTTACAGACATATCTTTAAGGGCAATCTTATCGAAATGGCGGAACCGTTCTTCAAATATTTCGACGAAATGGCAGGAAGTTTTAAGGACAACGCACAGCGTTTGTTCGGCAAACGCGGCGTATTTGTGCCTGCCGTATGCGCGCCGTCCACCGGCAGACTCGGCACTCTTGACCCGACGGTTATTTGCGATACTTCCGTAGCAGGCGTTATTGCCGATTTATATTACAGATATTATCTCTATACTCAGGATGATAAATTCTTAAAGACAAGGGCTTTGCCGTTTATGAAAAACGTCGCGCTGTTTTACGAAGAATTTTTCACGACCGACGTTGACGGCACGCTTTGCACACCGTTTTCGTGCATTCCTAACTACGTGCCGAGTTTATACAGAGACGACAGACCCGTCGTCGGCGCAAACGCTACGCTGGATTTTCAGGTTGCAAGGGGAGTGCTTTCCGATTTGATAGAAGCAGGTAAGATTGCAGGAGAAAATCAAAAAGACATAGACAAATGGGGTGAAATGCTGGCAAAAATTCCGCAGGAGCCTGTTGACAACGGAGAAATAAAACTGTATCGGGAAAACCGCTGCAACAATGCAAACGCTTTCGGTATATCTATGCTTTACTCTGCATATCCGAATGATTTGGTAAACAGACAAAGCAATGCGGAAGACGTCAAGACTTACGTAAACACGGCAAAGGAAGTTTACTTCGGCAGCGCGGAAGAACAAAACCTTGCAAATATGGCTAACCTCGCAGCGTTGTTTGCTCGCTTCGGCGACAAAAATATGGCGGTGGAGTGTATGCGCAACGTTGTTAAAGGAGGTCTTGCGGGAAATCTTTCCGCATTAGATTCGGATTGGCGCGGAATGGGTTACATTGCCAACAACGAAAACGCCGCCGTGCAACTTTACGGCAATATGGCAATTACCAATGCAATACAGGAAATGCTGCTTGGCTGCTGCGGAAACTCGCTGTATATTTTGCCTTGTTATATTTTCCAGGGTGAGGCGCTCAGTATAGAACATTTGAAGGCGGAAGGCGGCAAAGACGTAAGTATGACTTACGTGCCTAAGAGCCAAATGTTTACCGTAACGATTGTCGGCAAAAAGAACGAAGAAATAGAGGTCGTTTTGCCGGAAGGCACCAAAAAGATGATAAAGACAAACTGCGGCGCGGTAGAACAGGGCGGACAGAAAATAACGGGCATTGCGCTTACCGACGGCAAGGTTTGCGAAATTTCTTTCAAATATATTCCTGCAAAATAATATCGGGGCGGAAAACTTCCGCCCTTTTTACGTTTTGCTATATTTAGTTGTCAAAATTTTTATATTGTGCAATTTATTGTGAAAAATATTGTTTTATTATGTTGTCAAACGTTTGACATAAAAAGAGCAAAAGCATAAAATTAAACTGTATTTGTTGCGGAAATCGGCAAATAATATGCGAGGTAATTATGTATAAAGTTGCTGTTGTTATGGGTAGCAAATCGGATTTCGAGGCAGTTAAACCGGCGTTAAAATCGTTGAAGAAGTTTGGCGTGCCTTTTTTTGTTCGCGTGCTGTCCGCTCACCGCACACCGGATGAAGTTCATCAGCTTGTCTCAAGTGCGGAAAAGGAAAATATCGGCGTGTTTATCGCGGCGGCAGGCAAAGCCGCTCATTTGGCAGGCGTAATTGCCGGACTTACTACTTTGCCGGTTATAGGTATACCGATGAAGTCGTCTACGCTTGACGGTCTTGACAGTTTGCTTTCGGTTGTGCAGATGCCGTCGGGGGTTCCCGTGGCAACGGTAGCCGTTGGCGGAAGCGAAAACGCAGGTATACTTGCGGCGCAGATTTTGGCTCTCGGCGACAGAGAACTGTCAATCAAACTTAAAGAATATAAAAAAGAAATGCAGGCAAAAGTTTTGAAAGACGATTGCGACGTTCAAAAGGAGATTGAATGCATATGAAAAAAACAAATATGATGTATGAAGGCAAAGCCAAAAAAGTTTGGGAGACTGACGACGCCGATTGCGTTATAGTGGAATATAAAGACGACGCCACTGCTTTTAACGGTTTGAAGAAAGGTACGATAACAGGAAAAGGCATCGTAAACAACAGGGTGTCCAACAGACTTTTCAAATATCTGGAAGAAAACGGCGTTGCAACTCACTTTGTTGAAGAACTTTCCGACAGAGAGACGGTTGTAAAAAGAGTGCAAATCGTTCCTTTGGAGGTAATAGTCAGAAACATCGCGGCGGGCAGTCTTTCAAAAAGACTAGGGCTTGAAGAAGGCACAAAACTTAAATCGACCGTGTTGGAATATTGCTACAAAGACGACGCTTTGGGCGACCCGATGATAAACGAATATCACGCTTATGCTTTGGGACTTTGCACTGCAAAGGAATTAGAGGACATTGCATATCAGGCGTTCAAAATAAACAAGCTGCTTTCCGATTTGCTTGCGGACATCGGCATAGAACTAATCGATTTCAAATTGGAGTTCGGCAGATACAAAGGCAGAATTATTCTCGCGGACGAAATTTCGCCGGATACCTGCCGTTTCTGGGACAGCAAGACGGGCGAAAAACTCGACAAAGACAGGTTTAGAAGAGACCTCGGCAACGTCGAAGAAGCATATCAAGAAGTATTAAAAAGATTGTTGGGAGAATAAGAATGGTTTTTCAAAGAGATATAAAACCTTTTCAAGATTCAATGCAGGAAGAATGCGGAATATTCGGCGTTTATTCTGCGGAAAAGAGAGAACTTGCAAGAAGCGTCTATTACGGTTTATATGCTTTGCAGCACAGGGGACAGGAAGCGTGCGGCATAGCGTTAAGCAGCGACAACAAAATTCTTTATCAAAGGGGTTTGGGACTTGTGTCTGAAGTGTTTAACGAAGAAACACTCGACAAACTTCCGGAAGCGGATATTGCAATGGGACACGTAAGATATTCCACTACGGGCGACAACAGGTCAGACAATATTCAACCTTTGGTGTTCAACGGCAAACGCGGCAAGTTTGCAATTGCGCATAACGGAAACATCGCAAACGCCAAAAAAATAAGAGACCAGCTTTTAAGCGAAAATATACTTTTTCAAACTTCGATAGATACGGAAGTCGTAGGTACGCTTATCAATAAATATTCCGAAAACGGTTACGTAGAAGGCATACTTAAAGCGGCGGAAATTATGGACGGAAGTTTTTCTATGCTTATTATGACGCGCACCAAACTCATTGCTTTGCGCGACAGACACGGCATTCGTCCTATGGTTTTGGGCAAAATTGGTCTTGACGACTACGTGGTTGCAAGCGAAACTTCCGCTCTTGACGCAGTGGGCGCAACGTTTGTGAGAGATATAGACGCAGGGGAAATGCTTGTAATAAGTTCCAAAGGTTTGCAGTCCACAAAATGGGCGAAAGACAAAAAAGAATTTTGTATTTTCGAGCACGTGTATTTTGCGCGTCCCGACAGTATTTTGGAAGGTCAAAGCGTTTATCAGGCAAGAAAGGAAAGCGGTCGCAAGTTGGCGCAGAACTTCCCGGTGGATGCGGATTTGGTTTCCGGCGTGCCGGACTCCGCAAACGTTGCGGCAAGAGGTTTTGCGGAAGCAAGCGGAATTCCTTTTATAGAAGCGCTTGCCAAAAACGGTTACGTCGGCAGAACTTTTATCAAACCTAAACAAGGTATGAGAGAGTCTGCCGTAAAGATAAAACTGAATGCAATCAAAGCCAACGTAGAAGGCAAACGAGTGGTTTTGGTTGACGACTCTATCGTAAGGGGTACGACAAGCAAACAGATAGTGCAAATGCTGAGAGACGCAGGTGCAAAAGAAGTTCATTTGCGTATTGCGTCGCCGACGGTCAAACATCCTTGTTTTTTGGGCGTAGATATGCAGACTTATGAACAGCTTATCGGCGCTTACAGAAACGTTGACGAAATTTGCAAAATTATAGGGGCTGACAGCCTTGCATATCTGACAATAGATATGTTGGAAGAAGCCTGCCGAAGCAAAACGACGCCTTGTGATTTCTGCACCGGTTGTTTTACCGGTAAGTATCCTGTAAAAATGGACGTTAAGGAAATGGACAAACAAGTTTTTGACGATTGACGTTTTTGGGCGTTTTTAGCAACGCCCAAAACTTTTTTGAAGAAAAATAAACAACGACTCGGCGATTTGTATATGTAAGATTGCTTTGGCTTTTGAAAAACCAAATCGTCTTAGTTCATTTTGTGTTGAACGATTATCTTGACCGTTCGGGAGAAAAAGATGAAAAATATTGCGGTGCTTGTGTCGGGCGGCGGCACAAATTTGCAAGCGCTTATCGATAGTGTGGAAAGCGGTTTTATAGACGGCAGAATTTGCGTTGTAATTTCCAACAACGCAGGAGTTTACTCTTTGGAAAGAGCAAAAAAACATAACATCCCTTCGGTGGTTATAGAACAGAAAAATTTTGCAAATTCACAAGAGTTTAACGACAAAATTTTGGAAATTTTGCTGCAATACAAAACCGACGTTATAGCGTTGTGCGGTTATCTCAAAATATTGTCGGAAAAAATCGTCAAAAGATTTGAAAAGAAGATTGTAAACGTACATCCGTCTCTTATACCTAAGTTTTGCGGTATGGGCTTTTTCGGACTTAAAGTGCACCAGGCGGTACTTGACGCGGGAGAAAACGAAACGGGCGCAACGGTGCATTACGTAGACGAAAATGCGGATACGGGCGAAATTATTTTTCAAGAAAAATGTAAAGTAGACAAAGGCATGACTGCGGAAGAATTGCAGCAGCGCGTTTTGAAGATAGAACATAAACTTATGCCGGCAGCGGTAAAGATGCTGTGCGAAAAGGAGTAACATATGAAAAAAAGAGCGTTAATCAGCGTATCCGACAAATGCGGAATTGTAGATTTTGCAAAAGAACTTGTATCGTTGGGATATGAAATTATTTCAACGGGCGGCACCAAAACCGCGCTTGACAAAGCAGGCATAAAAACGATAGGCATTTCGGACATAACGGGTTTTCCCGAGTGTCTCGACGGCAGGGTAAAAACTTTGCACCCTGCGGTGCACGCCGGTTTGCTTGCAATGAGGGGCAACAAAGAGCATATGTCGCAGCTTGAGAAGTTGGGCATAAACACCATAGATATCGTTGCGGTAAATCTTTATCCGTTTAAGCAGACGATTTCAAAGGACGGCGTTTCTTTTGCCGAAGCGATAGAAAACATCGACATAGGCGGACCTACTATGATAAGAGCAGCGGCAAAAAACTATCAGGACGTTGCGGTTATAGTAAATCCCGAAGATTACGAAACGGTTGTAAACGAACTTAAAGCAAACGGAGAAGTTTCTTTGCAAACCAAAAAGTTGCTGTCTTATAAGGTGTTCGAGCATACAAGCGTATACGACACTCTTATTTCGACATACCTCAGAGAGCAGTTGGGCATTAAATATCCCGATAAAATTTCTTTTGCCTTCGAGAAAGTGCAAGATATGCGTTACGGCGAAAATCCTCATCAATCTGCGGCGTTTTACGGCAACGCTTTGACTAACAACGCTTGTTTGGCAGGCGCAAAACAACTTAACGGTAAGGAACTTAGTTTTAATAACATTAACGACACCAACGGTGCGATAGAACTTTTGAGAGAGTTCAAAAAACCTTGTGCCGTTGCGGTAAAACATACCAACCCTTGCGGCGTTGCGGAAGGCAAAACACTTTTGGAGGCTTATCAAAAAGCTTATAACTGCGACCCTGTTTCTATCTTCGGCGGAATCGTCGCATTAAACGGCGTTGTTGAAGAAGATTTGGCAAACGAACTTGTAAAAATCTTTTTGGAAGTGGTAGTTGCAAAAGGTTATAGCGACAAGGCTTTGCAAGTTTTGAAGTCTAAGCCTAATTTGAGAGTTTTGGTAATCGACGACATTGACCAACCTAGAAAGTATTCGGAATTTGATATGAAACGCGTTTCCGGCGGTCTTTTGGTGCAGGACAAAGACGCAATGCTGTTTGAAAGTTTGGAAGATATGACAAACACAAAGGCGACTGCAAAACAAAAAGAAGATTTGGAGTTTGCGTACAAAATAGTTAAACACTGCAAGTCAAACGCGATAGTCATTGCAAAAGACGGTGCAAGCGTAGGCATAGGCGTGGGTCAGACAAGCAGAGTTTGGGCAATGCAACAGGCAATAGAGCACGGCGGAGAAAACGTAAAAGGCGCGGCTGTAGCGTCCGACGCGTTTTTCCCGTTCCGCGACTGTGTGGATTTGTGCGCTGCGGCAGGCGTCAAGTCAATCATTCAACCGGGCGGAAGTATCCGCGACCAAGAAAGCATCGACGCTTGCAACGAAAACGGCATTGCTATGCTGTTCTGCAAAATCAGACACTTTAAGCATTGATTTGTTTTTAACGGCAAAAGCGTAAAACCCTATTGAAATGTTTCGCTTTTGCTGTTATTATATATATGTATAAAAACTAAAAAACACGAGGTTGACCTTATGGAAGTTTTGGTAGTCGGCGGCGGCGGACGCGAGCACGCAATTTGTCATTCGCTCAAAAAAAACAACAAAATAACTAAGCTTTACTGCATACCGGGAAACGGCGGTATAAGCGACATTGCAGAATGCGTGCCGGAAATAAAGGCTACGGATTTAGACAAGATTTTGCAGTTTGTAAAGGAGCATGCCGATATTGCAATGACTGTCGTCGCACCGGACGACCCGCTTGCTTTGGGTTTGGTTGATTTGCTTGAAGAAAACGGTTTTAGAGCATTCGGTCCGACGAAAGCCGCAGCGCAGATAGAAGCAAGCAAAGTCTTTTCCAAAAATCTTATGAAAAAATACGGTATACCTACTGCCGATTACGAAGTGTTTTCTTCTTCAGACGACGCTTTGAAGTATCTCGAAAAGGCTGCGTATCCTACGGTCATAAAAGCCGACGGTCTTGCACTGGGCAAGGGCGTTTATATCTGCCAAAACAAAAAAGAAGCAACTAGCGCCGTGGAAGAAATTATGCTTGACCAAAAGTTCGGCACAAGCGGAAATCAAATCGTTATAGAAGAATTTTTGAAGGGCTATGAAGTTTCGGTATTGGCGTTTTGCGACGGCAAAACTATTTTGCCTATGGAAACGAGTCAAGACCACAAACGCGCTCTCGATGACGACAAGGGCTTAAATACCGGCGGTATGGGGGCGTTTTCTCCTTCGCAAAGATTTGGCGAGGCAGAAATGAAAAAGGCTTACAACACGATATTTTTGCCTACGATGAACGCACTTAACGCCGAGGGAATTACCTTCAAAGGGGTAATATACTTCGGTCTTATGGTGTCCAACAAAGGCGTCAAAGTTTTGGAGTATAACGCGCGTTTCGGCGATCCGGAAACCCAGGCGGTGCTGATGCGGCTTGAAAGCGACTTGTATGATATTTTCAATATGGTTATAGACCAAAAACTTTCGCAGGTTAAACTTAAATGGAGCGACAAGCAAAGCATATGCGTAGTTATCGCGAGCGGCGGTTATCCGGAGTCTTACCAAAAGGGTTATGAAATTTCTTTCGGCGACATAGACGGCGACTGCGTTGTTTTCCACGCGGGTACGAAAAAAGCCGACGGCAAATATTATACAAACGGCGGCAGGGTGCTTGGCGTAACGTGTATGGGCAACACTCTTGCGGAAGCGCGTGAAAAAGCGTATAAAAACGTAGAGAAAATAAGTTTTGAAAATATGCATTATCGCAAAGACATAGGCGTTAAATAAAACGGAGTTACTATTAAAATGATTTATCGCATTTACGTAGAAAAAAAGGACGGTTTTGACGTTGCGCGCAAAAAGGTTTTAGCAGACGTGAAAAACGTGCTTAATATAAAACTTGACGGTATGAGATACCTTCTTCGTTACGACGTGGAAGGTCTTTCGCAGGAAGACTTCGAAAAGTCAAAATCGGTAGTTTTTTCAGAACCGCCGGTAGACGACGTTTTCGACAGTGTAAATTTTGACGGAAAAACTGTTATCGCAACGGAGTATTTGCCGGGGCAGTTTGACCAAAGAGCTGACAGCGCGGCGCAATGCGTGCAACTTTTGACCTTAAAGGACAAACCTCTTGTAAAGACGGCAAATATTTACGTGTTCGATAAACTCGACGAAGAAACGACTGCAAAAATAAAACATTTTTTGATTAACCCCGTCGAAATGAGAGAGGCAGACCTTAACTATCCCGACACGCTTAAAGACGCGGTGCAGGAAGTCAAGCAGGAACAACAGGTTTGCGGTTTTGTAAATTATGACGATGGTAAAATAGCGGAGTATCACAAGGCAAACGGCTTTGCAATGACCGTTGCGGATTTGGCGTTTGTGAGAGATTACTTCAAAGGCTGCGGCAGAGACCCGTATTTTACGGAACTTAAAGTAATAGACACTTATTGGTCGGACCATTGCAGACATACTACTTTTGCGACGGAGCTTACCAACGTAAAGATAATTTCGGACAACCCGAACATTCAAAAGGCGTTTGACAGATATACAGAGGTATTTGAAGAAGTTTCCAAACCGCGCGGCAAATATATGTGTATGATGGACGTTGCCACGTGTATCGTAAAATATATGAAAAAGCACGGCATTTTGAAAAACTTGGATGAGTCCGACGAAATAAATGCCTGCTCGGTAAAGGTTGCCGTTAAAGAAAACGGGAAAGACGAAGAATATCTTTTGATGTTCAAAAACGAAACTCACAATCATCCGACGGAAATCGAGCCGTTCGGCGGCGCTGCAACCTGTTTGGGCGGCGCAATCCGCGACCCGCTAAGCGGCAGGACTTACGTTTATCACGCAATGCGTATTACGGGTGCGGGAGATATTACTCAGCCTATCGACAAGACGTTAAAAGGCAAATTGCCGCAAAGGGTTATTTCCAAAACAGCTACAAGCGGTTTTTCTTCATACGGCAATCAAATAGGTTTGGCAACGGGTTTCGTGCAAGAAGTTTATCACCCTGATTACGTTGCAAAGCGTTTGGAAACGGGCTTTGTAGTTGCGCAAAACAAAGCGGAAAACGTAATCAGGAGCAAGCCGCAAAATGGCGACATCGTTATTCTTTTGGGCGGCGCAACGGGCAGAGACGGTTGCGGCGGCGCAACGGGCTCTTCCAAATCGCACAACTTAAAGTCTGTCGAAAGCTGCGGCGCGGAAGTGCAAAAGGGCAACGCCACTACGGAAAGAAAAATTCAAAGATTGTTCAAAAATCCGCAAGTGTCAAAACTTATCAAAAAATGCAACGACTTCGGCGCGGGCGGCGTAAGCGTTGCCATCGGAGAACTTGCCGACAGCATAGATATTTACCTCGACCGTGTGCCTAAAAAATACGAGGGTTTAAGCGGTACCGAACTTGCGATTTCCGAAAGTCAAGAGAGAATGGCAGTCGTTATAAAAAAGAGCGACGAACAGAAATTTATAGATTTGTGTTATGAAGAAAACCTGTCTGCAACAAACGTAGCGGAAATTACCGACACCGGCAGATTGAGAATGTTCTTCAAAAACGACGCGATAGTTGACATAGAAAGAGCCTTTCTTGATACCAACGGCGTAAAACAAAGCAACGACGTTTTGATTGAAGAAAACAAATGCACTTTCTTTGACGGTATAGACAAAGATACAAAACAAAATATAGATAATGACGATTATATAAGCGCGCTTAAAAACGAACTCGGCAGGCTAAACGTATGCTCGCAAAAAGGTATGGTCGAAACTTTCGACTCTACAATAGGCGCAAGAAGCGTGCTGTTGCCGTATGGCGGCAAAACTCAGGAAACGCCTGCGATAGTTATGTCGGCGAAACTCGGCACAGACCTAAGCGACACCGCAAGCGTTGCGGCGTTCGGGTTTAATCCGCACCTTACGCAGGACAGTCCGTTTGTGGGCAGTGTTTATGCGGTTTTGACAAGCGTATCAAAACTTGTTGCGGCCGGCGTAGACAGAAATAAAATTTACCTCAGTTTGCAGGAGTTTTTCAAACGCTTAAACGGCGACGCAAAGCGTTTCGGTCAGCCTGTTTCGGCGTTGCTCGGCGCGTTCGAGGCGCAAATGGGGCTTGAAATAGCGGCAATAGGCGGAAAAGACTCTATGAGCGGCAGTTTCGAAGATATAGACGTGCCTGCAACGTTAATATCTTTTGCCATAGGTACGGCAAAATGCAAAGACGTCATAGACAACGTGTTGAGAGAAAGCGGCAAAAAATTGTTGCTTTTGCCTATCAAACATGACGGCAACTATATGCCTGACTTCGAATACGCAAAAAAGCTGTATGACGCAATAAACAAAAATATTTTGTGCGGTAACGTAAAATACGCAACTGTCGTAGAGGACGGCGGCGTATACAGCGCGGTTGCCAAGAGCGTATTCGGCAATAACGTCGGCGTCGACTTTGAAAAGAATGCGGACTTCTTCCGTCCCGACTATGCAAATATAGTTGTCAGCGTTGACGACGAAAGCGCGTTTGACGGTTTTGACAAGGTGCCTGTAGGAAAAACCAACTGCGACGGCAAAATACGCATAGGCAAACAGGCGTGTGATATCAACAATTTGATAGTAAGTTATAAAAGCAAGTTGGAAGGCGTTTATAAAACCACGGCGGAAGCAAGCGGAAAGGTTGAAACGCTTTCATATACGGCGCAAAGCGCAAAGGCAAAACATAGCGTTGCAAAACCTAGGGTGTTTATACCTGTGTTTCCCGGCAACAACTGCGAGTATGACACCGCAAGGCAATTTGAGATTGCGGGTGCCGTTACAGACAGTTTCGTGCTTAAAAACTTGACAAGTAAAGACATTATGTCAAGCGTAAAACTTATGGCAAAGGCTATTGACGACTGTCAGATACTTGCAATCCCCGGCGGATTTTCCGGCGCGGACGAACCTGACGGCTCGGGCAAATTTATTGCAACGGTGTTCTCTAACCCTTACATTAAAGAAGCGATAGAAAAATTGCTTAACGAAAGAGACGGTTTGATTTTGGGCATATGCAACGGCTTCCAAGCGCTCATAAAGTTGGGGCTTGTGCCTAATGGAAAAATTTCGCCTATGCAAACAAATTCGCCGACGCTTACTTTCAACAACATAGGCAGACATATTTCAAAAATAACAAAGACGCGCATTGCAAGCAACCTTTCGCCTTGGCTTAAAGGCGTAAAAGTGGGCGACGTGTACGACGTTGCAATCTCTCACGGAGAGGGCAGGTTTGTCTGCGACGACGAGCACTTGAAAACGCTCATCAAAAACGGGCAAATCGCTACGCAATACGTAGACTTTGACGGGAATGCCACAATGCAAAGTCCGTTTAACCCTAACGGCTCGGTTTATGCCGTTGAAGGCATTACTTCGGCGGACGGCAGAGTGTTCGGCAAAATGGGGCACAGCGAGCGTATAGGTCAAAATCTTTATAAAAATGTTGACGGCAACTATGATATGAAGATTTTTGAAAGCGGTGTAAATTACTTTAAGTAATACACAAAGGAAAAATTATGAAATGTATTTTTTGCGGATACGACGATTTGAAAGTTATCGATTCGCGTCCGGTGGACGAACTTAATGCAATACGCAGACGGCGTGAATGCAACTCTTGCGGCAAGCGTTTTACCACGTACGAAACTATTGAAACGACGCCTATTTTGGTTGTAAAGTCGGACGGCAGCCGTCAGCAACTGGATATGAACAAAATTAAAAACGGCATTATCAAATCTTGCGAAAAACGACCTGTTTCCGTAAAAGAAATTGACGAACTTGTCGCGAATATTGAAAAGCAGATTTACAATTCTTTGGAGCCGGAAATTTCTTCCAAAACTATAGGCGAAATGGTAATGAACGGACTTAAACAACTTGACGACGTTGCATACATTCGCTTTGCTTCGGTTTACCGTCAGTTTAAGGACAGTAACAGCTTTTTGGAAGAACTTAAAAAAATGCTGGAAAATAAGTAATTAAAACAGTTGTTTTTGTAAATTAAGCATTTAATAAAAACTTTTTAACGTAAAAATCTTACGGCATATCGTGAGATTTTTTATTTTATATATAGATATATAAATTTGTCAGTCAAAAACATAGACGTTATTTGCGTAAAAGATTTTTTGCGTGTGTAAAAATAGGGGTAAAAAAAGTCCCGAAAGTTTCGGGACTTAAATAATTAAGGTTAAAGATTATTCGGCATCAGCAGTTTCTTTTGCTTTTTTGGTTGTTTTCTTTTTAGGCGCTGCTTCTGCTGCAGGTGCTTCAACTTCTTCTTTTGCCTTGGCAGGTTTCTTTGCAGTCTTTGTTGTTTTTTCTGCTTTCTTTGCTGCCTTAGGGTCTTTTTTTGCAAGTTTGTCAGACTCTCTCTTTGCCTTGTCTTCCTTCCAAGCGGCGATAGCGGCTGCTTTTTCTTCTGCTTTTCTTTGAGCGGCTGCTTTTTGTTCTGCCTGCTTCAAAGTTTTGGCGTCTGCTTTAACTACGATTACGCCGGACTTCAACTGATACAATGCTTTTGCAATTTGTGATTTTTTGCGGTTTGCATTGTTTTTGTGAATTACTTTTTTGCTTGCGGCGTTGTCGATTTTGCTTGCGGCTTCCGCCATAAGTTTTTCTGCAAGCGCTACGTCGTTTGCTGCGATAGCGGCGTTAAACTTTTTGATAGCGGTGTGCATTTGCGATGCAACCATTTTGTTTTGCAATTTCTTCGCCGAAGAAACTTTTACTCTTTTTTCTGCTGATTTGATATTTGGCATATCTAAACTCCCTTAATGATATTTTCTCAATTAACCAAGTTATTTTAGCACGCTTTTTGATTTTTAGCAACAGTTTGAAAATCATTTTTTGCTATACAGCGACATAAAAATTAAATAATATCTAAAAAAATTTCAGGAGCGGCTATGAACAGACCTATTGCAGTGTTTGACAGCGGGGTGGGCGGACTTTCTACGCTTGCCAAACTTAAAAGCGATTTGCCAAAAGAAGACTTTTTGTATTTTGCCGATAACCTAAACGCGCCTTACGGCAAAAAAAGCAAGCAAGAAATATTGAATTTAACTTTGAAAGCAATTGAAGGCATTTTGGCGCACAACCCTAAGGCGATTGTAATTGCTTGCAATACGGTAACGGGCTTGTGTATAGAAACTTTGCGGCAGACTTATCCCGACGTTTTGTTTTTCGGCATACAGCCTGCGGTAAAGCCCGCGCCTAAAAATACGCTTGTGTTTGTAACGACTGCCACTGCCGGTTGCGACAACTTCCGTCGGGTGGTTGAAAATTACGGAGAAAACAAGGCATATATTTTCCCTTTGAAGGACGCGGCGGAGTTGATAGAAAAGAACACCCCCGACGATGAGTTTACGGAATATATAAAAAGCGAAACGCTTGGGGTAGATTTTTCCAAATTTGCTTCAATAGTGTTGGGCTGCACTCATTACGTGATAAAAAAAGATTGTTTCGAGAGGGCTACGGGCTTGCCTGCATTTGACGGCAACGACGGCTTGTCTAAACATATATCGCAGGTGCTTAAAGAAAAAAATTTATTTACCGAGCGCAGCGTATGCGGAAGCGTGTTTTTTCATCTTTCCAACAGCGAAACGGCAGAATTTCAAAAATATATTGCCGTTTTTAACGGTCTGCAAAACGGCGGCAAATAATTGACTTTATTTTCCAAAGGGTATTGAAATGGCGGTAAGATTGTGGTATATTTAACGTATTAGGAACGAGTTGCCGAAACGGTTTAATGTCTGTTAAATTTGCGGTTTTTAATATGACCGTACGATTTAAGTTTTATTAACTAACAGCGGCGGCGGTCTAAAATCAATAAACCGAGGTGCACTTATGGCGGAATTTTTGGCTAAAAACATCAGAAACGTAGTTCTTGTCGGACACGGCGGAGAGGGCAAAACCACTCTTGCCGAAGCGATTTTGTATAACGCGAAAGCAATTGACAGACAGGGCAGAACGGAAGACGGCAATACCGTTATGGATTTCGATTCGGAAGAAATCGCAAAAAAGATTTCCATAAGCCTTTCGATGGCTAACTGTGTTTACGATTGCGAGTTTGGCTCTGCAAAGATAAATCTTATCGATACTCCGGGGTTTTTCGACTTCGAGGGCGAAATGCGTTTGGCGCTTGACGCGGCAGACGGCGCGATAGTTGTTTCGGGTCTTGGCGGTTCCGTTTCGGTCGGCACAGAGAAGGCAGTTGACTATTGCATAAAAAACAACATACCTACCATTTTATTTTTGAACGGCACGGATAAAGAAAATGCGGATTATATAGGCACTATGCGCGCTCTTAAAGAAAAATATACTACCAAAATTGCGCCTATGCAGATACCTATAATGCAAAACGAAAAAATGACGGGTTACGTAAACGTGCTTAACGGCAAGGCGTTTATGTTCGGCGACACCAAAACGCAGATAGAAATACCCGACAATCTTAAAGAAGAATATGAAGAACTTAAACTTAAACTTGTAGAATCGGCTGCGGAAAGCGATGAAGCAATGTTGGAAAAATATTTTGCCGGCGAAACCTTTACCACCGAAGAAATTATTTACGGCGTAAAGAAGGGCGTATTGAACGGAAGTTGTATACCGGTTTTGGCAGGCTCTGCGGTTTGCAACAAGGGCGTATTTAACCTTATGAACGAAATCGTAAGTTTGCTGCCTAGTCCTGCCGACAGCAAAACCGTTGCTGCAAAAGACAAAAACGGCAAAGTTGTTGAAATCGCCTGCGAAGAAAAGGCTCCTACCGTTGTAAAAATTTTCAAAACCGTCGCGGACCCGTTTGTAGGCAGACTGTCTATGTTTAAGGTGCTTTCGGGCGTACTTAAAGTCGGCACTTCGCTTAAAAACGTAAATAAAAATATAGACGAAAAAATAGGCGCGCTTTATTTTGTAAGCGGCAAAAAGCAAGAGAGCACAAACGTTGCACACGCCGGCGACATGGGCGCCATTGCAAAATTGCAAAATACGTCAACGGGCGACACTTTGTGCGATGCGTCGATGCAGGTTACTTTGCCTAATGTAGAGTTGCCTAAGCCTGTACTTACAATGGCTGTATATGCTGCCAAGAAAGGGGACGAAGACAAGGTGTTCAGCGGACTTTACCGCTTGCAAGACGAGGACAATTCTTTTACGGTAACCAAAAATACCGAAACTGGCGAAATGCTCTTAAACGGCATAGGCGAAACGCAACTCGACTTGCTGTGTAAAAAACTTAAAAATAAATTCGGCGTGGAAGCCGTTTTGAGAGAACCGCGCATCGCTTACAGAGAAACCATCAAAAAAGCGGTGGAAGCGGAAGGAAAACATAAAAAACAATCGGGCGGCGCAGGACAGTTCGGTCAATGCGTGATAAAATTCAGTCCTTATGCCGAAGGTGAATTTTTGTTTGTAGACAGTATAGTCGGCGCGTCGATTCCTAACCAATTTATACCTGCAGTAGAAAAGGGCTTGCTCGAAGCATTGCCTCACGGCGTTCTTGCCGGTTATCCTATGGTAAACATAAGGGCTGAGCTTGTGGACGGCAAATATCACCCTGTCGACTCTAAGGAAATCGCTTTCAAAATTGCGGCGTCGCTTGCATACAAAGACGGTTGCTCGCGTGCCAACCCTACTATTTTGGAACCGATATATACAATGAAGATTAGCGTGCCGGATTCTTATTTGGGCGATATCTTCGGCGATATGAATAAACGCCGCGGCAGAATTTTGGGTACGGAAAACCACGACGGCAGACAAATCATCAGTGCGGAAGCGCCTTTAAGCGAAATTATGAAGTACGCCACCGATTTGAGAAGTATGACGCAGGGCAGAGGCAGTTATGAACTTGAATTTGCAAGATACGAAGAAGTTCCTCCGCAACAGATACCTAAAATTGTGGAAGACGCAAAGAAATGGGCAGATAAAGAATAAGTCTGTAATAACTTAAAATCTAAATATTAAAATTATTGACACCGCTTGCATAATTGCAGGCGGTGTTTTTTTGATAAATTTGTTGAAACCGTTTATTTATAAAAATAAATTTTGCGGTCAAAATTTAATTTATATTTTGTTTTTTGACATAAAAATTTCCAGTTTGTGAAATTTTTATTAAATTTTTTGAAAATTTTAATAAAATTCGTTGACAAGGTATACTATGTAATGTATAGTATAATGCATAAGAGGGTATGAACGGAGGTGATTGTTTGGATGTCCAATTGAAAAAGGGCGTGTTGGAAGCCGCGGTATTGGCGTCATTAAGTAAACACGAGTCATACGGATATAAGATAATTTCCGACTTATCGCCTTATATAGAAATTTCGGAATCGACGTTGTACCCGATTTTGAGACGTCTGGAAGAAATGGGATGTTTGACGACAAAAAGCCGAGAGCACAACGGCAGATTGCGAAAGTATTATCAAATCACCGTAAAAGGAAAACAGCGTTTGAGAGAGTTTGTTTACGACATACGGGAGATACAAGTTGTTTATGACTACATTATAAAAGAGGGTTTGTAAAATGACTAAGTATGAATGGGAAAGACGGTTGAGAAAAAGTTTGGACGATTTGCCGTCGAGAGAAAAGGATAAAGTTTTTGACTATTATGACGAGCTTTTTGCCGACAAGATAGAATCGGGAATGCTCGAAGAAGACATAATAGACGAGTTCGGCAGTCCTTATGAAGTTGCCGACAGAATCAGACACGAAAATCAATTCGGTTTTGACGACGATTATTATGAAGAAAGACCGTCGTACGGCAAAACCGATAGAATAAGAGACGAGCGCGAAAGAAAAGAAATGCGCAAGATGGAAGAGCGTGAAAGGCGCGAGCGTCGCAGAGAAGAAGAAAGATTGCGCAAGGAAGAGAGAGAAAGAGAAGAACGCGAGCGTCAAGAACGCAAGCATCGCGAAGAAAGGGAGATAGAAGAGCGCCGTCGCGAAGAAGAAAGGCTTCGCCGTGAAGAAAGAGCAAGAGAAGAACGCATCAGACGCGAAGAACGCGCCGAGCGAGAGAGAGAAAGACGGGATAGGATAAGACGCGACCGCGAAAGACGCTATGACGATTATTACGACGACAGGCCTAATCATATCCACAAAAGTTACGAGTGGCACCCGACGGTTGCCGGTATGATTTTGGGCATATTGTTGGTAGTGTTTGTGTTTATACCTGTATGCGCCGTAACCTTCGGTTTGTTTGTGGCAAGCATAGCGACGCAAATAGCCGGTGTGGCTGTTATGATTTACAGTTTTTTCGGCTTTGCTTTTGCAAGTTCGACTTGGCTGTGCGTGTTCGGCGGCGCGATAGCGTCGATAGGCGTAGGACAGTTGATGTGGTGGGCAGGCCGCACCGTTTACAGACTGTTTAAGGTTGTTGTTAAATGGCTGTTTGGATATTCCAAATGCAGGAGGGCTTAAAGATGAAACGCTGGTTTTGGGAATTGATTGGAGCCGTAATTACACTGGCGGTAGGCGCGGGTATATTCTGCATAGGTTTTTCTCAACTGGGTTGGGACTATAAAAACCTTGACGACCAAACGTACGTGCAGGAAACTTATGAAGAAGCCGTAGAGTTTTCCAAACTGTCGGTGTCGACGGTGCTTGACGACGTAAATATTTCCGTAGGAGAAAAATTTTTCGTATCATATTACGTAAGCGAAAACGGCAACGACAAGTATGAAATTTCAGTAACAGACGGAGAGTTGAAGATAGAAGAAAAGACCGAGCAGCCCAGATGGTTCAACTTTTTCCGCGGGATAGGCAAAATAGGGCTTGACGTTGATATTACGGTAACGCCGGAAATGTACTTCGAACTTAACATAAACACCGTCAGTGCGGAAATTAACTTAAATACCCTTAAACTTAAAAATCTTACGGTAACCAACGTCAACGGAGAAATAGATATTAACGATTGCGTGATTGCCGACGGAACGATAAGCGTAACCAACGGAGAAGTTTCCTGCGCGAACGTAGTTGCAAATTCTCTTGCGTGCAGCACTGTCAACGGCGAAGTTGTTTTTGATAACGTGCTTTGCCCTAAGATAGAAGCGTCAACGGTAAACGGAGAAATCAGCGGCACGTTGATAGGCAGTTTGGATGAATATAACGTTTCCGTTTCCACAGTAAACGGTGCAAAAAATCTTACAGACAAAACGGTTGAAGGCAGCGACAAAAAACTTAACGCTTCTACCGTAAACGGTGCGATAAACATAAATTTTATTAGCGCTGTCTAATAAGCTTAACAAAAATGCTCGCAGGCATAAAAGATTGCAAGATTGTTATCTGTGTGCTAAACGATACGCTTGACAGCGTTTGATATTTAAGATTTTATTATTAAAAAAACTCTTTCTTTAGAAAGAGTTTTTTTGTTGGTACTTGACTTGCAAAAACTAATGATTTATAATTGCAATACTAAATTTATATCGGCATTTTTGCATATTCATAAAAAGCATTAAAAACAAACAAATAACCAAATCGATTTATATTGCGACAGTGAAAATATCAGGCACCTGACAGGGGACAAGAATGATGAAATGTATGTTGTGCGGCGCGCCCGCAACTATCTTTATTACGGAAATGAAAAACGGCAAGACCACGCAAAAATTTTTGTGTGAAAATTGCGCCAGAAAAATAGAGAACAATTCATACCGTCAATCACGCGCGCAGGAACGCAACGTAAAAGAAGCTGTTTGCCCTAAGTGCAAGACCCGTTTGAGCGAATTTCTCAAAACAGGTTTTTTGGGCTGTCCGGATTGTTATACGGCGTTCGGCAGCACTATGAGCAGTCTTGTGCCTAAAATTCAAGGCAGGAGCAGACATATACCGCGCAAAAATACCGTTAAGATGGCAACAAGCAAAGAAGAAATGATACAAATGCTTAAAGCCGAAATGGAGCAGGCAAGCAAAGAAATGAGATACGACGATGCCGACAGAATTTATAAGCAGCTGAAAAGTTTGGGGGGAGTATGAGTCAAAACGATATTATAAAAAACATCGTCGTTTCATCGAGAATACGCCTCGCAAGAAACGTTTCCGGCTTGCCGTTTCCGCATAAACTCGATGCGGAGCTTGCTTTCGGTTTTGTAAAGAAAATTCACGACGTGCTGCAGGCGACGGAAAAATTCGATATGCGGTTTATTTCGCAAATGGACGAAGTAGAAAAACGAATTTATCTTGAAAAGCACCTGGTAAGTCTGGATTTATTGCAAAACGACAGACTCGGCGCCGTTATGGTAAATAAAGACGAAAGTTTGTCAATAATGCTTAACGAAGAGGACCATATAAGAGAGCAAAGCATTGTAAAAGGATTTGATTTGCCTAAGGCTTACAAAAAGATTAGACGAATAGACGACAAAATTATTTCACAGGTAGACATTGCTTACGATGACAATTTGGGCTTCTTGACCAGTTGCCCTACAAACGTGGGGACAGGTATGCGTGCGTCGGTTATGATGTTTTTGCCTGCGCTTTCCAAAACGGGCAGAATTTCCGCCTTAATAGACGCGCTGGTAAAAAGAAAAATGACGGTGCGCGGCATTTACGGCGAAGGAAGCAGCAGCAGCAGCGGATTTATGTATCAAATTTCCAACAGAACGTCATTGGGTTACAGCGAAGAGGAAATTATAGAGAACGTAAACAATTCTGTTTTGGCGGTTTGTCAGTTGGAAAGCAAAGAGCGCGAAACCATATTCAATACGCACAAAACAGCATATACCGACAGAATAATGCGTTCCAAGGGGATACTTACAAACGCATATATTTTGTCTACAAAAGAGTTTTTCGAGAGATTTGCCGACGTAAAAACAGGCGTTGCTTTGGGTATTATACAGTGCGCCGACGTAGAAAAGCTTGACGACTTTTTGGTGGACGTATTGCCCGGAAATTTGCTTAAAAAAGCAGGCAAACAAATGAACGAAAGAGAAAGAGATATTTTCAGGGCGGAGTATACCCGAGAAAATCTCAATAAAATATTAGATTGATTTTTTTAAGGGGGCGATTTAATGTTTGAAAGATTGACGCAAAATGCAAGAAAAGCCGTCGATATTGCTTGCGACGTATGCAAAAAGACAAAAAACAGCATGGTAGGGACGGAACACATTTTGCTTGGTCTTATGTGCGTAGACGGCAAAGCTAAAGATTTGCTGTCGGAGTTCGGCGCAACGAAAGAAAATTTCCGCATAGGCAGCGACAATGCCGCGGGCTTTCAGTTGGAAATTTCCGCACGCGTAGGCAAAATGGAGGCTGACGCAAACAAAATTGCGCAGGCGGCAAATTGCTATTACGTCGATACGGAACATCTTTTGCTTGCCATTTTGATTAACACCGGAAGTTATGCCGTAAGGCAGCTTGCGCATATGGGCGTTGACGTGGAAGCGCTTACCAAACGCGTGGAAGAAGAAACTGGCGTAAACAATCCGTCGGGCGCGGCGCAAGGCGAAAAGAAAAAAAATAAAGAACTCGGCGACCTTGAAAAATTCGGCGTGGACTTGACGCAAAAAGCAAAGGACGGCAAACTCGACCCCGTAATAGGCCGTTCCGACGAGATAGAAAGAGTTATTCAAATTTTAAGCCGCAGGACAAAAAACAACCCTATTTTGATAGGCGAGCCGGGCGTGGGTAAATCTGCCGTGGTGGAAGGTCTTGCGCAAAAGATTGTAAACAATGACGTGCCCGATTTGTTAAAGGGTAAAATAGTTTTTTCGCTCGATTTGGCGGGCTTGCTTGCAGGCACTAAGTATCGCGGCGACTTTGAAGAAAGGTTGAAAGACGCCATAGACTTTGTAACCAAAAACGGCAATATAATTATTTTTATAGATGAAATTCACAATCTCGTAGGCGCAGGAAGCACGGGCGACGGAAAGATGGACGCGGCGGATATTTTGAAGCCGCTGCTTGCCCGCGGCGAAATGCAGACCATAGGCGCAACTACTATAGAAGAATACAGAAAGTATATAGAAAAGGACACCGCGCTTGAAAGAAGGTTTCAGCCTATTATGGTAAATCAGCCTAGTGTTGCGGACACTATGCTTATACTTAAAGGTTTGAGAGATAAGTATGAAGAACATCACAAAGTAAAAATTACCGACGAAGCGATAGAGGCTGCAACCAAACTTTCGGACAGATATATTACCGACAGGTTTTTGCCGGATAAGGCTATCGATTTAATAGACGAGGCGGCCAGCAGAGCAAAACTAGACAGTTACGTTTTGCCGCAGGAAATCAAACAAAAAGAAAGCGAGTTGGAAGCGTTAAAATTTGAAATGATGCAATATGCCGAGAGGCAAATCTTCAACAAAGCGCAGGAACTTAAAGTGCAGGTAAAAGCGCTTGAAGATGCAATCGACAGAGAAAAACAAAAGCACGCCGAAAAGTTGAAGAAGTCGCAGCCGCAAATAGGCGAGGCGGAAATTGCAAAGATAGTTTCCAAATGGACTTCCATACCGGTAGAGCGCATAAACGAGACCGAGAGCCAAAAACTTATTCATCTGGAAGAATTGCTGCATAAAAGAGTTGTCGGGCAGGAGGAGGCAGTCAAGGCGGTTGCAAAGGCGATAAGAAGGGCAAGGGCAGGACTTAAAGACCCGAAACGCCCGATAGGTTCTTTCATTTTTTTGGGACCTACAGGCGTAGGTAAGACGGAACTTTCAAAGGCTTTGGCGGAAGGCGTATTCGGCGACGAAAATTTGCTTATTCGTCTCGATATGAGCGAATATATGGAAAAACACTCTGCGTCAAAAATCATAGGCGCGCCTCCGGGATACGTGGGCTATGAAGAAACAGGCGGACAGCTTACCGAAAAGGTCAGAAGAAAGCCGTATTCCGTAATTCTGTTTGACGAAATAGAAAAAGCGCACCCCGACGTGTTCAACATTTTGCTGCAAATTTTGGACGACGGCAGACTTACCGACAGCCGCGGCAGAGTCGTAGACTTCAAAAATACCATAATAATTATGACAAGCAACAACGGCGTAAATCAGTTAAGCAAAATGCGTAGGTTGGGTTTTTCCGGCGGCGGCAGCGAAGAAGAATATGCCGATATGAAAGACAGACTTATGGAGTCGCTTAAAGAAAGTTTCAAGCCGGAGTTCTTAAACCGTATCGACGACATTATTATCTTTACGCAACTCAGCAAAGAGGAAACAAGGCAAATCGCAAAAATTCTTCTCGACAACCTCAGCAAGCGTATTTCGGAAAACGGAATGTCGCTTGAAGTTTCCGACGAGGCGCTCGACTTCCTTGCGGAAAAAGGCTTTGACAAAGAATACGGCGCAAGGCCGTTAAAGAGGAGCATTCAACGCCTTGTCGAAGACCGTTTAAGCGAAGAGATTTTGAAAAATTCTATCCGCAGCGGAAAAGTCTATATAAACTTCGACGGAAAAGAATTGACTTTCAGCAACAAAAAATAAATATAATTATTTTTACAAACCCATTGCAAATTTGCAAATGGGTCTTGTTTTTCTTTCTCGGTTTTGTTAAAATAAAATTACAAAACGGAGGTGCATTATGAAATTGGACGTTGTTGCAAAAAACTACACCCCAAGCGACAAACTTACGGAAGTGTTGCAGAAAAAACTCAATCGTCTGGATAAGTATTTTTCCGACGAGGCGACGGCACGCGTCGTTATGAAGGGCGAAAAAAAGTGCGAAGTGCTGGAAATTTCTATTTCTTATCGCGGTACGCTGTTAAGGGCGGAAGTTAAGGACGAGCATATTTACGACTGCATCGACAGGGCATTGCCTAAGTTGGAAAAACAGCTTGTAAGGCACAGAGATAAATTTAACGACAAACAAAAAGACGTCGTTGCGCCTCAATTTGAGTTTGCCCAAAAAGAAGAAGTGGAGTCCGTGCCTGAAATCGTCAAAACCAAAACGTTTGAAGTCAAGGCAGAGGACCTTAAAGAGGCTGTTGCAGGGTTGGAACTCGTCGACCACGATTTTTATCTGTTCCAAAATATCGCAACGGGACATATAGAGGCTGTTTACCGCAGAGCCGACGGCAAAATTGGACACTTGATACCTAAGGTATAATTTAGTCTATATATTTATTAAAAAACGTTAAAGCCATAAAAATACTCAAGCCCCTGCCGATAGGCAGGGGCTTGAGTTATTTTAGGTTTTTATTAAGAAAGCTTAACATGCAAAAACTTTGTTTTTTACTGAAAATTTTTATTTTTACTGATTGCAATTTTATTTTTTTGACGCAAAAAATATTTCAGTCGTCTTGTTTGGCTGCGGAATAATTTTGTTTGATTTTATTCAAAAATTCCTGCGTCCATTCGTCGGGCGGAACTTCCACCGTGCTGATATACTTTGCGCTGCTTTCGCCGGTATTAAACAGCGTTATGATGGGGCCGCTGCGCATACGCTCTTTGTATATCAGGCAGTTGTACAAAATATAGTCTACGTAGCCGTCGCGGGTAACTACAACCGTTACGAAAGAAAAGTTTCCGTCTACGGTTTTTGTCAATGCCGTTTCCTGAAAAGTTACCTGCATTACGGGCGTATAGCCTTTAAGGTCGGTAGAGTAAGTTTTGCCGCTTTCTACAATAGTTACTTTTGCATTGGCAAGTGGGGCGCCGCGCAAATTTACCACTTGTATCCTTAAAGACGAAACGGGTTTTGTATCGGTAAGTTGTGTGTCTTTATATTTATTTTGCACTGCTACGGCCGTCAACTGTATAGTCGCCACAAGCACTACGACTGCCAAAAAGGACAAAATAAAAGCCTTGCTTTTAATAAACTTTTTCATAAAAACATTTTATGCAAGGCTTTGTAATTTTTTGACGTTTTTTGCGATTACGCTTTTACTTTTGCAGACGGCGTAAATTATTTTTGCAAAGTTGTCAGTATCAATAACGATTGTTATAATTATTTAGGTTTTTTCCCGTTATGCTTTTTGCGATGCAGAAAGTATAACGGAAAAATATTATGCTTGTTTCGTTTCTTCGGTTTTTGCCTTAATCATCATATTTTCCAAAGTGAAAAATTGTTTGCTTGCAACCAGATACCATAATACACCCATAAGTATCAAAGTCTCAGGCACCATATAAAGCGCATTGTATACGAGAGAGTATACAAAACTGCCCATTCCTGCCGAACTGCCGAAGAGAGGAAATGTGTCTACCGTCCAACCCATATTGAAAAAGATTATTCCGCTGCCGACGTGCGATGCAAGTCTTAAAAAGGAAAATAATCCCGCTCCTGCAAATATCGCGCCTTTTGCCGGCATTATTTTTTTGAACACGCCGGAAAGCGCTATAAAGCCAAATGGCAAAATATAATCAAGTAAAAACTGCGGAACGTTCAAAAAGTAAGGATTTTGTATAAATTGCAACAGACCGTAAACGATGCCGACGATAAGTCCGCGTCCGACGCCGAAAACGTAACAATAGATAAACAAAGGCAACATACTTGCAAGCGTTACGCTGCCGCCGTAGCCCATTTCCAATTTAATGAAACTCAAAACAAACGAGCCGGCAACGCAAATTCCTCCGTATACTATCGACTTGGTATTGAATGCGTTGTTTTTGCGGTTGGTTACGCAGATTATTGTGCCAACAACGGCAAGCAGCGCGATTGCGATAATAGACACAATGTTAAGCACGTTTTCCGTAGGGCTTAAATCCGCAAAAAGTAAAAAGTTACTCATAAAATACTCCTTCGGAGTTGTAAAAAAAGAAAAATCTCCGCAACAAAAGTATTGCAGAGTGCCTCAATAATTTCCCCTTCAAGCGTTACCTTGCGGGTTCATTGGGTATAATCTCAGCTTTTTACAGCACCCCTAAATTAAATTTACTTTATATTAAACGCCTTTGGCAACGGTGTCAAGCGTTTTAAGATTTTTGCAAAAATTTGACATATTTTTTATAAATATTACCGCTACATCTTGTTAAAAATACAAATTGCTATATAAGGCAATTAAACAGGCAAAATGAAGGTAATTATATTTATTAAAAAATGCAAGAAAGGTGTGGTTGAACAAGATATTGACAAATATCCATTGTGTGTTATACTTTTATTATGTTAGCGCAAACAAAAAGGTGTATGTTATTATACCTGCTTACAATGCCGAAAAAACCGTGGGAAATTGCATAGACAGTTTATTAAAGCAAGACTATGATAATTTACAAGTGGTGGTTGTAAATGACGGTTCTAAGGACGATACTCTTAAAATTTTGAATGAGTATGCAAGAAACAATCAAAACGTCGTTGTAATCGACAAGCCAAACGGCGGCGTGTCGTCGGCAAGAAACGTTGCGCTTGATATGATTATGAGTGAAGAAGAACATTGCGGTTATGTTTCGTTTGTCGATGCAGACGATTGGGTAGAACCGTGGTTTGTTTCTACACTTGTTGCGCTTGCTCAAAACGAACATTGCGGTATGACTGCTTGCGGCTTTAAGTGGCAAAGACGCATAAAACGGCATTTTGCCAAAAAGAAGAAAAGCAAGGTATTGCAATTTGACAAACTTACCGCAATAAACGAAGTTTTTCTGGACAGATATTTATTTGTTCCGTTGTGGAATAAACTTTTTTGCACGGAGTTTATAGGTAATTTAAGGTTTGACGGTTCATTAAAATTTGGAGAAGATTTGGCATTTTTGATAGAATATCTGCACGGTTTGCCAGTTTACGCAACGGTTAGTTATTCTTCACAAAAATGTTATCATTACATCAGGACGAAGGGAAGTTTGTCGTTGACATCAAGTTATAAAAATAAGTTGAATGCAATGAATATGCACTTGTGTATGGAACGTTTACTTGTTGAAAATTATACAGAAGAACAAGTGCGATATGCTCATGCGTGGGAGTTTTGCATTCTGGTGGAATTTTTATTTTTTGCCAAACGAAATAAGGATAAAGATGTTTTTGAAAAAGTTAAAAACAGAATGGCTCAAATTCGCAAAGATTATCTACAATTAAAAAATGGTTATGTCTTTTGGCGCAGGTTTGGCAGTGTGATTTTCAAACTGATAACTTAAATATTTTCATATATGCCGTTTATACTAAATATAAAACAGATATGATACAAGTAAAGCGAATATAAAAAGGAGCGGTAAACGCTCCTTTTTTTGTTTTGCGGCAAAAAGATAATTTATAACGTTATGTTAATAGAAATAATTTTACGGAAAGGTTTATTTGAGAAATTATATCAGCATACTTAATAAAATTGTCACAGGTTTTGGCAATCTGCTTGCCTGTCAGTCTGTTGCAAAACTTGGCGACATTTGGTATACTGTGTAAAATATAGGAGAAGAAATGTACGGCTTTTTTGCTTATCTCGACAGAATGAAATATATAAACCGCTGGGCTCTTATGCGCTCTACCGAGAGAGAAAACATAATGGAACATTCTGCCCAAGTGGCGATAATAGCGCACGCCTTGGCGGTCATAGGCAACGTTTACTACGGCAAAAATTATGACGAAAACAAAGTTGCGACTTTGGCTTTGTTTCACGAAACAAGCGAAGTTATAACCGGCGATTTGCCTACGCCGGTAAAATACTACAACCCTGCGATACGCGACGCCTATAAAGCGGTGGAAGAAGTTGCAAACGACAAGTTGCTGGGAATGCTGCCTGATGAAATGAAAGGCGTTTACGGCAAGTTGATAAAGTGCGACAAAACCTGCGAAGAAAGCAAGTTGGTAAAACACGCCGACAGAATTGCCGCATACGTAAAATGCCTTACCGAACTTAAAGTCTCCAACGGAGAGTTCAAAAAAGCAAAAAATGCCATAGAAAAAGAATTGCACGCGCTTGACAGCGAGGAAGTAAAGTACTTTCTCGACAACTTTATAAAACCTTATACGCTTACTCTTGACGAGTTGGAATAATGTGCATATTGAAGTTTGAAGGTGTAAGCAAAAAATATCCTTACGAAAAAGAATTTTTGCTTAAAGAAATTTCTTTTGAAGTTTCGGCAGGGGAAAAAGTCGGCATAGTAGCGGAAAAGCAATCGGGCAAAAGCAGCATAGTAAAAATGGTTGCGGGGCTTACAAAACCTACCGACGGCAAAATTTTTCTTTACGGCAAAGATATTGCAGAGTGCGATATGTCGGCTTGCAACGTCGGAATAGTTTTTGACGACTTTGCATTGATGAAAGGCAAAAGCGTGATTAAAAATATATCTTATCCGTTGAAGGTAAGAAAGGTCGAAAATTATTTGCAGATTGCGCAAACTGCTGTGGAAAATTTCAATCTGGAAAAGATTGCAGACGTAAAAGCAAAAAAGCTGTCTTATGAAGATAAGTTAAAAACGGCGTTGGCAAGGCTCTCCGCGCGAAAACTCGATTTGTTGATTTTTGACGACGTTTGCAGAAATATTGACAGACAAATAGCAATAGAATATACAGACCGCATTATACAAAAAGACGCTGCCGTATTATATTTATCCGCGAAGGTGTCCGACTTGCAAGATTGCGCAAGGGTTTACGTAATAGCAAACGGCACAACGGTCTTTTGCGGCAATCCTGCAGAAGCGGAAAATTATATAAACATGAGCAAGTGTTTCGATAAATTCGACGTGAATGCCGATATGGAAAACTTGAAAAACTTTTGACCGCTGTCGTCATATGTTTTTTGCCGTACGGCGAGAGTTTTGTAGTTGGCAAATATAAAGAAATCAAAAGGTTAAATAGTTTAGAAATATAAAAAACGGGAGAAAAATAAATGGACGTTTACGAAAAATCGCTGCAATGCCACGAGCGTTGGGGCGGTAAGTGGGAAGTTTCAAGCAAAACCAAGGTTGAAAATGCGGAAGAACTCAGTCTTGCATATACGCCGGGAGTAGCGCAGCCGTGTTTGGAAATAAAAGCAGATAAAGCCAACGCTTACAAGTACACGTTAAAAAACAACCTTGCGGCGGTAATTTCCGACGGAAGCGCAGTTTTGGGGTTGGGCAACATAGGCGGTCTTGCAGGTTTGCCGGTAATGGAAGGCAAATGTATACTCTTTAAGGAATTTGCAGGCGTGGACGCCGTTCCGCTTGTGCTTGATACGCAAGATACGGAAGAAGTAATAAACACTATCAAAAATATCGCGCCGTCTTTCGGCGGAATAAATTTGGAAGATATTTCCGCGCCGAGGTGCTTTGAGATAGAAAGCCGCCTTAAAGAAATGCTTGACATACCGGTATTTCACGACGACCAACACGGCACCGCAATAGTAGTGCTTGCAGCCGTTATAAACAGCCTTAAATTGGTAAAAAAAGACGTTGCTCAAATAAAATGCGTAATTAACGGTATGGGCGCGGCAGGCACAAGCATTGCAAGACTGCTTATGACCTACGGCGTTAAAAATATGGTATGCTGCGATAAAGACGGTATTTTGAACGGCAAAAACGCAACTTTGCCGCACCATAAAAAATTGGTGGAAGAAACCGGCTCGCAAAACACCGTCGGCACTCTTGCAGACGCGCTTAAAGACGCAGACGTATTTGTCGGCGTTTCCGTCGCAGGTTGCGTTTCGCCAGAGATGGTGCAGAGTATGAACAAAGACGCAATTCTTTTTGCAATGGCAAACCCTAGGCCGGAAATTATGCCTGATTTGGCAAAAGAGGCAGGGGCGAGAGTAGTCGGTACGGGCAGAAGCGACTTTCCTAACCAAATAAACAACGTGCTTGCTTTCCCCGGGGTGTTCCGCGGAGCGTTTGACGCAAAAGCAACCAAGATAACGGAAGGTATGAAACTTGCCGCGGCGGAAGCAATAGCCGCGCTTATTTCCGACGACGAGCTGTCGGACGAGTGCGTTATACCTAGTCCGTTTGACAAGCGTGTTGCGGTTGCGGTCGCAAAGGCGGTTGAAGATAAGGCAGTTGAAGAAAACATAGTGAGGTAATTATGGCAGACAAAAATCTTAACGACTTTTTTGACGATGAATTTAACAAGCAGGAAGAACAGCGCAGCAGACAGCAACAGCAAACGAACGGCGGCAATAACAACGCTTACGGCTTTGGCTATGACGAGCAAAGGCACAACAGTATGTATCAAGGCATACCCGAGTATCAGCAAGGACAGGATAAGTTTGTAGCGCGCAAGAGCAAAAAGAAAACCGCATTGTTGGTTTCTCTTGTTGCGGTGTTAATGGTTATAGTTTTCTTTTTGGGTTACTGCACTTTTCTCATAGCGCACCCCGATTTGAAATTTATCAACGACGTGCTGGGTCTTGTAAACAAAAACGCATATCTTTGGTATGAAGATGAAAACGACCCGTATCAGCACGATTATGCTTATCAGGCGGCAAAAGCCATTTTGGAAAGCATCGACCAATATTCAACCTTGCTTACACCGGAAGAATATTATGAGCTTATGACCTCCGTAGAAGAAGCGGGTTCTACAAACGGCGTAAGTTATACGCTGTCAAGCAACAACGAGTACGTCGTGTACGAAGTCGACATCGGCAGCCCTGCATACAACAAAGGTTTGTTCCCGGGGGACATAGTAACAAAACTTAAAATAAGCGGAAACCTCGACGGCGTTGCCGACGGAGAATATGAAATAAGCTCCGCAACCAAACGAGAAGATTTTATTAAATATATTCACTCTAAGTTAATAGATTTCACCGTATTGCGTAACGGCAGAGAAGTACCTGTAGAAGGCGTATATGTTACCGAATATTACCAAACTACGAGCGTAGAGTTTTATTTTGGCGAAGGCAAAAACAATACAAATATGTCTCAGCCTTACAAGGACAGAATAGGCGCTGACAATTTGCCGTCGGATACGGGTTATATAAGGCTTACGACATTTATGGATACTACTGCGGTTTACGACGACGTAGATAACGAAACCGGCGACGGAGACTTCGGCAAGGCAATGAATGCTTTTAAGGCAAGCGGCAAAAAGAAACTTATCTTTGACCTGTGCGGAAACGGCGGAGGAAGAAGCGACGTCGCGGAAAAAATCGCTTCGTATCTTTGCTATGATAAAAACAACGAAAATATAGTCGTAAGCGTAAATAAAGATAAAGACAACAACGTAATCGGCAAGGACTCTGCAAAGAGCGTTTACGGCAATTATTTCGACGTTTCAAAAAACAACATAGTAGTTTTGACAGACGGCGGCTCCGCAAGCGCAAGCGAAATGCTTTTGGGCGCAATGCTAGATTACAATACCTGTGTGCAGGTAGGCACAAAAACTTACGGCAAGGGTATCGCGCAGGGCGTTATTCCGTTGAGAAGCGTAACTATTCAACTTGCCAACGGCGAGTGGGTAAATTCTTATTGGGCGGCATATATGACTTACGTTAAATTTTATACGCCGCTGTCAGACGTGTGCCATCACGGCATAGGCTTTGCGCCGAGCGCGGCAAATACTGCGACAAATTATGACGGTATGATGCAAAGGGCTTTGCAGATTTTGCGAGGCTGAAATAAGTTTGCAAAACAGAAATTAGCGGCAAATCAGGCAAAGTTTTGATTTAAGCAAACTTGCACAAAACCGTCAAAAGTGTAAATTAACTGGTTAAAACGCAAAAATAAACGCAATGACGGTTGGGAAAAAAGTTAAAAAATTGTCGTATTTTGTTAAAAGGTTGGCTATCCGCCAACCTTTTTCAATTTGCTTGCAATTTTTTTTTGACTGTGTTAGTGTGGACTTACTAAGGAGAAAATTATGAACAAAAAATTGATGTTATTGACGAGAACCGCCGTTATGCTTGCCTGCGTCATAGTCTTTCAATGGCTTGGCAAATTATTGGGCGATGCAATCTTCCCCGGGGTAGGCTCTACTATTTTGGTGGGTTCTTTGGTCAATCTTGTTTTATACGTTACTACGATATTCTGCGGGGTTATCGGCGCGGTGTGCGTAGGTTTGCTTACGCCTGTTATGGCGTTGGTGATAGGGCAGCTTGCTTTTCCTATACTTATTCCGTTTGTCGGACTTGGCAACGTTATTTTGGTTTTGGCATTTTGGGCGATTGCCAAATACGTCAAAATTCCGGACCTTGCCTGCAAGTCGTTGGGTGTCGTAGGCGGCAGTTTGCTTAAATTTTTGTATATGGGCTTTGCGTTGGTTGCATTGCTTCCCGTGCTCGGCTTCAACGAAAAACAAGTCGCTATGATGTCCGTAAATTACGGTTGGGTTCAACTTGTGGCTGCAATAATCGGCGGCATTATCTTTTACGGCGTATATAAGGGATTGCAAAAGGCAGGACTTAAATCCGTATCGGAACTTTTTGCGGAAGAATAAATTAAAAATATTTTCGGCAAAGCATAAAATTTGCTTACGGGGTAAAATTGTTTTTATTATGCAATTACAAAATTTTTGATAAAAAATATATAAAAAACACTCTTGAACAGAGTGTTTTTTTGTTTGATTTTTAATTGCATTTTTGAGGTTTATTTTTTTATGTACCAGTTGTCGTAAAGTTTATACAGTTTTTGCGAGATTTCTATGCCGGCAACATTTTCCACGGGTTTGAAAAATTCTTTGCTTTCGGCAGAGTAACCGTCATTATAGACGGTGTGCTTTGCGTTCTTTTCGTTATTAGCGCGGTTGCAAGAATAAAATTCTTTGCTTTCGGCAGAGTAACCGTCATTATAGACGGTGTGCTTTGCGTCTTTTTCGTTATTGGCGCGGTTGCAAGAATAAAATTCTTTGCTTTCGGTAGAGTAACCGTCATTATAGACGGTGTACTTTGCGTTCTTTTCGTTATTAGCGCGGTTGCAAGAATAAAATTCTTTGCTTTCGGCAGAGTAACCGTCTTTGCCGTCGGTTGGTTGTTCCTGCGCTTTATCGCCGAAGTTGCCGAAATCTTGCGCCGTGTCTTGCGGTCGGTCGCCTTTTGCGGTAAATTTTTGAATAATTTCGAACATGGCGGGGTTTGTCATAAGCGCCATCATAGCGGCGTTTTTATCTTCCTCACAGGCGTTTTTATCAAAAAGTTTTGTTATATGCGGCAAAAGACCTATGAGGTCGGGATTTGATAAAATTCCGCTTAAATCTCCTAAGTTAAGACCGCCGAACTGCGCGTCTTTATTTTTTTTATTGAAACCGCTAAACAGCATAAATCCCAACAGTATAGGAAGCAGGTTCATAAAAACCTCCTTTACGAGTAGTCATTATATTGTATGCAAGCATATATATTTATAGTGAGTTTTTTTAAGGAGATTTTTTATGAATAACGATAAAACCGGCGGAATGAATCCGCAACAAATGCAGTTTATAGCGCAAATGCTTAATTATTACGACAAGCACGGCGAGGATAAACTTATACAGGATATATTCAACAACGTGGCAACTCAAAAAAAACAGGGCAAACTCACCAACGAGCAAATCAAGCAGTTTGTAAAAAACGTTTCGCCTATGCTTAACCAAAAGCAAAAGGCTAAACTAGACGGTTTGGTAGAAGAATTGTTAAAGATGTAAGAGTTATTTGTTAAAATTAAAGCCGCCAAAATTGGCGGCTTTAACAGTGTCAAAATAAATTTTATTTAATACTTTGAAATGTCGTCAACGGCGTTTAAGAAAGCATAAACTTCTTCTTTGGTGTTTTCTGCGCTGACGCTTACGCGCACTAAACCTTGTTTTTCCGTGCCCAAATGTTTGTGTATCAACGGGGCGCAGTGCAAACCCGCGCGGCAGGCTATATCATATTTGTCGTTTAATACGTCGCTTGTCATTAACGAATCCATATTGTCGAGATAAAAACTTACTATGCCGCTGTTGAAGTTCGGCGAAGAAACCACGTTTACGCCGTGCACGGTATGCAAACCGTCGAAAATCATTTTGGCAAGATCGCGTCGTATTTCTCCGTTGGCTTCGCCTGTTCTTTTGTACCACTCTATTGCGCCGACAAGCCCAGCAATAGCGGGCAGATTTTGAGTGCCGCTTTCGTACGCTTCGGGAGAAGTGGTGGGCTGTGTAAGCATATGCGAGTCTGTGCCTGTTCCTCCGTAGATAATCGGCTGCGGTTTTGCATCTTCCTTAAAACACAGGCAGCCCAAACCCATTATGCCGTGCAGACCTTTGTGCGCAGGAAAGGCAAGCAGGTCTATATTTTGCCGCTGCATATCAACCGCCGTATAACCTACGCTTTGCGCGCCGTCTACTATAAAGGTAAGGCGGTTTCTCTTTGCGATTTTGCCTATTGTTTCGATGTCGTGTTCCGCGCCGGTTACGTTTGACACGTGCCCCAAAACCACAAGCGTAGTGTTGCGCCTTATTGCCTTTTCTACGTCGTAAGGGCTGATTTTATTTTCATAGTCGGGCACCAAAAAGGTTACGTCAATCAACCGTCTTTGTTTAAGTTCGCAAAGGGGACGCAAAATGGAGTTGTGTTCGCTTAAACTGGAAATTATGTGGCAGCCGCGCTTTATGCTGCCTAAGATAGCGAGGTTTAGCGCACTTGTGCAGTTGAGAGAAAACACTACGTTGTCGGGCGTTTCGGCATTTACGAGTTCCGCAACGGCATTGCGCGCATTTGCCGTTTGCATCATTGCCGCAACGGAAAGTTTATGTCCGCTTCTGCCCGGGTTTGCGGAAAGGTTTTCCATTGCATAGTTTACCGCGTCGATAACCTCGGGCGGCTTATAGCCCGACGTCGCCGCGTTGTCAAAATATATCATTTTGCCTCCTTAACATTTTTCAAAAAAATTCAGTACAATATAATATGCTGTAAAAAGCGTTTTTAGTTATGGCGTAAATTCATTCACGGCAGTAAAACGACGGCAGTCGTTTCTTTGTAAAACTGCGGTAAATGCCGTCGGTTTAGTTAAATTTGTTTGAAGTAAACAGACAATGCGGCGTTGTCGGTTTAGTTATTTGATTTTTGACGAAAATTTGGCAATGCGGCAAAGAGTGTTGTTTTGCCTAATTAAAAACGCAAAAGCATAATAAAAATTATTCGGCAGTAATTTTGCCGAACGTAGGACAAACGGGGAATATTATGGAATTTATTATTTTATCTTTCCGCTCGCGAAATCAAACCGCCCGTATGTACGAAATTTTTGCAAATAGCGGAATTCCCACAAAAATAGTCAATACGCCGAGAGAAGCAAACGTAGGTTGCGGCATAAGTTTGAGATTTGACGAAATTTATATGCAGCAGGCAAGGCAGCTTGCAAACCGATATCCGCAATCGACGTATATAGGTTTTTTTAAGGTTTCGGGCGGCGGCAGAGGGTTTTCTGTAAAGCGCATAGGCTAAACTATATTTGTGAAAAATTTGTTTATTTTAAGTTTACATTTGTGAAAAATTTGTTTATAATAATTCGGATAGGGAACGTAAAAAATTCCCGTCCGATTTTTTTATGAACGAAAGAACTTTGGAAATACTTAAAATCTTGGAAGAGCGGTTTCCCGACGCCAAGAGCGAACTTGTGTATAACTCCGAATATCAGTTGCTTGTCGCCGTAGTTTTGTCGGCACAGTGCACAGACAAAAGGGTAAATCAAGTTACGGAAAAACTCTTTAAGGTTGCAGGCACTCCGCAGGATATGTTGAAACTGACGATACCCGAGATAGAAAGCTATATATTTTCTTGCGGATTTTATAAGCACAAAGCAAAGTTTTTGCACGATTTAAGTTTTGACATAGTAAATCGTTTTAACGGACAGGTGCCCAAAACTAAGGCAGAACTGGAAAGTCTTGCGGGAGTAGGCAAAAAGACTGCAAACGTCGTTTATGCCGTTGCTTTCGACGGACAGGCCATTGCGGTAGACACGCACGTCTTCAGAGTGTCAAACAGACTAGGCATTACAGACTCTAAAAACGTGGAAACAAGTCAAAAGCAGTTGGAAGAAGCTATTCCGCCCGAGTTGTGGTCAAAAAGCCATCATTGGCTGCTCTTGTTCGGCAGATATATCTGCAAAAGTCAAAATCCAAATTGCAGTCAATGCCCTGTAACGCAGTACTGCAAATTTATTGATAAAGGAGTATGAAATGTTTGAAATCCTCAAAAAAACCGTGATAACGGACAACGTTATCGAGTATGTTTTTGCCGCTCCTAAAATTGCGGCTAAGGCTTTGCCGGGACAGTTTATTCTTCTGCGCATAGACGAAGAAGGCGAAAGAGTACCTTTCACTATTTCCGACTACGACAGAGAAAAGGGCACAGTTACGTTGCTTATTCAATCCGTAGGCGCAACAACTATGCGTCTTGCAAAGATGAACGTAGGCGACTGTTTGCACGATATGGTTGGTCCTCTCGGAAAGGCAACTCACCTTGATGCAGACAAAATTTTGCTTGTTGCAGGCGGCATCGGCGTTGCGGTACTTTATCCTCAGGCTAAATATCTTAAATCGATAGGCAAAAAAGTCGTTTGCGTAATGGGCGCAAGAAACGTAAGTCTTTTGGCTTACCGCGAAGAGATGGAAAAAGTTTGCGACAAACTTTACGTTACCACCGACGACGGCACTTTCGGCGAAAAAGGCTTTGTAACAACTGTCGTTCAACGCATCTTCGAAGAAGATAAAAACGCTTACGACCTTGTGTTTGCGGTAGGTCCGCTCCCTATGATGAGAGCAGTTTGCAACGTTACCAAATCTTTGGGCGTAAAAACAGTCGTCAGCATGAACCCTATTATGATTGACGGCACGGGTATGTGCGGTTGCTGCCGTTTGACTGTAAACGGCGTTACCAAATACGCTTGCGTGGACGGACCTGAATTTGACGGCCACGAAGTGGATTTTGACGAAGTAATCAACAGAAACAGATATTTCAGCGAGATTGAAAAACAACACGTCTGCAACTTGACGGGGGAGGTCAGATAAATGGCTAAAATCGAAAGACAGCATCCTATCGAATTGGATGCCGAAGTAAGAAAACACAGTTTTTGCGAAGTAACCGACGGTTTTGACGAAGAAAGAGCGCTTATAGAAGCGTCAAGATGTCTCAACTGTAAAAACGCGCCTTGCAGACAAGGTTGCCCTGTCGAAATAAACATTCCTGAGTTTATCGGTTACATAAAAGAAAAGAAATATTTCGAAGCACTTGCCGCAATCAAAAAGACAAGCAATCTTCCTGCCGTTTGCGGCCGTGTTTGTCCGCAGGAAACTCAGTGCGAACAGCATTGCATAAGAGCAAGAATGGAAGGTCCCGTTGCAATCGGTACTCTCGAAAGATTTGTCGCAGACAGATTTTTGAATGAAGAAATAGAAGTTAAAGCGCCTAAAAAAATCGGCAAATCGGTTGCGGTTGTAGGCAGCGGTCCTAGCGGACTTACGCTTGCAGGCGACCTTGCAAATGCAGGCGTTGACGTAACGATTTTCGAGGCGTTCCACGAAGCGGGCGGCGTATTGCTTTACGGCATACCGCAATTCCGTCTGCCTAAGGAAATTGTTAAAAAGGAAATTGAAAACCTCAAAAAACTCGGCGTAAAAATAGAACTCAACACGGTTGTTGGCAAAACCGTTTTCCTTGACGAATTGAGAGAACAATTCGACGCGGTTTATCTTTGCAGCGGAGCGGGTCTGCCTATGTTTATGGGTATCCCGGGTGAAAACCTTAACGGCGTAATGAGTGCAAACGAGTTTTTGACAAGGGTAAACCTTATGAAGGCTTACAAACCAGGCTCTGCAACTCCTATAAGAATAGGCAAACACGTTGCGGTTGTCGGCGCAGGCAACGTTGCTATGGACGCCGCTCGTACCGCTATGCGTTTGGGTGCGGAAAGCGTTTCTATCATTTACCGCCGCGGTAAGGAAGAAATTCCTGCGCGTGCGGAAGAAGTAAGACACGCAATGGAAGAAGGTATAGAATTCCGCCTTTTGACAAACCCTGTAAGAATAGAGGGCGAAAACGGCGTTGTAAACAAAATGGTTTGCGTCAAAATGGAACTCGGCGAACCTGACGCAAGCGGCAGACGCTCGCCTAAGGCTATCCCTAACAGCGAGTACGACTTGCCTTGCGATACGGTAATTATCTCTTTGGGTACCAAATCCAGCCCGATTGTTACCGAAAGCGCGCCTGAACTCGAAGTAACCAAAAAAGGTTTGGTAGTAGTCGACAACGACAACAAGACCAACCTTGACAACGTATTTGCAGGCGGCGACAACGTAACCGGCGCTGCAACCGTTATATTGGCGATGGGCGCAGGCAAAAACGCCGCAAAAGCAATATTAAAAATGCTTGAAGCAAAATAATTTTACCGTTCGTTTGCAACGGGCGGTCGGCGCAGTAAGAAGTTGAGCAAAATCGATTTCGAAAACGCGTAAAGGAAAATATCGGCAAATGTTTATTGACAAAGTGAAAATCTTTATAAAGTCGGGCAACGGCGGAAACGGAGCCGTATCCTTTCATACGGAAAAATACGTGCCTAACGGGGGACCCGACGGCGGCGACGGCGGCAAAGGCGGCGATATAATTTTCGTTGCAGATTCCGCAAAAAACACGCTTAACGATTTTCACTATGCCAAACATTTCCGCGCCGAAAACGGAGAAAACGGCGGACCGAAACGCAGCGCCGGCAAACAAGGCAAAGACCTTGTTGTTACGGTACCGGTCGGCACCGTCATAAAAGATTTTCAGTCGGGGCGTATCATTACCGATATGTTTCTCGAAGGAAAGCCGTTTGCCGTATTGAAAGGCGGGCGCGGCGGCAAAGGCAACTGCCATTTTAAGACAAGCAAACGGCAGGCGCCGCATTTCAGCCAGACAGGCGAAAAAACCGTCGAGCGTGAAATCGTGTTGGAACTTAAAACCATTGCCGACGTAGGCTTGGTAGGGTTTCCAAACGTGGGTAAATCGACGTTGCTTTCCGTCATTTCGGAGGCAAAACCCAAAATAGCAAATTATCACTTTACTACGCTAAGCCCGAATCTCGGTGTGGTCAAGCATTACGACAATACTTTCGTAGTGGCGGACATCCCCGGTTTAATAGAAGGCGCAAGCGAAGGTATGGGACTCGGGCACGACTTTTTGAGGCACATAGAGCGTACGAGATGTTTGGTGCACGTCGTTGACGTTTCCGGACACGAGGGACGCGACCCGTACGAAGATTTTTGCAAAATAAACAAAGAGCTTTCAACTTACAGCGAGGTTTTGGCAAACAGACCGCAAATAGTGGTTGCCAACAAAATGGATATGCCCGACTCGCAAAAGAATTTGGAAGAATTAAAAAAGAAACTGCCCGACGTTGTTATAGTGCCGCTGACGGCAATTATTGCGGAAGGCATTGACGAATTGTTGAAGGAAATAGAAAAACTTATCGCCAAATTGCCGCCCGTTCAACCGTTGGAATATGAACCGTTTGAATACGAGCAGGAAGACAGAGAGAGTTTTGAAATCACAAACCACGGCGAAGGTATATTCGAAGTGTCCGGCGGACTTATGGAAAGTTTGGGCAGACGCGTTGTGTTTGACGATTACGAGTCGTTAAACTATTTTCAAAAAATGCTGCGTCAAAGGGGAGTTATCTCTGCTTTGCGCAAAGCAGGGGCTAAGGACGGCGATACCGTAGTAATCGGCGACTTGGAGTTTGACTTTGTAGACTAAATCGGGAGAGAATTATGCTTACGACAAAACAAAGAGCAAGTTTGAGGATGCTTGCAAATACATTGCCCGATTCTGTAATAATCGGCAAGGGCGGACTTACCGATACGGTGCTTAAAGAAATAGACACGGCGCTTTATCATAAAGAGCTCGTAAAAATTTCCGTACTTAAAAACTGCGACGCAGACGTAAAACAAATGGCGTTTGACGCGGCAAAAAAACTCGGTGCAGAGTCTGTACAGATAATAGGCGGTAAATTCGTACTTTACAAATTTTCGCAAAAAGACGGCATAGAGCATATACAATATTGATTCAAACTTTTGTAAAATTAAAATAGTATTTTTATTTGCTAACTCCCGAGTTTGGGAGTTAGTTATTTTTTTATCTTGAATTTTGCAAATATATAAATAACCCCCGTATTGTTTTGCAACACGGGGCTTTGTTATGCAAAATTATTGATAAGTGTGACGATAAAACTTACGTTTCGGTTTCGGCAGTGTTTTCTATATGAGCGTTAAAACGGCGGTTAAAGCGCGCGTATAAAAACAAGAAAAACAAGACCGTACCGCTTATTAAATAATACAGCTTAAAAAAAGTCAAAAAACTTGTAAGCAACAAAAACAAAGACGACATAAGATAATATTTTGCGCGCGACTTGTCAAACACTATTTGTAAAAAGTTTGTGCGCAAAGGAGAAACGTATTTTTTTTCCGTTATTTCGCACGGGAGCATATTGTTGTCTTTAAGCAAAGCAAAGGTATAGTTTGCGTCAAACAGTTTAAGTTCAAGCGCGACGGACTTTTGCAGTTGCAGTACGCTTTTGTCAAAAGAATTTGCAAAAATTTCCACTTTGTCTACTTTGTCGTTTGCCGCTTGCTTTATATAATCGCAAAAGGTTTTTGCAGTCATTGCATTGCAGAAAAAATCGAATATAAACCTGACGGTTTTGCCGCCGTCTTTGTAAGTAATAGAGTTGCCGCATTTTTTAATTTCTTTTTGCCGCAGGTTGGGCAGTTCTTCAAACAAAGCGACGGTGTTTTTGTCGGGCAGCATAGCAAGATAAACAGCGAGATTTTCCGCCTGTTTTTTTTCTTTCTTTTTGAGTTGCCGTTTTTCTTTTTTGCCTACCGTCAATGCCTTAAATGCCAAAAAGAAAAGTATGCATATTGCGATTGCGGAAAATAAGCACACCAAATTGTTTGAGATGTAATATCTCAACCAAACAAAGGCAACAATAAAAGTAGTGATTAACAAAAATACCGCGTCTAAAAACATAAAATTATTATTGACAAAAAATTTTAAGTTGACACAAAGCGATTGAAAATTTTTTCGTTTGCCTTTATAATGTCAGTATGCGCAAAATCGGAATATACGGCGGAACCTTTGACCCGCCGCATTTGGGACACAACGAAATGCTGGAAGAAGCAATAAAACAACTTAATTTGGATTTTGTCGTTGTTTTGCCTTGCGGCGAGCCGGTGCATAAAACCGCTGTGTCAAACAAACTCAACAGATATGAAATGTGCAAACTTGCTTTTGCAAACACCAAGGGTGTTTTTGTTTCAGACTACGAAGTAGAGCAGTCGAAAAAAAACTACACCTTGCTGTCGCTAAGGCATTTTGCGGAGATATATTCTGACAGCGAATTGTATTTTATAATAGGCAGCGACAGTCTGGAAAATTTTGCGACGTGGTATAAGCCACGTGAAATTGCAGACCTTGCAACGCTTGTCATTGCGCCGCGTGCAAATCATAAATTTGCAAAATATAAAGAATTTGCGGAAAAAAACTTCGGTGCTACGGTTTTGGTATTGAATAACGAGCCGTTAAACGTTTCTTCTACAGAGTTGAGATATTTGGTGCAGTTCGGTCTTGATACTTCAAGCCTTTTGTGCAAAGACGTGAGGGACTATATTTCCAAACGCGGACTTTACAGCGAGCACAGGCAACTTTGCGAAAGGGTAAGAAGTTATATGGACAGCGGCAGATATTTGCATACTTTTTATACAACGCTGGAAGGTATGAAACTTGCAAAACTGTTGGGCTCAGACAGCGAAAAAGCCTTTTATGCCTGTTTGCTGCACGACGTTGCAAAAAATATGAGTCAAAGCGAGTGGCAGAGATACGGCTTTGACAATGCGGAAAATTTTCCGCCGCCGGTGATACACGCATTTTTGGGCGCAAAGGTTGCGGAAAAGGACTTCGGCATTGACGACTGCGAAATTTTGGACGCGATAAAATATCACACGACGGGCAAACCCGAAATGACGCGGTTGGAACAAATAGTTTACGTTGCCGACGCGATAGAAATTACGCGAGGCTCTAATCTCGACGAAGTACGCAAAAAAGTGTATGCGGATTTTGACGAAGGTTTTTTGCTTTGTCTTAAAAGTTCTTACAACTATGCCGTAAGGCGTGTCGGGGCGGATAACGTGCATTATCTTACAAAAGAGAGTATAAAATATTACAGAAAACAAGCGAGGGAAAAAAATGAAAAACAAAGCATTGATTGATGCAATGTGCAAAGCAATGTCAGACAAAAGGGCGTTTGACATAACGGTTATAGACGTAGAGGGTTTAAGCGACGTGGCAGACGCGTTTATCATTGCGAGCGGCAAAAGCGCACCGCAAGTAAAAGCCATTTTTGACAATTTGGAGTTCGAAATGGAAAAGCAAGGCGTATTTGCGCGCAGAAAAGAAGGTATGACGGAAGGCAGGTGGATTGCGGTAGACTACTTTGACGTAATAGTTCATATTTTTCAGGAAGAATCACGCAAGTTTTATCAGCTGGAAAAACTGTGGATAAACGAAAACAACGTAGCCAAATACGAAGATTGATTTTATAAATAGCAATTTATAGTTCTGAATAATAAAAAATGAGAGGAACGAGTATGGATACGGAACTTGAAAATCAAATCATAGCTAAACGTGAACATATAGTTAAAGTTTGGTTTGAGATGTGGTTGCAACAAAAGGATTTAGGTATAGACGATATTTTTATTGAAGAAGCTATTTATATTGAAAGTTGGTGCCCGCAATATAACGGGCGAGCAAAAATCAAGCATTGGTTTACCGAATGGAATACTCGAGGAAAAGTTTTAGTTTGGGACATAAAGCAGTTCTTTCATAAAGATAAACAAACGGCGGTTGAGTGGTTATTCAAAAATGAAATGAATAATGGAGTGCGAGAGAGTTTTGACGGTATATCGATAATAGAATGGACAGATGATAATAAAATTATTGCAATAAAAGAGTTTGGCTGTAACCTTGACCGCTATGACCCATATAAAGACAGTTTAACACCAAAATTCAAAAATGATAAACTCGCTTGGTTTTGAAAGTGCTTGAATGAAACCGTTTTAAGTATAATGTAAGTTGTTGCCAATAAATCATTTGTTGTAAATTTCAATTTATGGTAGGAAAAATGAAGAAAGTTAAAATTACGGTAATGAAAACGGCGTGCTATCGAGATTTGATAGATAAATATGAAAATCCGATTTCTCACGCCTGCGATATGCAAGAAGGTCAAGTGTTTGTCGCAAACGGTTGGCAAAAACCGCAGGGTTTTTGCGACAGCGCTTGGGACAGCATTTCAGCATTTGTTATGACGCTTGCACACGGCGGAGAAGATATTTACGACGGTTGGATGAAAAACAAAAAGTCTGCAATGATTTCCTGCAACGACGGTTTCCGTCCGGTAAGTTTTTTGCTTGAAACTCTTGACGCCGACGCCGACTAAAACTTTTTTGTGAAACTAAAATAAACCCCCGAGATACGGTTTGGTATCTAGGGGGTTTTTGTAAATACTATTGAGTTTTGTTTAGTGATTATTGTTTATAAAACGTTTTCAAATTTCTTCTTCTATGCTGGCATATACGTCGTCGTTGGTTTGTTTCTCTTCGGCAATGCTGTGTAATTTTTCCAAACGCTTTTCATATTTAAGTTTTTTCGCTTGATAAACGATATAAATCGCGCAAATCAAAATGCCTATTGCGCAAACTGCAATTATAAAGTCTGCAACCATAATTCTTTTCACCCCGTTTTTAATGTAACTTAAATATCATAAAAAATTTTGGAAGAAAAAGGAAATTTACGAATTTTTTTGGAGACTATGCAGATACTAAAAGCGAAGGTAATTCTAAAGCATATTTTACGATAAAAATATTATCGACTGCTAGGCGTATTCAGCGGTATTTAAGTGCTATGTATAATTTGACGGTGCATTTGGTTGAAAATTGTATAAACGAAAAATTTTTTGATATTAGATAGGTGAAAATATGAAAAGGCGTTTATGTTTCGTTATTTTGACGTTTTTGATTTTGATATGCGGCATTACTCAGCCCGTAAACGCGGCAGACAACACTAAAGAAAACGAAATTTTGTTTTTTGTGGAAAATCACGCCAATACGGCTGAAGCCACTTGCGTAACTTTCGGCAAATATTGTCTGCTGGGCATAAGAACAAAGGGCATTATCTTAAAAAGCGACAACGATAAATATATTGCGGAAATCGAAGAGGGCGTAAAGCAAATCGCGCCTGAGATAGACAGGGTTTATATCACCACAAATTTGCAGGAAACTCTTATTTTGAAGGACGCGCGCAAGCGGTTGGACGAAGGCGATAGTTTGATTGACGTTTACAGATATCTACAAAAAAAATATCCAAATCAACTCGACAAAATTATTTCGAAGTATCTTTAATGCAAACGCAAGTTTTGTTGCGGTTTATATAAAGCAATGCAAAACGCATAATCATTAAAAATCTTTGACAATTTATATTTTGGTGCTATAATATATACAGATAAATTCTTTGGGGCAAGGTGTAAGTCCTTACCGACGGTAAAAGTCCGTGAGCGTTTCGGCGCAGGAGTCGGGTGAAATTCCCGCACCGACAGTATAGTCTGGATGAGAAAAGAATGGCAAGATATATATTTCGCGCCTTATGCGAAACAATCTGTTTTATCTGCCCCTAACTTTTGTTAGGGGCTTTTCTTCTTGTCATTGTGTCTAATACGTTCAAGGAGGAAAAAATTATGGAACAAAACAAAGAAGAAAAAAAGTTTGCAGACATTGCCGTTGCCGCAGAGCAGCCCGATGCCGAATTTAACCGTACTGCCGACAATAAAAAGCACGGCAAACTTACGGCAAAGGTAACAACAAAGACGCTGGCAAAAATCGCGATACTTTCCGCATTGTCGTTTGTGCTTTATATGTGGGTAAAGTTTCCGCTGCCGATGCTGTTTCCGTCGTTTTTGGACGTGCAGTTTTCCGAACTACCGGCTCTTTTGGGTGGGTTTTCTATGGGGCCGATTGCCGGTTGCGCAATAATCGTAATTAAGTGCCTTATAAAACTGCCTTTTACCACAACCGCCTGTGTTGGAGAACTGTCCGACTTGCTGTTGGGCATTGCGATAGTGTTGCCGGCCTCTTTAATTTACAAAAAGTATAAAAACAAAAAGGGCGCCTTTATTGGGTTGATTGTGGGCGTTGCCTGCAACGTTGTGCTGTCGATTTTGGTAAATTGGCTGGTGCTTATACCTACTTACGTGCAACTCTTTTTCGGCGGCAACTGGGAGGTATTGCTTAATATCGTAAGACCGCTGTATGCCGACGTAACTTTGCAAAATTTTTATGCATATTATTTGTTTTTGGGTGTTGCGCCGTTCAACCTGTTGCGACTTTCTATCACGGCGTTGCTGACATTCTTGCTCTATAAGCGTGTAAGTCCTGTTTTGCATTTGTAAAATATTAAATCAATTTTTTACCAAAGCCGTTTGATTAAACTCGAACGGCTTTGTGTATTTACAAAAAGATTTTTAATTTGCCGTTAATGCATCGTTATTGAAAACAACAAAAACAAATAAGGCAAAATGGCAACTGTTTCAGCAGTTGCAAAAGCAAACAAATAAAGGTATAATAAAAAGGCTGAAATTAGTTTTTAAGCCTTTATTTTTATGATTTATTTTACTGACGGATTTGAAGAAACGCTTAATTTGGCGGAAAAAATCGCAAAGACTTTTGTCGGCGGCGAGGTGGTGCTTTTGGGCGGAGAACTCGGCGCGGGAAAAACGGTGTTTGCAAAAGGCGTGGCAAAGGGACTCGGCATTGCGCAGGAAGTAACCAGTCCTACTTTTGCCATACACAACGGTTACGACGGAAGGCTTAAACTCAATCATTTCGATTTTTATCGCATTGACGAAACCGAAGCGGAAGTGTTGGGACTTGACGAATTTTTCGGTCGGGCAGATTCCGTCTGTCTTATCGAGTGGTGGAAAAACATAGCAGGACTGTTGCCCGAAAAGACGATAAAGGTCGATATACAAAAGTTAGATGAAAATAAAAGGAAAATTATCGTAGAATGAATATACTTGCAATAGACACTACCGGCAAGCATTTGACAGTCGCCTTAAAACATAACGAAAAGTGGAATGCCGTATTTAACAAAGACTGCAATTTGAATCACAGCATAATTTTGAACGAGCAGATTGACAAACTTATGAAACAGTCAAATTTATGCTTTGCAGATTTGGACGCTTACGCCTGCAACGTCGGCGTCGGGTCGTTTACCGGCATACGCGTCGGCATTGCAACGATAAAAGGTTTTTGCTTGGCACGTCCCCAAAAATTGATATCTGTCAACACTTTTGAGATATTGGCATACAATGAAGGGAAACGAATAGCAGTGCTTGTGCCAGATAACCGCGGTTATTACTGTCAAAATTTTATTGACGGCAAACCTGCAAGTCAAGCGGCTCATTTTACGGAAAAACCTGTTTGTGAAAGAGAAATAATTTTTGACAACGAAACCGACTATACGCAAAAATTTATTTCGCTTATTGATGAAAAAGTAACAAACGGCGACTTTTGCGATGAGTTGGAGCCGTTGTATATCAGGAAGAGTCAGGCGGAGGAAGGAAGATGACTTTCGGTATTTTGTCCTCGGACAGCCTGCAAGACCTTTGCGAGATTGAAAGGCAATGTTTCGGCAAAGACGCGTGGAACTTTAATATGCTTGAAAGCGAGTTTAAGTCGGGCTCCGTATTTTTCGGCGCAAAAGACGGAAACAAAGTTGTAGGTTATGTTTGCGTCAAAACAATTTTGGACGAAGCCGATATAAATAACGTTGCGGTTTTGCCTGAGTATAGACGGCAGGGCATTGCGCAAAAACTTATAAATTGCCTTATAAGTTATTGCAAAACGAATGGCATATATAAATTTACTTTGGAAGTAAATGCAAATAATTCCGCCGCTAAAAATCTTTATAAAAAAACAGGGTTTGAAACGGCAGGGGTAAGAAAAGGTTACTATCACGGCGAAGATGCCGAAATAATGTGGCTTTCTGTTAATTAAATAAATCGCAGCGACGGTGCGCGTTTGTAATATTTAAGCCGATTTTTTAACAGAAGCAAAGGAGCAATTTGAGCGTTGTCAATATCGACGGGTTCGATACTTTTTATAAAGACGAAGGAAGCGGAACAACGGTTTTGCTGTTGCACGGATGGGGTGGAAACAATGAAAGTTTCGCCCCTGTTTTTAACAGTCTAAAAAAATGCTTTCGGGTTGTCGCATTGGATTTTTGGGGCTTTGGCAAAAGCGATTTGCCTGCCGACGGCGCGGATACTTATTGGTATGCGGCAATGACCAAAAAATTTTTGGACGCACTCGGCATACAAAGCGTATGGTTAATTGGGCACAGTTTCGGCGGCAGGGTGTCGCTTATTTTGGCAGACGGATACCCCGATATTGTACAAAAAATAGTGCTGTGCGATGCAGCAGGTATGAAACCAAAGTTCAGCCTTAAAAAGAAGTTGAGAGTATTGCGTTACAAAATTTGCAAGCGTTTGGTAAAACTAGGGCTTATGAAAAGCAACAGACTTTCAAAATTCGGCAGCAGCGATTTCAAGCAGTTGGACGGCGTTATGCAAAGGACCTTTGTAAAGGTTGTAAACGATTTTTTGGAGAGAGAAGCAAAAAACACAAAGGCGGAGACGCTGCTCGTGTGGGGCAGTGAAGATAAAGACACTCCGTTGTATATGGCAAAAAAACTCAATCGTTTGATTGAAAACAGCGGACTTGTCTTGATTAACGGGGCAGGTCATTTTTCTTATCTGGACGATTTTTTGCTGTTTGACAGAGTGGTAAAAAACTTTTTCGGTGTGGTATGATTGCTTACAATATTATTTTTTCCGTGCTTTATTGCTTTTGCATATTAAAGGCGGACAGTTTTTTGCAACTGAACGGCTACAAAGCCGACAAAAATTTTTTCAAATATTACAAGACTGATTTTTCCGCAGTTGCTTTCGTGTTTTTTGCGGTAAGTTTGCTTTGCTATTTTGTGTTCAACTCCGTTTGGCTGTACGTTCACGCTGTGTTGACTATTGCCTTGGCTGTAAAATATCTTACGGAAAAGAAAAAAACGCCGTTGAGATTTACTCCGAGAGTAAAGCGTTTGCTCGTTACGCAGTGGATTTTTTTGCTTGCCGTTGCGTTTGCGTTTAACCCTGCTGTATTTTTATTGCTGCCGTTTGTAGTGCTGTGCGCAAACGCGGTTAACGCGCCGATGGAAATTTGCATTAAGGCAAAGTTTAGAGAAAGGGCAAAAATTAAACTTAAAGAGCATAGCGGCTTAAAAATAATTGCGATTACCGGCAGTTATGGCAAAACAAGCGTAAAAAATATTCTTTACGATATTTTGTCTGTAAAATATAACGTCGTAAAAACTCCGTCAAGTTTTAACACTCCTATGGGTATAGTAAAAACCATTAACGAAACGGATTTGGACGGAGTGGATTTTTTTATTTGCGAAATGGGCGCAAGGCATAAGGGCGATATTGCAGAGCTTTGCTATATTGCAACGCCCGACGTGGCTGTAATAACGGGCATTGCTCCGCAGCATATGGAAACATTCGGCAGTATAGAAAACGTAATAGCGACAAAATTCGAGATTGTGCAAAATGCAAAGCAAGACGCGGCGGTGTTCATCAACGGCGATTGCGATTATTTGCAAAATCTTCCGCAAATTGCGCGACAGGTCATTGTTTCTGGGGAAAATGCGGAAGTTTCTTACGACGACGTTTCTTGCGACAAAGACGGCAGTGTATTTGTAGTTAAAACAAACGGCAAAGAGTTTAAGTGCAAAACTAAACTTTTGGGCAGACACAACGTGTCGAATCTTTGTTTGTGTATTGCAATAGCATTGTTTTTGGGATTTTCGGACGAAGAGATTATTGCAGGGGTAGACGGCGTGGATTATGCGCCGCACAGATTACAACTTATCAAAGGGGCAAACGGCGTATTTATTTTGGACGACAGTTACAACGCAAATATCCGCGGTGTGGAAGAAAGTTTCAAAGTTTTGCGATGTTTTGAAGGTCAAAAGTTTGTCATTGCGTCGGGTATTGTAGACGCGGGCAAAGAGACGGAGTCGTTAAACAGGCAAATAGGTTTGTTAATGGCAAAGTCTTGCGATTATGCAATGTTGGTCGGGTTAAACAGCAACTACATACAGGCAGGGCTTACCGAAGGGGGCTTTGACAAAGACAAAATCTTTTTGTGCGCCGACATAGACGATGCGGTAAAGAAGATAGGCGGTTTTTCAAGAACGGGAGACGTAATTTTATTTTCCAACGACTTACCGGACAATTATTCCAAATGAAATCATATGCGTTGCAAATTTTTGGAGATTGAAAAGTTTTCTATGAAAATTGTTAATGGCAGTTGTATAGCGTAAATTTGTTTCTAAAAGTAAATTTATTAAACAAAGCCCGTTGCATAAAAATTTTAACAACTTTATAAATCACTGTAAAAGAAATTGAAAATCGGAGTGTAGATATATGAACTTAATTTTAATGTATGGCGGAAGAAGTTGTGAACACGATATTTCGATAGTTACGGCAAAGCAGACTGCCGCAGTACTTGACGGAAACGTAACCGAAGTTTATTTGGCAAAGGACGGCAGATGGCTCATTGCCGAGGATATGCCGCAACCCAAAGATTTTTGCGACGAAAAAAAGTTAAACAGGCTTAAAGAAGCGGTATTGCTGCCAAATGACGATACGCTTTACTTAAAAAATAAAAACAAACTCAAACCTTTGTGTAAAGCAGACGTCGCTGTTTTGTGTTTTCACGGTGTTTACGGAGAAGACGGCTGCGTGCAGGGGTTGTTGGAGTTGTCTAAAATACCGTATACTTCCTGCGGAGTTACCGCAAGCGCGGTGGGTATGGACAAAATAACCGCCAAATATTTTTTGAAGGGTTTGGGCGTGCCCGTTGTGGAAAGCGTTTGTTTGGATAAAATGAATTTCAAAACCAAACCGAACGAAACGCTCGATTGTGCGGAAGTTTTGGGCTACCCTATAATAATAAAACCGTCAAACTTAGGGTCCAGCATAGGCATTTCCGTTTGCAAAAACAGAGAGGAACTTGAAAAGGCTTTGAGGGTCGGGTTCGAATTCGATTGTCGAGTGCTTGCGGAAAAGGCTCTTACGGATTTTTGCGACGTAAATATTTCCGCCTTTGTCAAGGACGGCAACGTCTTTACCAGCCTTATGGAAAAACCTATGTCATGGAGCGAATTTTTGTCGTTTGAGGATAAATATATGTCCGGCGCAAAGGGTATGGCAGACGTAAAAAGACAGTTTCCTTTTGAGTGCAAACAAAAAGACGATATTGCTCGTATGGCAAAGGAAATCTACATTGCGCTCGGTTGCAAGGGCGTGATAAGAATAGACTTTTTGCTTGACAACGCGACCGACAAAGTTTACGTAAACGAACTTAATACAATACCCGGCTCAATGGCGTTTTACTTGTGGAAAGACCGATTCGATTTCAAAATGCTTATGAAAATACAAATCGAAGAAGCGATTAAAACCGCAAAAATTAAGGACGAATTGACACATTTATATAAATCTAACGTGCTTAGCGGAAAGACAACAGGTAAAAAGTAATGCAATCTTAATAGCATGGCATAAATTTTTAGATAGGTATATTCGATTTTATTTTATATAAAAACTCACGCCGAAAGTGTTTAACTTTCGGTGTGAGTTAACTTTTTTATTTCAATGAACGCACTTAATCTGAATTTATAAATGCCAAAATAGCAGAGATATTTAATTGTTGCAATATCTATTCGTATTTTGTTAATAGTCAAAAATTTATTCTTGCTCTAAAACTTTCAATGCATTTTGCAAACGGCGTTTTACATCTTCTTTAATTTCGGCAGGAGAAAGTATGCGTATTCCGTCGCCGAAACTCATCAGTTTTGAAATCAAGTCATCATTGTATATTTGTTTGGATTGCGCAAAGTAATTTTCTCCGCTTTTTGTTACGCTTTCTATGCCGAGCCATTCTTCAACGTCGAGGCGGCATTTATCTTGCACTGTAAGAGAAATTTCTACCATTTTATCAGACAATGTATCTTCCGCTGTTTTTATTTCAGGCAGAGGCATAGGCGCAAAGGTTTCTTCCGTAACAATGACGGTATATACGCGCGAAATTTTGAATAGTCTGAAATCTTCTCTCGTGTTGCAGTAAGCATAAACGTACCACTGACCGTCGTTAAAGGCAAACGCATGGGGCAGAATTGTTCTTTCCGTTATTTCGCCTTTGCGCGAGTGATAGACGATTTTGCAAATTTTGTTTTGATATACCGCTTCCTGAAAGGCAGACAGTTTGTGTTTAATGTTGTCGGCAACAGGCGCGTTTACAAACAGTTTGTCGCTTTGTAATACGTAACGCATTTCATTGCACTGCGACATGGATTTGAATTTGTCTATGATGTGTCTGTTTCCGTCGCCGTCGGATAATTGGTCGAAACTTGCAAGACTTGTCAAAATGCGTTCATATTCCTGCTTGGTAAAAAAGGTTTTGTCTAGTTTGAAGTTGTCTGCTATCGATACGCCACCTTTTGTACCTGCATAAGAAACGATCGGCACGCCCGCTTGGTTTAACGTATCCAAATAGCGATAAATAGTGCGTACGCTCATTTCGTATTTTGCGGCAAGTTCTTTTGCCGTGCTTTTTTTGTTTACCAAAAGCGTCAGCATAATTCCGTATAAAATATCGTTTTTCATAAAATTATTTTAACAATACTGACATACTGTTGTCAAGTTTAGTTTGTTACAATGTAACTGCAAAGGAGAAAAATTATGATTAAACGCAAAAGATACAATCTTGCGGAAATTGCAAGAAAGTTGTTTCAAAACCGGACAAAGAGAGAAATGCCTATATTCACGGTACAAGGCAGCCGCATTTTTTCAATGAGTGATGACAGTGCTGCTAATTTATGTAACGACCGTATTTTGACAGGACGCAGCGACAATATTTTTGCGGAGCAAAGTTTTGATTGCATAAGGGGAACTTCAAACAAAATTTATAAAGTAAATGCAAACATCGAGTATTACGGCAAAAATAATTGCGTAAATGTTTTATCTTCCGACGGCATTAAAGATGCGGACTATTATAGAGATTTGCGGTACTTCGATGAGTTTTTGCAAGATTGCGGATTTTGAGTGAAATATTGACGGAAACTTTTACAAAGTTTACAAAATGTAAATGGCATAATTTAATGTTTTGCATATTGTAAAACTAAATTTTGTGTAAGACATTTTCTATTTAGGAGGTGGTTATGGGGTTTGGCATACTTTGCATAGGGGTATTTTTGTTTTGGGTTCTTTCGGAATGCGTCAAAAAAAAGTGAGGGTACTTGAATGTTTGCATTGCTTTGTATAGCATTATTTGTTTGTTGGTTTGTCAAAGACTTACTTAACAAAAAATAGCATAATTTGATTGTTTAATATTTAGTTATTATTTACAAAAAAATTGTGCCGACTTAATTTTAAGTCGGCCGTCGTAATTAACTTTTATTTACGCCTGTAATTTGTTCTATTTCTTTAATTATCATTTTTGTTCCGTCAATTTTCAATCGTTTTTGATTTTGTTTCATATAATCGGCGTTGTCTATCGAGTGCCTGATTTTTCTGCAAAAGGTTTCCGTCGTCAAAGTATCTTCTTCGGCTGATATGCAACACCCGCGCTGAAAGAAGTATTTTGCGTTTTGACCTTGTTCGCCACGGGTTGCTTGTGCAAGAGGCACCAACAGCATAGGGCGGCGCATTGCCGCGATTTCGCAAATAGTGTTGCTGCCCGCGCGCGAAATTATCAAGTCGCTTGCGGCAAATACGTCAAAGACGTTATTTACAAATTCCGTCTGAGCAAAGCCGTTTGCCTTTATGTTGAGTTTTTTGCCTTTGCCAGCTATTAAAAACACGTCAAAATCTTTCAGTAAATCATCAAGGGCTGCAAATACGATTTCATTAAGTCTTTTTGCGCCTAAACTTCCGCCAACCACGGTTATGATTTTTCGCTTGCCGTCAAAGCCCATAGTTTCCAGCCCGAGTTTTTTGTCCGCCGCGTAAATGCTTTGTCTTATGGGGCTGCCTGAGTATTCGGCTTTTTTGCAATTTTCCGCCGTATCGGCAAAGGTAGTGAAAATTTTGGTGCAATATCTCTTTGCTATTTTGTTTGCCAAGCCCAAAGAGTAATCGCTTTCGTGTATAAATACGGGGATATTAAGTTTTTTTGCCGCGTATACGACGGGGAACGATACGTAACCGCCTTTTGCAAACACCAACGACGGTTTAATTTCTTTAAGCAGTTTTTTGCATTGTCTTACGCTTGCCATAAGACGGAAAGGCAATGCGAGATTTTTAAGCGTCAATTTTCTTTGTAATTTTTGCGCTTTTATGGTTTTGAAACAATCGTCGCCGAAATTTTCGGTGATGATTTTTTGTTCCATTCCGTCGGTGCCTATATAAAAGCAGTTGAATTTTGACGATAGTTCTTGCATAAGCGCGACGTTAGGCATTACGTGTCCGGCCGTTCCGCCGCCGGTAAATACTATATTTTTCATATAATTTAATTATATCTTTTCGGTTAATTAAAAATACCTTATTGACATGTCTAATTTTTTTGATATAATAAAACCGTGTATGCATTATCATTGCAGTTTTGCAATGTTTTTTGGGACAAAAGCACGGTTGCTTTTATTGAAATGCCTATATATTATTTTAAGCATATATTTGCCGACGGTTGTTACGCTTGACAAAACAATTTATTTTTTGCAACGGGCTATATATGTATTATCAGGCTTGTGCGGCAAGTAAATTTAAGCTACAAAACGCATAATGCGCTTATTTTAGGGAGAAAATTATATATTATGAAGATTATAGATTTCAAAGTCAGTGAAGATAAAGCGGTAAAAATGTACGTATGGGACGACGTAAGTCTCGACCAAGCCAAAGGCGTAGTGCAGTTGGTGCACGGTATGGCAGAACATATGGGCAGATACCAAAATTTTGCCAAGTTTTTGAACAGAAACGGTTACGTAGTTTACGGCACGGACCATCGCGGACACGGTCTCAACGTCGATATGGAACATTTGGGTTGGGATGAAGGCGATATGTGGAGCAACGATATAGAGGACCAACTGCGTCTGACCGAGTATATCAAAATCAGACATCCAAATTTGCCTATAATTGTGCACGGGCACAGTTACGGCTCCTTCCTCACGCAAATGTACATGGCTTACAACAAACACGCCGTCGCGTTTGCTTTAAGCGGTTCTAATTATATCAAAGGTGCGGATATATCTTTCGGCAGATTTCTCTCCAACTGGATGTATCGCCGCCACGGTGATTTCGTCAGAGCAAAACTTATGGCAAAACTGACTTTCGGCAGTTATCAAAACAAAATGAACGGCAACGGAAGTTGGCTGACTTCCAATGCGGAAGAATTTGAAAAATATCAAAAAGACCCGCGCTGCGGATTTATTTGCTCGACAAACTTTTACAAGTGGTTTATGAAGGGCGTAAAAGGTCTTTATACAAAACAGTACGCCGCGGATATAAATAAAGATATTCCTATTTACATTTACGCAGGAGACAATGACCACGTCGGCAAGTGCGGAAAGGGCATCAATAAACTTTACAGCTATTACAAAAAAATAGGCGTAAAAGACTTGTCGGTAAAACTTTACGAAGGAGGCAGACACGAAATGCTTTTCGAGTCCAACAAAGACGAAGTGGCAAAAGACGTGTTGGAATACTTCGACAGAATAATTGCACAGATTTAATACAGTTTTCAATTTTTAATTTCTAAACCAAAACTCCGCAAAACGCGGTGTTTTGGTTTTTTTGTTACCGATTTTAGTTTTGTTGCACAACGGCTGCATTTATAAGTTTATAATGATTTTAATTTATCATATAAGAATGTTTTTTTATACGTACTTGCCGATTTTTATTTGTGAGTTATATTTAATTTTAGAAAAGCATTTGCGTATATTCTATTTTAATCTATGCATAAAAATATAATGTATTTATATTTATTCATTATTTGTATATTTGAATAAATTTGAGTGTAAAAAAGGTTGAAATTGTGTATAAATATGTATTGTCAAAATTATATGCGTATGGTATAATTTTTAGTAAAGGGAGGACATTACAGATAATGCCAGATACTACTAATGAATATAAGGCTTCTGCCATAGAGATACTTGAAGGTCTTGACGCCGTAAGAATGCGCCCCGGTATGTACATCGGTTCAACCGGCGTGCGCGGCTTACACCATATTTTGTGGGAAATCGTAGACAACGCCGTTGACGAAGCGGCAAACGGTTTTGCAACAAAAGTTAGGGTGGAACTGCACAAAGACGGCAGCGCTTCGGTAGAAGATAACGGCAGAGGTATACCTGTAGATATACATCCGCGTCTTAAAGTTTCGGGTGTGGAAGTCGTGTTTACGCAGCTTCACGCCGGCGGAAAATTCAACAACAAAAATTATTCTTTTTCGGGCGGTTTGCACGGCGTAGGCGCATCGGTTGCAAATGCTTTGAGTTCTTGGCTGACGGTTGACGTTTACCAAAACGAAAAAACTTACAGTATGCGATTTGAAAGTTATTTTGACGAAGCAAAAAACAAAATCGCCAGCGGCGTGCCGGTAAATCACTTGCAGAGCGTAGAAGACAACCCCGGCAAAACAGGCACGAGAGTTTCTTTCCTGCCTGACAAAGCGGTGTTCGATAAGGCGGAGTTTAATCCCGAAACCATCACCAAAAGACTTAGGGAACTTGCTTTTTTGAATAAGGGCATAGAGTTTGAGTTTATAAACGAAAGGGCTTCGGAAGAAGAACAGCAAGTGCATTACTTTAAGTACGACGGCGGTCTTGACGACTTTGTATCGTATCTCAACGAGTGCAAACCTATCGCACACGCAAAACCTGTTCACTTTGAAGGCAAAAACGACGTTTTGCAGTTGCAGTGCAGTTTTCAATACAGCGAAACTTACAGCGAAAATATATGTTCTTACGTAAACAACATACCTACGCCGGAAGGCGGTATGCACGAAACGGGACTTAAAACGGCGTTTACAAAGTCCTTAAACGATTATGCAAGAAAGATAAACTTTTTGAAGGAAAAGGAAGACAATTTTTTGGGCGAGGATTTCCGCGAAGGTTTGACGCTTGTTTTAAGCATAAAAATGGCAAACGTACAGTTTGAAGGTCAGACTAAAACCAAACTCGGCAACCCCGAAGCACGACCTGCGGTGGAAAGTATTTTGTCCGAGTGTTTCGACAATTTTATAAAAAACGACAAAGACAAAGTTTTGGACGTTATTCTTAAAAAAGCGCAGTGTGCAAGAAAAGTAAGAGAAGCGTCCAGACGCGCAAAAGACGAGGCAAGAAAGAAAAACAGCATAGACAACGCAACGCTCGTAGGCAAACTTTCAAGCTGCACAGGCAAAGACTATAAGCGCAACGAACTGTTTATAGTAGAAGGCGACTCAGCCGGCGGCAGTGCAAAACAGGCAAGGGACAGGAAGTTTCAGGGTATTTTGCCGCTTAAAGGCAAGCCGCTTAACGCAGAGAGAAAGCGCCTCGACCAAGTGCTTGCCAACGACGAGTACCGTGCTATTATAGCGGCTTTGGGCACAGGCATAGGAGAGGACTTCGATATTACTTCCTTAAAATACGACAAGATAATTATTCTTGCCGACGCCGACCAAGACGGTGCGCATATAAGGGCTATTCTTTTGACGTTCTTCTTTAGATATATGAAAGAACTTATAACGGAAGGGCACGTATATATAGGTATGCCGCCGTTGTATAAAGTTTTCAAAAAAGAAATGATAAAATATGCTTACGACGACGCGGCACTGCAAGAGTGTATGGCGGCTGTAGGCAGAGGTGCAACTTTGCAGAGATACAAAGGGTTGGGCGAAATGAATCCTACGCAGTTGTGGGATACCACAATGGACCCTAAGGGCAGAAAGCTTATGCGCGTAACTTTGGAGGACGCCGCAAATGCGGAAAGAATGCTGACCATTCTTATGGGCGACAGTGCGGAACTGAGACGGTCGTACATTACCGAATGGGCAAACTTCAACAAAGATGACGACAAGATACTTGACAAATACGGAGCGTAAACTATGGACGAAATGATTAACAATCAAGATTTGAACGAAGATGAAAATCAAGAGATAAACGAGGTAACCGGTGAAATTAAACTTGCGGACGGCACGATGTTGGTTACCAAATCGATGGCGGACATAATGCACGACTCTATGCTGCCATATGCCGAATACGTAATTTTAGACAGAGCAATTCCTCGCGTGGAAGACGGACTTAAACCCGTTCAGCGCAGAATTTTATATACAATGTACGAAATGGGTTTAACGCCGGACAAACCGTACAGAAAGTCCGCCGCGGTAGTAGGCGACTGTTTGGCAAAATACCATCCTCACGGCGATACTTCCGTATACGACGCAATGGTGCGTCTTGCGCAAAACTACAATATGCGTATGCCGCTGGTTGACGGTCAAGGAAACTTCGGCTCGATAGACGGCGACAGCGCCGCCGCAATGAGGTATACGGAGGCGCGAATGACTCCGCTTGCGTTGGAACTTTTGCGCGATATAGACAAAAACACCGTGCGTTGGGCGAGAAACTACGACGACAGATTGAAAGAACCCGAGATGCTGCCTGGCAAATATCCTAACCTTTTGGTAAACGGTTCTTCCGGTATTGCGGTCGGTCTTGCCACAAACATTCCGCCGCACAACATTTGCGAAGTTATCGACGGCGTAATCGCTTATATCGACAACAGAAAAATTAAACTGTCCGAAATGATGAAAATCATCAAGGGACCTGACTTTCCTACCGGCGGATACGTAATTGCCGGGGAAGAACTTACAAACGCATATCTCACCGGCAAAGGCAAAATAACTTTGCAGGCAAAAATACACATAGAAACTCAAAACGATAAGAAAAACATCGTTATTACCGAGTTGCCTTATCAGGTAAACAAAGCGGCTTTACTGCAAAAAATTCTTGCGGTAAGGGAGGACAAAAAAGAGTTGCTTTCGGGCATAGCGGAAATTGTCGACGAGTCGGATAAGGAAGGTATGCGTGCGGTAATCAAAATAAAAAAGGACTTCGACGTAGACAAAATTTTGCAAGTGCTGTTGAAGTATACCGATTTGCGCACGACATTTGGTATAAATATGGTTGCCATTGCAGATGGCAAACCGCAACTTATGGGTTTGCTTGATATAATCGCGTATTATACAGATTATCAACGCGGGGTAATAATCGCCCGCACCAAATACGAACTGCAAAATGCCAAAGAAAGAGCGCACATTTTGGAAGGTTTGGTAGTTGCCGTCAAAAACATAGACGAAGTTGTGCGCATCATTAAAAAATCAGGCTCCACTACGGAAGCACGCCATAATTTGAGAGAAAGATTCGATTTGAGCGAAGCTCAGGCACAGGCTATATTAGATTTGAGACTTAGCAGACTTACGCGGCTTGAAATCGAAAAGTTGGAGCAAGAACTTAAAGAGCTGCACGCGTTGATTAAACGTCTGACGGAAATTTTGGGCGATAAAAAATTGCAGATGGAAGTCATTAAAGCAGAGATGTCGCAAATCAAACGCAACTTCAAAACTTTAAGAAAGTCAAATATATTAAAGACGGCAAACGATATAGTAATAGAAACTCAAAGCGACGAAAAACCGCAGGAAGATTTTGCAATAGGACTTACTTCTGCCGGCTGCTTAAAGCGTATGCCGTTGAAGCACGTTTCAATGTCTAACAAAAACAGTGTGGAAAAATTGAACGGCGCAGACGCGCACGTAAGTTTGGTAGAGAGTTGCACGGGAGAAATGCTGCATATATTTACTGCGCAAGGCAACTGTTATAAGATTGACGGCTTCGATATACCTGAGTGCCGTTGGAGAGAAAAGGGCTCTACCTTAAAAGAACTTTTCGGCAAGGAAGCGGAAAAAGAAAAAATAGTATATATTCAACCTATAAAAGACGGTCAAATGCCTAAAAACGATTTGTATTTCTTTACAAAACAAGGTATGGTTAAGCGCACGTCGTGGGAAGAATACGGTCTGTTGAAAAGGAACTTCCAAGCAATGAAACTTAAAGACGGCGATGAAATACTTACAATTCAAAACGACTTGCCAAATAGCAGTATTATGTTTGTTACGCGCAAGGGTATGGTGCTCAACTTTACCAAAGAGGACATTCCTCAGCAGGGCAGAATTTCCGGCGGCGTAAAAGGTATGTTGATTGCGGATAATGACGAAATAATTTGCGCAACGCAAGTATTTGATCACGGCGAAGCGGTTGTAATAACCGACAAATGCTTTATGAAACGCGTAATTATGAGTGAAGTGGAAGTTATGGCAAGATACCGCAAGGGCGTGAAATTGATTGACTTCAACGGCGCGTGCGGCAAACAAATTTTGTTTGCAGACTACGTAACGGAACCTTACTTTGTGGCTTGCTTCGGCGAAGGAGAGGTGTTTACCGTTGACACAGACGAAATGTCAATAGACAGCCGTATCGGAAAGGGCAAACCGCCTAAATCGAGAAAGAAAGGAGCAAATCTTGATGGCGTAGTAAAGTGCATAATTTCACCGCAGGTTTTTGAATAAAAATATTGCCGACGTTGTTGACAAATTTTTTTGCGACAGACAAGCGAAAAGAGCAATAAACTTTTATGCAAATACTTTTTGAGCAAATTAAATAAATTTTATTGAAGAACGACTTTTTAGGTCGTTCTTTTTTTGCAAAAAAATTTCTTATTTTGACGGTTTTACTTTTTTGGGCATACTCGTCCGTACTATTGAATAAAATGTGTTAAGTATCGGATATTTTGAATTGCAATGGCGGTTTTTGCCGAAATTGTACGGCAAAAAATTTGCGCGAAAGTATCGATAATTTTACAAATGCTTTATAAAAACTTGTATATGTTATTTATCAGCGTTTTCAAAACAAATAGTTTATGACAGTACAAATCGATAAAAATCGGTAAACAAAAGGCAATTTGACAAAAACTGCGCCTAGTTTAGCGCGCTGTTTGTCGTAAACAAATAGTTTGCGACAGCGCAAATCGATAAAAATCGGTAAGCAAAAAGCAATTTGACAAAAACTGCGCTGAGTTTAGCGCGCTGTTTGTCGTAAACAAATATGTTTGCGACAGCGCAAATCGATAAAAATCGGTAAGCAAAAAGCAATTTGACAAAA
>CAJUCX010000004.1:0-46129 GCA_910585195.1 uncultured Christensenellaceae bacterium | reverse complement strand
ACTGCGCTGAGTTTAGCGCGCTGCTTGTCGTAAACAAATATGTTTTCGTCAAAAAAAGTAGTAAAACGATAAAACGGTAAAAATAATTACAAAAAATTTTTTTTATAATCGAGAGGAACAATGAAGATAGCGGTCGTCAAAAAAAACACCTTACTTAAAATTTTAGCAGGCTGCATTAGTCTTACGTTTTTGGTTGCCGTGGTATTTTCATTAAATTATGCCGCAACTCAAGCGAGCGCCACTGCAAGAAAAATTCCCGTTTACTCGGTAGACACTCAGGAAAAGGTTGTAAGTCTTACCTTTGACGCAGCGTGGGGCGCTGATAAGACAAAAGGAATTTTGGATATTTTGGACGACTACGGCATAAAGGCAACTTTCTTTTTGGTGGGTTTTTGGGTAGACAACTTTCCCGAAATGGTTGCTGAAATAGATGCAAGAGGGCATGAGATAGGCACTCACAGCGAAACCCATCCGCATATGCCGCAACTCACCGCGGAAAAAATGAAGGGCGAATTGGAGTTGTCGTCGCAAAAAATTTCCGCTATAAACGGCAAAACGGTTGAAGTATTCCGTCCGCCGTTCGGCGATTACAACAACACGCTTGTGTCCGTTTGCGAAGAAATGAACATTGTACCTATTCAATGGGATGTTGATTCTTTGGATTGGAAGGGAATTTCCGCCGCGCAAATTCACGAAAGAGTGGTTACAAAAGCAAAAGGCGGTTCTATAGTACTGTTTCACAACAACAGCGACAATATTTTGGAGGCATTGCCTTTGGTTATAGAAACGCTGAAACTAAAAGGGTTTACTTTTGCGCCGGTTGGCGAAGTGGTTTATCACAATGACTATTACGTTGACAACAACGGCGTACAACATAAAAAGGACGTACAATAAGGAGGAATTATGACAAACGCAAACACAACAAACAAGGTTTTTTTGACGGGAGAAATCATTTCCGAACCGGTGTATTCGCACGAAATGTTCGGCGAAGATTTTTATGAAATGAATTTCGCTGTAAAGAGACTTTCAGAGCAGGTGGACGTCTTGCCGCTTACGGTAAGCGAAAGACTCATTACCGAAAGGTCGCTCAAAGCAGGCGATAAAATTTCACTGTCGGGGCAGTTCAGAAGTTACAACAAGATAATAGACGGCAAAAGCAAACTTATGCTTACCGTTTTCGTTCGTGAAATTTTGGACTATGACGAGGAAATTAACCCAAATTCGATAGAACTTATCGGCTTTATCTGCAAACCGACGATATATCGCACTACGCCTTTCAACAGAGAAATTTGCGATATGCTGGTTGCGGTAAACAGAGCATACAACAAAAGCGATTACATACCTTGCATTGCTTGGGGCAGAAACGCCCGTTTCGTAAAGTATCTTACGGTGGGCGAGCAAGTAGCGGTATTCGGCAGAATTCAAAGCAGAGAATATCAAAAGAAAATTTCCGAGACGGAAGTTGTAACAAAAACTGCATTTGAAGTTTCCGTAAGCAGAATTATGGTTGGGCAAAAAGTTGCCGATTTGCTGGAAAACCAAGACATCGTTTCCGACGACGACTTTGAAACAAGTTTTGCTATTTAATCTGGTAAATTGCATTTACACAATAATGTCTTGAAAGGCAAGATATAGTTTCCGATGATGATTTCGAAACGAGTTTTGCAATATAATTTAGTAAATAAGATATTCAAGATTATATTTTGAAAGGCAAGATATGGTGTCAGACGACAATTTCGAAATGAGATAATTTAGCAAGTTGTTTGGCAAAAAACATTATTTCATATATCGAATTATAGTTCGCAAAAATTGCAATACGGCAATTTATAAAACCCAACGGCAGGTCGAAATTAGACCTGCCGTTGGGTTATTTTGTCTGTTAATTTTTTATTATGTTTATTTCTTGTTTTTTACAATCTTCCAAACAACTACAAAGCCTGCTGTCAAAAGTATTATTATGCCGATTGCAAGTCCGAAGGCAACCGTGTCCGTCAAACCGCCTTCTCTTATAAGAAAACTGCTTTCTACCCACCCGTAAACGTTTTGCCCGTCTATTTCTATCAAAATTTTTGAAAGATTGCCGTAAGTTTCAAATACCTTTATTTGTTCTCCGCTTTTTAACTTTGCAATTTCTTCGTTTAAGCTGACGTCTTTATAAACAACAAGACTGTTTCCTATTGCGGGGTTGGCAACGAAAACTTCATAAGTAGGGTAGACGACCGGCGGATTTTTCAACCTGTCTTTAAGCATAAAACCGCGTATGCCGTCGACTTCCGCAAATACCCAAATTCCGCCGTCAAACTCGTTGATTTCCGCAAGAACGGTTATTTCCTGAGTATTGGCAAGTTTTATTTCTTCGCCGTTTTCGTTTTTTATTTTCATTTCGTCTTTATAAAGCGGCAGAGAAAAAATATTTTCGTTTGAAGTTATGGTAACTTTGATTTGATGTGCCGCAGAGTGCGGAACTTTAATCAAATCGTTTTGGTCAATAAAACCGAAGCCGTCAATTCCGTCGGCATTGCGATATAATATGTATGCAAAACCGTCGCAAGAATTCAACTTCATTACCAACGTATCTTTTTCCAAATAGCCGTACCATTGCTGCATATCGTTGCCGTTTGCCGCCGCATACAAAAAAGTTTTTTCAGTGGTCTTGCAAATTTCTATTTTTTCAAATCCGTCGATAGGGCCGTACGCCGTTGAGTAGTCTTTTACGTTGCTGCCGTAAACTGTGCCGTCGGCGATTATTTCGTTGTCAATCAGGTCGTAAGAAATTACCGTCAATTTGTCGGCGTTTATTGCGTATACTTTTTCGCCATAGGCAAAGACGTCCGCAACTGCAAAGTCAAATTCTTTTCCGCCGAGTTTGTTGTAATTTACCGTTTCGTCGTCGGTTCTTTGCGCAGTGCCGAATTCCAAGGCGTTGCCGTTAAACTTAAACAGCATATGGCAACCGAAGGTAATGTCCGTTGCCTTTTCATTGCCCAAATATATGCCTAAATCGTGAGTATATCTGCCTTCCAAAAGCGTTATTTCGTTTTCCGTAAGATAGTATATATCTTCGCCGTCTATCGCAATTTTGCTTGTGTCCGAGTTTACGGTGGTTTTGCGTCCCTGTTCGTTAAGGTCGGCAGTTTGCAAGTTTGCAACGGTAATTTCTCTTATGCAGTCGGGGAAGAGTGCATAAAGTTTGTTTTCGTCAATTTCAAAATCTTTAATTTCCGTTGCGGGTATATTCAGGAAGGTTTCTTGCTGCAAGTCGTATATAGACATTATATCTTTTGACATTGCATAAAGTTTGCCTTCGGATACTCGTATTTTTATTATTGCTGCATCGAAGTTTACGGAATTTAATCCGTCTGGTGAAAATACGTATACAAAACCGCTGTCGTCGTTGCTGTCTGCAACGTAAACGCTTACGCCGTCATAGCATACGCTTACAGGATTTTGCAAGTGTGTGTTTTCCGCAAGGTCTACTGCATTTATGGACGCGCCTATGCTTAAATAAGCAATGCACAGCGCGCAAATGACTGCCGCAAATTTTTTCATAACGAAATTGTAGCAAATTTTTTATTTTTAGTAAATAGATTGCAATTATTTGACGAAATTTGTCGTTATTTGCGACTTTGAATAGCGCTGAAATTTGTTAAAGACGCATTTTTGCGAAAGCGGTTAGTATCGAATACGGTTTTGTAGGCGAAAAACTTTATTTTTGAAAATTTAATTATTTTTATATTTTTTTGAAACCTGACATACAGTTGTCATAGTATTGTGCTATTCTTATAATACAAAATTCGAACATATGTTCGAAAAAAGTGGCACACAATATTGATTTTTGCGCTTGCGCAATTTTATAATAGCAGTGCGAAAAAGCAAGACAAGCGTCTTTGCCCCGTTGACGGTTGTTTTGAACGGCAATTTTTTAAGGAGAAACTATGAATAAAACTTTTGCAAAAACAATTCTCGTTGTTTACGGTTCGCTTGCCAAGACGGTCAGCCAAATAGACAGACTGGTTTACCGCAGGGCGCTTGCTACGCATTCTTCAAGCGGTTGCGGTTTTTGTAATACCGAAAAGCAGATAGAAGATATTGTCGGGCTTATCAACAAGAAAAACAAGTTGATAAACTTAAAGTTGCTTGCCGACGAAGTTTTTGCTTGTCTTGATAAGGAAACGCGCGATTTGCTTTGCGACAAATATATTGCAAGGCTAAACCGTCAGACGATGGCAAAAAAACTTAACGTAAGCACGAGAACTTATTATCGCAAACTCGACAGGGCGGAAACAAGTTTTGCCAAAGAGTGTTTGCTGCGGGGCGTTGACGACAAAACTTTCAAACAAGATTATTTCGACCAAAATTGGCTTAAAACAGTTTACGCTAAACTGGAAGAAAACAATCCCGAAAGCGAAAGTTAGCCGTCGGACTTTGCAAAACGGCGCAAAGAAGTTTGTTTGATAATAGATAAAATGACTTTAATGCGTTGTTTTGCAAAATACTTAAAGCAAATCAAGGTCGTCGAATACGTCGCTTTCCGTCATATATTTCGGTTTAGGCGGAGTAAACTTTTTTACCTTTTGCTTTTTTTGCGGCATAAACAGCAGCAAAACTATTATTACCGCAGGTATGCAGATTAGCAAAATCAAAATCCATTCCCAAGGGGAAGACGCGGCGGGGTCTTCCGTAGGGGTATCCGGCGCAGGCTCGTTGCCGTCGGGCTGTTCCGGCTCGGGCACTACGATAGGCGTAGGGTGCAATGCTATAAGCAAAGTTGACAGTTGTCTTTTTTGCACGTAGCCGAAATCCGTCTGATATTTTACGTAATACCAATCGGGATTTTGCCAAGCCGTGCCGTAATAGCATACGCTTTGACCTGACAACGCTACGGCTATATCGGTGCTTGTTATGCTGGGTTCGCCTTTAAGCAACGCGTTTGATTGATTTACCGTAAGCGTTTCCGTAGGGTAATAGGGCGTTATAGGCGCTTCGGTGCAAGGTTTAACTTGGCTTGCTTTTACATAGCCGTTTATCTTGGCAAAACCGCCGTAATTGTCAAAAAGCTGAACGTACAAAAAGTCGTTTGTGGCGCTTGCGGCAAACAGATAATATGACTTTTCCAACAGAAACAGTTTTTGACTGTCGGAGTCAATCGGCTGTTTGTAAAACACGACGCCGTCGTTTTCCACTCTGTACCAACTGCCCGTTTCCGCACTTACGCCGTTTGCAGGTATAAACAAAAATACAAATAAAATAGAAACAAAACAAAAAACGGTAATTATTTTTTTCATGGCATTTTCACCTCGTGCAGCCAAGTATAAAAAGAAAAGATATTCGCTTTATAGCAAGAAATGTAGAAAAACAACAAAGTGTGGGGAAAACAAAATGAAAGAAATTTCTCAAAGACTTGCAGCGGTGGAAAGTGAGATAGAACGCCGAAAAGGTTTGAAGATAAACAACTATAACAAAGACAAAATCCACTTAAAACAAATGGAGTTTCACAAATGCCAAAAGCGCAACAGGTGGGTTTTCGGCGGAAACAGAAGCGGCAAAACAGAGTGCGGCGCGGTGGAAACGGTGTGGCTTGCAAGGGGAAATCACCCTTACAGAGCAAACAAAAAGGACGTCAGTTGCTGGGTGGTGTCGCTTTCCACACAGGTGCAAAGGGACGTAGCGCAGCAAAAAATACTCTCATATTTAGACCCGACTTGGATTGAAGAAATAGCAATGCTTTACGGCAAAAAAAGCAGTCCCGAGTACGGCGTTATAGATTACATAGCGATAAAAAACGTTTACGGCGGTTTAAGCAAAATCGGCTTTAAGAGTTGCGAAGCAGGACGGGAAAAATTTCAGGGCGCAAGTTTGGACTTCGTGTGGTTTGACGAAGAACCTCCAAAAGATATTTACGACGAATGCAAAATGCGCGTGTTGGACCGCAAAGGCGAGATATTCGGCACTATGACGCCGCTTAAAGGGCTGACTTTCGTCTACGACGAAATTTACTTAAACAAATATAATTCTTCGGACGTATGGTGCACCTTTATGGAGTGGGACGACAACCCGTATTTAGACAAGACGGAAACTCGGCTTATGGCCCAAAGTCTGTCGGAAGAAGGCTTAAACAGCAGAAAATACGGCAGATTTAACGCAAGCGTCGGTCTGGTGTATCCCGAGTTTGACCCGTCGGTGCATATTATAGAGCCGTTTGATATACCGTTTGAGTGGCAGGATACGTTATCGATAGACCCCGGGCTTAACAATCCGTTAAGTTGTCATTGGTATGCAGTGGACTACGACGGCAACGTTTACGTAGTTGCCGAGCATTATGCAAAGGGCAAGGACGTTTATTGGCATTCGGAAGAAATAAAAAAGATATGCAGACGGTTAAACTGGCATACGGATTCTTTCGGCAGATACGCCACGCTAATCGACTCTGCGGCAAATCAAAGAACGCTTGCAAGCAGCAAAAGCGTGGCGGAACTGTTTTTCGAAAACGGCATTGCCGTAAACACGAAGGTAGACAAAGACGTGTTTGCAGGCATTAACAGAGTTAAAGGTTATTTGATGTCTGCGGACAAAAGACCAAAACTCTTTATATTTGCAAACTGCGTCAATATGATTAGAGAAATCAAGTCCTATTGGTGGGGAGAAAACGACTGCCCGAAAAAAATTGACGACCACAGTATGGACGAGTTGAGATATTATATTTCATCAAGACCCGAAGCAAGCAGACAAGTTGCCGACAAAACTTTGATACAGCGCGACAAAGAAAAACTTATGCGCAAGGCAAGGTTTGGCGTATGAGCATAAAAAAATCGTTGAAAGAAGCCTTGGTGAAAAAGGCGATAGGTTATTTGACGGAAGAATGCGTAGACGAATTTTTGCCCGACAAAGACAGCGGCGAAATGAAAATAGTAAAACGCAAAATAACAACCAAACAAGTACTGCCCGATTTGACGGCGGTAAAACTTTTGTGCGAAATCACGGGAGAACAACCTTTTGATTTTTCCGCAATGGACGACGAAGAACTTTTTGCCGAAAGACAAAAACTGACGGGCTTGTTAAACGGCAAAAAGAAGAAAAAGGAAAAGTAACGGGTTTTGCCGTTGAAGAAAAAATATAAATAACCTTGCTGCTAGTCGGCAGAAAGAAAAAGGAGAAATAATTGACAGATAAATTTTACGAAGAACTTGTCAGAGAAGTAAACGAAGATTTTGCGGCGCGGCGTGAAATGCGACGACCGTACGAACTTGTCTGGCAGCTTAATATGAACTTTCTTATGGGCAATCAATTTTGCAACGTATCGGGAAAGGGCGAGATAGAGCAAGACGAAAAATATTTTTATTGGCAGGAGAGAGAAGCATACAATCACATTGCGCCTATTATGGAAACGCGCATCGCCAAGTTGGAGCGCATTCGCCCTAAAATGACGGTTATGCCGTCATCAAGCAACGAGGATGACATTAAAGCGGCGCAGGTATCGGACAAAATTTTGACGGCTACGGAAGAAAGCGTAAACCTTCCGCAAAAAATTTCGCAAGCCACTGCGTGGAGCGAAACCTGCGGCACTGCGTTTTACAAAATAACGTGGGACGGCGCAAAAGGCAAAAAGTTGGGCGTTTCGGCAGACGGCAAAAGCGTGTTTGAAGGGGATATCGACGTGTCGGTTTGTCCGCCGTTTGAAATTTATCCCGACAGCAACGTTACTTCGACGGTTGACGAATGCGAGTCGATAATTCACGCCAAAGCCTACTCCGTACAAGAAGTAAAAGACGTTTGGGGTGCGGAAGTCAAGGGCAAGGATTTGCGCATATTTGCATTGGACGGTGCAAATATAGGCGGATACGGTTACAATACGACGGTGCCGAACGTCGTGTCGCAGTGCAAGCACGGGCAGGTAATGGTTATAGAAAAGTACGAAAGACCTAGCGTAAAATATCCGAACGGAAGGCTTGTTATCGTAGCAGGCGACAAATTGTTGTATTGCGGCGATTTGCCTTACATTAACAGAGAAAACGGCGAAAGGGGTTTTCCGTTTGTGCGGCAGCAGTCGCAGACGGCGGCGGGCTGCTTTTGGGGAACGAGCATTATAGAAAGGCTTATACCTATACAGCGGTCGTACAATGCCGTAAAAAACCGCAAGCACGAGTTTCTAAACAGAATTGCAACCGGTGTGCTGACGGTGGAAGACGGCTCTGTAGACGTGGACAATTTAAGCGAAGAGGGCTTGTCCCCCGGCAAGGTGCTTATTTACAGACAAGGCAGCGAGGCGCCTAAAATTATGGATTGCGGGTCCATTCCGTCAGACTTTTTGGCGGAAGAAGAACGGCTGATAAACGAATTCATGGTAATTTCCGGCACGAGCGAACTAAGTCGAAACTCTGCAACACCTACAAACGTAACCAGCGGCGTAGCGTTGAATTTGCTCATCAATCAAGACGACGCAAGGCTTGCCGCAACTTCGGGAGAAATAAGAAACGCCGTTAAAGAAACGGCGCAGATGATTTTGCGACTATTCCGTCAGTTTGCGTTGACGCCTAGGTTTGCAAAAATAGTGGACGACGACAAAAGCGTAAAGTCCTTTTATTTTACCGCCGACGACGTGGTAAGCGACAAGGTGATTTTGGATACACAAAACGAAGTAAACGATACCGTAAGCGAAAAACGCAGTATGATGTTCGACTTGCTTTCACGCGGAGTGTTTTACGACAAAGACGGCAAACTGTCCGAAAGTATAAAGTTGCAGATTTTGAAACTTGCGGGTTTTTCAAATTGGGCGGACGCTCAACCGCTGTCGACTTTGCACCGCAACAGAGCGGAAGAAGAAAACTTGATTTTGCTTGACCGCGCATCGGAACCTATCGAGATAGACGATGACGAGTTGCATTTGGACGAGCATATTAGGTTTTTGCTGACAGACGAAGGCAAAAAACTCAACAAAGAACAAACCGACAGAGTTCTTGCGCATATCGCAAAACACAAAAGCAAATTGAAGGAGAAAGCAAGTGAATAACAGAGAAATTATCACAGAAGAAAATACAAAAAAATACGGCAAATTTGCAGACGCCGCCGCGCTTTTGACCGCGTATGAAAATTTGGAAAAAGAGTTTACCAAAAAAAGCCAAAAATTAAAACAGTTGGAAAGATTGTCGCAGGACGGCAACTCATTATTTGACGATAACGAATTGCAGTCCTGCGACGAAAAAACGCTGCCTTGCGACAATGAAGAAACTTCACCGCAGGAAACGCCGTCGGATAACCTTATGCATGAAGTCCCGACGAAAAATGCGGAAGACGCGACCGTTGACAACCCCGAGCAATCGAACGGCAAGTTTAATCCGCAACAAATTTTGTCCGACAGAGATTTTGTAGAGCGTCATATTTTGCAAAACGGAGATATCACGAGAGAAATTTTGCAGCGCTATATAGATTTTCTGTCTAAAAGCGAGTTGCCGCGCACCATAAACAGTATGGCGGGTGCAATTTCGCTTACTCCGCCTAAAAAGCCAAAGACGATTAAAGAAGCGTCAAGGCTTGCGGAAAAATTTTTTGGTAAGTAACTCTTTTTGCATATAAAAGAGTTGCCAAACAGCCTGCTTGCAACAAAATAGGTTGTTAAATAACCCGACTGCGTGCAGTCGGGGTGCTGAAATATAAACAAGACAAAGGAGAAAAAATGGTTACATTACAAAGTGCGGAAAACGCCCTCAAAACGTTATATCTGGGCGTGGTTTCCGACCAACTTAATACAAATGCCAACCCACTGTTGGCTATGATAGAACAAACTTCAAGCGACGTATGGGGCAAAGAAATAAGAAAACTTGCGCCTTTCGGGATAAACGGCGGCATAGGCGCAGGTACAGAAACCGGCGATTTGCCGTCGTCTGCACAAAACAATTACGCGCAGTTTGTGCTAACGCTTAAAAACCTTTACGGCACGATAGAAATTTCCGACAAGGCAATTAGGGCGTCGCAAAACAATTCAGGCGCGTTTGTAAATATGCTTTCCGCAGAGATGGAAGGTTTGCTTAAAGCAAGCAAATTCAACTTCGGTCGTATGCTTTACGGCGACGGCAGCGGCAAACTTACAACGGTTGCGGCGGTTGACGGCAGCGAAATAACCGTAGACGAAGTTACCAACCTTATGGAGGGTATGGTTATAGACGTGCTTACGGCAAACGGCGGTTCTACGGGCATAAATGCCAGAAGAATTTTGACGATAGACAGAGAAGAAAAAACCGTTACGATTTCCGGCAACGCCATTGCTTCGGGTACGGTAACCGCCGGCAATATTTTGACGGTGCAAGGCAGTTATAACAACGAACTTACAGGTCTTGGCGCAATCTTCGGCAACAGCGCGCAACTTTACGGACTTGACAGAAGCCAAAACAAATGGCTGGCTCCAAAAACTTTTGCTGCGGCAAGCGGTAAGATTGACGACGTAACTATTCAAAAAGCAATAGATACTTTGGAAGAAGTTTCCGGCAGTACCGCAAACTTTATAGTTTGTCCTTTCGGCGTAAAGCGCGCTTATCAAGAGTATCTGACGTCAAGCCGCACAAACGTAGACGTTATGAATCTTGCAGGCGGTTACAAGGCAATTTCCTACAACGGCATTCCGCTTGTAAGCGACAGGTTTGCACCTAAAGGCACTATGTACATATTGAATACCGACGAGTTTAACTTGCATCAACTTTGCGATTGGCGTTGGCTCGAAGGGGACGACGGCAGAGTAATCAAACAGTTGGCAAACAAGCCGGTATACACCGCGACACTTGTTAAATATGCCGACCTTATCTGCAATAAACCGTCGGGACAGGCAAAAATAACAGGCATAACCGAGAAGTGATTTTTGCGGCGGAACGGTTGAAAGCGAAATATAACGTAAAAATTCGGAAATTAAAAGGTCAAAGTGAGAAAAAAATTTCAGCGCCATTAGAGAAAATGCGGCAGAAAATTTTTTAGAAGCAAACGGCTAAAAGAGAAATGCAAAAATTTCAGCGGCGGCGGGAGAAAAATGGAAAAAATAGAAATAACACACGACGTGTTTGACATTGCGCGCCGTATTAAAGAAATAGACGAAGATTATTTTATATTATACGACAGGCGGCTTATGCGATTTGAAGTGCACAACAGAAGACAGCGTCCAAACACATTGTCGCTCGTCTTGCCATATGATAGATTGGACTGTCGTGCAATCGACAAGGTTTTGAGTACGCGTATGGAAGTCGTTTACAAGCAACTTGCCGAACTGGAAAAATTTAACGAAAAAATTTCGGCAAAGAGGCAACGGCAGACTGTGGAAAACCGCTTGGCAGAAGGGCAGGAACTGTTCCGCCGTTTTAATTTGGATAAGGAGACTTTATGAAGATAAGAGATATTGCGGAACTTGCCGCCGTGCTGTTGCAAAGGCACGACATAATAAACACAAACATATTTATGCAGACGGAAGAAAACGCTCTTGTAAAAAGCGAAATAGAAAGCAACCGCGACCTGCGTTTGCTTATACGTTGCGTAAACCTTGTCGCAAAAGAAATTGCCTGCGATTATATTCCGCTGCTGCACACTCAAAAAATGACGGCAACGGATGGGAAAATTCCGTATACGCAGTTTGAAAAAATTCTGTTGGAAATTAAGTCGGTAAAGGACGAAGACGGCAACGCGGTAAGATATTTTACCTTGCCCGAGTGCGTCGCGGTGGAAGACGGCAATTATGAAGTTTCGTACGCCTTTATACCGCGCGACAAAGAGTTTTTCGACGATATGGATTTTGCCGGCACAAAAGCAAGCGACAGGGTTTTTGCCTACGGCGCGGCGGCGGAGTTCTGTTTGATTTCAGGTATGTACGACGACGCGCTGATGTGGGAGCGTCGTTATAAAGACGCTTTGCTTGTCGCCACGAGAAAAAACACCGAGGTAATTATGCCGCGGCGCAGGTGGTGGTGAAATGTTTTACAAAAAGCAACTGCAACTAAAAACGCCGAAAATCAAGACGGTTGTCTTTGATGATTTTACCGGAGGAATGAACCGCAACGCCAAAAGAGAAATCCCTTCCAAATATGCTTCGCGATGTTTCAACTTCAAAGGTGGCTACGGCAGTTTGAAACAAAATATGGGCTTTTCAAAACTGCCCGTTGATGAGGTTGTAAAAAGCGCAGAGTGTTTTAATATAGACGGCAAAAATTTTGCGGCTTACGTAAACGAGGAAAATGCAGTAAAGGTTTTTGCTGCGGACAGGCCCGAGGAGGCGCGTCAAATTTTTTCCGCACAGGGGGATGCAAAATTGTTCGGCTTTAAGTCGGGGCAAAATGCCTGTCTTTTGATAAGCGACCAAAGCGGAGTTTATGTTTACGACGGCGACGGCGTATCTAAAATAGACGGCGTTCCGTCGTTAGACAAAGCGGTTATATATTACGAAAGAATTTTCGGCATTGCGCAAGACGGCAGATTATATTTTTCCGCAGTGCTAAATCCGTCAAACTGGGACGAAGGCTATTACGACGGCGGTTATATAGAGTTTGACGACAACTTCGGCAAGGCGCTCGACGCCGTTTCATTCGACGGCAAATTGTTTGTGTCGGGCGGCGATAAAATAGCGGAGGTTTCGGCAACCTCGGCGCAAGGCGAGTTTTTTGTGTCCAAAATTTACGCACTGCACGGAGATATAATTAAAAATACCGTTGCAGTCTGCGGCGGAAAAATAGTTTTTTTAACTTCCGACGGAATATATGCTTTTGACGGCAACTCCGCAAAAAAACTTGCTTCCGAGTTGGATTATCATTTCGAAATAAACGGCAGCGAATGCGCGTGCTATTTTAATGCAAAATATTATCTTGCCTGCAAACTCGATTTTTTCGATAAACGCAGGATATGCTGCGAAAGAAAGAGTTTTTGCAACAACACGCTTGTGGAAATTTCCGTTGCCGACGGCAGCGTAAATATTTGCCGCGGCATCGATATACGCTCTTTAAGCAAATTTAACGGGCTGTTGGCGGTAACCGACGGCAAGTTGGCTTTTCTTGACGACAGCGGAAGTTGCTTCGGTCAGCCGCTGCCTAAGGTGTGGGAGAGTATGACGGGCGATTTCGGCATAGACGGCAGAAAGAACATAAAAAGTATTTCGTTGTATACGGCAACCGACTTGACGGTAAAAATTTCCGCAGACGGCGTAACGAGCATATTTTTGATAGACGGCAAAAGAAAATTTCAGCGCATAAAGACGGGCGTTTCCGGTATATATTTCAAAATCGCATTCGAGTGCAATTCTGCAAAACCGCAGATAATAAGACCGTCGCTGGAAGTTGCTTATACAAAAGGGGGCGGTTATTATGATTAAAAAAAGACTTGTAAAATCGGTCGGCATAATCGATAAATCAAATGTGAAAGCAGGTGAATATTATGGCTAATATTCCTGCGGAACTTATGCAGCAATTTTTAAGGGTGGACAAGCGTTATTCAATCAACCCCAACGAAGAACCGTTTTTCGATATGCCTGCAAGTCTGAAACTCGATAAGTTGGAGTACGTTGCACCTAGCGAGGAAGAAGTAAGACAGCAGGTTTACGATAAACTTAAAGTATCCTATGACAAAGCGGTAAACACTGCAGAGCAGACTTATCAAAAGTCTTTGGGGCGCATAGAAGTAAAAAGACAAAAGGCGCAAAGCAGTTTGGAAAACTCAAATAAAAAAGCCGACGAGGCTTTGCGCCAAAATAAAATAAAAATAAAAGACGAAGCGCAAAAAAGGGGACTTTGCAGAAGTTCCGTCTACAACAATCTTATTGCCAAGGCAGAGCAAGACACCGCACAGTATAAAGAGCGGTTGCAAAGCGATTTCGAAGTAACTTTGACGGGATTTACTGCGGAAGAAGATTATGCCTTGCAAACAAAAAATACCGCGCTCGACTATTTGAAGGAAAATTTCGACAATCAGTTGGAACAGGAAGTAAACGAGCAGATTGCCGCGGTGGAAAGCAAAAAAGAATCTGTAATAAAATACAACAACACTCAGGAAGAAAAGGAATTGACATACAAGCGTACTTGGTCTGCCGCATATTTGCAAGCGCAGCAAAGCCATACGGAAACTGCAATGCGTTTGCAAGCCATCGCCACGGACAAAGGATACTCGGTAATTCAAGACTACATCTATCAGGACAAGGCAACTTTTGCAAAGGACTATTATTTGGCATTTGACGCCGTAACGGCTTACAACGCTTTTATGTCGGCGCAGGTAGGGTTGTTGGAAGAACTGTCGGTAACTTATTTCAACCAAGTTAAGGAATTTTTGCAGGAAAGATTGTAGTTTTTAGTAAAAGAAGCAAATGCGAAGATGTAAAAAATCGCAAATTAAAAAAGCAAGGCAACGCCTTGCTTTTTTTAATGCCGTTGTTAGTTTTTATATTTTTTGACGGTACGATTATTTTTATTCTACCGTTTTTAACGATTCCGTCATATTTATTTTTTTTATTTTGTAGTGCAACATCCAGTCGACAACGCCTATTACTACTACAACCAACAGCGACGCAAACACGTATGACAAAAATTTCACGTCGTAAACCGAGCCGAAGTCGAGATACTCAAATACAAACGCCATAAGTCCGTAGCCGAGCGGCAGTCCTATAATCACGCCGAACACCGCCATAACGAAAATTTCGCGGAATATATAGCCCGAAACTTCAAAGTCGCGGTAACCCAAAACTTTTAGCGTTGCGATTTCTCTTTTGCGTTCGCCTATGTTCATATTTGTGAGGTTGAATATTACAAGTATGCACAGCGCAACGGCAAAGACTATGATGACTGCGGCTATGAGGGACATAGAGTCCGCCACCATAGACACGTCAAAAGCCAAACCGTCCGAGCGCGAAACGTCAAGCAGACCGAAACCGGCAAGTACCAACGCGGTGGAACCTGCAACGGAAAACACCGTCATAAGCAAGTGTTTTACGTAACGGAAAATATTGCGGTAAGTCGATTTATATTTGAAAGACAAATGCTTCCAGATAAAAGGTATGCGCTCTAAAAATATTTTTTTGCCTGCTTTAGGCGCTTTAGGTCTTAAAAGCTGTGCGGGCTGCAACCTGTTGTCTTTTGCAATTAAGTATGCCGTTACTCCCATCGTCGCAAGCATTATTGCCGCCGTTGCGACCAAACCCATCAACAGGTCTGCCGACGTAGACATAGGCGGAATGAAAAACAACACTCTGAAGGTAGGGTAAATTGCGTGCGGCAACGCTGCCACGCCTACGCCCAAACCGAGTCCGCCGCCCAAAATGCAGCAAAGCAGAGAGAATGATATGTATTTGAAGGCTATTTTTCCGTTGCTTACGCCAAGCGTTTTGTAGCAGCCTATTGCCGAGCGTTCTTCTTCTATAAGACGCGACATAGTGGTAAGCACCACAAGCGCGGCTACTATTATAAAAAACAGCGGAAATATAAGCGCAATTACGTCTACTTTTTTGTTGTAAGATTTTGCAACGGCATAAGCGACGTTTTCTTCCGCGGTGAGATATACTAAATTTTCTTCTCCCAGTTGTGCTTTGACGTTTTGCAATATTCTGTTTGAATCGTCAATATATTTACCGTCGAATAAGTTTGACGGCATATTTTCAAACTTGACCCACAGGTCGGTTTTAGGCATAGGCATTGCAAAATAACTTTCGTCAACATAGACTATAATTTCCAGATTTTTGTCTGTGCTGCCGTCGACGTCAAAAAACGGTTCTTCGCCTTTGAACATATGCAAAGGACTTTTTACTATGCCGACTATTTTTTTGCTTTGACCCCAAACCGTTATTTCGTCGTTGAGTTTATATTCTTTATTTATAGTTATGGAACTTTGCTCGACGACGATTTCATCTGCACTTTGCGGATATCTTCCGTCAACGAGTTTAAGTTTGTTTACTTTGCCGTTCTCGGTAGGCAAAATATACAATCTTCCGTTGCCGCCGTCAATTTTCATATCCAAAGACGTTATTGCTTGCACTTCTTCGACGCCGTCAACTTGCTTTACATCTTCTATATCGTTTGCGGAAAAACCGAAAGGGGACGCGTTTTTTATTATTGCGTCGCAAAAGTTGTGTTCCTGCCAATAGTCGCTTAAAGAAATTTCTATTTTGTAAGACAAAGTGCCAAGCCCGGTTACAAAGGCAATGCCGAGCAAGATGATGGAAGTAATGGCGACAAACCGTCCGACGTTGTTTTTTATGGTTCTTAAAACAGTCTTGAAATATGCGCTCATAGTTTACCACTCAATCTCCGCAATAGGTTTAGGGTTGCCGTTGAGTTCTACGTTGGAGATTACTCCGTTTTTTATGTAGATAATTTTGTCCGCCATATCTTTAAGCGCGGCGTTGTGAGTAACGACTATTACCGTCTTTTTTTCTTTTTTGCTCATATCGTGCAAAAGACTCAAAACGGTTTTTCCCGTTTCATAGTCGAGCGCGCCCGTAGGCTCGTCGCACAGCAAAATTTTAGGGTTTTTGGCTATTGCTCTTGCAATGGAAACGCGCTGCTGCTCTCCGCCGGAAAGTTGCGCGGGAAAGTTTTTCATTCTCTCGGCAAGCCCGACTTTTTTCAAGGTTTCTTCGGGGTCGTAGGCATCTTTGCAAAGTTCTACAGCAAGTTCTATATTTTCCAAAGCGGTAAGGTTCGGCATAAGGTTGTAAAACTGAAAGACAAAGCCGACGGCGTCGCGGCGGTACTCCGTAAGTTGTTTTGCCGTCATACCTTTAAGGTTTACGCCGTCTACAAACAAATCTCCGTCGGTTATATCATCCATTCCGCCTATAACATTAAGCAAAGTGGTTTTGCCTGCTCCGCTTTGACCTAAAATAACGACAAACTCTCCTTCGTCGATAGAGAAGTCAACGCCGTTTAATGCATTTACAGACATCTTGCCTGTATTGTAAGTTTTTATTAAATTTTTTGCTTCCACAAATCGTTGCGACATAAAACTGAAACTCCTTTCGCTATTATTATAGTCAAGCGTCGGGCGGGTTGTCAATATCAGTTAGGGCAGTTTTGTATTGTTAAATAAAATTTCAAAATCCGTTTGGCATAAAAATAAAACTGCTTTTGCATAATTTGTCAAAAACTATTGAAAATTTTGCGTTAAATAGTTATAATCTCAACGTATATGGATTTTGTAGAAGTTTTTGAGTTGATAGGCGTCGTTGCCTTTGCAATGTCGGGCGTGCTTGTCGGTATAGAATACGGCTTTGATATTTTCGGCATATTCGTGCTGGCGTTTTTGACGGCGTTAGGCGGAGGTTTATTCCGCGATATGATGTTGGGCAACCACCCGCCCGTGTGCTTTACTCATTTTTCTTATATAATTTGCGTTGCGGTTACGGTCGCGCTGTTTTTGATATTCTTAAAGGTGTTCGACAAAAAACTCGCACGAGCCGACGTGGACAAAATAAAAGCGCTGATAACTTTCTTCGACGCGATAGGGCTTGGTATCTTTTGCGTAACCGGTACGGAATTTGCAATGAAAATGGGTTTTTCCGACAATATGCTGCTGTGCGTGGCAAGCGGTTTGGTAACGGCAATAGTGGGCGGAATGCTGCGCGATATGTTGGCAAACAGAAAGCCCGTAGTTTTGCGTAAAGAAATTTATGCAATAGCGGCGATAATAGGCAGCGTGGCATATTGTTTGCTGCAACCCGTCATAGGTATGCTTTGGTCAACTTATATTTGCGCAATAGTTGTGGTTATAGTCCGTATGGTTTCCGTACGAAGAAGACTAAACGTTTTGTTTAAGGTTACCAACCAGGTGCTTATGGACAAAGACGACGACGAAGACGACGATTTGGGACATAGCAGCAAGAAATAAAATAAATTACAAAGTTTCTGTACCTTATGCGGCTTTTACGCATAAGGTGCAGTTTTTTTAATTTATTAACGGTTTAAGGTTTATTTTAAGTCGTTATAAACAAAAAAAGGACTGCAATTTGCAGTCCTTTTTAATTTTCTTTAATTTTCGATTTAATTAAAATTCGATTTGTTTTGCGACATAATTTTCAAGCTGGTCAATGCTTATGCGGATTTGTTCCATCGTATCTCTGTCGCGAACCGTTACCGTGTTGTCTTCCAAAGTGTCGAAGTCGACGGTTACGCACATAGGGGTGCCGATTTCATCCTGTCTGCGATAGCGTTTGCCGATGCTGCCTGTTTCGTCGTAATCTACGCTGAATTTTTTTGCAAGGTTTTGATAAATTTCCGTCGCTTTGTCGCCGAGTTTCTTTTGCAAAGGCAATACCGCAACTTTATACGGCGCAAGGAACGGATGAAATTTCATTACTACTCTCGTGTCGTTTTCTCCGACTTCTTCTTCGTGGTAAGCGTTGCAAAGGAATGCAAGCAGAACTCTCTCTACGCCCAAAGACGGTTCTATTACGTAAGGGACGTAACGCTTGTTGTTTACTGGGTCGATGTAGAGCATATCTTTTCCGCTGGCTTTTGCGTGCTGCGACAAGTCGTAGTCGGTGCGGTCTGCAATGCCCCAAAGTTCTCCCCAGCCGAACGGGAATTTATATTCGAAGTCGGTAGTCGCCTTGGAGTAAAAACTGAGTTCGTCTTTGTCGTGGTCGCGAAGTTTAAGATTTTCGTCTTTCATACCGAGGTCGAGCAGCCATTGATGGCAGAAATTTTTCCAATAAGCAAACCACTCTAAGTCGGTATCAGGCTCGCAGAAGAATTCGAGTTCCATTTGTTCGAACTCTCTCACGCGGAAGATAAAGTTGCTTGGCGTAATTTCGTTGCGGAAAGATTTGCCTATCTGACCTATGCCGAAAGGAATTTTTCTTCTTGTGGTGCGCTGTACGTTTTTGAAGTTTACGAAGATGCCTTGCGCTGTTTCCGGACGCAGATAAATAGTGGTGGAAGAGTCTTCCGTAACGCCCTGAAATGTCTTAAACATAAGGTTGAATTTGCGTATGGAAGTAAAATCGCTTTTGCCGCATATCGGGCAGACGATTGATTTTTCTTTGATATAATTTTCCATTTGCTCGTCAGACCAGCCGGCGATGTTTTCGTTTATGTTTTTCTTTTTGAAATAGTCTTCTATAAGATTGTCGGCTCTGTGGCGCGATTTGCAGCTTTTGCAGTCCATAAGCGGGTCGGAAAAGCCGCCGAGGTGTCCGCTTGCTTTCCACACTTCGGGATTCATAAGTATAGCGCAGTCAACGCCTACGTTGTAAGGGTTTTCCTGCACAAACTTTTTCCACCAAGCGCGTTTAACGTTGTTTTTAAGTTCTGCGCCCAAAGGACCGAAGTCCCAAGTATTTGCAAGACCGCCGTAAATTTCGCTTCCTGCGTAAATAAAGCCGCGTCCTTTGCAAAGATTGACCAATTTGTCCATAGTCAATTTATTGTCCATATTTCCTCCGAAACCAGTAAGCAATTACCCAATTATAAAATAATTTTCAGCCCATAAGCCGTTAATTTAATAAATTAGTAATATACTTTTATATATTTATATTATTTTAATTAAGGTTTGATTTGATGTCAAGTAAAGGTATTGACAAATTGTTGTTTTAGTGCTAATATTTGCAACATTAAATGTAGGATGTTGCGGCAGGCATAAATTTTTGTGTTTTGCCGTAAAGTAAAAAAGGAGGGAATAATAGTGAATACTTCAAATCCTGCTCTTAAAAGATTAAAAAAACAAACTGCGGAAGGTTTCGGCACCGCAAACCCCGCAACGTATGGCGGCATAGGTCTTAAAGTATTTTATTATCTCATAATAACTTTGGTTGCTGCCGTCGCTTTTGTGGCTTTGCTTCCTGCGATGTTGGAGACTAACCCGACGCTTGCAGTGGGTTTGCTTGTAGGGTGCGCAATCGCGGCGATAATAAGCGGTTTGGTTGCGTCGTTTGCGCCTAAAACAACTCCTATAAGCGGTACTGTTTACTGTGTTGCGGAAGGCGCGCTCGTTGGGCTTATTTCCGCAATGTTCGAAGCGTTTGCACAAGGCGTCGTTATCGTCGCATTGCTTGCAACTATGCTTACTTTGGCGGTTATTGCATTGCTTTACTTTACGGGCGTCGTAAGGGTAGGCTCGAAATTCCGCAGATTTATATTTGTTGCTTTGCTTACTCTCGTTGTTTCGCAACTTGCGTTTTGGCTTTTGTCAATATTCGTTCCGTCTGTTGCAGCGGTATTTTACGGCAACTTCTGGTTGCAAGTAGGCATATCGGCTGTATTTATAGTCGTGGCTGCGCTTACGATGTTTGTAGACTTTGACAATATGACTATGATTGTAGAAAACGGCCTTGACAAGTCTTACGAATGGACGGCGGCTTACGGTCTTATGGTTACGCTCATTTGGCTGTATATCGAAATACTGCGTTTGGTTGCAATTCTCTTTTCCAACAAAAACTGACGCAAGATTCTATCGACATAACAGTCGGCAGATGGTTTAACAATCGACTTAAATAAAAATGATTATAAAAAAACGGCGGATATTGTCCGCCGTTTTTTTTGCGTTAAGTTATTTCATCCAAGATGCTTTTTCTTCACAGACGGCTGCGTCGTCCATAGTTGCTTGTTTAAGGCTGCCTGCGCTTGCCTGTATGCAGATGTAGGTGAGTTTTCCGCCTTCTGCCTTGATAGCTCTGCCTACCAATGGGGCAACGCGCACTACAGAGCCTTCTTTTACTTCAAATTCTTCTCCGTCTGCCATAAATTTGCCTTTGCCGCTAAGTACGATATAAACTTCCTCGTTGTCTTTGTGCGCGTGCACGAAAGGAAGAAATTGCTCGGGTGCAGAGCAGTTGAAAGAAAGTTCGCAACCGGTAAGACCCAGTTCTTTTTCCGCCATAATTCTGCCGGCTGCCTCCAAGTCTTTGCCGAAAGTTCCTACGTTCATAACCGAATAATTTTTTGCCATTGTTTGTTCCTCCTTGAAATTTTGATAATTTTGTAACGTTTTGTTACAACTGTTTGATGATTTTTGCAACTGACTTTATGAAAACAAAATCGATTGTTGTCGTTGTTTACGACCAAACACTGTTTTGCTTTGCTGCGTAATGTCTTTTACGGCAAAAGGTCAAATAAAAGCGTTTTAGTTGTAACCATATCAGTTACAACAAGAAGATAACATAAAAAAACCGCTGTGTCAACGGTTTTTTCAAATTTATTTTTTATCATCATCTTTTTTATCGTTGTTTTTTCTCTCTTCCGACAAGATAGAAAGCAGTTTTCTTATTGTTTTGCCCAAAAAAGTTTTTGTTTCTTCTCCGAGATTGCGAAAGGAGGAGTAAATTTTGCGCAAGTTTTTCATTATCAAGGCAAAGTTTTCCTTTTTGGACTTAAACTCGGTTATACCTGCCGTGTCAAAAAAGGTAAATATCTCGTCAAAAAATTTTTCGCGTTCTTCGTCGGTTAAGGTTTCTATCCACCTGTTTATAGATTCGTCAAAATAAAACCAGTTTGGGTTGAGGTGCGGCTTCGGCACGAACGCGTGATTTTCCACAAGCCATTTGTATGGGTTGTGCTGAAATATCGACACGCTTTTGCTGTCTATTACGTCATAGGGCGTAGGGTTTTCCATAAGCATACCTACTATGGAAGAATAGGGCACCGTCTTTTTGATTTTTTTGGAAGCCTGCAAATATTCGTCTGAAAGGCAAAACTCTTTTTTGAACCCCGGTCCGTCGTGGCAGTAAATTTCCGTAATGCGCGTTTTGACTTCGTCGGAGGCTTTTACGGCAGAGTAGATGGCAAGGTTGCCGCCTTTGGAGTGTCCGCCGGTTATTATTTTGTGAGTGGGATATTTTTTGGCGATTTCTTCCAAGTATTGCACGCTGTGCGTCTGCGCCGGCACTTCCTTCATAAAAGAAAGATTTACGTCTTCTTTCCAGCCTACTACCGTGGCGTCGGTTCCGCGGAAAGCAACGTAAGCAAATTCTGTATCGAAAAAGCAAACGGCGCAAAACTGTTTTTCCGTATGAATATCGCTGTCGTTGACAAAGTCTGACATACAAAAATCTTTATATCTGTTTGACGAAAGCACCGCTTTAAGCAGTCGATAGTGATTTTTGAATCTTTCTTTGCAGTGTTTGGGTACTTCTATTTTTTCGCCGTCTATTTCCGAAAATTTAAGTCGAGTGTTTTCATTAAGCAAAGTTTCCCAATTAAAATACGACAACAGCGAAAATACAAGGCTGTCAACTTCGTTAAAGGGAGTATTTTCAAAAGTTACGTTTTGCATCGCTTTTACGTCGTCTATTATATTCATAAGCGATATTTTATCACAAAGGTCAAGCGGAGTAAATAATTGCATTAAAATTTTGTGAGGACAAAAACTTACGGCAGGCTTTTTTCATGTTGACAAAGTCTGTGCGGAGCATATATAACTCTTATATGGCTACGGATTTAAGTTACATTGATTTTGTTACGGAGCAGTTGCAGGGTTTGGGCGAAGTGCGTTACCGCAAAATGTTCGGCGAATATACGGTATACGTAGACGACAAGCCGATAGTGCTTGTGTCGACAATACTTGTTTCGTAAAAAAGAAAGAAGAATTGTGCAGTCTTTTGCAGGAAACGGGGTTTCCGTATGACGGCGCGAAAGAGCATTTCGTTTTGGATATCGAGGATAGAGAAAAGGTGCAAAGCGTAATAACTGTTTTGAAGGAAATTACGCCGCTGCCTAAAAAGAAAAGGTAATTTTTACGGCTGCCGTAAAGGCAGCCGTTTTTTTTTGTTGTAAACCCGATGTAATTTCATTTACGGGCTGTTTTTTTGTTTTTTGACAAAGTAAAACAATATGTAATCTCTTGAAAAAAAATTTTTAATATGTTAATATGATTAATGGGTTATAGTAATATTAAATAAATATATATAAATAACTTATATTCCGGTGATTAAATAAGTAATAATAAGCACCTAAATCGACGCACGGCAATGCGTTGATTTAAGGTCAAAAAAAATAGAAATCAAATCCATAAACGACTTAAAAAGAGGTAATACGGTGAAATCGAAAGAAAAATTATATTACGGTTTAATTATATCGGCAATGGCGGTAGCGGTAGCTTTGATTATTGTTCTCTACTCGCTGTTTGTTTCCAGCCAGATTTTTAACGAAAGTGCAAGCCACCTTTCGGAAATTTACTCGCAATCAAACAAGATGTTTCAGCAAAAAGTATCCGATTACCGCAATGCTATGCGCAGTTGGGAGCCGTATATCAAAGTAACGGCAAACGATTCCAACCGCGAAGCGGAGTTTCAAAGTTTTATAGAAGAGCAAAAACGCGTATGGGGTTTTACTAGGTTTTCCTTTTTAAGAGTAGACGATGACGGCAATCTCATTGCAAAGGACAGGCTGGGCGGTACATACGGTCTTGATTTAAGGCGCGAGTATGGAGAGCTTATCGGCAGAGATGACGTGGGTGGCGTTTGCAGACGTGAGTACATAAGCGGAGAGGTTTCGGAAGATTACGACCCTGACAAGCGTTTTATGATGTTTGCGGTTCCGTTTGAGGGCGACAACAATTACAACCCGGACGGAAGACCGGAAAATCAGTTTGAATATAATGCAATAGCGTTGTTTTTTGACGTTAATGCTATTTCGAGCATTCTCGAAATAAACGCGTTTGAAAACAAAAGCAGTTGCTATATCGTTTTGCCTGAGGACGGCGCTGTTTTATTGCAGTCGGGCACTGACGAAAATCTGCATATGGAAGGTCAGGGCGGTATAGACAATTTTATAAAATTTTTGACGGAAAAAAGCAGTATGGGCAAGTCTGCCGTTGAAGAGCTCCAAACAATATGGATAAACTATTCTTCGGAAAAAACCGACGGCAGCAATACAACGTTGTTCAAAGTCAACGGCAAGGAATATTACTTAAATTACCACTCGGTCGAGTTCAGCGACTGGATGTTTTTGGGTGTTGTTCCGTCGGCGATTGTAAACAACAATATGATGGTGTTCAGAACCATAACCATTATAGTTATGGGCGGTATGTTTATATGCATCGGCGGCGCGGTAGTATGGTTGATGATACTTACCAACAGACGCAAAATACGCGACAGAGAAATTATCATTAAATCGCGCGAAGGCTTGTTTGATTTGCTTACGCACAACACAAACGATATATTTGCTTTGTTCGATGCGGAAACGGGCGCTGTCGATTACGTCAGCAACAACGTCGAAACCGTGTTGGGGCTTGATTTGGACAGCGTAAAAAGCAACATAGGCAATATTATGAAGGCTTCTATGCAGAAGGTTGACGGCTTTACCGAGGACTCGGCAAAGGGCGCAGTCAACGGAATTTTAATTGAAGAGCTTCCTATGGAAAACGTAAAAGACCATACGAATTATTGGTTCAGGCTGCTTATCAATCCGTCGGAGTACAACGGCAAGGCAAGTTACGTGCTTATGCTTTCCGACCGCACGAAAGACCGTCAAATGCGTTCAAATCTGGAAGCGGCTTTGGATATTGCAAAATCTGCAAACGAAGCAAAAAGCAACTTCCTGTCAAATATGTCGCACGACATCAGGACTCCTATGAATGCTATTATAGGTTTTTCGACTTTGCTTTCAAAAGACGTTGAAAATCCTGAAAAGGTCAAAGAGTACATCCGCAAAATTTCTTTCTCCAGCCATCATATGTTAAGCCTTATCAACGATATTTTGGATATGAGCAAAATAGAAAGCGGAAAAAGTTCTCTTCACGTAGAAGAATTTTATTTCCCTGAGTTGCTTGAAGAATTGTATTCTATAGTAATTACTCAGGTGCAAAATAAGTCGCAAAAATTTGAAATCCGCACAAAGGGCAGTATGCCTGAAATGGTTTACGGCGACAGAATGCGCTTAAACCAAATTATGATAAACTTGCTTTCCAACGCGGTAAAATATACGCCTGACGGCGGGCAGATAACTTTGTCTGTAGAGTCTATGGACGAGTCGGTGCACAATCACGTTCACCTGCGTTTCTCGGTAAAAGACAACGGCGTAGGTATGAGCGAAGATTTTGTAAAAGTAATTTTCGAGCCGTTCTCGCGCGAAACGACTGCATATACGAGAGAAATTCAGGGCACGGGCCTCGGTATGGCTATTACAAAACAAATAGTAGACCTTATGGGCGGTACTATTTCCGTAAACAGCGTGCGCGGCGAAGGCAGCGAGTTTATCGTAGAGTTGGAGCTTGCAAAAGTTACCCAAACTTATCAGGACGCGACGGAGTTTTGGCAGCAGCATAAAATCGTCAAAATGCTTGTTGTAGACGACGAAGAAGACGTTTGCATAGAAGTTAAAGAACTTATGAGCGACACCGGCGTCGAAGTAGAGTACGCAACAAGCGGAAAGGAAGCGATAGACAAAATTGCCGCTATGAAAAAAGGCAAGTCAAAATACGACATACTTTTGCTTGACTGGAAGATGCCTGAAATGGACGGACTCGAAACGGCAAAACGCATAAGAGAGGCAATCGGCAATAACTTGCCTATAATGGTTTTGACTTCTTATAACTTCGAGGAAATAGAGTCCGACGCTAAAAAGGCTGGCATCGATATGTTCTTGCCTAAACCGTTTTTCGTATCCAACTTCCGCAATGCGGTCATAAAACTCAACAAAGAAGACGAAGAGGACAATAAAGAAGACGAAGAAGAAATTTCAATTGCCGGACTTAATATCCTGGCGGCTGAGGACAACGAAATAAATGCCGAAATTTTGACGGAATTGCTTGATATAGAAGACGTAAAATGCACCGTTGCCGAAAACGGAAAAATTGCGTTGGAAATGTTTGAAAACAGCCCTAAGGGCACTTACGATATGATATTTATGGACGTGCAAATGCCTGTTATGAACGGACATCAGGCTGCTACGGCAATTCGCGAGTGCGGACACCCTGACGCAAAAACCATACCGATAATAGCAATGACCGCAAACGCATTCGACGATGACATCAAAAAAGCGTTTGATGCAGGTATGAACGCTCACGTAGCAAAACCTATTGATATGGATAAACTTAAAAAGACTGTGGCGAAACTTCGCGGAGGAATAAATGAGTAGAAGAAATATTTTGATTGTAGATGATTCGGAATTAAACCGCGCGTTGCTTTCGGATATGCTTTCAAGCGATTTTGATATTCTCGAAGCGGAAAACGGCGTCGAGGCAGTACGTATTTTGCACGAACGCGAACTTGAAATTTCCTTGGTGTTACTTGATATTATTATGCCGGAAATGGACGGCTTCGAAGTGCTTGCGGTTATGAATCAAAAAGGTTGGATAAAGTCTATCCCGGTCATTATGATTTCCGCCGAGACAAGCAGTACAAGTATAGACAGAGCGTACGATTTGGGCGCAATAGACTATATCAGCCGTCCGTTTGACGAGCGCACGGTAAAACACCGCGTTTCAAGCAACTTTATGCTGAGTCTCCGTCAGCAGGAAATGACGGAAATGCTGTCGTCTCAAATCTATCAGAAGGAAAAAGACAACAGCCTTATGATAGAAATTTTGTCGCATATAGTAGAGTTCAGAAACGGCGAAAGCGGTTTGCACGTTTTGCACGTAAACGTTATCACGCAAATGCTGTTAGAAGCGTTGGTAAAAAAGACAAACAAATATCCGCTTACAAACCATGAAATCCGTATGATTGCAACTGCGTCGTCGTTGCACGACATAGGCAAAATATCCATACCGCCCGAAATTTTGAACAAGCCGGGTAAATTTACGCCGGAAGAACATGAAATTATGAAACAGCACACAGTGGAAGGCGCAAAGATGCTTGACGCTATACCTTTCCACAAAGACGAAATGCTGTTGAAGTTGGGCTATCAGATTTGCCGTTGGCACCACGAGCGCTATGACGGCAGGGGATACCCCGACGGGCTTAAGGGCGACGACATACCGATTTCGGCGCAAGTCGTATCTATGGCGGACGTATACGATGCTTTGACGGGCGAGAGGTGTTATAAACCTAAAATAGAACCCGATAAAGCCGTTCAAATGATTATGAACGGAGAGTGCGGACAGTTTAATCCGCTGTTGACGGAGTGTCTGTTGGAAATTTTGCCGCGTCTAAAAACAGAGTTGAGCGTTGCCTCGATGAGCAGCAACGTAGAAGCAAAATTGCAGGATACGGTAAAACAAATATTAAAAAACGACAGCGGCGGCGCGTCCGACAGGTCTATAAGACTTTTGGAGCGCGAAAGACAAAAATTTCAGTATCTGTCCGATATTTCGTTGGAAATTACCTTCGACTATACCGTTATTCCGGAGACTTTACAGTTTTCCGAAAGAGGTGCGGATATTTTGGGTTTGCCGTTAATGATTTCCGAGCCTAGCAAATCGGCGGCGTGGTTAAAAATCTTCAAAAAAGAAGATTTTGCGCATTTCGTCGATATGATAAACAACACAAACCCCGCAAACAGCGTTATTATTGACAAATACAGACTTACAATCGGCGGGGAAGAAAAATGGGGCAAAGTTATCGCCAAAGCGATATGGAACGATGCCGAGCCGCCAGAACTAGAAGGCGCAATCGGCAAAATAGTTGACGTAAGCGACGAAATAAAGGCGATGGAGTATTTTGAAATGAGGGCGAACCACGACGCCAAAACAGGACTTTTCAATTACAACGCCGCCAAAAAAGTTATTTCAAATATGCTTTCTCAAAACAACGGCAAAAAATACGTGCTTGCGATGTTCGACCTCGATAATTTTAAGGAGGCAAACGACCAGTACGGACACTTGTTCGGCGATGAACTTCTTGCGGAAATTGCAGAAAGACTGCGCAATAATATGCGTAGCACCGATATTGCCGCAAGAATGGGCGGAGACGAGTTTATTTTGTTTATGGAATACAAAAACACCGTAAAACCGCAGATTGCCCGTATCTTCAAACGCTTGACGGAAAGTTACAAGGATTTCAGCGTCGGCATCAGTATGGGCATAGTTACGTCGGAAAGTTATACCGGCGACTATGATTCTTTATTTAAGATGGCGGACGAGGCGATGTACTTCGTCAAGAAAAACAAAAAAAATAACTATTGTTTTTACAACGATATCAAAGACAAAAAATAGGAGTATATTATGACGGTACAGCAATGTTATGAAGCATTCGGTGGAAATTATCAAGACGTAATAAGTCGTTTGCGCACCGATGAAAGAGTCGCAAGATTTTTACTTAAAGTCGTTGACGACGGCAGTTACAAATTGCTTTGCGAGTCTGTCGAGGCAGGCAACGTCGAAGATGCTTTTCGTGCCGCTCATACGTTAAAAGGCGTTTGTATGAATTTGTCTATAACCAGATTTGCAGAGTCTGCGACGGCTTTGACCGAGGCACTGCGCGGCAAGACAGAGTTCGGCGACGGTTTGCAGCCTCTTTTGCAGCGCGTAAAAGAAGATTACGACCTGACGGTAAAATGTATTTTACAGTTGGATAAATAACGGCAGACAAAAACGATAGGTAAATTTTGGCAAACAATAGGATAAATTATATAGCGGAGGGTTATAATGACAAAGAGAGCCGATTTGATGAAAGCAGTGGCGTACAGCCAAAAAGAAATAGAATTGCTTGAAAAAAAGAGAATGCGCAGTCAGGCTGCGCTTATCGACGCTTTGATAAGCAACGAAAAGCCAAACGAAACGGATGTAAAATATTTTAAGTCTTACACTGCATTGATTGAAAACGAAAGAGAAAATTTACAGCGCTTTCAAGATGAACTCGATAAATTGGATTGATATTTTGCATTAAGTTTTCATACGCGTTGGAGTATATTGCTTTCGCTGTATGGTTTTAACCGTTGCTCTTGACAATCGAAACAATGTGTGCTTTAATTAAGCAATAAATCGTAGGTTTTATAAATTCGAAATTCAAGTAAATAATGTTACGGCGTTTATGCCGATTTAGCATAAAACAAAAGGAGGACAAATTTATGTCATTAAAGAAACAATTGGCAAACGAAATAAACGCACTAGAAAGAGAAATTCAGTATCTCGAAATTAAGCGTTCACGTTCTATCGCCGCGCTTTTAGAGTCTTACATCAGCCAAACAAGACCAAACGACGACGACGTTGCGTTTTTTCGCGCATTTACGCAAGAAATCGAGTCTAAACGCCAACAGTTGCAAGAACTTACCAACGATTACGACAATCTGTAAAAGTTGTATAGTGCCGTGCAAAAGCCTTGCAGCCGCAATAAAGTTGCAATAAGACATTTTAACGGCAAGTTGATTGCAATAGGTATAAGTATTTAGTAAAAACAAAAAGCAGTGCAAGTTTGCACTGTTTTTTTAGTTGTTTTATAGCATTACTGCGGTTGACGCAGGTATTTGCAAAACTTCGAAATATATTGAATTATGCCTGTTAAAGGTCAAAGCATGGCGCAAAAAAACGTCGGTTTTACAGACGAATTTTTATACGGCGGTCATTTAACCGTTTGCAATAATCAGCCGTTGTGCTATAATATAACCGTTCAAAAATAAACTATGCTAAAAAAATATTGACAGGAAATTACTATTGATATGAAGAAATTAAGAGAAAATGCAGGAAATTTACAATCGGCTCGTAAAAGCGTAAAGCTTTTTGACGCAACGCTAAGAGACGGCGGTTTGGTAAATAATTTTCGTTTCAGCGACGAGTTTGTAAAAGAGTTATATAAAACCAACTTGGCGTGCGGTGTGGATTATATGGAGTTCGGCTATAAAGTTTCCAAAAAACTTTTTTCGGTAGAAAAATTCGGCAAGTGGAAATTTTGCGACGAAAAAGACATCCGCGTTATCGTAGGCGAAAATAATACGGATATGAAAATATCCGTCATGTCTGACGTCGGCAGGGTGGACCTTCAAAACGAAGTTATACCCAAAAAAGAGTCTGTAATAGACATGTATCGCATTGCCACGTACGTAAACCAAATTGCTTCCGCTGTGGAAATGATAGAGTACTGCCACAAAATGGGTTACCAAACAAGTTGCAATATTATGGCAATTTCGAAAAATCAAGAGAGCGACATTATCCGCGCTTTGGAAGAAGCCTGCAAATCGCCGGTGGACGTAATTTACATAGTAGACAGTTTCGGCGCAATTTATCCGGAAGAAATCAGACGAGTTTCGGATATGTATCTGGAACTTGCAGAAAAATACGGCAAAGAAATAGGCATACACGCGCACAACAATCAGCAACTCGCATTTGCCAACACCATAGAAGCCTGCGCAATGGGCGTAAATTATCTCGACGGCACAATGTCGGGTATGGGCAGAGGCGCCGGCAACTGCTATCTCGAATCTTTGTTGGGCTTTTTGCGCAACCCGAAATACAACATTCAGCCTGCGTTGAAGTTTATTAGGGATTATATAAATCCGCTTAAACAGCAGGGCGTAATTTGGGGCTATGACGTGCCTTATCTTCTTACCGGTTTGTGCAACGTTCACCCGTCGTCTGCAATAGAGTTTTTGCGCGACGGCAGAGACGATTACGAAGCGTTTCTCGATAAACTTATGGGTGTGGAAATTTAATTTGGTTTTATAAACGGCAAAGCGGTTGAACGTTGCTTTGCCGTTTATTATTTTGCTATTCAAAATAAAAATATTTAATTTGCGGTAATGTTTGTTGCAAAAATCTGAATATCAGGTTTGTTTCTTAACAATTTTTCTTAAAAGCAAAAGTAATGAGTTTTTTTGACGTCTGCAAATATGCAAGGTGCAAAATTTCTCTATTGAAATGATATATAATTTGTGCTATCATATGGGCGAACGAAAGAGGTTTTTATATGAATAAAGATTTGGAAAGAATAGTTTTAAGCGAAAAGGAAATTGCCCAAATGGTAAAATCGGCTGCCGCTTGGCTTGACGAAAAATTTAAGAATGCAGACACTCCGCCTCTTGCAATAAGCGTTTTGAAGGGGAGTGTCTTTTTCTATTGCGACGTGGTACGCGCAATGCAAACGTCCGTTCAGCTTGACTTTATGACGGTTTCGTCTTACGGCAATGCTGCGGAAAGTTCCGGCGTGCCAAAAATCGTTATGGATTTGGCTGCATCTGTTTATGACAGAGACGTCATTTTGGTGGAAGATATAGTAGACTCGGGGCATACGCTGTCAAGAATGAAAGACCTTATTTTGGGACGCGGCGCAAAATCTTTTACGGTGGTTACGCTGTTTGATAAACCTTCGAGAAGAAAGCTGCCTATTCAGGCGGATTATTCCTGCTGCGAAATCGGCGACGAGTTTATCGTAGGCTACGGTTTGGACTATGCGCAGCAATATCGCAGTTTGCCGTACGTAGGCATATTGAAAAGAGAAATCTACGAAAAAAAGTAAATTATAAGAAATGATTATATGATATCATATTAAAGTATAAAGAGTTGCAATTTGTCGGCAAGTTACATGGTGCAAAGACACCGTGGAAATATATGCGATTATTAATTTAATTACAATTTGTTTGTTAAAAACGGTTATTTATATTATTATATAAAAAATAAAATATAGGTTAAATTTTATGAATGGAATTTCGGCAAGTAAAATACGATTAAGTTATGGTTTTTTTGTCGGCGTATTTACAATTATCGTCGGCATTCTTTTTATATGTCTTTGTGCCGATATTTATTACACGGAAGGTTTCAGCAGAGAAGCGGCAAGTGAAAGACTTGGTCTTTTACTTGTTCCGATGATTTTGTGGGTGGTTTCTATAGTTTTAGGCGCTTTATTGAGTGAGTTGATTCCAACTGTAAAGACAAAAAAAGTAAATAATATGCCGTATAAATCCAGACAGTTGCGCAAAAGACTTCTTGAAAACAATTTTTTTGAATGTGTTGAGGAAAAACGAAATCTTAAAAAAATAGATGTCGTTCGAGCAGTTATATGGTTGGTGTGCGCAATATTTGGGCTTGTTACCTCAATAATTTTTATTGTAAAACTTACTGATTTTGGACACTCTACAACAGTTGACGTAAACAGCAATATTTTAACTATGTTGAGGGTGCTGTTGCCTTGGATAATATTATCTGTTGTGCTGTTTATTTTTGCAATCATAGGCGAGTGTATTGTTTCTGCAAAAGAGAATGAAATATTAAAAAAACTTTGCATTTACCAAAACACATATAAGCAGAATGAGCCGACAGTTATTCACAATCAGAAATCTGTATTTGAAAAATACAGTTCAAAGCAAGGTGTATTTGTGCTGAGGCTGACCATTATAGCAGTGGCGGTGATATTTATAGTTTTAGGTATTATAAACGGTGGAGCAAGCGACGTTTTGATAAAAGCTGTTAACATTTGTACCGAGTGCATCGGTTTGGGATAACTTTTGCAAGGGAGTTGTTAGAGTAGAGATGGTGGACACAGTAATTATTATATTGACCATAACGGTAACGTGTATATTGGTAGCAGTGTTGGCATATACCGTCCTTTGCATAATACGCTTAATCAAAAGGTACAGGCAAGAAAAACATAGCGGCATAAAGACCGAATTGACTCTCAAAAAATGGGTTTCGCATTACAGACCGGCAAGACGAAGATTGATACAGGTCTATACTGCGTTGTTGTATAATGTGAACATAAAAGGGTTTATCAGCGGAAGCATATATCAAGGTGATACAAAGATTTTGTGTGTGCCGGGTATTAATTGCTATTCTTGTCCCGGGGCTGTTGCTGCATGTCCGTTAGGTGCATTGCAAAATGCATTGTCTGCATCGGATAAAAAAGCACCGTATTATATTGTGGGCATCATTTTATTGTTCGGGATATTGTTTGGGCGTACGGTTTGCGGATTTTTTTGTCCGCTTGGTTTGTTTCAAGAGTTGCTATATAAAATTAAAACGCCAAAGTTGCCCAAAAGCAGATTTACATATTTCTTATCATATTTTAAGTATATTATTCTCATTATGTTTGTAATAGCGCTTCCTCTGGCATTTATGTCAAGCGGAACAAGCGTGCCTGCATTTTGCAAATATATTTGTCCGGGAGGAACGCTTGGCGGTGCGATATGGCTTTTGGTTCATCCTGCAAATGCCGATATGTTTGCCATGCTGGGGCTATTGTTTTTGATTAAGTTTGGTGTTTTAATAATAATTATCGTTGCTTGCGTGTTTGTTTACAGGGGATTTTGTAGATTTTTATGTCCGTTGGGCGCTATTTACGGGCTTTTCAACAGACTTGCACCGCTTGGTGTAAAGTTGCAAAAAGAACGGTGTACCGAATGCGGCGCATGTGTAAGCAGTTGTAAGATGGATATTAGAATTGTCGGCGACCACGAATGCATAAATTGCGGTGAATGTGCTGACAGTTGTCCGACAAAGGCCATAAAGTGTCAAGGTTTTTTGTATGAAAGTAGCAATTTATGTAAGGAAACGTCTGATGCCGTGGCACAAGTGCGTCGTGAAATAGACGCTGTTGTGCCTAAAAAGAGCAAAAGATTTGGCAAAAGTGCAATAGCATGGTGTGCGGCGTTGGCGGTTCTGTTGGGCGCATTTGTTTTTTACAATTTTTTAGATACACAGTATGTTCCTAATGAACAGACTGTATATTCAGTTGGGGATATTTGTCCGGATATATCTTTAGAACTTTATGGGGACGGTAAATTTTCGTTGTCTGAAACAGACGCCGACATAGTTATCATAAACTTTTGGGCGACGTGGTGCGGTCCGTGCGTAACGGAGTTGCCTGAATTTGAGCGCATTGCGCATTATTATGGGGAACGCGTCAGCGTTGTTGCCGTTCACAGTGCGATGATTACGGAAAAAGACGGACAGTACGGCGTTTTAACATTTATAAATACTAAAAGAGATATTTACGATGATTCGCGTACGTGGGCGGACTATTCGATAATGTTTGCGCAGGATACAGGGGACGGTATTGGCGGAAACGTTTACAGTATGCTTGGCGGTAAGAGCCTTTATCCTATGACCGTAATTCTTGACAGTTCACATAAAATAGTCTTTATCAGACAAGGGTCGGTAACTTTTGATATTTTGAAAGAGCAAATAGATGTCTTTTTGAAAACTGCATAAGGTGGGGATTATGAAACTAACGGTAAATAGACGTATTTTAATTATTTTTTTATGTGTAGTGCTTGTTTTAATAGGCGGCGGTATTGGATTATATATTGGTTTGGGCACAAAAGGTCATACTCATATTTATGGAGAGTGGCAAGTAATTAAAGACGCAACGTGTACGGAAGACGGGCTCTTGCAAAGATTTTGCAGTTTGTGCAATGATGCTGAAAGCGATGTTATATCAAAAGGTCATTTGTGGCAAGAGTATAAAATAGACACAGAACCGACGACTGTTTTAAATGGAAGTATGTCGTTACATTGTGCACGGTGTAATAATATCAAAGGAACGCTTGTTATACCAAAGTTGTCGGAAAATCCCGCTGTTGACAGCGCAACGTTTATAGTTGTGTTTTTAAGGACGAATGGCGAATTATATACTGCCAGCGCGCCACAAGTATATTTTTACGATAAAGACAACAGAGAGATTGGGAATGTTTATGCACAGTCAGGTATAGCAACAAAAACAATGTCATCGGGTATATACAATGTTACACTTTCAAATATAGCACGAGGGTATAAGTATGATGATTCTTATGAAGTAAACTCTGTTGGAGAAAACGATAAATTTGCAATACTTACAGTAACGTTAAAAGGGGAAATAATGCAAGGAGATGGTTCCGAAATTGTTTATAGTGAAGGCGATGTAATTTATGATTTTACTGTATTTACCGTAGACGGCGAAGAAATAACGTTAAGCGAGTTGTTAAAAGCCAAAAAAGCGGTTCTCATCAATTTTTATTACAATGATTGTCCGTATTGCGAGCAGGAGTTTCCCGCTATGGTGTCTGCGTACAATAAATACAAAGAAGATATTGCCGTAATATGTTTTAACAGATTTGACCAAACGGATGAAATAAAAACTTACAGAGATTATATGAGGTTGCCGTTTTATATGGTGCGTGATACGACGGGTTATTTTGCAAGATACAATGTAACGAGATGGCCTAAATCGGTATTGATTGACAGAGAGGGAATAATCTGTAAAATAATGGGAGTAGCGACATTATCTGAATTCAATAAACTTTTTGAAGAATATGCGACTAAATAAATTGTACATTGAGGTTTAAGAAAAAATTTATGAAAAAATCATTTAAGATTATTACAGTGTTTTTGTTGAATGTAATTATGCTGTTTGGCGTTATGTCTTTTTCGGCGTGCGGAAATACGCCGAGAGAGTATAATGTTAACGTTGCTTGCGGCAACCCGGAAGTGCTTGAAGGAGTCAAAGTGCAACTTGTTGCGCTTGACGGAACGATTGCGGCAGAGCAGTCGCTCAAAGACGGAAAAGCAGTTTTTCAAATTGATGCAGCTTGTTATATTGTTTCGTTGGCCGGTGTCGATGGGGCATATTCTTACGACGCCAAATTGCTGACGGAATCCAAAAGAACTGCCGAAATAAATATTGTTGAAGCAAAAGAAGAAGATGGAGAAAAACTTCTTACGTATACGGTATTTGCAGTATCTGAAAAGGGTAAACCTATAGAAGGTGTTTTTGTGCAGCTTTGTGATGTTGCTGATACGGACGGCGCAGGATGTCGACCTGACGTTACTGACGCCGACGGGTCGGCGGTATATGAGTTGGCGCAAGCAAATTATCATGTTGTAGTATTGCGTTGTCCCGACGGATATTCAAACGACGGGTACAAGGATGAGAATAATAAAATTTGTACCGTAAGTGCAACTCAAAGATATACGGTTATTACTCTTAAAAGCGTTTGATATTTTGCGTAAATACCGTATTATCTGGTTTTACGTTTATTAAATATTTATTGCATTAAATATTAAATATATGATAATATGCCTATGAGGTGATTTTTTTATGACTACTTTCGACAAAAGCAAAAAAATAAAAAGCACGATTTTCGCAGTTGCATATTTGGTTATTGCAGCTGCATTGATATTGGGGTTAGTAATTGACTTTATCGATGGATACTCAATACTGAGTGTGTGCGGAAACTCTGCGGAGGCTGTAAAAGCAAATGCAGTTGTCTGTACTGTTTTGATAATTTGTTCGGCGGTTGCTGCGGTTCTTTCGGCAGTATTGTTAATTATTAAAACTTGTAAAAACACAGGTTTCAAGGCAGATGTTGCAAAATCAGTAATTGCGGCGGTGGCTTTCGTCGCGTTTTGTGTGGGTTATCCCGTGCTTTTGTCGGTGCAGTTTCGTATACTTGCATCAGTTGGCAAAATAACGGCAATATTCGTTCTTAACATCATATTTCCGTTGTTGTTTGCAACGCTGTCAGTATTTGATAATATGGAAATGCTGACGAAAGTATTTTTTGATAAAGCCTCCTACAAGGAAATTACGTTTACAACGTACATTTACCCTGTTTTGGCGGTGCTTGCCATAGTGTCTTTTGTATTGCCGTTGTATTCTTTTACGTACAATGTGTTTGACGACAACGGCGCAGTCGTGGCGCAAACTTTTTATATTGAAATACTTTCGCTTTACGGCGGAAATATAGTAAATGCTTTGTTAAATCATAGGGCGGCATTGTTGCTGCTGACTTGCACCGTTCTGCCGCTTGTCATTGCTTTGTTCAACTGCGGTGTGTCGTCTGCAAGAAACAACGGTTATGCCAAAAAGTATGTTGTGATGAAAACTCTGCGGTTGATTTCCTGCTTGGCGTTTGCGGTAATTTTTATATATTGCATTCCGTCGATATTTAATTTGCAGGGACAATTATTAGCAGATATAAAAGGCTTTGCGGAAGATGCCGTGTATTATTCCAACGTATCGACCGGCATTGCTTATTGGGCAATGTTGATAGTGCCGGTGCTTGCAATGCTTTGCGCTTTGTTTGACGGAATAAAGGAATATATAGAAATCGGCGACAGGTTGATAATTACAAGCAAAACAGGCAAAGCAAGATTAAGTATTGCAAAGCAACTTCTTGTTGTTGGGTACTCTGTATCATTACTTTTGATACTTTTGGCGCTTTCTCTTCCTTATGCAAGTTACGGTGCCGAAAGCGGCGTCAATCTGTACGCGTATCTTACTCTTTACGCAGACGGAGGGGCAAGCGGCGGTATACCTAGTCCTAATTATGTTGTGTGCTATGCGTTGGCAGTGATGGTGTTGTCGGCGGTAAGTATAATTTTGACGTTAATAGGTGCAAATTGCAAAACCGTTAAAGTATGGGAAGTATGCGTCAGGGCGGTAGTGCTTACGTCGGTTACCGTTTTGTTTGCAATAATGTTTTCCGCAATAGGCGATTACCGTCTGGTGTTTATGCAAACGTTGGGCAATAGCGGTACGGTTATGTATGCTTCCGGCGAGTTTTTGACTATAGCGTGCATAGCGGCATTTGCTATAATTTGGATAGATTGTTTGCTTTACGTCTACAACGTAATATGGAAAAACCGCAGTAACTTGCGCGGGGTAAGCAAGAATAAATAATTTTTTAGTAAAATTTATATGGCAGCACGTTAAAATAATGCTTGTGATGCATAAAAGCAAATAGTTAATGCGGTTGCACTTGTTTTATTTATTTTATTTAATTGATATTCCATAAGTTTTTTGTTATAAAAAAGGTACAAAAAAAGAGCGCTTAATGCGCTCTTTTTTGTTTTCATTTTAGTTTTTGTTTACTATCTTGTTGCCCGTTACCGTGCCGTTGTTGGTGAGGGTGGCTCCTTCTTCGACTGTGATAGAGCCGGTGTTGTTTATCGTTGCGCCTTGCTCTATAATCAGCGTGCAACCGCTGCCTACAATTATCTCGCCTGAAAAATCAACAGGTCCTCTTATTGTGAGTGTACCGTTTACTAAAGTGATTTTACCTTTAATGTCGGCTTTGCCTTCAGGAAGTGTATTGAGCGTGTCGTCTGTGCCGTTGATGAACACGTTTCTTGACGGTTGACCTGCAATGCCGATTTCCAGCCATTTATCTTCAAACATGCTTTTGAAAGTGTTTGAAGCGTCTTCTAGAACTTGACCTGCAACGCGGATAGAACTGTCATCAAAATTGAAAATGACTTTATAAGAAGGGAACGGTCTTACGGTTTGTTGCGTACGGTCTTCCGTCATAAGTTTTTGAATTGGTTGAAAAGTACCCCAAGATTGACCAAAGTTTTTGGTTACCTGATGGCAGTTATGGCATGCCATGTCATACTCTAAAAATTCACCTTGACCTATATAGTAATAAACACGGTCATTTTCATCATATTGGTCGAATACATGTTCTGCACCGGCAATGGCATCGATTTCGCGAGTTTCTACTTCGTCGCAACCTTTGCAAGTTCTTGCTTCTTCGCCCTTTGCGCAAGATGCCGCTTTGGTAACTTCCCACTCTGTCCAATCGTGAGTGTGTCCGCAGCCGGCAAAAATGCCGATGGAAAAAACAAACACAAAAGAGAGTAAAAGTGTCAACAATTTTTTCATAGCAAATTTCTCCTTTTATAAGTCGACTTAAATGCCGACGTTTTTCTAAATTTTAACAGAGAATTATTTTTTTGTCAAAAATTTTCAAAAAATTATTGACAATGTCTACCAAAATGGTATCATATACTTATATAAAAGCGTCAAAGTCCCAAATATGCGGTCATTGTGCAACATGCTTTACATTATATTGTTGACAGTATTTTTTAAGCGAGCAGTTAGATGTGGGACAAATTATTGCAAAAACATGGGGGTGATTTACGGTAGAAGTAAGTGTCGGCTGCAGGTGCGGACGACGCGCTAAGACGGGCGACCTGCCCAAAAACGCAATAAAATGCACAAATTTTTTTTCAAATGTTTAAGGAGGAACAACAACATGAAGCGCAAAAGTAAATTACTTACCGCTCTTATGGCTCTTGTGTTTACGTTCAGCATGACGTTTACCGGCCAAGCGTTGGTGTTTGCTGCTCCGCAGGGCAAACTTGCCCCGTCTGCGGAAGTGCAAGTTGAAAATGACGCTCTCGACTATGTTGCAGATGTCTACGACGGCGTAGAGTTTGGCCATGTATTCGACGTTGTTACGCTTGACCAGTTGGATTTTGTTATGAAACAAGGTATCGGTGACGAAAAAGTTGCAGGTGCAAAATCCATCATAGTCTTTGCTGACAGCGAAAGCGCAGTTGCAAAAGCAGCAATACCGGAAATAAACACAGCGGCAAAAGCAAATAAGATAGAAAAAATATATTACGCCGACATGCTCGTAGCAAGTTATGAGTATGCAGCAGAAGGGGATACTGACGGCGGCGTCAATATTTGGGATAACCCGGAAGCATATTGGCCTAACGCAACCGGTCACGGTTCTTCTAGCACTCTCCGTATGACGGATGCATTTATCAAACTCGGTGAATACTTCAAAGAATCTATCAAACTTGCAAACTACACTGCAAAAACAGACGTAGCATTGTTTGTATGGGATGAAGAAAAAAGCGAAGTTGCTACTTCCGTTGTTATCAACAGTGCAAGTGACCTTAAATCGTCAGAAGTAAACGCATTGTTGGCAGGTGCTGCGTCAGCCGCTACAAATTACAGCGACTACGACTACTTTAACTCTGCTAGATGGCAAGTTAACAGAAACTATCCTGAATATGCATTGGATTCTTCTTTCGAGATAGATTACAGCGCATATAAAAACAACTTCAAACTTCGTGCAACTACTTATTACGAAATGATGCACTTGCTTGACATTCCTGGTGAGCACATCATCATGGCAAGCGGCAGTTGGTGCGGAGACTCCAAACGCGCTATGCCTTTGGTGGTAGAAAATTCTTCAAACCAAAACTCTACAACCGTTTACGTTTTTGACTTCCGTCTTGGCAGCAACCTCAATTCAACCGGTCGCGATACTTCTTTCGTTGACGTAGAGGGGGACGACAACAGAACCGAAGGTTATGCGTTCTCTAAAAATGACGGACCTCAACATTCAATCAACCGCGTTGGTTATCTTGGCGCATTGATGATTGAAAAACTTGGTAACGGTTATCCTACCGGTATCGGCAACAATGCACTTCGCTATATTAAAAACGGCGGATACGGCATAGACCTTACCGACCTTAGCAATATTAAAGACAGCGACTATGTAGAAATGCCTACCCGCAAGTTCCGTTCTCCTTTCCTTGCAAAATATAACAACAACAGAAAGGTTACGGAAGGTATGGCTGTTGCAACAGGTGCTACAATTGAACATCACATTACCGATGTTTGGATGCACCAGCGTCTCGATTGGGAAATCAGCGGTGGTGCCAGTGTTGGCGATTTTGTCGACAACGAATTGTTTAGTGGTTCACTCAGCAATACTCAAAAAGCACTCAGCAGATACGAAATGTATTTGTTCTTTGGTGGCAAGGCTCCTGTTTATGGCAGACCAGTCCCTAACATTAGTGAGAGCAACAACGGTGACAGCGGTTGCGGCGATGACAACGACCCAATGAATGACCTTAAAAACGGCAACGAGTCTATCAAACTTATCGCTAACCACGGTACAAGTGATTACGACGTTTCAAAATATGAAATAGACATCACTTTGAACGGCGACCCTGCAAACGGCAAAAGAAACCAAGCTGCACAGGCAACATTTACAGCAAAAACAGTTATCAATGCAACTGCCGCAAAAGAATTGACAGAAATTAATCTTGACTTCCGTCAACAAGCAATCAGTAAAGTTCTCGTTAACAGTACTGAATTGACTCCTGGCAGCGGTATCAATCAATATTCTAGAAACAATAATGACTTGACAGATACTCAAAAACTTGTTTTGCACTTGGGTACTCCAATTTCTAATGGCGAAACATTCACCGTTACTGTAGAGTATACTGTACTTACGGTAGATGCAAGTGTACAAGTAGGTAGTCCGCAAGGTTTCAACGTACACACGGACGCTCTTGGTTACACAGTATGCGGTGAACCGTTTGGCGCAACTTACTGGTATCCATGCAATAACACTCCTGCAGACGGTGCTAAATACATTATTACTATGCATGCTAATGCAGCATACACTATGATTAGTAACGGTGTTCGTACGTCCGATACTGTAGACGGTGCTAATAGAACTGTTATTTGGACGGTAGACCAAGATACGGCAGCATATCAAATATTTGCAACATTTAGCAAGAACATCATTGAACTCAACTCAGCTTGGTTCCAAGGTTATTCTACTATTGACACTTACAAAACCTTAGATGGCAGAACTATCCCTGTACACGCATATGTAAATGCTGACATCTACAATAAATACAAATCAACAGTTGACAGATACTACGGTATGCTTCCTTACTATATCAAGACTTTGGAAGGCGTATTCGGTGCATATCCTGGCAAATCGCTCGGCTTCATGATTGAAGACGTAGGCGACGGCAAAGGCGGCTCTGCAACGTGGGGCGCAATCGAATGTAAAGACCGTCCTTACTACACAGGTTCAAGCGTAACCGGTCAGGCTACTTTCGTACACGAACTCGTTCACCAATGGTTCGGCGATGCAATCCGCCTCGGCGATTGGGAAAGCTTGTGGCTCAACGAAGGTTTTGCTACTTACGGTAGTGACATCTTCAGCGATATCATAGGTATGAAACCTGACGCAAATACAGCAGAAGGCAACTCTTATGAAAAATATTTGAATCTTTACAACAATAAAGATGAAAATTCAAAGTTGTGGAGTACTCCTGCTCACTCAGTAAATACAGAGTCCGATCTCTTTGGTAATGCTAAATCGGCTTACAACAGAGGCGCAATGGCTCTCGTAGTATTGCAGCACAGTGTAGGCGGTGACAAATTCTTCAAAGCACTTCAAGGCTGGGTATCTAAAAATTCAGGCAAAGCAATGACTACTGATGACTTCATTCAATACATGAAAGACAGCACTTATATGTCTAGCCTTAACGATGCTGATATTGAAACTTGGGGCAATGTATGGTTGAAAGGAAAAACAAAACCTGCATCGTTCACTCTTACTGGTGCAGCAGGTGCTACGGCTGTAACGAAGGACACTACAGGTTATACGGTAGATGCTAACTTCCCTGACAACACTATGGGTAATGCACAAACCGGTACTGTTATCGATGCTTCTGTAAACGAATCATTGCCTAACAGACCTTACAGAAATGAAGACGGCACAACACCTGGCGGTAATGACCCTGAAAACCCTGACAACAACGGCGGCGGAAACCTCACATGGTTGTGGATTCTCCTTGGCGTAGTTGGCGCGGCAGGCATTGGCGTCGGCGGATTCTTCTTGGTAAAATATCTCCAAAAGAATAAAAGCAAAGGTGAATAATTGCCTTAAACGGTAAAACTGTAAAAATACATTTTGATAATGTTACAGTGGGGCGCCCGAGAGGGCGCTCCTTTGTTTTAATTTTTTGCGAAAATCAATTGTAATTTTAATAAATAATGCAATTGCATTTTTTGATTTTATTGACTTTAATAAATAATATTTTTCAATTGATATTATGGCAAATTTCAACAAATTTTTATGTATATTATTTGACATACTGACATAATGGTAGTAAAATTATTTTTAACAAAACTACCAAAATGGTAGTAATATAACTAAAAGGAGACTGAAATGAAAAAGAAACTTTTGACGATTATTTTATCGGTTGTCATGATTTTCGGTGTATTCGGCCTTACCGGTTGCGCAGGCGGCAACGGTAATGACGATTACAACTATTTCACAAGCGTTTATGACTCTATGGCAGACGTCAGCGCCTCAGACGTAAGGATTAAACAACTTACCTACAACGGAATTTACACAATGTTCAAAACTCAGGGCAATTTTATTGTTTACTGGGGCGGTCATTACAATGACGCTACAAAAGCAGGCATTAAACGCGTAAACGATTTGGCTTTGCAGTATGATATAACCGTTTACAATTTCGATCCTAAACTTGACGGTGGTTTGGGCGAAGATACTTACGGTGGCGTATACAATGCCGCTTCTGCAGACATTTCCAATCCGGATATTGCCGATGTAAGCAGCCATTTGGATTCTCTTGCAGCTTCGTTACTTAGCGTTATGAAAACAACAGATATGCCTGCACAAGGTACATTGATGTATGTTAGCGGCGCTGCACCTACTGTCGCACTTAGTGCTGACGAAACAAGAGTTGAAGTTACTTACAATGGTTCAATAAGTTATTTTTCCGTTACGCCTGGTGCTGCCGACGCAAGAGTTCAAGGCGATTTCGAAGAAGTTATTCAAAGGGCTGCTTTGAGAAAACCTAGTTATCGCAAGTATTACGACAGCGAAACCGGCACTTTGTCAAGTGATGCGTTTATCAATTCTTCTATAAACGAATTCAATTTGTACAACGATTATCGTCTTCATATGGCAGGCGATTACGATACTGCAACCAGCGATTATACAGGGGAAGACCAAAGCGTATTTGTAACTACAACTTATCATGCTCTTATGGATTTGCTTGAAAATTCCAAAGGTATGTATGCCGTTCTTACCGGCGGTGTTTGGTGCCACAACACTGCGGCAGTTGCTCAATATACTAACGACCTTGCCAAAGATTACGGTATCGACAGAATTTACGTATACGACACTCGTCTTGACAACGGTGCTACAGAGGACTCTTATACAATTGTAGACGCTGTTAAAAAGCCGGGCGGTTGGCATTATGATTCAGAAACCGGCGATATAACTTTTGTTCCGGGTGATGACAGCACGGCAACTAAAGAAATCGTTGTCAATCACAATCTCAGACCTAACGGTGTTAACGTAAACTATCTCCAAAGTTTCCTCGACACTCGTTCTGATGAAGTTTTCAACAACGATTCAAAAACATATTCACATCTTTATGCAAGACTTATTGACACTTATATGCCTAATTATGTAAGTCAGTGGAACGAAGATACACTTACGATTAAAGGTAAAAAAGAGTCTTACACTAAAATGTGCGTTCCTTCGCTGATGCTCTTCGACGGCGATAAAGAAAATGCGGCAGACAGACTCGTTGCATTTGCTGAGGCCGAGTATGAATATGGCTATGCTCCTTGGCAAGAAGCGTGGGAAGAAGCTGTAAAAGCAATTTTCGACCAAAATAGGTATGCTACTTATATGCCTCCGGTTGAAACCGAGACCGAAGGTGAAGCGACCGATAGTCCTTCTAATAGCAGCAGTAGCAGTTCGTCCGGTAACTCGACTCCTCCTTCCGGTGGAAGCGTTTGCTGATGTCGGATTTTTACTGCCAAGGTTTGAAACGTTGATTGCTCAATAATGTTTCAAACAAACTGAAAGGGAACGGCATTTGCCGTTCCCTTTTTTCTAAAAAAATTAAATTCACATTATTTCGGCAGTTTTTGTAAGTAATTTGCAATAGGGTATTGAAATTATTGTGTTGATACCTTATACTTAAAAAAACGGGGTTTTACTTTATGGAGAGAGAGCATCTTAAAAGCCGTCTCGGCTTTATTTTACTTAGCGCGGGATGTGCAATCGGTATCGGCAACGTATGGAAATTTCCGTATATGGCAGGACAATACGGCGGCGGAATGTTCGTACTCATTTATCTTTTCTTTTTGGTTGTAATGGGTATGCCGGTGCTTATTATGGAGTTTTCGCTTGGCAGAGCCAGCAGAAAGAGCCCCGTCAAACTTTACGACGCGTTAGAGCCTGCCGGAACAAAATGGCATTTGCACGGTTATGCCGCAATGGCGGGCAATTATCTGTTGATGATGTTTTATACCGTCGTTGCAGGTTGGATGTTAAAATACTTTTTTTCAACCGCAACCGGCACCTTTGAAGGCATGACTTCGTCAGGGGGGGGGGTAAATCAAGAATTTGCAAATATGACTGCCGACGCAGGCGGCATGGTGCTGTTTACCTTTATCATCATTATTGCCGGCTTTTTTATTTGCTCTTTCAGTCTCCAAAAAGGCGTAGAACGAATAACCAAATATATGATGCTTGCTTTGCTTGCCATTATGCTTGTGCTTTCGATAAACAGTTTTACTCTTGAGGGTGCAGGAGAGGGGCTGTCGTTTTATCTCAAACCCGACTTTGAAAAAATGGTGGAGATAGGCGTCGGCAACGTTATAGTAGGCGCAATGACTCAGGCATTTTTTACTTTAAGTTTGGGCATCGGCGCAATGGCTATTTTCGGCAGTTATATCGGTAAAGAGCGTTCGCTTATGGGCGAGTCGGTAAACGTCTTGCTTTTGGATACTTTCGTCGCAATCGTTGCAGGACTTATAATCTTCCCTGCATGCGCGACGTACGGTGTTGACGTTGATTCCGGACCTAACCTCATTTTCGTAACTTTGCCGCATATATTCAATAATATGCCGTTAGGACGCGTATGGGGCAGTTTCTTCTTTTTGTTTATGACATTTGCCGCTATGTCTACGGTCTTGGCTGTGTTCGAAAACATAATTTCCTGTTGCAGAGATTTAACAGGGTGGAGCAGGCGCAAAACCTGCATAGTAAACTGTTTGCTTATGTTGGTTCTGTCGTTGCCGTGCGTGTTTGGTTTCAACCTTTTGTCAGGTTTGCATCCGCTTGGCGGAGGCACAAATATAATGGATTTGGAGGACTTCCTTGTAAGCAATATTTTGTTGCCGTTAGGTTCGCTTATATACGTTTTGTTCTGTACTTGCAAAAAGGGCTGGGGCTGGAAGAACTTTCTTGAAGAAGCAAATACAGGTAAGGGTATGAAGTTTCCCGCTGCCGTGCGCGTTTACGTTTCCTATATCTTACCGGTAATGATAGCGGGACTGTTTGTCTACGGAATAGTAACGTACTTTATTTAAGACGCAATAATCTTTGTGCAGATATTTAACTGTTTGTACGAGACGCAGCATAAAGGTTTTTTATGACCTCTTCAAAAAATAAACATAAAGTAAATATCAAAATTATTTATATCTAAAAATCAAAACTGACTTAAAAATATAGTCGCCCGACAATTTTATTTGGGCGACTATATTTTTAAGTCATATCAAATTAAAACTAAACAACGTAAAAAGCAAAAAGCACCGTATTCACGGAGCCTTTGTATGGCGGAGTGGTTACTTGTTTGTACAAACACAAATCGGCATTTGTTTTGCCGTTTACTTTTGCGAGAACTGTGCTACAACAGCCGGAACGAAAGGGAAAACCACGGTCAATCTTCCATATCGGAAAACGGAATTTTTCCGTGAAGCTCCACGGCGCGCCGACCTGTCGGCGTTCCGTCGTCATTGATTTCCATAAGGCGCATC
>CAJUCX010000003.1 GCA_910585195.1 uncultured Christensenellaceae bacterium | reverse complement strand
GTTCTATGCAGTTGTCAATGTCCGTTTGCCGCCACATTCCGCGACAGCCTATTTATATTACATCATCTTTTTGCCCGTGTCAAGCAGTTTTTACAACTTTATAAAGTATTTTACAACGAAATTTATAATTTCAATTATCATAAAATATCCATTTCGCTATAACCGCAAATCAGCAAAACACGATTGACGAATATAAAACAGATTTTGCATAGGTTGCCGTTGTAAAGAATGATAAGTTCTTGCTTATATTTAATAAACTAAACAAAATAATTAAATTTATTTTCTTTTTACTTCGATAATTTTCAAATATTCTTCCCTATTTGTAATTTGCAGCAAATATCTTATTTGGCTCGTCAAATCGTAAGTATCTTCTCGTATTCTGATTGACTTGTGCGTGTTGGTCTTTGAAGTTACGACAACCGAGCCGTATCTGTTACGCACGCCGAGCCACGATACTTCAACAATATCGTCAAAAGGAATAAAAATCTCTCGGTTTTTGCGATAATAAAAATAAACCCCGTCGCAATCTGCCTATATTGCCGTTTTAGGCTCGGTAAAAAATCTGAATAACAGCACTAGCAATGCAATAAAACATATTACAGCAAAAAGCAACGGAACAAAAACAAACCGTTTGTCATCAATAACACACGCGCCTACAATCATTAAAATTGCAAAAGCGCCGGCAACAATCAACGCCTCAGAGTTAATATCTCTCGTGGCTAGTTTATATAATTTTTTGACTTTGCCTTTCTTTTCTTTATACATAAAATAATTATATAAAAAACAACAAACTTTTTCAACTTTAATTATTAAAAACATTATCGACACCACTACTTGACGGCATATTTTTTTTGTGCTATCATAATCAAGCGTAAATGGAGAAATACCCAAGAGGTCGAAGGGGCTCCCCTGCTAAGGGAGTAGTACGGGAAACTGTAGCGAGGGTTCAAATCCCTCTTTCTCCGCCAAAAGGAAAACGTACGAACACACGCCAAAGTGAGTTCGTACTTTTTATTTTATATGACAGTTGCAAAAGTATATCAAAAAAATATCTTCATTATGCTTTGAATTATAATATAATTAATTAGTAGAAAAAATAAAAGTTTTTTGAAAAAGCTTTTGACGCTCACACTATTGTTAAATTGCAAAAAATCAAAAACACTTGAAAACAATGTATAAAAATGTTATAATTTTTTTATAAATTTCAATATAAATAGGAAAAACTTATGATTACTTTTTATGGACCTGATGGTGAAAAAGTCGAAAATCCAAGCGATGAGTTTATAAAAGAATTTACCAACAAAGAAGCGGACTATTGGCAACAAGGTAGCGGTGATTCTTCATTTGAAGCGGATAATTGCGATGAAGTTCTTATAATTTTTTATGAAGAGCCTTATGGATTTTTGATTTTGCGTCATCCGGATTATTTAGTGCCTTATGATGAGAATAAAAATAATGAAAGCGTTGAACATGATGTCGGCGGTGAACCGATGGCTGTGCCGGCCTGCAGTTTTGTAAGCCGTGAGGATGCTTATAAAATAATTACAGAGTATGTTAAAAAACAAAAGTTTTCAAAAAAATATAATTGGACTGATTTATACGAGATAGATTTTGACGGCAATGACTATTGATTATATAATGTTAGCATCAAATTAGTAAATGACACTAGTTATATATAATTTTGTCAAGGCTAACTAAATCTACTAATAAATTCAATGGTATTTTGATGTCTATTCAAAAAGAGATATTTTCAATACAGACAAATTATAATTTAGATGTTTAGCACGTATGTCTTCCACAACTTTTCATTCATCTTTGACAGACAAGCCTAAAACAAATTTGTTTTAGGCTCATTTTATAAATTCCGTATAATAAGGAGAAACTATGAATAAAACTGTCAAAAAAACACTTACGATAACCGGCATTGTAATTGGCTCGCTTATTGCGCTGGTTTTATTGCTTTATCTCATAATTGCAATAATAGGCGCAGTGTCATATGGCGAAGCAAGAAGTTTGAGAGAATACGTCTGCGACATTCCCGAAATAAACGGCGGGATTGCACCGCAAGGTTTGACTTACAGCAAAGAAGAAGATTTATACATATTGACTGGCTATACCGGCGGTAACTTGACGTTGTTGCACATCGTTGAAGACGGAAAATCGCGCCGCGTAAATTTAGTCGACCAAAACGGAGATGCGGTAAAAGGACACGCAGGCGGAGTAACTTGCACAAAAGACAGAGTATACATTGCAAATGACAGCACGCTGTTGATGTTTAGCCTGTCTGAACTTAAAAATGCCACAACTGACACAAAAGTTGCCGTCAAACAAAGTTTTGCGGTTGACAATACCGCGGCTTATTGTTTCAGCAATGACGAATATCTTTTCGTTGGCGAATTTTACCGTGCTGGAAATTATGAAACTGAAAAATCGCACCACTATACAACACCCGACGGACAAGAAAATAAGGCAATAGTTTCCTGTTATAAATTAGATGACACGGGACTTTTGCAAACAACGGACGGACAAGCATATCCTCTTTATTGCATATCAGTTACCGGTTTGGTGCAAGGCTTTGCCGCTTACGACGGAACGTGCATTTTATCGCGGTCTTACGGATTGTCAAACTCTAAGTTGGAATATCACTCTCAGCCGATTGACAGCGGAAAAACTATTTCCGTTAAATTCAAATATAACGAAACCGCAATGCAAAAAGACGTTCCACTATATTATCTGGATTCGACCACAAATATAAAAACGCTTACGCTGCCTGCATTCAGCGAAGACGTAACGATAGTAAACGGTAGAGTTGCGGTAACAAACGAATCCGCCGCTAACAAATATTTTGTCGGTAAATTATTCGATGGCGGCAAAGTCTACTCATACCCTATTTATAAAAAATGATTATATAATAATTACATTTGATGCATATCTAATGAAAATTAAATATAACACAAATAAATAACAGCGAAAATTATAAAAATATATAATTTTCGCTGTTATTTATTATTTTAAAATTTTACACAAATTTAAAGCATTATCTAAGGCTTGATCCATATTGTAGTACTTGAAATCCGCCAACCTACCGCACAAATATAAATTTTTTATTTGGGATGCATAATTACTATACTGTTCATACTGCTTTATACTTTTCTCAGTCAAAACAGGGTAATAGGGCTCACTATTTTGTCCTGCCAAGTATTTTACTGGATATTCAATTGCAATTTTTGTCTTTCCGTTTGTTTGCTGATATGGTAATTTTGTATACTCTGTTATACGAGTAAAGCCCTCTGCCTGAGGATATGCAACGACAGGAGCTTCTTGAAAACTATCGCCATTAATTGTTTGAAACTCAAATTTAAGAGATCTATATGGCAACGGACCGTACTTATATCCTAGCAATTCATCAATAGCACCGGTATAAATTACTGGAATGTCTGATACAATACCATCTATAAATAACATCTCATTTTTGATCGAAATTAATGAATCAGCAGCAGTATTTAATTTAATAGTAATATTTTTATGTCCAAGCAAATTTTCAAAAAAATTAGTGAAAGATACCTTTGGCATTACTTGATATTCATCATCAAAGTAACCGGTTTTATACGAAAATAAAACGGGCACTCTTTTTAGAATACTAACGTCGATTTCCGACGGTGCAATACCCCATTGTTTTGCAGTATATAGGCTATAATCTTTATCGAACAGAAATTTAGCATAATTTTTTATCAATTCATCATCTGAATTTAACATTTCTACAATAGTTGTTTTTTCTGCATTTCCGTATATTTCTTTTATCCTTGCTTTCAAAGCCATTGCTTCTTCTGCAGAAAAATAATCATCTATTGTTTGAAAATTAAACGGTGAAGGTGTAAATTTATCATCAATTTGCGCCATGCAAGTTAAATTATAAGTTTCCCAGTCGGCAAAACGCAATATGTAATCATATAAATATTTTTTATTTGTATGAAATGTGTGAGGACCGTATTGTTGAATTAAAAAGCCATTTTCATCAATAAAATCATACATATTACCGGCTATGTAATTACGCCTGTCAATTATCAAGACTTTTTTGTTACAATCTTCTGCCAAATAACGCGCAAGAACCGCCCCCGATAAGCCGGCACTTACAAACTATAGCATCATAAATGTTCATCAAAAGCCCCCATACTTATTTACAAATTCTTGAAATGTCTGGAGATTCTTGTCCTTATCTGCTAATATGAGCTTGTTTATCCCGCCTATCAACTCCAACGGCCATTTAACATTTAAATCATTGTCATTCCAAATTATTCCGTCATCAAACTCGCCATAAAATTTTTCTGAGCATTTGTAAGAAACGATACTATCTTCCAGAACAAGATACCCATGCGCGCATCCGGCCGGAACTAATATTTCATTATGCCTCTCACCAATTAAATCAAATCCCAACCACTGTTTAAATGTCGGACTGTTTTTCCGCAAATCAACAACAATATCATACACATGCCCATAAATACAACGAACCAATTTTGGTTGTTGCTTTTCTCTTTGAAAATGCAAAGCCCTGATGACACCTTTATAGCTTGTAGTATAAAATACTTCTTGTAAATCGTGATGGATTCCATTTTCTTCAAAAACTTCTTTTGAATAATCTTTTGTAAAACATCCCCTAATATCATCTGCATTAAATGGTGTAATCTCTAATAGTCCGTCAATTTTTGTTTTATTAAAACTAAATTTTTGAATCATTTTTTAATTCCTCAAGCCACCTGACTGTTTCTTTTATACCTAAAGAAAAATCAACACTTGCAACATATCCCGTATCATTGCTAATTTCTCTACAAGAAAATCTCTCAATTGGTAACGATATTCCATTGAATGGCACTTCCCCCAAATATAATGGTATCTGCGGATCAATAGAATCCCTGATTTCGTAAATATATTCTTTCAAACTGCGTGGTTTTCCACTACCTATATAATATGAACAATTGCTTTTGCCTTTTTCGCCACATAAAATAATCCCATTTATTGTGTCACTAATGTGTACGAAGTCATAATTTTGTGTACCAGCTGTAAATGCAGCGCGCTCTCCGGCCAGCATTTTTTTAACAGCCATATTTACAAAGTTCATTGTAGTATTTCCAATGCCATACGTATTTGAAATCACACACCAAATATGCTCAATACCCTCAGAACTGGAAATAGCTTTACTCATATATTGAGCAGCAATCTTTGCAGAACCATAACAACTAACGGCATTAGGAGTTGAAAAATTCATTCCATTATATTCTACACAATCAAACTGGGCAAGTGCCCCCGCCCCAACAAAGCGCTTGATGCTACATTTTGCCGCCGCGCGTAAAATATCACAAGTATATTTAACATTTCTTAACTGACGAGCATAATCCGCTCTGGCTGGGCCAGAATTCCCATCCCACGCCATATGATAAATAACATCAATATCTCTATCTAAAATAATATCCGGCAATTTGTCACATTCAGACAAGTCAAATTTAATAACTCGTACACCTTGTGGAATCTTTATTGGCATATTATGTACAAGTGCTATAACTTCAACATTATTCTCCACCAGTCTTTTCACTAATGCACTGCCAACAAAACCGTTTGCACCTGTTACGACTGCTTTCTTCATGAGTTTACTCCCAAATATTCCTTAATTTGTTTTTCCATAATCAAAGTTACATCTTCACCTGATAAATATGATTTGCTCCATTCAATTGTTTTTTCTACTGCATCTTGTATATGCCATCTTGGTTTCCATTTCAAAACTGTCTTAATTTTAGAACAATCCAACTTTAAAAAATTTGCTTCATGAGGCGCATTTTTTTCTGCAATATTTTTCCATTTAGCACCTTCACCATATATGCGGCAAAACATATCTACAAGTTCACCGGTTGTTACACAGTCACAATCATCTGGTCCAACATTAAAACTATCTGCAATAGATTTGTCCTTATATTGCAACATTGCTAATACTAAATATGTGATAACCGGCTCCAATACGTGTTGATACGGTCTGGTCGAATATGGATTCCTCACAATAATTTCCGTTTTATCTTCCATTGCTCTAACGCAATCCGGAATAATTCTGTCTACAGCAAAATCTCCGCCGCCAATGACATTACCTGCACGGCATGTTGAAACCGCAACACCGTTTGCATGCAAAAATGACTTGTTGTAGGAACTCGTTACCAATTCAGAACATGATTTGGAATTTGAATAAGGGTCAAACCCATCTAAAGCGTCAGTTTCTCGATAACCCCACTCCCACTCATTATTTTTATACACTTTATCGGTTGTTACGTTTACAAATGATTTTACACTTTGACAATTTCTTATTGCTTCACAAATATTAACGGTACCGATAACATTAGTTTCATAGGTATAAACAGGATTTTGATAACTCTCTCTCACTAATGGTTGAGCCGCCATATGAATAACTATTTCAGGCTGATACTTTTGTATAATGCCATTTAAGTTGTCAAGGTCTCTAATGTCACCAATAACTGAAACAATGTCTTTTTCAATTTTGGCAATCTTAAATAAACTTGGTTGTGTTGGCGGTTCTAATGAGTAACCAATCACCTTAGCACCAAACATCGTAAGCACCTTGCACATCCAACTACCCTTAAATCCAGTATGTCCTGTTACCAAAACTATTTTGTCTTTATAAAAATTAAGATTGTTCATTAGTCTTTCCATACTTTCCATGGGGCCTCGCCCTTTGCCCACATTTTTTCCAACTGTTCTTTTTCTCTCACTGTATCCATACACTGCCAAAATCCATCATGTTTATATGCCATAAGTTGTCCGATTTTTGCCACAGTTTCAAGTGGTTTCTTTTCAAGTACAGTAGTATCATTGTCAATATAATCAATAAACTCAGGCTGACAAACCATATAACCAATATTTATCAGGTTTCCGTCCCCTTGCGTCTTTTCTCTGAAATCTTTAATTGACCCGTCAGCGGCGATGTCCAAAACGCCGAATCTCTGTCCTGCATTATAAGCAGACATTGTAACTAATTTTCCATGCTTTTTATGAAAATCAACCAGCGCTGTAATATTTACATCAGATACACCGTCACCATATGTCAGCATAAATGGTTCATCACCGATATAATCTTTAATTCGCTTTACTCTACCACCCGTCATGGTGTTAAGCCCCGTGTCAACAACAGTAACTTTCCATTTTTCAGAATTATTGCGATGCACAATCATTTGATTTTGACCGTTTGTAAAGTCAAAAGTTATATCGGATGTATGCAAAAAATAATCGGCAAAATATTCTTTAATTACATGCTGTTTATAGCCTGCACAAATGATAAACTCGTTAAAACCATATTGGCCATATAATTTCATAATATGCCAAATAATAGGCATTCCACCCAATTCCACCATAGGCTTAGGCTTAAATTGACTTTCTTCTGATATTCTGGTGCCAAATCCACCTGCTAAAATTACAACTTTCATTTGTTCTCCACTTACTTTTGTTCTTCTTTTCGCTTTATAGGATGAAAGAAATAGTACAGTTTTTTAATAAATTTATATCTCCATGAGCCTGGTGGAACAAAAAATTTCGCCACCTTTCTTCTTTTTGAACCAGGCGGACACAATTTGTCCGCAGCTTGACGTGCACTAGAAGGTTTGTACGGAAAAACTTTATTTTCTAATCGATCTATTCGCCAGACGGAATTTCCTATTTTACTATCAACAAGTATCGATATGAGTCTTTCATAAAAAGGTGTTAATTTTGCATACTCCCAAAATTCCTCATAAAAATCACATGATACGTCATTCCATGGCTTTTGAAAACCTGCATAATGTATAATATATGGCATTTTTCGAGATGATAAATATTCTTGGCAAATATTATATGGTGCCTGTTTAATAATTGGCAACCTTTGCCCAACGCAGTCAATTAAAACATTCCATCTCATGTCCAAAAATTTAACTTTATTTTGCGCATTTTTATTAAGAATATCTTGATCCATATATTTATACTTTGTCATAGATTCGTCTAACCATTGTTTTGTGGTATGACTTTTTCTTAATGCTTTTACATTTAAAAGTAAAACGCCTGCCTGAAAATATGAATGCGGATTTTGTAATTTTAACTTCTCTATTGCATAGTTAAATTCTTTTTCATTTCCATTAATTTGCCCAATCATATCTGGGTCTTTTACAGCCCCAATCCAATTATTTTGTAAATTTGTATCATAAAGTTCAGCAATATTATGTGTGCACACCAAGTCGCTATCTAAATATAATACTTTATCATAATCTTTAAGAATATCTTGGATTAAAAAGCGATAGTATGTTTCAACACTAATATGCATCCCACCCTTTAATGAATATTGGGACAATAATGAAATGATATCAAAAAAACGCAATCTTACATTTTCAAATTTATTGCACATTTCCAACATTAAAGATTTATTGCGTGAGGAAATATCTTTGTTTAATACCACAATATCATAGTTATGTGTTAAATCCGCATTACTCAATACAGATGCAATTGTCGTTGCACACATTGGTACAAAAAAATCATTTGCAGCCAAAACAATTGGTATCGTATTGTCTTTATCTTCAAATGCAGCAACCAAGCATGTGTCTTGTTTTGCAGTATTACTAAAAAAAACTGTCTGCAACTCTTTAATTTTAATATTGGGATTTTTACTTTCTTGAAATAAAATAAATATATTAAGAAGCCTCTCTCCCAAATGTCCCGGCGTCCTATAGCCTTCTATTGTATAATTAGTTGTATCTATTCTTTTTTCAACTTCAAAAAGAATATTAAAGAGCCACTCAGAATATTCAAAAAAGATCTCTTTCTTCATGATAAATAGATTACAAAAAGAAGTCTTTGTCCCAGATAAATATTGCATAACACTTTTTTCATATTCTGGGTACAGCTCAACAATAACATCTAATACCGTGTTTAAATCTTCACCATGCAAGTATGAGGTTTGTTTATATTGTTCACCAACGGAATGAAAATGTTCAGGAAACATATCCACTGCCGTTTTCTTTGAAACAATAATATCATAACCTTGTATAACTTTTTGGATACTGTGCTCATATAAACAATATTTTTTTATTGAATCTAATGTAATAAAATCATCACACACATTGCCATATTCATCTGTCGAATAGTTACTTTCAGAAAAATTAAGATAGCGACGATAATGACACAGCCCATAATAATCCGCTTGAATATTTTTCCATGCCCAATATTGTACTGTCAGTTCGCAAAAAGACTGCCGCTTTTCTGAAATGTTATCACCTGTATCATCCCCCAACATTTCAACATCAGTGCGTTTGTCATAAACAGCACCGCAACGCACAGGGATAAATAACGGATTATTGATAGTTTCGCTATCAAGATCAATACGATGCGACACGAAAATTTTTATATCTGGTTTTTCTGGCGTTCCGTGATATTTCAAACACTCCACATTTGGCACTGGCTTAAATTGTTTTTCCATCTTTTACTCCTTAGTTACAATCTAAAAAATCGTTTTACTCTCATTGCAAACGGTCTTAGCCATTTTGGGCAATGCGTTTTGCAAAAAGAAACAAATTTTTTTTCTTTTTTCTTTTTCCCTTGTTGTCCATAAAGCAGATTTAACAATATTTCATAAAATGGCGTTAATTTTGCATATTGCCAAAACTCTACAAAAAAATCACATTTCACATCATTCCATGGTTTTTGAAAACCTGCGTAGTGAATTATAAAAGGTGTTTTTCGTGAAGCCATATATTCTTTATAAATATAATAAGGCGCCTGTTTTATAATTGGCAACCTTTGCCCAACGCAGTCAATTAAAACATTCCATCTCATGTCCAAAAATTTAACTTTATTTTGCGCATTTTTATTAAGAATATCTTGATCCATATATTTATACTTTGTCATAGATTCGTCTAACCATTGTTTTGTGGTATGACTTTTTCTTAATGCTTTTACATTTAAAAGTAAAACGCCTGCTTGAAAATAAGAATACGGATTTTTTAATGTTAATGTATTTGTTGTATAATCATAATAATCTTTACTTTTATTGACCTGCCCAATCATATCAGGGTCTTTTACGGCTGCAAGCCAATAATTATCAATATTTATATCATAAAGATCGGCAACATTTTGTAAACATATCAAATCACTATCTAGATACAGCACTTTATCATAATCTTTAAGAATATCTTGGATTAAAAAGCGATAGTAAGTTTCAACACTGATATGCATATCTCCTTTAAGTGAATATCTGCCCAACAATGAAATAACATCAAAAAAACGTAAACTTACGTTCTTATATTGACTGCACATATCTTTCATTAAAGACTTATTTTTTGTTGAAATGTCTTTGTTTAACACCACAATATCATAGTTACGAGCTGAATCGGAATTAGACAAAAGAGATGCAATCGTCGTAGCACACATAGGAGCAAAAAAATCATTTGCAGCAAAAACAACTGGTATAGTATCTTTTTTATTAGTAAAAGATGCCTGCAAATAAGTATACTGCTTTATCGGATTCTTAAATAATACAGGTTGCAATTCTTTTACTTTTATTTTGACATTGGCAGTTTTACTTGAATTATATAAAATATATATGCCAAGCAATCTTTCACCCAAATGCCCGAGAGTCCTATAGCCTTCTATGGTGTACGTTGACATGTCTATCCGTTTTTCAACTTCAAAAAGAATATTAAAAAGCCATTCACAATAGTCAAAGAAAACTGCTTTTTTCATTACAAATAAATTGCAGAAAATACCCCTTTTCCCTCTTAAGTACTTTTTTGCACTTTCTTCATAATTGGGATACTTTTCTTTAATAACTTCCAACAAAACATCTAAATCTCGTCCATGCAAATTATCTGCCGCATCGTATTGATTATAAATTGAACGAAAATGTTCGGGAAACCGAGCAACGTTTACACTGGTAGATGTAATAATATCATAGTCTTTGAGTGTAGAAGAGATTTTTTCTTCTGTAAGACCATATTTGTTTATAGTATCTTTGGAAATCACATTATCACATACATTTCCATATACATCTGTATCATATTTATTGTCAGAAAAATTAAGATAACGACGATAATGGCAAAGTCCGTAATAATCCGCTTTAATATTTTTCCATGCCCAATACTGTGTAGTCAACTCACAAAAACTGGTGTTCTTGTTTGAAATATTGTCGCCGGTATTATCTCCAATCATTGCACAATTTGTATCTTCCGCGAGTGCCAATCCACTTTTTATTGGAATAAATATTGAGTTGTCAATTATCTCAGCATCCAAATCCACTCTGTGCGAGACAAAAATCTTTATATCCATTTTACTCCCTAAAAATTTTCATAAGCGGCGCAAACTTCCTCGGTGCCGCCCATCATTTGAATGTTACCTTCGTTTAGCCAAATTACTCTTGTGCAAAGGTCTTTGATTTGCGCAATCGAGTGCGATACAATCAATACGGTTGTGCCGCCGCTCATCATTTGCTTCATTCTGTCTTGGCACTTTTGCTGAAACGGTGCATCGCCTACCGACAAAATTTCATCTACAATTAAAATATCAGGATTGACAAGAGTTGCGATAGAAAATGCCAGTCTGGCAGTCATACCGGAAGAATAATTTCTTACCGGCACGTTTATAAACTCTCCTAAACCCGAAAACTCTAAAATCTCGTCGTATTTTTCAGTCAGGAACTTTTTGTCGTAACCCAATATTGCACCGTTTAGAAAGACATTTTCTTTGCCTGTCAAATCCCCATCAAAACCGGAGCCGAGTTCCAACATCGGCGCAATAACACCGTTTGTTTCCAACTTGCCGTTTGAGGGTTTTAATATACCGGAAATAACCTTAAGCAAGGTACTCTTGCCCGAACCGTTACGCCCTACAATACCTAATACTTCGCCTTTGCCTACGCTGAAAGATATGTTTTTTAACGCCCAAAACTCTTTGTAATTTATTTTGTTGCTTAATTTTCGAGTAACAAATTCTTTAAGCGACAATATCTTGTCGTCGGTTAATTTATATTTTACGGAAATATCATCAACCTTAATAACAGTATCTGCCATTTTGCATTTTCCTTAAATCTTTTATAGATAATAAATGAATTTATCTTCCGTCTTTTTGAACACCAGTGCCCCTATGACAAATACAATTGCCGCCCCCAGAATACACCAAACGTAAGAAATAGGCTCAGGCGAAACGCCGTCAATTATGCAGGTGCGCACAAAAGTAATAATGTGATATAGCGGGTTTATTTGCAAAACCCAACTTAAATCTTTTAAGATTTCCGCAGGGTAAAAGATTGGCGTCAAGTACATCCACATCATTGTTATTACGCCCCACAAGAAACGCATATCACGGAAAAATACCATTGCCGATGCCAACAGCAGTCCGATACCCAACCCGAATATCATAAGGCAAATAAGAGGATAAGGCAAAAGCAGCCATGACACTTTAGGAAACAGCCCCATTATAAATGCGATGATAATAATCGGTATAAGCGCAAAAAGCAGATTTATGCCGGACGAAAGAGTACGAGTAAGCGGATAAATAAACTTCGGCACATAGACTTTGGTAATGAGGTTTGAATTATCCACTATGGAAGAAAGACACATATTTGTGCTTTCCGAAAAAAAGTTATACAATACGGTACCGATAATCAAATATACGGGATAATACGCAATGTCAAATCTAAACAGGTTTGAAAAGACAATATACATCACAAACGACGTAAGCAATGGGTTTAAGAAACTCCATAATACACCCAATACCGAGCGTTTATATTTGGTCTTGAAATCGCGTGAAACTAATTGCTGAATCAAAAATTTATATCTTTTTAATGATTTACAAACGCCGTAAATTAAACTCTTCTTTCCGTGGTTTATTTTCAAAACGACAACGAATGCAAACAAAAAAACTATTGCTGCGCCGATTGCCGCCAACTGCCAATAATGCTGACCTGTCCAGACGTAATCGATACCTAACACAGAAAGACACAACGCGCCTTCTTGCACAACTCCGTTTATGCGCAACTCGCCGCCGTATATATCGGACTCGGTCAAATTGACGGCAGGTGTTACGCCTTGACCTGCAACAGACGTTGCCCTGACGCTGATTTCTAACATAATGCCGCGGAAACCGTCTAAAGTCTCTTCAAGGTCAATTACAGTCAACGCATCATTTTGTATTTCGGCAACGGAAAACGTTTTTTGAGCCAAAAGCGTTTTGTCCCCCGCCTTGCAGACCTCGATTATCAAATCGCCGCTGTTCTGTCGTGAATAATTGCCCCACCTTATTGCAAAAGATTTAATCTTATCTATTTGCGGCACAAAAGTTTGAGTAACGGAAACTTCGTTAGTAATTTCCACAGGAAATCTTTCCGTACCTTTCATATTGATATTACCGCGCGATTGACGGAAATAAAGTTGTTCTCCGCAAAGCAGATAAAACAGCACTACAAGCACCGCATATACCGCCATTGTTATTCCGCATACTTTTATTGTTCGCTTTGCATTTTGCTTTTTTGTATTATCCATAAATTTTTATATAAGTAAATATTGCCAAAATACGGCAGATTATTTTTATTATATATCAAGAAAGCGTTTACGGTCAATTATAAAATAAACTTATTTAATTTGACGTTTGCAAGATAAGAGAAATTTTATTTATACAGTTGACATTTACGTGTAAACTTTGTTATTTTTTATGTGGTTTTATAATAACTTATATAAGTTATATAAAGTTGTATAGTTTCTGTAAACTTTATTGCTATATAATTTTATGGAACCGAAAATAAATAAAGGAGAAAGAAAAATGGCAAAACTTAAATTGACTGCAAACAACATTCTTACTTGCATTCTTTACGTAGTTGTCGGCGCTCTTTTGTGCTTTGCAAAAGGCGACATGCTCAGCATTATGCTTACAGTTATCGGCGTATTGTTCCTTGCTTTGGGTATTTACGACCTTATTAAAGGCCGCACCGTAAACGGCATTGTTGAAGCAGTCGTAGGCGTTGTTATCTTGATTTGCGGTTGGACTATCGTAGATTTGGTACTTCTTATCTTTGGTGTTCTGCTTATAATCAAAGGTGTTGTTGACTTGGTAAACAATATGAAGTATGGCTGGAAAGCATTGCTTGCACCTATCGTAATGATTGTTGTAGGTATACTTCTTGTTTGCACAAAATTTGCCGCAGACGTTGCTAACATCCTTCTTATCGTTGCAGGCGTTATCCTTATCATCAACGGTATTTTGGCTCTCTTCGGTAAAAAACTTTAATTATCGACACTAAGCAAAAAGAAAATCCCTTGCATTTTGCAAGGGATTTTCTTTTTGTAATTTATTTGCCGTTAATTATTTTTACCGCTGGATACTTGTACCGTCAAATTGTTTTTCGCTTCGTCATTGTTTGCTATAACCATGCTTACTGTTTTGCATATTTTCATTTCATCACAACTTCCGCAAGTTTCATGCTTCTTGCCGACAGCGCACTTTCTTATAGGACACAAATCATTGCAGAACGTTGTTTTAATGCCGTCAGTACGGCAGCCTTCGCAGTTTATCATTTCTGCAGTAATTTCCACGCCGTTTAACTGTGTCCACAGTTTTGCCGTCTTTTCTCTCAGCGAGTCGTCATTATTAAGCGTAGCCTTACGCGCATCGCATTTTTCGCAATCGAGGCCACAATAAGCTATCAATTTTTTCATCTGCCAATGCTCCTTTTTATAAATCAACTTTTTTCGCCTGTCTTACAAAACTTATATTTTGTAAGACAGAATCGAGCATACTCTCATAAGACCGCATAAAAATCATTGCTGCCAACAAAATATTTTTATTTGTGATTTCCGTCGTTAATATAAAGTATGCCGAGCGTTCCGGGACCGCAATGCGACGTAATGGTAGAACCTGCAACTGTCTCTAAAATTGTATCAAACTTTGTATTTTCTTTTATATAGCTTCTTACCATTTCCACAACTTCGTCGTCTATTTGGGTGTGAGTTATAAATATGCGCGTAGTATCGGGATTGTCGAATTGCTTCAAAATATCTTCCATATATTTGTTGAGGGCGCGCCTTCCGGTTTTGGAAAAATACTTATTGTATACGGTTATTTCTCCGTCGACAACCAACAAAGACGGCTTGATTTTCAACTTAGTTGCAGCAAATGCAGCAAGACCGCTGCAACGACCGCCCTTGTACAAATAGTCCATTGTGTTTACCACAAACGACGCCTGCACGTGTTCTGCACGCTCTACCGAGCGTTTGTAAATTTCTTCCGCGGTTTTTCCTTCCCTTGCCATATCTGCCGCGCTCAACACCAACAAACCTATTCCGCTGGAAAGGCTTTTACTGTCTACTACGTATACGTTGCCGAGTTCTTCCGCGGCGGCGCAAGCAGATTTATACATCATCGACATTTTGTCGGATATGCTGAAATGCACCACTTTATAACCGTCGTCGGTATATTGTTTGAAGAAGACTTTGAAATCTTCGGCATTTCTTGCCGCGGTTTTAGGCAAAATTCCCTTTTCTGCCACAAAAGCATAAATATCTTCCGGCTTAACGGAAACACCGTCAAGATATTCGTCGTCGCCGAGGTAAACGTACAAAGGAAATACGTCCACGTTGTTTTGCGCAAACAATTCGTTTAAGTCTGCCGCGCTGTCGCTGGTAATTTTTATCTTTTCCATAATACACCTTCCAGACAAAACTGTTGTTAAAATTATAAAATATTATATGTCTGTTTAGTTGATTTGTCAATAAATCCAAAATGCAAAACTTTTAGTACGACACGACGTAAAAATAAAATTCATTTACACAATTGCAATTAAAAACCGGCCTGCAATATTTTCCCATTAAATTTAAGCAACCGTTTAATAAACGTAATTTGAAATATGCCGAAAATTTCTTTTATGTTTTTCACATCATTGCGATAGTTCGCATATAGATACTAAGAAAAAACGGAGGGCAAATATGGCAAATGCTGAAAGATTTTACATAGGTTCAAACGACGAGCACGGTATGAACCCGCCGACTGTGGGCAAACGCACGCCGGTAATGCCGTATATCAACAGAAATTTTTATGAAAATGAATTTAACAGACCTGCAAAATACAATTTTTTGATTGCGTGTTTACGCACGGGGTTTAATGTTTACGACGTAAAACCGGAAATAACCGACCTTTCAATAAGCCAACGGGTAACGCGCGTAAATCGTCAAAGGCTAAACTGCGTCGTAACTTTTGCATATAACGCAGCGGGAAATGAATTTGTATTTTCTTCCGCAAACGGTCATCAGGTCTTTTACAGCAGAGAAAACAGTTTTGCATCTGCAAGCAGGCTGCTTGCTTATGACGTATCGGCAGGACTTGCCGAAGAAATATCTATCGCAAACCGAGGTGTCGGCACTTTAAGCGAAGTGGGAATGCTTCGCTCGGTAAACTGCCCTGCGGTGATTGCCGAATGCGGTTTTATGACCAACTTTAACGAAGCGAAACTTATGATGGACCCCGATTTTCAAAAACAGTGCGGCGACGGAGGCTGTATAGGCGTGTCGGAATATTTGGACGTAAATTATATTCCGGAAGTCAACTACGCACAGTTGGCTACGATTAGATACGGCAGTTACGGCAACGGCGTAAAATTTTTGCAATGCTATCTAAACTTATACGGAAATGCGCTTTCCGTAGACGGCTCGTTCGGCAGAGGAACGCAGGCGGCAGTAATAAAGTTTCAACAAGACAACGGACTTGTCGCAGACGGCATAGTAGGCAGAAACACGTGGCGCACCCTTTTGCGTCAAGACCCGTCATTGCCGCTGCTTCGTCAAGGCAGCCGCGGAGTTTACGTAAGATATTTGCAGCAAAAACTGCTGTCCAAACTTTATGCGGTAGGCACCGTAGACGGAATTTTCGGAAACAACACAACAACCGCAGTAAAAGAATTTCAGCAAGAAAATAACCTTACGCCAGACGGAATAGTCGGCCCTCTCACTTGGGCAAAACTTACCCCTGTCGGCGGCGGCAGACCAATGCCGTAAAATGCAAATAAAGAAGTAAACAAGTAGTGTATAAATGAATAAAACGTACATTACTACACCAAAACGGCAAAATGTAACAAAGCGTTACATATTTTATCCACACACGCAACACAGACAAAACCCCATTGCAAATTGCAATGGGGTTAATTATATGAAGCTGCTGAGCGGACTTGCAAGGAGCAACGCGACGGAATAGCAACATATAGCAATTGTTACGTAGTCAATCGCGTCTTGCTACATACTAGTGTCAATCGCATCATAGTAAAAGTCCGCAACGAGTACAAGAAAAGCCAAGGCTATGCCTTGGCTTAATGGAGCTGCTGAGCGGACTTGAACCGCCGACCTCATCCTTACCAAGGATGTGCTCTACCGACTGAGCCACAGCAGCAAACTTGTAAAATTTTAGGTTTCTTGTATGTTGTATTGATTGTTTGTGTCTTACTGTATTAAACAAGTTTTGCAAGTTGCGTTAATGCAATGATAATTTGTTGCCGACAAAAAATATGAATTTTTTGCTAGCAACAGTTTCTACCATTTTTGCTATTTTGTCAAGCGTAAATCGTTGCCGTCGAGTTTTATTTTGAGAGTATCTCCGCCGAGCAGTCTTGACATTATTCTTTCTCCGTATCTGTCTTGAATGCCCAACATATCCAAATTAGTGGTTATGAAAGTATATTTGCCGCGATAACGACGTTCGTTCAAGATGTTACAGGTGTATTCTTCCGTAACGTTTTTAAGTATATTTTCGCTGCCCAAATCGTCGATAACCAACACGTCGGTATCTATAAGATTGTTCAACATATCTTCTTTTTGCGCAAGCGGTGCAAGATGCATACTTAGCAGCAAATTGTTGAAATTAAAAGCCGAAGTAAACATAACGCTGAAATTGCGCTTTAACAAATCGTTTGCCAAGCAGTTGACGATATAAGTTTTGCCCGTGCCCGTCGGCCCGCACAATATAATATTTTTTATTTTGGTATCCGGCGCTTTTGCAGCAATAATCTTTAACTTTTCCGCACAGCGCTCCTGCGATTTGTTTTGCGGCTCGAACAAACCTAAACTTAACGACTTGTCTACCAACTTGCTGTTTGCCAAAAGTTCCTGATTTACCGCATTTTGGAAACAACTGCAACGCTTGCCGTCCGCAACGCCGGTGTCGCTGCAAATTTTGCACTCGTAACTTGGCAGTAAATCTTCCGGTGTAAGTTTAAGTTTTTTAAGCACGGCACGCTGCCTCAACTTATTGGCGTCAAGTTGTTTTTGCTGTTGGTCAATAGGTTTGCCGAAATACAAATTTTTGCCCATTTCATACTGCAAGGTTCTTTCTTCTCTTGCAAGTTTGGCAAAATCTTTGTTTTGGCAGGCAAAATCGAAACGCGCCTGCGCTTCTGCTTCTGCCCTCTGCCGTTTGTTTTGAAATTGTCTTTCTATCTTTTCTATAACGTCTTTTTTATCCATAACTTAAATTTCCACGTCGTCAAGGTTATCGAACAATGCGTCTAATTCTTCTCTTGTATACTCTCTTTCGCGATAATCTTTTTTGCTTTTTTCTTTTTCCGTTTCCTTTGATTGTTTAAGACTGTTTACGGTTTGTTTTTTTGCTTCTTCCACGCTGTAAATATTTTTAGTCTTGAAATCAGACAAAATTCTGTTCATATACGCAGTCGGGTTGTTTGCGCCTACGGAAAGAGAGGCGGCATAATTTATAACCTCGTCATCAAAGCCCCACGCCTCCGTCCACGTTTTGTAATTTGCCCTGTCGCTTGAAGAAACTCCGCGGACCAACCCGGCATTTTGCAGCACGGTTTTTATGCTTTCGTCTCTGCTTACCGTTGCAGCGGTATACTCTGCGATTGCCTGAGCCGAAGTAAGCCCCTTTTTATAAAATCCGTTGACGGCGGAATTCATACCGTCTACCGAACGGATATTTTGCTTGAAACAATATTTGGCAATGAGTTTGAGAGAATCTCCGTCGAAGCCCTTTTGCAGCCACGGCGTAAGATAGTCCTCTAAAATATAATCCAACGATTGATAATATACGCCTATTATTTTGTTTAGTTCTTTTGCCAAATTGTACAACTCTTCGCGGTTGGACTCGTAATTTGCAATTTCCTTTTCGCTGAACATTCCGAGTTTGTAATATTTTTCTATTTTGGCGTTGAGCCTGTCCATAGAGAGATTTTTGCTCTTTTGCGCGACGTAACGGATTGTTGCCAAGTCGTAACCCATACCGTCCGTCCATTTTTCAAACAAACGCCTGTCCTCGTACTCTATGGCACGTTTTATGCCGAGCGAAGCAAACAGCAGTTTTATGTCGTCGGTGTATTTTACCGTCGTTGCAAGTTTTTCTTCCACCGCCTCAAGGGTTTTTATGCCGCTGTCGGAAAGGTTGCGCGCCACCTTTAATATGTAAGGATAATTTATATCGCCGCCTTTACGCTCTGCACAGTATTTAGCGACGGCGACAAGCGCTTTCGGCTCGAAAAAGGTTGTTTCCAAAAAGATATAATACTCGTTATACTCGTTTGTGGAGATAAGCCTGTCCGTCAGCACGCCTTGCATATCTTTGTTGAACTGACGGTATTTTTGCGGTTTGATTTTTTTAAGCACTACGTCGTCGCTTCTTACCGGCAGATAATATACTTCGTACGGAGTTTTTTGCAAAATAGAAACCAACCCCAGTTCTTCCCAGTAGGTGTAAATCGTCAAAATATCTTCCTTGTCTATGTTGAGCACACGCGACATCGTGTCAAGACTGTTGTCCGTCGTATTTTTGCCGCACAGATAAAGTCCGAAAAGATACACGTCGACGTACCTTGCCGGCGCATCGGGAAGATAATTGGTTATAAATACGTTGTCGACGGTGGTATATGAACTGTCCGCCAAATCACGCGAAAAACTGCAAAATGCCATATTTACACTCCGTAATGCCTGATTTCAGCCGAATATACATAATTTATAATGCTTTTTCGGCAATTTGTTAAGCAGATAAATGCTTAAATTTATTTATTTATATTGATTTATTTTTAATAAAAGTTTATAATATTAAAATATAATACCATAAAATACTCTGTTTACGAAAATTTTGTGGTTATGCTAATATATTACCATAAAATAATCTATTTTCAAATAGTTTTTTTATCGGGAGGCGCGAATGAAAATCAACTCAATAAAAATAAAAGGGTTACTCGGTCAAAACTACGACGTTTTTCTGAAACTTGACGACATATCTAACGGCTGCGACGAAATATTCTGTTCCGTTGCGGACTTGTCTGCCATAACCGACTTTTTATTTCTGAATAAGCACGGCAACTTCCGTTTTGACGGCAGCGCCGAATGCGATTTCGTGCACAACGGCAATTCCTACCAACTTGCGAGAACCAAAAACTTCGACAACGTCGCGAGTCTTTTGCGCTGCAAAGAAAACGGCGTAACAAAACGCTTTACACGCGTGGAAGAAAAATTGACCGACCTGTTTAAGACCGACGTCGAAGAACTGTTTGACAATATAGTAATAGAAAGCAAAGAGTTTGACGCCTTTAACGCCAACCCTACGATAGACAGTTACTCCAACATTGCCGATTTGCGTCAGGTAATCAACACCACGCAGGAAGCTTACAACAAAGCCGCCGACAGAAAAAGTCAGTTAAAGAGTCAACTTCGCGCAATTTTGGCTAAACCGATAAAAGCTGTAAAGGCTTCGCAACTTGATGCAATACGCGAAAGAACGGAAGAACTTCAAAAACAATACAACGACTGCCTCAATGAAATGTCTGCGTTAAAAGACGAAATGCGCTCTCTCAATTCGCGCGAAAATCTGCAAAAAGACATACGCAACACGCAGGGGCATATAGACAGATTGATAGAAAACTCCACTTTCATCGACGAAAAACGCAAGCAGTTGCAAGACCACAACAAAGTGCAACGCTTTTTGCCGCAACTGAAAGAAATTTTAGCATATAAAAAGCAAATGACGGATGCCAACCAAAAACTCGATGCAGACAAAGAAGAGTTGGAGTGGTTTAAGAGCGAACGTCAGTCGATAATAAATCAGTTGGGCGAACTTAACGACGAAATCAACCGCCGCGTCGAGCAAAACACACGGCTTATTTTGATAAAAAATGACTCGGAAAATATCGAAACGCTTGAAAAGCGCAACGAAACGTTAAGCGAAAGGATTGTCGAATTGCAAAACGACAAGGAAAAATTAGAGCAGATAAAAGGCGTGCACAAAGGCACCATCGAAACCATCGATAAAGGCATAGAAGAAACTAAGGAAAGTTTGCAGGAAATCGACGTACCTGTGCGTTCTATAAACGACCTTGTAGAGAACGTGCGTTTAAGCGTAAAGATAAAGGAAGTAGAAAATCAGCTGCAAAAAACCGACAGCGAAATGGTGTTTATAACACAGCAGTTGAGCGACCGCGAGTTGGAAGTAAGAAAGGCGCAAGACCTTGTGTCCTCTCTTATGAAGGTTGACGCGGTGGTTACTCCGCTTAAATCAAAAGACACTTTAATAAAAATGCTGCAGTCGAAAATTTCCAAAAGCGAAATGATTTTGCAGTCTTTGACGGAAAAGCAAAACACTTTGCGCGACGAAATGCAAAACCTGCACTATAAAGAAATAGAAATCGACCAGTCTGCCGAATGTCTGCAAACAATTTTGGGTCAAAAGATGTTTGACCGCGAAGTTATGCTTAAAAAGCAGGTAGTAAACACCGCCAACCAAGCAATGCAGATAACCGACGGCAAAGGAGGCAAAATAGATATGGCGGCGGCGCCTTTAAGCAGCACATTTATAGACGAAAATATAGACCAGCTTAAAGTAGAACTCGTCAAACGCAACAACCGCAAACTGGCGCTTGTTTCCAGACAAGTAGGCTTGCGCTGCGTATTGCAGGAAGTAGAAAGACAAAAACAAATAGTCTTGGGCGAAATAGTAACCTGCCGCAACGAGCGCGACGAAATTTTAAGACGCTTCCGCGAGCTTGCAAAAGCAGATAAAAGCGAACACGTAACGAAATATTTTCAAGCGCTCGATCAAGGTAAAGCCACAAACTATATGATGGACGCACAGCGCGGTCTGGTAGAACAGCAAACCGAGTTGTCGCTTTTGAAAGAAAAATACGAAGACTTAAACAAACAAAAACAAGATATAGTTTCACGGCTCGGCTCTCTGTCGGAGACGCAGCAAGCGGTAGACGTAAGGCAAATGACGGTCGAAATGATGGTCGAGTCCAACGAACAGGTCAAATCCGCCCTCATCGAACTTACGGAAAAGTTGGTGCTTTTGCACACTCAGCGCAAAATGGAAAGCGACGCCATAGAAGCGGCGGAAGTGCGTATTGCAAACGTTTCTTCCGTGCTGACGGAAGCGCTAAACGAAAAGAAAGCCAACGAAAAAGAGTTGCTTAAAATTCATCAAAAAGTCAGTATGTTTGTAAAAGGCGAACCGGACGAAGTGCAAAAAGCCGCTCAAGACAAGGTAAACGAACTTGTAAGCGAAAAGAAATTGCTGGAAGAAGACCGCAGCGAACTTGACGACAAAATACTTGCCAAGTCTGTGGAAATCGAAAAGAACGGCGTTGTGCTTAAAAATCTTACGGACAGTTACGAAGCCACAAAACAAAAAGCGCAAACCCTTATGGACGACCTCGGCGACGACGACGTAGAAAGCATAAAACTCAAAAATCTGTCGGAAGAAATGTACAACAGCATAAAAGACGCAGTAGACAGATTTGACGCCACTATGAGTATGTTGACGTCCCGTATGCAGCACCTTAAAGAGCTTTATCAGGACAATGCCGACATAGACAAATATGACGAACTCAACCAAAAACTGCAAGAACTGCAACAGCACTTCGAAGAAATCGAGGCAGAACTTGCAGAAAGCCGCGAAGAAACGCAAAACGTAACGGACGCTTACATCAGTTCCAACCGTATGCGCACCGAGTTGACAAACATTATCACGCAATACAACGACTCTAAAAACTTCGACTCTGTCATAAAGCAAACCAAAATAGTAGAACTTGTATTCGAAGAAGAAATAGCAAAAATACTTTCTTCTGCAAGCAGTGTTTACGGTGCAATGTGCGGCGGCGGAGAAATCATTTGCGAAGACGATATTTTTGCGGTAAAATCAAGCAAGGGCAAAGTAACTCATTACAAAGATTTGTCAATGAGCGACAAGATGTGCGTATTTTTGTCGCTGAGACTTTGCAGTTTGAGCACTACTTTCCCTAACCTCAATACGGTTTTGCTGCACGGCAATATGGAACTCAACAATGCAGAAATGATAGCAAGACTTAAAAATCTTAAAGGCAAAAACTTTATCGTAGAGGCGATGAGTACTTCCCTTTAATATTTTTCCCGTTTCCCGTCGGCTACGTTTTTATAACGGAAAAATATCGATGTTATATTGCTTAAAAAACTAACTGCACTATTTACACCTTGCCGATATTAAAAACGGTCGGGAAAAACAACGGGCAGGCGTTGTTATAATTACTAAAAGCAAACCGTGCTTTTAAGGTTATTTTATTAAAAATACAAACAGGAAAAAATGAAAAATAAAAAAACAGACTTTGCAACGGCGACTCCTACGGTCGCCTTAGTTATAATAGGCGCGATTTTGGGCATTTCGCTAGGAATATGGCTTGCGTCAGACTTTAACCAAATCGGCTTCGATATTCTGTCATTAGACACCATAATATACATTTTGCTGTGGTGCGTTTTGGCTACCTTTATGCACGAACTCGGGCATTTGCTGTTCGGCTACTTGACGGGCTATAAATTTGTTTACTTCAAGATGCTTGGCGTAATGTTTTACAAAAGCAACGGCAAGTGGCAAACCGCAAGAGAACGCGGCAACGGCGCGCTCGGTCAGTGCCTTATGGCGCCCGACTTCGAGTACAAACAAAAAATGCCGTATGTATTATATAACCTCGGCGGCGTGCTTATAAACTTGCTTTTGACGGCGCTGTGCGTCGTGCTTATCGTTGTTTACGGTCAGCAGTCTTTTACTTTGGCGGGAATAATCGTAAACGGAATTTTTACTATAATAAACTTTTTGCCTATACGCAGTTTGAAAAACGACGGCTACAACGTTTTTATGCTTGCGCGCTCGGAAAGTTGCAAAAAGGCTTATTACTCGGAACTTAAAATTACGGCGGAAACGCTTGCCGGCAAAACTTTTTCTCAAATGCCCGAGACGATTTTTAACTGCGGCATAGACGATTTGAAGTACCCTTCTGTCTGCACTTCGCTGTACGTGCAATATTGCTATTTTATTGCGACAAACCAGACGGAAAAAGCAACGGAAACCATAACCATGCTTTACAACCGCAGAAGCGAAATGCCGCTGCCAAACGCAAACACCGTCTCGGTAGAATATTTCAACTGCTTAATGCTCTTCCACGACGACAGGGTAAACGCGGCAAAAACTTACAATGCTTTCGACCAATCGATAAGAAATGCAATTCAAGTTTCGCCGACGTCTTTCGTTGTGGTTGCAAGAATTTTGGTAAATGCCTTGTCTAACCACGACGACAGACAGTTTGCGTCGGACTGCGTTGTTGCGGAAAAGTTGCTAAACCTGTCGCGCACCCCTGCCGAAGCGGAATACTCGCGCATTATCTTCGAAAAAGCCAAAGAACGCTATCGCGAGGCAACCCCCGACCCGTTCGAGTCATTTTAGAAACTACAACGGCGTATATCGATTTTGAACTGTGGCAAACAATTTGACAATTATATTTACTCATAAAATTTTAACATAAATCAAGCACTTGCGGAAATTTCCGCAAGTGCTTGATTTAACCGAAAAATATTTACAAAAATTCTTTCAAGCTTTCATACCAACTTCGGCACAAAGTTTCGAAACTCATCTTTGCGTTGGCGGGGCTTGTCGACGGAAGAAAAATCAACTTTATCTTCTTTTTGTCTGTATTGAAAAAATAATTTTCACAGGCGGCACTGTTTTTTATGTTTTTGCCGTCTTGCAAATTTTGCACTTGCGGTACGGTTGCTTTATTAAAATCGTCATTATTTATAGTTTTGCTTACAAACTGCTTATACTGCTGCAAAAACACTTGTTTTGCTTTGCCGCCGTTTAATGCAATGCACTTTACATTGCCGCATTTTATCAAAGCGTTGACGTCATTAGGCACTACGTCAGTTATTGCGCTGTCGAGCGAGCCCTCTCTTTGGCAAAGACCTATCGTATCCCACAATGCCACGCCGTGCTTTAACAGCGTTTGCTTTTTAATTTCATAATCGGCAGTGAAGTCTTCGTCAAGCAACTTAAAAATCACTCGCCAAAACCTGTTTTGTTTATGTCCGTAATACTCGCCTTTTTGCAAAGACGCAACACTCGGGCACGAGCCCAAAATAAGAAGTTTGCAGTTGCTGTCGAATATAGGGTCAAAACTTTTAATCATAATTCTCCCGCTATTTCCCGAAATAAAAAACCTAATTACACAAAAAAATCAAAACTTCCGTTATTTGACACAGCGGAGTTTAACGCAAATTAAACGATATACAAAAACGGGAAAACTAAATTTTGATATGTTTTCTGCCGTTTTTATCAAATACGGTAAGATATTTTATACCTAAACTCTTTAATTTTTGTGTAATTTCGTCAAACTTAAAACCAAGCGCGTCAACGCAGTGCGCGTCGCTTGACAGAATAAATTCAATGCCCTTTTGCGCCATATATTTAAGCAGAAAGTCGTCGGGATAAAGACCGCCCTTGCCCTTAAACAATCTGCCGGCGTTTATCTCCACCAAAGAGCCGCTTTTTGCCACTTCTTCCGCCGCGCAAAAAGCCGAATCTTTATACTTGCTTTCGCAGGCGGAAAAATCTCCGTACAGGGTTATCAAATCGAAATGACCTATTACGTCGGGTCTGACTGTTTTTGCCATTTTTGCAAGGGTTGAGAAGTAACTTTCCGCAAGGGAAATTACGTTACCGTCAAAGCCGAGTTCGACGGCGCGCAAAAAGTCCTCTCTGCCGTCGTCCACACCGTAAAATACGCCGTTATTTTGCACGTAATGGGCGGAACCTATCACGAAGTCCAACTTTGCGTCTTTCGGCATTTCTCCGTAATAGTCGAGCTCTATGCCGTTTAACAGGCAAATTTTGTCTGCATAAAGGTTTTTGAGGCGCAAAAACTCTGCAGCTTCCGCATCGAAGTCCTTTATGCAATAATCCAAACAAAAAGGCGTGTAAGAGTGCGGAGAAAACCCAAGCGTTTCAAACCCCTTTTCTATCGCCGTTTTGACCATATTTTCCATACTATCTCTGCCGTCGCAAAACTGTGTATGCGTATGCAGATTGCACTTAATTAGAGGCATTATTTCATAGTTTCCTGTTTTACTTTTTTGTCTACCACGTGGCGCTTTGCAAGTTCGTCCTTAACGTCGTTTAAGGTAATGCCGTACTCTACCATAAGCACCAAAGCGTGATATGCAAGGTCTGACAACTCGAAGACGGTTTCTTCCTTGCTGCCGCCCTTTGCCGCAACAATAACTTCCGTGCATTCTTCTCCCACTTTTTTAAGAATTTTGTCCAGCCCTTTTTCAAACAGATAGGTAGTGTAAGAGCCTTCTTTTTTGTCTGTCTTTCTGCCTTGTATCAACTCGTAAAGCATATCGAAAGAAAAACTTTTTTCGTTTTCGTTGTGATATACTTCGTTGTTAAAGCAACTGTCGGTGCCGAGATGACAAGCGGGACCGTCTTTTTTTACCTCTACAACCAAAGCGTCGTTGTCGCAGTCCGCAGTGATTGAAACTATGTGTTGATAGTTTTTGGAAATTTCGCCTTTAAGCCACAACTTCTGCCTCGACCTGCTGTAAAAACAAGTCAGGTTTTTTTCCATACTGATTTCGAGACTTTCTTTGTTCATATACGCAACGGTAAGCACTTTTTTTGTGTAATAGTCTTGCACCACCGCAGGTATCAGCCCGTTTTCGTCAAACTTCAAATCTTCAATCTTAACCATTTTCTTTTCTCCCGATTAGTCGTATTTTAATTAGATATTTTGCCGTATTTAAGCCGCGTTTATCGCAAAATAATTTTATATACAGTTAAACAACTTTTACCGAATTTGCAACTGTTTTTATATTCTTACCGAAACGCCGTCGGCTTTAAGCTGTCTTTTCAGTTCTTTTATGTCTACTTGCTTAAAATGGAATATCGACGCCGCGAGCCCTGCGTCTGCCTTAGGCGCTTGGCGAAACAACTGTTTGAAGTGCTCGATGTTGCCTGCGCCGCCCGATGCAATGACGGGTATTGACAGCCTGTCGCAAATTTTGTTTAGCATTTCTATATCGAAACCGTTTTTAACGCCGTCGGTGTCTATGCTGTTTAACACAAGTTCTCCTGCGCCTTCTTCCTGCGCGAAGTGCGCCCACTCTGCCGCGTCGATGCCCGTGTTTACTCTGCCGCCGTTTACGAATACCTGAAATTTACCGTCGACGCGCTTTACGTCCATAGAAAGCACCACGCATTGATTGCCGTATTTTTTTGCTGCCTGCCCTATTATTTTAGGGTTTTTTACCGCGCCGCTGTTTACGCTTACTTTGTCAGCGCCGCTTTTTAACACCCTGTCGAAGTCTTCTACTCCGTTTATTCCGCCGCCTACCGTAAGGGGAATAAACACGTTTGACGCGACTTCGCGCAAAACGCCGTCAAACAACTTTCTGCCTTCCGCCGACGCCGTTATATCGTAAAATACAAGTTCGTCAGCGCCGCTGTCGTTGTAAAACTTTGCAAGTTGTACAGGGCTGTCGACGTCTTTTATACCGACAAAGTTTGTGCCTTTTACCACCCTGCCGTCTCTTACGTCAAGGCAAGGAATAATTCTTTTTGCAAGCATAAATCAAAATGCGTCCTTTTTTATTTTTTTCCACCGACGGGCGATAAATCTCATTTTTACGCCAAGCGGCAATATCTTCATCAAGCGGTAAAGAAATCTGTTAAAAAACCCCGGTATATAAATACGCTTGTTTTTCTTTACCTTTTTTAATGATTTTTCCGCAACGAACGACGGTTGTTTTGCCGAAAGTTTACCCCAAAGTCCCTGCCCTTTTATGTCGGCTACAATATCGGGTCTGGTCGGCACGCCCCCGGGGAGCACGGTTGTTATTTTTACGTTTTGCTTTTTCATCTCCAAACGCAAGGAGGAAAAAAAACTCGTAAGGCAACCCTTTGTCGCGCTGTATAAGGCAAAATAAGGCATCGGCGTAACGCCGCTCATGCTGGAAACGGTAATTACTTCAACCTTGTCCGCCCTGTGTTTTAGCAAACTGTAAGTATTTGTTATCGTGCCTTCAACGTTGACGCGCATTTGAAATATAAGTTTGTCGAGTGTATAACACTCCACCGCCATTTGCGTATCGACGCCCGCAACGTTTATTATGCGGTCAAACTTGAAGTCTTTTTGCGCAATGTAATCGAACATTTCTTTGCGCGAAGATTCGTCGTTTAACATACACGCAAAAACTTCTATTTCTACGGCGTATTTTTGCTGAACTTCCGCCTTTAACGCCGTCAGTTTGTCCAAACTTCTGCCCGTCAAAAACAGTGCGCAACCTTTTTTGGCGCACTCGCAAACAAACGCTTTGCCTATGCCGCCCGTCGCGCCGGAAATAAATGTGTAATTCATACGCATTTTACCGCCTTGCTTAAATCTATCGCGCCTTCGTAAAGAGCTTTGCCTAATATCGCGCCGTATACGCCTATTTGTTTAAGTTGCGCAAGTTCTTCATAATAAGTAATTCCGCCCGAAGCAATGACCTGCAAACCGTCTATCGCGGCAAGTCGTCTGTAAATTTCCAAATTTGTTCCGCTCATTGCGCCGTCTTTGGAAATGTCGGTATAAACGACGGTGGCAACTCCCGCACTTTTAAGTTTTTTGCAAAACTCTACCGAGTTTATATCCGTCGTTACCTTCCAGCCGTGTATTGCAACCTTGTCGTCTTTTGCGTCAACGCCTACCGCAATTTTATCGCCGAACTGTTTTACCGCACTTTCTGCAAAAGCAAAGTTCTCTATCGCGGCGGTGCCTAAAATAACGCGTTTGACGCCGCAGTCCAAATACCGTTTAATGCGGTCGGCGTCTCTTATGCCGCCGCCCACTTCCGCAAACAAACCGCTTTCTTTAACCACCTTGCTTATTACGTCAAAGTTGGCGAGATTGCCGTCCTTTGCACCGTCAAGGTCAACCAAGTGAATATTTTTTGCGCCGCAGTCGGCAAAATTTTTTGCCACCTCTATCGGGTTGTCGGAGTAAATTTTGATTTTACCGTAATCGCCGTAAGTCAGCCTTACTACTTTTTTGTCTTTTATGTCTATTGCAGGGTAAATTTGCATATTTTTTCCCATTCCTTTTTGCCTTGCTTTTTTTTTGAAACTTTATCTTAACTTACTATTTTTCCGACTGCATTTACTTTACATAAATGCTTAATTTCAAAATAAAATTATCTTCGTTGTCTGTTTTTTTCAAATACGCTTATTTCATTTCGGCAAAAGCGGCAAGAATTTTAAGTCCCGCGTCTCCGCTTTTTTCAGGATGAAATTGCGTGCCGAATACGTTTTTGTTTTGCACCGCAACCGTCATATCTATACCGTAATTTGCAGTTGCAATTACACTGTCGCCGCAGTTTTTTGCATAGTAGGAATGCACGAAATAAACGTATTCTCCGTCGTTGATATACTTAAACAACGGGCTTTGCTTTTTGAAATCGAGACTGTTCCAACCCATATGAGGTATTTTCAGCGGCTGTGTCAAATCGTCGGCAATTGGCGAAACCGAGCCCTTTACAAAGCCCAAACCCTTGTGTTTGCCGTACTCGAAACTTTCGTCAAACAGCAACTGCATACCTAGGCAAATGCCCAAAAGCGGTTTGCCGCCGGCTGCCTGCCTTTGCAAAACAGGCACCAACCCCGTATCGGTCAACTTTTGCATTGCGTCGGCAAATGCGCCCACCCCCGGGAGGATTATGCCGTCGGCGGATTCGATTATCTTTTCTTCTCCCGTAACGACGCACTGCGCGCCTATTTTTTTTAGCGAACTGGCAAGCGAAAACAAATTGCCGACACCGTAGTCTACAACCGCAATCATTACAACACCCCTTTGGTTGAAGGCAGCTTGTCCTTGTTCTTTTCGTCAATGGCGACGGCTTGCCGCAATGCTCTTGCAAAACCTTTGAACACGCCTTCCGCAACGTGGTGATTGTTTTTGCCGTAAAGTTTTTTGACGTGCAAAGTAATTTCCGCATTGCGCACAAAAGCAAGCAAAAATTCTTCTACAAGCTCTGCGTCCATATCGCCGAGTTTATATTCATCGGGAAAATCCGCGTCGAAGTTGAGATAACTTCTTCCGCTGAAATCAAGTGCAACAAGAATAAGAGCCTCGTCCATAGGCAAAATGATACTGCCGTAACGGCTTATGCCCTTTTTGTCGCCGAGCGCGTCCTTAAAGGCTTTGCCCAAAACAATGCCGCAGTCCTCCACAGTATGGTGTCCGTCGACGCGCAAATCGCCGTCGCAACGCAAAGTCAAATCGAAATTGCCGTGCTTTGCAAACAGTTCCGTCATATGGTCGAAAAATCCGCAACCCGTGTTTATTTGGTATACTCCGCTGCCGTCCAAATTCAAACAGCCGCAAATATCGGTTTCTCCCGTCTTTCTTGCAAAATCGATTTTTCTCATTTCTTTTCTCCCAAAATAACCTTTATTTTGTTTAACAATATATCTATTTCGTCGTCGGCGCCTATGGTTATACGCACGAAGTCTGAAATTCTTTCATCGCTTAAATGTCTTACCAAAACTCCGTTTTCTTTAAGTTTAAGGTATAACTCTCTGCCGCCGATTTTGCCGTGCCTTGCCAAAAGGAAATTTGCCTTTGACGGCAAAACGACAAAACCCATTTCTTGCAACGCTTTTGTCAGACGCTCTCTAGAGCTTACTATTTTTTTGCGGCAAGCGTCAAAATAACTCTCGTCTCCGAATGCGGCGGCGCCTGCAAGTATACTCAATCTGTTGACGTTGTAAGGATTGAAAGAATACTTTACCGTCTTTAAGTCGTCAATCAGCTGTCTGTTGGAAATTGCAAAACCTATTCTTGCGCCGGCAAGCTGTCGCGATTTTGACATAGTTTGCACGACGACTAAATTGTCATATTTGTCGATAAGCGGAATTGCAGACACTCCGCCGAAATCCACATACGCTTCGTCTATGACGACAATCCTGTCTTTATTTTGTTTCAACAGTTTTTCCACTTGTTCTAAATCCAAAAATATGCCCGTCTGCGCGTTTGGGTTTGCAATAATTACGTTGTCGGCAATATATTTGTAATCTTCTACGTCGACGGTAAAATCCGCTTTTAACGGCACGGGAATATATTTGATATTAAACAAATTGCAAAACACGGGATAAAACCCGTAACTTACGTCAGGGCAGGCCATACCTTTCTCTCCGCAAAAAGCGCGGAAGATAAACGCCAAAATTTCGTCCGAGCCGTTACCGGTCAAAATTTGATTTGCGTTTACACCGTAAAACTCTGCTATTGCGTTTACCAAAACCGAAGTTTCGGGGTCGGAATAGAGTCGCAATTTTTTGCTTTCTTCTTCGTTCAAAACTTCAATTACCTTTTGCGACGGCGGAAACGGCGACTCGTTGGTGTTGAGTTTTATATACTGCACATCCTTAGGCTGTTCACCGGGAACGTACGGTTGCAGGTTTTTAAGACTGCCGTCCAAAAATTTACTCATTGCCTTGCTCCTTATCGAAACGCACCGTTGCGGAACGCGCGTGCGCGCTCAAACCTTCGCTTTCGGCAAAGTATGCAACTTTTACGCTTGCTTTTTCCAACGCATTTTTTGTGTATTGTATGTAAGACGATTTTTTTACAAAGTCGTCTACGGAAAGCGGAGAAGAAAACTTCGCGCTGCCGCCGGTAGGCAAAGTATGGTTTGGACCTGCAAAATAGTCGCCCAAAGCTTCCGGCGTATATTTGCCCAAAAATATAGAGCCTGCATTTTTGATTTTGTGTAGATAGTCATAAGCGTTGTCTACGCACAGTTCCAAATGCTCGGGTGCGATTTGGTTTGCAACGTCTATCGCTTTGTCAATGCCGTCGACTACTATAATTTTGCCGTTGTTTTCTATAGAAGTTTTTGCAATCTCGCACCTAGGCAGCAATTTAAGCTGCCTTTCGATTTCGCTTGCGGTTTGCGTTGCAATCTCTCTGCTGTTTGTAATAAGCACCGCCGTAGCCAACTTGTCGTGTTCTGCCTGAGACAGCAAGTCCGTCGCCAGATGGACGGGATTTGCCGTTTGGTCGGCAATAACCAAAATTTCGCTTGGACCTGCAATCATATCTATACTTACAACGCCGTAAACGAGTTTTTTTGCAAGTGCCACGAATATGTTGCCGGGACCAACTATCTTATAAACCTGCGGAATGCTTTCCGTTCCGTAAGCCATTGCGGCTATTGCCTGAGCGCCGCCGCACTTAAAAATTTTGTCTACGCCCGCCAACGACGCGGCAGCCAAAATTTCCGCCTTGATTTTGCCGTCTTTTGACGGAGGCGTGCACATAACAATTTCGCCCACGCCTGCAATTTTTGCGGGAATTGCATTCATAAGCACGGTAGACGGATAACTCGCCGTACCGCCGGGCACGTAAATGCCGGCTTTTTCTATCGGGGTGTATTTTTGTCCCAAAACAACGCCGTCGTCTTTTGTTACTTCGAAACCTCTTTTAATTTGTTTTTCGTGAAAGAACTTTATATTTTCGGCAGATTCTTTAAGGATTACCAAAAAGTCCGCCGAAACGCTTTGTTTTGCTTGTTCTATTTCTTCCGCCGAAACTTCCAAACTGTCGAGATTTACTCCGTCAAATTTTTTTGTATAACTTAAAACGGCTTCGTCCTTGTTTTTTACAACGTCAGCGATAATTTGTTTTACGCTCTGCTCGAACTCGCCGTAACTTTGTATTTGCCTATTAAGCACGCTTTCAACAGAAAACTCGCCGTCAAAAATTTTAATCATCGGGCAACTCCTTTTTTAACCTTTCCGTCATTAAATCTATCTCTGTGTTTTTGAATTTGTATCTTGCTTTGTTTGCTATAAGCCTTGCGGAAATAGGCAAAATTTCTTCAAACACGCGCAAATCGTTTTCGCGCAAGGTCGTGCCCGTTTCCACAATGTCGACTATAACGTCCGACAGCCCCAAAATAGGCGCAAGTTCTATCGAGCCCGAAAGTTTGATGATGTCTATATCTCTGTTTTTGCCTGCGTAATAGTCTTTTGCGATGTTTACGAATTTTGTCGCAACCACCAACGGTTTGGACAAATCGTCGCGGTAATCGTTTTTGGACGCCACCGCCATGCGGCATTTGCCTATGCGCAAGTCCAGCAACTCGTATACGTCTGAACGGTTTTCAAGCAAAACGTCTTTGCCTGCGACGCCGAGGTCTGCCGCGCCGTGTTCTACGTAAATAGGCACGTCGGAAGGTTTGACCCAAAAATACTGCACGCCGTTTGCCTCGTCGGTAAAGATAAGTTTGCGGCTTTCTTTGGTGATTTCGTCGCAGGAGTATCCTGCTTTTTCCAACATTTTATAAACCTTTTCGCCAAGTCTGCCCTTTGGCAACGCAATGTTTAACATTTATTTCTCCTGTAAATTTACGCTTGTCTTGAAGTTTTTGTTTTGTGGCACGCTTTTTGCCGCGCATACTTTTTTGCCTTGCTCCGCATATTTTTGCACAGTCTTTAACACTTTGGCGACGTCGGTATCCGCTCCGTACAAAACAAGCGCGTCGCCGTCGAACCCGTCGGAAACTTCTCCCAACGGCAACTCGTCGAGATAAACGGCAAAACCCATTGCCGAAACACCATTTACGAATTTTCCTACAAGTTTGTCGTACCTGCCGCCCGTAAGCACCGTGTATGCGGAACTGCCTACGTAACCTTGAAACACAATGCCGTTGTAATAGTCGCCGTCGTTTACTATTGAAAAGTCAAGTCTGATTTTGTCGTCAAAGCCGATATTTTGCAATGCGTTAAAAATAGTTTCAAGCGCGCTTACCGCATTTGCGGATTCTTTGTTTGTCGCGACCTTTTTTGCAACTTCAAGCACTTGCCTGAAATTGCCTTTTGCGCCGGCAAGCGTTGCGACTTTTTTTGCAAAGGTTTGGTCGATGTTTTTTCTGTTGCAAAAATCAATTAAGTCGTGCGTGTTTTTGGAAGATATAAAAGCATAAATTTCCGCTGCGTAAGTTTGTGCGTTGTACTCTTGCAGCAATCCCGTAAGCACCCCCAAATGCGAAACGTCAAGCACGAAGTCGCCGTCTATCGCTTCAAGACTTTTTGCCGCAAGCAACAAAATTTCCGCCGTGGCATAATCGTCTATTTTACCGATAAACTCCAACCCCATTTGGCTGATTTCCTTAAACTCTTTGGTGGTTTTGTCGGGGCGGTAAACGCTCTCGCGGTAATAAACCTTTTGGTCGGCGTCCGCCGTTGTCTTTGTGTTTTTTACTATCGACAACGTAACGTCTGGCTTTAACGCCATAAGTTTGCCGTTGAGGTCGGTAAATGTAATGGCATACGGGCTTTTCAAAAAGTTTTTGTTGTCGAGATATACGGAATATTCTTCAAACTTGCTCATCTTAAATTGCACATAGCCGAAACTCTCATAAAGTTTTTTGAGGCTGAAACAAAGTTCTTCGCCGTTGATATAATTACGCTTGTTCATTGTAAGTTGTCCTTTTGCACCGTGCGCTATGTTTTATTGCCGCAACGCGTCGTCGTTGTTTATTTCTTCTTTAAGCATTTTGCCGACGACTTCCACGTAGCCGCCGCTGCCGTGCTGAATGCACCTCGACACACGGCTGAGAGTTGCCGACGAAATATCGGTAATTTCTATAATCTGGTTGTAAGTATAACCCCTCAGCAGCAGTTTTGCACACAACAGCCTTTGCGCCATTTGCTCTACCTCGTTGAAAGTGCATAAGTCTTGCAGCAGTTTTTTGAAAACGTCGGGAGAATCTATCTCGCTCAAACACTTATACAAATCGTCGTGCATTGCTTTTTTGTCGAATTTTTCCATCGTCTACCTCTTTTTGTGATAACGCTATTATACTTTATTACTTTAACTTTGTAAAGTGTTTTAAGCAAACAAAAAGGACGCTTTTTGCGCCCTTTTGCAAAAAATCACCTACCGCGCTCGTAATTGATTTTGACTGTCGGAACCTTATGCGCAAGTATGTTTGCAAAAAAATAAATTTTTTGCAAACAAATCGTACCGAGAATACCGCGCAAACCAAAAAAAATTCGGCAGGATTTTTGCTGTAAGTTTGTAAATTTTAATTGCAGTCAGCGGAATTTTTTTGTTACTTCTTAAAGCCTATAACTTCCGTTATATAGTAAGTCAAATTTGTTGACGACCACGCAGAACCCGCCGCGGTTGACTGAGTGCCCTGCACGGCAGAACTGCTTGTCATATACGGAGGGTCAACTTTTAGTGTAGCGGTTTTTATCGTTACGCTTGAAGTTGCCGCCGACATAGTAAACACCTTGCCGTACATTGACGACTGCGGGTCAAGCACCGCACACACCTGATAGGTCGCACTGTTTGAAAACACGCCTTTTACGTACAGCATTTTGTATTTTGCAAGCGTTGCGGCGTCGCCTATTAAAGCGGCGTTGGTTTGCTCTCCGCTGTATAAGACGTCGGTAAAAGGTCCCGCGCTTATGACGGGCGCGCCGGAAGATAAACTTAAAGAAATATTTTCTCCCGCGACGATATTGTAGGCAGAGTCGCCTTTTTCTCCCTTTTCCCCTTGCTCGCCCTTTTCTCCGCGCTCGCCCTGCTCACCTTTTTCGCCTTGTTCGCCTTTTTCTCCCTGCGGCAAAACAAAGTGCAAATTTTTTGCGCCTTCCTCGTCCTTTATCGTTACCGAGGCGATATCGCCGCTTTCGCAACTGACTGTAAAGTTAGGCATCGCGCCTTCACCATCGCCGCCCGTAACTTCGTGTCTTGCGCCGTCCCAGTCTATATACAAAGTTTCCGTCGACTTGTCGAAAATAAATTGACCGTCGTAAATTGCAACGCCGTCGATTGAACTTACAACCAACGGCTTGAAAAATATTTGATTCATTTCAATACTCCTTAAATTATTGCTTGCACAAAAATTGTATCGCGCGGAGTATCGCAAAATCAATATCGAGTGCCAAAAAAATTGTTTGGTTTTTGCAAACAAAAAAGACGGCTTACGCCGTCTTTTTTATCAGTCGTCTTTGTGCCTGTTTCTCAATTTTTCTCTTATAGCGTCTTTGTCGGCAACGCCGGTGTTTTGTTTCTTAGGAGCATTACGTTTCAACTCGTGCAAGTTGGAGCCGCTTTCTCTGCGTTTGAAGATAACCGTATGTGCCTGTCTCATTTTTACAAACAAGAATATCGCAACGCCGATGCAAGCCGCCAACAGTACGCCCAAAATTATGCAGCCTGCCGTCAAACCGCCTACGGACCCCGCAGGGTTTGCGGTAATGCTGAACGGAATTTCCGCACGGAGCGTCTGACCGTCTTTTGTTGCCGTTGCAATCAAAATATAATCCCCGATTTCCGTAGGAACTTCTGCAGAACCGGTCAGCATATTGTTGCCGTCTGCTTTGTAAGTAAAGACTACGGTTGCACCTGCCACTCTGCCGATAGGCGCGTTTGGCGCGTCCCCTTTATGCCAACCTTGAATGCTAGGCGCAACGTCCCAAGAGAACGGTTTGCCTATAATTGCAAACTCTACTTCCGCAGTCAGGTTTGCAAAAGAGCCTGTGTCATAGGTACTTGCCACCAAGATATAGTTGCCGATTGCCGTAGGGACGGTTTCCGTTTCCGTGCCCGGTGCGTCGGCAACCTTTCTGTAAGCAAACTTAACTTTGCCGTGAGCAGGAATGCCGACAGGAATATCCGCCGCATTGCCTACCACCCAACCTTGAATGTTAGGGACGACCGTCCAGTGATTTTCCGTACCCGCGCTTGCGATTACTCTGAATTCTATAGTTTGGTCAAGTCGGGTATAGTTGGTCGTATTTGCAACTCTTGCCGTCATAACGTAAGTTCCGCCGGTGAGGTCTTTCATACCGAGATTTTCTATTTCCTGATTGTCTGTTATACCCAACAAGTTGGCAATGTTTACTTTGTTTACGGCATGCGTTTTTGTTCCGCTCTGTCCGTTTGGACTTTCCGCCACGGTAATGATAAGCAACGCGTTGTTTGCAGTTCTTGCGTTTGCCGCAATGCTTGCGTGGTGTACCCAAATTGTTGTAGCGCCGTATCTCGACCTGCCGTTAATTAACGTCGTGTAGTCCCCGTCGCTGAGACCTCTCTCTCCCGAAACCCAAGAAATTGCGTTTGGAGCAAGCGTCCAGTAGTTTGTAGCCTGTGTAACGTTAAATCTTCTGTTTGCAGTCAAACCGCTGTAATTTGCGTTTGCATTGTCTGCCAAGGTTGCCCTAAGCGTATATTCGCCCGCGTCGAGATTTAACAATATAGAATCTATCGTCGTATCTATTTGATAAGTACCTTCTTTAAGCGTAAGGAACTCGCCTCTTGCGTTAATCTTAAATGCGTCAAGCCCCGTAACTGCCGTGTTGTTTTGATTATAAACGGCATAAACGACGTCGTCGGCACTGCCGCCATTCGGAATGCCTCGTGTAAAGGCAGATGAGTCTGAGTAAGTCCTCCAGGTCCAGCCGACTACGTTAGGCAAAGTTTGCCAACTGTTTTGCGCTTTTGCTATCGTAAAAGTTATGGTAGTCGTTGCGCTCGTGCCGTCTGTCTCCGCCCAACGAACGCGGGTATTGCTTGAAGTCCATCCGCTGAGGGTCAACGTCAATCGGTGAGTGCCGGGTGCAATATACTCGTCGCCCGCAACAGGACTTATGGTATATTTGCTGCTTGCGATTGCCGGCATAACAGCGCTGCCGGTATATGACAAGGTTTGACCGCTAGGGGCTGCAACTTCTTCATTGAGTGTAAGCGCAAAGGTGCTTGTGCTTTCATAAACGTAGTTTTTTAACAGCACTTTGTAATTTACCGCAACGGTCGTGCCTTTGCCGAGTATAGGAGAAAGCACCTCTTTCCAAGCCGCGGTAACTTCTATGTCGCCGGGGGTTGAAAACTCGCTTATACTTCCTGCTTTATATTGATATTGCACTCCGCTGTAATAAGTGTTTTCACCTGTTTCTATAGTGCTGTCATAATAACTTGCATTGCTTTCATTAGACCAAAAACCGCTAGGAGTAACCGTTAAATTAAATTTATCCGCAGTCATCTGCGACTCGAAGTCATTAAACGCATTTGAAAAAGCGCCTTCCTGACACCACGCCGTAGAAGCAGTAGGAGCGCCCGATACAGTCATTGTCGCCTTTTCTATTTCAAAATAGAAAGTCTGTTCGACTGCTGCATAAACAGTGTCGCTTACCGTTACCGACGGAGCAGAAACAACCATACGGTATTTACCCGACGGCATACTCGTATTGAAGTATTTTTTAAATTCGCTATATGCATTTGAAAGATTTTCTACAACGGGTTGATAGTTGACGTTGTCATCAACATCACTTACACCAATGTACAATGAAATTTTAGAATTGCCTTCTTCATTTCCATACATTAACCCCGGTCTGCGGAACGGCAACGGGGCATCGGCTTTATCATCTATTTTGCCGCCGAACGTGCCTTTTGTCGGAGAATTTTCGTTTACAGAAAGTATCGTATCCATACGGTCATACGTCGTAAAATCACCGCTTGAACCTGCATTGCCGACAATTACGTTTGGCGTTTCACCTGCTGCGCTGGCAAAGTTGGTCAAGCCAAGCAATGCCAATGAGGCAAACATAAATACTGCAAAAACAGTAACTAAAAAAGCACTGCGTTTTTTTGTATTTGTCATAACAACTCCTTTTGCGCAATGAGTTTTGCACCCAACACGCAAATTAAATCAATAAATTGTAAAACTCTACTTGTATAAAATATAATAACACTCGTGAAATCAAATGTCAATTAGCAATAAAAATTTACGGTCTTTATTTACTTAAATTTTTATTTTTTGCGCCCAAACGCGCCTGAATGCGCGCATTTTTGCCAATTTTTGCCAACTCGCACTTAAAAACAAAAGAAAAACCGCCGTTAAAAAAGCGAAATGCTCGGCAAAAATATGCATTTTCGCCGCTTTTCGCCGTAAATGCAATAAAGCATAATTGCAAAACAAGGTTATATTTACAGTTTGCGCAAAACTGTCGTAAATAATTTGAAACAAAAAAATACCGCCGTCGGCGGTATTTAAGTGTAGCGTTGTTTATAAAAATTATTTTGTATAACTTTCCACTGCCTGCGCGTCGTCGCCGCTTTCTTTTGCGGTTGCGGCATTGCCTGAAGTAAGTTTGCCTATGCGTTTGGAAGTTATTTTTGCGTCGTCGTCATCTTCTTTCGGCTGATATACGTCCATATACAAATAGTTTGCAAATTTGCCGCTTTCGTTCCAGTTGAAGTAAAACACCGCGACTGTTTGGTCTTCGCCCTCGCCGACGACAGCAAAGTCGTAGTTGCCCCACGTGTCGCTAAGCGTACCGTAAATGACTTTTGCCTCTGTTTGGTTGGTTTGGTCGCAGTCTATTCTATACAGCACACTTGTTGAGTCGTCCGAACTGCTTGTTGCATAGAAAAGATAATTGCCGACTACTTTTTGCAAAGTTATGCTTGTGCTGCTCGGCATACAAAGCAAAGTTTGCGATTCTATTGCGCCGTTGTTGAAAACTATTTTTTTAATCCAACTGCCGTCAAGACAGTAAATCGCGTCTTTGTTGTCCTCTACAAACGGGATAAAGTTTTTATAGTCTTGCGACGTTTGCACGATTGTTTTTTCCGCCGTGTCATATTTTGCAAGATATTTTGTTGAGAGCAGCGTGCTTGTGTAAGAATAATAAATAACGTTGTTTACAACGGAGATAACCGTCATATTGCAATTTTGTTTAATATCTGCACCCTTGCCGTTTTTGATAAGTTGCGGTTCTTCATTGCCCGCAACAAACTTATAAAGCAAGTTGTAAGTGGTTTCGTCCTGCTCTTGACCGGTAGACGCGGACGTTTTGCGCTCTGCCTGTTTTGCATAAGCAACCGTATTTCCGCCTTCTCTGTCGTAAGCATACGTAACAACGTCGTTGTCAATCATTTTGACTTCTTTGGTTTGAGCATCTATCTGATAAAGCGCAGTAACTTCCTTATCTTCGCCGTTTACTTTAATAGTATCTGTGCCGGTATAAAATATATAAACGCTGTCGCCTGTTTGAACAACTTGATAAGCAATATCATTCTTATCTACTGTTGCAAGCAACTTTGTGTCGGTGCCGTTTATGTTTGCAGACATAAAGTCCATTTTTGTAAACTGCACGTTGCCGTTGGCGTCTTTGGTGTTGTTTGTGGTTGTGTAGTAAATTCTGTCGCCGAAGATATAAAAACCTGCGGAGTCTTTATTGCCCGCATAAACTATTTTAGGTACGACTACTTCTACCGTTCTGCCGCTTTTGGTAAGGTCGGCGGTAAGGCATCTTACTATTGCGCCTTTATGCTCGTCGCCGAAGTTGTTTGAACCCGTGCCGTCTTCAGCGCCGTTTACGAAATAACTGTATTTGCCCTTTTCTACGTAAATGCCGCCGTTGCTTCTTACTTCTTCATTGGCGGAAGGGTTGTCTGTTAATGCTGTAAATGAGTAATTGTCTCCCGAACAACCTACGAATGCAAACAATGCGGCAAACGCAAGCACGAGAGTAGCAAAGATTTTCTTTGACATATTATGCTCCAAATAAATTTTATCGTCAGTTATTATATCACCATTTTGTCAACTTGGCAACGGTTCAAAAAGATTTCCGCACATTAGTACAAAAGAGTTTTTGTTTACACCGTGCAACAGTCAAGTTTGCGTCGAGAAATCTTTTTGGTCTTCGGTGCGTTTCCAACGCATTTTCAAAATATTAAAATGCAAATCCTCGGCTTGCGCCGTTTACTTTTTTGGCTGTCGGCGCGTGAAGCACGCTATCCTGTTTTCAAATAAGCGCCTTATTTGAAAACCAATCACTTTATAAAGATTTCCGCACATTAGTACAAAAGAGTTTTTGTTTACACCGTGCAACAGTCAAGTTTGCGTCGAGAAATCTTTTTGGTCTTCGGTGCGTTTCCAACGCATTTTCAAAATATTAAAATGCAAATCCTCGGCTTGCGCCGTTTACTTTTTTGGCTGTCGGCGCGTGAAGCACGCTATCCTGTTTTCAAATAAGCGCCTTATTTGAAAACCAACACTTTATTAAATATTTCCTCATATTAAGGCAAAAGAGTTTTGTACACGGCAAATCATTATTTAATTATCTGTACGGAAATTTTTGCGTTTATTTTTCCTCCAAACACCCTGTATTTATATTTTGATACAACGCCCAAAAACCTTGATTGTTGTTTTTAAGCGGCAAAAAGCGGAAACTGCTGTCGGGCGGTTTTTTATTTTTTTCTCCCGGGACGCCGTAAACTATATATTGTGGTTTTGAGTTTTCTTCAACAATGCCGACCACGAAAAACTTTTCCTGTCTGAAAGGCACTTTAACCCAAAAGGAGTTTTTTATGCCGTCGTTGAGTTCGTCGCAGGGCGGATAAGTCTCTAAAATTCTTTTGAGTATGTCTTTTACGCCCTCAAAAAAACTTTTGCCTTCCGTCGGCTCGTATCCGCGCAAATCTTCTATCGGCTTAAACCGAGAAGTAGAGTTTTTGCGTATGGCGTCCAAATCGAAACCGTCGTCTTTGGCGTAAAAGTTGTCGGTTGCGCAGACGAATTCTTCATACTTTGTGGGTGTTTCCTCCAACAGCGTGGTTAAACTTTGTTTAAGTACGTCTGCCGTAACGCAATCGGTATTTGACGCAAATGCAAACGGTATGCACGCGCCGCAGTTTACCGCGGCAAGCAAGCAGGCCACTTCGTCATACTGTCCCACGCCGTCAAGCGCAACGCAAAATTTCGCGGTGCTGGATTTGCCGTTGTAAGTTTTGCTGCCGACGCGCAAAACGTACTCCAACTCGTCGGCTTTTTGTCGGTTGAAATTTGTTACGAAAATTTCCGCATTGCTTTTGTTTTCGACTTTTTCCGCTTTAAGCACGCCGGAAACTTTTTTGCTGTTTACCGAAAAGCCTTTTTCTATTTCGTCAAAAACCAAAATCTTCTTTACATATTCTGACATAACTCACCTTTATACATTTTATTGCAAGAGCCGTGTCCCTTTATGCCGCCTTTTGGCGATTATTTTTGCTTTTGGTAAAATTTATTTTAATTTACTGCAAAAATACTTATGCCGCGCCGTTTTACCGCAGTTAAAACTTACAATAATTAAAACAGCATAAGCACTGTTAAATCGTCTGAATTTTATTTCGTCTTTTGCCCTGTTGAAACTTGTTATGCCGTTTCGCTTTGCTAACGTACATTTATCCTCAGTTAATTTTTGTTATTGCAGTTTACGGCAAAAAAATAAAACCCCTTTGCAAATTGCAAAAGAGTTTATATATGTAGATAAAATTTATTTACCGTCTGCCGCTATCAAATTTGTAAGGTTTACAAAATCCTGTGTGGTGAAGGTTTCTCCCCTTACCTGCGCGTCTTTGCCCAACGACGTGATATAGCGCGTTGCTTGTTCTTTACTTATGCCGAGCCCTGCGGCAAGGCAGGTGGAAAAAACTTTGCGGCGCATTGCAAAGGCGCTTTTTACTACTTGTCTTAGCAGCTTTTCGTCAACGGAATATTTTTTGTTGCGGTCTATCCTCACAACCGCGCTGTCTACGTTGGGTTGCGGATAAAACATTTGTCTTGACACATTGCGCATAAGTTTTGCGTCGCCGAAGCAATCCACCGCAACGGTTATCCTGCCGTAGTCTTTGCCGCCTGCTTTTGCGACAAGTCTGTCGGCAACTTCCTTTTGCACCATAACCGTCATAGACGACATATTTGCGCTTTCTTCCACAAAGCGCATAAGCACGGGCGTAGTAATGTAATAAGGCAGGTTTGCAACCACCTTAAAACTGCCGCCGGCAAGACTTTCTATCTCGTCGATAGGCTTGTCCATCACGTCGCCGAATATAACTTCTGCATTGTTGAGTCCCTGCAAAGTCGTTTTAAGCACGCTTTTTAAGTTAAAGTCAATTTCAAAGGCAATTACCCTTTTTGCCTTTTGAGCCAACGCATAAGTCAAAGACCCCGCGCCCGCGCCGATTTCTATAACAACGTCGTCTTTTGTAACCCCTGCGTCGCAAACTATCGCTTCCAGCAAATTCGTATCGGAAATAAAATTTTGACCGAATTTTTTATTAAAGCGGAATTCGTTTTGCTGCAAGACGGATTTAATTTCCACTATTCAAACTTCCTTACGCGCAAAGTAAGACCTTTGTTGTCGCAAAGCTGTTGGCACGCGGCGATTTCTTCTTCGCCTATCACGTCGACTACCGACATAACGACGTTAATACCGCGTTTTTGACATTTATAAGCAAAGTCAAGCATAGCCACAAACGCAACCTCGCCGAAAGAACTGTTGCAAATGCGCTGATACTCCCCTGCGTTGGAAGCGTTCATACTGACGTTTATCACGTCGATTGCGCCGACAAGTTGGTCGGTTATGTCGCCGCCGTGTATAAGATTTGCCTGACCGTTGGTATTTATGCGAGTGCGCTGACCTTTTGATTTGACGTACTTGCCTACTTGGCATACTACGTCGAGTTTGTAAGTCGGCTCGCCGAAACCGCAAAAGACAACTTCTTTATATTTAGTCAAGTCCTCCGGCAGGCTGTCGATAATTTCCTGCGCGGTAGGCTCTTTGTCGAGCCACAGGTTTTTGCCGTTCATTCCGTCGTGCCCGTTGCGTATGCAAAACGAGCATTTGTTGGAACATTTGTTTGTAACGTTGATGTAAAGATTTTCGCCCACTTCATAAACGTAATTGTTCATATTTTTCACGTCCCTTTTTCCGTTAATCACGATATTATTAAAGTAATTTTTATTTTAACAGTTTGTATTTAATAACTTTTTTTCATTTTTCTCCCGCGCTTTTTGTAAAAATACGGGGAGATTATTTCGCAAGTTTTGTAAATATGCTTTTTGTGTTTTTGCGAACGAGTTCTTCCAATTCTTCAAAAGACACTCCCAACACGCCGCACATTTTTTGATAAGTATATTTTATAAATTTGGGATAATTTGTCTTGCCTCTGAACGGCTCGGGCGTCATATAAGGCGCATCGGTTTCCGTCAAAAGTTTTTCCAAAGGAATTGATTTTATGATTTCTTCTTTTTTGGCGTTTTTGAAAGTTATTGCGCCGCCGAAGCAAAAGAAACAATCCAATTTCAAAAACTCCTGTGCGATTTCGCGGCTGCCCGAGTAGCAATGCAGCACGACGCCGTGTTTTAACAACGGTTTGTTGTCCTGCAAAATTTTAAGCGCGTCGCCGTAAGCATCCCTTATATGCAAAACAACCGGCAGTTTGAAAGCCTCCGCAAGAGCCAACTGCTCTACAAATACTTTATGCTGAATTTCCTTCGAAGGCTCGTCGTAATGATAGTCCAAACCTACTTCGCCGACTGCAAGCACTTTTTTGTTTTCGGCATAAACTTCCATCAAATCAGCCATCTGTTTGTCAAAACCTGCCGCGTCGTTTGGGTGGCAGCCTACCGTTGTATAAACTTTGCCGTACTTTTGCGACAGGTCGAAAGCGCACTTCATAGTGTCGAGATTGCTTGACCCGTCTATAACAAACTCTATGCCGTCTTTATCGAAATCGTTTACTATGCAATCGACGTCGCAAAGCAGTCTTTCGTCTTCCAAATGTGTATGACAATCTATCATCAATTTACCCCGCTGCCGCTTTCTATTTCTTTTTCCGGAGAAACAAACACCACGTCTTTGCCGTTTGAAGCGCAAAGTATCATACCTTCGCTTAAAATTCCGCGCAGTTTGACAGGCTTTAAGTTTTTGACTATCACTACCGTTTTGCCGACCATATAGTCCGCCGTATAATGCTCCGCAATGCCGCTTACGACAGTGCGGCTCTCTCCGCCGACGTCCAAAGTAAGTTTAAGCAGTTTGTCGCTTTTTTCTACCTTTTCGCAGGCAACGACCTTTGCCGTTGCAAGCTGCACCTTTGCAAAGTCGTCAATGGTAATTTCCTCTTTTTCTCCCGATTCTTTTCCCGTCGGTGCGGCGGCTTCGTTCTTGTTTGCATTAGATTTTTTAACGTCTGCGGAAGACTTTTGCTGTTCTGCGGCGAGTTTCTCCAACTCGGCAAGTTCTTTCTTCATATCGAGTCTAGGGAACAGCGCGTCGCCTTTGGTTACGCCGCCGCCGGATTTAAGTCCGCCGAATTTTTTAACGCTTGCAAAGTCGTTCGGCAATTTGCCGAGTTGCAACCTGTCAAATATATTTTGTGCGGTCGCAGGCATAAACGGCGCAAGCAACACTGCGGAAATTCTTATGGTTTCCGCAAGATTATAAAGCACGGTGCCGAGTCTGTCTTTTTTTTCGGGGTCTTTTGCCAAAACCCACGGCATTGTTTCGTCGATATATTTGTTTGCGCGTTGAATCAGACGGAATATCTCGCCGAGACTTTCGGGAATAAGCAATTTTTCCACGTCGGCTCTTACTTTACCCAGCGCGCTCTCGCACAAAGAGATAAGGTCTTTGTCAATATCTTCCGCCGCTTTATTGTTTGGCACGACTCCGCCGAAATATTGAGTAATCATTGCGGTTGTTCTTGACACCAAGTTGCCGAGGTCGTTTGCCAAATCTGCATTTGTGCGCGCAATCAACGCCTCGTTAGTATAGACGCCGTCGCTGCCGAACGGCACCTCGCGCAACAAAAAGTATCTTACCGCGTCGACGCCGTATCTGTCGGAAAGCACAAACGGGTCGACTACGTTACCCTTTGATTTGCTCATCTTGTCGCCGCCTATCAAAAGCCAGCCGTGTCCGTAAACCTGTTTTGGCATTTCCACACCCAAAGCCATAAGGATTGCCGGCCATATAATGGTATGAAACCTTACAATCTCTTTGCCTACCATATGTATATCGGCAGGCCAATATTTTTTGAACAGACTGTCGTCATTGCTTCCGTAGCCCAATGCCGTTATATAATTTGTCAAAGCGTCAATCCAAACGTAAATTACGTGTTTGTCGTCGAACGTTACAGGTATGCCCCACTTGAAAGAAGTACGGGATACGCAAAGGTCTTGCAACCCGGGTTTTATAAAGTTGTTTATCATTTCGTTCATTCTAGACTTAGGCGAAATAAACTCGGGATTGTTTTTATACAACTCTATAAGTTTGTCTTGATATTTGGAAAGACGGAAGAAATAACTTTCTTCTTTGGCTTTTTCCACAGGTCTGCCGCAGTCGGGGCATTTGCCGTCTACAAGCTGACTTTCCGTCCAGAAAGATTCGCAAGGAGTGCAATACATCCCCTCGTACTCTGCCTTGTAAATATCGCCTTGGTCGTAAAGTTGTTTGAATATCTTTTGCACCGCCGCAACGTGATAGTCGTCGGTCGTGCGGATAAATTTATCGAAACTTATGCCGAGCACCTTCCACAAGTCTTTTATGCTGTCAACTAAATTGTCGACGAACGCTTTCGGCGTGGTATTGTTTTCCGCCGCGCGTTTTTCTATCTTGACGCCGTGCTCGTCGGTGCCGGTCAAAAAGAATACATCAAAACCGTCCATTCGCTTAAAACGCGCGATTGCGTCGCAAATGACCGTTGTATAGCAATGTCCCAAGTGCCAGTTGCCGCTAGGATAATATATCGGCGTAGTGATGTAATACTTTTGTTTCATAACAAACTCCTGAGATTTTATTTATTTTTGCAGTATATCACTTTTGACAGATCTTGTCTATTGTAAACCGCCGCAGAAGATATTTCGACCGACTGATTTTGCAACGAAATTGTTTTAATGCCGTCAATTTTTTCAACTGTTTTTTGTACAACCTTTTTAACACTCGGCAGCCTCGACTCAACAAAAATCATAACGGCAAACAAATTTTAATATATTTTGTTATGCAATATATTTGGCTGTTTATGATGCTATTCAGCATTGCGCTTTTAATGTTTACTTCGCCGCAACTTATACTTACCGCCATGACGGAATCTATGAAGACTTCTTTGGAATTGTGTATTTCTTTAATGGCGGTTTACTGCCTGTGGATGGGCATTATAAACGTGATTAAAGACTGCGGACTGATAGACAGTTTGTCAAAAAAAAGTAAGCCTTTGCTTAAAAAATTATTCGGAAATCAAAACGACGAAATCTGCAACAATCTTGCGTTAAACGTTTCCGCCAACCTTTTGGGCGCGGGAAATGCCGCCACGCCGCCTGCGCTTGCCGCAATAAAACAAATGGACGACAAAAGCGGAAAATTAAACAAAGGTATGGCAATGCTGTTTGTAATAAACAGTTGCGGATTGCAACTCATACCTACAACGATAATCGGCATAAGGTCAAGCCTTGGCAGCGCCAACCCGACCGACATAATTTTGCCTAACCTCTTGACGGCAATAATAACCACCGCCGTAGGTATCCTGCTTGTTTCGCTTGCATACAGAAAGCGCAACAAACCTTAAGCGTTGTATAAATAATTTTTACGGAATATTTTTTCTCTAGGACAAGCACTTGTTAAATAAAAACCATTAAAAAATGCAAACTGTATTACCTTTTATTTTTTTGGCAGTGTTTGCGCTCGCCTTCATAAAAAAAGTAAACGCCTACGGCTCTTTTATAGAAGGAGCCAAAGGCGCGATACCGCTTGCCGTGTCGCTGTTTCCTTTTATAGCCTGTATGATAATGGCGGTGGAACTTATGCGCGCAAGCGGACTTTACAATATTTTTGAATTTGTATTTACGCCGGTGCTCAACTTATTGGGCATACCCAAAGAGCTGTCGCAACTGGTTTTACTGCGCCCATTTTCCGGCAGCGGAAGTCTTGCGATAGTAAACGACGTTTTTGCCGAGTACGGTGTAGACAGTTATATAGGCAGATGCGCAAGCGTAATGTTCGGCAGTACGGAAACGGTGTTTTACCTGACCACTATTTATTTCAGCGATACAAAGGTAAAAAGGCTCGGCATAGCTCTGCCGATAGCCCTTTTCTGCTGTTTGCTTTCCGCAATCATTTCATGCCTGTTGTGCAAAGTACTTTGAATAAAATACTTTATACCTAATTGTTAAAATTAACAAAACTATAATCAAGCAAATTATTTAATCTCAATATGCCCTTGCCCAAATCATTGTGGTGCCGGACTGTTTGCCGCATATCGGGCAAATACCCATATCGAGCGTTTGCGCAAGCGGCATAATTCTGCTTGATGCCTGCATAAGCTCTTTGACTTTGTCTTCGCACTCGCGGCAGCCGCACCATTTGGTCATTACAAAGTTGCCCTCGTCGAGATACTTCTTCATTTCTTCCAGACTGTCTGCTCTTTTTATGCGGCCGTCGCGGAATACTCTTGCTTTTTCCAACATATCGTTTTGAATTTGATTGAGAAGTTTAGGTACTTCTTTATCAAGGTCGGCAATCTTGACGGTGATTTTTTCAAAATTATCTCTGCGCGCCAAAGTAGCGACGCCGTTTTCTATATCTCTAGGTCCTACTTCCAGACGAAGCGGAACGCCCTTCATTTCCCACTGATTAAACTTCCAGCCTGCCGATTGGTCGGAGAAGTCGCCTTCGCACCTGACGCCTGCATTTGTAAGCGTGTTTATTATTTCCTGCGCTTTTTCATTTACGCCGGTTTTGTGCGCGGCAATAGGCAGCACTATCGTCTGAATAGGTGCAACCTTAGGCGGAAGAACCAATCCGCGTTGGTCGCCGTGCGCCATAATGAGCGCGCCGATAAGTCTTGTAGATACGCCCCAACTTGTCTGCCAAGCGTATTTATGCGTGCCGTCTTTATCCAAAAACTGTATGTCGTAGGCTCTTGCGAATTTGTCGCCGAAGCAATGGCTTGTGCCTGCCTGCAAACTTTTGCCGTCTTTCATCATTGCTTCCATACCGAAAGTGCTTTCCGCACCGGCAAATTTCTCTTTTTCGCTCTTTTGACCAACCAGTACGGGAATTGCAAGCACGTTTTCCGCAAACTCTTTGTAAACGTTTAGCATAAGCAGCGTTTCTTCGAGTGCTTCTTCGCGAGTGGCGTGTACGGTATGGCCCTCCTGCCACAAAAACTCGCTTGTGCGCAAAAACGGACGGGTAGTCTTTTCCCAACGCACTACGTTTGCCCATTGGTTTAACTTCATAGGCAAATCTCTGTAAGACTGTATCCATTTCGAATACATATCGCAAAAAATAGTTTCGCTTGTAGGGCGTACGATTAACCTTTCGCTCAATTCTTCCTTGCCGCCGACGGTTACTATTGCGGTTTCAGGCGCAAAGCCCTCTACGTGCTCTGCTTCTTTTTTAAGCAAACTTTCCGGAATCAACAGCGGAAAATATGCGTTTTTATGCCCCGTTGCCTTAAAGCGGGCGTCGAGTTCTTTTTGAATATTTTCCCAAATAGCGTAGCCGTAAGGACGAATAACCATCGTTCCTTTTACGGGACCGTAATCTACCAACTGCGTTTTAAGCACAACGTCGGTGTACCACTGCGGAAAATCTACCGTCATATCCGCAATTTCTTTTACAAAATTTTTGTCAGCCATAATGACCAAACTCCTTGATTTGCGCTTTGTACAAGCGCACTGATAATACCCTTGCAGTTTAACAACTTTTTGTTGAGGTGTCAAACGCTTGCCGCCATTCACTTGCCAAAATGCAGGTGCAGTGCTAAAATTCTGCCAAACAAAATGTTTGTGCGGTTAAGGGAACAAGGTGAAAATCCTTGACAGCCCCCGCTACTGTTACGGATACGAAATTCCGCATTGCCACTGTACAAAACGGGAAGGCAGGAAAATTAGGTATGAAGCCGGAAGTCAGGAGACCTGCCGCACAGACAATAAAAACTTTTCTTTCGGAGGGAAAGAGAGTCTGTCAGCGCGGTTGTTTTTCTCGTCCTATTTGCGTGGCGCGGACGAAAATAAACAAACAGCATAAAAACCCGATTTGCGTTTATTGCACGCGATAATTTTTCGCATAATTTTTTAATTTACAAAAAATGACAAACGCCGTTCGGAAAAAATGACAAACTGCTCTTTCGGGCGGTTTTTTTTGTTTGACCCGAAAACTCCACATAGGAGACTTATGAAAAAATTTAATTTAAGCAAAAAACTCTTAGCGTTGGTTTTAACGCTTGCAGCTCTGTTTACCGTACTTTGCGGTTGCAGCGGAGACGCGTTGGAAGGCAAAGCAACCGTGGTTTTGCACGGTGATACGGACGTCGTGTACGAACTTGACCTTAAAGAATGCGGTTTTAAGGAAAAAGACAACGTATACGTGGCACTTAAATGGCTTTATGACAATAAGGACGTGCCGTTTTCCGCAAACACTACGTTTAACGACAAAGGATTTGACGCATTTATCAATTCCGTGGGAGATCTTACCCCTGCATCTAATACGACACAATATATAGCATTTTTTCACAACGTAGAAAGTCAAAAAGACACTTACGGCTATGTCGACAACGTCACATACAACAATACTACCTTGTATTACAGCGCCGTCGGCGTCGGCGGTCTCGAACTTACCGACGGTCTTATAATCTACTTTACGATTTTGAGTTATTAAAAAAATGCAAACCAGCAAAAAAATTGCCGTAATAGCCCTTATGTCCGCCACGCTTACCGGGGGCAAAATGGCAATGTCTTTTATACCAAACGTAGAACCTGTTTCTATATTGCTTGCGCTGTACGCATACGTATTCGGCATATTTTATGCTTTGCCGTGCGCTATTGTGTTTGTAATGACAGAAACTTTTATTTGGGGCGTAAACACTTGGGTTATTTCATATTTTATTTATTGGCCGCTTTTGGCAATAGTATTTTCTCTTTTAGGAAAGCGCAAAGCCAAACTTTGGCAGACGATTCTTACGGCTGTCCTGCTGACGCTTTTATTCGGCGTGCTTACGAGTTTGGTTGACGTAGGTTTGTTTATGGGCAGGTTTGACAATTTTTGGGCGCGGTTTGCGACTTTGTACGCGCGGGGCATATTGTTTTTTGCAATACACGTTATGTCCAACTGCGTAATATTTGCCGCGGCTTTTAATCCGCTAAAAAAAATCTTGTCTAAACTTAAACAAAACCTCTTTCCCGACGATATGCTTGAAGTTAAAACAAAGGATAATTAACCTGCATTTTACGCAAAAAGACAACTGCCCGATTGAAATTTCAATCGGGCAGTTTTTATTTACCTTTTTTAACGATACGGATAAAATCTTTTGTCCGTGCAGATTATACGTTGAAACGGAAAAGTACGACGTCGCCGTCTTTCATTACGTAGTCCTTGCCTTCGCTGCGTACTTTTCCCTTTTCCTTAGCGTTGTTATAGTTTCCGCACTCCAACAGCGTTTCGTACGGTACTACCTCCGCACGGATAAAACCTTTCTCGAAATCGCTGTGGATTTTGCCCGCCGCCTGCGGCGCTTTGGTGCCGTTTTCAATCGTCCACGCTCTTGTTTCGGGCTCGCCCGCGGTGAGGTAAGAAATAAGCCCGAGCAAGGTATAGCACTTTTTGACAAGACGGTTTAAGCCGCTTTCTTTAATGCCGAATTCTTCATAAAAAATTTCTCTGTCAGCTTCGTCCATCATAGACAAGTCTTCTTCTACCTTAGCGCAAATTACCAAAACTTCCGACCCCTCTTTTTTTGCCTGTTCTTTCACGGCACAGACAAACGGCAAACTATCTTCGTCTTTGCCTAAGTCCGCTTCCGCAATGTTTGCGGCGTAAATAACAGGTTTGTCGGTAATTAAAAACAATCCGTCAACGTAGGCTTTTTCGTCCTCGTTGAGTTCTACTGAACGCACGGGGTTGCCTTGACTTAAAGCGGAAAGCAATCTCTCTAAAATTTCCGCCTCTATCTTATACTTTTTGTCCCCTGTTTTGAAAAGGTTTTTTGCTTTGTCCAGATATTTATTTACGCTTTCGTAATCGGCATAGATGAGTTCCGCATTGATTATATCCATATCTCTGACGGGGTCGACGGTCTGCTCTACGTGGGTGATGTTGCCGTCCTCGAAGCACCTGACTACATGCACGATTGCGTCTACTTCTCTGATATGGCTTAAAAATTTGTTGCCCAAACCTTCGCCCTTAGACGCGCCTTTAACTAAACCCGCAATATCTACGAATTTAAGAAAAGTGTGCGTTATCTTTTTGCTGTTGTAAAGTTTTGCAAGCCTTTCGAGCCTTTCGTCGGGAACGTCGACTATGCCTACGTTCGGCTCTATGGTGCAGAAAGGATAATTTGCGCTTTCTGCCCCTGCGTGTGTAATTGCGTTGAAAAGTGTGCTTTTGCCTACGTTTGGCAAACCTACTACGCCAAGTTTCATATATATCGCTCCCAAATCATTTTGTTGTCGTTTAACGAATATCATTATAACAAAATGTTTGCGATTTGGCTAGCGACTGCTTAAAAAGCAAAAATATATAACTTACATAATTTTAGCCTTGCGGAAACTCAGTCGCGCTATAAACTGAAATTATACAAATTGCATAAATTTCCGTAATCGACAGGAGAAACAATGTCTATAATAATTGCTTTGATTTTGGGGCTGATACAGGGGCTTACCGAATTTTTGCCGGTGTCAAGCAGCGGACACCTTATTTTGGCGCAAAAACTTTTCGGACTGCAACCCGATTTATTTACCAACGTGGCGTTGCATTGCGGTACGCTGTTTGCCGTCATAATTTTTTACAAAAAAGAAATATGGCAGCTTATAAAACGCCCGTTCTCTAAAAAAGGTATTTTGGTGATATTAGCGACTTTGCCTACCGTCGCCCTTGCGCTCATTGCCAAATTTTTGCTGCCCGAGTGGCTTGACGGTTTGCTGCTGCCTATAGGTTTTGCGCTTACCTTTGTTTTGCTTATATTGTCGGATTTGATAGGCAAACAAAAAGACAACTTGCTTACGATGAAAAAAAGCACCGCCGTAATAGCAGGCGTCGTGCAGGGCATAAGCGTACTGCCCGGGCTGTCGAGAAGCGGCAGCACCGTTTGCGCAATGAAAATGCTCGGCGTAAAAAACAGCGCCGCAGTCGAAATGTCTTTTCTTATGAGTATACCCGTCATAATAGGGAGCATACTATTTATGTCGGTTGACGTCGTGGCAAATAGCGCACCCGTCGATTGGCTTGCCGTATCGATAGGCATGACTGTAAGCGGAGTAGTAGGCTACTTTTCACTTAAATTTCTCAAAGCCGTGGCGGAAAAAGGCAATTTGTCTAAATTTGCATATTATATGATTTTCCCTCTGTTGCTGTCTTGCGTGCTGATGTAAATTTTTTCCCGACAGTAATTACAAATTCCGTTCCGTTGTCAACTAATGATGTTCTACTAGAAACGGAAAATGTAAGCCCACGGGAAAAAGTTGAAAGTTATAAAAAACTTTCAACGCGTTGTACCCCTACCGGAAAAAAATCAAGAGAAGTAAGATACGTCTTTGAAACAGTCGGGACAGGTGTCAAAGTTGCTTCTTGCACAGTCGCCGCAAATAAGCGCGCCGCAGCCGCGGCATATACCGATATCGTTGCTTAAAGGTTTTTTACAAATACTGCATTTTGCTTTCATAAAAATTCACTCCTGCAATAAGTTTTGCTAAAAAACTTCGATTCTAAACCATAAGGTTTATTATGGACAATATCGCTTAAATCATTTATAATGTTTGTGTATGAAGAAAAAGAAAAACAATACAGAAGAAGAAATAGTTGAAACCGTGCAGGAAGAACCGGCTCCCGAAGAGTTATTAAAACTGTCGCAGGCGAGCAAAACGGTAGCAAACCTTACCGGCAAAAAAAGCAAAACTACGCTTTTCGGCTATCTCTTTTTGCTGCTTACGATAATAATTTTGGCGGTAATTGCCGTAACGGAATTTTCGGGAGAAACCAACTATCCGCTGTCCGCAGTGCTCTCGGTCTGGGGAGAAAACTGGAAATTTCTTGTTTTGGCCATTGCCGTGGGCGTGCTTGCTATGCTTATGGACGGTTTTAGGCAAGCGGCTTTATTGCGCGGCGCAACGGGCAAGTGGCGCATAAAACTAACCTTAAAAAGCACTTTGCTCGGCAAATATTTTGACGGTATCACGCCGTCTGCCGCAGGCGGACAACCTTATCAGGTATATTATCTGCATAAAAACAAAGTGCCGGCAGGCGTTGCCACGTCTTTGCCGCTGCTGTGTTTTTTTATGCAGCAGTTTGCCTTTTTCTTTATAGTAATATTCAGTCTTATTATCCACGGTCCTATAGTTGAAGACGTGCTGCTGCAAATTGCCATTTACTTCGGTACGCTGTGTATGATATTCGTGCCGGTTGCAATAATGGTTTTTGCGTTTATACCGAAGACTTCCAGAAAAATCGTATCGTTTTTTATTAAACTGCTGGGCAAAATAAGAATAGTAAAAAACGTAGAAGCAACTACCTTAAAGTTTTATGCCTACCTTGACGATTACCGCAAAAGCCTCAAAATAATAGGCAAGCACAAAAAGACGCTGATTTCCGGCTTGCTGTTGGCGGTAATATGTATGCTGTTAAATTACTCTACCGTTTATTTTATCGTAAGGGCAAGCGGCCAAACGCTGGAATGGTCTACGGTAATTGCGCTTATGGCTTACACTTCCGCCGCAAGCGCGTTTATACCGACACCTGGCGGCTCGGGCGTGTCGGAAGGCTTTTTCTATCTTATCGTATCGGTACTTACGGGCGGCTTCCGTTTTTGGGGAATGCTGCTTTGGCGTCTGTTGACTTTCTATATGCCGGTGTTGACCGGTTTGGGCGTATTTATAAACAATGCGGTTAAAGACAAGAGTTACCGCCGCCGCGGTTTGATACGCACCTCCGACGATGACGACGACAAGGGCTTGGAAGCAAAAACAAACCCGACCACGACGGAATATAAAGACCTGTCCGAAGAAGAAGAAAAAGAAAGTATAGAATAATTTGCGCGTAGCAAATATTTATCATTTATAGTAACTTAATAATTAAAGTTATTTTACAGTTTTATTGAAATTTAATAATTAAAGTTATTATTACAAACCCCGCCGACCTATTAAGGTCGGCGGGGTTATCTCTTGTTGCGGTTGTATTTACTAATAAACACCTATAATCGTCAGATAGCAACATCTGCTGTTTTGTCTTATTAAATTGCAAATTATTCTTGCGGTTTTTCTTTTTCGGCAGGAGTTTCCTCTGCCTTTGCAATACCAACCGTCTGATTTACCGGCAAGGAAAATGCAATGCCTTTGCCCGCAGACTTCAAACCCGCAAGTTTATAAATAGCGTGAAGTACGTCGTCTTTAATCTTTGACGGAACCAAAATCATAACGATTTCTTTTTCCGGCTGAATGGCTATATTGAAGATTTTTTCCGCTTCTTTGTTTGCCGTTCCCCTTGCGTTTATAACAGTGCCGCCACGTGCTCCGACGTCCTTTGCGGCGTCCATAACCGTTTCGGCATAACCTGCGTTTACGATGCAGATAACCAACTCGTATTCGTTTTTAGCCATAGTTATTTTTCCTCCTTAACGGTTTTGGTATTGTTGCTTAAAAACCCGAATATCAACGCGCCTATTACGCTTGACATCGGCACGGTAAACGCCACGCCTTTGCCGTTTTTTATGGTTTTGAACTTATTGTCCAGCAAACCCATAATGTTAGGCACCATATTTTCCTGCACTATGCTGAATATTACAGTCTTGTCGGAGTCGGTAAGCCCCAACAGACTGCGCATAGTTGCATCCGCAGTGCCGTGCGCCATAACCATAACCTGCAAATTTACCTCGAATGACTGTATAAGGTCGAGATAAAACTCTGCTTTGTTTCTTCCGACTATGGTTATCATCAACTCCAATCTGTTGGTGTCGACGGTGTGTTTTCCCGATGACTTTGTTTTGTTTATTTTTTCTTTGACAGCTTGCGCGCGCTTTTTATATTTTGCCTCTATTTTGGCAACTCTGTCCTGACGGTTGTTAGTCATTGGAATCCCCCTTATCGGCAAAGTAAATTATCTGCTCGTCGTCTGCGGAAAGTATCCGCCTGAGCGCGATTTTCGTGCGCACTTTTGACGACGCCACCGCCTTGAAACCCAACACTTGTATGGTGATAAGCGGCGTCATTGCAACCATTGCAACCACACCGAACGCCAAACTGTAAATCTCGGTATTTCCCCACAGCGAAACGCACGCACCTACTACCAACGGCAAAATAAAACTTGACGTCAGCGGACCGCTTGCTACGCCGCCCGAGTCAAACGCGATTGCGGTATATATCTTAGGTACAAAGAAAGACAGCCCCAACGAAATAAGATAACCGGGTATCAAATAAAATAAAATGGAGAATTGAAAAATCATTCTTATGATTGTAAGCCCTATTGAAATTCCTACCGCTACGGAAAGGGCAATAAGCATTTCTCTCTTTTTTACACCGCCGCCGGTAACTTCTTCAACCTGTCTGTTCAAAACGTGCACGGCGGGCTCGGCAAGGACTACGACCATACCTAAGACAAAACCGAACAAAACAAGCAGCGTCGGATTTTTGTCCGCTATTTGGGTGCCGATTTTATAACCTATCGGCATAAAGCCGATTTCCACGGCGATAAGAAAAATTACCAAACCTAAAAACGTATAAACTATGCCTACGCCTATCTGCGCGAGTTTTTTGCGCGGAAGTTTCAACATAATAAACTGCAATATAAAGAAGAATGCGACCACTAACCCCAATGCAAGAGCAACTTCGCCAACCTTTTTAAGTACAAGCGGACCGAAGTTTGCGCCGAGACTTTCTTCTATGGCATAAATGTCCGTATTATATACCGACAGGTCGCCGGTCGTTGTCAACGCAAGCAGCATTACGGCAATTACGGGACCGACCGAGCAAAGCGCGATTAAACCGAAACTATTTTCGTTGGCATTTCTTCCGCCTATTGTCGACGATATGCCTACGCCAAGCGCCATAATAAAAGGCACCGTTATAGGCCCTGTTGTTACACCGCCGGAATCGAAAGAAAGCGGCAGCAAGCCGAATTTGCCGTTTTCCGCTAAAATAGCGCACACCGCAAACAGCATCATATAGAAAAACATCAGCATTGTCGACAAGTCTTTGTGAAATACGATTTTAATGACCGCAAACACGAGAAACAACCCGACGCCCAAACCGACAACTATAACAAGCAGCCACTTGCTCGAGTCGCCTTCGCCCGGCATAATGTCTTTTACTTGGTTTGCAAGCACCGACAAATCGGGCTCCGCAATGGTAATAAGCACGCCCAACACAAAGCAAACTGCAATAAGCACAAGCAGTTTTTTGGACTTTGTAAGACCCGAGCCGACGTGTTCGCCCATAGGCGTCATAGCAAGGTCTGCGCCCAAATTAAACAAACCGATGCCCAAAATCAAAAGCACGGCGGAAACTATAAAAGCAACGGTCTCGGTAACCGTAAGGTCTACCAACGGCGTAAAGGAAATTATCAGCACTATTGCCGTAACCGGCAAAACCGATATTAAAGATTCTTTAAGTTTTGAAAGCAACGCTTTTGCCATTTTTCCTCCGCACCGCAAACAACCTATTGTTGCAATATCTATACTAAGTCATTTTAACACTTTGAATTGTCGGTGTCAACAATGCTTGTGTGCGACAATGCCTACCGCAAATAAAACCCGACAAAACATAAAAATACAGGTTGTAAGTTCATACAAATATTTACCTCTTTAAGTAAAAAAGAACGCAAACCTCTTTGCGTTCTTTCGTATCTGTAATTTTATTTTTTATTCTAATCGGTTTTGTGAGGTATTGTTTTTTGTCTGTATATGCAGTTGAAGTTTGTCAAGTCCCAAAAACACAAGCACTCCGCCCGCCATATACAGCGCAAGAGAGAGGAAATGCGGAACCTCCGACAAAGAATAATGTCCGTTGTCTTGAAGCACAGGCGCATTGATAAGATAAAGCGTGGCAATTACCGCAAGCACAATTCCGGACAGAATAAACACCGCAGACAGTTTTGGCGACAATTCTTTTTCTTTCTTTTCTGCGCACAGTTGACAGTGTTCTTGCTTTGCCGCTTCCAGCAAGGCGAGGATAATCAAATTTTGATACGGCAAAAAGAAATTTACATCCATACTGGAATACATAAACAAATAGAACGCCGCAAACAGAACTGCAAAACTGAAAGTAGATTTATAAGTAAATAATATCAGATACTTTTTGTAATAGTGATAACCGAATATAATAAGACCTGCCCCGCCCATACCCGACGCAATAATAAGTAAAACAGAGTGCGGCAAAAGTTCCATATGCAGCACGCCGTCAACCGTGGCATAGCCATAGAAGCCGTTGCCTAAAAACAGATTTTGGCTAAACATATTTGCATAATCGCCCCAAAGTTGGCGCCTGTCGGCATTGAACATTCCTTTATCCCAAAGCATAGTGCTTGAAAGTTCAATAAAAGCGTCCCACTTGACGATTGCGACCACTGCAACGGCGGCAACCACTATACCAATAAGTATGCCCGTCTTTTTTTTGTTTTGGCTTTTTGCAATGATAAACCACAGCAAAAACGGAGCCGACAGCCCCAATGAAAGCAAGTTGCCGCGGCTGAACATAAGCAACTCACCTATGCCGAACAGCACCGCCATAAAGAAATATGCCGACTTGTTTTTTGCCAAATAAAGATAAACCGCCGCTATAATGGCAAAACAAAAAGTCGTTGCAATGTTGTTTGCAGTGCCCCAGCCAAGGTCAATCCATTTATACTCCAATGCTTCCAAAAGATTTCCGCTTCTTATGTAAAACACGACTGCCTCAAACACAATTACAAGCCCTGCGGCAACAATAACGTGCGCAACGAAATCCTTCATATTTTTTACGTTGCCTGTGGAATAGACGACGTAACACACAAACACCATTGCATACATAAGAAGCACGAATATATTGCTTTGCAAGTCGAATTGTGCCGAAAGCAATCCTGCAAGGGTAATGGCAATTAAACAAAGCACAAAACTGCCCGAAAGGTTAAACCGCTGTTCTTTGGCATAAGGAAACTTAACCAAATGATATGCAATGCAAAATACCGCATAAAGCACGACAACCGCGGCGATAACCGCAAGCCAAACGTAATTTTGCAATATATACGACAAGTCGTAAGAATCTGGTATTTGTTTGCCCGAAAAACAATACGGCAACGTTAAAGTTATTGCCAAAAACGGCGCGCAACTGCGTTGCAGCAACAAAGAGGTTACTGCAACCAACGCCAAAATGACTATGCCTGCAACTTCCCACCCCGTAAACCAAGTCAGCGCCACAACTGCGGCAACTGCGTATATAAAATAAATGCTGTTTGCAAAATCTTTTATTTTAACTAACATATTTTCCTCTCGGCGCAAGTTGCACCTATCAATAAAATATAAAATTTACCAAACGAGTTTTACCGTATTTTATTGCAGTAAACCTATTGCAAAATCGAGACGTCGCAAAGTTTCTTCTTTGCCAAGCAAATCGGCAAGTTCCGTAGCGCCGCCCGGCGTGCTCGCCTTGCCTGAAATTGCAACTCTCGTCGGCCACAATACTATGCCGTTTTTGACTTCGAGCTCCGCCACCAAACCAATCAACGCGTCATGTATGGAAGTTTCGTCCCATTGCGTCAAAGCAGAAAGTTTTTGTATGACGTGCGGCAGCACCCGTTTTGCAACCGCCGCATCGGTTTTGAGTTTTTTGTTGAAATAAAGTTCGCCGTCAAATTTGTCGAACTCTTCCAAAAAGTCGACCAGTCCTGCAATATCGCTTAGGGTATCTATTCTTGACTGAACCAGTTTGCAAAGTTTTGCATAGTCGTATTTGCCCGCAACCTTACTTTGGTCGAGATACGGCGTTGCGAGTTTTACGAATTGGTCAAAAGGCAGTTCTTTTATATATCTGCCGTTCAACCACCGCAGTTTTTGCTCGTCGAATATCGACTGCGATTTTGAAATGCCCTCAATGGAAAACGTTTCTTTAAGTTCTTGCATAGAGAGTTTTTCTTCGTTGCCCTTAGGCGACCAGCCGAGCAACGCAATGTAATTTACAATGGCTTCCGTCAGAAAGCCCTTTTTTAACAAATCTTCAAAACTTGCGTCGCCGTTTCGTTTGGAAAGTTTGTGCTGTGCGTCTTTCATAATAGGCGGCAAGTGCATATAAAGCGGTTGCTCCCACCCGAATGCCTTATAAAGCAAATTGTATTTAGGCGTAGACGACAAATACTCTTGTCCGCGTATAACGACGGTAATATTCATTAAATGGTCGTCTATTACGTTTGCAAAATTGTAAGTAGGCATACCGTCCGACTTAATCAAGATATTGTCTTCCAACTCGCTGTTGTCTATCTCTATATCGCCAAACACCATATCGTGATATTTGGTTTTGCCTTCCGCGGGCATATTCTGTCTGATGACAAACGGCACCCCTGCGTCGAGTTTTGCTTTTATTTCTTCTTTGGATAAATGCAGACAGTGCTTGTCGTATTTTCTCGCGCCGTTTACGTCGGGAAGATTTTCCAGCCTTTCTTTATCGCAAAAACAATAATAAGCCTCGCCCTTTTCCACAAGTTGCAAAGCATACTTCATATATTCGTTTTTGCGTTGGCTCTGCACGTAAGGACCGTAAGGGCCGCCTACGATAGGTCCCTCGTCATAGTCCATACCCACCTTTTTTAAGGTTGACAAAATAATTTCCACCGCGCCCTCTACGTATCTCTCTGCGTCGGTGTCTTCTATGCGCAAGATAAATTTGCCGTTATTGCTCTTTGCATAAAGATAAGCGTACAAGGCCGTTCTTAAATTGCCGATGTGCATGTACCCCGTAGGGCTTGGCGCAAAACGAGTGCGAATTTCTTTAATCATAACGATACTCCGTCAAAACAAAAATACGGTATATAAAATGCCTTATTAAATGTAGCACATTTGGGCAAAATTGTGTATAATATTTCAGTAGTTTTTATAAAGCAAACTTGCAGTATATTGTACAAGTAAACAAATTGTTGAAATCTTAGGTCGAAATAAGTGTTTTTGACAAAAAACGCTTGAAAATAAACATCGTTGAAAAATAAAATATATAAACGCTTGCTGAAAGCGCATCGGGAGAAATATGCAATTTAATATAACGCAAAAAACCTTTGACGAAATGCTCGCGTCTTTGCGCAAAGTGCTGCAATTCGACACGATAAAAAGTCCCGCAAAAGAAAATATGCCGTTTGGCGAAGGCAACGCAAAATGCCTTAATTTCGTGCTTGACCTTGCAAAAGAAATGGGCTTTGAAACTTACAACTGCGACAACTACGCCGGACACGCAGACTTCGGCCACGGCGAAGAAATCTTCGGCATATTGGGTCATCTTGACGTAGTGCCCGTTGCAGAAAAAGGTTGGAAGGCTTCGCCCTTTGCCGCAGAAATAAAAGACGGCTATTTGTACGGCAGAGGCGTGCTTGACGACAAGGGTCCTATGATTGCCTGTCTGTATGCGGTAAAACAACTTATGGACGAAGGCTTTTGCCCCGGCAAAAAGATACGGCTGATATTCGGCTGCGACGAAGAAAGCGGCTGGGGCTGTATGGACTACTACGCAAAAAAAGTAAAGTTGCCTGGCGTCGGCATATCTCCCGACGGCGACTTTCCTGTAATAAACGTAGAAAAGGGCGTATGTCATTTGCTGCTTGACGCAGGCAAACTGCCCGACGGTCTGACGGTAAACGGCGGTCAGCGCGCAAACATCGTGCTTGACGAATGCACCGCAGTTGTCGACGGCGGCATAAAAGTATACCGCAAAGCAGACAGCGCACAGTCGGACATTAACGGCGATTTGGAAGTTTGCGTAAAAGACGGCAAGACGACAATAACCGCTTACGGCAAGTCGGCGCACGGCTCCACGCCGCAAGTCGGCGACAATGCAAGTTGGAAGTTGTTTAAGGCGCTTAAAGCCCTCTATCCCGACGACCAAACGATAAACTTTGTTTGCGATAAGATTTGCGGAGATTTTTACGGCGAAAGTTGGGGCTTGCCTTTGCAGGACGCGCAAAGCGGAAAAATGACGATAAACGTCGGCTTTTTACGCACGGAATGCGGCAGACTGCTTTTGGGGCTTGACATAAGGTACCCCGTCTCATATACTCAAAACGAAGTACTTGAAAAAATAACACAAAACTCGCCCGACGGCGTATCGTTTAAGGTGCAAGGGCGCCACGACCCGTTATACGTACCGTCCGACAGTAAGTTGGTGCAGACTTTGCTTAAAATTTACAACGACGCAACGGGGCAAAACGCCGAGCCGTTAGCAGTCGGCGGAGCAACCTATGCAAGGGCGCTGCCTATGGGCGTAGCGTTTGGACCCGTGTTTCCCGACGATGAAAAGGTAATACACGAAACCAACGAACGCGTGTCGCTTGACCGTCTGCGCCTGATGACGGAACTGTACTATCAAGCGGTAAAAGAACTTTGCAAGTAACTTATTATATAAAGCAAAAATTTTATACTGATTATCTTTAATCGGTATCCATATTGCCAAAACCTTTTGGGAGAAAATACGGGAGAAAAAATGGACGTAAAGAAAATTTTAAGCAGTCAGTTGAATATAGACGGCGTAAGTCAGGACGAAATTTACGCAATGATAACCGAAACCGCAAACAGCGACTTGGGAGATTTTTCTCTGCCTTGTTTTCGATTTGCAAAGGCGCTGAAAAAATCGCCCGTACAGATTGCAGAGCAACTTAAAGAAAGTTTCGGCGGCTGTCAAATAGTAAAAGAAGTCCGCGCGGTAAACGGCTACTTAAACTTTTTTGTAGACAACACGGTGCTTGCTTACTCCGTACTTGCGGAAGCGCGTCAGGAAAACTTCGGCGCGAGCGAAGTCGGCAAAGGCAAAACTGTTTGTATAGACTACTCGTCCATAAACATAGCAAAGCCTTTTCATATAGGGCATTTGGGCACTACGGCAATAGGCGGAAGTTTGTATAAATTGCTTAAAAAACAAGGTTACGACGTCGTCGGCATAAATCACTTGGGCGACTGGGGCACGCAATTCGGCAAATTGATTGTCGCGTACGACCTTTGGGGCGACAAAGAAAAGATAGAGCAAGGCGGCGTAGAAGCCTTGCAGGAAATTTACGTAAAATTCCACAGAGAAGAAGAAACCAATCCCGAACTTACGGAACAGGCGCGCCGTTGGTTTGCCAAGATAGAACAAGGCGACGAGCGCGCGCTGCAACTGTTTGGTTGGTTTAAGGACATAACGCTAAAAGAAGTAAACAAAATTTACAAGCGCCTTAACGTAACTTTCGACAGTTACGCCGGCGAGAGTTTTTACAACGACAAAATGCAACCCGTGCTTGACGAGTTGGAAAGCAAAGGACTTGTAAAGGTAAGCGACGGCGCAAAGATTGTAGATTTGGAAGAATACGGAATGTCCCCTTGCCTGCTGGTAAAAGCAGACGGCGCAACGCTTTACGCAACGCGCGACCTTGCGGCGGCGTACTACCGCAAAAACACGTACGATTTTTATAAATCCTTATACGTTGTGGCTTATCAGCAAAACCTGCACTTTAAGCAAGTGTTTAAGGTGTTGGAACTTTTGGGCAACGACTGGGCGAAAGATTGCATACACGTCGCTTACGGAATGGTCTCCTTGGCGGAAGGCTCTATGTCGACGCGCAAAGGCAACGTCGTATGGCTTTCGAAAGTGCTTGACAGCGCGGTAGAAAAGGCAAAACAGATAATACACGATAAAAACCCCGCATTGAAGGATAAAGACGATGTTGCGGAAAAAATCGGCGTCGGCGCGGTAATATTTTCCGCATTGCAAAACGCAAGAATAAAAGACATAACCTTTTCTTTGGACAAGGTGTTAAACTTCGAGGGAGAAACCTGCCCTTACCTGCAATACACCTATGCGCGCACAAACAGCGTGCTTAATAAGGCAGGAAATGCAATAAACGCACGAATCGCCCCCGACTTCGATTCTTTGCAAAGCGACGAGAGCAAACAGTTGGTAAAACTAATAAACAAATATCCGTCTGTAATTGCCGACGCAGCGGAAAAATACGAGCCGTCTATACTGTCAAAATATTTGATAGACCTTGCGCAGGCGTATAACAAATTTTACATAGGACACCGCATTTTGGACGAAGAGTTGTCCAGACAGATACCGCGTCTTTACGCAACCGACGCAGTAAACAAAATAATCAAAGACGGGCTTGCATTGCTCGGCATAGACGTACCGGAACAAATGTAGTTGTGTTTTATAAAAGCACTAAAATGTATGGCTACATTGTACGGCAAATAAAATGTAATTACAGTGCAACTATAAAAACGGTAAATGCAATTTGTATTTCTTTCGGGAAAAAAGCAAAAATCACAGTATTTTTTATTTTTTCATAAGAAATATTATATGGTATACTCTATCGACAACGAAAAAATAAAAAAACTTACCGCGACAATCGGTAACAAAATATATTACGGCGGCAGCCAAAGTTGGTATCCGTCATTTTTACAGCGCCTGTCGGGCTGCGGCGCGACGACCGCAAGCAATTTGTTTGCGTGCATAGACCCGACGCCGTTTGCCACCAAAGAACAGCGTTTGGAAATAATGCAAAATATGTGGCTTTTTGTAACGCCGGGCATTTACGGACTCGACCACGTGGAAGACTTTGCAAGCGGCAGCAACAAGTTTTTTGAAGAACGCTCTTTGCCGTATGAATGCACTTACTTTAAGTATCCCGACGATAAAAAACCGAGTTTTGACGACTCGGCGCAGTTTGTAAAAACCGCCCTGTCCGAAAACTGTCCGGTTGCATTTTTGAATTTGTCAAACGGCGCAATAGAGTTGTTGGAATCTCACCACTGGGTAACTATCGTAAGTTTTGACGACGGGACAAATATTGCGACTATATTTGACGGCAGTCAAAAATTTGATATGGACTTGAAATTGTGGCACGACACCACTATCCGCCGCGGCGGCTTTGCGAGATATAAAAACAAAAAAACCTAGTGGCAAAAGCCATTGGGTTTTATTTATCTCGCTTTCTTTTGCATTGTTTTTTGAACAAAAATATTCAGAGGCAGGCCTTAGTAATATTAAACTTAGCCCCGAATAAACAAAAAAATGCCTATATTTGCAGTTTAATCGAAAAAAACTTTGCATATAATATTGAAAATTGTTGCAAAAAGGTATATAATAACTGTACTAATATTTTTGTATATAGGTGAAATTATGGGGAAGAAAGATAAAAAAAATAAAAATGAAGTTCCCGGCGTCAATCCTGCCAACCCTTATGAACAGGAAAAGAAGAAGCATCCTATCTTAAACTTTTTTATCATCCTCTTTGCTGTTCTTTTGGTAATAGACATCGCATTGCTTGTACTGTTTTTTGTAAACAACGGTATGCCGCCTAACCCAAACTATGCGCAAGGCAAGTGGGAACTCACCGAAGGAACAATCAACCTCGGCGGCGCCGATATAAGTTTGAGCGACGCAAACGGCAAACTTACGTTGACACTCAACAAATATAATGCAGAAAACGGCTCCGGCGCGTACACCATGACTTTTGAACCGAGAGACGCGGGTAACACGGGCGGCTCCGACGACGAAGGCAACACAGGCGGAGAAACCGGCGGAGAAACGGGAGGAGAAGGCGAAGGCGGAGAAACCCGCGCAAGCAGAGCAGCGTCTATAACTATGAGCGGCACTTGGACGTATGAGGGCGGCGTTGTAACGTTGTCGGCAGGTACAAGTCCTCTTGCATTGCTTGCAGGCGACTATCAACTAAGCGTACCGTTTTTGGGCGGCGACTCTTTGGTAAGAGAAACAAACGCAGGCAAATGGGTTTTTACAAAAGCATAACTTAAAACAATAAAAAGTAAGGTCAAACGCCTTACTTTTTTGTTACACTAAAAAGAGCGGCAACGCTCTTTTTTTATTGCTTAGATTTCCGTTAATATTATTCCGCAACTTACTTTAACAAAAAACATCTTAGTAAAAATCGCATAATTACTCCGCCGTGCGTTTGTAAACTGTCAGACAGCCAACTGTCTCAACTTGCTTTTATAGGGCAATTTATATCGAATTGCAACATGCTTTATTGCGGGGCGGGTGGCTTGCGTTGTTCGATTTTCGGCAAACTTTTTCACATTTTGTGGGTTCAAAGATATTGACAGCCCCCCCCCCCCAGTGATAAAATTAGGAAAACCACTTAAAGGGGGAAATACTTATGAAAAAATTCAGTAAACTTTTTGCTGTTTTGGCATTGACGCTTGTTGCGTTGTTTTCATTTGCAGCATGCGGCGGAACGTCTGTTGTAGGCGATTGGACCTTGGAAGAATTTACTTCCAGCACTGCGGGCATTGAAGTTGATATGAAAGAAATGGGAATGGATGTTTCCGTATCTCTCAAAGACGACAATACTTTCTCAATGACGCTTTCTATGGCCGGCATTCCTGAATTGGGCGGAACTGCTTCAAGCGAAACGGTAACAGGCACTTATGAATTTAAGGACAACAAACTTACATTCAAAACCGAAGGCGAAGACGTCGGTGATATAAGCGACACCGTACCTTATCTCGAATATAAGGACGGCAAGCTTGTTTATGAAACCAACACAACCGAAAACGGTGTTGCCGTAAAAGCAAGACTTGTTTTGAAAAGAAAATAATATAACAAACAAGAACAAAAACCCGACGAAAAATTTCGTCGGGTTTTTTAGTTATTACGGTTTTATACAGCGTTTATGCAATTTTACGGCGGTGCTTAATAAATATTACAGTGCAACGTTTTTGCTTTGAAAAGGCGGATTTGCAATTAAATAAAATAAGAAGATACAAGAATAAAAAAACACTTGACTTAACAAAAGCAAAAGAGTATAACAAAAAATCGTGGAGATGTTTTATGACAAAATTGTTATCGATTTCGGAAACAGTATCTTATTTTGAAGTTTTGCTGCCGTTGGCGCTCATTTTGCTGTTTGCAAAAATATTTGCGCTAATCGGCAAAAAAATGGGTTTGCCGCAGGTTGTCGGTATGATTGTAGCAGGCATATTGCTGGGGTTGATAAACCTTATACCCGAGCAAACCGTTTTCACCGACGACGCGTTGAGCGGACTTTCTTTTATAGCAAAAATCGGCGTAATTTTAATAATGTTTTCTGCAGGGATAGAAACCGACTTAAAGCAGTTTAAGTCCTGCGGCCTGCCGTCGGTGGTTATAACTTTGCTTGGCGTAATAGTCCCGTTGGGGTTGGGCTTTTTGGTTGCGACGCTGTTTAACGGCGGTTTTGAAAATTTAAGCGAAAACTTGATACCAAACTTGTTTTACGGTACGATTCTCTCGGCAACGTCTGTAAGCGTAACCGTTGCCACTCTTAAAGAACTTGGCAAACTCAACTCAAAAGTCGGCACTTCCATAATTGCCGCGGCAATAATGGACGACGTAATAGGCATAATTTTACTGTCGCTGTTTATAAGTCTCGGCAGCGGTGGCGGAGCGGGAAACATCGGTATAATAATACTTAAAATGTTTGGCTTTTTTGCAGTTGCGGCAGTGTTGGGCGTCGGCTTGCACTTCCTTATGAACTACGTAGAAAAGCGCGCGCCGCATACGCGCAGATTGCCGATAATAGGCTTTGCCATATGCTTCTTTTTTGCTTACGCTGCGGAAAAATGGTTTGGCGTTGCAGACATAACGGGCGCTTACGTTGCGGGACTTGTGCTCTCTACCGTAAAAGAACACGAGTACATCGACCGTAAAATAGAAGTAAGCAACTATATGATTTTTGCTCCCGTGTTTTTTGCAAACATAGGCATTACGGCAAACTTCTCGGGCATTACCGCGCAAATGGCGGGCTTTGGGTTGGCGTTTATCGCGGCAGGACTTCTCGGCAAGGTTTTGGGCTGCGGCGCAGGCGCGTTGATGTGCAAATACGGCATCAAAGACAGTTTGCGCGTAGGCATAGGTATGATGGTGCGCGCCGAAGTTGTAATAGTCTGCACGCAAAAAGGTTTGGACAACGGTCTTGTTTCCCCTGCCATTATGCCGTTTGTATTGCTGTTGGTGGTTATATCCGCACTTGCAGCCCCTTTGCTTTTGAAACTGCTTTATAAGGGCGAAAAACCTTTGATACAAAACGAAAATCTTTGATAACGATATAAATAATCCGTATGACGAAAGTGTAATATAAAAATCGTTTACAAAAAAATTTATGTTTCTTTAATTTACAAAGACCCTAACTCAAATGAGTTAGGGCCTTTGCTTTTTGAAAATACCTAATAAGTTTTGTTTGTCTTAATAGTTGTAACGCTTTTTTTGAGTGATAAAAAATGTTATCGTAATGATTAGCGTCAACACTTCCGCGACGGAAATTGCAAGCCATATGCCGTCCAAGCCCAATACCAGCGGCAGTAAAAACACCGCCGCAACCTGAAACAGCAATGTGCGCAAAAAGGAAATGATTGCAGACACCAACCCGTTGTTTAACGCGGTAAAGAAAGCCGAACCGAACACGTTAAAGCCGTTTACCAGAAATGCAAGCAAAAACAGTTGCATACCGTGTTTCGTCATTTCGAGCAGTTCGGCATCATAGCCGACAAACAGTTGCGACAGCGGAGAGGCAAGCAAGAAGGCAAGTCCCGTAAGCGCAACGCCTGTAACGCCAATCAAAATCAAACTTTTGCGGAACAGGTTTTTTAGTTCTTTATGGTTTTGCGCGCCGTGGTTGTAGCCCACAAGCGGAGCGCAGCCCATCGAGTAACCTATAAAAATTGCGATAAAAATAAAGTTTACGTACATTATCGTGCCGTAAGCCGCAACGCCGTTTTCGCCGGCAATGTGCAAAAGTTGCAGGTTGTAAATAACGTTTACCAAAGAAATCGCAACGTTTGTCATAAACTCGCTTGCACCGTTTGCGCAGGCTTTTAATATTACTTTTCCGCTGAATTTGGCTTTTACCAGTTGCAAAAGACTGCTGTTTTTTGCCGTGAAGTAAAACACCGGTATAACGCCGCCCAAAACTTGGCTTATTGCCGTTGCGACCGCCGCGCCGACGATGCCCCACTTAAATGCAGCCATAAACAATGCGTCAAGCACCATATTTGCCACGCCCGCCACGACTATAACGCAAAGACCGAGTTTTGGTTTTTCCGCCGTAACTAAAAAGCCTTGAAACATATTTTGCAACATAAAGAAAGGAAGCGCCACAAGCAAAATTCTGCCGTAAAGCACGCTGTCGTCAAGCATTTGCCCCTGCGCACCCATTGCCGCCATAAGCGGACGCAAAACAGCCTCTCCCGCCGCTGCAAGCACTATGCCGCAAATTATACAAAGATAGGCCATCATGGAAAAATATTCGTTGGCCTTTTTTCGGTCGCCTTCGCCCAAAGTTTTGGCCACTATTGCGTTGCCGCCCGTACCTATCATAAAGCCTATTGCAGCCAACCCCATAGTGAGAGGTATGACAAAGTTGACTGCCGCAAATGCGGTTTTGCCCACCATGTTGGACACGAAAAGACCGTCTACCACGCTGTATATAGACGTAAAAATCATCATCAAAATAGAAGGCATGACAAACCGCAAAAGTTTGTTGTAATTGAAATGTTCGCCAAGTCCTATTTGCATAAATAACTCCTTTTTTTATATTTTTTGTTGCCGACGATAGTTCCGACGCGAATAACAACAGCGCCGTTATATACCGCAAAACTTCTTAAACCGCCTCACGGCAAAGTCAACCTGCCCGATAACTCTTTGACGCCTTGGCATTTTTAGGGTATTTTACGATAAAAAAAGAGCGCCCGATAAGTTAAAAAAACAACCGAGCGCACTCGACATCTTAATCGACGGCGTAATTGCGATTACGCATCCTCCGATGAACTATTTTGTTGTCAGTACAGAGTTTATACTATATATAAATTTATATGTCAAGCAAATAAAATTTTAATTTGCAACAATTTATTTTTTCTTAAACAAATCGCCGTAAAGTTTGATGTTGTCAAACTCTATGTTATATTTGCCGTCCTCTATGCCGTGAATTATTTCCGCCGTTCGTGCGTTAAACGGAGTAGGCACGTTATATTTTTTGCCGTATTCGCACACAACGCCGTTTATAAAATCTATCTCGCACTTTTTGCCGTTGCGAAGGTCTTGCAGCATACTCGACTCCAACTTGCCGTGCTTTTTCATCGCGACGGGTATAAGCATAAAAGATATTTTGCGTTTGAACGCCCCTTTGTAGTCAAACAGCTTGTCTATTTTATGTCCCTGTACGGGCTCTATAACAATGCCTGCGGCTTTTGCTACGTCGATGCACTCCTTCATAATGCGCTGCGCGACTTTGCGTGAAGACTTGACTTTTGACACTTGCCCGAATGTAGCGCCGGTAACCGCCGATAAGCCGGAAAACGCGCTGTTTATAAGCAGTTTTGACCACCTTGCGCCTATGAAATTCTGTTCCACCACAACGGTGCCCATATGCTCGAACAAGGCTTTTACTTCGTTCAAACGGTTGCCGCTGCCGAACGCGCCGAGCGAAAACGTAAGAGCGTCGGGTGCGGAAGTAAGCTCCGACACGCCGTTGCCGTGGAATGTAGCGCCCCACGCAATGGCGCAGCCGAGAGTACGCTCCTGCCCTATAATGTCGGCAATTTTAGGCTCGGGCAAACCGTTTTGACAAGTGCAGATTACTCCGTCGTCTTTGAGATAATCTTTTAAGAAACTTACTATATCCGCATTGTCTTTTTGCTTTGTCATCAACACGATTATATCGTATTTTTCCGTCATTTCATTTGGCAGCAATGCGTTTACCTTTTGCGTAAACTCCGTCGTACCTATGATTTTTGCTCCGTCTTGTTTAAGCGCGGAAATATGATTTTCATTGCGGTTTATTAAATCGATTTCAACACCGGCGCGCGCAATATAAGCGCCGAGCACTGTGCCCATTGCACCTGCGCCGTAAATAGCACATTTCATAATATTACTCTCCTTATTTCAGTTTAACGGACATATCAAAATTTCCGCCGTCAGTTTTTATTTTGAAATTTTTGTTTTAATTTGGTTTTGACTTCCGCAAAATTATCGAACAAATAGATTAAGTAGCCGAAAATCAAAAAGATTGCAACAAGTCCCAACACCCACAAAAACACACCTGCATAGCCCAGTTCCGTTACGTTTAAGAAAAAGTACGGATACACCTTTTGCCACGGCGCGGCGGTGTCTGCTATTATTGCGCCCCTTATCAAAATGTAAACGACGTAAGTCAGCGGGAAGATAAGTTCATACAAAGGGAAATACCACTTTGTGTTTTTGTGTTCCGCAAAAAGTATCCAGTCTACCCAAAACAGGATAGGGTTTACAAAATGCATAAGTACGTTTTCCGCACCGGACCAATAGGCGGCGGAAAAAATGTTTGTCAGCAAAATATTAGTTATCAAAAACGTAACCAAAATTGCAATAAGCGCCGCAAACTTTACCTCGGGGACAACTTTGAGTTGTTTTTTGTCTTGTCCGCTCTTAATATTTATTGCAGTAAATACCGTTTCAACAAGCACAACGATAAGACAAAAATAGTTGGACAGGTTTGTATAATATACGTACCAGTTTGGCGCGGGGTTGACTGCGCCAAGTGAAATTATTGCGCCTGCAAGCATAATAAGACAAATTAAAATTCTTGAAACCAAAGTTGCTGTTTTGTTTTTTACAATCATGAAAATTTCTCCTTTATGTTTATTTTTGCAACAGACCTATTATAAAACAAACGCCGCCGGTTGCCAACCGTTTTACAATAATTTTTCGTCAGTCGTTATGCACGTTTTGCGCCGACTTTTTCTGCCGTAACCAACAAAGAAGCAAAGGGCAAAATTTAACCGCAGTTTTCACTGCGGTTAAAGATTTTGTTTATTTGGTTATTCCGCAGTTTCTTCGCCGCCTTCAACTTCGTCGGCATTGTGCGGTGTAGTTGCAACGCAAACCACTTTGGCGTTGTCCTTAAACTTCATTACTCTTACGCCCAAAGTATCTCTGCCTATCTTGGATATTTCATTTGCGCGTATGCGGATTATAACGCCGTTGTCGGCAATAAGCATAACGTCTTCGTCAGGGCTTACAAGTTTAAGATTGACGAGGTTGCCGGTCTTTTTGTTGAATACGCCCGCCTTTATACCTTTGCCTGCCCTTGCCTGCAAGCGGTAGTCCGACACGTCGGAAAGTTTGCCGTAGCCGCTTTCGCTTACGGTAAGCACTTCGTAACCGCTCTTGATGATTGCCATATCGGTTACGAAGTCGTCTTTGGCAAGTTTCATACTGCGTACGCCTTGCGCTTCGCGACCCATTGCGCGGATTTCTTCTTCGCTGAATCTTATGCACTTGCCCATATGACTTGCAACCAAAATTTCGTCGTAACCCGTCGTCATAGATACCGCAATAAGTTCGTCCTCGCCTACAAGCGAAATGCAAATTTTGCCGACCTTGCGGATTGACGAAAATTCATTTAGGTCTGTCTTTTTGATAAGACCGTTTTTAGTCGCCATAAGCAAGTTGCCTTGCAGCGTTGCTCCTTCTTGAATAGGTATTATTGTCGTTACCTTTTCGCCTTCCGTCAGTTGCAGCAAGTTTACTATTGCCCTGCCTTTTGCCGTCTTTTGCGCTTCCGGCACTTCGTAAGCCTTGATGTTGTAAACTTTGCCCTTGTTGGTAAAGCACAGCAAATCGTCGTGTGTACTAGACACAAACATTTGCTCGACAAAGTCTTCTTCCTTGGTCTTATGTGCGGTAACGCCCTTGCCGCCGCGTTTTTGAGTGCGGTATTCCGCAACAGGTATGCGCTTAACGTAACCGAAGTGCGTCATGGAAATTACTACGTCTTCTTTTTCAATCAAGTCGGCGATGTCTATCTCGCCGTAGTCCATAGAAATTTCCGTCTTGCGCGGTGTACCGTATTTTTCGCTTATTTCTCGAAGGTCCGTTTTGATGATTTCCGCAACTTTGGCAGGACTTTTGATAATGCTTTTAAGCTCTGCGATATAATTTTTAAGTTCTGCAAGTTCGTTTTTGAGACTTTCGACTTCAAGACTGGTGAGTCTGTGCAGGCGCATTTCCAAAATAGCCGTTGCCTGCTTGTCCGTCAAACCGAACTCCTGCATCAACTTGCCTTTTGCGACGTTTTTGTCTTCCGACTTTTTGATGATTTCTATTACTCTGTCGATATTGTCCTGCGCTATTACCAGACCTTCCAAAATGTGGCATTTTTCTTCCGCCTTTTCCAAATCGTATTTGGTACGGCGCAAAATAACGTCGTTTTGGTGTGCTACGTATTGCTGAATAATTTCTTTGAGGTTTAATACCTTAGGCTCGCCGTCGGAAAGCGCAAGCAAGTTTATGCCGTTGGAAATTTGCATTTGCGTATGCTTATACAGCGCGTTGAGCACTACCTGCGCGTTGGCGTCTTTTTTGACGTCGATAACTATACGCATACCCAAACGGTCGGATTCTTCGTGAATGTCGGAAATACCCTCCAAACGCTTGTTCTTTACCATATCGGCAATGGTCTCTATAAGTTTTGCCTTATTTACCTGATACGGCAATTCCGTAACGACTATGCGATTGCGCGTGCCGTTGTTGAACTCTTCTATCTCTGCTTTGGCTCTTATGATGATGCCGCCGTGCCCCGTCTTGTAAGCGTGGCGCACTGCCGCCCTGCCCATAAGTATGCCGCCGGTAGGATAGTCAGGCGCCGGGATAATCGTCATAAGTTCGTCAACGGTGATTTCCGGATTGTCTATCGTTGCGATTACGCCGTTGATAACTTCGTTTAAGTTGTGCGGCGGTATGTTGGTTGCCATACCTACTGCTATACCGTCCGAGCCGTTTACCAAAAGGTTAGGAAATCTCGACGGCAAAACAACGGGCTGCTCCAAAGTTTCGTCGAAGTTAGGGTAATAGTCTACCGTGTTTTTGTCTATATCTCTAAGCATTTCGCTTGCGATTTTTGACAGTTTTGCTTCGGTATACCTTTGCGCCGCAGGCGGGTCGCCGTCGACGGAACCGAAGTTGCCTTGACCTTCTACAAGCGGCTCGTTTATAGAGAAGTCCTGCGCCAAACGCACGAGCGCGTCGTAAACTGCACTGTCGCCGTGCGGGTGGTATTTACCCAAAACGTCGCCGACGATACGGGCACACTTTCTGTACGGTTTGTCGTTTGTCAAGTTAAGTTCGCCCATAGCGTACAATATTCTTCTGTGTACCGGTTTAAGTCCGTCTCTTACGTCAGGAATTGCACGGGATACGTTTACCGCCATTGCATAGGCAATAAACGATTTTTTCATTTCGTCTTCTACGTTGATTTTTACTACTTTGGTGTTTTCCAAAGCTTTTTGATATTCTATTGAATGACTGTTTTCTACTTTTTTCATATTACAAACACCTCAAAATCAAACGTCCAGTTCTTCTACGAGTTTTGCGTTTTCTACTATAAACTGCCTTCTGAGTTCAGGCTTTTCGCCCATAAGCACGCTGAAAATTTCGTCGGCTTCGTAAGCGTCTTCCATAGTAACCTGCAGCATCGTCCTTGTTTCGGGGTTCATAGTGGTTTCCCACAACTGCTCGGCATTCATTTCGCCGAGACCTTTATAACGCTGTATCGCTTCGCCCTTTATGCCCAGTTCCGCAATTAGTTTGTCTTTTTCCTCATCGCTGTAAGCGTAAACAGGCGTTTTGCCCTTCATAAGTTTGTAAAGCGGCGGCTGAGCGATATAAACGTGTCCGCGCTCTACCAACGGACGCATAAAGCGGAAGAAGAAGGTCAACAGCAATATTCTTATGTGGCTGCCGTCTACGTCGGCATCGGTCATACAGATAATGCGGTTGTATCTCAGTTTGCTTTCTTCAAACTCTTCGTGTATGCCGCAACCGAATGCGGTAATCATAGATTTTATTTCTTCGTTTTCCAAAATTCTGTGCAGGCGCGCTTTTTCTACGTTCAAAATTTTGCCGCGCAAAGGCAAAATTGCCTGAAAGCGCCTGTCTCTGCCTTGCTTTGCGGTGCCGCCTGCCGAATCGCCCTCTACGAGATAAATTTCGCAAAGTTGAGCGTTTCTCTCGGTGCAGTCCGCAAGTTTACCCGGCAAAGTAGTTGTTTCCAAAACGTTTTTTCTTCTTGTAAGTTCTCTTGCGTTGCGCGCCGCTTCTCTTGCGCGTTGCGCCGTCTGACATTTTAAGATAAGTTCGCGCGCTTCTTTTGGGTTTTCTTCCAGATAGTTGCCGAGTTCTTCGGTAACGACTCTTGCAACCGCAATACGCATAGAACTGTTGCCCAGTTTGGTTTTGGTTTGACCTTCGAACTGCGGTTCTTTAAGTTTTACGCTTATTACCGCCGTAAGACCTTCTCTTACGTCGTCGCCGGAAAGTTTGTCGTCGCCCTTTAACATATTGAGTTTTTGACCGTAGTCGTTTACCACCTTTGACAATGCGTTTTTGAAACCGTCAAGGTGCGCACCGCCTTCTTCCGTATTGATGTTGTTTGCGTATGTATAAATTGTTTCGCTGTAACCGTCGTTGTATTGCAAAGCGATTTCTACTTCGCCTTCTTTTACGGTTTTATCTATGTAGACCGTCTCGCTGAACAATCTTTCTTTATTTTTGTTTAAGTTGTCAACAAACTCTGCAACGCCGCCTTCGTAACAAAAAGTTTCGCCGCGCTCTTGACCTATGCGTCTGTCGTTTAAGTTGATGATGATGCCTTTGTTTAAGTACGCCACTTCCCTCAAACGGTTTTTAAGTCTGTCGTATTGAAATACAACCGTTTCAAAAATTTCAGGGTCCGGTGTAAAGGTAATTACCGTACCGGTGTTTTCCGCCTCGCCCACTATTGCAAGTCTTTCTTCCGGAATACCCCTGTGGTAAACCTGTTTGTAATGGTTGCCGTTTTGAAAGACTTCCACTATCAACTCGGTACTTAAAGCGTTTACTACCGAAATACCAACGCCGTGCAAACCGCCCGACACGGTATAACCGCCGCCGCCGAATTTGCCGCCCGCGTGAAGTTTTGTCAAAACGACTTCTACTGCGGACAAACCTTCTTTTTTGATTATGCCCGTAGGAATACCCCTGCCGTTGTCGGCAACGGTAAGCGAGCCGTCGTCGTTTATCGTTACGTCGATTTCCGTACAATAACCCGCCAGCGCTTCGTCAATAGAGTTGTCTACAATTTCAACCGCCAAGTGATGCAAGCCTTTTTCATCGGTGGAACCGATGTACATACCCGGTCTTTTACGGACAGGGTCGAGACCTTCCAACACCTGTATCTGCTCTTCGGAATACTTGTTTGGTTTGTCCATATCTTCTCCTTTTTTGTTTATTATGTTTGTTGTGCTTACGTTGCTTGCCTGCAAGATTTAAGCGTCTCGTTTGCAAAATTATCTTTTTTCAAACGAGATTGTGCATAACGCGCCGCAGACAGAAAAGAGTTCTCTGCATAAGCAAGCAATTTTTTGTTATTATACCACAAACATAGCGTTTTTGGCTTGTATTTTAAGGCGATTTAATTAAATTTTTTGTCTTAATTTTTTCGTATGCCTTTTTAAGCCCTTTATTTTGCTTACAAACGGAAATATTTTGCCGATTGACAAAAATGGCTTGCTGTTTTTCGCTTTTTTCCTTTCGCCTGTGAATTTTTTCGGTTTTCCGCGTCGTTTTCAAATTTTTATAATAAAAAATTTTATTTCTGCACCCTACCTTACCACAAAACAAAAGCGTGCTTATATAAGCGCGCTTTTGTTTTGTGTATATCTTTTACAAAAAATCAGTCTTTTTTGTAACCGATGTTTCTTTCCTTATTAGGGTCAAACGTTAAATTGCAAATAGAAGCCACCAAACCGTAAACGCCAAACGTTATTATAGATAAAAAGAAATATGCCAACGACCTGGAAGTAAATCCGTCCGGCTTTAATGAAGTGTGATTGATAATTATACTGCCAATCCACCCCAAAAAGAAAGTAAGTAAAAAACGTACCAAATTTTGATTGTCCATAACAATCTCCTCCTATGTATTTGTAAATCATTATGTGATACAAATATGTATCTATAAAGTAATTTGATACATTTTTGTATATCATAAAATTATGGAGTATAACTTCGATAACAATAAAATTGCCGAATTCAGAAAATTAAAAAATCTGTCCCAGCGGCAACTTGCAAAAGAATTAAACACAAGTCAGGCAAATTTGTCGCGTTGGGAACAAGGTTTAATAGAGCCGAGTATTATAGAGTGTTGGAAGATTGCGGATTTTTTTGACATTAGCATTGACGTTTTGTGCGGACGAAAAGAATATTAAAAAAACGCGATTGTCATAAACAATCGCGTTTTTAATAAAAACCAAAACAGCGGATTTTATAAAATCCGCTGTTGTTTTTTTATCCGCTTATTTTGCCGTTCGATACGGTAAATTTTTTGTAAGGTATGCCGTTTGCAAGTTCTGTCTCAAACTCCGTTGCGGTAAGCACCGTTTGAATGTCCGCTGTGTACTCCAACAGCCGTCTGCGGCGCAATGCGTCGATTTCGCTGAAAACGTCGTCAAGCAACAATACGGGGTACTCGCCGATGATTTCTTTAAGCAATTTTACTTCGCTTATTTTTAGCGTAAGCGCCGCCGTGCGCTGCTGTCCTTGCGAACCGTATTTGCGTATATCTACGTTGTTGACGGAAAACTTGACGTCGTCTCTGTGCACGCCGTTGGCGGTAAACCCCAACTTCAACTGTTTGTCGAAAGTCTGAGACAGTTTGTCCGTCAAAAATTCTTCCGCCTGAGCCGCAGTTTCCCCTTGCATTTCCGTCTGATATATCAAGTGCATTTCTTCTTTGCCATCGGTCAGTTTTTTATGCACTTCCTGCGCTATCGGTGCAATTTTTTGTATAAAGTCCTTGCGCTTTATAAAAAGTTTTGCGCCTTCTTTGGCAAGCTGCTTGTCCCAAATGGAAAGCATTTCTTTAAGGTCTTTGTTTTGAAATTCTTTTTTGAGCAAATTGTTGCGCTGCGTCAAAATTTTGTTGTATCTGTTTAGCGTATAAAAATAATTTTTGTCCGTCTGGCAGAGGTCTATATCCATAAAACGGCGTCTTGCGTCGGGACCTTCTCTTATGACTTTTATTTCTTCGGGCGAAAAATAAATTACGTTTAACCACCCCAACAACTCGCCTATTTTTATTAACGGCAACCCGTTTACCGCGACGCGTTTTTTTTCTGCCTTGCTTAGTTTTATTTCTATTTCTCCGTCGGTTGTTTCGGTGCAAAAAACAGTCTTTATCTGCGCCCAGTCTTTGTCCCAGTTTATAAGTTCTTTGTCTCTGTCGGTACGCGGAGATTTGCCGAGAGAACTCAATACGATACACTCCAAAAAATTTGTTTTTCCTTGCGCGTTGAGTCCGCAAAAGACGTTTAACCCCTTTTGCAACTCTACTTTTTGGTAATCCAAATTTCTGTAATTTTTTACCGTAATACTTCTTACAAACATTTTATTAATTTTTTTAACGCGGTTTTAGTCTGTCGACGGGAAAACAAAGCGCGGTTTTAACAACGAAAAATATATTATTTTTTATAAAACATAAATACAGACAACGGGCGGAAAAAACGCGAAAAAATTATTTTTTAAGGAGCATATCCTTCAAATCTTTTACGTATACGGAAATTCTGCCGTCCGTTTTACACTGCTCTTCTATTTTATTGCGCGCGTGCAATATGGTTGTATGATCTCTTCCGCCGAAGACTTCTCCTATTTTAACCAACGGCAAAGTCAAAAACTCTGTGATGAGATATATACATATCTGACGCGGTTCTACAATTTCTTTATTTTTCTTTTTGCCTACCAACGCCTCTTTATCTATGCTGAAATACTCCGTAACGGCGTCTATAATATTGTCTACGGAAATCATTTCCTTTTGATCGTCGGTGTAGTCTTTTAACGCTTCTTTAACAACGTCCATATCTATTACCGAGTGGTTTATAAGCGATGCGTAACTTATAACCCTAGTAAGCAAACCTTCCATATCTCTTATGTTGGTCTGCACGTTGTTTGCAATAACCTTTAATATGTCGTTGCTTACGTTTGCGTTTTGCTCGCTTGCCTTTTTTTGCAAAATGGCAATTCTCGTTTCTAAATCAGGCGGTTTTATGTCGGCAATCATACCCCACGCAAAACGCGTGCGCAATCTGTCCTCCAAATGCTGAATTTCTTTCGGTGGGCGGTCGCTGCTTATGATAATTTGCTTTTCCGCGCTGTAAAGGTCGTTGAAAGTATGAAACAATTCTTCCTGGGTGGCGTCGGTTTTGGATACAAACTGAATGTCGTCAATCATAAGCACGTCGCAACTGCGGTACTTTTCTCTAAACGCTTTTTTTGCTTCGTTGGTGTCTCTTATGGCTTCTATAAGTTCGTTGGTAAATTTTTCGCAACTTACGTACAGCGTCTTGAATTTAGGCTTGCTTTTCATTAAATGATTGCCTATTGCGTGCAGTAAGTGCGTTTTGCCGAGTCCCACTCCGCCGTATATAAACAACGGATTGAATTTTTTGCCGGGTGCTTCCGATACGGCCCTTGCAGCAGCGGCTACAAACTCGTTGGATTTGCCTACTACGAAATTGTCGAACGTATATTTCTTTATAAATACCGTTTCTTCAAAATTGTGGCAGACCGGTCTTAAAACTTCTTCTTTATTTATATATAAATCTTTTTGCGCTTCCGTAATAAATTCTACGTCGTCAAGCATAGGCAGCACCATTTGCATAGCCAGTCTTATTTGTTGTGCAAACCTTTTTTGAACAAGACTTTTGCTTACTTCGCTGTTTGTGCAAAGTATAAGTTTGCCGTCTGTTATACTTACAGGCACGGTTGTTTCAACCAATGTGTCGAAACCCAAAGCCGGAAGTGTCGTTTCAAGTTCGTCCAGCATTTTTTGCCACAATTCTCTGACGTCCATTTTTAATTTTCCTTTATATAAATTTTACCGTTTGCAAAATGTAGGGACTTTAATTATACACAACTGCCGAAAAAAATCAATAATTTATTTACAACTGTTTTTGATATATTTTCTTTTTATACACAACTTTTTAACATTGTTTTTTATACTTTTTCACAACTTATAAACAAAAAAATTTTGTTGATTTTTTTAATACCGACTATATATTGTATTGATTTTTTTTTTCAATTCATTTATAATGTATTTCGTCAATAAATAAAAGCAGTTGCAAAAAAGTTTTCCACAACTTAACACTCTCTACTACTGCTGCTGCTTTTTGAATATAATAAATTAAACTTACGAAAAATTTTTGAAGGAGCCTTAAATAAATGAAACTTATCTGTCAGGGCGTAGAACTCAGCGACGCCGTAATTAAAGTAACAAAAGCCTTAAACAGCAAAAACGTTTCTCCTATTTTGGAAGGTATTAAACTTACGGCAAAAGACGATTGTCTTACGTTGTTTGCCACAGATTTGGAACTTGCGATAGAAAAGAAAATAAATGCGGAAGTTTTGGTCGAAGGCGAAACCGTCGTGCCGGGCAAATTTTTCGGCGAGCTTGTAAAAATGCTTACCAACGAGCAAATAGAACTTTCTTTGGACGACAGTCAGAAACTTAAAATAAAATACACCGACGGCGAAGTAGAAAAGAAATGCTTCCCTGTGGAAGAATATCCGGAACTCGAAAGGATAGAATCGGCAAAAGGTTTTGTTATACTTTCCAAAGAACTTAAAGATTTAATAACAAAAACCATATTTTCCGTTTCTGTGGACGAAGGCAGGCCTACGCTTAAAGGTTGTTTGTTTGAGGCGGAAGATTACAAAATAAGTGCGGTTGCTCTTGACGGTTACCGTCTTGCTATGGTAAACAAACCTTTGGAACAAAAAGCGGAAAAGATGAGCGTAATAGTACCTGCGCGCAGTCTTAACGAACTTAACAAGTTTTTGGACGACAGCGACGATATAATACATGTTAAAGTAGAAAACAACTTCCTTATGGTAGATTTGGAACATACTATGATAATGACCCGCTTGCTTTCGGGTGATTTCATAAACTATAAGCAAATCATACCTACCGATTTCGATACCAACGTAATTATAAATAAAGACCAATTCAAAAACAGTCTCGACAGAGCAAGCATACTTTCCCGTTTGGAAAAAAACAACCTCGTAAAACTCGATATTAAAGAAAACGTAGTAAATTTAATTTCCAACAGCGACGACGGCGCAAATTTGAAGGAAAGCATCGCAATAAATTTGGTAGGCAAAGATATGACCATTGCCTTTAACTCCCGTTATTTGTTGGATTGTATGAAGGCGGTTGACGACGAGTTTATAAAGATAAACCTAAACACGCCGGTAAACCCTTGCGTAATAACCCCTTGCGACAAAGAAGAATATTTGTATCTCATACTTCCGGTACGCATAGTGTAAAAAATTAAAATTATAAAAAAAATATTATGAAGCGATAAAAGCAAGGAATGATAATTTATATCAACCTTGCTTTTTTTAGATAAATTTATGCTTAAAATTAAAAAAGGCATAGATATGTGTATTTTTAATCTCCTTGACAGTAGATAAAATTTAATATATACTAGTACAGAATGAAAATATATTGGGTAATTCCCTGCAAAAATAAGAGAGGAAAAAAATGAAAAGAACTTATCAACCTAAAAAAAGACAACGCAGCAAAGTGCACGGTTTTAGACAAAGAATGAGAAGCAAAGGCGGAAGAAACGTTATTGCAAGAAGAAGAGCAAAAGGCAGACATAACCTTTCCGCATAATAAAAAAGGTAAAAATGGAAAAACAATATAGGTTAAGAAAAAACTATCAATTTAATTACGTTTATAAAAACGGCAAGTCGGTAAACGACAAAAACTTAGTGATAGTTTTTTGCCATAACAAAAACGGCAAACCTAAAATCGGTTTTTCCGTCAGTAAGAAGTACGGCAAAGCGGTAAAACGAAATAAAGTAAAACGCAGACTTAAAGAAATAATAAACAAGCGTTACAATTTTCTTAACACAAAATATAATTATATATTTTTGCCGAGAACACTCGAAAAACCAGTGACTTTTGCACAGTTGGAGAAGTCGGCTGATTTTTTGATAGAAAAAATAAACAAAGGTTAATATGCGTTGGATTTGTATTTTTTTGCTTAAAATTTATAAAATTACGCTGTCCCCTTTGATAGGAAAAAACTGTATTTTTTATCCGACTTGTTCGGTATATTCTATGGAAGCATACAAAAGCTTCGGTTTTTTCAAAGGCAGTTATTTAACCGCAAAAAGGCTTCTTAAATGCGGGCCGTGGTCGAAAGGCGGTTTTGACCCCGTTCCGTATAAGTTTGGAGGAAAAATTAAATGGGTATTATGACCTCATTTTTGGCAAGCGGCATTGCCGTACCCGACTTAAACTGGGTAGGTAAAATAGTCGAAGGTCTGTACGGTGCAATAGGCAATTACGGTTGGACGGTAGTTTTGTTTACCGTTATTCTTAAAGTAATAACCTTACCTTTGGACTTTTGGCAAAGATGTTCCGCAAAGAAAAATGCAAAAAAAATGGAACAAATGAAGCCTATGCTTGCAAAGATAGACAAAGCATACGGTGAAAATAAAAAAGGCGCGCAGGCGGAAAAACAAAAACTGATGAAAAAATTCGGTTATTCTATGTTTTCAAGCTGCTTGCCTATGATTGTAACGCTTGTTATATTCGTAATTATGTTTTCCGGTCTTACAAGTTACACAACACACGCAAACGTACAACAATATAACGAGTTGGTAAACAGTTATCACTATGCGATAATAGTTTCCGCCGATGAAAACGGCATCGAAGTACCTGAAAATTTGAGGTTTGCTCTTGACGGTAAATATAAATCCGGCACTTGGACGGAAGAAAACGAAACCGCTCTGTCGGCATTCAAAAACCAAATTATAGAAGGCGTAAAAACAGGCGAAATTTCCGACGAAAAATATAACGCTATTTTGGAAGGCGCAAAACCTTACGTCGACGAATTTGCATACGAAAACAGAGAGAGCTTCCTTTGGATAAAAAATATTTGGAGACCTGACACGTGGGAAAGCGTAATACCTTCTTACAACGATTTTATAAACGGTACAATAGGTGTTGCCGGTATTTCGGAAGCAGATAAAGTAAAAGTAGACAGCGGAGAATATCAAATTATTTACGACGCGGTTGCCAAAGGAGAACTTTCCGGAGGTTACGCCGGAGAAGCGTGGAACGGTCTATTGATTTTGCCGATATTGTCGGCGTTGCTGTCATTCCTTTCTATGAAGATTTCACAAAAGACGACGCAGGCTACTATGGACCCGTCAATGCAAGGCGGCGGAAAGATGATGTCTATTATGATGCCGCTTATTATGGTAGTATTTGTATTGATGTATACCGCAGCGCTCGGCGTATATTTTGTATGCAACTCGCTGTTGACAATTATAATATCGTTGGCACTTACCCCTATTATCAACAAAATGTACAGCAAAAAAGACGTTAATATAGTAAACAAAGCGTCTTACAGGAGATAAAATGAGACAGGTTGAAGAAAGCGGCAAAAACGTAGATGTTGCCGTTGAAAAGGCGCTTGCCCGTCTTGGTATAGCGCGCGAACAAGCAAAAATAGAAGTTTTGAGCGAAGGCGGAATAATAAAGCAGGCAAAGGTAAGAGTAACCAAAAAACAAACCGAAGGCGAGGCGGCAGTCAAGTTTTTGGAAGAACTGCTAAACAAAATGGGACTTACTTTTGTGGTAGAGCTCGAAGAAGACGAGGCGGAAGCAAAGTTGGAACTTATAGGCACCGAAAGCGGCTGCGTAATAGGACACCGCGGCGAAGTGCTTGACTCTTTGCAATACCTTACTTCTCTTGTGGCAAACAAAGGCAAAGACAAATATAAACGCGTCGTGCTCGATACGGAAGGTTACAGAAACAAGAGAATAGACAAACTTCAAACCCTTGCAAAAAATTTGGAATCTAAGGCAATGCGTACCAACAGACCCGTTAAGTTAGAGCCGATGAACTCTTTTGAAAGACGGATAATTCACTCGGCTTTGCAGGACAGCGAAAACGTAACGACTTCGTCGGAAGGTACGTCGCCAAACAGATTTGTAGTAATTACACCTAAAAATTATACACCTTCGGCAAAAAAGCCTGAAAGAAAAAAAATGCATACGTTTGTTTATCGTTCCGATAAAAAGAGAAGGTGAAAACCTTCTTTTTTTGTGCCTATTAGAAATAGGCGAAAGAGTAATTCATTCAAAGCGAGATAAACCTAATAGTTTACAACAACTTAAAAAAGTTGTAATTTAATAATAAGAAATTTATGATTAAATCAACTGTTTTATAAATAAAAGTTAATAAAAATTTTGGTAAAACTATGAAAGAATTTGAAAAACACTCTGAAATATCTACGGGAGAAAATAAAATAGTTGCAATAAGCACGCCTATAGGCCGCGGCGCGATTTCCGTCGTGCGTATGTCCGGCTGCGGAGTAATAGATATTGCAAAAACGATGTTTAAGCCGTTCCCTGCAGAGGCGGGTATGCTTAAACTCGGCAAACTTGACGCAAAGCATTTCAGCGACCAAGCAATGTGCGTTTATTTTGTTGCGCCCAAATCTTACACAGGCGAAGATATGGTAGAGTTTCAGGTGCACGGAGGTTTTTCCGTAGCGGACGGAGTGCTTAAAAGCTGCATACAAAACGGCTGCCGTCTGGCGGAACGAGGCGAGTTTACAAAACGCGCCTACTTAAACGGAAAAATGAATCTCGCAGGCGTTGAAGGCATAATGGACGTAATAGATGCGGAAAGCATTTCCGCAGTGGAAAACGGTTACAAAATGTTGACGGGCAGACTCGACGACAAAATAAACAACTTGCAGGACAGTCTTACCGACCTGCTTGCGCAGATAGAAGTTGCGCTTGACTATCCAGAAGAAGATTTGGAATATATAACCAAAGACAAAGTATTTCAAACGATAAATAAGGTTTTGAAAGAAATAACCGCCCTATCAGACACCGCATCTAAAGGCAGAATAATTAAAAACGGCGTGGATATTGCTATCGTAGGCAAAACCAACGTAGGCAAGTCCTCTTTGCTTAACGCGCTTGTAGGATATGACAGAGCCATAGTAACCGACATAGAAGGAACAACGCGCGATACTCTGTCGGAAAGTTATGTATATAACGACGTAAAGTTTAATTTTATTGACACGGCGGGTTTGCGTAAAACCGACGACGTCGTGGAAAACATCGGCATAGAACGCACTCTTCAAGCGGCGGAACGCGCGGACGTAATTTTGTTGGTGTTTGACGGCGGAAGTATTCCCAAAGAATACGAAGAAATTAAAAACAACCCAAAAACCGTATCTATTTACAACAAAGCCGATTTGGTAAAACACAATCAAAAAGACGGCATAAGCGTAAGTGCAAAAACAGGCGAAAACGTAGAAAATTTGAAGCAAGCGATTTACGACAAGATAAAGGCAGACAACGTATCCAACAACGACGTGCTGATAACCAACGCAAGACATATAGACTGTTTAAGCAGAGCGTCGCAAAGTCTGACTGCCGCGCTTGACGACAAAGACAACACCTTGGATTGCATATCGTTGCAAATAAGAGAAAGTTGGCAGGCATTGGGCGAAATAACAGGCACCACCGCAAGCGAAGACATAGTAAACAGAATTTTTGAAAAGTTTTGTGTAGGAAAGTAGGTTTTTCCCTCACAGCCTTACAAGTTAAACAAATCGAAGACGCAGGAGTTCAGATTTTTTGAAAACTCTATAAAAATTTTTATAAAAGGATAATGCACAATAATAAACGATATAAAATGACAATGATGAAAAAAGAAGAAACAAACGACAAAAATTTTATATATGACGTAATTGTCGTAGGCGCAGGACACGCCGGTTGCGAAGCGGGTTTGGCAAGCGCAAGACTCGGCAAAAAAACGCTTGTGTTGGCAACCAATCTCGATACCGTAGGCTACTTGGCGTGCAACCCGTCCGTAGGCGGCACCGCAAAAGGCAACATAGTAAAAGAAATAGACGCGCTCGGCGGAGAAATGGGCATCAACACAGACAAAACGCTTATTCAGTTGCGTATGTTAAACCGCGGCAAAGGCCCCGCGGTGCATTGTCCGCGCGCGCAGGTAGACAAATATAAATACCACTCTCAAATGAAAAAAACTTTGGAAGGCACGGCAAATTTATATTTGCGTCAGGCGGAAGCGGCAGAAGTGTTGCACAACGACAAACAAGTGCTTGGCGTAAAAACGGCACAAGGTTTGGAGTATTTTGCAAATGCGGTAATTTTGGCAACGGGCGTATACTTAAACTCGCGCATAATTGTAGGAGAATGGACAAACGACGTCGGTCCAAACGGATTTTCAAATGCAAAGCATTTGACCGACAGTCTTGTGGAAATGGGCTTTGAAGTGCGCCGATTTAAGACGGGCACTCCTGCCAGAATACACGCCCGCAGCGTGGACTTCGATAAAATGACGCCGCAACCCGGCGATAAAGATATGGCGCCGTTTTCTTACGTGCACAAAAGCGTCAACGAAAATCAATACGACTGTCATTTGACTTATACCGTACAGGAAACGCACGACGTAATACGCAGCAATATAGACCGCGCCCCGTTATTTTCCGGAAGTATAAAAGGCACGGGTCCGAGATATTGCCCTTCGATAGAAGACAAAGTTACGCGTTTTGCCGACAAAGACAGGCACCAGATATTTTTAGAGCGCGAAGGCTTAGACACCGACGAAATTTACGTACAGGGTATGAGTTCTTCTATGCCGGCGGAAATTCAATACAAGATTTATAAATCAATCCCTGGGCTTGAAAGGGTAGAAATTATGCGCGACGCCTACGCCATAGAATACGACTGCATAGACCCGACGCAGCTTTACCCTACGCTTATGTACAAAAACCTTGACGGATTGTTTTGCGCGGGACAGATAAACGGCACCAGCGGTTATGAAGAAGCGGCGGGACAAGGTCTTGTCGCGGGAATAAACGCGTCGCTTTATTTAGACAAAAAAGAAATGGTCGTGTTGGAGCGTTCCAACTCGTATATAGGCGTATTGATTGACGATCTTACCACAAAAGGCACAAACGAGCCGTACCGTATGATGACCAGCCGTGCGGAATATCGCTTGTTGCTGCGTCAAGACAATGCGGACACAAGACTGACTGAAATCGGCAGAAAAGTCGGTTTGGTTGACGACAATCGTTATGAAATTTATCTTAAAAAGAAAAAAGAGATAGAAGAAATAAACGAAATACTTTCCACCATTTGCAAACCAAAAGAATTTGAAAAACTTTTTCGCGACAAAGGCGAAGTGATACCTAACAATGCGTTGTCTTACAAAGATATGCTGCGCAGACACAACGTAAATATCTTCGATTTGCAAAAATACTTCGGCATACTTACAGAGTTTTCCAAACAGGCGTTGGAACAGGCTGAAACCGACGTCAAGTACGAAGGCTATATACAAAAAGAAAAAGAACAAATAGAGCAATTTAATAAGATGGAACAACGCAAGTTACCGCCCGACGTTGATTATAATAATATAGGCGGATTGCGTATCGAAGCAAGACAGAAGTTAAATAAAATCAAGCCGCAAAATCTCGGACAGGCGTCGAGAATTTCAGGCGTATCGCCTGCCGACGTAACGGTGCTTATCGTTTGGTTGGCACAGCAGAAAAAGGAAAAATAAATGGATATACAAACCGCGCTTAACTTGATAGAACGAAATAAAGAGAAGTTTGACGCATATTATAAATTACTTGCAGAGTGGAACGAAAAAATAAATCTCACTGCAATTACAAATTACGGCGAAGTGTTTGTAAAGCACTTTGAAGACAGTATATACGGCGCCGACTTAATACCTCAAAACGCGAGTCTTTGCGATGTTGGCAGCGGTGCGGGTTTTCCGGGCGTGCCTCTAAGCATTGTAAGAAACGACGTTTGCGCAACGCTGTTGGACAGTCTTAACAAACGCATAAACTTTTTGCAAACAGTGTCGGAGGAATTAAACTTAAACGCAAAATGCATACATATGCGTGCGGAAGACGCAGGCAGAAATGAATTGCGCGAAAGTTTCGACGTCGTAACCGCCCGCGCCGTAGCAAGACTAAACACGCTTTGCGAATATTGTCTGCCGCTTGTAAAGGTGGGCGGCGTGTTTTTGGCATACAAGTCTATTGCAGACGAAGAAACGGCGGAAAGTAAAAATGCAATTAAATTACTTGGCGGAAAAATTGAAGATATAAAGAAATTCAATTTATCAAACGGAGACGGCAGAAGCATTGTGGTCATCAAAAAAATTTCCGCAACACCTGCAAAATATCCGCGCGGAAAAGGCAAAGAACGCTCCTTGCCTCTTTAAGTATTTCAAATGAAGAAAATCAAACGGCGAAAATTTGCTTAAAGTGCAAAGATTTGCCGAAAAATATTGAGTTTTGAAAATTTATTTGCTATACTATATCTGTATAAGTTTTTTAAGGAGAAAAAATGGGTAAAATTATAGCGTTTTCAAATCAGAAAGGCGGTGTTGGTAAGACTACAACTGTTTTGAACGTTGCAGATTACGTAGCACGCGCAGGCAAAAAAGTGCTGATGGTAGACATAGACCCCCAGGGCAATCTGACGAGCGGTTACGGTTTTGAAAAGAACGAACTTGACTATACTCTTTATGACCTTATGCTCGGCAATGCAGAGTTTAAGGATGTTGCATTGACAACCGGCTATCCCGGTCTCGATATCCTGCCGTGCAATATAGACTTGGCCAATTTGGAGATAGAACTTGCAGACGTTCCGAACAGAACGCGCGTTCTTGCAAAAGCGCTTCGCGGCAAAGTTTCTCGTTACGACTACGTAATGATTGACTGTCCGCCGTCTTTGGGCATACTTACTTTGAACGCTTTGGGTGCTTGCGACGGAGTTATCGTTCCGCTGCAAAGCGAGTTTTTTGCCTTGGAAGGTTTAAGTCAGTTAATGAACACCATTAAACTCGTTAAAGAGCGCGTAAACCCTAAAATAAGTATATACGGCGTAATTTTGACGATGTACGATAGCCGTCCTACTCTGTCAAAACAAGTTACCGAAGAAATCAAAAAATATTTCGGCGACAAGGTGTTTGACGAGCAAATTCCGCGAAACGTCAAACTTTGCGAAAGCCCTAGTTTCGGCGTGCCGATTTCGCAGCACGCACCGAAGTCACGCGGAGGCATCGCATACGAAAAAGTTGCGGAAGAACTTTTAAGGAGATTGGGTTAATATGGCAGCAGCAAAAAAAGGATTGGGAAAATCGTTTGATTCGCTTTTAGGAGAAAATAAAACCGACAAAAAGCAAAGCATTTTAATTGACGAAAGAAAAAAAGAGCTTAAAAAGCAAATAGCCACCGGTGAAGTTAGCGAAATCGAAATCGGAGAAATCGACCCTAACTATGAGCAGCCGCGTAAAAACTTTGACCAACAGTCGTTAAAAGAACTTGCCGACAGCATTAAAACACATGGAATAATTCAACCGATAGTTTTGGTTAAAATGGGCTCGCGTTATATGATAATTGCCGGCGAACGCAGATGGCGCGCCGCAAAAATCGCAGGGCTTAAAGCTGTGCCGGCAATCGTCAAAAAATATACGCCGCAACAGATAAAAGAAGTTTCTTTGATAGAAAACTTGCAGCGTGAAGACCTCAACCCGGTAGAAACTGCCCGCGCAATAAAGCAGCTGATGGAAGAATGCAATATGACGCAGGAATCCGTTGCCGACAGACTGGGTAAAAGCCGTTCCGCAATAGCCAACACTTTGCGTCTTCTTACCCTTGACGAGCAAGTGCTCGATTTGGTAGAAAAAAACAGACTTTCGGCAGGACACGCAAGAACGCTTGTCGTAGTTACGGATTTGGACGCGCAGGTAAAACTTGCCCAACGCGCTTGCAATATGTCTGTGCGCGATACGGAAAAAATGGTAAGAGAATATCTCAACCCTAAGCCTGTTAAACCTCGCGTAGAACAAAGTATAGAACTTAAAGAACTAGTTTCTAATATGCAGCGTGTTTTTGCAACTAAAGTTACCGCCATAGGAAATGACAACAAGGGAAGACTTTATATAGACTATTACACAAAAGATGACCTTGACAGAATTTGCGCTATGATTGAGGATTTGAGATTTAACAATAACGATAATAAAAATGAATGAGTGTTCATTTTTTAGGAGTATCGATGACGTATTTTAACGGAATGTTTTTTGCCGAAGGCTCAGGTCTTGCTACGATAGACCTCGTCGTAATTGCCTTTATATTGATTTTAGGTGTAATAGGTATGGCAAAAGGCTTTACAAAATTATTTTTCAGTTTGTTCGGCACGTTGATTGTAATTGTCGGAGCTGTGTTGCTTGCAAGGCCTGTCGGTTCCCTACTGGTAGGTCCGTTTGGACATATAGTAAGCGACCCTATCGCCAACTCTATTGCAGGGCTTGACGACGGTCAGGCTATTCAAATTTTCACCACCTCTATCGATTGGGCAAACCCCGACAATCACGGACTTATTCAGATTGTGTTGGAGAGAATCGGCATACCGTCAACGTTTGCAAGCCTGCTTATGGCAACCGGCATTTTCAACGGAATGTTTGAAAGTTTTGGGGAGGCTGTTCTTGCGGAAGTTTTGCCTAATGCAATAGCATCTCTTGCAATGACCGTTGTTGCCTTTGTATTCTTGATAATCGTTTTGTCAATAGTTATATTTATTCTGCGCAGAGTGTTGATAAGACTTACGTCCTTTAAGTTATTCGGCGGAATTAACCGCGTGTTAGGATTTTTGCTCGGTGTTGCGGAAGCGTATTTGATAATATCGATTATTCTTACCGCCGTTGCGTACATTCCTATCGAAGGCTTTTTGTCAGGGTTGCGCGCACAAATCGACCAGTCGGTAGTTACAAAGTTTCTGTTTGAAAACAACTGGATAGCAAACTGGCTGATGTCGCAAATATTTTAATTAAAGTAATTTCACACGGGGCTTTCAATAAAAGCCCCTTTATTTTGCCCAAATTTAATATGCCCGTAGAATGCGACGAGACAGAATGGGGGTATTTTTGGTCGAGCCAAAAATACCCCCATTCTGTCTCGTCTTATCGAAATAATTCCTATATTTCCCTATTACAACAGTCAAAACTGCCACGCAATCAAATTAAGTGCTTAATGCTATCCCCAGTATATTAAAGATAAATTTAAGGATAATGACAGGTTGATATTATTTTCCATGCTTACTCGCTATTATTTTATTGTCAAAAAGTATATATACACAATGTTTCACGTGAAACACAAATATATCGTTTTCTTTAATTGTTTCACGTGAAACAATTATTTGTTGTGTTAAATATTATATAACCCTAAATGATTGACTTTGCAAGAAACGGAAAATTTTCCCCAAAAATAGGCTTTGACGAGACAGAATGGGGGTATTTTTGGTTCGACCAAAAAAAGTGTCATTCTGTCTCGTCGCATTCTACGGGCATTTTTCAAATCTGCAATTTTAAGCAAATTTTAACGCAATTTAGTTTAAGTAAAAAGAAATCGCTGGTGGTTGTCGTCGTTTTCAGGTCTGGTCATTGTATAACCTACCGCCATACCGCCGAGATTTTTTGATGACGTAATATTTCAATATCTCATATATCTAACTACATTTCATAGTTATGATGGGACAATCATAATTAAAATTATTATATTTTTATCTGACGGGAAAGGTTTGGTATAAAAGTCAAATAGTGGGAAATAATCTATGCGGAGGTAAATGATATGTTTTCCGTTGACGTTTATGATAGCAACTGTGTGCAAAAACTTAAAGACAAACTCTCTTTGTTGATTGGTAAACAAAAACTTGTTGTATTATGTATCGGCTGCGATAGAGTGGCAGGGGACAGCCTCGGGCCGATGATTGGGACAAAACTTATAGAGCAATTAGATAAAGACGTAATAGTGTACGGAATGGTAGACAACAATATAAATGCAAAAAATCTTTTATTGGTCAAGGATATGATAAGAGAATTACACTATGACAGAATGCTATTGGTTGTCGATGCTGCATTGGGGCATACGGCGGAAGTTGGCACGATACAAATTTATTCTCACGGCTTATACCCTGGTTCTGCCACAAATAAAAATTTGCCATGCGTGGGGGATATATCTATCGTGGGTGTTGTAAATGAAAAAATAACTGCCTTTGGGCTCTCAATGCTATACACGGCAAGGCAGCAAACGGTAAATTCTATGGCAAAAGTTATCAGCGAGAGTATAGCAGGCTCCATTGCATAAGCATAAATAAACATATGTTCATTTATAAACGGTCGGACTAGCTTGTCCGACTTTATTTTTATGCAAAAAGTTAGTTTGACTTGTCAAAATATTCAACTTGTTGACATTAAATGTGCTTTATGATAAAATAAACTCTAATCTTATTGATTATAATAATAAAGTGAGATTTTAACATAATTATATTTTAAGGAGAAAATAAGTGAAGAGCACTACTACCAGAAAAATTATTACAGTTTTGTGTGCGCTTGCTATGGTGTTTTTGGGAATTTGGCTGGTAAGTCTGTTGTTTAACCAAAAGGCGGAGCAGCCGACCTATCTCGAATTTTTAGAGCAAGTCGAAGAAGGAAAAGTGCAGGCAGTTTATTTTGACGGAAACTACACTATGCGCGTATTGGTCAACGAGGGCGAGAAGGAGCACGGCGTAAACAACACCCTTGCAAAATTTCCTGCAAGCTACGACTATGCATTGAACATTCCTAGCAGAGTTGAAGCAAAGAACGATATTTTTGCCGCAATAGAAAAGCGTAATGCTGTTATAGAAGAAGAAAACAAAAAAATAAACGCAGACAACGAAGGCAAACCCGAAAGCGAGAAAAAACCGTTAATTTCGTCTTATACAATAATGATGGATTTCAATAAGCCTGACCAGGTCAGCATTTGGGACTATCTCTTCCCGTTGCTTATTTTGGGTACGTCTATAGTTATCGTCATTGTTTTGTTGAAGAAGATTTCGCAGCAGAACAACCAAAATATAAATTTCGGCAGGAGCAAAGCGCGAGTAAACGAAAATGTAAAAGTGCGCTTTACCGACGTTGCCGGAGCCGAAGAAGAAAAGGAAGAACTTGCGGAAATTATCGACTTTTTGAAAGCGCCTGCAAAGTTTAACGAACTTGGCGCAAGAATTCCGCGCGGCGTGTTGCTTGTGGGGCCTCCGGGGACGGGTAAAACTTTGTTTGCCAAAGCAGTTGCCGGAGAGGCGGGTGTTCCGTTCTTCTCGATAAGCGGCAGTGATTTTGTAGAAATGTTTGTCGGCGTAGGCGCAAGCCGTGTAAGAGATTTGTTTGACCAAGCAAAACGCAATATGCCGTGTATCGTATTTATCGATGAAATCGATGCGGTCGGTCGTCAAAGGGGCGCAGGTCTCGGCGGCGGACACGACGAAAGAGAACAAACACTCAACCAGTTGTTGGTAGAGATGGACGGTTTTGAAACAAACAACGGCATAATCATTATGGCGGCGACCAACAGGGCGGACATTCTCGACCCTGCGTTGTTGAGACCTGGGCGTTTCGACAGGCAAATATACGTCAACAGACCTGACGTAAGAGGCAGAGAGGCAATCCTTAAAGTGCACGCAAGAAACAAGCCAATGGCAAGCGACGTTGACTTTAAGACTATTGCGCGCATAACCAGCGGTTTTTCCGGCGCGGATTTGGAAAATTTGCTTAACGAAGCGGCTATTCTCGCGGTGCGCGACGGAAGAAAGAGCGTTGCAATGAAAGACGTTGCGGAAGGTATAAACAAAGTTCTTATGGGACCGCAAAAGAAGAGCAGGCTTGTTACGGAAAGCGACAAGCGTATAACTGCTTATCACGAGGCAGGTCATGCGATTTTGGCTTGCAAGCTTAAATATTGCGACCCTGTGCAGGAAGTAACGATAATTCCGCGCGGTATGGCGGCAGGTTACACTATGACCAGACCTGAAAACGACGACAACCACCAAACCAAAGCGCAGTTGATTGACCAAATAACTATGACGCTTGGCGGCAGGGTGGCGGAAGAACTGGTCATTCAAAACATTACCTCTGGTGCAAGCGGCGACATAAAGTCGCTTACCGGTACCGTACACAGTATGGTTGCAGAGTGGGGTATGTCTGACGTTATCGGACCTATTTATTACGGTTCCGACCACGAAGTGTTTGTCGGCAAAAACTATCAGGCGCAAAATAATTACAGCGAGTCGATAGCGAGCAAGATAGACGAAGAATCTAACAGGATAGTATCCGAGTGTCATAAACGCGCAACGGAAATTTTGAAAGAAAATATAGAAGTCTTGCACAATATGGCGCGCGTCTTGTTGGAAAAGGAAACGATACACACGGACGAAGTAGATATGCTTATCAACGGAGAAAGCGCGGAAACGGTAATAAACTTTATTGACAAGAAGTACAATCCGGATAAACCTTCCCAAAAACCGCAGGCAGAAGAGAAGTCGGAAAAAACCGTAGAAGAAGTTGTTGAAAAGCCTAAACAAATTATCGCTCCGAAAGAAGAAGACGTTTTTGAAAGCAAAGATGACAAACAAGATAAGTAAAATTAACCGCCGCTTAATACAAGCGGCGGTTTTTTTATTTGTTTGGCACTTGCTGCAGATATACATACTCTCATAGTTATAAAGTAATTACTAAGCAGTTATTTTTGTATAAATCTGAATAAAATGCTGTTGCGTGCAAAAAGCTTATCAGAGCTATTTGAAAACAAGTGTAAAAAATAAACCCTGCTTATCGCAGGGCTTTTTTTTGTTATGCCAAAATCAAAGAAGTCAAATCCATCGGGTCTACGATTTTGCCGTCTTTATATACGCGCATATTTCCGCTGGCAATTTCGTCAATCAAAATTACGTTGCCGTTGCCGTCGTAGCCGAATTCAAACTTGATGTCATAAAGTTGCATTCCTTTTTTTGCAAGGTCGTCTGCAACAACTTTGGTTATTGCAAGTGTTTGCTCCTTCATGCTGTCATACATTTTTTCGCTCATTACGCCCAAAACAACAAGAGCGTCTTTGGTAACGAGTGGGTCGCCTTTTGCATCGTCCTTAAAAGTGGTTTCTACGTAACCGCCTTTGATAGGGGTGCCGTCAGCGATATATTCTCCATAGCGGCGTACAAAACTGCCTGTTGCAACCAAGCGGCAAATTACTTCCAAACCGTGTCCAAACACTTTTGCGGAAAGAACTTCCATTGTGGCGTTGTCTACGTCGGCGCTGACGTAGTGTGTTTTTACGCCTGCTTTTTTGAGCAACTCGAAATAATAAACCGAAGTTTTAAGGTTTGCTTTGCCTATTCCTTCGATGGTGAGACCGACCGAATTTTCGCCCGGGTCAAACTTGCCGTCTTTGCCGGTGCAGTCGTCTTTGAATTTCAGCAATACGTTGCCGTTTTCAAGTGAAAATACGTCTTTGGTTTTTCCGGTATAAATTTTTTTCATTTTAACCTACTCCTTTAACAGTAAAATTGCTTTTAATTTGGTGTTGCGTCTTTTGTTTCCGCAAGTCAAAGTAATAACGATATATTTATACCATATTTTGCCGTAAACGGAAAATATTTTTCAATAAATTTTTTCAAAACAGCAATTAAATTTTGAAACAAACTTTAATAAACGGCAAAAAACACTTATTGCAATGCGGCTGCTTTTTATTTGACAAAAATCAAATGCGGTTATATACTGTTTAGGCTGACAAGATAAAGTTTTGACGGCGGTCAAAGTTGATAAGAATGTCGGTTTGCGATATAAAACAAAATTTAATTTTTATTTTCGCGCATCGGGTTTGTCGGCAGTACGGTACGAAACCGCATTAAAACTTAATATTCGTAAATTTGCACCCTTAGCTCAATTGGATAGAGCGTTGGTCTACGGAACCAAAGGTTAGGAGTTCGAGCCTCTTAGGGTGCGCCACTCATAACCTAATTCGAATACTTAAAAGAGTATCGAGTTAGGTTATTTTTTTGCTATTTATAAATTATTATAGTGCCGTGTAACTAGACTATATTGCTGCTGTAACGTTTTTACGGTATATTGGGCAGCAAATCTATCAATTACGCACAAACGGCGGTTTATGCCGCGCAGTCTAAATTCAATTTTTTTTATTTTCATAATTTCACCGGAAGAATCAAATAAATTTGTTTAAGTCTTTTGCGACGTCTGCCAAAGTTACGCTTTTTAGTTGCGTTTCCAGAGCATTTTGCGCGGCTGCAAGATGTGAGTCAAGTGCGTTGTGTATGTTTTTCCCGACAGGGCAAGCGGGATTTGGGTTGTTGTGAAAGTTAAACAAGTTTTCCGTTACGCAATCCACGGCGGTATATACGTCGTATAGCGAAACGTCTTTCAAATCTTTTGCGACGGTTGCTCCGCCCGTTCCTGCTTTTACGTCAACCAAGCCGGCTTTTTTAAGGCTTTGCAAAGTTCTTCTTATGATGACCGGATTTACGTTTACGCTGGACGCTATAAAATCCGACGTGGTTTTATAGGTATCTTGAAAGGTGCAAATTGCAAGCATGGTATGCACTGCAACCGTAAAACGCGAAGTTATCTGCATAAAATCTCCTTTTGGATATTATAAAACCGCATTTGTTGTAATGTCAACGGTTACAAGAAATTTTGTTGTCATACGTCTGTCTAAAATGAAATTATATTTACCGACAAACATTTTTGTCGGCTGTAAGTTTGCGTTAAAATCAACCGCAATACGCCATAATAAGTTTTTTGACGGTCAAATTAAACGCGATTGTTTTATTTAATGACGGCAAATTATGTTTGGCGACATTATTTTTGCACTTTGCAACGATATAAACGGAAATTCTATAAAAATATAAACAAATTTCCAAAATTTTCTAAAAAACTATTGACAACCGTGTAAATGAGTGCTAAAGTGTGAATATAAATTTGAACAAATTTCCCCACAAAAACAGGTAAAAAGAAAATTATATTCTAAATTTGTTGTTTTTGCATACTATTTTTTAGTTTTTATGGGATAAATTCAAATTTTGCAGAATTATTTTTACAAATAATTGCAAAAATTTGCATAACCGCAGGCGGTGCAATATGGCATTTTGTACAAATTTTTTGTAAAACCTAATCGAAATATAACCGCAAAGGTTTAATTTAATATCAACTTTATAAGGAGAAGTTTTATGTCGAGAATCAGATGTTTTGTCGTAGATGACAATCAAGACGTAAGAGAAGAAATCAAGGATTTGTTGGAAAAATGCGATGACACGGAATTGGTTGGGGAAGCGAAAGACGGGGTGGAGGCCATTACAAAGATACCATCGGCACAGCCAGACGTTGTTATACTCGATTTGATTATGCCTGTTTTGGACGGGTACGGTGTTTTGGAGTTTTTTAAGAATGACCGTAATAAACCTAAATTTTTGATATACTCCGCATTAAGCACGGACGACGGGGTTTCTCGGGCGTTTGCGCAAGGCGCCGACGATTTCGTGGCAAAGCCTTGTCAGAAAGAGATGTTAAAAAAGCATATTTTCAATCTTGTTGCAAGCAAGCTGACGGACAAATTCGCTATGCTGGAAAAAGCCGATGCGAGAAATAATTACCGCGTAAAAACATTGGACGAGCGTATTACAAGCGTGTTTCATATTGTCGGCATTCCTGCACATATAAAGGGCTATCAGTTTTTGCGCGAAGGTATAAAAATGGCGATAGAAAATCCGAGTATAATAAACAGCATTACTAAGCAGCTTTATCCATCCATTGCGGAAAAATACGACACCACGCCTAGCAAGGTCGAGAGAGCGATACGACACGCGATTGAAGTGTCGTGGAACAGAGGCAAGATAGAAAATATAAATTCTTTGTTCGGCTTAAAAATTTATGCTTCAAGAGAAAAACCAACCAACGGCGAGTTTATAGCATTGGTGGCCGACAAAATGCTTATCGAAGGGGTTTGATATTGTTTATAAGTGTTCTCCTATGCAAGAGCCCGTCTGCAAAATTAAAAAGTTGCAGGCGGGTCTTTTTTTTAAGGTTGTTGACAGTAGGCGTGCGGTATATTATCTTATATTTATGCAGGAATATTGGAATCCTTGGCACGGCTGTCATAAAATAAGCGACGGCTGCAAAAACTGTTACGTTTACAGTAGCGATTGCAAATATGACAAGGACAGTTCTGTCGTAACCAAAAATCTGGCTTTCAATCTGCCTATAAAAAAAGACAGGAAGGGCAACTATAAATATCCGTCGGGCACTATGTTCGGACTGTGTTTTACTTCTGACTTTTTATTGCAAGAAGCCGACGAATGGCGCGACGAGTGTTGGCGCATAATCAAAGAGCGTTGCGACTGCAATTTCTTTTTCATCACCAAAAGGATTGACAGGTTTACAGAGTGCATTCCGTCGGACTGGGGCGAGGGCTACGACAACGTTGCGGTAGGCTGCACGGTGGAAAATCAAAAACAAGCAGACATACGCTTGCCTGTTTTTCAGCTTGTACCGATAAAACACAAAATGATAGTTTGCGCGCCGCTGTTGGAAGATATGGACTTGTCGAATTATCTGGACGGCATTGAAGAACTGTCCGTCGGCGGAGAGTCCGGCATTAACGCAAGAGTTTGCGATTTCGATTGGGTTTTAAGTTTGCGCGCTCAGGCGGTAGAGCGCGGCGTCGCGTTTTATTTTCATCAAACCGGCGCACGGTTGAAAAAAGATGGTAAGATATATCGCATACCGCGTAAACATCAACACTCACAGGCAAAAAAAGCAAACATAAATTTCAACCATAAAGCCATTGGCTGAGTTAAAATGTGTTTTTCATAATGCAACCGATAATTTGCCGTATTGTAAATAATTTATTTTTACAACCGAACTTTATCAAAACCAGATATTATAATTCACTAATTAAAACATAAAAACCAAATAGAAACATTATTACACCGCAGGCAAAATGCTTGCGGTTTTGTTTTCGGCGCGGTTGGGTACAATGTAATTATGGAAGTTTTTAAGATTGCTTTATTGGGCATTATACAGGGGTTGACGGAGTTTTTGCCTGTATCAAGCAGCGGACATATTTTATTGGCGCAAAAATTGCTTAATTTGTCTGTTGATACCCTCACCGTAACGCTTGTGTTGCATTTGGGTACTCTCGTTGCGGTTATAGCGGTGTTTTTCAAAGATTTTTTGCGTTTGTTTCGTCCGCCTTTTACCAAACTGTTTTTGCTTATTCTTGCAACGATTCCCGCGGGGGTTGCGGGGCTGTTGCTCGGCGACGAAATAGAAACGCTGTTTACCGGCAAATTTTTAGGTTTTGCATTTTTGTTTACCGCAGTTATTTTGTTTGTTAGCGACCGACTTATGAAAAAAAAGTTTGACGGCGACGTAACGGCAAAACACGCCGTCGCAATGGGGTTTATGCAGGCGGCGGCGCTTGTACCGGGGGTGTCGCGCAGCGGCAGTACGATATTCGGCGGTCTTGTTGCAAAAGGCGATAAAAAACAGGTTACTTCCTTTGCTTTCCTTATGAGCATACCCGTTATTTTGGGCGGCTGCATATTAAAATTCGGCAGCGGTGCGTTGTTGCAGGCGGATTTTCTTTTGCTTGCCGTCGGATTTGCTAGTTCTGCAATTTCCGGCATTTTGGCAATTAAACTTGTACTAAAACTAATAGGCGCAAACAATTTTTTACCTTTCTGCATATATTTGATTGTAGTGGCTGTCGTATCTTTCATTATTATGTAAACGGCGGCAAAAGGAGCGTGTATGAAAGACTTTTCACGCATGACGCTTGCAATCATTGTGCAGACAAATTCCAAAAATCAATGGTTATTCGACAAAAAAATTTTGGGCTATACAAGTGCGGAGTGGATTAAACTTCGTCTTTCGCCCTACTTCAAAAAGGTTATTATATGGGACAAAAACGACGCTTACGGCGACGACGTCATCTGCATAGACTGGGACTGCACTTTAATAACGATTGACAATTTGAAATACGGCAACCTGTCTTTAAGACTCAACGAAAAAAATTTTTCCTACATAGAAAAAACTTTGCAAAGCGCTATTTTAGACGATATTACAAACAGCGGGGTCATTTTGCACGACAGGCAAAATCTTGTTATAGACGGCACCGTAAAGATAAGCGCGGGGACGGAAATATACGCGCCAAACGTAATTAAAGGCAATAGCGTCATAGGCGGCAACGCTGTTGTGTATCCTTATTGCTGTTTGGAAAATTGCAGTGTCGGCGAAGGAACGGTTGTTAAAAGTACTTTTGCGCAAGACTGTCAAATAGGCTGCGACTGTACGGTTGGTCCGTTTGCTTCCGTAAGACCAAATACAAGTATCGGCGACGGTTGCCGAATAGGCAATTTTGTGGAAGTTAAAAACGCTTTTTTGGGCGACGGGGTAAAGTCCGCGCATTTGGCGTATATCGGCGACGCAGACGTCGGCGCAAATACAAACATCGGCTGCGGTGTTGTGTTTGCAAACTTTGACGGCAAACAAAAGCACAAAACGACGGTAGGCGACAACTGTTTTTTAGGCTGCAATACAAATTTAGTTGCTCCGCTTAAACTGGGCGACAATGTGTTTGTCGCGGCAGGTACGACGGTAACGGACGACGCGGACGACAATTCGTTTATTATAGGCAGATTTCCTTCGACTATCAAAGCAAACAAAAAGTAGGAGTATATGGGACTTTATTTTGGAACTGACGGCATAAGAGGAATAGCAAACAGACAAATTACCCCCGACCTCGCTTTCAAATGCGGCAACGCTCTTGCACAGGCTGGCGCGGACAAAATAGTGATAGGCAGAGATACAAGACAATCCGGCGATATGCTGGCGGTTTCTTTGGCAAGCGGTGCGCTTTCCGGCGGCTGCGACGTAATAGACGTGGGTATAGTGCCTACGCCGTGCATTGCATATCTTACCGACGTGCTGGATTGCCGATTCGGTGTGGTCATAAGCGCGTCGCACAATCCGCCCGAGTTTAACGGCATAAAGGTTTTTTCTTCTCTTGGCGTGAAACTTGCCGACGAGGAAGAAGAGCGTATAGAAAAATTTATGGCGACGACGGTGCTTGCGGACGGTTGCGCAACGGGCAAATATACGCAGACGCGAGCGGTGGAAATTTACAGAAACTTTCTTTCGGATACCATTGACGAAAGCCTGTCGGGATTGAAAATCGTGTTGGATTGCAGCAACGGCGCAACCTGCAAAACCGCGCCGAAGGTGTTTTCCTCATTAGGGGCGGAGACGGTTTTGCTGTCTTGCCGTGCAGACGGCAAAAACATAAACAGAAACTGCGGTTCTTTGCACCCCGAGTTTGCTGCAAAAAAAGTTGTCGAGTGCGGGGCGGACGCGGGCTTTTGTTTTGACGGCGACGGCGACAGACTTATTGCCGTGGACGAGTGCGGCAACGTGGTAGACGGCGACAAGATTCTTTGCATTTTGGCAAAGGAATACAAGAAGAAAGGTTTGCTCAAAAACGACTGCGCGGTAGGCACTTCGCATACAAATATGGGTGTGGAAAAGGCTCTGCAAGCCGACGGCATAAAGTTGCTGCACGCAGACATAGGCGACAAATACGTCAACGCTCTTATGGCGTCAAGCCGCGCGGAGATAGGCGGAGAGCAGTCGGGACATATCATCATAAGGCATTTGTTAAGCACGGGCGACGGAGTGCTTACGGCGTTGCAGTTGGCAAAAGTCATCAAGCAAGCCAAACTGTCGCAGTTGGCTGATATACAGCTTTATCCGCAGTTTAATTTGGATTTGGTCGTGGCGGACAAAATGCTTGTCATAAACCACGAAGATTTATGGAGAAACGTGGCAAAGTTGAGCGACGGCTTTGACGGCAGAATTTTGGTGCGCGCAAGCGGCACGGAGCCTAAAATAAGGATTATGACCGAGTGCAGAGACGCTGCAAAGGGCGAACAGGTCGGCAAAATCTTGGCGGATATTATAATGAGAATTTAACGGATTTTACGGTTGAAAAACCATAAACAGCAAAAGCAGTTTGAAGAGTAGAATTCAGTAAAGAAAAATATGGCAAAAAAATAAAATTAAAAGTATGCTCGGGGTATATATATGTGCGGTATAGTAGGATATATCGGCAAAAGAAGAGCAAGGGATTACATAATACAAGGGCTTAAAATTTTGGAGTATCGCGGTTACGACTCGGCAGGACTTGCAGTGTTTGACGGCTGCGGCAAAATAAATTGCATAAAGCGCGCCGGCTACGTAAGTCAGTTGGAAAGCGCTACGATAGGTACGGAAGGAAACTGCGGCATAGGTCATACGCGCTGGGCCACGCACGGCGCGCCAAGCGACGTAAATTCGCACCCGCACACCTGCGGAAAATTTACATTAGTACATAACGGCATTATAGAAAATTTTGTTTCTATAAAAAGCCAACTTGCAAACAAGGGCAAAAGGTTTTTGACTCAAACCGACAGCGAAGCAATCGCGGTATTTTTGGACGACGTTTACGACGGCGACGTGATAAAAGCGCTGTCTGCGGCGTTGAAAAAACTTAAAGGCTCTTTTGCATTGGCAATACTTTGCAAAGACTTTCCCGACAAAATATTCGTTGTCAAAAAACAAAGTCCGCTTGTTGTGGGCATAGGCGACGCAGAGTGCTTTGTGGCAAGCGACTGTATGGCGTTTTCGCAATATACCGACAAAGCGGTGTATCTTAAAGACAACGAAATAGGCGAAGTATCCTCGCAGGGCATAAAACTGTTTGACGGCAACGGCAATAGAAAGGCGGTCAAAATCGAAAAAACAGCAACCGAGTATTTTGCGCCAGCCGACTGCAAAAGTTTTATGTATAAAGAAATTTACGAAATTCCTAAGGCGGTGCAGTATACAGCGGAAGAATTTTTTGCAAACGACGAAAAGAAGCTCGGCGTTGTTGACATTTTTTCAAAAAATGATAAAGTTGTAATGATAGGATGCGGCACGGCGTATAATGCGTGTTTGGTGGGCAAAAATATTTTCGAAACGGTGTTGAGAGTTCCCGTGGAGGTAGAACTTGCAAGCGAATTCCGTTACAAAAATCCTATAATTGACGACAAGACGGTTGTGGTTGCGGTAAGCCAAAGCGGCGAGACGGCAGACACCATCGCAGGCGTAAGACTTGCAAAAAGCAAAGGCGCGGACGTCGTGGTTATAACAAACGTTGCGCATTCTTCCATTACGCGCTATGCCGATATGGTGTTGCATACAAAGGCGGGGGCGGAAGTCGCCGTTGCCGCGACGAAGAGTTATCTCACGCAGATACTGTTGTTTTTGTGCGTTGCGACGGTATTGTCCGACGACTTAAAGTCGGTTGCCGCCATTAAAAAGGAAATTGAAAGTTTGCCGCAGTTGACGCAAAAGACCCTTGCGCTCGACGAGCAGGTGCACAAACTTGCAAAAGAGTTTTGCAAAAAGCAGTCGGTGTTTTTTATAGGCAGGGGGCTGGATTATGCATTGGCTTTGGAAGGCACGCTTAAACTTAAAGAAGTGTCTTACATACATAGCGAGGGTTTTGCCTCGGGCGAGCTTAAACACGGTACGCTTGCGTTGATTGACAAAAACGCTCTCGTCATCGCGGTGGTTACGCAAAGACACGTGGCGGAAAAAACCTGCAACGCCCTTCACGAAGTGCAGGCGCGCGGCGGCAAGGTTGTTATCATCACTCCGTTTGAAAAGGCAAAAAACGACGTAGAGTGCGACGCATTTTTGCAGTTGCCGTCTTCATCGGGACTTATTGCGCCGATGTCGGCAATTATTCCGTTGCAGTTGTTTGCATATTATATGAGCATAGAGCGCGGCATAAATCCCGACAAGCCGCGTAACCTTGCAAAAAGCGTTACGGTAGAGTAAAATATAAAACAAAGGAGAAAACAATGAAGAAAGTAAACAAAGCAATTATACTTGCGGCAGGACGCGGCACACGCTTTTTGCCTTATACGAAGGCGTGCCCGAAGGAGATGCTGCCTGTGGTGGATACTCCGTCGTTGCAGTTGATTGTTGACGAAGTAGTAAACGCCGGCATAAAAGACATACTTATTATCATAAGTCCCGACAAAACTATGATAGAAAAACATTTTTCCGTAGACGGCGATTTTGAAAACTTCTTGACGCAGCACGGCAAAAATGCGGAAGCAAAGTTGTTGCACGACATCGGCACTATGGCAAACATAAAGTTTGCGTATCAAAAGGTTGCAAACGGCAGCGGCAGCGCGGTGTTGCTTGCGGAAGAATTTTTGGACGGGCAAGCCGGCGCGGTGCTTAACGGCGACGACCTTATTTACACCGACAACAGCGTAACCAAACAGCTTGCAGACTGTTACGAAAAATACGGCACGACGGTAATAGGCGTGCAAAAAGTCTTGCCGGAAAATATCGTCAAGTACGGTTCTATCGACGTGGTAGAGCAAAAAGACGACAGAACTTTCTTTATTAAAAACATAGTGGAAAAGCCCGCGGTAGACAAAGCACCAAGTTTTTATGCCGCGCTCGGCAGATACGTAATTTCCGCCGACTTCTTTGACTATCTGCGTAAAATTTCCGTTGCAAAAAACGGCGAGTTGCAGTTTACCGATGCGCTCAATTTGCAGGCGCAGACCAATGGCATTTATGCTTATGACTTCGAGGGTTTAAGGTATGACTTGGGCGACAAACTCGGTTACTTAAAAGCAACGGTAGAGTACGGTTTGCGCGACGAAAACCTCGGTGCAAAATTTGCCGAGTATCTTAAACAACTTGTAAAATAATATGGACGAAAAACCTACCAAAGCAAATCCTCACGACGGTCATCGCGAGCGTATGCGCGAAAAGTTTATCGCCGACAGCGATTCGTTTTTTCCGCACGAAGTAATAGAAATTATTTTATACGGTGCAAACAAACGCAAAAACACCAACGGCATTGCGCACGCATTGATTGACAAATTCGGCAGTTTGTCGGCGGTGTTCGACGCGCCCGTCGAAGAACTTATGAAGGTTGACGGCGTGGGCAAACAAAACGCCGTCTTGCTTAAAACTTACCCTGCGGCGTTCAGATGCTATCAGGCGGATAAGTTGGAAAACAAAAAGAAACTGCGGTTTTTCGGCGACGCGTTGGATTATTGCAAGGCGCTGTTGGAAAGCAGCGTCAAGGAAGAGTTTGTCGTCATTTGCCTTGACAGCGACGGAAGTATACTTTCCGTAAAGAAGTGGAAAGGTACGCTAAACAAAGTAAACGTGCCTTTGCGCGAGGTCGTGGAGTTTTGCGTTATAGCGCAGGCAACTGCGGTCGTCATTGCGCATTCGCACCCCAACGGCTCGGTAAATCCGTCAAACGACGACATAATTTTTACCAAAGCGCTTTATACGGCGCTGCGCGGCATTGACGTCGTGCTGACGGAACACTTGATAATAGGCAAGGACGATTATTACAGTTTTTCGCGAGACGGCTATATTTCCAAATTTTACGAAAAATACAATGCCGAGTACAATCCTTTGGGCGTCGGCAAAGATATAAGCCAAGTTTTGGAAATCTTCAAAAAAGACCGTTGAGGTCTTTTTTTATATGTCTTTCCCCTTTTGATAACTTATTTGTAAGTTGTTTATCAATTGTAATATTAAATATTTTCAATACAAAAAATTGCAGTTTTATCAAAACACAAGTATAAAAAATTTGGCACGGCGGGGCAGAATTTGCGGTCGCGTAAGTTACAATAAAGAAGCGAAACTTCAATATTTACACAAGGAGCAATAAAATGACCTTAAAAAAATTGAAAGCGAAACTTGCGGAGTCCGGCGAGTTGCACCTTACGGAAATACCCGTCATAAACTCGGGAGAAAATATTTCCGTTCAACTGTGCGTTGAAGCCGACGGCACATTGTTGCAGGAACAGTCGGCAAAGCATTATTTCGAGTTTAAGTGCGCTGACGGCAAAAGATACGTAACGCCGCCGATAATTCCCTCCGACGGTCAACTTGTTTACGAGTTGGAAAACAGCATACTGTCAGGCTGCGGCAACGCACAAGTGCAGGTTGTTTCAATAGACGGCGACAGAGTTTTTAAGTCGCAGACGGCGGAGTTCCCCGTGTTGTCAAGCATAAACGCAAATACGCAGACGCATTTCGTCAAAGACTTTTTGGCAGAGGCGCAGCGGCTTTTTGATGATTTGAAAGACGGACGGACGGCGCTAAATCAACTTATCGAGCAAGTGTCGCAGCAAATTGCCGACGGCGATTTTAAGGGGGACAAAGGCGACAAAGGAGAAAAGGGCGACCCCGGTTTTGCAGTGTGGGGCGACGGCGCCGTTTCGCAAAGTAACGTAATTTGGGAAGTAATTTCTTGATATACCTGTACAGAAAATGACTGAAAAATATTTATCGTTTTAAGCCGCGTGGAAACACGCGGCATTTTGTTTTTTCTTGAAACACCGACGGTTTTTAATTTTGCAAATAAAACAAACAGTGTTTTGCTTATTATTGGGTTATGACTTAGGTGTAAAAACTTGATTTAATATAATCAAAGAATTGCAAAAATAAATTCTTAAAAATTACGGCGGTTGCGCTTTTGATTACATTGACAAATACAACAAAAAATAATATACTTTGCATTATTAAAATTTTGAGGGGTCTTATGCTTAAATTTAACAATCATTTCAATACGCTTGATGAGCCGTTGTATCACTATCAGTTGCAGGACGTAAAAGAACCTAATTTATATAGAGATATTTACAATTATGAAGAAATCCCTAAGGTAACATTCAACCGCAGACGCGTGCCTATGTGCGTACCTGATGAAATTTGGATAACCGATACGACTTTCCGCGACGGTCAGCAATCGCGCGCGCCGTATTCGATAGAGCAAATTGTAGATTTGTTCAAACTTTTGCATAAACTCGGCGGACCAAAGGGCATTATCCGCCAAAGCGAATTCTTTTTATATAGCGAAAAGGATAGGCAAGCCGTAAGGAAATGTCAGGAACTGGGCTTTGAGTTTCCTGAAATTACCGGTTGGATAAGAGCCAAAAAAGAGGACTTTTTGCTTGCCAAAGAAATGGGCTTTAAGGAATGCGGCATTTTGGTAAGTTGCAGCGACTATCATATTTTCAAAAAATTGGGTTTGAGCCGTAAACAGGCGTTGGAAAAATATTTGGGCATTATTAAAGACGCTTTGTCGGTAGGCATCAAACCGCGCTGTCATATGGAAGACATTACAAGAGCGGACTTTTACGGTTTTGTAGTACCGTTTGCCAGCGAACTTAAAAAACTTATGGACGAAAGCGGCATTGACATAAAAATCCGCGCGTGCGATACAATGGGCTACGGCGTGCCTTACGTCGGCGCAAGTCTGCCGAGAAGCGTATCGGGCATAATACACGGTTTGCATTTCCATGCGGAAATCCCGAGTGCGCTTATAGAATGGCACGGACATAACGATTTTTACAAAGCGGTTACCAACTCGGCTTATGCGTGGCTTTACGGCGCAAGCGGCGTAAACTGCTCGCTTTTGGGTATAGGCGAGAGAACCGGCAACACTCCGCTTGAAGCAATGGTTATAGAGTATGCGCAACTTCGCGGAACTACCGACGGTATGGACACGCGCGTTATTACCGAAATTGCAGACTATTATCAAAAGGTCATAGGATATAAAATTCCGTCAAAAACTCCGTTTGTTGGCAAAGACTTCAACACCACTCTTGCAGGCGTGCACGCCGACGGTCTTATGAAAGACGAAGAAATTTACAACATTTTCGATACGGAAAAAATATTAAACCGTCCGCCTAGGGTAAGCATTAACAACGCGTCGGGCATTGCAGGCATTGCCCATTGGATAAATCTCTTTATGGGCAAGGAAGTAGTCGGCAAAAACGATTCAAGACTGTTGCCTATTAAAGAGCATATCGACAAAGAATACGCAAACGGCAGGGTAACCAAATACGGCGACGAAGAGTTGGAGTATTTGGTAAACAAATACGCGCCGCAACTCTTGAAATAACTTCCCCGACGGCAAATAAGGGAAAAGAGCATAAGCAAAGTTTTTTTGCTTTGCTTGTAAAAGCAAATTGATTTTATTGATAAAATTTAATCAAAAGCAAATGTCAAAAAACACGGCAATACGCCGTGTTTTTTTAACGTTTGTGTTCCTCGTTATTACTTTACGCGCAAAAACTTGACTTAAAAGCGACGCAACAATATAATTTTACGGTATGGAAAAATCTAAAAAAATAGGTTTGCTGGCAAGACTTGCGTTGCTTACGTCTACGCTCATTTGGGGCAGTACGTTTGTTATACTTAAAAATGCGCTGGACAGCATACCGACATATTTTATACTTGCGTTTAGGTTTCTCGCAGCGGCAATATTGCTGTCAATTATATTTTGCAAAAAACTCAAACAACTAAACTGGTCGTACGTTTGGCAAGGGGCAATAATAGGCGCGTTTCTTGCCGCCGCATATATCTTTCAAACTTTCGGGCTGTTGGGCACTACACCGGGCAAAAACGCCTTTTTGACTGCGGTTTACTGCGTGTTGGTTCCCTTTCTATTGTGGATATTTTATCGCAAGCGCCCCGACGCTTACAATTTTATTGCCGCGGTAACTTGCCTTGTGGGTATAGGTCTTGTGTCGTTGGACGGCGATTTTTCCATAAGCACGGGCGATTGGCTGACGCTTGTCGGCGGTTTGTTTTTCGGTTTGCATATAGTGTTTGTGTCTGCTTTTAATAAAGACAAAGACCCCGTATTGCTTACCATTATGCAATTTGCCGCAACCGGCATAATATGCGCCGTTTTGTCGCTGTGTACGGAAACAATGCCTGCGGAGATTTCCACGGGAGCGTGGCTTGAAATCGCATACCTTGCGTTGTTTGGTACAACCGTTGCAATGCTGTTTCAAAATATCAGTCAAAAATATATTCCGTCATCGTCAGTTGCAATAATTTTGACTTTCGAAGCAATGTTCGGCGTAATGTTCAGCGTCATATTCTATCACGAAGTGCTGACGCTAAAAATAGCAGTAGGTTTTGTTTTGATATTTATAGCGGTGCTTATTTCCGAAACAAAGTTGGAGTTTTTGCGTAAAAAGAAACAGCCGAGCGAGTCGAATGACAGTTTGACGGACGATAATTCCGATAAAGAAAAATAACCGAGTTGCAAAACCCATAACACTCGATTGTTGTTTGCGGCAGATTTTGCTTACGCCGACGTAATCGTTGTGTTATAATATACATTATGAACGAAAACGCTTTGACGGGCGGAAAGATATTCCCCACGCTTATGAAATTTGCTTTGCCGTTTTTGGTTGCAAACTTTTTGCAACTGCTTTACGGCGCAATCGACCTGTTGGTGGTGGGGCAGTTTTGCAGCACGGCGGCGGTATCCGCGGTGTCCACCGGCAGTCAGGTTATGAAGACCATAACCGGCATAATAACAGGTCTTGCCACGGGCGCGACGGTGCTTGTCGGTCAGTATATAGGCGCAAACAAAAAAGACGACGCCGCAAAAACAGTCGGCGCAACCGTTGCGCTTTTTGCCGTTGTTGCGGTTATTCTTACGGCAATTATGCTGCTTTTGGCAACGCAGGTTGCGCTGATTATGCAGGCGCCGCAGGAAGCCTTCGACCAAACGGTGGAATATATCTTCATATGCTCTGCCGGCATAATTTTTATTGTAGGTTACAACGCCGTCAGCAGTATATTGCGCGGAATGGGCGACAGCACAAGTCCTATGATATTCGTCATAGTGGCAACGGTAATAAACGTCGGGTTGGATTTGCTGTTTGTCGCAGTGCTTGATATGAAAGCGGCCGGCGCGGCTTATGCAACCATTATAGCGCAGGCGTGCAGTTTTGTTTTTGCGCTTGTTTACCTTAAAATAAGAGGCTTCGGTCTTTCTGTAAAGAAAAATTACGTCAGGTTGGAAAAACAAAAGACGTCCGGCATTTTGAGGTTTGGCTCTCCCGTCGCTTTGCAGGAAGCGCTTGTTAATATTTCTTTTTTGATAATAACTTCCATATTAAACGGCAAGGGCTTGGTGGAGTCCGCCGCCGTAGGCGTGGTGGAAAAAGTAATATGCTTTACTATGCTTCCGCCAAGCGCGCTGTCTATGGCAATCGCCGCAATGACTGCTCAAAACATAGGCGCCGACAGACCCGACAGGGCAAAAAAATGTATGATGTACGGCATATTGTTTACCTTTGCGATAGAGGCGGCAATAGTGCTGTTTACGGAATTAGGCGGCGGCAGGATACTGCTGTCTATATTCTCTCCCGATAAGGAAGTTATAGAAGCGGGCTTTGTATATATGCGGTCGTACATTTTCGACTGCGTGCTTGTATGCTTTATTTTCTGTATGAACGGGTTTTTCAACGGATGCGGAAAAACTGTGTTTACAATGGCGCACAGTCTTATAGCCACTTTTGCAATCCGCGTGCCGTTTGCTTATATTATGAGCATATTGCCCGATACGGGGCTGTTTGAAATCGGTCTTGCGGCGCCCATCGCAAGTATAGTGTCAATAATTATTTGCATTGTGTATATGCGCACAGGCAAGTGGAAAAATTATAAAATTACAAAAACAAAGGAAAGCGAGTTGCTATGAATCTTATCGAAGAGTTGCGCCGTTCGGAAGTGATACCTGCGGTTAAGGAGGAAAGTCAACTTCAACGCGCGGTAAAGTCAAATGCGTCAGTCGTGTTTTTGCTTAAAAGCGATTTGTCTTCCGCCAAAGAAATGGTAGACTATTGCCACAGCCACGGCAAAAAAGCCTTTTTGCATTTTGACTTGACGGAGGGCTTATCAAACGACGAGGCGGCGGTAAAATACGCCGCGGAAATAATTAAACCCGACGGAATAATTTCCACAAAAAACAACGTAATTAAAGTCGCCAAACAATACGGAATGTTTTGCGTGTTTCGCGTATTTTTGATAGACTCGCACTCGGTGGAAGTTTCTTTATCCAACACCATAAAGAACAAAGCCGACGCGGTGGAAATTTTGCCGGGCATAATACCCGACTTGGTCAAAACTTTCAGAGAAGAAGCCGACGCTCAAGTCATAACCGGCGGACTTATAAATTGCCGCAGGCATATAGACGAGGCAATAAACGCAGGCGCGATTTGCTGTTCTACAAGCGACGAAGAACTTTGGAATTTTTAATATATCTGTTTTTATGTTTTTTATAAAGTCATATATTTTTACGGCAACGGTTATAAACCGTTGTTTTTTTATAATTTGCCGAAGAAAAATTAAAAAGTTGTAAATAAAGTTGCTGTTTTTACAAAAAATTGTATTATTTTGAAAAAATAATAATACAAATTTACAAATCGGTATTGACATTAGCATTTTTCGACAATATACTATAAATATAACCGATATAAAGTCATTGATATTGTAAGGGTTTCGGAGTCGCAATATGGATGGGCGTCAAAAGCGTTTGCCCGAAGTGCGGCTTTTTTATTGGTCAATTTTTTAACAAAGGGGCGTTTTTATGTATGACGTTTTAATTATCGGAGGCGGCGTGATAGGTTGTTCGTTGGCGAGAGAACTTGCCAGATACGATGCAAAAATTGTCGTCGCAGAAAAAGAAAACGACGTTGCCACGGGCACGAGCAAAGCAAACTCGGGTATAGTGCACGCAGGGTTTGACGCAAAGACGGGGTCAAACAAAGCAAAGTACAACGTTTTGGGCGCAGGTATGTTTGAAGAACTGTCAAAACAGTTGGATTTTCCTTATCGCAAAAACGGCGCGTTTGTGCTGTGCTTCGATAAAGACGACGAGCCTAAACTTCAAGACTTGTTAAATCAAGGCGTAAAAAACGGCGTAAAAGATTTGCGTATCGTGTCGGGTGAAGAGGCAAGACGGTTGGAGCCTAATATATCCAAAGAAGTTACCGCCGCGCTTTATATATCTACTTCCGGCATAGTAAGTCCTTACGAAATGACCGTTGCTTATGCGGAAAACGCTTTTGTGAACGGTGCGGAGTTTTTGCTGGAAAAGGAAGTAACCGATATAAAACAAAAAGACGGAGTTTTTGAAGTAACGCTTAATAACGAAAAAGTTTATGCCAAAAGCGTAGTAAACTGCGCAGGCGTATACGCCGACGTTATAAACAATTTAGTAAGCAAAAACAAATTAGAAATCATTTCACGCAAAGGCGAGTATTGTTTGCTCGACAAAAAGTGCGGAGGTCTTACCGACGCTACGCTGTTTCAACTGCCTACCAAAATGGGCAAAGGCATTTTGGTTGCGCCTACCACTCACGGCAATATTTTGGTGGGTCCAACAGCAGACGACATTGACAACAAGTCGGACGTCGACACCACTTACGACGGGCTTAACACTGCATTTGACAAAGCGTCGATAAGCGTGCCTGGCCTAAACAGACGCAACATAATTACGCAATTTGCGGGACTGCGCGCACATTGCACGCAAAACGATTTTGTAATAGGAGAAAGCGACGTTAAAAACTTTTACAACGTTGCAGGCATAGAGTCCCCCGGTCTTACAAGCGCGCCTGCAATAGCAGTGGATATGGCAAGCAAAATCGCTGCAAATTTGGGATTTAATAAAAAACAAAGGTTTACGGAAACAAGAAAGGGTATACCGCATTTTGCGTTAATGTCAGACAGCGAAAGAGAGCAACTTATAAAAGAAAATTGCTTGTACGGAAAAATCGTCTGCCGTTGCGAAAACGTAACCGAAGGTGAAATCGTAGACTCGATAAACAGACCTTTGGGCGCGACAGATATGGACGGCGTAAAACGGCGCACGCGCGCGGGTATGGGCAGATGTCAGGCGGGCTTCTGTACGCCGAGAGTTATGGAAATTCTCGCAAGAGAACTCGGCAAAGATATGACGGAAATCACCAAAAACGGCAAAGGCAGCAATCTTGTCGTGGGGAGGACAAAATGAACACTTGCGATTTGGTAATCATCGGCGGCGGTCCTGCCGGTCTTGCGGCTGCAAAATCAGCCTATGACGCAGGCGTAAAGGATTTGCTTATTTTGGAGAGAGAGTCAAGTCTCGGCGGCATTTTGAATCAGTGCATACACAACGGTTTCGGTCTGCACACTTTTAAGGAAGAACTCACAGGTCCCGAGTACGCTCAAAGATATATCGATTTGGTGGAAGAAAGGAATGTTCCTTATAAACTCGACAGCACGGTCATAAATATAAATAAAGACAAAGTAGTTACCTACGTAAATGAGCAAGACGGTTTGCAGAAAGTGCAGGCAAAAGCCGTTATACTTGCCTGCGGTTGCCGCGAAAGACCTCGCGGCGGTATAAACATTGCAGGCGCAAGAGCGGCCGGTATATTTTCGGCAGGCACGGCGCAAAAACTCGTCAACGTTGACGGGCTTATGCCCGGGCGCGAAGTTGTCATACTAGGCTCCGGCGACATCGGTCTTATTATGGCAAGGCGAATGACTTTCGAGGGCGCAAAGGTAAAAGCCGTCGTAGAGCTTATGCCGTATTCTTCCGGGCTCAACAGAAATATTGTGCAATGCTTAAACGACTTTAACATTCCGCTTAAATTTTCGCACACGGTGGTTGACATAAAGGCAAAAGACGGCAGAGTTTCGGGCGTGGTTATAGCGGCGGTGGACGACAAGTTGAAACCCGTTATGGAAAGCGCGGAAGAGATAAAATGCGACACGCTGCTGTTAAGCGTCGGGCTGCTGCCTGAAAACGAGTTGGCAGGCTACGCCGACGTAACGCTTTCGCCGATTACTTCGGGCGCGGTGGTGGACGACAAAATGATGACAAACGTAGACGGCATTTTCGAGTGCGGCAACGTTTTGCACGTTCACGATTTGGTTGACTACGTCAGCGAAGAAAGCGAGCACGCAGGTCTGTGCGCGGCGGAGTATATAAAGAAAGGCGCTTCGCGAAACAGTCAGATAGACGTTAAGGGCACCAACGGCATAAGGTACGTAGTGCCGCAAAAAATAAACAAAGACGACGACTTTGCCCCTATAAGTTTGAAGATGCGCGTTGCAAACGTCTTTAAGAGGGTTGAAGTCGCGGTGCTTTTGGACGGAGTAAAAATCGCAGGCAAAAAGAAACAAATCGTTACCCCCGGCGAAATGGAAACAATCGCGCTTGGTAGCGAAGTCGTGCAAAAGGTAAAAGCAGGCTCTACGCTGGAAGTTACGCTGCTTTCGGGAGGTCAAAAATGATTAAAGAAATGATTTGCATAAGTTGTCCGCTTGGCTGTCATTTGGCGGTTGACGACGGCGACAAAAACGATATTAAGGTTACCGGCAACACTTGCCCGAGGGGCAAAGTATATGCCGTAAATGAAGTAACCTGTCCTAAGCGTATGGTTACTAGTTCCGTCAAAGTTGCGGGCTCCGACGCAAAACTCGTGTCTGTAAAAACAAGCGAAGCCATACCTAAGGAAAGCATTTTCGACTGTCTGGAAGTCATTAAGTCAATAACTGCAACCGCGCCCGTCAAGGCAGGCGACGTTTTATATAAAAACGTATGCAACAGCGGCGCGGATATAATCGCAACAAAACACGCAAGCAAGATATAAAAGGAGTTTCACTTATGAAATACGTTTTGGCTCTTGACCAAGGTACTACAAGTTCACGCGCGATAGTGTTCGACAAAAAGGGCGAAATAGTAGGTTCGGCACAGCAGGAGTTTCCGCAGATTTATCCGCAAAGCGGCTGGGTAGAGCACGACCCGCACGAAATTTTGGCAAGTCAAATAGGCGTCATCGGCGAGGCATTGACGAGAGCCGACGTTACTTGCGAGGACATAGGGGCTATCGGCATTACCAATCAGCGCGAAACTACTTTGGTGTGGGAGAAGTCCACTGGCAAGCCTATTTACAACGCCATCGTTTGGCAGTGCAGACGCACTGCCGACTATTGCGACAGTCTTAAACAACAGGGTTTAGATAAAGTAATATACCAAAAAACGGGACTTGTGCTTGACGCATATTTTTCCGCAACAAAATTAAAGTGGATTTTAGACAACGTCGACGGCGCAAGAAAGCGTGCGGAAAATGGGGAACTTTTATTCGGCACGATAGATACGTTTTTGATGTGGCATTTATCAAAGGGCAAAATTTTTGCAACCGATTTTACAAATGCGTCGAGAACAATGCTTTACAACATACATAGTTTAGAGTGGGACGACGATTTATTAAAGTTGTTTGATATCCCTAAGTGTATGTTGCCAAAGGTTCAGCCGTCAAGCAGTATGTTCGGTTATACCGACAGTACTATAGTGGGTTGCAATATTCCTATTTGCGGCGTTGCAGGCGACCAACAAGCGGCATTGTTCGGTCAGCTTTGCACCAAAAAGGGCGACATAAAAAACACTTACGGTACGGGTTGCTTTTTGCTTATGAACACGGGGGACGCACCCGTCGAGTCGCAAGGATTGGTAACTACTCTTGCCGCAGGCGCAAACGAAAAACCTCAATACGTTTTGGAAGGCAGCGTATTTGTCGGCGGAGCGATAGTGCAATGGCTTCGGGATGAAATGCGTATGGTTAGAAAGGCAAGCGAAACGGAAAATTATGCAACCAAGGTGGAGGACACCAACGGCGTTTATATCGTGCCGGCTTTCGTCGGTTTGGGCGCGCCTTACTGGGACGCAAAAGCGCGCGGCACCGTCTGCGGCTTGACGCGCGGCACCAAAAAAGAGCATTTTATACGCGCCGCGTTGGAAAGCATTGCTTATCAGGTTTGCGATATAGTAAACACAATGCAAAAAGATTTGGGCACAGGTGTAACTTCGTTAAACGTTGACGGCGGGGCAAGCGCAAACAACTTTCTTATGCAGTTTCAGGCAGATATATTAAACATCGACGTAGTAAGGCCTAAGGTTATAGAAACCACTGCGCTTGGCGCGGCTTATCTTGCAGGTTTGCAAACGGGTTACTGGAAGGACTTAAACGACATTAAAAACAACAAGCAGATAGAAAAAGTCTTTAAGCCGTCTATGAAGCAAGACCGCCGCAAACAGCTTTTGGACGGTTGGGACGAGGCAATAGGCAGGACAAGATACCGCAAAGGGTAAGTAAGAATTAAAGTTGCTTTTTAGCAAATAGTTAAGAGTTAAAAGTGAATAGTTGCGGATAAATTTTTACCTAAGATATGACAATACTTCTTCACTATTGCCTATTACTTTACAAAGTGCTTTGTTTTACAAAATTTCAATTTTGTAAAACAGGATTGCACGGAGTGCTCATAAAATCAAAAAGAATTTTGAGCGTTAGCGAAAAATTTTTTTGTAAAGGCTTTTTACACTTTTGACGATAAAAGTGTGGCAATAAATACTTATAATTTATAGGAGGAAACTTATGGAGTATTTAAGAAAGAACAAGAAATCTCTGCTTATGCTTGCAATAGCGTTGGCGGTCATTCTTGTAAGCAGTTTCTTCGCGTCTATGGTACAGTCGGCGGGCTATAAGTCGTCTGTAACGGATTTACGAAACGAAACCAACAGCGGTGTGCTGTATGACGCAAACGGCAACCCGACAGAAACAAAAGTGCAAGGTAAAGTTGCAAGCGGTATTTTGTTTGTGCCTAACACCGCTACGGAAAAAAATCCTGCACCTGCCATTGTTTTGACGCACGGCTATCTCAACAACAGAGAGTTGCAACTTCAAAACGCAATAGAGCTTGCAAGACGCGGATTTGTCGTTTTGACAATAGACCGCGGCGGACACGGACACAATACTGATGAAGATGTTATTGCAGGTTCACCATATGGCGCAATAATGAATACGAGTGGTATGTATGACAGTGCAAAATATCTTTACAATTTGCCGTACGTCGACAAAGCGCGCATAGGTATTTCTGGGCACTCTATGGGAGGTATGACTACAAGCAGTGTTTTGTCAACCGATGCAAAAGGAATAAATATCATTGCAGCCGGTCTTATTCAAGGATATAATCCTAGTGTGCCAAACGCGCTAAATCCAAATCCTTACGGCAATAAATCTGTAGGCGTACTTAAAGCAATGGACGATGAATTCTTCTTTGCGAGCAAAGACGAGACAGGTAATGCTACAATTTGCAGAGAATATATCAAATCGCAAGCGGCATGGTCATTCTTAAATAATAAGGCGTATACGGCAGGCAATGCAATCAATTTAACTTTCGGCAAACCTTACGTAAACGGTGCAATTCAAGAAGTAGAACAAGGCACGGCAGTAGGTCAGCCTTTCCGTGTAATTTACGAAGCAAACGAAATTCACCCGCTCAACCACTTCTCGGTTGAAAGCGCAGGTTATGTTGTAGACTTCTTCTATTCGGCATTCGGCACGCCTGCAAACAACGGCGTTATCGGCAGCGGCAACCAAATTTGGTGGGTAAAAGAAATGTTCTCGCTTATCGGCTTGGCGGCATTCTTCTTCCTTATCTTCCCTGTAGTGTCTTTGTTGTTGACTCTTCCTTGCTTTGCGTCTTTGCGCAAAACGGAAGAACTCGATTTGGACGTTGGTTTGGGTTCAATCAAAAAGGGCGGTTTGCACGGCATAACAAAGACTGTTACATATTTTGCAGGCGGCGTGGCTACAATGTTGTTCGGCGGGTTTATATTCAGAAAGGCTTACACAACTTATGCAGGCAAAGGCATGATTAGCCCTAGCGATTATTTCCCTCAGGATACAACGGGCAGCGTTGCAAACTGGGCGCTCGTTTGCGCAGGCTTTGCATTGTTTGTAATGCTTGTTGTATGGGCAATCAACTTCGGCGTTGGTAAACTTGCAAAGAAACTCGGCAAAGAGGAAGTTGCGGTCGGCAATCCGTTTAGGTGCGCTAAGATTGACCTTATAAGTTTTGTAAAAACTGCTTTGCTTACATTGTTGGTTGTGGGTCTGCTGTATGCAGTGGTATTTATCAACTGGGGCATTTGGACTGTCGACTTCCGTATCTGGACGCTCGACGTAAAAGTATTCAACCTCAATATGATACCTACAATGTTCAGATACAGTTGGGTATTCTTTATCTTCTACGCAATCAGCGCAATGGGCAATGCGGGCTTCCGTTTGAAAGACTTGCCTGAATGGGCAACGATTGCAATAAATGCATTCTTCAACTCATTCGGTATATTGTTGGTAATTCTTATTCAATACATCACTTTCCGTTCAACCGGCGTATTGTGGCAAAAAGACATGGCGCTTGGCTATATCGTAGTATTCCCTATGGTGGCAGTGCTTGCAATTGCAACAATCATCTCGCGCGTGCTTTACAAAAAGACCGGCAACATTTGGCTCGGCGCTATGATAAATGCATTGTTGTTTACAATAATTACCGTTGCAAACACGGCAACTTCAATACCGTATTCGTTCTGATAAATCAGTCGGCAACAAAATAATGCGTAATTGACTGCGGCTTATCGGCAATCAAAATAACAAACATTAAAGACGGCTTTATGCCGTCTTTTTTGTTTATGCAAATTTTATATATTTGTAAAGGAATAACCGATTTGCGGTATCTGTCAATGCAAGACGGTCAATAGGCAAAATAAGTCAATGTTCAGTTATTACGCTTTGGCAGTTAAGGTATAAAAAAAATTTTTTTGTAAAAAATTTCAAAAAAGTGTTGACAAAAGCAAATTGCGGGTATATTATATTAGCAATCAATCAGAGAGAGTGCTAGCACTCTTAAATAAAGATTGAAACAAATTGAACGCCGTAAGCAATTTGTCAAAGCTTGGCAGACACGGCATAAATAATTAGACTCGTTGCTTTGCTTGCATTGTCTGTAACATATTTTGCGGCAACTAGGTAGAAGGCAATTAAACAGGCTTTTGCAAACGGCAGCGGCGTTCGAAAAAATTGTAAAAAATTTACGGAGGTGTTTATATGAAGTATTATCCATCGAGAAGACAAAACAATTTTGGCTTGGGCTGGTTTGACAGCGATTTTGAAGATTTTTTCCGTCCGTTTTTCGGCGTAGAAAAATCCGCAATGAAAACCGACATCAGAGAAGAGGGCGACAACTATATTTTGGAAGTCGATATGCCGGGTTATGACAAAAAAGACGTCAACCTTTCTTTGGAAAACGGTTATCTTACCGTTTCGGCGCAAAGCAGCAACGCCAAAGAAACCAAAGACGAAAACAAAAACTATTTGAGAAGAGAAAGAAGTTTCGGTTCGTGCTCTCGCAGTTTTTACGTGGGGGACGTTGACGAAAAGCAAATCATCGCAAGCTACGACAACGGAATTTTGAACGTAAGTTTCCCCAAAAATTGCGAGCAACTGCAAAATAAAAAGCAAATTGAAATAAAATGATTTTAATTTGCAAAAGTAAGCATAGCAAGCGTAGCAATAAAATTGCGAGCAACTGCAAAATAAAAAGCAAATTGAAATAAAATGATTTTAATTTGCAAAAGTAAATCAAAATCCGTCGTAACAAAACCGTCCGTAAGGACGGTTTTGTTATTTAGTCAAACGATAAAACACAAACCCAAAGCCAGCTGTTATGGCGGGCTTTGGGTTTGTAAATTTACGGACAATGGATTATATTACTTTATTATCAATTAGTTAAACTTAAAAATTTATCAATAAACAATAATATTGCTTTCTTTTCTGTCGGTTACTTCGCCTATTATGCACGACGGCATTTCAAAGTCGGCAAGCACTTTCATAAGTTCTTTGGCGTCCTTAGGAGGCAAGCTCAACAGCAAACCGCCGCTGGTTTGCGGGTCAAGCAAAATTTCCTGCACAGGGCGAGGTACGTTGTTGAACTTTACTTTGTCGCCCAAAAAGTTGCGGTTTTTTTGTCCGCCGCCGGTGGTTAAAAATTCTTCCGCCAAATGCATTGCGCCTTTTATGTATTTTACGTCGTTGCCGTTTACTGCAATAGAGTAGCCGTCGTCTACCATTTCGTTTAAGTGCCCCAAAAAGCCGAAGCCCGTTACGTCTGTGCCTGCGTGCAAATCAAATTTGCTTGCCGCCTCAAAGGCGTATTTATTTAATGTCTGCATACTTTTAAGCGCCGTTTGATAGTCGTCTTCCGCAACTTCGCCGTAGCGGTAAGACGCCATTATCATACCTACGCCCAAAGGCTTGGTAAGCACGATTAAATCGCCTTTTTTGCAGGTGTTGTTGCGCAGATATTTGTTCGGGTGCACGGTGCCGGTTACCGACAGACCGTATTTGCATTCTTTGTCGTTTATGGAGTGTCCGCCGCAAAGCACGCCGCCCGCTTCCAAAACCTTTTCAGCGCCGCCTTTCAAAATGGACGCCAACATTGCAGGGTCGTCTTCTTCAGGAAAGCATACGATGTTTAATGCAACTTTTACTTCTCCGCCCATAGCGTAAATGTCGCTCAAAGCGTTTGTAGCTGCAATTTTACCGAAAACATAAGGGTCGTCGACCATAGGGGTAAAAAAGTCCAGCGTCTGTATTATTGCAATGTCGTCGCTTAATTTATATACCGCGCCGTCGTCGGAAGTGTCAAAACCCACAAGCAGATTTTTGTCGTTAAAAGTCGGTATTTGCGACACCACGTCTTTAAGCATACCCGGTGGCAATTTTGCCATACAACCGCCGCAAGCAGGCAATTTCATAATTTTGTTTGCGTCCATACGTCCTCCTTAAAAAAGCATTGCAGAGCACTTTTGCTTTTTAATGCATATTATATAAAAGAACCGATTTTTTACTTATCGGTTCTATGTCGGGAGCAATAAAATTATCAACTCCTATCATTTTTGAAAATGGCGGGACCGTGTGAGAATCGAACTCACCCAGGCAGTAAAACTTCCCATATCGGTTGCCCGAAAGGCACACCAGCACCTATCCGGTCCCATATAAACGGGGCGAACTTCCCCGACCTAAATTATTTTAGCACAGGCTGCCGTATTTTTCAAGGCGGCAGCCTGTTTTTTTATTACTTATTTTAGTTGCTGTTAAAATATTTCGTTAAACGCCTTTGCAATTTCTTCAAATTGATTTTCAAAGATGGTGCGCGGGTCAAGCAAAACCTTATCCTGCCTTATGCGGCAGATGATAGGAGTTTCATATTCTCTCAGGCGCTTTTCCATTTCCGCGGCGGATATGGAAACGGGCGTTATCTGCACTGCGAAAGACGGCAAAAGTTCTCCAGGTGCGGAGCCGCCGCCTACTTGCGACTCTGCTGCTTTGATGACGGAAGTAAAGTCTTTTTTGCGCTCGGGCAGCATACTTTGCAGTTTGGTTGCCTTTATGCGCAAGTCGGATTTACTTACCGCAAGGTTTGCAAGGGTAGGTATTTCCTTAAAGGCGCGTTCCTCGTCAAGATAAATGCGCAAAGTGGACTCCAACGCGGCAAGATTCAACTTGTCGATACGAACGACTCTTGCAAATTGATTTTTTTTCATTTTGTCGATATATTCTTTTTTGCCTGCAAGGATACCTGCCTGCGGACCGCCCAAAAGCTTGTCGGCGCTGAAACATACCACGTCGGCGCCGCCTTTTATGCATTCTTTTACGCAAAGTTCGTCGGCGATGTTTACGAGAGCGTTGTCAACCATAAGACCGCTGCCTACGTCGTAAAGCACGGGCACGCCTGTTTCTTTGCCTATTTGAGAAAGTTCTTCTATGCCGATTGATTGCGAAAACCCTACAATCTTAAAGTTGCTTGTGTGTACTTTCAATAATGCCGCCGTGTTTTCGTTTATCGCTTTGCGATAATCGTCGGCGTGCGTCTTGTTGGTGGTGCCTATTTCTTTAAGCGTTGCGCCGCTCATACTCATAATTTCCGGCACGCGGAAGGAACCGCCGATTTCAACGAGTTCTCCGCGCGAAACTACTACTTCCTTATCTTTACATATGCTCGCAAGCATAAGCATTACGGCTGCGGCGTTGTTGTTTACCGCCATTGCCGCCTCTGCACCGGTAAGTTTGCAAATAAGCTTTTCAACGTGGCTGTGTCTGCTGCCGCGCTCTCCTGCTTCCAAATCATACTCCAAAGTGTTGTATTGCCTTGCTACTTGCTTTACGTTTTCCGCCGCGGCTTCCGCAAGCACGGCTCTGCCCAAGTTTGTGTGCAAAACTACGCCGGTGGCATTTATGACGGGGCGCAAACTGCCGCTGCATTGTTTTACCGCCATTCTTACGACTTCGCGTACGATTTCTTTAATAGGCGGCACTTGTTCGAGTTTGCCAGACAATACGTCTTTGCGTGTTTTGTCCAAAGTTTCGCGCACGCAGTTTAACAGTTCCGCATAAGAGATGTTTTGTGTTTTTTGCTCTGCCTGCACCAACGACAGCACGTCGTCTACGCGCGGCATAGAACGCAATTTATTCATAATAATTTCTCCGTTTATATTTGAATTTTATCACACTTGCAATTTAATTTCAATACATTTCTTTATTGACATTGTTTCTTTGCAGGGTTAAAATATTGTTATGATATATTTTGACAACGCCGCAACGACAATGCCAAAGCCGCCGCAGGTGGCGGAAGAAATCGCAAACGCTCTTAACACTTGCGGAAACCCGTCGCGCGGGTCTTATGACGCGTCGCTTAACGGTTTGCGTACGCTTATGAAAGCGCGTTTTGCCGTTGCAAAGTTGTTTAACGTCAAAAACGCAATGGACGTGGCGTTTACTCAAAATGCAACCGCCGCGCTTAATATTGCCATATCTTCCGTTAAAGGAAACATTGTTACCACCTGCGCAGAGCACAACAGCGTATTGCGCCCTGTGTATAGACACGGCAATTTTACCGTGGTGCAAAACGACAAACTAGGCAGACTGGACTTAAATAAGTTGCAAGACGCCATCACAAGCGAAACCGAAGCGGTGGTTACTTGCCACGCGTCAAACCTTGTCGGCAACGTTTACGATATTTATGCCATAGGCGAAATCTGCAAAAAAGAGGGCGTAAGGTTTATTGCAGACTGTGCGCAGACTGCCGGCTTGCTTGCAATAGATATGCAAAAAGCAAATATATCGGCGCTGTGCTTTTCCGGGCATAAATCGCTTTACGGACCGCAGGGCACGGGAGGTATTTGCTTGGGACAAGACTTCAAACCGCAGCCGCTCGTTATAGGCGGCAGCGGCAGCGAATCGTTTTCTCCCACGCACCCCGATTTAATGCCCGATGCTTTGGAGGCAGGCACGCAAAACGCACACGGCATAGCGGGTTTGCTTGCTGGCATAACTTACGTAGAGAAGTTTAACGAAAAAATATTTACAGGCAAAGCAAACAAGCAAAACAATAGTTCTAGTCTGTTTGACGACGCCGATATATTAGCAAGAAATTTTATAAAACAAGTCGAATGTATTGACGGCGTTACTCTTTACGGCGACGTCGGCGCCTCGGTAAGGACGCCTGTCGTTGCGCTTAATCTTGACGGAATTGACAGCGGCGACGCGGCGGATATGCTTTGGCAGGAATACGGTATTGCAGTAAGGGCAGGAGCGCATTGTGCGCCGCTTATGCACAAAACTTTGGGTACGCAACGGACGGGAGCGGTCAGATTTTCCTTTTCCCACTTCAACAAGCAGGAAGAAGTCGACACGGCCGTCCGCGGTATAAAACGAATTTTATTAAAAAGAGGTAAATAGTTATGGAAATTATCGACGCAATGGGTTGGGTTTGTCCCAGACCAGTTATCGAAGCAAAAAAAGTAATTGCAAAGTTTCCGCAGGAAGGCGGCGCAGTGCAAGTGCTTGTAGACAACCAAATTGCCTGCGACAATTTAAGCAAAATGTCGGCAAGCAAAGGTTACAAGTGCGACGTAGTAAAACGCGCCGACAAGGACTATGCGGTTACTATCACGGTTGGCGCAGGTCAGGCGCAGGAAGTTGAAGTTAGCCAACAAACAACGGTTTCGGCGCCGTCGGGCAACGGTTTGGTTGTTGCCATAAGTCAAAACCAAATGGGGCACGGCAGCGAAGAACTCGGCAAGATACTTATAAAAGGTTTTATCTTTTCTCTTTCGCAGTTGGAAGTTCCGCCAAAGGCAGTCGTATTTTTCAACAGCGGCGTTAAACTTACGTTAAAAGACGCCAACACTCTGGCAGATATTAAAGTTATGGAAGAACGCGGCACCAAAATACGCATTTGCGGCACTTGCGCAGACTACTTCAAAGTTAAAGACCAAGTTTCCGTAGGGGAAATCTGCAATATGTACGACATTGTAGAAGCCATGAGCGGCGCTCAAAAGGTAATCAATATTTAATTATGGAATATTTTTTTACCTTTCCAAACACTTCCGCCGTCATCGCGGCAGAACAGGCATTGCAAGAGCAGAATATTTCCGTCAAGGTGCGTCCCGTGCCAAATGCAATAAGGGCGGGCTGCGGTTTGCTGTTGTGTATTGCGGAAGACAAAACAACGCAGGCAAGACAAATTTTGCAGCAGCAAAAAATAGAGTTGCAGGCGGTTTATCAACTTATAGACGGCGTGTATATTCAAGTGCCGTAAATCGATTTGAGTTTTAATGAAAATATAAAACAGTAAACAAAACCAAACCCCGTTGCAAAAGCAACGGGGTTTGGTTATTCTTAAACAGAAAAACCGACGGCGTATTGTCTATGCTTAAAATAAATAAATATAAAGTGGCGTTGCCTTTTGGCAACGCCATTTTGTTAAGTCGTTGAGTAAAAGTAAAATAACCGTTAGGTGAAATATTATTAAATAATACCCAAAACGCCAAACAAGTTATATTGGCTGAAAATTACTACCGCTATGAGAGAGATGGTAGACATAATTTTGATGAGTATATCGAGGGACGGGCCGACGGTGTCTTTAAGCGGGTCGCCTACGGTGTCGCCGACGATAGATGCGTCGTGTGCAGGGGAGCCTTTGCCGTGTCCCATTACGCCGCCGCTTTCAATAAATTTCTTTGCGTTGTCCCAAGCACCGCCCGAGTTTCCGCAGAAGAGCGCAAGCATAATTGCCGTTATCGTTGCGCCGATAAGCAAGCCGCCTACAAATTGCGCGCCGAATACAAAGCCCGAAACGATAGGGAAGAGTATTGCCAATACGCAAGGGAAGCGCATTTCTTTAAGCGAGCCTTGAGAAGAAATTTCTATACAAGTTTTGTAGTCAGGCATTGCTTCGCCTGCAAGCAGCCCCGGTATTTCGTTAAACTGTCTGCGCACTTCGTCAACCATTTTGCGCGCCGCTTTTGCAACTGCTTCTATAAGCATGCCCGAGAACAAGAACGGCAATGCCGCGCCGAACAGTGCGCCTACGAGAGTAAGCGGATTTACTATGTTAAGCAAAATGTTGCCGAGAGCGTCAACTCCGCCGAATGCATAAAGGTAAGAGTTCATAAGAGACAGTGCCGCAAGCGCCGCAGAGCCTATTGCAAAACCTTTGCCTATTGCCGCAGTGGTGTTGCCTACGCTGTCGAGTTTGTCTGTAATTTCTCTTACTTCCGGGTCGAGTTTGCTCATTTCTGCAATGCCGCCGGCATTGTCCGAGATAGGTCCGTAAGTGTCGACAGCAACGGTTGCTGCAACAAAAGACAGCATACCAAGCGCCGCACACGAAACGCCGTACATTCCGGCAACAAGGTAAGAACCGAATATTGCCACACCTAAGATAACCACAGGTATCATACAGCTTATCATACCCGTTGCAAGACCTTGCGTGATAGTAAGTGCAGGACCTTCTTTTGACGAGTTTGCAATTTTTTTGGTAGGTTTATAGTCATAGCTTGTGTAGTATTCCGACGCGATTCCTATTAAAATACCTGCCGCAATACCAAACACTGCCGCTAAAAACGGAGATATGTTGCCGAGTCTGAAACCTAGCAACCCAAGTTCTTCCTGTGGGAAGTCTTTGAATATAAAGAAACTTATCACAAAACACAAGATGACCGACATTGCGGCGGAAATCCACGTTGCAACGTTAAGTTCCATATGAACGTTGCTTGACAGTTTGCGCTTTAACACTATGTAAGAGATGCCTATTATACAACTCAAAAGTCCGCAGCCTGCAAAAACGATAGGGAAGAGCAACAGCGTATGCAGCAATTCCGCAGAAATCGCAAGCCCGTGCAAAAACATTTCGCACGCAAGAATTACGCCAGACATAATCGCGCCGACGTAGCTTTCCAACAAGTCGCTGCCAAGTCCAGCAACGTCGCCTACGTTGTCGCCTACGTTGTCTGCAATTGTTGCAGGGTTTCTCGGGTCGTCCTCAGGTATGTGCGCCTCGGTTTTGCCTACGAGGTCTGCGCCCATATCCGCGGCTTTTGTATAAATGCCGCCGCCTACGCGGTTGAACAACGCAATTATCGAGCAGCCGAGCGCATAGCCCGACACCGTCATAGTAAAGGACGTTTCAAGTGCAGGGAAGATTATGCTGTTTTGAACCGTTCCTTCGATTACGTCGTTTATCTGTCCCAATGCCACGCCGAACACAAGGTATACGATAATTATGCCCAAAAGCGCAAAGCCTGCAACGCACAAGCCCATTACCGAACCGCCCTTAAACGCAACTTTAAGCGTTTTGCCTAGGTCGCGGGTTTCGTTTGCTTGGTTTGCAACGCGCACGTTGCTGTACGTTGCGATTTTCATTCCTACAAAGCCTGCGGTTGCCGACAGCGTTGCACCTAAGATAAACGAAACGCCCGTCTGCCAACTGATAAGCACGCCGAGTATTACGGCAACAACCGCGCCTATTATCGCAACAATTTTGTATTCATAGCGGATAAACGCATTTGCGCCTATGCGGATTGCGCCTGCAATTTCCTGCATTCTGTCGGTGCCTTCTTTCATTTTCTTTACCATAAAGAAGTTGAAGCACGCATAAGAAAGAGCAAGTATTACGGCAGCACCCACGATGATGAGTAATAAGTCTGACATCTGTAATATCTCCTTTCGATTTTTTGCGGCAAAAAACAACTTTCACCGCTAACTGTATTGTATCAAAACGGTAGTTTATTTGCAATAATGCTTGTGAATTTTTTTTGAAAGTTTGACACGTAAATATATTCTTGTTTAACAAATAGCGTTACATTTAATTTGTTAAACACAAATTAAAAGAAACCGACAGGTAACAATTTATATAAAAAAACAAAAGCGTTGCGGTTGCGCAACACTTTTGAAGTATGGTTTTATTTAGTTTTACGACGGTTTCGATTAAGTTTCGTCGCTTTGCTCGGCAGAAGGCTGCTTTTTCTTTTTTCTCTTTCTTGTCTTTGCGTATTCCAAAACCATGCGGCATAAAAAAGAAATAAAGCCAAGCAAAGCCGAATATTGCAATAAGCGCTAGCGATATGATGGTTGCCATGATGTCGTCGTCGCCGGTAAGGTTGAATAAATAGTGCAGCAAACAGCAAATAATCAGTCCCACAAACAGAGCGATAGACTGCCAACGGAAAATTGCATAAAAAATATAACCGCGCTTTCTTTTTATATATTTTTTGCAAAAAGTTTCTTCATAAGTGCCGTTTTTATTGCGCGCTTGCAACAACAATTTTTCTTGCTTAGACATAAAAATTCACCTTGGTTTAATTATATTTTCATTACAAAAAAAGTACAAATATAATTTGTAAATATATTATATTGTCAAATATCGAATGTGTAAATATGTTTTGGTGAGAGCCAACGAAAGATAAATAAAAAGCACCGTGTTACACAGTGCTTTGTTTGTGGTGGGGAGTATAGGGCTCGTAAGGAGCGTCAGCGACGGAATAGCGATTGTTGTATAAGCCAATCGCGTTACCGTAGGTGAGAGCCGGCGCAAGACAAAGTAAAAAGCACTGTGTAACACAGTGCTTATGTTTTGGTGGGGAGTATAGGGCTCGAATATTAAAAAACGCCATTTTTTGCCTAAAACTGTATTATATTAAGTTGTTTTTTCAAATATTTAAGCCCAAAAACTCCATTTTTAGTTATTTTTTAAAATTTTGCGGGGGTATATTTGGGGGTAATTTTTTACCACACCATTTTTTCCGCTTCTTTAAGTAAAAATTCGTCCGGCAAATCGGTGTAGGTGTCTTTAAGTATTCCGCCGGAGTGTCCTACCATTTCGTCGCGTGCGCTTTCTGCAATTCCGCAAATTTGACAATGCGTGTAAAACGTCGTCCGCAAGTCATATAATTTGTGATTTGGCAGAATTTCTCTAAACTTGTTGCGTATTCGGTCAAGCTTAACCCATTTAATTTTGTCGACGCCGTCTAAGTACGGCTTTAACATTTTTAGTATCGGTATTCGCTTGTATGCAATCTCACCGTTGCGCCGCTTGCTGTTTTTTGCAATTATCATGTTGCCGCGTATTTCAACGGTTTTAAATTCATTAGGTCGCAGTCCGGTATAGAGTGCGACGGCAAACATAAGTTGGTAATGTGTGCCGGCACTTTCTGCAAGCAACTTTTTTTCTTCGTCCAACGAAAGTGCTTTGCCGTGCTTTCTCTCATGTCTTTTGTAAAAAACGATTTCGGCAGGGTTATGTACGATAAGCCCATATTTTACAGCGTAAGTTAGTATCTGATTGAATAAGCCGAAAATATCTTCGACGGTTTTGTATTTGCCTTGCGCCGTGTATTCGTCCAAAATGTCTTGTATGTCTTTTGCGTTTATGTTTTTTATAGGCTCGTTTACAAACCGCTGTGCAATGTGTCTTTTAAATACGCCCAAACTATTTTTGTATGTGTCGATTATAACTTTGCGTTTGTGGTAGTTCTCAAACCAAAAATAAGCAAACTCGTTAAAAGTCGTCGGCACTTTGTTGGTGGTAGGGTTTTCTTTCTTGTTGTCAGCATTACGCAATTTTTGAATAAAATTCTCTTTCGCTGCTTCAAGCGTTCGCGCCGATGCGGTGATGTTGTAACCGTTCCGGCGGTATCTTATCTCATAAGAGCAACGGTAGCGCGCGTCGCTGCGTTTTCTTACGTGTGCTGTGCAGCCGTCTATTCTAAACTCTTTTCTAAAAGTCTTTGGCATTTTTGAAATCTCCTTGTCGGTAAATTTCAAAGGACGGCAATAAACTGTTTTTGGCATTTCGCCCGCGCTGTCTGACAGTTCGCTGTTAAGCAGCGCAATTTCATTTTCAAGCCTTTTTTTCTTGTTGTTGTCGTTGGCAAGGCTTAACATGACCAACTTTTGCGACAACAAAATAATTTGTTCTGCGTTCATATCTGTACGCTCCTTTTGTAATCTCACCGCCTTTTTTAGGGGTGGACTGCAAGTGTTGCAGAGTTAAACGCAAATTTCAATAACAGTTATTTTTTACCGTCTACCAAAAACTTGGCGTAGGACAAGAAACTGCGTTGAGCTTCTTTGCCAAGCTTGCTGCCGATTTCTTCATAGAGCATTAGCAGCTCTTCTTTGTCCGGCGTCATTTCAAAATTTGTTACGCCTTGCGCAAGTTCAAATGACGTTGGAGCAATACCTAACAAGTAGTCAACTGAAACATTAAAAAAAGCAGATAATTTTTTTAATACGTCGGGCGTTGGTGAGCGTTGCCCTAGTTCATAGTTACCATAGGCAGAAACGGTGATATTTAGCACTTTTGCTACGTCTGCTTGTGTCAACTTTCGTTCTTTTCGTAACTTTTTTAAGTTTTCCATAATTTCGCCTCACCATGACTATAAACTTTTTCCAAATTTAATTCAACAAAATGTCTATTTTTGCTTGTAATTAGCCAAATTGTGTGATATAGTGCTTGTAAATTAGACGATGTGTCTAATTATGCCATAATTTTACCTCATGGCAGAAAGAGCAGCAGAAAAGTCAAAAGTTTTGCATAAGAGGGGCGCAGCTGCTCCGCCCCGAGTGCAAAAAAGGAGTGTGAGTAATGGAAAACCAAAACAAAGATTTGTACAAGCCACTGAAAGAGTCGATTTTTGAAGAGATTAAAACAATGCTTGACGTGATTGAAGAAAAAGGGCGCACTTACCTTTTATCTACGGAAATTGAAATAATAAGAGGTCGCCTTGAAATTTTAAATTTTATATCAATGTGCAGGGAATAGGGCACATCATGTCGCAGTCTGACAGCAAGACTGTGGGGTAACACCCCGACTGCGGCGCACTCATAGAGCCGCAGGGCGTTTGCGTTTCTGCCCTGCGGCTACTCCTTTTAAGGTTGGGGGACTTATGGAAGAAAATACAAAAAAAGTAAATTCAAAAAAGTGTGCAAATTGCAAATTTTTAAAGTTTACAGAAGTTATACCGTTCTATTGCCGTTGGCACGGTGAGGAACTGGAAGAGGAATTTATTAACGATACATACTGCGACGCGCACGAATTTAAACTATGAAAAAATTTACATTTTACTTTATGGAACGGGACGGAAAGACCCAAACGGCAGAAATATTGGCAAGCAATCACGGCATTGCAATATCGAAATTCAAAGCGGCAAAGCCCGACTTTTGGAAAATATTACGAATACATAAGGAGAGCGTAAACAATGGCAAAAAAAGTGAAAACGAAAAAGAGTAAAGCTAACAAGTCAAACGGCAAGTTCATAATCATACTGCTGCTTGTTGCGGCAGTCGTTATGTGTGCAATCTTTACAAAAGGCTTTACTGACTTTAACCCATTCTGTTGGTTCGGTCATAACTTTATCAACGGCAGCTGCACAAAGTGTCATGCAATGCAGACGGCAAGTGCGGCAGTAAATTCGCTTATTTGTAGGAGGGTGTAAAGGTGGTAAAAACTAGGTGGAAAGTAACTGCAATAGTATTGTTTGTGGCTGTTTTTCTTTCAATGATAGTTTTGTTAATTATGCAGTCTGTTAATAACAGCAGGCTGTTAAACTATTTGTTTGAATACACAGTTAAAGACGTAACGTATAGCCGTAGCGGTGAGTTAAGTATGGTCTGCACTACCTACGGTAGAGTAAACGACAACGTTACGCCAA
>CAJUCX010000002.1 GCA_910585195.1 uncultured Christensenellaceae bacterium | reverse complement strand
TCCCGGCCCCATGGTCCCAAACCACGTGCGCTACCAAACTGCGCTACACCCCGAAACTATTTTGAACTCAATCAATAGCCTAATTAAGATACGATATTTTTTATAAATTGTCAATAAAAAACGCGGCTGTTTTCAAAAATTTTTCAAAAAATTTATTATCCCGTTTTTTACATTATAAATTCAATTTCGACAAATCAACAAAAAATTTTTCATATCCGTAAAGTTATTATATGCAAGGCGAGGTGAATATGAAAATAGACATTCAATACGGCAAGCACACTCTAAACATATTTCTTTCCGGAGAACTTGACGAATGTACTGCGGAATATGCCCGCAAGCAAATGGATGATGCCATTTCACAACCGGGTATAACAAACGTTATTTTCGATTTAAGCAACTTGACGTTTATGGACAGTACTGGCATAGGTGTTTTGATTGGCCGTTACAAAAGGCTTAAAGCCAGAAACATTGCAATATTTGTAAAAAATCCGTCGTCGTCGATAGACAAAATTTTTAATATGGCAGGGTTGTATGAAATCATGCCAAAAGTCAAATAATTGAGGTGAATATGAACTTTCTTAATGAAATGCATTTGAAGATTCCTGCGTTATCAATTAACGAATCGTTTGCAAGGGGAGTAGTTGCAGCATTTTGCGTATCAGTAAATCCTACGCTGGAAGAAATTAATGATTTGAAAACAGCGGTAAGTGAAGCCGTTACAAATTGCGTCGTACACGGATACAAAGACAATTCAGGTGAAATTGAAATTTGGGCAGGTTTGACAGAAAACGAAATATACATAGAAATTAAAGACTTCGGCGTAGGCATTGCAGATACCGAGACGGCGATGCAACCGTTTTTTACAACAAAACCCGACGAAGAACGCTCCGGCATGGGCTTTACGGTTATGCAAGCCTTTATGGACTGCGTAACCATTTCGTCAAAACAAGGCGAAGGAACCACAGTTAAAATGCAAAAAAAATTCTCAATAAAGGAAGAACAAAATGCTTGAACACCTTGAAACAATGGCGCTTATAGAAAAAGCCCAGCAAGGTGATGAACAGGCAAAAGAAACTTTATTACAGCATAACACTCCGCTATTAAAAAGCATTATAAGACATTACAGCGGAAAAAATGTTGAATATGAAGATTTGTTTCAAATCAGTTGCGTCGGCTTTCTAAAAGCAATAAATAACTTCAAAACTGAGTATAACGTAAAGTTCTCCACTTATGCAGTACCAATGATAGTGGGCGAGTTAAAGCGTTTTTTGCGTGATGACGGTTATATTAAAGTTTCGCGCGCGTTAAAAACTCTTTCCGTGAAAATTGCGGGCTTCGTTGAATTTTATAAAAAAGAAAATTTATGCGAACCGTCAATAGATGAAATTGCAAAGCATTTTGAAATAGACCCTCAGGAAGTCGTATTTGCAATGGAGTCGGCTCAAACACCCGTTTCCTTGTATGAAAAAGTTGATGAAAACGACGATAAATCTCAATGCTTGCTTGATAAAGTCGGTACGGAAGATAATACTGACGATATAATAGACAAAGTTTTGCTTCGCTCGGTTATAAACGAACTTTCTCCAAGAGAAAAAAAGATAATTATTTTGAGATATTTTAGAGATAAAACGCAAAATGAAATTGCAGCACACCTCGGGGTATCGCAAGTTCAAGTATCAAGGCTTGAAAGCAAAATTTTAGAAAAAATAAGAAAAAAATTTAACGATTAACCTTAAACTCAACCGTTTAAGGTTCTTTTATTTACAATCCTTATACAATTTTTATTAGATATTTTTTTGAAATCAATTAAATTTGTTTTGTATAATATTTATTCAAATGTCAACAATTCTTCCAAGATGAAAACTAAAATAACGCAAATAAGGGAATTCGGAAAAAACATCGACGAAAAAGAAACGTTTGTAAAAATCCCGAAGGAGAAACAAATTTAATATGGATAAAAAAACCGAAGCAAGCAATTTGTCTGTAAAAGAAATTCAAGAAAAAAGTAAAATCAAATCATATAAAAATGACGTCAAAAAAACGCTGTATATGGATTATGTATTCGAGCAGTCGCCAAAATCGTCGCACTGGAAAAATATGTTTTGGGCATTTCTTATAGGCGGGCTTATCTGTTCAATAGGACAAGTAATAATCGACCTGTTCGTTCAAGGCGGCGTAGAAACAAAGCAAGCAAGTATGTACACTTCTTGCATACTCGTTGCCGTTGCCGCTTGCGCGACAGGACTAGGTATTTACGACAAACTCGGCAGATTTGCCGGCGCAGGTTCTACAATACCGATTACAGGCTTTTCCAACGCCGTAGTTGCGCCTGCAATAGAGTTTAAGTCGGAGGGAATGATTTACGGTCTTGCGGCAAAAATGTTTAACGTTGCAGGTCCGGTCGTTGTAAACGGCGTTTTTGTATCTACGATAATCGCGCTTATTTATTTAATTTTCGGAGTTTAATATGAATAAAAAACTTGGAAGTCAAACTCTTATTTTTGACAATGTAAACGTAAAAGAGGGTTTTGCATTGGCAGGACCAAAAGAGCAACAAGGCAATTTGGGCAACGTTTTTGATATGTGTCTGGAAAACGATAAATTCGGCGAAAAATCATTTGAAAAAGCAGAATGCAAAATGTTTAAGACTGCTATAGACGGCGTTCTGCAAAAATCGAACACGCCGGTAAACGCAATCGACTCCGTTCTCGGCGGAGATTTATTAAATCAGATTGTATCAGTTTCATTTGCAATGCGTGCTTATGAGTCATCATTTTTCGGGCTTTACAATGCCTGCGGAACATTCGCGGAAAGTTTGCTTTTAGGTTCGTGTTTAATAGACGGTGGTTATAAAGACAAAGTCATTTGCATAAGCGGCAGCCATTTTTCCACGGCAGAAAGACAATACCGTTACCCGTTGGAACTCGGCGTTTTGAGGTCGCCTGTAACGCAGTGGACGGCAACAGGCGCAGGCGCAAGTATTTTATCAAATGACACTACAGAAGCCGTTTGCCGCATTACACGGGGTATAGCGGGTCGCGTAATCGATTTGGGTATTAAAGACGTAAATAATATGGGGGCGGCAATGGCTCCCGCGGCATGCGACACCTTGACTCAATTTTTTAAGGACACAGGCAGCTCACCGGACGATTACAACAAGATATTCACCGGCGATTTGGGCAAACTGGGTAAAAAAATTTTGATAGATTTAATAAAAGAAAACGGTTTCGATTTATCGGATAAATTAGAAGACTGCGGTGCAATGCTGTATACAGACAAACAACAAACTTATCAGGGCGGCAGCGGCGCCGCTTGCAGCGCATTGGTTTTTAACTCTTTTATATTAAACAATTTCAAAAGCGGAAATTATAAAAAAATATTGCTTGCGGGTACCGGCGCATTATTAAGTCCTTTAACTTCATTTCAAGGTGAAAGCGTACCGTGCATAGCGCATTGCTTGGAGGTGTGTAAATGATGTGGCTGAATATTCTTAAAGCATTTTTAATGGGAGGTTTTATTTGCCTTTTGGGTCAAATCTTAATCAATTTGACACATCTGACAAACGGAAAAATTCTCGTTACATTTTTAATAGCAGGAGCAATTCTTCAAGCGTTTAATTTATATCAACCTTTAATCGACACCTTTGGTGCAGGCGCAAGCGTACCGATTTCCGGGTTTGGCTGTTCTTTGGTTAACGGCGCGGTAGAAGGAGCACGGGCAGAAGGCGTCTTCGGCGCAATAAAGGGTGGACTGGAAGCGTGCGCGCCGGGTATTGCAACGGCAATTATCTTTGGTTACGTTAATGCTTTGATTTTCAGTCCGAGGACAAAGAAAAAATAATTGTAACTTTAAGTTTCGTTCTTGCATATTATATAGACTATGGAAGAAACTATCTTCGACTTAACGCCTAAAAAATGCAAGAAAACTTATGGCAAAAAGGTCCGCAAACTCAAAAAAGGGTGGATTATTTTTGCCATAATTTTTATGTCTGTAATATGGATATTATTCACTTTACATAATTACATTGCTTCCGTAATAATTTCCATTTGCAGCGCACAAGTGAAATCATATGCAATGTCGGCAGTCAATAATGCAGTGATAGAAACCATGGCAAATTCAATCGAATACTCCGACTTGATAAAGATAGAAAAAGACGGCGAAGGGAATATTTCATTGATAGAAACAAATTCGGTTTTAGTAAACCGCTTGGCCAGAGAAACGGCACTTCAATCCGAAAGTAATTTGGAAAAATATTGCAATTATTCCATTAAGATTCCGATAGGACAATTATCTGGCACGCCGTTGCTTGCAAATGTAGGACCTGAAATTACAATTCAACTTCAACCGCTGAATTCCGTAAACTGCAATTTTATTTCAGAGTTTGAAGATGCAGGCATAAATCAAACTCGGCACAAAATCTATCTGAACGTGATTGCAAACGTTCAACTGATTCTACCGACGTTCAATAGCACTGTAAAAACCGCGGCGGATATTTTGGTTTGCGAAAGTCTGTTGGTAGGAAAGGTGCCGGAAATATACCTCAATATGGGTGCATTCGGTTCAAACTTAAATTTGATTCCTTAAACAGGTAAAAACAGTTGATAAACCTAAAAAATTTTGTTATAATTTTTCAAAACATTGACAAAGCACAAGAGTTTGCCGAGACTCAAATTTCAGAGAGCGATTGACGGTGGAAATTTCGCATTTGACGGCAAAAAGATATTCACTTTGTAGTTCGGTCGGTGATAAGTAGTCGACTGCGTGTAAGGTCGTTATCCCTGTCAAGAGGCGCATTTTTATTGCGTAAATTTAGGTGGTACCACGATAATTTCGTCCTAACGATTTCGTTAGGGCGTTTTTTTAAGGAGAAAAGATGTTAAACGACAAAATTAAAGAATTGGTTGAAAAATGCAAATCCAAAATTGCCGAAGTTAAAGAAACGTCTGCTACGGAGTTGCAAAAAATCAAATCGGAAAGTTTAGGTAAAAACAGCGAACTTGCAAATATGATGAAATGCATGCGCGACCTGCCGGGTGAAGAAAGGCCTAAATTCGGACAAATGGTAAACGAAGCAAGAAAACTTCTTGAAGAAGCCTTTGCTGAAGCTGAAAGTAAAATGCAAGAAAAAATGCTTCACGATAAATTAGAAAAAGAAAAGGTTGATATAACTTTGCCTTGTGATATGACGTTTGAACAAACAAGAGGTCATTTGCATCCCGTTTCTCTTGTAACAAACGAGATTATGGATATCTTCAAAGGGCTTGGCTTTGAAGTACTTGAAGGTCCCGAAATCGAAACGGATTATTATTGCTTCGAAGCATTGAATATTCCTAAAAATCACCCTGCAAGAGATATGCAAGATACTTTCTACATAACGGAAAATATCTTATTGCGTACGCATACTTCTCCTAATCAGGTAAGAACTATGAAAAAAAAGCAACCTCCTATAAAAATGCTTTGTCCCGGCAAGGTTTACCGTTCAGACGACGATGCAAGCCATTCACCGATGTTTCATCAAATCGAGGGTTTGGTCGTTGACAAAAATATTACTTTGTGCGACCTTCAGGGTACTTTAGAAACTTTTGCAAAGGCATTGTTTGACGAAAAAACAAAAACTCGTTTCCGACCTTCGTTCTTTCCGTTTACGGAACCTAGCGTTGAAGTTGACTTAACGTGTTCAAACTGCGGAGGAACGGGTTGCAAACTATGCAAAGGCACCGGTTGGATTGAAGTCTTGGGCGCAGGTATGGTCAACCCGAAAGTCTTGGAAAATTGCGGCATAGATTCGGAAAAATATACAGGTTATGCATTTGGAATGGGACTTGAAAGAATTGCTATGATAAAATACGGCATACCAAATATTAAGCTGTTTTTCGAAAACGACGTTCGTTTCTTAAAGCAATTCAGATAACAAGGAGTTTATATATGAAAGCATTATTAAGTTGGATAAAAGATTTTGTCGAGGTTGACGTTGATATAGACACTCTCTGCCAAAAGTTGGTTGGTATAGGCTTCGAAGTAGAAGAAGTTACGTATCTTGGCGAAAATATAGAAAATGTAGTAACAGGTCAAATATTAAAAATAGAAAAACATCCCGATGCCGATAAATTGGTTGTCTGCCAAATTAACGTCGGCGATGAAGTATTGCAAATCGTAACAGGCGCAAACAACATTAAAGAAGGGGACATCGTTCCCGTTGCGAAACACGGTTCTAAGTTGCCAAACGGAGCAAGTATAAAAAAAGGCAAACTCCGCGGCGTGGAATCTAACGGCATGCTGTGCTCAGGCGAAGAACTATGCATTACTGACGACAATTATCCAGGCGCAGAAGTTTACGGAATTTTGATTTTAGACAAAAATACGCCGATAGGCGTCGATATAAAGCCTGTAATCGGCGTTGACGACTATGTTTTAGACGTTGGCATAACTTCCAACAGACCGGACTGTCAAAGCATTTTAGGACTGTCCCGCGAAGTTGCAGTTGCTTTGGGCAAGATGATAAAAATACCTGAAATTAAATACACTACTGAAAAAACAACAAACATAAAAGACTATGTCAGCGTCGAAGTAAAAGACAAAGACTTGTGCCCGACTTATCTGGCAGCGGGTGTAAAAGACGTAAAAATAGCGCCGTCGCCCACTTGGATGAGAAGAAGATTAAAGGCGGTAGGGCTACGCGGCATTTCGAATATGGTTGACATTACAAACTATGTTTTGTGGGAAATGGGACAACCTATGCACGCATTTGACCATAAAGACATATGCGACAACAAAATTATCGTCCGCAGAGCTCAAGACGGAGAGCAAATCATTCCGTTTGACGAAAAAACTTATACTCTTGACAACGACGTTTTAGTAATAGCCGATAACAACAAGGCTGTAGGTCTCGCAGGCATTATGGGTGGCAAAAACTCTGGTATTAAAGAAGATACTAACACCGTAATATTCGAAGCGGCAAAATTCAATAGAGAAAATATAAGGAAAAGCAGCAAAAAATTGGGTATTCGCTCAGACTCATCCGCACGTTTCGAAAAAGGCGTCAACAGTTTTATGACGCGATTGGCGCTTGCAAGAGCACTTCAACTCACACAGCAACTCGACTGCGGCATCTGTATTGACGGAATGATAGATATTTCAACCGAAACTTGCGACAAAACAAAATTGACATTTAAGTTTTCAAAAATAAAGAGACTTCTTGGTATTTCTATACCAAAGGCTACGGTTATATCTATTCTTGAAACCTTAGGCATAAAAACAACAATCAACGACAATTTGGTGGAGTGTGTTATTCCTGAGTATCGCGACGACTTAGAAAGAGACTGCGATATTATCGAAGAAATAATTAGAGTTTACGGATATGACCACATCAAGCCTACGTTGTTAAACAAAGCCAGCATAACCTGCGGTGGTAAGACACAGTGTCAAGCAGAAATTGACAAAACAAAAGAAATACTTTTGGGTCTTGGTTGCAGTGAAATAATTACTTACGGATTTTTCGGTAAATCTGCACTTGATAAATTAACGTTACCTGACGATAGCGAACTCTATAATTTAATAAAAATCAAAAATCCTTTGGGAGAAGAACTCAGTTATATGCGCAGTTCTCTGCTGCCGGGTATGCTAAACGTAATATCGGCAAATCAAAGTCGTTCAAACTTGAACGCATCACTGTTTGAATTCGGCAAAGTTTTTAAGCCACATTCTCTTCCTTTGGAAGACTTGCCGACTGAAACGGAAACGTTATGCATCGGGCTGTACGGAAACGGAAATTTCTTCAAACTTAAAGGGATAATCACCGCAATTCTAAATGAATTCGGTTGTGAATTGGATGTTGTTCGCTCAAAACAACCGTTTTTACATCCGGGTATTTCGGCTGATATAATCATAAATGACGACATAGTAGGGTATTTTGGTGAAGTTCATCCAAACGTTGCCAAAAACTATGATTTAGGTCAAACAACGTATATTGCTACAATAGACTTTGATGCGCTTTCAAAACACTTCAACAAACAAATTACTTATAAAGCAATTGCAAAATTTCCTGCAGTGGAAAGAGATTTATCCGTTGTTGTTGACGACGACGTAGCAGTTGGTGATTTAATCAAAGCGTCAAAAGAAAATATTTATATTTTGGAAGAAGTAAAACTTTTTGACGTATATAAAGGCAATCAAGTAGAATCAGGTAAAAAGAGCGTATCTTTGTCATTCAGATTCAGGTCGGAAAATAAGACTTTGACTGACAATGAAATAGAAAAGAATATGAAAAAAATTCTCGGCGCATTGCAAACCAAATTTAATGCAAAACTGCGTTAAAGAAACGGGGACGGTTTGTTCCCGTTTTATATTGCAAAAATAAACATTAAATGATAATATTAAGCATATGGAAATTTTTGCACCGGCAGGAAATTTAGAGAGCCTTAAACAAGCAGTGCAGCACGGCGCAGACTGTGTGTATCTTGGATTAGATAAATTCAACGCCAGAATGGCAGCCGACAATTTTACAAAAGATAATTTCAAAGAAGTTGTTGATTTTTGCCATTTATTTAACGTAAAAGTTTATCTTACTCTAAACGTTCTCATTAAACCGTCAGAATTTGACAGTGCGCTTGATTTAGCGTCTTTTGCATATTATTGCGGAGTTGACGGCATAATCTGCGCAGACTTGGGGCTCACGAGTTTGCTTGCCAAAAATTTACCGGAGTGCGATATTGTTTTAAGTACGCAAGCAAACGTTCAAAATGCAGACGGGTGTAAAATAGCGCAAGAATTAGGTATAAACAGTGTAGTGCTTTCGCGTGAAATCGATAGAAATACTATTTTAGATATTCGAAAAAAATTTCCGACACTGAATTTGGAATATTTTGTTCAAGGCGCATTATGCGTATGCGTATCAGGTCAGTGCCAGTTATCCAGTTCTGTCGACTGCTACAGCGGCAATAGAGGTCAATGCAAACAACCTTGCAGACAACGCTATAAATCATACTCTGACGGAAGATTTCTAAACGACGGATATTTGCTTTCAACACGCGATTTAAGTCTTGTAGATAAAATTCAAGACCTAAAACAATTAGGCATAAACAGAATAAAAATAGAGGGGCGAAATCGACGTAAAGAATACGTAGGACAAGCCGTAGAAGTTTACAAAAAGGCAATTGACGAAAATATTGTTTCCGCGCAGGACAAAACCAACTTAAAAAAGATGTTTAACCGCGGCGATTATACCGACGGTTATTTATATACGACTGATACAAACCAAATAATGTATCCGTATGTCCAAGGACATAAAGGCATAGAATGCAGTAAAATATCTGGAATTAAAAATATTTTTTGCGAAGCCGTAATTAATAATGCCCAAAAAGGCGATGCTTATAAAATATTCAGAAATAATCTTGAAGTCGGCAGTGCAATCTGTATTGACACAACGGGAAAAAAAGCAAAATTGACGTTTAAGGGTTCAATTAAAGTTAACGACAAACTGCATATTACGAGCGACAGCGCGTTACTTGCTGAATATTCGTCATTTGATAGAAAACTTCCCGTTGAGTTAATTGTTTATGCATTTGAAGGGCAATTGTTGAAATGCGTATGTAAATGCAAAGACACAGAGTTTACATATTGCAGTGATTTTATTTGTCAAAAAGCAGTTAGTCAGGCGCTGTCAAACAAAGAAATTGCTTTGCAATTATCGAAAATGGGAAATACTTATTTTACTATTGCAGACATAATAGTAAAAAATGACGAAGTATTCATTCCCAAAAGCCAGTTAAATGAGTTTCGACGCAATTTGATTTCAGAATTAATAATAAAACTTACTGAAAATTACAGAAAAAAACTCTTACTAAGTATACCGAGTGTATCAAAAAAAGCAATTACTCAAAAACAATTGGCAGTTTGTATTTCTTCTGCAGAGCAAATCGATAGTGTATTTAATTGTAATATCATTATCGTAAAACCGGAAAATTACAGTACTGAATGTCTCAAAAAATTTGATAGATTAAATTCATATTATTTAGATTTACCAAATTTTGCATTGAAGTGCGATACGGAAGTTTTACGGCCAATTCTTAAAAACAACAAAATCATTGGGATTTGCGCAAACAGTCTTTATGCAATTCAACTCGCAAAAGAATTTAACAAAAAACTACTGTTAGGGCAGGGAATGAACATTTTCAACGATTACACTGCAACACTATTCGGCAATGACGTTGATTTTATTTATAGTAATGAACTAACTCTAAATGAAATTGATGAATTTGAAAATAAAAATGGATATATCTACGCAGAAGGGTTTAATTGTTGTATGACTTTGGCGCATTGCCCGATACAGTTAAATTACAAATGTAAGTGTAATACTTGCAAATATAACGGCGATATTACATATAAAGACAATTTCGGCAATGAACTGCTAATTAAAAGAAAAAAGATTTCAAAATGCTATTTTGAAGTTTTCAATACACATAGGCTATCCGCATATAAAAAAATTGATGGAAATCATAATTTTTTCTTAAATTTATGCGGTTTTAATGCAGACGACACCAAACAAACAGTTAAATTATATAAGGATTTAATAGATAAAAATGAAAAAAGTTCCGTTTTTTTTAACGAAAAAACAACAAACGGACATCTATATAAAAACGTAAAATGAAAAAAGTTTATCAAAAACTACAATTAGATAATATTTTGCAACAAGTGGCAAAACACGCAATAAGCGACGTAGCAAAAAATAAAATTTTGTCCGCTTTGCCGTCAAATGAAATTGACGTCGTAAGACATTTATTGTTTGAAACAGCAGAGGCATGCCGCAATATTTCCGTTTATAATATCAATCCTGAATTTTCATTTGACAGCGTAAAAGATATTGCCGACAAGGCAAAAATTCTTTCAACTTTATCTATGTCGGAATTGTTGAAAGTTATGCGTATTTTACGCATTTCAAGACTTGTGGTATCATTGCTTACTTCTGTTAATGATGAAAAGATAACAATTCTGCCAAATATGGCGAGCGGTATTTTTTGTGATAAAAAACTTGAAGATGATATTGATTTTGCAATATTAAATGAAGATATGATGAATGACCGCGCGTCATCGCATTTATATTCCTTACGACAATCCATAAAAAGGGCAAACGAAGAGGTAAAAACAAAGTTGCAAAATTATATAAAATCTGCACAATATCAAAAATATTTGCAGGATACAATTATTACGGTAAGAGACGACAGGTACGTTATACCGGTAAAGCAAGAATATCGCAGCAACATAAACGGACTTATTCACGACGTTTCCAGTTCCGGCGCAACGGTATTTATTGAGCCGATTGAAATTGTAAACCTAAACAACCAAATAAAAATCCTCTTAAAAGAAGAAGCGATTGAAATTGACAGAATTTTAAGAGAATTTACTGCCAGAGTTTCCGAGATTTACAATCAGTTGATTCAAAATGAAAATATCGTATCCAATTTAGATGTAATATACGCCAGAGCGCACTATGCAAATGAAATTAAAGGAACTCTGCCAAAAGTAAACACAAACGGTTATATAAATATCAAAAAAGGGCGCCATCCGTTGCTAGACAAAAATAAAGTAGTGCCTGTAAGCATAACGCTAGGCAAAGACTTTGATGTTTTAGTTGTTACCGGTCCAAACACAGGCGGAAAAACCGTTTCTCTTAAGACCGTCGGTTTATTCGTGCTTATGGCAGGCTGCGGTTTATTTTTGCCTTGCGAAGATGAAAGCGATATTTCGCTTTTTGATGAAATTTTCTGTGATATCGGAGATGAACAAAGCATTGAGCAAAGCTTAAGTACTTTTTCGGGACACATGACTAATATTGCAGATATTTTAACAAAAATTACGTCAAAAAGTTTAATTCTCTTTGACGAACTGGGTGCAGGCACGGAACCAAACGAGGGAGCGGCATTAGCCCTTGCAATTACGGAATACATTTTAACTATAAAATCAAAGGCAATTATTACCACGCATTATACACAGTTGAAAGAATTTTCACTGGTAACCGACAGAATAGAAAATGCTTCTATGGAGTTTGATTTGACAACTTTTGCACCTACGTATAAACTTGTTGTAGGCGTCCCCGGCAGCAGCAATGCGCTTCAAATCGCAACAAGACTCGGTCTGGATAAAAATATTATAGAAAACGCAAAAAGTAAATTATCGCAGGAAAAAGTTTCTTTTGAAAATGTTTTACAAAGCGCTGAAAGACTTCGTCAAAAATACGAAAACACAAATGAAGAAATTGCGTCAATAAAACAACAACTTTCAAAAGAACTTGACGCAGTAAAAAACCAGAACAAAATTTTGGCAAATGAAAGAGAGCAATTGCTTAAAAACTCTAAAACAGAAGCAAAGCGAATAATACAAGAAACAACAGAAGAATCTAAACAATTGCTAAACGAATTAAAATCGCTTATAAACAAATACAATGCCGACGAAAGTATTTTATTTGAACTTCGAAGTAAAATAAAAACTTTTAACAATAAAAAATATGATACCGACGAGAATAAAATCGTTGATTTTTCAAAACCGCTTCGATTTGACGCCGTGAACGTAGGCGACAGTGTATTTGTCAAAAAACTAAATGCCGTTGGCAAAGTTTCGGCAAAAAATATGCAAAAAAAGAAAGTTGACGTACTTGTCGGTTCACTAAAAATTACTGCCGACTGTAAAGATTTGGCCGAAGCAATTGTTACGGAAAATGCACCGACAAAAACAGTCCACATAAAAACCGAAATTGCAAGCAAAACAATTACAAACGAAATAAATTTGATAGGGCAAACTGTTGATGAAGCAATTACAAATTTAGATTTGTTTATTGACTCATGCGTTATAGCATCCATAAATGAAATCAGAATTATTCACGGACGCGGAACGGGAGCGCTAAGAAAAGGTTTGCAAAATCATCTAAAAACACACAAGAATATTGCCGAATTTAGGTTTGGAGCCTATGGAGAAGGTGACCGAGGCGTTACAATTGCAAAATTAAAATAAAGGTAACTATGAAATATTTTGACAACTGTGCAACAAGTATAATTGACAACGATGTTCTCGAATTGATGTACAACATACAAAAAAACGAATTTTACAATCCTTCGTCGTTATATAATGTATCTACTGAAATACAGATAAAAATATCACACGCAAGAGAAACCATTGCCGAAATTTTGGGCGCACATAAAAGCGAAATATATTTTACAAGCGGCGGAACAGAGTCCAACAACTTGGCAATATTCGGCTCATTAAAAAATCAAAAGGGCAAAATAATCACAAGTATGGCAGAACACGCGTCCGTTTATAATTCTATTAATGAACTTAAAAACCGCGGTTTTGAAATTGTATACGCGCCGTTAAATCACGACGGAACAGTAAAAGTAAAAGAATTTGAGAATTTAGTTGACGAAAATACTAGATTAGTCGCATTGATGCACGTTAACAACGAAACAGGCGGAACAAACGATATAAAGCAGTTGTGCAAAATTACAAAAGAAAAAAATAAAAAATGTTTATTCTTCTGCGACGGGGTACAAGCATTTTGCAAAATTCCTGTCAACGTAAAAAATTTAGACGTAGACTTATATTCGCTAAGTGCACATAAAATACACGGACCAAAAGGTATAGGTGCATTGTATGTAAAAAAGGGGCTAACTATAAAACCGATAATATTCGGCGGCGGACAAGAAAATAAATTACGCTCCGGAACCGAAAACGTCGCAGGAATAATAGGATTTGGAAAGGCGGCCGAAATTGCAAATTCTTTAAGATTGGAAAATTCTGAAAAATATTTGCATTATAAAGCAATTTTGCAAGATATTATTGCAGACAAAGTATCTGACTTTAAAATAATTTCACAAAATACGTCTTCACCGAATATTTTTTCCGTTGCTTATAAAGACATTAAATCCGAAGTTATCGTGCACATTCTCGAACAGCACGGATTTTTTGTCGGTAACGGCTCGGCCTGTAACTCAAAGTCAATTTACAGCAGGGTTGCGTCCGCCATTGGACTATCGGCAGATTACGCTGAGGGCATAATAAGAATTTGCTTTTGTAAATACAATATAGAAGAAGAGGTAAAAGAGCTTGGCATTGCTTTGTGCAAATCTGTCAATGAATTGAGAAAACTTGTAGGAGAACGAAAATAATGGAAAAAGCTATAATTTTGAGATACTCCGAAATTCACTTGAAAGGCAATAATAGATATTTTTTTGAAAATTTATTGATAGAAAACATTAAAAGTTCATTAAAGAGATATAATTATCAATTCAAAAAAACTTACGGAAGATATATAATTTCTGATTATGACGAATCATATGAGCAAAATATTATTGATTCCTTAAAAAAGGTATTCGGAATACATTCTTTAAGCGTTTGTTATGTCATAAACAGCAATATAGATGATATTGCCAGTGCAACTTTTCAACTTGGTATAAAAAGCGGAAGTTTCAAAGTCGAGTGCAATCGCGCCGATAAAACGTTTCCACTTAAATCTTACGAAATTGCAGCAGAACTCGGGGGACGACTTTTAGATAAATTTAAGGATTTGCGCGTAGACTTACATAACCCTGAACATATAATCTACGTCGACGTAAGAGAATCTAAAAAAACGTTTGTTTTTTTAGACAGCATACCGTGCGCGGGGGGACTGCCTGTTGGTTGCAGCGGAAACGGTCTTTTGCTTTTATCGGGCGGAATAGACAGCCCTGTTGCCGGCTATATGATGGCAAAACGGGGACTTTCCATTTCCGCAATACATTTTCACAGTTATCCGTTTACAAGTACACAAGCAAAAGAAAAAGTCTTAAAATTAGCATCGTTATTAACAGACTATACTGGGCATATGGACGTATACGTCGTTCCTTTTACAGATATTCAAGTAAAAATTCACGAAAACTGTCCGGAAGAATTTATGATAACTATTATGCGCCGCTTTATGATGCGTATTGCAGAGAAACTGGCTAACAGCATATCAGCAAAAGCATTAATCACAGGAGAGAGCCTCGGACAAGTGGCAAGCCAAACTTTAGACAGTATAAACGCAACCAACGACGTCGTTTCTATGCCGGTATTCCGTCCGTTAATCGGATTTGATAAAATGGACATAATTGATATTGCGCAAAAAATAGATACATACGAAACTTCTATTTTGCCATATGAAGACTGCTGCACGGTATTTCTACCTAAACGACCTGCAACTAAACCAAAATTGTCGGTAGTTAAAAAGGCAGAAGAAAAATTAGAAATCGATAAATTAATTGAGGAAGCAATTAACGGAATAGAAAAAATACGATTATAAATTTCAAGCGCCTAAATATTGGCGCTTGATTAACGTATCGAAAAAATTCTTGAAAAATTCTTGAGAATTTTCTTCTTTTATTTCTTGTTTTTGCTGTGGTATATTTCTTTTTGTAACTTTCGTCGGCATATTAAATACGGAAAATATTTCTTCCGTTGTTTCACTCTTAGGAATATAATTATTTGCAATTAATATTTTACCGCTGTTTTCCAACGTTATTTTATCTATTTTTAGTTTTGTTACTGTCTTAGGCATACTAAAATCAACCGCATTATTATTCTTATAAATATCGGCATAATAGCTATTTGCCAAATTTACAGGCGCAGAAGAACCGGTAATTTCTTCAGACAACAAATCGTCATAATCTGAAAACACCCAAAATACCGTCGTTTCCTTTGGAGTATAAGAACAGAATAGGGCATCGCTATTGTTTGGGCAATTCTTTTTCCCCACAGTACCTGTTTTTCCTGCTAAAGGAATATCTACGTCAAAACTTTTCGCCGTACCAAAAGACACCACGTCCTTCAAAACGTCTGTAGTTAAATAGGCGGTATCTTCTGCAAAAACTTTTTTTGTTTCATTTTCTCTTTTGTATAAAACTCTTCCTTGAGAATCTTCAATTTTTCTTATAAATTCGGCATTTTGAAAAATTCCGTCATTGGCAAGAGTCATGTATCCTTGCGCCAATTGTTTTATTGTCAATCCTGAGTCAAAAACACCCAATGCCATATTAAGATTAACATTGTCATCATCTGTTAAAAAACCAATATCAGTCAAATTAGTTTTAACTTTATCTCTGTTTAGCGCATTAAGCAATTTGACAGCGGGTACGTTTTTACTTTTTGCAATTGCGTTTCTTACGGTAAGCCACCCGTCATATTTTTCGCCGACGTTACTTGGCGCATATCCGCCGAAATCGGTTTGTTCATCTAAAATCATAGTAGCTGGGGTAATTAGATGTTGCTCAAACGACGGGGCCAATGCAACCAATGGTTTAGCAACGGAACCTACTTGTCTGGTAATATAAAAAGGATTGCTTGCCATACTTGCATAAAATGCTTCTACACCGCCTGTTTGATTATCTAACGATATTGCCATTTTTTGAGCGTCATTTCCCGACAGTGTTTTTGCATCAACACTTTGCAATGATTTAACCAAAGCATTTTGTTTATCTTTATTTAAGTAAGTATATATTTTCACGTCTGCATGTTTCAGTTGTAAATAATTTAAGCCCAAAATTTCACTTGCTTCCGTCATAACCATATCTGCGTATGATTTTTCATCAAGCGATTTCAAACCGATTTTAGACGTGTCAAGTTCTTGTGCAACGGCAACGTCAAAAACCTCGGGAGTAATTTTTTCATTGTCCAACAATGCTTTTAGCACAATATTTCTTCTTGCAAGACATTTTTCAGGGTTTTTGTTAGGGCAATAAACGCTTGGAGCATTTATCATGCCAGCCAATACCGCGCCTTCTTCCAAAGTCAAATCCTGCACTGTTTTATCAAAATAATACTTCGCTGCTTTGGTAATGCCATAAACATTATTACCGAAATATACCGAGTTAAGATACATTTCCAAAATTTTATCTTTTGAATATTTCGTCTCTAATTCTTGCGCCAGTCTTATTTCAGACAATTTTCTGGTAAAGTTTTTTTCATTGCTTAGATGAGTGTTTTTTATAAGTTGCTGAGTAATAGTGGAAGCACCTTCCTTAAAACGCATTGCTTTGATGTTTTCGACAATAGCACCCGCCATTCTATATCTATCTATGCCGTCATGCTCATAAAAACGTTTATCTTCAATATATACAAAACAATCTTTTACAAATTCCGGTATCTCTTCATTTTGGATATATTCGCCAGATGCAAATATATCAGAGTTTTTTAGTTTTATATTTTGATTATCATATAATGCAACGTTTATTATGTCGTCTGTTAATCTTGTTTCATCCAATCGCACACTTAAAGAAGGGATATAAAAATACAAAAAAGCTGCAGTAAAAGACAAAAATACCGCTAGTATTATACCTATAAAAATCTTCAAAACACGTGATTTTGTTTTTTTCATATCATAATTAGTTTTAATCAAAACTTTGCAATTATTTATTTAATTGTCAAATTTATCAATAAATGATAAAATTATAAAAATGGAAAAATATTACTATATAAAAACTTACGGATGTCAAATGAACATCCATGAGTCAGAAAAACTTGCCGGAATACTGACAAAATTAAATTATAAACCAACGGAAGATTTTAATTTTGCCGATGTTATTGTATTTAACACTTGTTGCATACGCGAAACCGCAGAGCAAAAGATAATGGGGCATATCGGTTCTATAAAAAAGTTAAAAAAGAGCAAACCAAATCTTAAAATTATTTTGTGCGGCTGCATGACTCAACAAGAAGGCAAAGGAAATGAAATTCTAAAAAAATATCCTTACGTGGATTATATTTTAGGCACACACAATATTTCAGACCTTGAAAATTACTTAATTTCTCAACAAAATACAAAAATAAACGTTGAGCAAACAGACGGATATATAAATGACAATTTGCCAGTTACAAGAACAAGCATGCCAAATGCGTGGGTAAATATTATTTACGGCTGCAATAATTTTTGCACTTACTGCATTGTTCCGTACGTACGCGGCAGAGAACGCAGCAGAAGTTTGAATTCCATAAAAGAAGAGGTCCAATCGTTAGTCTCAGCCGGTTACAAAGAAATCACTTTGTTGGGACAAAATGTAAATTCTTACGGAAACGACTTAAACGACGAAACAACGTTTGCAAAATTACTCAATGAACTTGCCAAAATAGACGGAAAGTTTAGGTTGCGCTTTATGACGTCTCACCCTAAGGATTTTACCGACGAAGTAATTGAAGCAATTGCTTCAAATGCAAAGATATGCAAACATATTCATCTTCCCGTGCAATCAGGCTCCACGGCGGTATTACGTGCGATGAACCGCAAATATACAAGAGAAGCATATATCAAATTGGTAAATAAAATAAAAGAGCGTATTCCGTCTGTAGGCATTACAACCGATATTATGGTCGGCTTTAACGGTGAAACTGAACAAGATTTTCTTGATACTTTGGATTTAGTTGAAAAATGCAGATTTTCAAGCGCTTTTTGTTTTGTATATTCTAAAAGAAAAGGTACTATTGGGTATAATATGACAAACATAGTACCGCAAGAAGAAAAAAAGAAACGCATTAAACAACTTATAGAATTGCAAAACAAAATTACAAGACAAGAAAACATAAAGTATATCAGCAACACATTTGAAATCTTGACCGAAGGGAAAAACGATAAATATCAAAACACTTATTGCGGTAGAACAGATTGCGGAAGACTTGTAAACTTCAAAAGCGACTGTGATATTATGAATAAATTTGTTAAAGTAAAAATTGTTAAGGGTACGACGGCAACGCTTTGGGGCGAGGTTATTGAGGTAGAATAAAATATGGCTTTATCACCAATGATGAGACAATATCTAATCACAAAAGAACAGTACAAAGATTGCATTTTGCTTTACCGTTTAGGCGATTTTTACGAAATGTTTTATGAAGATGCAATTACTGCAAGCGAAGTATTAGATTTAGTTTTAACCGGAAAAAATTGCGGAGAAACAGAACGGGCGCCAATGTGCGGAATTCCGTTTCACGCGGCGGAAAATTATATAGCAAAATTGGTTTCTACAGGACATAAAGTAGCAATATGCGAGCAACTTACCGACCCGCAAGCGTCAAAAGGTCTTGTCGAACGCGGTGTCATACGTGTTATTACACCGGGCACTATAGCAGAAAGCGAAATGCTTGAAGATAATACAAATAATTACATTGCCAGCATTTACACTTCTGACAAAGACTGTGCCGTTACTTGGGCAGATATTTCAACAGGAGAAATTTACACAACTGTTTTTGAGGGGGAATATTGCATATCCAAACTCTTTGAACATTTAATTTCACTAAATATTAAAGAAGTATTATGCAACAAACGTTCTTGTAAACTGAATGAAAGTTCTTATATTAAACAAAATATTATTCCTAAATTTGTAAACTATGAAAATTGTGATTTAACAGTTTCCCAAGCGGAAAAATTATTGAAAGCGCAATTTAATAATTTTTCTGCTAAAAATAAAGAATTTGTAAATAATTCTTCTGTCTGCGCATCAGGAAATTTGCTTAAATACATCAATGAAACACAAAAAATTTCCTTAATTCACTTGAAAAATATTAAATTTATAGATACGGCGCAGTATATGTTGCTTGATGCAAATGCAAAAAGTCATCTCGAACTTTTTGTATCATCTCACGACAGAAAAAAACGCGGTTCACTATATTGGCTGTTAAACAAAACAAAAACTGCAATGGGCAGTCGTTTGTTAAACCACTGGATGGAACAACCGTTGCAAGATATTTCACAAATAAATTATCGTCTTGATGCCGTCGAAGAACTAATAAAAAATTTTCTGTTACGCGAAAATTTGAGAGAACATTTGCAATCTGTTAAGGATTTGGAGAGAATTACTACAAAAATCGCTTATGGGAGTTTAATGCCTAAAGACTGCATTGCATTGCGCCAGTCGCTCGGCAGCATTCCGCAAATTAAAAGCGTTATTTCTAATTGCACAAACTCTTACTTGCAAAATTTAGACAGAGAGATGCCTTGTCTCGATTTAATAGAAAAACTGTTAAACGATGCAATAGACGATGACGCTCCCACAAATATGAGAGACGGCGGCTACATAAAAACAGGTTACAATGCCAATTTGGACGAATGTCGCAATTTATCAGAAAACGGCGTCAGACTTATAAATGAACTCGAAGCAAAACAAAGAGAAAAAACAGGTATAAAAAACTTAAAAATCGGGTTTAACAGAGTCTTCGGTTACTATTACGAAGTAACTAATTCTTACAAAAATTTAGTTCCGCTTGATTACGTCAGAAAGCAAACAATTTCCAATTCGGAGAGATATATCAATGACGAACTTAAAGTTTTGGAAAACGATATATTAACCTCTCACGACAAGGGACTAAAAATCGAAAAAGACCTATACGCCGACATTTTACAGCAATTAAAAGCGCATATAAGACCATTGCAAGCAATTGCAGATTCTATTGCACAATTAGACTGCTTAGTGTCTTTTGCTGTTGTTGCGGTGGAAAACAACTATTGCAAACCGTCATTTGTAAAAAACGACAGACTTTATATAGAAAACGGCCGACATCCCGTAGTGGAAAAATTTTTGAAAGACGAAAAATTCGTCCCTAATGACGTTTTGCTTGATAACGGAGAAAATCGTACAATGATTTTAACAGGACCAAATATGGCCGGCAAAAGCACGTTTATGCGTCAAGTTGCCTTAATTGCCTATATGGGGCACATCGGTTGTTTTGTGCCAGCAAAACAAGCGCAAATTTCAATAATAGATAAGATTTTTACGCGTGTAGGTGCCAACGACGATTTAACTTTCAAGCAAAGTACTTTTATGGTAGAAATGTCGGAAGTAGCAACTATTCTCAACAACGCCACAGAAAAAAGTCTTATCGTTCTTGACGAAGTCGGAAGGGGTACGGCAACGTTTGACGGATTAAGCATTGCTTGGGCAGTTATGGAATATATTTCTCAAAAAATAAAAGCAAAAACTCTTTTTGCAACTCATTATCATGAATTAACCGAACTGGAAGGAAAAATAGAAGGCGTCAAGAACTACAAAATTTGCGTTAAAGAGTTTAACAATTCTATTATATTTTTGCGTAAAATAGCACGCGGCGGGGCAAATAAAAGTTTTGGTATCGAAGTTGCGGCACTTGCAGGCATTAAAAACGAAGTAATTGAAAATGCGCGTACAATTTTAGAAAGACTTGAAACGGCAGATATTACTTTCAATATAAATAATTCACAACCGCCTAATAACGATAGAAGCATTAAACAAGCACAAAAAGTCATTCGAGTCCTAAAAGAAATTGACTTAAATAAATGCTCACCGCTGGAAGCTTTTGGCATTTTATCAGACTTGATTGATTTAGCTAAGGATTAAATTTTACTATGGCAAAAATAAATGTATTACAAAGTTCTGTTTATAACAAAATAGCTGCAGGAGAGGTTGTCGAACGCCCTGCATCTATTGTCAAAGAATTAGTTGAAAACTCTATTGACGCAGGCGCAAAAAAGTTGGAAATTTACGTGGAAAACGGCGGACTTACAACAATACAAGTTATTGACGACGGTTGCGGTATAGAATGCGACAGCGTTGAAACTGCCTTTCTGAACCACGCGACAAGCAAAATATCAAATGAAACCGATTTGGAAAAAATATCAACTTTAGGTTTCAGAGGCGAAGCATTATCCAGTATTGCCGCAGTAACAAAAGTTGAAATCATTACAAAAACCAAATCTGATGAATTCGGTACGAAATTGATGCTGGAAGGGGGATGTAAAACTTTCAAAGATATTATAGGTGCGCCTATAGGCACTAGTATCAAAATTTCGGATTTATTTTTCAATACTCCTGCTCGCAAAAAATTCTTAAAAAAACCTTCAGGTGAAACTGCCGAAATTACAAATTTAGTTCAACGCTTGATTTTGGCAAATCCTGACATTGCAATTAAATACGCTTCAAACAGCAACATCATATACAATTCACAGGGCACAGGTTTGGAATCTGCAATTTTTGCTGTTTATGACAAAAATACTCTTTCAAGTTGTAAAAAAATAAATTGGTTTTATAAAGATATAGAAGTATGCGGCTACATAGGTGACAAGAATTTTACAAAACCAAACAGAACATATCAAACAGTAATCGTCAATGGCAGATACGTTAATAACAATACTGTTTGTACAGCAGTGCAAAGAGCATTTGATAGATATCTTACCACAAGAGCATACCCGTTTTTTGTACTTAACGTAAAACTGCCGCCTGAAAAAGTTGACGTAAACGTTCACCCAAATAAACTGGAAGTGAAGTTTGAAGATTCTCAAAGCGTTTTTTATGCAGTTTATATTCCGGTAAAAGAGATTTTGGACCATGACAATAAATCTATGCCTGAAATAGAATTGTCAAATAGTCAAAACAATATTAAACAGAGTCAAGCAATAATTAATAATGAAGAATCATTATCCTTAAAAAATAATGTCGAAACAAAATTACCATTTGACAGTGAAAAAGAATTTTTCAAGAGTTTTTTGCGGCCGCAACAGTCTTTCATTTCACCAAAATTGTCAGCGCCAGAGTTTACTTTACAAAATGACAATAAGGAGGATATTTACGTTGAACAAGAAACAACAAAAATATTTTTTGAGGAAAGCATAACCATAGGAACCGCATTTGATACTTATATAATAATTCAAAATCAAGACAACTTATATTTTGTTGACCAGCATGCCGCACACGAAATGATGCTGTATGATGAATTTATGTTAAATTTTGATAAAAATAAGAATATAAAACAAGCGCTTTTGATACCGTATATTTTTAACGCAAAGCCGGACGAAAGAGAATTTATCTTAAAAAATATAACAAAAATTCAAGATTGCGGTTTTATGATTGAAGAATTCGGTTCATCTTCGTTCAAAATTTCCGAAGTGCCGCTAATGTTTGCCAATGCAGATTTAGAGCAATTTGCAAACAGTTTTCTTGAAAATTTGAGCACCGAAAAAATTGATATAAAGTTTATAAAAGAAAAAATCGCAAAAGCAGCATGTAAAGCAGCAGTAAAAGCCGGCAATAAACTACTACCTGACGATATAGAACAATTAAAGAAGAATTTAGATAAATCAGACACTTTGCGTTGCCCGCACGGTCGGCCGGTTATAGTAAAAATAACCAAACGCGAGATAGAAAAATGGTTCAAACGAGTATTTTGATATGAAACCAATATTAGGCATTCTAGGTCCGACAGCAGTCGGAAAAAGTCGATTGGCTTTAGAACTTGCACAGAAATTAAATACAGAAATCATTTCCGCAGATTCTATGCAGATATACAAAGGTTTTGACATTGGAACGGCAAAGCCAACAAAAGAGGAGCAATCAATAGTAAAGCATCATCTAATTGATATTGTAAATCCGAATGAATCTTTCAGCAGTTATTTATTCAAAAAAGAAGCCGAAAAAATTTTGCAAGATTTTGATAAGCGAAATTTAATTCCGTTAATTGTTGGCGGAACAGGTTTTTTCTTCAAAAATTTATTATATCAATTTGATTTTGAAGAAGGCCTTGATACATGCAAGGTACGCGAAAACCTTATACAATTAAAGGATAAGAAAGGAAACGACTATATGTTTTCTCTTTTGCACGATATTGACCCACAATCTGCGGAAATCATTCACCCAAATGACATCAAGAAGGTTTTACGCGCATTAGAAATTTATTATACAACAGGCAGAACCAAATCTTCCGGACAAAACAAGCAAAAACCAAGATATTCCTATAAACTATTTGTACTAAACAGAAGTAGAGAAGATTTATATAATAGAATAAATATGCGTGTTGATAAAATGCTTGAAAAAGGTTTAGTTGACGAAGTATATTCTATTTATAAAACAATTCCGCCTAATTCACAAAGTTTGCAAGGCATAGGGTATAAAGAATTGATTGCTTATTTTAACGGCGAGTGCGACTTGAGCCAATCAATCGAATTGATTAAACAACATAGCAGAAACTATGCAAAAAGACAAATAACGTTTTATAAAAAAATGGATGCTTTTTGGCTTGACGCAACACTAAGTACTAACGAATTAATTCGTCAAATTTTAGAGATTTACAATCAAAAATAATTAAACTTAATTATATTATTTCACTAATAGTAATGGCATACGGATAAAATTATGGATAAAATTACAAAATTTATAAAAGAATGTGAAGAAGAATTAACAAATAATTTTCAAGAAGTAGATGATATTGCCTTTCAAAACTTCAAGAAGGTTCATAATGCCTTTCAAAATAATAAAGTAGCTTTAAGACATTTTGCAGGTACAAGCGGCTATGGCTACGATGACGTAGGCAGAGATACTTTATGTGAAATTTTTGCGGAAGTATTTGAATGTGAAAAAGCGCTATTCTCTCCAAACATCGTTTCAGGCACCCACGCAATATCGCTTTGCCTGTTCGGCATACTCAGACCAACCGAAACGCTATTAAGTATTTCGGGCCCTGTTTATGACACACTGGAAGACGTCATAAAAGGCTCAAATATAGGCTCATTAAAAGATTTTAACATAAATTACGATGAAATCGAATTAGTTAATAACGATTTTGATTACACAAAAATAGAAAAATATTTAACTGCAAATAAAGTAAAATTCATCTTTATGCAGCGTTCACGCGGATATTGCAACAGGCTTCCGCTTACAACTCATCAAATAAAAAAAGCATGTTGTCTAATAAAAAAAATAAGTCCTGACACAGTAGTTTTTGTGGATAATTGTTACGGAGAATTTATAGACATAAAAGAACCCGTTTCCATAGGCGCTGATTTAATGGCAGGATCTATGATAAAAAACATAGGTGGAGGACTTGCGCCTACAGGAGGATATATTGCGGGAAAATCAACTTTCGTAGATTTAGCAGCTAATCGATTGACAGCGCCGTCAATCGGTATGGAAGTAGGTTCATATATAAGCGGCTATCAATATTTTTACCAAGGATTGTATCAATCGCCGCATACCGTTGCACAAGCAATAAAAGGGGGACTTTTATTTTCTCACGCACTTTCAAAACTAGGTTTTGAAACACTTCCGAAATCAAAAGAAAAATACAATGACATTATCTGTTCAATTAAATTTAATGACAAAGAACAACTTATAAAATTTTGTCAGACAATACAATACGCTTCTCCTGTTGATAGTTTTGCAACGCCATATCCATGGGATATGCCCGGGTACAACGATCAAGTAATAATGGCCGCAGGATGTTTTGTACAAGGTGCGTCAATCGAGTTAAGTTGCGACTCTCCCATAAAAGAACCGTATATTGCATATTTACAAGGCGGCTTAAGTTTCGAGCACGCCAAACTCGCTTTAGAATATTGCATAAAAAAACTAAATCTTCTGTAAAAAAGAAGAGCGAAAAAATCCGCTCTTTTTTTATTTATCTGAATTTTCTTACTAACCCAACTACAACACCCAAAATATCCAATTTCAAAACAACAATATCGTCAAATTCTTTATTTTCAGGATGTAAAAGGAAATAATTATTTTTTTTATAAAATCTTTTTACAGTGGCTTCATCATTAACCAGCGCTACAACTATTTGACCGTTATTTGCTGTTTGTTGTTTTTTAACCACAACCATATCACCGTCATTAATACCTGCATCTACCATACTTTCACCGACAACAGTTAACATAAACAAGTCTTTAGCGCCAAATAAATTGTCTGAAAAAGAATAAATTTCATCCAAGTTTTCTTCTGCAAAAGTCAAGTTTCCTGCATGAACGCGCCCGATAAGAGGCACATCTTGATATCGCTCGTCGGTATTTTGAAAATTTTTAACTTCCAATGCTCGATTCTTTTGCGGAGATTTTGAAATATCACCGCGTTGTTGCAATTTGTTTATATAATAATAAACGGTTGCAGTGGAGCTGATATTCAGTTCTTTACAGATTTCACGAACAGACGGAGGATACCCAAAATCGGTAGCATATGTTTTAATAAACTCCAAAACTGCGTTTAGTTTATTATTCATTTCTATTTTTTTATCTGTCATAAGTAAATTATAAAATATAAATATAAAAAATGCAAACATTTGTTTGCATTTTGGGAAATTTAATTTTAATTTAATAAACAAAATCTATTCATCACTTTTATGTAATTTTACTTTTGTAGACGCTTCTCGTCTTATATCTTCGCTTATAGCAGCATAGTGCTTCTTTGTAGTATTGACATCGCTATGCCCCAAAACGTCTGCCACAACATAAATATCGCCTGTAGCGCGATACAATTCCGTGCCGAAAGTGCTGCGCAACTTATGCGGAGTAATTTTTTTTAACGGAGTAACTTGCAATGCATATTTTTTAACAATATTCTCGACAGCGCGAACGGTTATGCGCTTTTTCTGTAACGACAAAAATAGGGCGCGTTCACCCGGTGGAATTTTATCATCCGTGCAACGACTTTCCATATAGGCACATAACGCCAGTTCGACTTCGTCTGAAAAATAAAGCACAACACGATTTCCGCCTTTTCTGGTAACGACAAAACTTTTATTTCTTAAATCTATATCGTCAACATTTAAGCCGACGCATTCACTTATACGAATGCCTGTACCTAAAAATAAAGAAATCATTGCATAATCTCTAAGTTGAGTCTTTTCCTTAAATGCATTTTGCCTGGCAGAAGGGAAAGAACCTTTTTCTACTTCATGAAGTAAATTTTCAACTTCATCAGATTCAAGCCTGATTATTTCTTTATCATGCAGTTTTGGTGTATCAACGTTTGCCGCAATATTTGAAGATAATTTATCTTTTTTGAAATAGTACTTAAAAAACGCTCTGACAGAAGATAATTTTCTTGCTTTACCGCGCTCAGTATTTTTTAACACGTCATCGTCATTATGTTTTGGCGGGGTATAAAATGAAAGATAACTTAAATAACGCTCTAAATCGCGTGTAGTCAACTTATTCAAATCTTCCAGCGTAATATCTTTTACGGAAGAATATTTACTATATAACGGAATTTCTTTAAGCAAATAGTCGAAAAAAATCCGTAAATCATACGCATAATTCAGTCTGGTCAAAGGCGTAGTTCTATTTTCTATTCCAATAAAAAACTCGCCGGCAAAATCAGGCAAATCTTCAAATATGATTTTATTAAGTTTCTGTAGATTGTTATAATTTCTCTCAGAAAAATAATCTTTGGATATTTTCTTTTGCTGCATAAATAAATTTTATCACGATATATCAAATTTTGCAAAAATTTTTTACAATTCTAAAGTATCGCCTTAATTTTGGCATATTTATTCGCAAAAGTATTGTTTTGCGAATAAATATGCATTTTATAATTTTGCCCCATTAAAATAAAGTTATCAGATAATTGTACTCTTTAAGCTGCTTTCGGCAATTACTTGCATCACAAAATTTATTAACTTCGCGCCAAAATATTTCAGAATGATTAAGCTCTTTTAAGTGGCATAATTCATGAATAACTACGTATTCCATCAATTCCTTTGGCAACATAACAAGTTTTGCATTTAGCCGTATTTCTTTTCTGTCATTACACGAACCCCACATGCTTCTTGGGTGCGAAATTGCAATTTTAGCCGGCGACTTGCCTATGATTTCAGCAAAATATGACATGCATTGCGGCAACAGCTCTGCTGCAAATTTTGAAATAAAGGCTTTTAGCCCCTTTTTTAATGCATTTGTATCTTTTTCCATGTGTTTAGGAGCCACTAATACCCTATTTATTAAGGTAATTTTATTGATATCTTCATACGTTATTTCAATTTTTTCACCAAGCAAAAGTATTGACTTAAAATCAAAAATATCTGCATTATTTGATATATTACATAAAATTTCTCGCCGTTTTTTTTCAATCCACGCCTGTTTTTTTATCACAAAATTTTGTGCATTTTTAATTGATGTAGACTTAGGATAATATACATTTACTTCAGCCTTGTTGGTTACTTCAATCTTTATAGTTCTTCTATCTGCCTCAAAATAGTTTATCATATAAAAATTGTATCACATTCACATTAAAAACAATGTTATATTTTAAGTTTTTATAGAAAATCAATATATTATGTTAAAAATAATATTGTAAATATATGATTTTTTTATGATTTATTGACTTATTTAATTTAGTTTGTTATTATATAAAATATGGATAAGAATTTCAAATTTTTGAAGGGAAACATTGAAACCATAATACTTAACGCACTATATAACGGCGATAAATACGGCTATGAAATTGCAAAAGAAATTAAAGAAAAAACCGAAAATAAGTATGAAATCAAGCAGCCCACTTTATACACTTATCTAAAACGACTTCAAGAACAAGAACTTGTAGAGTCTTATTGGGGAGACGAATCTTTTGGCGGCAGAAGAAAATACTTCAAATTAACGCGTGCGGGAAAAATTGCTTGCGAAAGATATATGTCCGAATGGAATTTTCATAGAAATATTTTAGACAGCTTAGTTGCCGAACCTACTGACGAACTGCCGGAATATGTTCCGGAAGATAATTTATTTTTAGGCACAAAATCGTCACAAAGGAAACGCCACACAAAAAAAGATTTTAATAATGAAAAAGAAAATCAGTTGTTATTTGAACAGTTGATGAAATTAACTGAAACAACCGATGAAAAATCCTCAGTTGATAAAGACTCACGTTTAATAAATGATGATGCTAATACTTCTGTCAATTTTGATATTGAAGTAACAAATCTCAACAAAAGCGAACAAGTTGATTTATCTTATATAAGCAACTCAACAGAAGAAAATACGGAAGAAGATTTTGGCAACACCCCTATTATCGAACGCTCGCAAGAACTTTTTGCAAGCACAGAATTTATTAAATATGATAAAGAAATCCCTGCCGAAATCGAGCCCACTATTGTTTTCAACAATGGTGAAGATTTACTTCGAATTACCGATTGCGATGAAAAATTTGCACCGCAACAAAAACATACGCAAATAGAAAAATCTAAAGTTGCTGACACAAACTTTGATACAATAGCAAGAAACATTTATCTTGATACGCCGCCAGAACAAATCACAAAAATACAGCAACAGTCATATGAAGTTGCAGAAACACATCAAGAAAATCAATATAAAGTAATTTTAGGAAGTTTATTGGGCGAACAAATAATCAATACAGATGAAAAAGTTTCCCAAATTACACCACAAGCCGCAAATTATGACGAGTCTTGTTTTGAAAGTCTGTCTATTACCGAAACAGCAGATAATTTATCAAAAGAAGGCTACCGTATAAGATTTTACAACACCGCTACATCGCAATACAGAGCCGTACCTATGCTGATTAGAAATAAAATAAACTGCATTACAGCTTGGTCAACGCTATGTATATTTTATATTTTATTAGGACTGTCATGGCTTATTTGCGGAGCAAGTGCAAATATAGCAATTATTGGGATTGTTGCGGCTTGTTTTTTATTGGTACCTTTATATTTTACATACGTTTATTTAACCAAACCTAATGTAAGAGTTAAACCGACACATAAATTCAGACATTCTGTGCTGAAAAAAGTTATTATATTTATTTTTTGCAGTGCGTTAATTATATGTGTTGATTTATTGATGTTCAGAATAGATTTTTCTGACAGAACCGAGCTGACATATAAATTTTTAATTCCAGAAATAACAATCCTTATGTTGGTTATATCAGAGTGTTTATATAATTTTTATCTAAAACACAAACAATTTTATAATTAAAAAAATCAGTCAAACGACTGATTTTTTTAATTAATTACAGTACATTTCGATGTTGTTTTTAATTTCTAAGCGTCAATAGTTTCAACTGATTTTTTATATAAAGTTATTTGCCCTCTTGCCAATTCATCGCATCGGTTATTATATTTATTGTCAGAATGCCCTTTTACTTTTACAAACGTTACTTTATGTCTTTCAAGTTCCTGCAACAACATTTGCCAAAGGTCTTGATTTTTAACTGCACCCTTACCTGATGACTTCCAATCGTTTTTCTGCCATTTTTGAATCCAGTTTTTATTAAAAGCATTTGCAACATATGCAGAATCTGTATATACTTCCACTTCGCATGCTTCTTTTAATGATTTTAACCCCATAATTACAGCAAACAATTCCATCCTATTGTTTGTTGTCAATTTATCATACCCCGCACACTCTTTTTCGCAACCGTTATAAATTAAAACTATGCCCCAGCCGCCTACACCCGGGTTTCCTGAACACGCTCCGTCAGTATAAACCAGAACTTTTTTCACAATTCAAAACCTCTCCAACTCGTCGTTTCTGTTTTTACTTGCATAAACCGCATTATTAACAACATTACACATATCCGATTGTTCCAAAACTTTTATACCTTCTATGGTTGAACCGCCCTTGGAACATACGCTTGCAATAAGTTGCTCAAACGAATCACATTTTGACAAAGCCAATTTAGCGGAACCTAGCGCAGTTTGCAATACCATTTCTCTTGCACTTTTTGAATCAATGCCATATTCCATACATACATCAAAAAAATACTTAAAATATTCAAAGAAAAATGCCGGACCGCAACCGCTTACTGCCGAACAAAAATTAAAATCTTTTTCTTCGATTTCCATAATCAAACCTAATGCGCTAAGCAATTTTTTTATATTAGCCTTTTCACTATCGCATATCGAAGAAAGTTCTGCCAACGTAACTCCCTCGCCATATCTGCACGCTAAATTTGGCATTAAACGCACTATGGAAGAATAATCGTTGCCAACAACTTCTTTTATTGACGCCTTGGTTTTACCTGCCATAATCGAAATTATGACTTCAGATTTGACGTTATCTTCAAAAATATCTTTCAATGCGTTAAATGCTTGCGGCTTTACGGCAATAAAAGATATTTTACATTCTTTAATTACTCTTTCAACTTCAAACGTAACAGCACAATTTATACTATTGAATTTATCTAATTTACAAGCATTTTTGTCGCAGACCAAGATTTTTTCAGGAGCAATGACTTTTGATTCTACAAACCTTTCTATCATAGCAGATGCCATATTTCCCCCGCCTATAAAACCTATTTCGTACTTAAACATTTTTACCTCATTATTTTACATTATTTAATTTGACTATTTTTTTATTTTTGTATATAATGTTGTTGTTTTAGGGGAGTGGCTCAACGGTAGAGTAGCGGTCTCCAAAACCGTAGGTTGCGTGTTCGAATCGCGTCTCCCCTGCCAAACAGTTTCGGTATATTGCCGAGGCTGTTTTTTATTTCTGTTTGCTAGTCTGCTTTTTTAATAAAAAATCCATTTTCTGTTTGCAACTTTAATTTTTATAAATTTGCAACATCGCCCTATTGTACAATGTTAAATGTGATATTTTTTAGATTATAAATTGTTATTCTTTACTCATATAAAATTTATTTATTTAATAAAAAAATCCGCATAAGCGGACTTTTTACACTTCTATTATTACGGTCGCGCCAAGTTCTTTTTTATTTTTTTCTATAATAGGCTTTACTTCACATTCAACAAAGTCAATTACTTGCTGCGGACTTCTACCAACAAAATCATTAGGATTTATCATAGAATCAATATCATTTTTTATTGCAGCAAACGCATTGTCGTTTTTTATTAACTCTATCAAGTTGCACGGCTTGCCTTCTTTTTTGACGGCATATGATGCCTGCATTGACAATTCTCTGATTTTTTCGTGCAATTCCTGTCTGTTGCCTCCTGCTTTTACGCAAGCCATCATAATATTTTCCGTTGCCATAAACGGTAATTCTTCTTTTATGTGTTTTTCTATAACTTTATCATTTACTACAAGATTTTCAGAAACGTTCATATACAAGTTCAAAACCGCATCAATAGCCAAAAATGCTTGTCCTATTACAATTCTTCTGTTTGCAGAGTCATCAAGCGTTCTTTCCATCCATTGAGTTGCAGAAGTAAATGCAGTATTTGTAGGTAAACTCATAACGTAACGAGACAACGCCGTTATTCTCTCGCAACGCATAGGATTGCGTTTATATGCCATTGCGGACGAACCAATTTGCGATTTTTCAAACGGCTCTTCAACCTCTTTTATGCTCTGCAAAATTCTTATATCGTTTGCAAATTTTGATGCACTTTGGGCAATTCCGCTCAAAACGTTCAACACGTTGCTATCGTATTTTCTTGTATACGTTTGTCCGGTAACGGCAAAGGCATTGTCAAAACCGAGTTTTTTTACAACCAACTTTTCAAGTTTTTTAACTTTAGCATGGTCTCCGTCAAATAAGTTTAAGAAACTTGCTTGTGTGCCGGTCGTTCCTTTTACCCCGCGAAGCCTTGTTTGCGAAATTAAAAATTCTAAATTATAATAATCTAAAATAAGCTCATAAGTCCATAACGTGGCACGCTTACCAACGGTTGTCAACTGCGCAGGCTGAAGATGCGTAAAACCTAATGTCGGCATATCTTTATATTTCAATGCAAAAGCAGACAACTTGTCTATTGTATTTACCAACTTCTTTTTTACGAGTAGCAAGGCTTCGTGTATATTGATAACGTCGGCATTATCCGTGACGTAACAACTTGTTGCGCCCAAATGAATTATAGGCGCTGCCTTAGGGCAAAGTTGCGAATATGCATAAACGTGCGCCATTACGTCGTGCCTTACTTGTTTTTCACGCTCATTTGCCACGTCATAATTTATATCATAGATATGCGCTTTCATTTCGTCAATTTGCTCTTGACTTATTACGTCAATCCCCAACTCCATTTCCGACTCTGCCAATGCAATCCACAACTTACGCCAAGTTGAAAACTTTTTGTCATCGGAAAAAATATAACTCATTTCTTTGCTTGCATATCTTGTTATCAACGGATTTTCATATCTGTCAGTCATAATTTCATCCCCGCCTATTTACTGATTGTATAATAACATAATTGAAGTCATTTTTCAAGAAAAAAGGCGGCTCCAAAACCGCCTTATTTTTAATATTATTTTGCAAATTCAACGCTGCGGGTTTCCCTTATAACGTTGACTTTAATTTGTCCCGGATATTCCATTTCGCTTTCAATTTTTCTTGCAATGTCTTTTGCCAACAAAAGCGTTGATGCGTCGTTAACTACCTCAGGCTTTACAATAACACGAATTTCCCTGCCGGCTTGCACTGCATAAGTTTTGCTGACACCGTTGAAAGAATTGCAAATTTCTTCAAGTTTTTCAAGTCTTTTAACGTATGCCTCAATCGTTTCGCGCCTTGCACCCGGTCTTGCGCCTGAAATAGCATCTGCGGCAGCAACCAACACTGCCTCAACAGTTGTTGGTTCCACGTCGCCGTGATGCGCCATAATGGCATTTACAACGTCTTTGCTTTCTTTATATTTTTTTGCAAGGTCGGCACCTATTTCGATATGCGTGCCTTCCACTTCGTGGTCAACCGCTTTACCTATATCGTGCAACAACCCCGCTCTCTTTGCCAAAGTTACGTCAACACCCAATTCAGCAGCCATCATACCTGCTATGTGCGCAACTTCTATAGAATGGTTCAAAACGTTTTGACCATAACTTGTTCTGAATTTCAATCTGCCGAGCGTTTTTACAAGTTCAGGATGAATACCAAACAAACCAACGTCGTAAACAGCAGCTTCGCCTGCCTCTTTAATAGTTTGCTCAACTTCCTTCTTTACTTTTTCAACCGTCTCTTCTATTCTTGCTGGATGAATACGACCATCGGTAATAAGTTTTTCTATTGCTTTAGATGCAATATGGCGTCTTACAGGGTCAAATCCCGACGCTATAACCACTTCCGGCGTGTCATCGATAATAATATCAATTCCAGTTGCATTTTCCAACGCACGAATATTTCTGCCTTCCCTGCCGATTATTCTGCCCTTCATATCGTCATTCGGCAACGGAATAGTTGTAACGGTCATTTCAGATACTTGGTCTGCCGCACAGCGTTGAATAACGGTGCTGATGATTTCACGTGCTTTCTTTTCACCGTTTTCTTTTGCATCATTTTCAATTTCACGCACGATGTTTGCGGCATCTTTTCTTGCATCCGCCGTAATTGAGTCAATCAAAAGTTGCTTTGCTTCTTCTTTTGACATTAAAGAAACTTTTTCCAACTCCTCAACAACTTTATCGTTTGCCTTATCTAATTCCGCCTGTCTTTTATTAAGCTGCTCTTGTTGCGCTTTCAAGTTCTTTTGCTGCTGTTCAAGCGCCTCTTGCTTCTTTTCGGCAGAAGCTTCCTTTTTGTCAAGGTTCTCTTCTTTTTGAATCAGACGGACTTCCTGCTTTTGAATCTCGTTTCTTCTTTCTTTAATTTCCCTTTCAGATTCCGTCTTTAACTTCAAAACCTCTTCTTTCGCTTCGATTATTGCTTCTTTTTTTAATGTTTTTGCTTCTAAGTTTGCTTCTTCGATAATAGTTTGCGCTACGTTATTCGCGTTGCCTATCTTGTTTTTTACAATAAAATGTTTTATAAAAAAGCCTATAAGACCACCGACGAGTAAACCAACGACCGCCAATACTACGGTCAGCCATACGTCAACACCATTTTGGAGAAACAAAAAGCATAGCATATCTACCATGAATTCCTCCCTATTTGGCACATTTATATTAATATTTCTGTAAAATCTGCAGAAAAATACTATATACCGTATATTATTTTATCTAATTTACTATATACTGTCAACCCCAACCGAAAATTTTTTTACAAAAAATAAAACCACCTTAACAGGTGGCTTTAATTTTAAGCATTTTCTGCTTCGTCATCTTTAATTAACCCGAGTTTCTTTTTTATTTTTATTTCCACTTCCAACATAATTTCAGGGTTATTTGCTAAGTAAGCTTTGGCGTTTTCCTTACCCTGTGCAATTTTGCCGTCATTGTATGAAAACCAAGAGCCGCTCTTTTCTATAATGCCGTTTTCTATTGCTAAATCAAGTATGCAACCGGTTTGACTTACACCTTGACCGTACACAATGTCAAACTCTGCAACTCTAAATGGCGGAGCGAGTTTGTTTTTTACCACTTTCACTCTTGTTCTGTTGCCGATTATATTTGTGCCGTCTTTTACTTGGTCTACCCTTCTTACGTCAAGCCTTATGCTTGCATAAAACTTCAAAGCCTTGCCGCCCGTTGTGGTTTCCGGTGAACCGAACATTACACCGACTTTGTCTCTAAGTTGGTTGATAAAAATCAAGCAAGTGTTTGACTTGTTTATTATACCCGTCAGTTTTCTTAATGCTTGCGACATAAGCCTTGCTTGCAACCCCATATGCGAATCGCCCATTTCACCGTCGATTTCAGCCTTAGGAGTAAGTGCTGCAACGGAGTCGATTACAATAACGTCAATAGCGGCACTTCTAACCAGCTGCTCTGTAATGTCGAGCGCTTGCTCGCCCGTATCAGGTTGCGAAACATATAAATTATGAAGATTGACACCAAGTCTCTCCGCATAAGTCGGGTCTAAAGCATGCTCGGCGTCTATAAATGCGACAACTCCGTTTTTCTTTTGCGCTTCGGCAATTATATGTAATGCCAAAGTTGTTTTACCCGATGACTCCGGACCGTAAATTTCAACAACTCTGCCACGCGGAACACCGCCGATGCCCAAAGCCAAATCAAGAGTCAAACAACCGGTAGGTATAACATCTATGTTTCTTATATTTGCAGCATCTCCAAGTTTCATTATAGAACCTTTACCGAATTGCTTTTCGATTTGTGAAATGGCTTGGTCTAAATTCTTTTGCTTTTCTTCATTCATAGTAAACCTCTTTTTTTATTTACGCTTTTTAATAAACTTTATCAATAAAAATAACGCAGTATCCGTCGCTTTTTTCCTTACGGAATTTCTATCACCGGAAAATACAAATCTATGTATATGTATCCCTTTGACGTCGCCGACAGCAATATAAGTAAGACCAACCGGTTTTGTTTCCGTTGCACCGCCGGGACCTGCTATACCCGTTGTCGCCAACACAATATCACAATCCGAAGTTTTTAGCAAGCCCGTACCCATTTCATAAGCAGTTTCATGACTTACCGCTCCGTGTTGAGACAACGTCTGTTGCTTGACAAGCAATCTAGATTGTTTTGCTTGATTTGAATAAGTCGTACAGCCTTCAAACAATACGTCGCTTGCACCTACGACGTCAACTATGCTTGCAGCAATTTCACCGCCGGTCAAAGATTCCGCTACGGAAAGACGGTGTTTATACAATTTTAACAAGTCAACGGCAACTTGACTTAACGAAAAATCATCTACGGAATACAAGTTTTCCTTAAAAGCATTAAGAATATATGCATTCATTTCGTCCATAGTGCTTTGCGAAACTTTATTGCATACTATAGTAATTTTGGCATCTGTCGACAAATCTACAGAAATCGAAATTTTGAAACTTTTTTTATTAAACGGCGTTAATTTTTCTTCGATTTCATCTTTTCTCAAACCAAACACTTTGTATGTGAAAGTCTGACTATTCTTGCCTTCTTTTTTAGCAAAATATTTATATAAATATTGACTATAAATATACTTGCACTCGGACAAATTGTCAGGCAATAAAATTATCTCTTTACCCATAAATCTGCCGTATGCGGCAAGTTCGTACCCATATGCATTAGGGAAACAATCAAACCCCTCTGGAAAACTTAAAAGTCGTTCCTGTACGTGCGCAGGCGGCATAGATTTTGCCTCTATCTTTGCATATTGAATAAAAAATTCCTGCGCTTTTTGTGTATAAACCAAATTTACGGCATATCTTTGAGACAATTCTTCTTTTAGAATATCTTTGACAGAGCCTCCTAAACCGCCTATATAAAATATAAGTTCTCCGTCTCTTTCTGCAATATCAGACATTTCTTGAATTTTTTCTTTTGACTGCTCGCCGATGAGACACGTTGATATCTCGCAATCGCTTTCTTTAAGTTTGCCGTAAATAAAATCCAGACTGTCTGAACAATTAAACGCAATTATAGATACTTTCATAACTTTTTAAGCAAAAACGCTTTTGTTTTGCACTAAATATATAATACCTGAAATGATAGTCAACAAAGTCGCAATACCCAACAATGACCAACAAACAATTTGATAAACGTCAAAAAAAGTTTGCGAAATGCCGTTAACGATAGTATCCTGCATTTTTAATAGCATTGTAAACGGCAAAGCAATATCTTGCACAAACGTTTTAATTTTGCCGTATATATTTGCTTGAATAATCAATCCTTTGCCTGCAGCAATTTGTCTTACGCCGCTTATAAGCAACTCTCTGCCTATAATTATTCCGCCGCAAAATGCACCGTAGCCAAAAGGAATAAGCCCTGCGTCTACAACCAAAAACAATGCGAACAAAATCAACAGTTTGTCGGCAATCGGGTCAAGCAGCTTACCCAAATCGGTAACCATATTATATTTTCTTGCGATACGACCGTCAAAAAAGTCCGTCAAAGCGGCAATAATAAAAATACCCACGGCAATCAACGGCGCATATGCAAAATCAAGCAAAAATACGATTGCCATTACAGGTACTAAAATTATTCTCAAAAGCGATAATTTGTTAGGTAAATTCATAATTCTTCCCCCTTTAAGTCATAATCGACAATTTCGGTAATTTTTACCTCAATAAACTCGCCGACATTCAACTTTTTACTTGACTTTACATAAATACAACTGTCAATATCCGGCGCATTATATTGACTGCGACAATTATATATATAACCGTCGTTGGATTTTTTCACAATATCATCGATAACGACTTGCAAATTTTTTCCGATTAACTTTGCATTGTTTTTTAATACGACGTCATATTGTACGTCTGCCAAAATTTTAAGTCTGTTTGCTTTTATTTCTTCATCCACTTGTCCGGACATTTTTGCCGCAGCAGTACCGTCTTCTTGCGAATAGGTAAAGAAACCTACGTTGTTTAACCGTTGTTTTTTTACAAAGTCTTTAAGTCCTTCAAAGTCTTCTTGACTTTCATTAGGAAAACCTAAAATAAAAGTCGAACGAATTGATATATCCGGCACCTTGTCGCGCAGTTTATTAAATAACGTTTCAAGTTGACCGCGTGTGGACTTTCGCCCCATAAGTTTAAGAATTTTATCTTGACTGTGTTGCAAAGGAATATCTATGTATTTTGCAATTTTTTTGTTATTTGCAATTTCGTCAATCAACTCGTCGGAAATCAATTCCGGATAGCAATATAACAGTCTAATCCACTTAAGATTTTCAATTTCAGACAGTTGTTGCAACAGCTGTACGAGTTTGATGTCACCGTATAAATCATAGCCGTATTTTGTCAAATCCTGCGCAATCAAAATCAATTCTCTTGTGCCGTTTTTGACAAGCCGCTTTGCTTCTTCAACAATGTTTTCTATCTTTCTGGAACGATATTTGCCGCGTATAGACGGAATTAGACAATATGTACAGAAATTATCGCAACCGTCGGCAACACGCAGGTAAGCAAAATGACCGCCCGTAGTAACAATTCTGTTGCCCTCTTCTATTCTTGAAGTGTTTGGCGAAACTTTATAACAACGTTTGTCCAGCGTTTTTATAAAAGCCCCGATATCGGCATAATCGTTTGTACCCAAAAAACCGTCAACTTCCGTAAACTCATCAAACAATTCGTTGATAAATTTTTGCGGCATACAGCCTGTCATTATGAGTTTTTTACACTTGCCGTTTTTATATTTTACCATATCAAAAACGGCATCGATAGATTCTTTTCGCGCCGATTCTATAAAGGCGCAAGTGTTTACTATTATCACATCTGCGTCGGACGGATTGCCTGTGATTTCAAACCCGTCCTTTTGCAAATTGTATAACATAATTTCAGAATCAACTCTGTTTTTATCGCAACCGAGCGACACTAATCCTACTTTCATTGTTCGTTAAAAAGTTGCTCGTACTCTTCCGCAGTAATAAGCACTTGCCTTGGTTTTGCGCCTTCAAACTGACTTACAAAATGCTTTTCTTCCATATCTTGTATAAGCCTGCCAGCGCGGTTGTAACCTATGCTGAACCTTCTTTGCAACATCGAAATCGAAGCTGAACCGGTATCGATAACATATTTTAACGCGTCGTAGAACAAATCATCTAAGTCATCGTCATCTCCGCCGCCGTTTGAACTAGCCTGCTTTGCCTTCATTATTGCAGTTGCAACCTCTTCGTCAAAATAGCATTCGTTATTTGCGGCGATAAAGTTTACTACTTCTTTAACTTCATCATCGGTTATCAGCGCGCCCTGCAAACGCAGCGGGTCTGACATATTTGCAGTTTGGAAGAACATATCGCCTTTACCAAGCAATTTTTCAGGGCCGCCTTGTGCCAATATTGTTTTAGAATCGGCAGCCGTTGTAACTCGAAGTGCAATTCTTGCAGGGAAGTTTGCTTTAATAACACCTGTGATTATATCTACACTAGGTCTTTGCGTAGCCATTACAAGATGAATGCCCGCCGCACGCGCTTTCTGCGCCAATTTCTGTATACGCTGCTCTATTTCGCTCTTATTGTACTGCATCAAATCTGCAACTTCGTCTACCACCAAAACAATTCTCGGCAGTTTTTGCGTAGTTTCCGTATCTATTGCCAAATTGTAGCCTTTTATATCTCTTACGCCGTACTCTGCAAAAAGCGTAAAACGACGTTCCATTTCTTTGATGAGCCAATTAAACGCGCTTATTGCTTTTTCCGGCTCGCAGATAATGTCGTTTATCATTAAATGAGGCAACTTGTTGTAAACCGAAAATTCAACTCGTTTAGGGTCTACTAGAATAAAGCGTAAATCTTCAGGTCCGTACTTATACAATAAACTTATTATCAATGAGTTCATACAAACGCTTTTGCCTTGACCGGTTGAGCCTGCAATAAGCAAGTGCGGCATATCCGCTAAATCCGCAACGATTTTTTGTCCGCCGATGTCTATACCCAACGCAAAAGTCAATGCATGGCTTGAATTTTGAAAATCCGCAGACTCCAACACAGAGCGCAGCGGCACTTTTGCAACTTTGGCGTTCGGCGCTTCTATGCGAACAGAGGATTTTGATGCCACCACCATAGAAATGTCGTCCGCAAGACTTGTTACGCGCTTGACGGAAATGCCCGAAGCGATTTGATATTCATATCTGGTAACGGTAGGTCCGTGAATAATGTTTACAAGTGTCGACTCAACCTTAAACTGTGCAAGCAACTGCTCAATATTTTTGCCGATTGCTTCATAGTCTTCATTTACCACATTAGGGTCAAACGCCGCATCGTCCAAAAGCTGAAGAACAGGCGGCACGTATTTTTCATATTTGTGGACAGGTTTTTCTTCCTTCTTGTCATCACCCACCGCTGCGGCAAAACCGACCTGAAAGCCCTTTTCATTGCTGTTTTTATTCAAAAACGGCTTTTCTATAAATTTTACAGGTTCTTCTTTTTCAAGTTCTATTTCGTCATATTTAGGCTCGGTTATTGCTTCTGCAATGGAAATATCTTCAAGTTCTTTGTCGTCAAGTAAATCCACTTCATAAATCGGCTCATCTACGGTAACTCTTTCCATTTCTTTATTTTCAGTATAAGCAACCGTTTCGCTCGACTTATCTTCCACCTTAACAAACGGCGCAGGTGAAATCGGAGAAGCGCTCGGCTTATAAGCGCTTTGCGTAGTAGCAGTTTCGTTTTTGTTTACAGCAGGCGAATAAGTCGGTTTAGGCGCAACAATCGGTTCTTCCTTTTTCTGTTCTGCAACGTTGTTAATGCAATTACTGATGCCGTTCGTGCTGTTAAATTGCTCATAAACTTCTTTTTTCTTTAATTGTGCGGAAACTTCTTCGCCGTTTACGATAGGCGGCAAAGTTTCGTCCGCTTGCATATTATTGCCCTTAAGCGCGTACAAGTCTTTTTTTGCAGTTTCTTTTTTTGTTCTTTTTGCAGGCTTTTTCTCCGCCAAAAATTCGTCCGTCTGTTTTATATTGAACGTATCGCCTGTGTATTGGTCGTCTCCGTGCAAAATTGCAGGCGGTTCGTCAAACGGCTTATTAAACGTAGACATAGGCGCAGAAAGAATATTGTCATTATTTTTAGGTATAGAAGAATGTATTTCATAATCTTTCGTATATGACCGACTAGGCATCGCGGAAGGACGAGATGAAGTTGACTGATATTCGCTCTTTTGCCAATAATCACCAAATAATTGCTCATGCGCGGAAGACGCCCCCCTAGGCTCCGGCAACTCATAAGAAATAGAATTATCGCTCAGTCTTTCGTTATAAAGTTCATTATACGCTTTATTAACTTTTGGTTGCGGCTGAACAACTATTTTAGGTTGACTTTCATTTATTGTCGCAACAAAAAGTTTGTTTTTAGGATATTGCGGTTGAATGAAAGATTCTTTGGTTATGTCTTTCTTAACAAACCTTGCAGTCCTTTCGATTTGCATATTTGAAATCTTAAAGAAATACTCGGCGCAAATAAACACGGTTAAAATTAACAATGCCAAGATAAATATATATGCTCCGAATATAGTTATTGCATTACAAAGCGGCCACAGAAAAAGTCCGCCGAACGCTCCACCGAACGTCGTCATTGCAGAAAAATCGTAACAAGCGGAAAGATATGCGGAAAAACTGTTTGCAACAGCGCTGTGCGCAGAAGTTATCGCGTGTATAAGTAAGGTTATTGCAAAAAACATTATCGCAAAATTTGCAATTTGCAATTTAGGCAATATTACTTTACGATTCATAACTACCATAATGCCTGCAACAAGTATACCCAACATAAGCGCATACGAAACTATACCGAAAACCCCTAAAAAGAAATCGGATATGGCCTTGCCGACTATTCCCAAAAGCGCACTTCTGGTTATTAAACACAGCAACAAAAAAGCACTGACAATTATCATTGCCGTACCTATTGCTTTTTTGATATCGATTGACTGATTTTTTATGCTTTTGTTTCTCATCAAACTTTACCTTTACCTTAATGTAAATAATAGCATATTTTCAACTGTTTTACAAGTTAAATTACGCCTTAAATTTTTCCAGTAAATCTTTAGCCGGTTGAGTTTTTGACACAATTGCCATTGACGCAGATTTTCTGTCCAGAACTTTTCTCATTATGCTTTCAACTTGAGATTTTGAAACTGCATTTATAGAATTTATTTTTTCTTCCACCGTATACTTCTTATCTAAAAGTAGGCAGTATTTTCCCAAATTAGTCATAACTACGCTGCTGTTTTCCTGAGAGAGCAATACGCCGCCTTTAAGTTGCGACTTGCCTCTTTCAAACTCTTCGTCGGTAATTCCGTCTTTGACAATTTTGTCGATTTCCGTTTTTATCAATTCTATTACTTTTTCTATATTTTTCGGGTTAGTGCCCGCATATATTTCCAAATACCCGTTATTTACGTAATAAGACGGATAAGCATATACTGTATATGCCATGCCATATTCTTCCCTTATTTTCTGAAAAAGCCTGCTTGACATTCCGCTGCCAAATATACTTGTAAAGATTGCATATGCCGATGCATCTTTTCCGTCCAACGGAATGCCCTTAAACCCAATGCTTATATGCGCCTGCTCGACGTCTTTAACTTTTGTTAAATAGTTGGAATAATATTTTTGTTCTTGCAATTTCGCAATGCTGTGACCATTATCCAATTTATTAAGAAAATATTTTTCCACATACGCGCACGCGTCTTCAAATTTTATATTACCGGCAAACGCCACCGTAATGTTTTGAGTGGTGTAATATTTGTCAATAAAATTCATCAAATCTTGTCTTGTTGCTTTTGAAATACGCTCTTTCGGTCCTATTATGACTTGTCCAACGCCGACATTACCAAAAATCGCCTCTGCAAGCAAATCGTGGCAGACTTCGTCAGGTTCGTCGTCGCCCATAGTTATTTCTTCCAAAATAACTTTTCTTTCTCTATCCATTTCCGTTTCGTCAAATAAAGAATTAAGCAGCATATCGCTTAATATTTCCACAGAATGTTCCGCATACTCAGACGCAACTCTTGCGTAATAACAAGTCATATCTTTTGACGTAAAGGCATTTATTTGCCCGCCTATTCTGTCTATCGACTCTGATATTTCACGCGCAGAACGCTTTTGAGTGCCCTTAAACATCATATGTTCTATAAAATGCGAAAAACCGTTGTTTGTTTTATCTTCAAGACAACTTCCTACGCCAACGCAAAAGCCGACTGTCAAAGAGTAAAAACTCGGCATCTCTTTTACTACCACTTTCAAACCGTTTTCATATTTTTTAATGTATTCCATAAATCTCCTTTTCAGTTTAAGTTTTCACTTACAGAAACAACCTTAAACCCTTGTTTTTCAATTTCCGTCAAAATGTCGTCAAGCGCTTTCAACGTATCTTTTGTCGGATGCATTAAGACCAAATCACCGTTGGACAAGTTTTTTGTCGCACGCTTAAAAATCAAACTGCTGTCATGGTCTCTCCAGTCTATAGTATCTTTAGACCACATTATAGTTCTGTAATTTAAATCTCTGGCTGCAATCAATGTGTTTGAAGAAAATGCTCCGCTTGGCGGTGCAAACAAATTCATTTCATAACCGGTAATTTGCTTTACCAAATCATGACATAAACTTATTTCCTGAATATTTTTATCAAGCGTAATTTTATTTTGGTCCAGATGCAAATAACCGTGGTTGCCAATCTCGTTTCCGCTGTCGTAAATTGTTTTTAGCATATCATTGTTTTTGCTTGCCCAAATTCCGCCGATAAAAAACGTTGCTTTTGCATCGTGCTTGTTCAAGGTATCCAAAATGCCTTCTATATATTCGGTACCTTGATAAACGTTAAACATCAAACTGACGTTGTTATTTTCTTCGTTGCCTTTATAAATCGGTTTTTCATTTTCCGCACTGACTGTGGTAAATATATCGCCTGCCAAACTAAAAGAAAACACAGCAACGATTACCAAACATATTATAACATTAGCAAAGACATTTACAAATAATTTTTCGTTGATTTTTTTCATAAATAACCTCAAAAATATTTATGTTTTTTTGACGCTATCTATGAATAAAAAAAATCCCGACTTACTCAGTCGGGATTTTTACTTTATTTAACCTTTTTGACAAGTTTCAAATCGATTCGTCCTTTCTCATCGATTTTTATTACTTTTACTTTTACCGTATCTCCTATATTGACGACGTCAGTTACTTTTTCGACTCGCTCTTTTGCAAGTTTGGAAATGTGAATCATTCCGTCCTTACCTGGCGCAAGTTCTACAAATGCACCGAAGTCCATTATGCGAACAACGTTGCCTGTATATTCATCACCGATTTCAGGGTCTTTGGCAATGCTCAACACCAATGCTTTTGCTTTTGCAGACATTTCCGCATCAGCTGTCGCAATAAATACGCGGCCTTCGTCTGTTATATCAATTTTTACACCGGTTTGCTCTATAATCTTGTTGATGACCTTTCCGCCGCTGCCGATAACTTCCTTTATCTTTTCAGGGTTGATATCAAACGAAATAATCTTAGGCGCATATTTTGACAACTCTTTTCTCGGTTCAGAAAGAACTTCTGCCATTTTATCCAAAATAAATAATCTGCCTTTTCTTGCCTGTTCCAAAGCGGTTTCGAGAATATTTCTGTCAATACCCTTAATTTTGATGTCCATTTGAATTGCCGTAATACCTTTTTTGGTACCTGCAACTTTGAAGTCCATATCCCCAAGAAAATCTTCCAAACCTTGTATATCCGAAAGTATTGCAACTTTATTTTGTTCTTCGTCTTTCATAAGCCCCATCGCGATACCTGCAACAGGTGCCTTAATAGGAACACCTGCATCCATAAGCGCCAAAGTCGAACCGCATATGCTTGCCTGAGAAGTAGAACCGTTACTGCTTACGACTTCCGAAACAGTGCGGATGGCATAAGGAAATTCTTCTTCGCTAGGAATAACTGGTTCAAGTGCTCTTTCAGCAAGTGCGCCGTGTCCGATTTCTCTTCTGCCGGGTGAACGCAAAGGCTTTGCTTCACCTGTAGAATAACCAGGCATATTGTAATGATGCATATATCTCTTAAAGGTATCGTCGTCCAATCCTTCAAGTTTTTGAACATCGGAAATAGTTCCCAAAGTTGCTGTAGTAATAACTTGCGTCATTCCCCTTGTAAACACACCGGTACCGTGAACTCTAGGTAAAATTCCCGCTTCACACCAAATTTCTCTTATTTGGTCGGTTTTTCTGCCGTCAGGTCTTATACCGTGGTTAATGATTTTTGCCCTTACTTTTTCTTTTGTAAGCGCATACAAAGCGTCACCGACATATTGAACGTAATCCGGATTTGTCTCCTCATAATAAGCGGTAACTTTTTCGTTTACTTCATCTTCATTCCTTTGTCTTTCGGCACGGTCAAAAGTATCGAGCGCTTTATCAAGCATTTCGCTTGCATAGGCTTTAATTTCCGCTTTAATGTCTTCAGGTACCAAATTAAGTACAGGTACGATTTTTTCCTTACCTACCTCTTTTCTTATCTTTTCGATAAATTCACACTCTTTTTTGATTTCTTCATGACCAAACAAAATTGCTCCAAGCATCTCTTCCTCTGAAATTTCCTTAGAGCCGGCTTCTACCATCATAATAGCATCTTTTGTTCCTGCCAAGTTCAAAGCCAAGGTGCTTTTTTCTCTTTGTTTTGCGTCAGGATTGATAACGTATTGCCCGTCAACGATACCGACTGCCACACTGCCTGTAGGTCCTGCAAACGGAATATCTGAAATTGTCAACGCAATGGATGAACCTATCATTGCCAATACTTCGGGAGAATTATCCCCGTCAACCGACATTGCCGTAGCAACAACGCTTACATCGTTAAAAAATCCCTTAGGAAAAAGCGGTCTTATAGGACGGTCAATAAGGCGCGACACCAAAATTGCCTTGTCGCTCGGTCTGCCTTCCCTCTTTTTGAATCCGCCAGGAATTTTACCGACGGAATACATTTTTTCTTCAAAATCAACACCTAAAGGAAAAAAATCAATCCCCGGTCTTTGTGTTTTTGCAAGCGTCGCATTTACCATAACTGCGGTTTCACCCATACGCACTATGCACGAACCGTTCGCTTGCTCAGCATATTTGCCGATTTCGACAGACAAAGTTTTGCCGCCGATTTCGGTTTCGAAAACAAAATACTTTCTGCTTCCTATTTGACATTCGTTTTTCTTAAATTTTGTCATTTTCTCTCTCCTACCAACTACCGATATTTATAAAAAATGGGCGGAAAATGATATTCCGCCGCTGTTTTATTTTCTGAGTTCAAGTTCAGCAATAATCTTTCTGTATTTTTCAAGGTCGGTGCTCTTCAAATAATCGAGAAGGCCGCGTCTTTTACCAACCATTTGCAAAAGACCGCGTCTCGAGTGGTGGTCTTTTTTGTTGACTTTCAAGTGTTCCGTCAAATGATTGATTCTTGCAGTTAAAAGCGCTATTTGAACTTCAGGCGAACCCGTGTCGCCTTCTTTGCGTCCGAATTTTGCAATAATTTCCGACTTACTGATTTGTTCCATTTTTGTTTTTCCTCCATACATAAAATTCGCCAAAAACCGAGTACGACGGCGGAGATTCGTCAAACTAAGCCTTTGGTACTTGAAAAGAATATCACAAACGTTTATTTTTGTAAACTGATTTTCAGTCTATAAACAACAACTTTTTTCTTTCTTTATTCTTTTTGTAAAAGTAACAAAAAAGATAGGCATTTGCCTATCTTTTTTTAAAAACTCAATTCAAGCACGGTGTTCTTCTCTAATAATTTTTGAATATCTAATGCATCTGAAGGGATTTCAACCTCTTTAGTTGAAACAACTCTATATGTTGAACTTGAAGGCTCTTTACCTTTAAAATTTTGTTCTACTGCTTCAGCAACTCCAACACCATAAGCATGATAAACAGTAATCAACTGTTCTTCAATTTTATTGTCATTCAATATAACTATTGTGTGATTATCTCCTTGTGGACCTGTTCCCATTTTCCAGCAAGACCAGTCAGAGTTTGTATAATCAGAGCCAAAAGTTTGAGATAAAACTGTTTCTGCAGTAGCTTGATATTGACTTTCTGTTGATCTTACTGCATTATTAAAATATTGTGTTTTAACAGAGGTGTTTTTTTGTGCATAAGTTAAACCATTTTCACAAATGTCTTGATAAGTCAAATCTTTTGTAACAGGGAGTTTAAGCTCTGAAACATCTAACCATTCATTACTTCCTTGTGTAGCAGTGAAAACTGCACCAACAGAATCAATAATATTTGAGCCTTCAGATTTTGCAAGCCAAATTCTTTTTACTTCTTTTAATTGTGCATTGTTATTTGTTCTTAAAGCCAACAAGTTAAGTGTAGGCTCAAGTTTATTCATAAGTTCTGTGATATGCTCTTCAACTTTCCATTCTTGTGCCGGTGGGTTTGGGGTGTCTGGATTTTCTGGTGTAGGGTCAGTTGGAGTAGTTGGATTTGATGGAGTAGATGGGGTTGAAGGATTTGATGGTTCAACAGGTGTAGTAACCGGTGGGTTTGTAGAGTTGTTTGGGTTGTTTGGTTTTTGTGGAGTTCCATCACCTAAGCAACCTGCAAACATAAATGCTGAGGAGGCGAGAAGGGTTGCAAGTGCAATAACTCTTGTTTTCCACTTTTTAGGTTTTTGTGCCGGTGAGTAAGCCTTTTCTTCTGATTTTAATTGTAAGTCCATAATTTTTGTATTCTCTCCATTTATTACTATAATTTTATCATGATTCTTTAATTGCTGTTATAGTTTTATTTCTTTATTGCATATTTTCAGTCTATAAACAACAACTTTTTTCTTTCAATCATTTCGTCAATGCGCGATATATAATTAGTAAAATCTTTTACGTTTGCAGCCCTTTCTATTCGGTTTTGATTATGAAAAACCCTCTTGGAAATTGCATTTGCCCCACAAGCAAATATATTTGCCGTTTCTTCCATCATATCTATGTTATATTTACATTGACAGCCTTTCAAACAATAACCTACGTTTTCAAAATTGCCTATCATATATTTTTGTCGGTACATATAATAAGGCTTATATCCGCATTCGCTTGCCCTGCTTTGAGCATAATTAAGCATTTTTTCTATCTCTTTTTCATTTTCCGCAACTTTGCTTTCTTCTTTTAATACCGAGCCAGACTTCAATGCAAGCGTATGTATGGTAAGATTTTCCGGCATCAAATCCAACGCACAATCTACACTATGGCAAAACACTTCCAAATCTTCCGACGGTAGCCCCGCAATCAAATCCATATTTATTTGAAAATCATATTGCCTTACAAGGTTAAATTTATTATATATGTCAGAAATAGTATGCTTTCTGTTGATTAAATCCAACGTAATTTGCGAAAAAGTCTGCGGATTCACCGAAATTCTGTTTACGCCAAAGTCCTTAAAAAGTTTTAGTTTATCTTCGTCAATCGTATCGGGTCTTCCCGCTTCAACCGTAAACTCAGTTGGCTTAAATTTTACAGAAGACAAAATCTTTTCCAAATCTTTTCGTGAAAGCGACGTCGGAGTGCCGCCGCCGATATATAAATGATTAAGATTATACTTGCCTTGTTTTGCAATTTTTTGCGTTTCTTCTATTTCTTTGCACAATGTTTCAACATAAGGCGCAACAAATTGTTTCTGTTTGTTGATATCACCGCTTACAAAAGAACAATAACTGCACTTACTTACACAAAACGGTATATTGATATAAAAATCGGCGTAAGTATCATCTCTGTTAATCAAACTTTCTTGTTCTTTCAAAATATCTTCAACTAAAGCAGTTTTATTGTTTGAAACAAGAAAGGTATTTGCAAACTCTTTCTTGACGTCATAGCCGTCATGTTTCAGTTCATAAGCCAATTTCGTAGGTCTTATTCCCGTCAATGCACCCCACGCAAGTTTTTTATTTAACACTGTAGCAAGACATTTATAAACACAAAGTTTGGTATATCTTTTTGTAAACCGTTTTTTTACTATATTTGTCCAAGTGTCGGATAAAACAATTTCATTAGTATATTCAAAATCGTCAAATTTGCAAGTATATTTTTCTTTATCTGTGCTTTTTATGGCAAAAAAACTAAGCCGACAATTTTCATAAGTCTCAGATTTTTCTAATTTTTCATTTGGAAAATATTGCCTTACCACATCTGCAATATCGGCAAAAAATTCACTTTCAATATAAAGTTTCATTCTTCAAATAACTATTATTTTTCTTTTCTTCAAATAAAGCAGTACTTTCTTCATGACCGGGATATACGGCAAAATCTGTATTTATGCTTTTAATTTTTCTTAAGCTCTCAATCATTTCAGACTGGTTGCTTTCAGCGAAATCAGTTCTTCCTATATCACCGTGAAATAACGTATCACCCGAAAACATTAAATCATCAACAAAGTAACATACGCTACCCATCGTGTGCCCCGGTGTATGCATTACGTTTATTTTGAAATTATTGATTTCGATACAATCTCCGTCGGCAACAAAATTTGTAATTGTGCAGTCTTTTGCAGAAATCCTAAACCTGTTTTTTGACGCGCGACTTGCCAAATCAAAATCCTCTTTATTTCCATACACGGGCACAGAATATTTACACAAAAAATCAAAAGCACCGCCGCAATGGTCAAAATGCCCGTGAGTCAACAAAACTGCCAATGGTTTCAGTTGCTCGTCTTCACAAAATTTTGCAATTTTTTCACCTGAAGAATCCGGTACGTCAAATATCACGGCGTCTTTATTTTCATCCGTCAATATATAACAATTAGTGCCTATTCTTCCGCAAACAACGGTATATAACTGTTTCATACTATATAGTCGTCCTAAATACGTTCAGAGTATTAGGATACGCCCTTATTTTTTCTATCAATTGATTTAATTGTTTATGGTCTTTTATTTCTACCGCAAACACTGCAACGATATTATGATTTTTATCTTTTTTTGCGTTAAAAGACAATATTGGCAAATCTTGATTTGTTATTATCTTAGTCAAATCCGCAAATACTGCCCCTTTATCCTCGCAAAGAACCTGTAAACTTGCGGAAAAACTTGCATTTGACCTTGTTTGAGACCATTCTGCTTCAACCAAGCGTTCCTTTTCGAGCTGTTTTACCGTAGGACAATCCGCAAGATGAATCGTTATGCCGCGTCCGCGCGAAATATAACCTACAATTTTATCTCCCGGTACAGGTGAACAACACTTTGAAAATCTTATAAGCAAATCGTCATAGCCTTTAATGATAACGCTGTTCGCCTTACTTGTCTGCTTTGGTTTATAAACAACTTCGCCGTCTATGACAACCTTTTCTACGTGCTTTTTATAATAGTCTACAAGTTTAAGCAATACTTGGTTTGTTGAAATACTACCATAGCCGACTGATGCATACATTTCATCTATGTCGTTAAACATATAGCGCTTAAACACTGTTTCCAATGCTTTTGGTTCTATCAGTTGCGACCATGTAAAACCTCGGCGCCTTGCTTCTTTTTCAAGCATTGATTTGCCGTTTTTGATGTTTTCTTCTTTAAGTTCTCGCTTAAAAAACTGTCGTATTTTGCTTTTAGCACTTGAAGTAACTACAATTTTAAGCCAATCTCTGGACGGCCCCTTAGAATTTGCAGAAGTATTTATTTCTACAATATCACCGTTTTCCAAAATATGTCCGAGAGGCACAAGTTTGGAATTTACCTTTGCACCTACGCACTTATTGCCGACTTCACTATGAACGGCATAGGCAAAATCAAGCGCTGTTGCACCGACCTGCAAAGTTTTTACTTCACCTTTCGGCGTAAATACAAAAACTTCATTTCCGATAGAAACGTCTTTTTTTATTGAATCCAAAAACTCTTTTGAGTCTTTATTTTCGCCGTCATAAGTTAAGACTTCGTTTATCCAATTTATCTTATCATTGACGTCTTTTTCAAAAGCCCCTTCTTTGTATTTCCAATGCGCAGCGATACCGTATTCCGCAACTTTATGCATTTCTTTCGTTCTGATTTGAATTTCAAATCGAGAACCGAGATTTGTTATTACCGTAGTGTGCAACGATTGATACATATTAGGTTTAGGTACGGCAATATAATCTTTAATTCTGCCCGGAATAGGCTTCCAAACGGCATGAATCGCCCCCAAAACGTTGTAACAGTCTTTTACCGAATCTACTATAACGCGCACAGCCGTCATGTCGTAGATTTCATCAAGGCTCTTGCCTTGATTTTTCATTTTCTTATATATGCTGTAAAAGTGTTTTGTCCTACCTGAAATTTCTCCTTCTACGCCCAATTCTTTAAGAATTTTAGACAGTTCGAATATAACGGTATCTACCAAAGACTGTCTTTCTTCTTTCTTCATCACGATATGGGTCATTAAATATTCGTATGCGTCCGGGTCCAGATATTTCAAACATAAGTCTTCCAACTCACATTTAATTTGTGAAATACCCAGTCTGCCTGCCAACGGAGCAAATATATCTATAGTTTCCTTAGCCATTGCGATTTGCCGTTCATGCGAAAGATAATGTAACGAACGCATATTATGCAATCTATCGGCAAGTTTGATAATAATTACTCTGATGTCTTTTGCCATAGCAACAAGCATTTTTCTTATATTTTCCGCCTGTTCTTCTTCTTTGCTGGCAAACTGCAATTTATCGAGTTTAGTAACCCCCTGTACTAAATTTGCAATTTCATCTCCAAACTCTTCACGCAGTTGATTGTCCGTTATGTCGGTATCTTCTACCGTATCATGCAACAAAGCCGCACACAAGGTCGCAACATCAAGCCCCAAATCAATTAAAATATCGCATACAACGCACGGGTGCGTTATATAAGGACGCCCCGAGGCACGGAACTGCCCTTCGTGCGCTACCTGCGCCACCTTAAATGCGCGCAGAATAAGTGTAGCATCATTAGGATAATAATGCTTAATTTTCGACTTTAAGTTTTCAATTGTAATTTCTGCAGGTTCTTGATATTTCATAAATATTATTTCTATTTTGTCGCATCGCTTGCAATCATATTAAACAATCGAGAATCGGTCAATACGACTTTTATTCCTTTATTATACACCAAAGAAAACGGTTTTTCAATAACGGTAAATATTTTTAATTCTTCAAATATTTTAAGTATGTATAAAAAATTTCCGTAAGTATATTCAAACACGCCGCATTTAAGATATAAATCGTATATATCAATACACTGTTGAAGATTTCTTATAACTGCTCTAAAAACTTTTACACAGTCATCTCTGTTTGTTTTTTGACCATACAAATATGCAGGCATATTGAGTTTATCTTTACACAAAAAAATATTTTCTACGTTTTCGATTTTTTCAATTTTGCAATCATAATGATTAAAACAAATAACGTTTTTGAATTTTGAAAAATTAACGGTGTTTATCGGTGAAATCAGTACGGTGTTTTCCGTTTGTCTGGGCACAAAAAAATTTAAGTAGAAAGATGAAAAATCTGCTTTTGCCGCAATATTCTCAAATTCCAACATACTGCCGAACACACAGCAACAATTGCTTTCCTTCGCAAAATATTCAATCTGACTTACAGATATCGTTTCTGTTTCTATTTCAGGTTTTTCAAAACTGACTTTATCCAAATAATTGCGTAAATATAAATCGTCAAACGATATTGAATCTAAAATATTGATATCAATCATATTTCCTACGTATCTTGCGGAAAAATCTTCATACTCCACCGTGAAGATGCATTCAAAATTACAGTTTGTTTTCAATGCAGGAATGATTTCGGTGCAATCAGCAAACGTTTTCAATTCAAAATTATTGTCGGTCAAAATTTTTATATAATTTTTATTTTTACCAAACACATTAAGGCTTTTGACTGAAAATTTGCCGTAAAAGATGACTTTATTATTTGGCAAAATCGGCTCAAAACTTTTTAATTGATTGATAAAGCGCTTTTCAATAATATCAGAACGAAATATCGCATCATAATATATTTCAGGTGATTCAATGCCCGTTTCTGACAGATTTTCAATAACTTTTTTATAAAATAATTTAAATGCATCCTTAAAAATCGTAACGCCGACCGACATTTTATGACCGCCGAATTTTAACACCAAATTTTTAAGTTGCGATACAACGGAAAACAAATCAATACCCTCAGGCGCGCGTAAAGAGCCTACAATATTGCCTCCGTCCGGCATAAACGCCCCAACCGGAACTTTATACTTCTCAACAAGTTTATTTGCCACAAGCCCTAAAATGCCGTGTTTCCAATTATCTCCGTATACAAATATAGCAGGAAGTTCTGTAAGATTATTTTTTTCTATATATTCGATAGCCTGAGCATATGCAATTTCAGTAAGCTTCTGTCTTTCCGTATTTGCGCTCATTAAAGCTTTTACTTTTGTTGCGGCAACCTCTTCGCTTTCAGCCAACAAAAGTTCCAAAGCAACGGTCGGCTCATCAATCCTGCCTGCGGCATTTATTTTAGGACACACTTTCATTGCAATTGCATTGCAATCTACTTTACCTAGGTCAATTTTATTTGCTTTAAGCAATGATTTAAGCCCTAAATTGTTTATATGTCTGCAACCCATTTTGACGATTGCCCTATTTTCGCTTTCCATCGGCATAATATCGCCAATCGTGCCTATACTTGCCAAATCGCAATAAAATTTTGCTGTCTCTGCAGAAGACAATGCTTGTACGAGTTTCAACGCAACGCCTGAGCCGGATAAGTCTCTAAACACATAACCAAGTTTAGGATTGACACATATACAATCAGGTATACGCTCGCCCGGTTCATGATGGTCTGTAACTATTATTTCTTTTCTTAAAATTTTTTTAACAAACTCAACTTCGTCTATAGCCGTAATACCGCAATCTACGGTTACGATTAAATCAAATTTGTGCTCATTATGTAAACGCATAAGAGTTTCGATTTTTAATCCGTATCCTTCGCTGCGTTTCGGCAAGTAAACAAAATTATCAATATTTTGACTTGTAAAATACTTTGTTAAAATTGCAGACGCAGATATGCCGTCCGCGTCATAATCGCCAAATATTAAAATTTTTTTATTTTCCGCCTGTGCACAACGAATCTTCTCAACGGCAGAATTCATATTAAGCATTAAATTAGCGTCAAAAAGTCCGTTTTCTCCGTCGGAAAAAAAAGTTTCCGCTTGCTCGATATGTGGACAATATTTCTTTAACAAAAAATCGTTTTCTGCGTCAATTCCAAATTTTTTCGCTAAAGTTTCAATTTCTTGTTTATCAAAATCAAAAGGTCTTTGCGTATATCTGTTTTTCATTTATCCCCTTAGAAAAAACAGCCTTCTTTTTAGAAGGCTGTTTATATTTTTTACTTTTCGTTCTTTGGCTCTTTTGCTTTTTTTGAAGAGCCGTTAAAGAGTTTCCAAAGGCTAGGTGCAATAAACAGCGATGAATAAGTACCCGCAAGTAAACCTACTAATATAGGTAACGTGAACTCTCGAAGTGAAGCAACACCCAAAATCGTCAAAATTAAAATTGCCAATATCGTAGTTGCGGAAGTCAAAATCGAACGAGTAAACACATCTTTTATTGATTTATTTACTATATCTTCGCTTGACTTGACATCTCTGTATCTTTTTACGTTATCTCTTATTCTGTCAAATACGACAATCGTATTGTTAATCGAGTATGCAACAATTGTAACAACTGCCGCAACGAAAGTGCTTGTAATTTGCAAATCAAACAACCACCCCGCAACAATAACGAACGACATCATTATCAATACGTCGTGCAATAATGCGATAATTGCCGCAAGACCGCTTTTAAGTCCGCTTACAAATCCGTTATCAGCGCCCAACGTACGGAATCTTACAATAATATATACAAGTATCAGTACCAACGCAACAGACAAAGCGATTAATGATGTCTGGAACAATCTCGTGCTAACAGACGAACCAACGGTATAATCCGTAGGAGTAGCGGTAACCTCGCCGTTAGTTTGCTCGCTCACAACTTGCGATATGGACTTAAAATTGTCAAAGTTAAAATCATCACCCAAATATGTTCTTAAAGTCGTTTTATTATCTTCCGTTAAAGAACTGCCGCCGTTTTTAAGCATTTGATTCAAAACGGCAATAGTAGGGTCGTCCACGTCTCTGGAACGAATTTGAATCCTATAACTGAATTTTACGCCGTCAATTACACTGCCGTTTGAAATCTTGCTGCCGTCGGATACCGATAAGCCTGCTTCTTGCAGTTGATTTCTGACCGCCCTTTCGATTTCGTTATATTGACTTTGCGTAACGTCGTTTTCTTCAAAGTTTACCGAAAGCTCAACACCGCCGGCAAACTCTATTCCCAAATTAAACCCTGAAAAACACAGTACGATTATTCCAATTAAAATAATTGCAATAGGCGCAATGATAAAGTATTTGAAGTGTTTAACAATGTTCCAATCCTTTTTCATGAAGTTAAACATTATTCCACCTCCAATCTTTTGAGTTTATAAAGATTTGGTTTTTCTTTTGTAATAGGCATAAGCAAATTAGTAAACAACCTTGTCATAACCAAAGCCGAGAAGAGCGAAATAATAACACTGAATACAAGCGTAATTGCAAAACCTTGTACAGAACCCGTAGCAAGCACCCAAAGCGTAATACCGCCGATGAGCGTAGTTATGTTAGAGTCAAGAATTGCCGACAAAGACCGTCTAAAACCGTCTTCATATGCACTTCTGAACGATTTGCCCGATTTATACTCGTCTTTAATTCTTTCAAACATAATAATGTTTGCGTCAACTGCCATACCGATACCCAAAATAATACCGGCAATGCCAGGCAACGTTAACTGCACAAACGGTATATATGCCAATGCCAATATCATAAGTATTGTATAGCCAAGCAAAGCAAGACTTGCCGCTACACCGTATATGCCGTATATTAAAATCAAAAATACTACGATTACAACCAAACTTACAATACCGGCAATCAACACTGTTTGAATTGCTTCTTCACCAAGTGTTGCGCTTATTACTCTTCTTTCAATTTCGTTGTCCTTAAAAGAAATTTCATATGCACCGCTGCTTATTTGCACAGCAAGCGCTTCCGCATCTTCCCACGTCTTCATTCCAGTAATTATACTTGTATCAGTAATCAACGGTCCATTTTCTTTTAATGTAGGCTTACTTATCTCTTTGCCATCAAGAGTAAAAATTATTTCGTCCCCCGACGACATACCCCTTGTTGCATTCATTAAATCGTTTTTGCCTTCGTTGTTCATACGAATTTGAACCGCATATTCACCTGCACCACTACTTGTATCAATAACAGCCGTAGCTGATATAATATTTGTTGATTTAGTAATTTCTTCTCTTGTCTTGCCAACCAACATTCTCAATTTTGCAGGTTTTGCCAAAATGTCAAAAACTTCATCAGGGTCTGACACGTCAGGAATTTCCACACGAATATTATTTATTCCGGAAGTACTGTTGTTTATCGCAGTAACGGTTGCTTCCGTATAACCTTTTGCCGCAAGACGGTCTTGCATAATTTTTGCCGTATTTGCAATTGCATCGTCAACGTTCTCTACATTTTCCAAACTTTCTTGGTCAACTTCAAAGGTAACGTAAACGCCGCCTTTCAAATCCAAACCTAACTTGATGGAACTTAACGGTGATTTATAATCGTACAAACCGACTTGAAACGTCGGCATTACAGAAAACACCGCAACGAATAACATCACAAAAACCAAAATAGAAAGGCAAATGATTGACTTCTTTTTTGACATTAGTTAGCCTCCTAAATTTACATCCTTAAAAGTATATAATTTTTTTACCATTTCGTCAATTATTTGATACTTAAAAGAAATCTTAAAAATTTTCTTTTGCAAAAATATGCATAGAACATTCCAATCTTTTTTTCATCATCTCGCAGGCAACCTTATAAGGTTTCTCCATATCTTTGTTGAAATGAATAGCATTTGCATTGCAACCGCCGCTGCAATGATATTTTGCCCAACATTTTTGGCATTCTTGTTTTGAAAATATACTGCTCCTTGCAAAATTGCGTCTTATATCTTCGCTTAACTTACCGTCGTAAACATTGCCTATCAAATACTGTTTTTCACCTACGAATTGATGACAAGGATAAATATCGCCGTTAGGCGCAACCGCAAGATATTCACTGCCGGCACCGCAACCGACTAAACGCTTTTTATAACACGGACCGTCGTCAAGATGCAAAACAAAATGAAAAAAACTAAACCACTTGTCGGTCTTTCTTCTTTTCAAATATTCTTCTGCAAGATTTTCGTATTCGTCAAATATCTTTGGTAAATCATTTTCATGAATTGCCAACGGGTGTTCATCAGGCAAAACAACCGGTTCTATTGAAATTTGGTCAAAACCCAAATCATTCATAAACAAAACGTCTTTTGAAAAATCGAGATTTTTTGCCGTAAAGGTTCCGCGCACAAAATAACTCTTATCACCTCTGACAGAACGGAAATATTTGAAGTTATCTGCAATTAAATCGAAACTGCCTTTGCCGTTTGCAGTTTTGCGCACGGCGTCGTTTACTTCTTTTCTGCCGTCCAGACTTAAAACTACGTTGTCCATTTCCCGATTGAGATAATCACTTGCTTCTTTATTTAACAAAACGCCGTTTGTCGTGGTGGTAAACTTAAATATCTTACCTTTTTCTTTAGCGCGCGATTTGGCATATTCAACGGTTTCTTTAAGCATATCAAAATTCATTAACGGCTCTCCGCCGAAAAAATCGACTTCCAAAATTTTTCTACCTGCACTATTGTCTATAAGAAAATCAATTGCCTTTTTTGCAGTTTCTATGCTCATCATTTCCCTTTCTCCACTGTAAGTGCCTTCCTTGGCAAAGCAGTATCCGCAACGCAAATTGCAGTCGTGGCAAACGTGTATACACATAGCTTTAATGTCCAAACGTTTTTCTTCAAGTTTATATTCAGGCGCTTTTGCATATAGCAAACCGTTTGTTTTAAGTTGTTCTATCTCATTTTTTGCTTCGGCAACTTCGGCTTCGTCGTAGTTCGACAAATCGTTGTCTTGCAAAATATCAAAAATCAGTTTGTCCACTTCATGCAACGAACCGCTTTCAACGTCGTATGCATAGTAGCAATCTCTAAAATTAAATGCGTGAATCATATTTTACCTTTCAAAAAAAAATGCCGATTTCTCGGCAATCACAAAAAAGAGCAGGAAATCCCTACTCTTTTTACGATTTTAATTATTTACCTACGTTTCTTACCAAAACTTTTTGTTCGCAAACTTGATTGCCAACAGTGCAACTGGTCTTGCAAGCAGATTGACAACTTGAACGGCATTCACCGCAACCGCTGTTATTTGCAATTTTATTGAGTTCAGGCTTAGCAATGGTTTTAATATGTTTCATATCATTCCTCCAAATTATTGTAAGTATACTATTTTTCGGAACGATTGTAAAGACAATTTTATTATTTTTTTCTGTTTACGGCAATTATACCCGCAATTAAACCTACTACGCATGAAATTGCAAGGTCAATTAAAATCCCGCCGAAGTTGAATTCTCCGCCCAATAAGCAGAAAATCAACGTAGACAAAACTACAAATCCCAGACCGATTGCAAGACCTTTTAAGTAACCCGCACTTGGTGTTTTGACTGCAAGCATAACGGCAATAAATACGCTGACGACTTTTATAATTTGATTTACAACAGGAATAACGTTTGACGACAAACTGAACAATCTTGCCAATAAAGCAAAAACAAGTACGAATAAAATTGACAGCAACGTTGCAATTAAACTTCCCTTCAAAATTTCTTGAAGAGCGCTTCTGTTTTTAATTTGAGCAGACATAAAAAAACAACCTCCGATGATTTGTATATATCTATTCGAAGGTTGTCTCAATTATTACTTATCGTCGTGCTTTTCTTCAATATTTTCTTCTGCAGATTTAGGCACGGGAATTCCGTTAAGAATCGTTTCCGCCCTTACAGGACTTGAAATAACGCTGTGCAAAGCCTTTTTAGTTAAAGTAATTTCAGTATTTCCTGACGCAATAGTCATTGTTTGCTTTGCTTCGTCAAACGCAACGATAGTTCCGATAATGCCGCCCGCCGTCATAATTTCTGCGCCGATTACAACCTGCGCAAGCATTTCGTCTTGTTTCTTTTTGTTCTTTTTAACAGTAATAAACTGCATAACAACCATAGCAACCAAAATAACGCCGGCAATTATAACCCAAATATACTCCATAGTATTCACCTCTTTTCTTTACAAATTTTTCAACAATTACAGTAACGCTTTTAAGCTGATTTTGTTTTTATAAAAATGCTTTTTATATTGCTTTGATTATCAAATCAAGTATAGCATATCAAACCAAAAAACACAACCGCACGAGCAAGACAAGTTGATTCATCAATTAAATATTATAATACTTTTTGTAAAAATCTGCGACAAACTCTTGTAAGTTGCCGTTTGAAATTGCATTTCTTATATTTTTTGTCAAATCAAGCAAAAACTTTACGTTGTGTATGCTCAATAACATAGCAGCCAAAATTTCATCGCAGTTTACAAGATGACGCAAATATGCCTTAGTGAAGTTCTTGCAAGTATAGCAATCGCATTCTTCGTCCAACGGTGAAAAATCTTCTTTATATACGGCATTGCGCACTACTACTTTGCCGTGTGAAGTCATTGCGGTACCGTTTCTTGCAATACGCGTAGGCAATACACAATCAAACATATCGATTCCACGCAAAACGCCTTCTATAATATAATCAGGCGTACCGACACCCATAAGATATCTAGGCATATTTTCAGGATAATACGGTGCAAGCACGTCCAACATTTCAATCATTGTTTCCTTAGGCTCACCGACGGACAGTCCGCCTATTGCAATCCCCATTTTTGCATAAGGAATCGTTTCTTTTGCACTTTGTATACGCAAATCTTTATAAAGATTGCCCTGTATTATAGGAAACAGCATTTGGTTTTCATTTTTGTGATGTTTGTAACATCTGTCCAACCAATTTACCGTACGGCGCAATGCCTGCATAGCATATTCCTTGTCGCTACCATAATTACTGCACTCGTCAAACGCCATTATTATGTCGGCACCCAATGCATTTTCGATATCCATTACTTTCTCAGGAGAAAAAAAGTGTTTAGAACCGTCGATATGAGACGAAAAGTATACGCCTTCTTCTGTAATTTTTCTCAAATCTCCCAAAGAAAATACCTGAAATCCGCCAGAATCGGTTAAAATAGGTTTATCCCAATGCATAAACTTATGCAAACCGCCTGCTTTTTTTACTATTTCCTCCCCCGGGCGCAAATACAGATGATAAGTATTTGAAAGCAAAATTTGCGTACCTATCTCATTCAAAGTAGACGGCAACATACCTTTTACCGTTGCAGCAGTTCCCACAGGCATAAATGCCGGAGTTTCTATAACGCCGTGCGGTGTGTAAAACTTTCCGCGACGCGCCAAAGATTTTGAATCTTTTTTTTCAATTTCAAAAGAAAATTTCATAATTTCAAATAATAAACGTTGAATCGCCGAAACTGAAAAATCTGTATTTTTCATTAACAGCAACCGAATACATATTTAATGCTTCTTCTCTGCCCATAAACGCCGATACAAGCATAATCAAAGTGCTTTCCGGCAAGTGAAAATTTGTTATCAAACCGTCAACGACCTTAAAGTTGTAGCCGGGATAAATAAAAATATCAGTTTCCCCCGTACTTTCTTTCAACAATCCGTTTTTATCGGCACAACTTTCCAAAACTCTTACGCTTGTAGTACCTACCGCAATTACCCGCCGCCCGTCTTTTTTTGCTTTATTTACTATTTCAACAGCATCTTTACCGATTTCAAAATATTCTTTATGCATTTTATGATTGAGAATATCGTCTTCTTTTACGGGACGAAAAGTTCCCAATCCAACGTGCAACAGTACTTCGGTAAAAATTACGCCTTTGTTTTTTAATTTACTCATCAACTCCTGAGTAAAATGCAAACCTGCCGTCGGCGCTGCCGCCGAGCCCGTATATTCGGCATAAACGGTATTATACCTGTCCTTATTGGTTATTTGCTGTTTTATATAATGAGGCAAAGGCATTTCGCCTATACTATATAAAATATCTTCAAAAACACCGTCATACTCAAATTCCACAATTCGCATTCCGCCGTCGATAATATCCAAAACCGTTGCCGACAGTTTATCTCCAAAATGAAATTTGCTGCCCACTTTTGCAATTCTACCGGGCTTTAAGACAACTTCCCATTTTTTTAAGTCTAAGCGTTTCAGCAACAAAAACTCTATTTTACCGCTGGTTTTATCTTTGTTTCCGTAAAGACGGACAGGCAACACTTTGGTATTATTTATTACCAAAACGTCTCCGCTCTTTAAGTAACTTTCTATATCGTAAAAGTGTTTATGCTCTATCGTCCTGTCCTGCCTGTTATATACCAACATACGAGAACTGTCTCTCGGCTCGGCAGGATATTGCGCAATCAGTTCGTCGGGAAGGTTATAAAAAAAATCACTTTTCTTCATCTTCTTCTCCGCTGATAAACATATTTAATTGCTGACTTTTACGCTCCGACAGTTTCCGTCCCAAATGTTTATAACACTTCGGCAGACAGACCCTTCCGCGCGGTGTTCTTGCTATAAAACCTAATTGCAACCAATAAGGTTCGTAAACGTCTTCGATTGTATTTGCATCTTCTCCCGTAGACGCAGCAATCGTATCCAAACCTACAGGTCCGCCGTTAAATTTATCTATCATCGCCGTCAAAACGTTTACGTCTACGCTATCTAGTCCCAACTCGTCAACACCTATAGTCGTCAAAGCGTAATCGGCAATTTCTTTGGTAATGCTTCCTTCGCCTTTAATCAAAGCAAAGTCTCTGACTCTTTTCAGCAATCTGTTTGCTATCCTTGGTGTACCCCTGCTTCGTCTTGCAATTTCATATGCGCCGTCTTCGCTAATAGGCGTTTTCAACATCGCAGAAGACCGAGAAACTATAAAAGACAAATGCTCTACGCTATACAATTCAAGTCTGGCATGAACGCCGAATCTGTCGCGCAATGGTGAAGTCAATCTTCCCGCCTTTGTGGTGGCGCCTACAAGAGTAAACGGATTTATAGATATACGCACGCTTCTCGCACTCGGTCCTTTACCTACTATAAAATCCAATGCATAGTCTTCCATAGCAGGATATAAAATTTCTTCGACTGAATGATTTAATCTATGAATTTCATCAATAAACAAAACGTCGTTTCTTTCCAAATTTGTAAGTATTGCAGCCAAATCGGCAGGTTTTTCAATAGCAGGACCGCTGGTTACGGTAAGTCGACTGTTCATTTCACCTGCAACGATATGCGCTAAAGTGGTTTTTCCGAGCCCTGGAGGACCGTAAAGCAAAACGTGGTCAAGTGCCTCTCCTCGAGATTTTGCCGCCTGAATGTAAATTTCAAGGTTATTTTTTATTTTATCCTGCCCGATAAACGACGACATAGTCTTTGGCCTTAGCACGTTTTCTACTTCGCTGTCGTCGAACTGCATTGTACTTGTTATAAGTCTTTCTTCTTCCATAAATCACCTCAACGTTTTCAATGCAGTATTCAAAATATCTTCAGTCTTTGCCAATCCACTTTCGCACGCCTTGCGCACTCTGTTTTCCGCATCAATTCGAGAAATGCCAAGTGAAATCAAAACGGAAATTGCGTCTAGTTGCTCGTTTGTAAAATTGCTTATAGGTTCAATAGTTTTTCCTATATTAGCAGGCGGGACCACCTTTTCTCTAAGCTCCAAGACAATTCTTTCCGCTGTTTTTTTGCCTATGCCTTTAACGCCTGCAAGACGCTTTGAATCGCCAGTCACTATCGCCATTGCCAAATCGTTTATACTGCAATTTGACAAAACAGCCATTGCCATTTTACAGCCTATTCCGCTTACCGTTATCAACTGTAAAAATATTTTCTTTTCTTCTTCGCTTGAAAATCCGTATAGTGTCAAGCCGTCTTCTTTAACCTGCAAATAGGTATAAACCTGCACATCATCGCCCACAGCGCAGTTTAATGCCGTATAATCCGAAATGCAAAGTTCATAGCCTATATGACCGCATTGAAGTATTAGCACTCCGTTATCAACCGAAATTATTTTTCCGCAAATAAAATTAAACATAAATACCTCATAAAGAAAACTGCTCTGCCATTCTGTTTGTTTGTGCGTGAGTAAGCGCAATGGCCAATGCATCCGCAGCGTCGTCAGGTCGCGGAATTTGCGGCAAATTCAAATACATTTTAACCATTTCCTGTATTTGACGTTTTTCCGCTCTGCCGTAACCTGTCATTGCCTGCTTAATTTGCAATGGCGTATATTCATACATCCTACCGCAAGCGTGTACGCTTGCCAAGAGAATAACGCCCCTTGCATGCGCAACGTTTATGCCGGTAGTAATGTTTTTTACAAAAAACAGTTCTTCTACGGCAATTTCGTCAGGCTTAAATTTATCAATAATTTTTGTCATCGAGTCATAAATCATCGCAAGTCTTACAGCAATATTTTCATTTTTAGGCGTAGTAATGACGCCATAATCAATTACTTTGTGCTTATTGCCGTTTGTATCGATAACCCCGTAACCTATTGTTGCATATCCGGGGTCTATTCCTAAAATTCGCATAATATAATAATAAGTTGAAACTCTTTTTTAGTCAACATAAAAATAAAGGCGGGAATTCCCCGCCTTTTGATTTTTATTATTCTCCGTCATCCGGTAACTCTACGTTGTGATAAACGTTTTGCACGTCATCGTTGTCGTCAAACATATCCAACATTCTTTCAAACTTTTCCATCTGCTCAGGTGAAAGTTTTACGGTGTTTTGCGGAACCCACTCGACTTCAGCATTTATGAAAGATACGCCTTTTTCTTCAAGGCTTTTTCTAACGGCAGAAAAATCATTCGGTGCCGTCAAAACTTCAAACATATCGTCTTCGACATGTACGTCATCAGCGCCGCACTCCAAAGCCATTTCGAAGATTTCGTCTTCTGACAAACCGCCTTCACGATTGCAGGCAATTACGCCTTTTCTATCAAACATAAATGATACGCAATTTGTAGTACCCATACTACCGCCGCACTTATCAAATGCGCAACGCACGTCGCCGGCTGTACGATTTTTGTTGTCGGTAAGCGTTTCTACTATAACCGCCGAACCGCCGATACCGTAACCTTCATAAGTCATGTTTTCATAATTTATGCTGCCGAGTTCTCCGCTTGCTTTTTTAATACTGCGTTGAATATTATCGTTGGGCATATTGTTTGCTCTCGCCTTTGCAATTACGTCATACAATTTCGAGTTAATGCTCGGGTCAGGTCCGCCGGCCTTTACCGCAACTGCAATTTCTCTGCCAATTTTGGTAAAAATTTTGCCTCTTATTGCATCGCTTTTTCCCTTTTTGTGTTTTATATTAGCCCATTTGCTATGTCCTGACATATTACCTCCATTGTGTACGGCTGAGTTGATACATTATAATACCACCGCTTACCGCAACGTTTAATGATTCCAAATTATTTTCCATAGGTATCGATACCGTCAATTTTGCAAGTTTTGCCAAATCTTCCGACACACCCTGCCCTTCGTTGCCAAAAACTAAAATATGGTTTTCGGGACACTGCGCATTAAAAATATTTTCACCAAGCATATCGGCACACACGATAAAACAATCGCCGTATTTTGCAGAAAAATCCAACGCCGTCGTTTCAATAAAATTAAGCATAAACTGTCCGCTCATTCCGCAGCGTATTGCTTTCGGCGAAAATACGTCGGCACAGTCTATAAGAAACACGTTTTTATAACCGCTGGCGCACGCAGTGCGAATAATTGCACCAATATTTCTAGGGTCTTGAATTCTGTCAAGCAACAGTGCTTTTGTACCGTCATACTCTTTTTGTAAAGGTAAATAAGCAACGGCGACTGCGCCTTGATTTGTTTTGGTATCGCTTAGATATTTTATTACTTGTTCAGTTACAATAAAAATTTCACAGCTGAAGTCCTTAAAGTTTTCAAAGTTTTCTTGAGTAACAAAAATTTTATCAAACTTGACGCAATGTTTTTTTGCGTCATAAATCAATTTTTTCCCTTCAATAAGAAATTTACCTTGTTCAACTCTTCCCTTTTTTTCTTTAAGTTTTACCGCAGCAGATACCCATTGGTTTTCTTTTGACGTTATCATATAAAAATGAGAGCCTTCCGAAAAGAAGGCTCATTGATTATTTAATTGCGGCTTTTGCTGTTTTTGCAAGGTCTGCAAATGCTGTAGGGTCGGAAACCGCAATCTCGCTGAGCATTTTTCTGTTGAGCGAAATATTTGCAACTTTCAAACCGTGCATAAACGTACTGTAAGACATTCCGTTTGCTCTTGCGGCTGCATTGATACGAGCAATCCACAATGAACGGAAATCTCTTTTGCGAAGTTTTCTGCCGATGTATGCATAATTTTGTGATTTCATTACCGCTTCGCGCGCAATGCGGTAATTTGATTTTTTAAGTCCGAAATAACCTTTTGCGAGTTTAATTATTTTTCTGCGTTTTTTAACACCGTTTACGCCTCTTTTAATTCTCATATGATTACCCTCCGATTAATAAGGAAGCAATTGCTTCATTGTCTTTGCCTGTGTCTTGTCGACGTAAGCAGGACCCCGCAAACCGCGAGTTCTCTTGGTTGTCTTTTTGGTAAGAATGTGATTCTTGCCTGACTGTGCTCTTTTAACTTTACCTGATTTTTTTACGCTGAAACGCTTTTTTGCACCGCTATGCGATCTGAGTTTTGGCATAATTTATCTCCTCCAATGTTTTATTTGTTGTTTGACGGAGCAAGTATCATAATGATATTTCTTCCTTCCGTGGCAGGTTTCTTTTCTATGACGGCTACGTCTTTTAAGCCTTCATAAAACTTATTCATAACGTCAATACCTTGACTTGCAAAAGCAGTCTGACGCCCCCTCATTTTTAACGAAACTTTAACTTTGTTTCCTTCTTTCAAAAATTTGGAAGCATTTTTGGCTTTAATGTTGATATCGTTTACGTCAATCGTCATAGACAACCTGACTTCCTTCAATTCAACAATCTTTTGATTTTTCTTCGCTTCTTTTTCGCGCTTCATCTGGTCGTAACGATGTTTACCGTAATCCAAAATTTTACATACAGGCGGTTGCGCCGTTGGTGCTATTTTTACCAAATCAAGTTCTTGCTCGTCAGCCAACTGTTGCGCTTTGGCTATAGAAACAATCCCCAACTGTTCACCGTTAACGCCAATCAATCTTACTTCTTTATCTTGAATTTGATTGTTAATTTGAAGTTCTTTAATAGGTGTGTCCTCCCTAAAAAAATTGTGCGGAAAATTTTCCGCACAAAAGAATAAATCACAGCGTGATTGACATTCAATTTACTTAACCAGACAAAACAAAATTCGTCAGGTGAGAGCGGAAAACTCTGCTTCGACTTTGCTATATTAACAAAATCATTTACAAAAGTCAACGATTTTGAATAAATTTTTTATTTTTAATCGCATTTTTTCAAACGAACTTCTTCAAGCATAATGGAAACGATTTCTTCAACTGTCTTGCAACCCAAGTCGCCATCTTTCCTATGTCTTACAGAAACAACATTGTTTTCAACTTCTTTATCACCCAATATAAACATATAAGGTATTTTTTCTAGTTGTGCTTCTCTTATCTTATAACCAATTTTTTCGTTTCTGTTGTCAACTTCCGTTCTTATACCTCTGTCTTCAAGATAATCTTTAATTTCGTTTGCTTTTTCCGCCGCCCTATCTGTAATGCTTAATACTTTAACTTGGACAGGAGCAAGCCAAAACGGCATTGCACCGGCATATTTTTCAAGCAACAAAGCCATGGTTCTCTCATAACACCCCATAGAACTGCGATGAATAATATAAGGATACTGCTTTTCTCCGTTTTCGTCGATATATGTCATATCGAAATTTTTGGAAAGGAACATATCAATCTGAATAGTTATAAGCGTATCTTCTTTTCCATAAACGTTTGCTATTTGAATATCGAGTTTAGGTCCGTAAAATGCCGCTTCGTCAATTGCTTCTACATAGTCCAACCCGATATGATCGAGAATTTGTTTCATCTTAGCTTCGGCTTTTTCCCAAACTTCAGGTTCATAAATATATTTCTCTTTATTATTAGGGTCCCAACGAGAAAATCTGAACGTCAAATCGTTATACAATCCGACACTGTTCATTATATATTTAATTAAATCAAGCACGCCTATAAATTCGCTTTCCAATTGTTCGGGAGTACAAATAATATGTCCTTCGCTCAAAGTAAACTGTCTTATTCTTATAAGTCCGTGCATTTCGCCGCTGCTTTCGTTTCTGAACAAAGTCGAAGTTTCACCGTATCTAATAGGCAAATCTCTGTAACTTTTAAGTCCGTTGTTATAAATGGTATATTGAAACGGACAAGTCATAGGACGAAGCGCAAAAACTTCTTTGTCTTTCATCTCGTCGCCTATTACAAACATACCGTCAAGATAATGGTCCCAGTGTCCCGAAATTTTATACAAATTGCTTTTTGCCATATATGGAGTTTTCGTCCTTACATAACCGCGGCGTTTTTCTTCGTCTTCCACAAAACGGGTAAGAGTTTCAAACAATTGCGTACCTTTCGGCATCAACAGCGGCAAACCTTGACCTATATTTTCGTCCGTCATGAAATAGCCCAATTCTCTGCCGATTTTATTGTGGTCGCGTTTTTTTGCTTCTTCCACCTTTGCAAGATATTCGTCCAAGTCTTTTTTCTTATCAAAAGCCGTGCCGTAAATTCTTGTAAGCATCTTATTGTTTTCGTTACCGCGCCAATATGCACCTGCAAGTTGCGTCAACTTAAAGGCCTTTACTTTGCCGGTAGACGGCAAATGCGGTCCACGGCATAAATCAGTAAATTCTCCCTGCGTGTAGAATGATACTTTGTCATCCGGTATATCTTCAACAAGTTCTACCTTATAATCTTCATCGGCTTTTTCAAAATATTTTTTTGCTTCTTTTTTAGACATTTCTTTACGCTCGATAGAAAAATCCGCCTTTATGATTTTTTGCATTTCGCTTTCTATTTTTGCGAAATCATCTTGCGTAACGTTAGTCTTAAACTCTATATCATAATAAAATCCTGTTTTTATAGACGGACCTATTGCCAGTTTTGCCGTAGGATAAATTCTTTTTACAGCCTGTGCAAGAATATGGCTTGCTGTATGCCAGTAAACTTGCTTGCCTTCTGCATCACTAAAAGTCAAAACCTTAAAATTGCAGTCGTCATTTACAGCGACGTTCAAATCCGATACCTCGTCGTTAATTTTTACCGCCAAAGCATTGCGATATAATCCTTCGCTAATCGATTTAACTATTTCACCTGCGGAGATGCCTTTAGCAACTTCTTTAATACTTCCGTCAGGTAAAGTAACTTTAATTTGTGCCATAAAAATTCCCCCAAAATAAAAAATAGGCCGATTTTAACTTTTAAGGACGGATAACAATTATCCGCGGTTCCACCTTAATTGTCAAAATTGACCGCTTAATTACAAATTCGCTTGCAACGAGTAAACCTTATGAAAAGCGGTTTGGATTATCAACTCCGTTCATCCTTGCACCAACCGGAATCTCTCTGTAACTTCTGTCGATAACTTACTTGTCTTTTCGTTTACTATTTAGTTGTAGAACTATTTTAGCACATAAATTTCAAAAGTCAACAACTTTTTTATTAAAAAAACTTTCTCACTATATTCAAAAATTCCTGAGAATATTTTTCCTCGTCGGAAATTAAAACTTTCTTTGGGGCTAAGCAAATTAAATTAAATAATATCATTTCTTCCGGCGATTTACTTTCTCCTACAGGTTTTATTAATTTTATTTTTTTACCCATTTTATCAAAAAGTTCAATTTTATTTCCGTATTTGCAAATTTTTACGCCTTCTTCACCCTCAGGAATGGCGTCCAACAAAAACATAAGAAATTCACCGGAAATTCTATCGTCAGAAAATACGATGGAGTTTTCGTTGGTAAGAGATATAATTTCATCCCACTTTTCTTTTACACCTTTCAAGCGAAATTCAAAAAAACCGTCTATTGCTATTACTTTATTTCCGTATAGTTCGTTTCTTATAAGTTTCTTATCATTATTACTGTCAAAAACCGTCATGGTATTTAACAAAGTTTTTACCAGCAAATTTTCCCTATTTATTTTCAACTTTTTTTTCAAGTAATCATACTTAAAACCCATTGCATAAATTTCGGCCAATTGGCTTATTATTTCCAAATGCATAACGTCTTTGAACCCGTCTTCGCATGCAATGGACAAATATACCCTGTCATCCGCTTTGGTATACGCAACCTCTGCATCTGCCAGTTTGATATGCGGTTTTAGTTTCCCGTAAATGCAATCCAGATAATTTTTTCTTTTTATATCAATACTCAAAGTTGACTCGAACATATCTTTCCCCAAAATTACGATATATCCATAGTTTATGCTTTGAGTTTATTTTTTAAGTCTTGACAATAAAAAAAGGAAACATTTTTCGTTTCCTTTTTTTGACAATATTTTCTTATTCTGTGCGCAGCGCAATAACAGCATCTTTTTTGGCAGCAATACTTGACGGAATAAGCCCCGCAATAAACGTTAAAAACATACTTATAAGAATTAATGCCAAGCCGTGCAATGGATTTAACGCCACAAGTCCGTTTATTGAAGTAAGAGAACTCAATATTATATTTAACGGAATAGACAGCAACAAAGTAATTATCACACCCAACGCTCCCGCTATAAACCCAACCGTCAACGACTCCGCGTTAAATACTCTGGAAATATCTTTTTTTCGTGCGCCTATGCTCTTTAATATGCCTATTTCTTTTGTCCTTTCCAAAACGGAAATATATGTTATAACGCCAATCATAATTGAAGAAACAATCAAAGAAATAGAAGTAAATGCTATCAATACGTATGAAATCGCATCAACCAACACGTTCATGGACTCCACCATAAGCCCCATCATATCAGAATAATATACTGGCTTTTCGCTACTGCTCTCGTCAATATTATCGTTATATTCGTCCAAATGTTTCTTTATAAGTTCTTTGGACGAAAAGTCTTTAGGGTAAATGCTTATTGATGCCGGCGTAGATACAGCGCCAAGTTTTGCCAAATTAGAATTTAATCGTTTTTCAATTTCACTGTTTAATTCCAGCATATTTACTTGGTCGTCTAATGCTTCTTCCATAAAAGTTTTGCCAGTAAAACAATTTATATCGCCGTTATTCTTCTGCCAAGTTACTATACTCGAAGGATTTTCCGCTTCTTGTTGCAAAATATAATCTTGTAAACTTTTGTGATAGCCGATAGCGCCTTGAATTGCACCGGTTGCGGTATCTTGGTTTACACGGACGATACCTACAATTTTTAACGACAAACCGTTTTCATAAGCACCATTTGTTACATTTTCTACAAAATATGATTTATTTTCACTGTTTGTTTGTACATATACGTCATCATTTTTTAACAACTTAAACTCTTTTCCGATTAACTCGTCAAAAGCAAATTTGTCTTTATCATTAGCATAGATGCCCAATGACTGCATTAACTCTATATCGGTAAGCTGATTATACTCGTCAACACACAAAACAAGTTCATCCTTTTCCGACGGCAATTTACCTTTCAGCACGTCATATTGCGAATTTATAAAATCATCATTATCTACAAGTTGAACCCATTTTGAACCTACTTTTAACGTTATATCTCTTCCCGAATAATTTGTTTTTGTATAAATATTGAAATCGATATCGTTAGAGTATACAATGCCGTAAGTCAAATTACTATCTATAGTTTTTATTGCTTTATTGACATACTCATCAGTAATTTTGTTTTCCTTAAATAAATTGCTCAACTTTTCCTGAACTTTATTTATATAAATTTCATTTGCTTGAGGATACTTCTCCGCATCCGGAAGTTGCATCATTGACATAACGCTTGTCATATCAAATGCGCTTGAAGATATAGTTAAAGGATAACTTGACAAAGTATCAGACTGCATTTTTGCTATATACGCATTAAACCCTGATGACAACGCTAAAATTAGCGCAACACCAATTATTCCTATGCTTCCTGCAAAAGCAGTGATAAAAGTACGCACTTTTTTTGTAAATAAATTTTTTAGCGACAACATAAACGCCGTAATAAAAGACATTGCCGTCTTCTTCGGTCTTTTCGAGACGTTTTCTTCCACAGTTTTGCTGTCAATAGGATTACTGTCGGAAAGTATTTCACCGTCTAATAGTTTAATTATTCTATTTGAGTATTTTTCAGCCAATTCGGCATTATGCGTAACCATAATAACAAGTCGAGTTTTGGCAACTTCTTTAAGCATATCCATAATTTGTAAACTCGTTACGCTATCCAAAGCGCCTGTTGGTTCGTCAGCTAATACAATATCAGGATTATTTATCAAAGCACGAGCAATTGCCACGCGCTGCATTTGACCGCCGGAAAGTTGATTCGGCTTTTTGTTTACTTGATTTTCAAGCCCAACTTCTTTTAGTGCCTGTATTGCTCGCGCTCTTCTCTCAGAAGAACTTATTCCACTTAAAGTTAATGCAAGTTCAACGTTTTCCACCACGGATAAATGTGAAATCAGATTATAATTTTGAAAAACAAATCCTATCGTCGAATTTCTATAAGCATCCCAATCCGAGTCCTTATATTGCTTTGTTGAAATGCCGTTAATTATTAAATCGCCTTCAGTATACTTATCAAGACCACCAATAATATTCAGCATAGTTGTTTTACCGCAACCGGACGGACCTAATACGGACACTAACTCACTCTCACGAAACTCAAGGTCAATATTTTTTAATGCTTGAACCTCCATATCGCTTACTTTATATACTTTATTAATGCCAATCAGTTTTAACATTGCTTTACTCCTTATCGACAATATTTTTGATAACAAATTAAATCATATTTATATTGTATTGTCAATAAAATTGCAAATAATTCCCACAAAAGACTTTGTAAAATCAATGGATTAAATATACTATTTTAGTAATAATATATTAGATTTAATAAAATTAAATGGAGAACATAATATCATATTAATATTTATATTCTTCTGTCAGCCCCATTCTTTTAGCCAACAAAATATTTTGATTGTTAAATACAATTGTCTTTCGTTTAAGAAAATACTTTGCATTTATAATTGCCGAGTAAGTTGCCCCTATAAGCAGCGTCGAGTTTATGATTATATCAAAAACAATGTCCGTCCAACTTGGATGCCAACGGAACACCGTCATTGTCGTAACGCCTATCAGAAACATTGCCGCCTTTATCAAATTTTGATACCGTATCAAAACGCCCGACCTAAAAATAATAACGTCGTTCTTTTCATTATCATCGCCCAACATATCAAGTATATCGTCTGCCGTGAGCTTACGTATTTTTACTTTGCCGTTGAGAATTTTCAACACGACCTTTTTAAGCCGTTTCAAGTCCTTGTCGTTTATCAGGTACTTTTCTTTTATATCGGCAAGCCATTTTGTTAAGTCGCATTTTTCTGTCGGCAAATCGTCAAAGTTTACTCTTACCGTTACCCGGTGCAACCTGCGTGTACACTCCGCGGCGTAGCGTTCTTCATTCTCTGTGTCCACCGCTTTGCCTAGTTCGACAAATAAATTTTCTCGTTTAATTCTGTTAACTCTTAATTGTTTTGTCGCCACGGCAATATAATGCGCCGTATTCGGCTCGTTCTTTCGCTGATGTAAATCAAATGTAAAAATAATGTTGTACAGCAACATCATCACCACAAGCCGAATTAAAATATTTATCCAATAGTTTATATCTGCAAGCCTGTCAAATTCCAAACTTATGCCGGCAGACATAAGTATGAGCAATACAAAAGCAAGCAGCACAAAAGCAACCGTTACAATCGTGTTAAAAGTATTCTTGTTTTTCATTTATCTTTAACCTCGTGAACAAATTTAGTGCAATGTATTTCAAGCGCCTTAAAGCCGATTCCGACGGCAAAGCTCATCGTAGACCATAAAAACACACCATACATTTTTAACGCCTGCTCTTCCAATGCCTTTATAATAATCGTCAGCCCTATCAAAAGCACAAGCGGCATTAGCAACTTAAAAAGTAAGTCAATGCACCTATACCGCTTATATACTTTCTTTGCCGTTGTTATTGCCTGTTGGTCGGTCATAGATAGCGCGTCGGTTTCTATGTTGGCAATTTTCGCCTGCAATTTTTTAAGCGTATCATTAAGCCAAAAGCGTTTCGACAGCGCAAAAAACAGTAAAACAAATATCATGCCTGTAATAGATATTTTATATTTGACTGAAACGAATGCATTTGAGCCATATTCGAGCCACAAGCACAGCACAGGCACGATAAACATGCAAATAAATTGGCAGACGATAAAAACCGCCTGCCATTTGGTCTTTTTCATATTTCACCCCTAGTCAATTACCGGCACAAAATCCTTTTCTGCCGCCTTAGTCTCTTCTGCAATGGCTTTTATCTCTTCGCTGACTTGGTAATTAAGTACTACCGTTTGCGGCTCTGCGTCTTTGTTTTCCGCCTCTATCATTGCAAGCAACTGCTCTCTTTGTTCTGTCGGCAAGTTTCGCATACTTGCCACTGCTTTTGCTATGGTATCTAGTTTAAGTGCAGTTTTCTTTGCATTTTCGCTCGCCGCTTTCTGTACGTTTTCGTTTATCTTTGCAAGTTCGCTCTCCACAAGCGGCATTACTTTTACAGACATATCCGTCGGCAAAACGCCTTTCATGAGCTCAACGATTTTCTTTTCGTCAATCAACGCCGTTTTACTTAAACTTACGCTCGTTTTTTTAACTACGCCGTAGACTTTTACGGCAATCGAAATTACAGCCGACACAAGCGCAGTTATGCCTGCTACCGTGAAATACGGACTTATTATTTCAATTATTTGGTCTATTGTCATTTTTCTATCCTCCTTAAATTTGTTGTTCGTTCTTTAACGCTTCAATGTCTTTCTGCATTTCGGCGATGATTTGCCCTTGCTTTATTATTTCTTCCGCAAGTCTTTTTTGCATGGTTTTTGTTTCTGTAAATCTTTGAGAAAGTTGTGCAAAACTTTCTTTAAGTCCCTGCATTAGCGCACGTTCGGCGAGCATTTGTTTTTCGCCTTGCTTGTCCAACTTCGCCAAATCAAAGCACAGTGTTTCAATAAGCCACTCGTTTATTACATTACCCGCTTCGTCTTTGTCTTGCAAAATACAGTTATTAACTTCTTTAATTTTGCTTGTCGGAATAATGTATTCATTGTTTTTCATAATGAAAGCGGCACCGTTAAAAAACAGCACCGCCTGCCCTTTGAGTTGACCGTTGTCTTGCAGTTTTATGTGCAAATCTGTATTTGCATACGCAGTCTGTATCTTCGGCTCGAAATACCCTGAAACTGCTCGCAATGTTAAAGTTGTTTCAATCATATCCCCTCCGTTTCTTTCGCGACAGTTTGCGTTTCAATAGGCGCAATGCCTGAATACCAGTCGCCAAGATTACGCAATTTGACAGTATGGTCTTCGCTCTCGTCTTTCATAATATCTGCCCCGTACTTCGCCACTATTTCCGCAAGCTCTGCCGAACTGTTGTTAAGCAAGTACGCAAACGCAACGGCATAGCCTTTGTTTGTTTCCATTTCCTGCCGCGCCATTTCATAACACAGCGACGCGCAAATCGCATCTTTGTTTATTCCCACTTCTTCGCCGTCTTTTATAACTTGCAAAATTTCTTCAAGACTGTTCATAAATTCTTCCTCCTTCATATTTGTATCTATACTTGCCCCGTTCATCATGCAGAGATTTTGGCAAATATTGATTTTGTGCGTGGGCGTATTTATCTCCACGGCCATCATCAATCTTTATTGATGTTGCATTTGGTTTTTCAAAAATACTTGAAAACATTTTGGTTATATAACCCTCTTCGTTTGTTTCTACGTATATAGATATTGGCATTTCTTTGTATTCCATATCTTACTCCTTTAATAAATTTCCGCATCAAAACTTATATTACTTTCTATTATATTAGCCACGAATACATCACACGCTAAACCAAGTGGAGCTGTATAAGTTATTGCCTCAAACCATAATAATGCTATATGATTTGTTAAATCCGCACGAGAATAATTTAAGTCACTATAATATACTCTCGCTACTGCATTTCCATTTCTATCACTCATTCTCGCCGTATAAGTAATTGTCGGTACTGTTCGCATTGTTACAGGTAGTTGTAATGTAACAACGCATGCCTTCTTATTATCTGGTATACAAAATGCTCCTACACCTAGCACTATAACATTATTAGTATTTGGTTGTAATCTATAATAATATCTTTGACATTTCAATAGTTCTTCTGAAATTAACGGCGGAATAAATGGCGTTGCTACGGCACCGATTTCCAGCTTAACCCATTTAACAATTGCAGAAGTATTTGGTTTCAATGCAATATCTATTCCTATTAGCTGCACGTTTGGATAATAATTCATGTCTAATTGCAAACCATTGACAGATTCCGTTACTAAAAATGTCGAGAATGATGTTGGCGCAGAAGATGGCAAGGTTGTGCTTGCCTGCAATATATTGCCATCTTCCAACTCACACGACATCGTTATAGTTTTCCCCAATAGTGAAATTGTATCTTCAATATATTGTAGGACGTATCCTGTTCCTGTCGAACTTAATTGCAGTCCACCGCCTTGTTGAGGAGTTACCGTCAACCCTGTGGAACTTGATATCACCCACCTGTCTACGGTATACTTATTATTTTCGCTATAGCTTGTCTGCCCTCTTTGGTTTATCTTAAAATCCGGATTTATTAGCAAGTTTGGATTTGAGAAAGTTGCGTTTGCAGCGGCTTGTGAATAGGCTTGCGTTTCGCTTGTACCTGCGCTATTTACAACTTTTGCGTTTGCAATACGATTAACGGCCGACTGGGTGTAGCCAAGTGTTTCGCTGTCGCCGTCTTCATTTGAGAGCAATCCGTCAATTTTAGTATTAACCGTGGTGAACTTTTGATTGATAAATTGTTGTGTAAAACCATTTTCGTCGCTGTCCCCGTCTTCGTTTGAAAGCAGTGCGCTATTTATTCCGCTATCGCCCTTTACGCCTTGCGGTATGCCGAAATTAAAGACAAAGTGCTTTTGCCCTGAACTGTCCGTCGCGCTTGTTATGCTAACTGTTGCCTCGCTAGTCGGCGCCAAGGTTTCCGCATAAGCCGTTGTATTTGCGGAAGTCATTGAGTTTAATTCTAATGCGTTTACTTTCGCGATTAACGCCGCCAATTCGCTGTCAGACGGAATAATTTGTCCGCTTGGCAAATTCTGCTCAATATTAAAACCGAGGTTGCCTGTCGCAAATATTGCCGTAGGATTGTCGTGGTTACCTGTTTGCCCGTTCTGCTGAAATTTGAGTGTTACGCATACCGCGCCTTTGAAAGTAAGCAACTCCGCAGGTATATAACAGTCATAAAGCCAACTAGGTGTTTCACTGTCAGGTTTTTCCAACACCTTCCAACCCATTGTGTAAATCTTTGGGTTGCCGTTTTCATCGGTCAGTGTTTCATACTGCATTGTGGCGTTATCCCACTTGCCGAATTGTGCAAACATCTGACCGTCGTTTTTGTTTAGAATGTCAGTCAAAACGTACAGGTGCGCAACGTTCTGCGAATACTGTGCATACAGTTCTGTACAGTCTAGTTTCAACTGACCGTTTGCTTGCCATTTAAGTAGCATATGTTCCTCCTTTTATATAAGAAAAAGAAGCAAAGATATTGCTTCCTTTTTTGGTTTGTGTTATTCTTTTTGTGAGGTGTTTTATGAAAAAAATTGTTTTAACGATATTTATTGTTTTTTCTTTGTTTGGTTTTGCGGGCTGTGATAATTTGCCAAACGACGTCGGTTCAGTAGAACAGATTGCTGCTTGGCATGATACCAGCATGGTTGAAGGAATCTTTGCCTTTCACCCAAAAATCACCTTGTATAGCACATATTACGATTTCAGAGCTGTTGCTAGATACAATATAATCCATGACACTTTTGGAGGTGATGATTTTTTTAACAATAGGATTTTGATAAAAGGCAATACTCTTTATATATATTATCGTTTTTATATCGAGGACAATAAAACAAAAAAAGATTTTGACTTTAAGGTTTCCGGATGCATAGTATCTGATGACGGCATAGTTGAGGATGATCGCACAGAGTTCTATATACCAATTACACTGGGTGTTTAATTTTGTTGGTTGACAAAACCAACAAAATTAAAATATGTTATCACTCTTAATATTTTTGCACAATTTTTGCATTCACCTGCTGTATATTTCATAAATCTTGTCGCTTATCAAGTTGAATGCCGCATCTTTGTCTGCATACAACTCTTTGCGATTGCAATTTAACCACTCAAGCATTTCGGCATATGTGTCTGTTTTTTTAAGCAAAGACATAAATGCCAACATTTCGTTTTTTTCAATGCCGCAGTCCCAAAAGATATCCAAAATCTGTTTTTCCTTATCGTTTATCATTTTTCTTCTCCCAATAATCTATCAAGTCCCTATCTTCTTCTATATTAAGAATCATTGTAAAACGTATTAAACAAGTTTTTTTGTCGTAATCATAAAAATAATAGGAATTATTGTAAAATTGCCGGCCCCTCTCAGGAATTTTATTTGCCTTTGAGGTAACGATTGCACTGCAAACCGCCGCATACTCTTGCGCAGGCAATTTTAAGTATTTTTTACGCAATGGCGGCCTTCTGTTTATCTGACGCTCTCCAGTTTCTACCTTAAATTTACCGCTTTTGCCGACAAGTTCTTCATACTTGGCAATGGCAACGTCAACCGACATACAACTTGTATCTATACCTTTATCTTTCAAGACGGCATAAACTTTTGCTATAAAATATCGTTTGGACATTTCTTCTCCTTAAACCAAACATACAAAAAAGGAAGCAATAACTTTGCTTCCTTTTTGCAATACACAAAATAATAAAAACGACTACAATCTATATTTTGCCGAACATTATTCTTTTAATTAAAAAAATAAATTGTATTTATATTTGTCGTTCTTCATTAAATATTTGTATTATCTTTTCAACTTTTAACAGCGCTTGCGAAAATACCCACGTGTCGGGTTCCCCCAAGCCGCCATTTATATCATATATCACGTTTGCATCAATTATGTCTATTTTCAAAACACCGTCGTCAACCGTAACGTCATACTTAACCGTAATATCCTGAGTGCCAAACAAGTTTTTACTTACAAAACCGCCGCTGCCGGAATATTTACCGACGGATTTTAATATTGACCATTTGTCATTTATTTCAGCCAGACCAAAAACTGCCTTTTTTTCACTGTTGGCATTGTACATCTTTCTATAATAAACGACTGCAGCAAAATAACGGTCTTGATATGTTACCGTCGGAGTAAGCGTAAGAAGCCATTTACTATGCGCCAAAGCTTGCCCGCTATCCGGCGTAAATTGAATAATTGTTTCAGTCGCTCCTGCTTTTAAGTCTTCTATATAGTTGTAACCGTCTTTCAAAACTGTATAAACATCAATTTCTTTGGTGTAAGGTACAAATTGCAGTACAATTTTTATGGTCATATCTTTTGTAGCCCTAAATACCATACTGTCTTGAAGCACACCGTCAACATATACGCAATTTATTTTATAATGTTTTAACGCGTCGTCCTCCAAAATCAACTCGAATTGTTCTCCATACGCTATTTGAACGACTTTTTCCAAAAGAATTTTACCTGTAGATTGACTTTGATAAACGTAAGTTATCGCAACAGGCTGAATATTTGTTTTTTGTTTATTTTCTGTTGAAAAAGTAAAATATAACGTATTAAAACTTCCATTGTTGCAAGCAATAAGCAGATTATCACTTTCATCGGTTATCGCCCAACCGTTTTTACCGCAACCGTTGACGGAAAGTATTGCGTAAGCATCATATACGTTGACGGAAAACGATGCATTTTGCAAAACAAAACCGAAAGTATCGACTGTAACCGACATAGGCGGCAAACGTTTTGTCAATTGCCATATCTTAAATTTATTGCCTGAACTTCCTTGTTTGCAAAGCGGATTATTGCAAGCAAAAGCATTGCCTACAATTATATTTTCATCCTCCGTCTCAATAGACAACTGATACGTCATAGACAATATTTCCGCTGGGTCTTTATCGACCTCCAACTCTTGCAATTTGACGTAAGTACAGTCTTCTATGATGATATTCGATTTTTTCCAAACATTATCCTGAATATTAAAAATATTTTTCGATTGAGGCCAAAGCAACGTATCAAGATGTTCTACAGCGCCTCCAAAACAAATATCCGCAAAATCCACAGTTCCGTCAAGTAGAGTATAAAAACTATCTTGACATTCATAATTCACTTCATTGTCTTTTGCTTCTTTTTTCTCTTTTTTCATAAAGCCGGCTGCAACGTTGCTTTTCATCGAAGCGGTAAAAACAATGCTGTTGCCAAAGCCAAAAGACGCAGCGGTAGTAATATTTTGTCTTAAATATTTGTCGTCGCTTTTTTGGTATTTATACGTATCGATTTGCATATTGTTTACTTCAGTATAATTTTCAACGGCTTCACACAATACCCCCATAAACGTTTTTATCCCGTTTGCCGTAAGAGAACTTTCATTTACTAATTTTGCAGGTCGTACTGCAGATACCATACAAATATCTTTATAAAAAAGATTTCTTAAAATGTTTTCTACGGGTATAGTCCAATTTGTAAATTTTTTATCAATGCTAAAATACTGCGAAAGCATATTCCAGTTTTTAGAGAGGTAGTAAACTGCTCTTATAACGTCATTACTCAAAATAGTTACGTCAACTGTGGTAATAATATATCTTTCGTAATTATATACAAAAACGTCGCCGACGTTTTTTACGTCTTTCCACCGACTTGCAATTTCGGTTACAGTCATATTTTCAGTGCCCATTCTATTTGCAACGCCCTGCATATTTCTTCCGTACGATTTTGAAACATTAATTTCCGCACGCTGATTGTACGGTTGTATAAATTGAAAATCAGGTTTTATATGTTTGCCGATGCGCAGTTTAATATGCTTGTCTACAGGTTTATACACAACACGAAATTTTATATTTCTTAAATCACCTTCCATGGTACTATACAAAATACCATCCTTTTGCTCGATAAAATAATTTTTTGTTGTACCATCTTCTATTTTTTCAAACTTATATTTATCAAAATCATTATAACTGACAGTACCGGTATAAATATGATCTTTAAGCATGTCGTAAATTGCCCCGTTGACAACCATTTTCCACTTGCCAACAGTAAAAACATCATATACGCCTTTATAACGGTCGTTTATTAACTCTATAGTATTTGTATAGCGCGTATAATATGTGGTAGTTTCCTTAAAAAGACCCATATCTGACTTATTTTCAGCAAGAGGCAATGCCTGCCACGTTTCGCTGTCAAACAATCTTTTTGTTGCGTCCAACAGCCCTGTAAAATTGTTTTTCAGTGTAAGTACTTCAGATAAATTCATAAATACACAATTGCCGTCATTAACAATATTAAGAGTGCCTGCCTCTTTTTTTTTCGGTTGCATTTTTATTGTAATTTGGCTTGCATCCAAATAAAATTTTTCTATTTCTGCAATATCTTTGTCCAATATCAATTGACAATTGTTGCCTTCAAGCTTAACCTCCTCCGTTCTCGGAGTTGCAAATGCATTAGGCGCAGGAAAAACTATGCTGCCTTCTTCTTCATCTGCTACAACAAGATTTTGTACGTTTGTTTCCAATTGAGAGCAATATTGTTCTTCATCAATATTTATCAATCTGGAGTAATACGGAATTTCCGTATTTGCACCAAAATTATTTATAAAATCAAAAGTAATTAAGTTAAACTCATCTGTCGATTCATTGCACGTTAACCGCGGGATTGCATCAATATATGACCCTATATCGCACAATACTTCCCAAAGACTGGTTTGACTGCCCCAAGTGTATTGAGGTGATTTTGTTTGTTGAAGAACGTTTGTAACTGAATTGTCGCTTGTAAGAAAAAATTTTTGCATTTGATTTTTTTTCCTTAACGGCGTAACATTCAGAACTCTGTTAATAACCGCAAAAAGCGATTTTTCATTTCCTTCGTTTTTTGTAAAAGACAATCCGTCTACAAAGTAGCCTTGCAACTCTTTTGACGGCTCAATTAATCTCCACTCACATTGACACTTTCCGTTTGGGCGCCATTGTTCACTTGCAGTTGCATAAAAATAAAATTTATCTACTTCGTTTTGATTATCGCCGATAAAAAGTTTTATTCTTGTATATGCGGAGGGATATTCTGCACTTATTGTACAGAAAGAACCGTTGTCAAAACTCATATCGAGCGCCTTGGTAAAATTTATCGGATATTTTGCCGGCAAATCTTCCCATATATGTCTGTTGCTGTTAAAAGCCTGTAGTTTAACGTACATTTTTCCCTTACCTTTCATTTGCAGATAAATACAATCCGCCTCTCCGCTGCAATCTTTCTGCCTGCTTGTTACCCCACATAATTTCATTTTTTCGTGTAAGCGCTTGCGTTACTGCATTTACCCCCATTGTAGTGATGGTAGCTACGGGGTTTTTTACTAACCCTATGCCGTATCCTATGGCCTGCATCGAATTATCAACTTGCATTTGCAACGATGAATTACCTGTAAACATCTCTATTGACGACAAACCGTATTGCAGCAATCTCTTTCCTGCACCAAGCGCAACTGCCATACCTGCCGAAGTTTTTGACGTCATTTTCACCGCAGAAGACGCCGTTTCCGAATTGTTGCTGATTGATGAATCATTGCTAACTGTTTGGTTTATATCGATTGTTATTTTATATTCAGCCATCATATGCCTCCGCCATAGTTATCGACATTTGCATTACACTTCCCATCTGACCTGAAATTGCCGCTTCCGATATTATCACGCTAAAATCTGTATCGTTTATCGTTAAGATATGCTTTTTATTTATTTCATTTCCATTGAAAATTTCATTTTGAAGTTGGACAAACAAATCGTTGTTAAGCATAAATGCAGTGCCCGAAAAAACGTGCGACATTTGAGAACAAATTGTCTTAGCCGTAGTTGTGCCAACCGTCGTTATACTCTCACCTTGCCTGACTAATGCAAAATTTATGTCCGAAAACATAATTTCTTCATTGTCGAGTTTTATTTTGTAGTTGTTAAACAACATTGCCTTTTCAACTACCGTTAATCTAAACTGCACCAAAATCGGTATTCTCGTATAACCGCCGCCGCAGTTGTTCGTTATGTTTCCAACTGTAACCGTCGCACCGGCAAAAATTACGGCATTTTTGGAAATCTCTATTGTAGTGCCGTTTATGCCGTCAACCAAATTTCCCACACATTCTTTAACTTCCTCTGTTGTAAATGGAACCGACGGCAACTCGCCTGAAACTCTTACGTAACCGAACAACTCCAACGTAAGAGGCATTGTATATACTTTTATATTTTGCAATGGTTCATAATTTCCGGACATTGCAGTAATCACACCTGGCACGACAAAATGCCCTACGTTTTTCATTTCAGATATATACTCGTTTCTATCGGACCTTATATTAAACTTTATGCCATACTCATTATCGTTCAGCATATTTTCCATCATCTTGCCGATTTCACTTAATTCAATCATAATTCCTCCAAACTTCCGCCTAATCCCGTTGAAAGATATTCCGCCGTACTTTTTGCCGCAGTTTCAAACCACTTTTCTAATTTAGAATTATCAGCCATATGACTTTGTTGCAATAAAAAACTATCCAAACAAATTTCATATCCCGTGATAGTCGTTTCAATTCTTAGTGCTTTGACTATGAAATCAGATAACTCTACCGGCGCAGAATGTAGTATTATATAATAGCACTGCCAAACTTGCGGAAAAATTTGTATTTTTATGTTTTCTCCCATTATGCGGCAACTTCCAAAATCCAATAAAAACCGTTATTCTTCCACATCTGCGCTGCTTGTTCATTTAACTCTGCTTTATGCTTACTGCATCTCACTATTTTATACCTATCTCCGTTAAGTATCACTTGCCTGTTAATTTCAAACGGCAAATTCCAACTTGTTTTTATCACCATAGCAGACGCACCTGATATTAAATTTTTTATAGGCATACTCCACTGTCTTTCAACATCACTTACAATGGAATACTTAAAGCGTTTTTGCAATTGATCATTTATATTCAAAAAGCCAACAAAATACTCTCTGAATCTTGTTGCCGATAAAATCATCAATAATCCTCCCTATACTTTATCCTTTTGTATAAGCGCATTCTGCCGGTATATAACAATCCTGCGTTTGCAAGTTGACTTTTTGTGTACGGAGAAATTCTTCTGTCCCCTCTGATTTCTTCAAGTGATACAAAAGACATATTGCCGAAATTTATTCCCGCTTGATTTGCCACGTCTCCGTTGTCTTTTAAGTACTTCGCCTGAGAAATCATAGCAGTTTTTATAACGTCTCGCATATGCGGTTTTTTTGCCAGTATGTATTCAGTTACCATTCTATCGGTGCTGTGCGAATAAATATATTCATATACAAAAAACGAAATGTCGTTCAAAAAATCTTTAATCGCGCCGGCGGTATTCATAACGCCTGTCATATTTAATTCGTCTTGCAGAATAACGTTCATTCCGTTCGCAATTCCGATTTCCGTCAAAATATATCTGTGTTTCTGTCTGTCATAAATCATTTCGTTATCACTATAAGGATACGACATAAAAAAATTCTCCTTTGCCCGCCAACGGAATTGCACCGCCTGTTAACTATTTGCGAACATAAAAGGCAGATTTTACACTGCCTTATAAATTACTCCTCTGTTTTTGCAACAAGTTTTTTATAATTTGAATAAAATTCCGTCGTGCAAACAATAACAATAAACCAAGGGCGCAGACATTTTACCGCCCATCTGTAAAGCGGAATAATATTAGTCTTGCTCTCCTCACTGGACAAAACCACACGAGTACCTACCGAGTAGTCCGTAGCTCTCGTCGTTGCCGCACTATGCCCGCAAATTGCCTTTATGCCCTTATCTATTGTTGCAGTGCCTTTTGTTCCGTCGGCAGATACGTAATTATACTTTGCCTTGCCGAGAATTTGCGGTACAGCCTTAAAGACATTGAAATCTTTTATACTGTTTGCATAAAATCTGTTAAAAGCTTGGATTTGAGCGCCTATATTGGAATTAAGGTTCATTCCGCTGTCTATAATGGCCTGATAAGCTTCACTCGACATAATAGCAAATCTGTCGTCGATAGGACACGTTATGTCCTTGCCTTCAAAACCCGCGTCAAGTTTAATTTGCGCATCCCCCAACGCCTTTGCCAAATCTTTGCCGTAACTTTCCCCTGCATTAACTTGAATAACGTTAACGTCGCTGTTTTCCACAGAAAAAGCCAACGCCGCGCTTACCATTTCACCAAGCGTAGTTCTATCGATTGTTCTTGCCAAGCCGTCGCTTACTTGTTCTGCATAACTGTCGATTGTAGGCGTAGGCAGCGACATCGTCAGCAGCGTAGGCACAGGAATTTTTTTGTTGTAAAGATATTTCAACTCTATTGCTTCGATTTCATTTTCCACATCAAAATCTTCGGTATTATACCAACCCATTTGTGTTTCGCCTAACACCTGAGCGTCCGGGTCATAGAGATTGTTTCTTAACACATACACGGAATAATTCCCTTCCGTATCGCCCATATAATCGCCGTTTACGATTTTATTGGACGGAGACGTAAGCAGTTTGCTTGTTAAGTTTTTCAAAATTGTTGTTGAGAGCTTGAATCCAAGTTGATTGCCTTGAAATTGCACTCCCGGGTATACTGTGGACATATATATTTCCTCCTATAAATTAAAATCTTATTTCTTTTGCTTGCCTTGCATAAGATGCCGGCATTTGTGTATTAACTTCGTCTGCAAAATCGCTGTCAACGCCAAGTTCTTCGTCAATTACGTATTGCAGACTTTGCTCCAAAGCGGCAACGCGTGCCTCGGTTTTTGTAATCATTTCCATAAGCGCGCTTGTTTCACAAATTTTTTCGTCAGCAAGTGCTTCCCTTGTTTCACATTGAGGTTTAGTAACTTCTTCATTATTTTGAAAAGCGTCTTCAACTTCCATTTGCGGCGGTTCTTTAGTCTCTTCCGATGCTTTATCTGCAAATTCGCTTTCTAATCTGTCTTTCAGTTTTTTTCGTTCTTCTTCAGGCAATAATTTTATTGCATTCCAAATATCCTTGAAAGACATCTTATCTTTTCTTCCAATCATTTAATTTCTCCTTATTTTGAATATTTTTTTAATCAGACGGTATAGCACTTTTTGAATTTGCAAAAATTTCACAGTAAGACGATAAGTTTTTTATTGATTTAATTGCATAACTGCAAATTTTTGTATAGCACTTACACTTATCTTCAGCCGTAAGCGTGTCGTCTTGCCTTATTTGCTCTACAATATTTCGCCAAAACGAAATTTTCATTTTGACGTCTTTTATTTGATGGGCAAATTGGTTAATCGCACTATTTGTCATTTAACACCTCCTTAAAATTTTGATTATCGTCCATACCGTCATTTGAATTTGTTGTTTTTTTGTCTTTGCTTTCTTGTTTTATTGTTTCTACTTCCTTATCGATATCCGTTTTTCCGTCGTTTGCATTGAGTTTCGAAACGGCGCTCTCCATGGACCTTAAACCTGCGGAATATTCGCTAACCGTCATTTGACTGATAAGTAAAGCATTAGACAGATTTCCGTTTGTAAATTTTGTTCGCACACGATTATCTTTCATACCGAAGTAATACTTCAAAATCAACCCAACCGCCCAATCTGAAACTTTAACTATATTTTTGCGTTTATCTTGAATGAATGTAATGAGATTCTGTTCATCTGCAATCACTTCCGTTGCCGTACGAGCATGCCCGCTTTCACTTACCGTTGGGTCTATACTGCCAGGATTTATACCTATCGCATTAAAAATGCAAATACGCTGACCTTTAAGACTTTGCAAATGCTGCTCAATACGCATATCAAACTGAATAGGTTCCGGTTTGATGTTTTCGGGGTTTGCAACGGGAATTTTGCGATAAATTTTGTTGTTGAGCATATTTTGATTTGACAGCACGCTTGCCATCTGTGCCATTGTGCTGTTGCCCTGAAACATTTGCGTAAGATTAATATCCATAGTATCAGGCAAAAGCACTTGTCCGCGTCCCAATGCTACGTCGTTAACCATTGTGGTGTAACTTCTGTCATACTCGAACAACTGCTCTACCGCAGGCGCAAGTATACTGTCGGAATAGCCGGGCATATCGAAATAGGCCGACGAATCAGTATTGTCAAGAATCTTTACACCCAAAGAATTTCCGTTGTCAAAATGTAACTCTACCGCCTTGTTGAGTCTGTTGCCAATTTTTCTGTTGATTGCTTTAGCAACGGATTCAGGCATATCGTCATAACTCAATCCCGCAGGATTTACGTCAACCAGAGAATTTGTTTCACCGCCGCCCTGCTTAAAAACACGCAAAATCGAATAAGCCTTGCCATTTGCCTTGTAACGAAAATCTTCCAACGCATAAATATCTGCATCTGCTTTGCCGCCGGAAATACTTCCGCTGTCTATCGAGTTATATAAAGAAGAAAATAATCTTACACTGTCAAGTTCTCCGCCTACAAACGTTGGCAAATATTTATCTTCACGATATGCTTCAAAGTACAAATTTCCGTCGCGGTTGACTTTTGATACAAACGCCGCAGCGCCGCTTGCCATTGCGCACCAATTAAGTTTTTTCAACTGTCCTTCATAATTCGGAAACATCTCGTCAAAGTAAGTATTGACTAACCACTTTCGTCTTTTTTCTACCGTTTCTTCAAAATTACTTTCACCTACCTCAAACAATAACTGCCCTGAAAAAATCTTACGGTTAATCGTGTTTATTATCGTGTTGCCAAGCTTTGTCGGTATAAAATTGTTGTGCCACTCCGGCACAAAACCGTTTGCTAACAATAGCCATAATCGTTTAAGTTGATAAGCAGGTTGCTTGTAATTTGGTATTTGCGCAAGATATTTCCAATCTATGTTAGACATATATTGATAAATAAAGTCAAATTTAAGAGACGGCGGCACAAATGCATCATCTAAACTGCCGTCCATAAATTGCGCGCTGTTTTCTAAATATTCTTCTGCCATATTCTCTCCTTTACCCATTGACTATCAGTTTTTGCGCATACTCGAACTGATGCGTCAGTTGTGGGTTTGTAAAATAATGCGTTGCATATCTCAACGCGTCTATGCAGTCTTGTTTTTGCCCCTCCGGTATAACGCCGCTCTTTTTCTTTCTGTCGTCATCCGTCCCCCAAGATAACGTTTCAAGTTCGCGTATAAGCGGATTTAACCTTGACGGTTTGCCTGTCAACGGACAGCGGTAATTGAAATCTTCCAAAATATAAAGCGTGCCGTTCTCCCACAAATCTTGCAGAGCCCACACGCTTTCTATAATTGCAGTCTTTTTGATTATCTGAGTTTTTAACCCTGTTTGGTAACTCATTTCGCGCCGTAACGGTGCACCTGCAGGGTCAAAGATTATAAAGGTCTTAGACAGGTCAAACGCCCATCTCGTTCCTTTAAGACCTTTTAGCCAGCGGTTTATAAGCGACACCTGTGCAGACGGTGCAAGCGGGCTGCAGCCCGATGCAGTCGGGTCGTAGTAAAATACTTTGCCCACAACCGCACGACCTAACGAAGTTATGTGCACAGGAACGCCTGCAGTCGCGTCATTCTCCGTCGCAGGGTCTATTGCAAAGATTGTACGCAATATCTTTTCGCCTTTGTTGAGTGATTCTATGACGTGAGTCTTGCGCCTGAACATACCAAATACAAGACCATCCGTACCTGTGCCTTCTCCTAAATACTCATGCTGATATGCCGTAGGGTTTGTTCTTTTTAACTCTTCCGCTTCTTCATAAAATGTCTTACCCAACCATTCTCTGTTTTTGACGGCAAGATAACAGGAAAAATGCTTGCGCGCGTCCATCTTGCCGTTGGCAAACTCGTATATCCAATGCTGCAACAGTCGCGGCGGATTCCAACTGTAAAAGGTCATCGTGTTTCCGTTATACCCGCGGAATACTGATTGCTTGACGTTTCTCAGTTCTGCCGCATCTCTAAACTGGTCGGCTTCTTCAAACCAAAGAAACTTCCAATATTTGTTCTTAGGCGCCTTAATTGATTTAACCTTGCCGACCGTGTCCAAGCCTTTGAAGATTATTACTTGTCCTGTGCGCTGATTTATTGCTCGATGAGCTGTCTTAACGAAGCACCATTCTTCTTCAATGCCAAGCACAAAAACTGCCCACTGCATTTGCTCATATACCGTAAGTTCAACGGTGTTCAAAAACTTACGATAGACAACGGCGCAAGCGTTTTCGTCTCTTATGAGCCCGAGCATTATCTCTAACGAAATAAAACTCGATTTAATAGAGCCGCGTCCGCCATACAATAAAAAATCACGGTATCGCTCTTGCTTGATATCGTGATGAAGTAAATTGTATTGCGGGTCAAACAAATCGCTCAATTTAATCGCACTAGAATTACACTTTTCAATACATTTACTTGGGTGTTGAATATTGTTTTTGATATACATCTTTTATGAAGTCATTTTGCTTACTTTTATCAACAAATTGTTTGTTTTTTTCACCGTTGGCACCAACCGTCAAGCTGCTTGATCTAGCCTGCATTAGATTGATATTCTTCAAAACACTCGTTTGCAAGTTGAATAAGTTTTTCTTGAGAAATTATTTTGCCAAATCCATTTTGTTTGCTGTATTTTGCAAGAACTTGCTTAATTTTTTTGTTGCCTTCTTCTTCACTATCGGCGCCTATTATATCAACGTACTCTAACTTGTCGGAAGAAAACGGTACCAGTTCCCGTCCGTCATTTTCTATCATTACGCGACAAAAGCGCATTGTATAGTCAAACTGTTCGTCCGTATCGATTATGACAGGAATTAGCCTTATTTCGGCGCCACTTCTATCTGCAATTTCATCTTTGCCCACAACGACCTTTATTGCAACGCAATATCGCGCATTTTTCTTTTTTAAGTATCTAATCTTGTTCATAATCTGTATCTTGTTTAGCATATTCTCCTCCAAAAATCGGCACGTCATCGATTATTATAACGCTTGATTTTGCATCGTCCCCCGCACTGCCGCACCTGCCTAAAAGAGTAACGGCTTTTAGGCGGTCGCGCGTACTTTCATCTTTATTTCGCACAACTGCAGTCAAAAACTCTAAAATTTCTTGCTCGGTTGCAATTTTTTCTTTTTGCTTTAATTTTAATTGTTGTGAAATATAATCCTTTACTTCCGACTTACTCAACAATTCTTTGGCGGTTCTGTCTGCCCGTTTTTTCTCATACCCCGCTAAAATTGCCGATTCTCTAGCGCTGTGGTTTGCGACGTAGCAATCACAAAACATTTTTTGTTTTGACGTCATTACACCGCGCCCCCATATAAACAAAAAGACAGCACCTCTTTGCCGTCTTTTTTACATTTATTGTTAAATTTATCAAAATACTGTTGACTTATTCTAATTATTTCTGTCGTAAATTTCTTTAATTTTATCTTTTATAAATTCCTTTGCCGCTGTATAGTCAGTGTCCAATTTTGTCTTATTTTCATAAAACCAATCTTTCATTTCAACAAAGGATTTTGCACCGCTTAAAACTGTTTTTATTGCCGCAACCTCATTATTATCAAATTTATATTCATGCAGCAAGTTCAAAACTTCTCTGCACATACGATTTAATTCTTCAATAGCAAAGTCATTGTCTGATTTAACTTCATTATGCTGCTCATCTTTATATGCATATGCTTCACGCTCCATTGCAATCATTTCACCAAAACCGCTTGAAAACCATTCTTCAACTTCTTCATCTGTGCCTGTTTGCATAAAATCGTATACTTTTTCAAACAATTTTTCACGCTCTTCCCTCGGTCTGCCGCTTAACATAGCTTCTTTTATCAACTCTGTTACTTTTTGTGATTTATATTTCATTTTATTATCCACCGTTATATTCCATAAATGTCTGATAGTTTTTCCTCAATTCTGCTTTTAACTCTTCTGTCAACTTACCATTTGACTTCAATTGGTAGCACCTGTCTGTTATCTCATTGACAAAAGTATCATGTCGCTTATCTAAATCCACAGAAAAGTATGCCTTTGCAAAATGAAGATTATCCGGATATAGTTTTAACTTGTCATTAAAAAATTTTAAGCAATTTACCAACGGTTCATACGCTGTCGAGTTAGATTTTAATCCTGAATTTTTGCAAATTTCTCGCGTAAAGAGTTCTACAATACCTTCTTCCCAATTTTTATGTTTCTCATATGCTTCCCAGCAATGAGCAACCGAAGCACTGTGCAAAAGTTCATGTATCAAAACATGGTCGTTAATCTCAAGCGAAGAAATATTTATGTTGCAGCGCCACGTCTTTTCTGCCCCTGCTCCATATAGCCTATACATACCATGATATACATATACTTTTCCGGACCATTTTATATTTCTAATTCCGGATATTCCAAATTCATCTGATAATAAATTTTTCAAAACTCTGCAACGCTCCGTTGCTTCAGGATACTCAATCGGTTCGTCTTTATCAAACGCCTCCTTGCCAAATCTTTTTATAATGTCGTCCGTCATTTTTTTATTTATTTCTCTGCCCTTGCGATTGTAATTCTGTGTCGTAAATGCACTGTCGGAAGAATCTTCTTTATAATTAACAGTCCCGACGGAATTTCCGTCGGGACTGTGTGTCATTCTTTCATTTATAAGTTGCCATACTTGATACGGCTGCATACCGTCTGTGTTTATGCCCATGCCCTTGGCAATGCCGTAAGCAATTCTGTTGTTCGCCAAAATCGGTTACCCCCTTGCATATACTTTTTGACAATAGCATATTAACACATGATTTCTGCCCAAAAACGACACATGCTGTGATACATAATAAATTAAATTATTTTTATTAAATCTTCCTGCAAAGCGACCATTGCGGCGTATGTCATCACTTCTTCCGCCCAACGGAACAAGGCGCGGCGCTCTACACAAAGTTTGTCGCAAAGCCAAAACTCGCCAAGACGGTCAAAGTATTTGAATTTTATGAAATCATCCTTTCCCGTATCCTTAAAATGACTTAAAGTAACTTCCACTATATTGCACCATTGACCTGCATAATCTTTATCCATTGCTTTTACAAGCACGCTTTCTATACCATTGTGCGCAGATGATTTTGCGGAAATTTTGCCGTAATCGACAGTAATATGACTTTCCGCAATATCTGTCATATTTTGCTTTGACGTCTTTTTCAAGTCCTTATAGTTATAAAATGCCCATTCTACTTTTTTTCTGATTTGTCTGTCCAACATGGCAGAATCCCCCTTTTTACTAACGGTCTTAATTACCCACCGAGTTGGCAGCGCATATTTAAGATTTGCAAAAATTATAGCGATAAAAAAGTAAATAAAGACTAAAAACACAAAACAAGAAAAAATCGGTTACCTATGAACAAAATAGAAATGTTTGAGTAAATTAAAGATAAATTGCGTCAAAAATATAATCAAGCCGAAATAGACAGACAAACAACCTGACAGAGTATTTGCTCCGTCAAGGATTAGATATGATAAATTTCTATTGAAGGGTTTAAGTCCCGTGTGTATGTTTGTTTATCAACATAAAAGTTTATCAATATACAAAAAGCCGCATTTGCTTTAACAAATGCGGCTTTGGTGCCACTGACCGGGGTCGAACCGGTACGATATTGCTACCGAGGGATTTTAAGTCCCTTGCGTCTGCCTATTCCGCCACAGTGGCTTTTGTAAAAAAGCCTGCTTATGCTTGCAGGCTATTGGAGGCACCACCCAGATTTGAACTGGGGCGTAAAGGCTTTGCAGACCTCTGCCTTACCGCTTGGCTATGGTGCCGAATATGGAGCGGGAGACGAGATTCGAACTCGCGACATTTGCCTTGGCAAGGCAACGCTCTACCACTGAGCCACTCCCGCGCGCTACCTTATAAATGTTACCAAAAAAACATAAATAAGGCAATTGTTTTAAGTCAAAATTTAATTTTAATTTACTCTGCAGAAATTACATAGTAATACAACGGTTGACCGCCGTATTGCGTGATAAACTCGACGTCAGGGAATTCTTCTTCAAGTTTTTCTGCCAAAGCCGACGCTTTTTCTTCCGTAGTGTCCTGACCGTAATAAAGCGTAATAAGTTCCGTATCGGAGTCTATCAAACCTTTAATTAAATTATATGCCACGTCTTCAGGCTTTTTGCCCTTTTTGACGATTTTATCGCCGTCAAGACCTATTATATCGCCTTGTTTGAGAGACATTCCGTCAATCGAAGTGCTTCTTACGGCATACGTTACGCTTGCGCTTCTTACAGTGCTTAACGCTTCGTTCATCGACTTCAAGTTGACGTCTACTTTAACTTGCGAGTTGTAAGCCAAAATCGCAGCCAAACCTTGCGGAATATCTTTACTAGGCACTACGTAAACGTTTCGCTTAGACACCAGCGCGCGCGATTGCTCCGCCGCAAGAATAATATTTTTATTGTTCGGCAACACGATTACCGACTCTGCATTTATTCTGTTTATTGCCTGCGCTATGTCGTCTGCCGACGGATTCATCGTCTGACCGCCTTCTATAACCTGATCGGCAAGTAAATCTTTGAATATCGCAGAAAAACCGTCGCCGGCGCAAATCGACAAAACGCCCAAAGGTTTTTTGCTCGCTTCATACTGCGCTTTAAGTTCTCTGTTTTGTTCGAGCATATTTTCTATCTTGACTTTGCCGAGTTCGCCCAAATTAAGCGCATAAGTCAAAGCCCTGCCCGGTTTATTAGTATGTACGTGAACCTTAATAAGTTCCAAATCGCCGATTACTATTACCGAGTCGCCTATGCTGTTGAGATATTCTCTCAATCTGTCGATATCTGCAAGCGTAGTCTTTTTGAAGATATTTATTACGAAAAACTCTGTGCAATAGCCGAATTCTATGTCGTCAAGCGACATAATGTCAGGCGTGCCGAAGTTGTGGTCGTCGACAATAGGCATTTGCGCAGGAGAAACCTCCAAACTTTCCGCCCCTTCTATTTCTTCGCCGAGATAGCCTTTTAACATACCTTTAAGTATGCAGACAAAGCCCGTTCCGCCGGAGTCAACGACGCCTGCTTTTTTTAGCACGTCAAGCATATCGGGAGTCTGCGCCAAGACTTCTTCGCTTTTTGCTATCATATTTTCAAAGAACGTAATTATATTTATTGCTTTTTTTGCAATTGTTTGCGCATATTCCGCAGTAACTCTCGCAACCGTCAAAATCGTGCCTTCCTTAGGTTTAACTACTGCGCCGTAGGCAATTTCCACACCGGTTTTTAATGCCTTTGCAAAAAGTTTAGGATCAATTTCTTCACTGCTTGCAACGGTGGTTGCAATGCCCTTCATTATTTGTGAAAGTATAACGCCCGAGTTGCCTCTTGCACCTCTCAATGCACCTTTTGAAAGCGCATTTGCTATTGCCTCCATTGAATTGGACGAAGCCAAGTTTATTTCTTTAATTGCTGAGTTTAGCGTGAGCGACATATTCGTACCGGTGTCTCCGTCCGGTACCGGAAAAACGTTCAACGCGTCTACCTGTGCCTTATTTACTTCCAGCATTTTCGCGCCCGAAGTAAGCATCTTCTTAAACATTGGAGCGGAAATTGTTTTATCCGCTTGTATTCGTGGTGCCATATATACTCCTGATTTATTTAACTGATATTAACTAAATTCTTATGCCGACGACGTGAATGTTTACTGTATTTACCACCATACCGGTAAAGTTTTCAACACCGTATTTTATCGTACTTCTCAAAGAATCACTTACCGCCTCAATTGACAAGCCGAATTTTAATATGACGAAAATATCGATATTTATTCTGCCGCCTTTTGTCGTGATGCGGACGCCTCTGCCGTCGTTTTTTTTGCGGAACAAATCTGCAACAGAATCAGAAAATTTTTGCGGAACTTTGTCGACAACACCATAGCATTCGACAGCAAGTTTGCCGACGATAGATGCGACAACTTCATCGGATACAGTGATTGCTCCATAGCCGTTTGACGTTCTGAGTGCCATTTGTTTCCTCCTTAATGTGATTTACGCTCAATATTTTACATTATTTTGAATATTTTTACAACTGATTTTTAAGTCATTCATTTCATTGTACTGATTTTTTTAGCGTTTAATTCAAAATTTATTCAATTTGGCTGAAAAATCCTTGCAAAAAAATCAGTTTAGTGATATTATCTTACAGTTGAATTATTCAAACGGGAGGTGCATTATGTCTAGAGTATGCGCTGTCTGCGGTAAAGGCAGAATGACTGGCCACAAAGTTAGCCACTCAAACAGAAAATCTAACCGTGCGTGGAACGTTAACGTGCAAAAAGTTAAAATTGAAATTGACGGAAAAACTTCAAGTCAATATGTTTGCACTCGTTGCTTGCGTACTGCCAACAAAAATCAAGACTAAAAGAAATTTTAAGCCCACTTTGGCGGTGGGCTTTTTTTCTACCTAGGAGAAATTTATGTATTGGGAGTTTCAACTCATAAAGTTTTTGCAAGATAACGGAAGCGCTTTTCTTGACGCTGTATGGTCGTTTATTTCTATCTTCGGCGAAGAACTTATTATGGTAGGTGTCGTCGGACTTTTGTACTGGTGCTTAAATAAAGATTTTGCAAAATATCTTGCTTATTCCGTACTGTCGTCAATAGTTTTTAACGGCTTGCTTAAAAACATAGTAGTAAGAGACCGCCCTTTTCAAAATGAAGATTGGGGTATAGAAAACAAAAAGTCCTCTACTGCAGACGGTTATTCTTTCCCTAGCGGACACTCACAAGGAAGCAGCTCCTTGTTTGTTTCTTTGGCAATTTGGATAAAGAAAAAATGGATGACCGCGCTTGCAATAATCATACCGATACTCGTTGCATTTTCAAGACTCTATTTGGGAGCGCACTTCCCTACCGACGTGCTTGCAGGGTTGGCAATAGGTACGGGACTGTCGTTTTTGTTTTATTTCTTATATAAAAAAGTACAGGACAAAACGTTGCTCTATTTGGTAACAATGCTTATAGGCTCTATCGGTTTATTTTATTGCAACACCGACGATTATTTCAAAATTTACGGACTTATGGTCGGCGCATTTGCGGCATTTATATTTGAAAGCAAATATATCAATTTCGAATGCGACGGAGTCATTTGGTGGAAAAAACTTTTAAGACTTATATTCGGCTTGCTTATTGTGCTTGCCTTTAAGGAAGGCTTAAAACCGCTGTTTGACCTCATTGCAAAAGAATCTTTTTATCTGGCAATGATAAGATATATGATAACCGGCTTTGTGGGTTTGGGCTTGTACCCGTGGCTGTTTAAGAAACTTAAATTTTTAAGTTAAACAAAAAAGTAAGGCTATAAAAACTTACTTTTTATTTACTGAATGTATCCGACAAAAAACTCTTTGGCAAATGCCAAAGAGTTTTTATTTTGCAATCTTTCGTGAAAAAACCAGTCTTAACAAAAATTTTACAATTCCCGGCGGATTTACACAGGCAATTTTTTTCATTATTCCCTCCACGACTCTAAAATAAGGACTTTACCTTCTTCCACAAAAAACTTTACATCTTCGTCGCAAGCCACATTTGAAATGCCTCTCGTATCGTTTTTTGTAAGCACCAAATCTTCCAACGGATAATACAGTCCCTTTGAATTTATAATATGCGCCGTTTCTCCATACGGAACCAAAGAGATTGTCCCTTTTTTGTCGCAAGGCTTAAATTTCACCTCACCGCAACCTAACGAGATTCTCTCATCGTCGCCTACAAGCACGACTTTTATGCCCAGTTCATAACCCAACCCGAGCAATGCAAGGTTGCCCAAAAAATGGTCGGTTCTTCTGCCTAATGCACCGTAAACAAAAACCTCGGTACAGTTTTTTTCCTTAAATAATTTTATTGCAAACTCACCGTCGGTTTCGTTCTTTTCTTCTTCGAGCTCTATCGTTTCGCAATCTATCGGCACATAGCCAAGACTGTCAAAATCTCCCACCGTCAAATTAGGATTTACGCCAAGTTGGTGAGCCCACGAATATGCTCCGTCGGCGCAAATAATATAAGCACCTTTCGGCACTGCCACAAATTTAGGCGGTTGACCGTTAAGTAGCAAAATGCCAGTCATAATACCCCCTTAAACAAAGATACGGTTTTTTGTTTATCTATCGACTTGAAAAACGCATTGCCTGCGACTATGCTCGTGCAACCTGCGCCTACTACAGCTTTTACGTTGTTTTCATTTACTCCGCCGTCGCTCTGCAAAATAATATTTCTGCCTTGCGCCATTTGAGTGAATTTTTTCATTTTGTCCAGAGTCTCCGTTTTGAAAGTCTGTCCGCTGAACCCAGGCTCTACGCTCATAATAAGCATCATATCTATCAAATCTAGATATTGCTCTGCAACCAAAACGTCTGTATTTGGTTTTATCGCCAGTCCTGCTTTGCAACCGAAACTGCGTATAGCTTTTAGCGTTTCTGCAATTTTTAGTGTAGATTCATAATGTATTGTAATATAATCGGCACCGTTTTTTGCAAATTCTTCCACGTACTTTTCTGGATTTACAATCATAAGATGTACGTCCAAAACCAAATCGGTCAGTTTGCGCACGTCGCCTACCATCTTTTGACCGAAAGAAATATTCGGCACAAACACTCCGTCCATAACATCGCAATGTATCCACTGCGCACCGGAATCTTCAATTTCTCTTACCGCGCCTTTAATATCGGTGAAATCTGCCGACAATATCGACGGCGAAACAACAATATCGTTCATTTGCAACTCTCCTAAAATTTGTTTTTTTCTGCTTCTTTAAGTTCTTCGAATATCGCAAGATACCGTTCATATCTGTTTTTATTAAAACTGCCGTCCGCAACGCAAGATTTTACAAAGCAATCGGGCTCCGTCGTATGCGTGCACATATGATACTTGCATTTGCTTTGCAATTCTACCATATCGGAGTAATAAAGATTTAACTGCGAAGATTTTATTCCGTCAAGTTCCAACAATGAAAACCCCGGCGTATCTACTATATAAGTATCTTTTTCCGCCTCGAAAATTTGGCTATGGCGAGTGGTATGCTTGCCCCTGCCGCTTTTTTGAGAAATTTCGCCGGTACGCTGTGCCTTTTGCGTAAAATGATTTAGCAATGAAGTTTTGCCCACTGCCGATTGCCCGCAAAACACCGAAGTTTTGCCTTGCAATGCTTCTTTTAACGATTCTAAATTATATCCCGTTTCCGCACTGACAGTCAATACTCGCGAAACCGCGTCGTTATATTCTGCTTTGACGCTGTTTATGAAATTATCTTGCAATATGTCGCATTTATTTATCACGAGCAACGGCTGAATATTTTGTATATAACAATTAAGAATAATTTTGTCAACAAGCACGAAGTCCGGTTGAGGAATGGGCGCTATTACTATTACGGCAATGTCAACATTTGCAACACTCGGGCGCGTAAGTATATTTTTGCGTTTAGTCAACGTTTCAATGACGGTTTTTTTATATTCGTCAAAACAAAAGCCAATGTTATCTCCGACAGTCAATTCCGTATTGTTGTAAGACAGTTTTTTACGCACTTTTGCGGGTATGGTCTTGCCGTTATGCGAAACGTAAAAAAAACCGCCTACTGCTTTAATTATCTTTCCTTCAAGCATTTTCATTTTTAAGATAAGTGTTTCTCAGTTGTCCGCAAGCGCCGTTTATATCAACGCCCATTTGCCTTCTTATCGTTGCGGAAACGTTAAGCTCTTGTAGTATAGTCAAAAATTCCTGCGCTTTATCGTTTTTTGTGGCGCGCAAATTTCTTTCACTTACCGGATTTAACCTTATCAAATTGAGATGATTTGAAAAGCCTTTTAGAGTTTTTGCCAAAATCTCCGCATCTTGCCGTGTATCGTTTTTGCCTTCTATCAAAGTATATTCAAAAATGACCCTGCGTTTTGTCTTTTCAAAATAATATTTTGCCGCGTCGATTATTTCTTTTATAGAATATTTATTTGCAATCGGCATAATTTCTTTGCGCCTTTCATCTATCGGCGAATGTAAAGAAATAGTTAAATTTACAGGCATTGCCATATCTGCAAACCTTTTCATTTCCGGCACTAGTCCGCAAGTAGAAAGAGAAATATTTCTGTAAGAGATATTGAGACCGTCCTTACTGTTTACCTGTTGCAAAAATTTTATTACATTGTCAAAATTGTCAAGCGGCTCTCCACTGCCCATAAGCACTACGTTTGTGATTTCTCTTTTTTCCGCAGTACCGCCGTTTTCTTTATTTACAGTAATTATCTGCGACAATATTTCGCCTGCCGTAAGATTTCTTACAAGTCCGTTTAGCGTCGACGCACAAAACTTGCAACCCATTCTGCAACCGATTTGCGTGGATACGCAAAGAGTGTTGCCGTATTTATATTTCATCAAAACGCCTTCTATTACGTTGCCGTCATATAGCCTGAACAAATATTTTTGCGTTTTGTCCTTTGAAATAAGTTTGGTTTGAATACTCATTGGTACGGCAATGTAACGCTCTTTAAGCAAACTTCTGGTCTTTTTGTCAATGTCGGTCATTCCGTCGAAGTCGACGCCGCGCATTAACCAGCCGTAAATTTGTTTTGATTTATATTTAGGTAAACCTAGCGAAACGAGTTCTTCCGTAAGTTCTTCCAAACTCATATCAAGCAATAATTTCATCAATATTTCCTCTTTATTTTTGCCACAAAAAATCCGTCCGTATCGTCTTTATACGGCAAAAACTGTATGTAACCGTCTTTTGCGGTATCGAAATTCAACTCTATTTCTTCGTATGCAAAATTTTTATTTTGCGTCAAAAAATCGTCTACAATATTTTTATTTTCCTTCGAAAACAACGTGCAGGTGGAATAAACAAGTGTTCCGCCGATTTTTACATACTTTGAAGAAATATTCAAAATTGCCGTCTGGATTTCCGCAAGACTGTCAACGCTGTCTTTTGTTTTGAAAAGTTTTACGTCCGGTTTGGAAGATATAACCCCAAAACCGCTGCACGGCACGTCGCACAACACTCTGTCAAATTTTTCCGCAAAATCATCTCTGTATTCAATCGCGTCGTTTACTTGCGCAGTCAACTCTGTTTGCATACGGTTTGCATATTTTTTTATCAACTCCACCCTATGCGGATGTATATCGCACGCAGTAACTTTCGCACCGCTCTGCGCAATATATATGCTCTTGCCGCCGGGCGCCGCGCAAACGTCAAGCACACTGTTATTTGAATTGCAATTTAATGCTTTACATACGTACATTGACGAAAGCGACTGCACGGTATAAAGAGATTTATCTATACCGTCCAAAATACCTTTAACGTAAAAACCGTCGTCAAGTGTTTTGCAATATTCTATATTTTGCCGTTGCAGCAACTCTGCAAAATTATCTGCGGAAACCTTTTTTAAGTTGACCCTGATATGATAAAAACCGTCGTCTTTGGTATAACTTAAAATTTTTTCCGCAACGACGCTGCCGTAATCTGCAATAATTTGTTCTACCGCCCAAATCGGGCAACTGTATTTTACAGACAAAAATTCAACCGTATCAGTAGGATATTTAATTTCTTGATTTTTTATCGCGCGGCAAATATTTTTGAGAGTAGCGTTTACAAAATTTTTTATTCCGCCTTTTCCTATTTGTTTGGTAAGTTCCACGCACTCGTTTACTACAACTGCATCGGGAATAGACAAATATAAAAAGCAATAAACGCCTATTTGCATAACCGGCAAAACCGACGGTTTCACCCTGGCAAACTTATTTATTATATAAGTAAGTTCTATGTTTTTATCTAACACGCCGTAAACGAGTTTTGTTGTAAGCGGCTTGTCTTCTTTGCCGAGTCCCGACAAAAATTTATTAAGCTCCTGCCCCGAAAAACTCTTTTTACGGTATACGTTGTCTATGCATCTGTAAGACGCCAAAAAACTTTCTTTCATCAGCCTAAAATGTCGCCTTGTTTTATCTTTCGACCGTTTATAAAGTCTTTATAACCCAAAACCTTTCCGCCTGCCGCTTGTACCGAAAGCAGTTTTAACGCCCCTGAGCCGCACTTTACCGTCAATGACAATTTAGAGCACTCTATAACTTGACCGTTGACGGCATCAATATTGCAATCTGTCGGGCGACTGTCAAAAATTCTGAAATTATCTCCGTTCAAAACCGTATATGCAACAGGGCTCGGATTGAACGCTCTTATTTGATTGAAAATATCGAGATTTTTATTATTCCAATTTATCTTTGCCATTTCTGCGGTGATTTTTTTACAGAAAGTCGCTTTGCTTTCATCTTGCGGTTGCAATTTAAGCATATTATTTTGCAACTGCCATAAAACTTCTTGCAGCGCTTCTCCGCCGAGTTTTGCAAGTTTTTTCAACAGCGTTTCGGCATTGTCGGCTTCCTCTATATCAACGGACTTTTGCAAGGCAACGTCGCCGCTGTCCATTGCAAGCGCGGTTTTCATTATTGTTACGCCTGTTTTTTTATTTCCGTTAAGCAAGGCAAACTGCACGGGTGCGGCACCGCGATACTCGGGCAACAATGACCCGTGCACGTTATATACTCCGTGTTTAGGAATGCTTAAAACTTCCCGAGACAGCAGCTGACCGTATGCAGCCGTAACAAAAATATTGGCGGCAATTTGTTTAAGCACACTGACGCCGTCTTTTGAAATATTTTCAAATTGATATATATCAAGATTGTGTTGTTGAGCTAGTTTTTTTACAGGGCAGACTTCCACTTTATTTCTGTTGCCTGCTCTGTCAGGTTGACAAACGACGGCAACAACTTTATGCGCCGAAGAAATCAAACTTCTTAAAACATCTGCGCCGAACTCCGGCGTACCCAAAAAAACTATATTCATCTTCTCTTTTTCAAATCTATGCGTTTAACCATTTTATCGATAAACAACACACCATCCAAATGGTCCATTTCATGCAAAACCACTCTTGCAAAATAACCTTCTGCCTTTAAGTTTTGTTTTTTGCCGAAACGGTCGTAATACTCGACTTCTATTTTTTCAGGTCTTTTTACTATACCTCTGCACTCGTCTACGCTCAAACAGCCTTCATTGTCAAGACACTCACCTTCGCTTGACAACAGCACCGGATTGACCAACTCGAAAAACATACCTTCATAGTCTATAACAACGGCTCGGCGCAAGACGTTTACCTGCGGACTTGCCAAACCGTAACCCGTAACGAAATCCAACGTATCTTTCAAATCATCAAGTAATTGCCAAAGCCTTTGGTCGAATTTTTCTACCGGTCTGCAAATTTTTCTTAAATTATCGTCGCCTACTTTTATAATATTTCTTGTAGCCATAATTCTCCTCACGTGAGATTTTGCGGATTCTTTTCCACAAAAACACTTACGTCTTTGTATTCTCTTTCGTCTGAAATTTCAAAAATTTGTTTTAACAGTTCGTCAGAAATTTCATTCTGCACTTTAATAATAATTTGATATCTGTATTTCTTTTCTATACGCTTTACAGGCGCTTTCATTTTAGTTGCAAAAACTATTTCGCCATTTGTCTTTTTAAGTTCCTGCACTTTGGCAAACTGTGCGTTAAGCGTAGAAATGATATTCTGCTCGTTTTCGCTTAAATACAAAATGCGCAGTATCGTTGCAAAAGGAGGAAATCCCGTAACTTCTCTTATGTTTACTTCTTTTTTATAAAAACTTAAATAATCTTGCCTGCTTGCAAGTTGCAAAACTATGTGTTTGGGAGAATAAGTCTGCAAAACAACTTTGCCGCTTTTGACGTCCCTTCCGCACCTGCCGCTGACTTGCGTAATAAGCTGAAAAGTCCTTTCCGTTGCCCTATAATCTTCAAAATGCAAACTTTGGTCGGCATCTAAAATGCCCACGAGTGTTACGTCCTTAAAATCGTGCCCTTTGGCAACCATTTGAGTACCTACGAGAATTTGCGCCTCATGATTTTCAAACGCTTCTATAATTTTACCGTGCGCTTCTTTGTTTTGCGTAGTGTCAACGTCCATACGCAAAATGCCTGTATTGGGAAAAAGTTTTTGAAGCTCGTTTACAACTCTTTCCGTGCCGATTTTACCTTGTCTTATAAACGGACTTTTGCACTCGGGACACAAGTCAAACATTCTAAACCGCTTGCCGCAGTAATGACATTTCAATAAATTTTCGTCTGCGTGATAAGACAAACTTACGTCGCAATCTGTGCACTTGGCGGTGTATCCGCACTTTGTACACATAACGAAAGATGAAAACCCTCTGCGATTGAGAAACAAAATTGCTTGATTGCCTTGCTTTATAGTTAATTTAAGTTCGTCATAAAGTTTGTCCGACAAAAAACTTTTGTTGCCGCCGCGAAGTTCTTTAACCATGTCTACGATTTCAACTTCCGGCAAAGGTCTTTTGTTTATTCTGTTTTTAAGTTCTATAAGTTTAATTTCGCCTTTTTGCGCTTTGTAAAATGTTTCAATCTTAGGCGTAGCGGAACCTAACACAAGTTTTGCAGAATTATATTTGCGTCTGAACTCTGCAATTTCCCACGTGGCATATCTCGGATTAGACTCACTTTGATAACTGGAATCGTGTTCCTCATCGATAATGATTACGCCGATATTTTCCAACGGAGCAAATACGGCGCTGCGCGCACCCAAAGCAATTTTCGCCTCGCCCCGTTTTAGTCTAAGCCACTCGTCAAATCGCTCTCCCGCGGACAATCCGCTGTGTAAAATAGCAACTTGCTCGCCGTAACGACTTCTGAACAATTTTAACATATTAGGCGTTAAAGAAATTTCCGGCACAAGCATAATTGCCGTTTTATTTTGAGATAAATAATAATCTATTACAGACATATATATCTCTGTTTTACCGCTTCCGGTAACACCGAATAGCAAAAACGTATTATTTGAGTCATTTTTTATTGTATCTATTGCATTTTGCTGTTCCTGAGTATGTACAAAACAATTTTGCTTTGAAGATAAATTTTGATACGGTATTCTTGCTTTTTTTACTTCTTTAATTTCTATAAAGCCCTTTTCTGCAACTTTCTTTACCGCACCGCCGCCAAAATTATTAGCCAAAAAAGTATAATCGTCAAAGTCTTTTTCATTCAAATACTCCAACAATGCTTTTTGCTGTTTTGCCGTTTTATTTATTTTACAAAGCATTTCGGCTATCGGCACAGACCTGTTGATGGTTACAACTTTCTTTTTTAATTCCGTAACTTTTCCGCCGCGCATTTGCGAAGGTATAAACAACCTTAACGCATCGATAAGCCGTATATGTAAATGCTCCGCCATAAAGCGCATAAGTTGCAACATTTCTTCCGATACTGCGGTAAAATCGTCGATTTTACTTATTATCCGCTTTAATTTGCTTTTGTCAAAATCGGTTTGCTCTTTTTGACCGATTATAAAGCCCTCTATTTTTCTGTTGCCGAACGGCACGAATACACGCGAGCCGACGGAAATGCTTTCGTCTCCCAAATAATCAAAAACCCTGTCAACTTCCGAATTGGAAATATCTACAATGACCTCGAAAATCATTCGATACTCCTTACTTTATCGAGAATAATTTTTGCAAGGTCTGTTTTTGACATCTTTGGATAATCGATTTTATCTTCTCTTGTAATTATCGTTACAATATTTGTATCTATATTAAAACCGGCGCCGTCTTTAGTAACGTCGTTTGCGACTACCATATCGGCTTTTTTCTTTTGCATTTTACCGACGGCATTTTCTGTCAAATTTTCCGTCTCGGCGGCAAAAATAACAAGCAATTGATTTTTACTCTTATTTTTACCGACGTATTCGGCTATATCAACGGTTTTTTCAAGTTCCAAATTGATTTTTATATCTTTAATTTTGTTTGCAGATATTTTTGCAGGTTTATAGTCGCTTGGCGCGGCAGACATAATAAATATATCGCTGCTTGGACAATGACTTTTTACTGCGTCAAACATTTCTTCGGTGGTTTTTACGCTTACCATGTTTACTCCGTCAGGAATGTCGCAAGTATGATTGCCCAAAACCAAAGTAACGCACGCGCCCCTTTCTGCCGCGTTTCGAGCAATGGCGCACCCCATTTTTCCGCTGGAATAATTGCTTATGCACCTGACTCCGTCGATAGGCTGAGAAGTTCCTCCTGCCGTAATAAGCATTTTTTTACCTGAAAAATCTTGATTTTCTTGCAAAATCTCTTTAATTTTGTCTGCAATTTCCGCAGGTTCTGCCATTTTTCCTTTACCTACGTCGCCGCAAGCAAGCCTGCCTTCCGCAGGTTCTACAAATAAATAACCAAGCTTTTTTAACTTTGCGATATTTTCCTGCAAAACAGGATTTTCGTACATATTGGTATTCATTGCAGGGGCAAGCAGCACCTTCGCTTTTGTTGCCATAACAGTGGTTGTAAGCATATCGTCGGCAATTCCGTTTGCAATTTTACCTATTACGTTTGCCGTTGCAGGAGCAATAACAAAAATATCAGCTTTTTTTGCAAGCGAAATATGTTCGACTTCCCAAGGATGGTTGCGGTCGAACATATCGTAAACTACCGGTCTTGCGGACAAAGTTTCAAAGGTAAGCGGCTGTACGAATTGGCAAGCGTTTTTTGTCATAATTACGTCTACGCCGTAACCCGATTTTTTAAGTCTTGACACAAGTTCGCAAGATTTATAGCAGGCTATACCGCCTGTTACACCCAATACCACGTTTTTTGACATTATTCTTTAATCAATTTTATTTTGCCTTCGTAAAGCTCTTCTGCGGCAAACGAAATTGTCTTTACGTTTGTGGAAATTTCGTCGTCTGCCTGCATTTGGTTGAGTTCCTTTGCTCTTTTGGTTACTGCGCAGCACAAAATATATTTATTGCCTGCCAATTCCGTAAGTTCGTCAATAGGTGGTTTCGTTACCATTAGTTTTTCCTCCCGATTATGTCTTTTATTTGGTTTACGGCGTTTTCGACGGTATCGTTTACAACGACGTAATCATACTTTTCCATTTGATTGAGTTCTATCTCTGCCTTTTCCATTCTCTTTTTGATAGATTCTTCCGTTTCGCTTCCGCGTACTTTCAACCTTTCTATCAAATCATTTTTTGACGGCACCGTTAAAAATATCAATATACTTTCCGGCACTTTTGCTTTGACTTGCAATGCGCCTACCGGCTCTATTTCCAAAATAACGTTTTTTCCGTCGTGAAGATTGTCCATTACAAAGTGTCGTGGCGTGCCGTAATAATTATCAAAATGCTGTGCGCACTCCAACAAACCGCCCTCCTCTTTGGTATGTAAAAAAGTTTCTTTATCTACAAAAAAATAACTTATGCCTTCTGCCTCGTCGGCTCTCGGTTTGCGCGTCGTCATAGAAATTGACAACACCAATTCAGGCATTTCTTTAAGCAACTGTTTACAGACGGTTCCTTTGCCTGCGCCCGACGGTCCTGACAATATATAAAGTTTTCCTTCCATTTTTAATTTCCTTTGTATTTATTCGACGTTTTGCACCTGCTCGCGAATTTTTTCTATTTCGTTTTTTAGCGCAAGCCCAATCGTCGTCAAGTCGGCATTGTTGGATTTTGAACAGATTGTATTAGCCTCTCTGTTTAACTCTTGCACGAGAAAGTCCAACTTTTTGCCTACGCTTCCGTTGCTTGAAATAATTTCATTGAAATGTCCTATATGGCTGTAAAGTCTTGAAATTTCCTCGTCTATATTCGACTTATCAACAAAAAACGCCACTTCATTCAAAAATTTGGTTTCGTCGTATTTGACGTCCGCCAATGCTTCGGAAATTCTTACCCTCAACCTTTGAGCATATTCTTCCGAAACGAGCGGCGCCTTTTTCTTTATGCCGTCGACAAAATTTTTAACGTTTGCTATACGGTTTTGCAAATCGGATTTAAGTTTGCCACCCTCGAATTGACGCATTTGATTTAAGTTTGCGCAAGCGCCTTCCGCCGCTTCTTTAACGAGTTTTGCCAAAAGCTCAGCGTCTTCGTCTTCGGCAACGACTTTCAAAACGTCGGCCGTGCGCATAAGAGAAGTTAAAGTAAAATCATCGGCAACGTCAAACTCTGCTTTCAACTGTTGTGAAGCAGTCATATAACCTTTTGCCAAACCGAAATCTATCTCTATGTTTTTTTCTCTTTCGCTTTTGTCGGCATAGTTTACGTAAACGTCTATATGCCCCCTTTCTACGTTTGACGAAATTGTTTTGCGCAACAAATCTTCACAGGCATTGAATATCTTTGGCATTTTTATATTAAGGTCCAAAAACCTATGATTAACCGCTTTAAGTTCTATCGTAAGTTCTCTGCCGTCTGTCGCAGCAACGCCTTTGCCGTAACCGGTCATACTGTACATAAAATACCTCGTTTATTCTGAACAATTATTTTAACACATTTATCAAAAAAACTCAAATGCTTTTACAGAGTGTTTATTTCTTCCGCAAAACGATTTTCGTCCCAAATTTCTATGCCTAGACTTTCCGCTTTGGATTTTTTACTGCCGGCGTTTTCTCCGACGATAACAAGCGTGGTGTTTTTGCCGACCGAAGTCTGAACGTTTCCGCCCATATTTTTGATAATTTCCGAAGCCTGCGGTCTTGTAAAGTTTACCAAACTGCCCGTAAGCACTACGTTTTTACCTATAAATTTGCCTGCCTTTATTTTATATTGCGGGTCTATGCCCTTTTCTTTTAGTTTTGAAATGATAATTAAGTTATCGTCGTTTGCAAAATATTCCAAAACACTTTCCGCAACAATTTGCCCCACGTCGGGAATTTTCGTCAAATCTTCCGCAGAGGCTTTTGACAAACCGTCAAGACTGCCGTAAACCCTTGCCAAGTCAGACGCAGTTTTCTGCCCGACGTTATCTATGCCTAATGCAAAAATAAGTCTTTCAAGACTGACCGACTTGCTGTTTTGTATCGCTTTAAGCACATTGTCAACCTTCTTATCTTTGAACTTATCAAGCTTCAACAAATCTTCCGCCGTCAATTCATACAACTGCGCTACGTTGTTGATGCCTAAAACAGTGTACATTGCATCTGCTGTTTTTGCAGATACGCCGTCAACGTCGCAAGCGTTTTTAGAACAGAAATGCACCAGTTTTGCCACTATCTGCGGCTTACAATGCAAAGAATTTGTGCAGAATATATTTGCGCCGAACTCTATAAGTTTGCTTCCGCAACTCGGGCAAGTTGCAGGTTTTTCTATATGTCTGCTGTCTTTATTATACTCAACAACAGACAAAACTTCAGGTATGACGTCATTTGAACGGCGTATAATGACCTTAGAGCCGATTTTTAACTCCTTTCTGGTAATATCTCTGAAGTTATTTAGCGTCGCACGCTTAATCGTAGCGCCGCACAACTCGACAGGCTCCATAATGCCGACAGGCGTCAACTTGCCGGTACGCCCAACTTGCCAATTTACTTCTTTAAGTTCCGTTACCGCTTGGTCCGCTTCAAACTTATAAGCGATTGCCCATTTCGGAAATTTGCTTGTATAACCCAATTCGTCGCGAATATAAGATTGCTCAACCTTTATTACCGCACCATCTATGAGAAAATCGAGCGCGGTGCGCTTGCCTTCGATTTCCGCAATATGTTTTTTGATTTCTTCAAAAGTAGCCGCAGTTTTATAAAAAGAATTTGTTTGGAATTTGTTTTTCTTCAAAAACTCAACCATATCGTTTTGACCCGAAAACTGCTTGCCTTCGCAATAACCTATCGAATACAAAACAAGAGTCAAATTCCTTTCCGCAGTTACCTTGGAATCTAAATTTCTTATTGCGCCTGCCACGCCGTTTCTGGCATTTTTCAACTGTTCGTCAGGGTGCTTTTTGTTGAACTCCTCCATTGCGGAAAGTTTCATTATACCTTCGCCCTGAATTTCTATCTTGCCACCGAAGTCTATTTGCAACGGTACGTTTTTTATAGTCTTTACCTGCGCGGTAACAACTTCGCCTGTTTCGCCGTTGCCGCGAGTAGACGCCAACACAAGATTGCCGCCGTCATAAGTAAGGTTTATCGTCAAACCGTCGTATTTGTATTCTACCGTAAACAAAACTTCGGGATATGCCGATTTTATTTTTTGATACCAGTCTTGCAATTCTTCGTAAGTCTGCGCTTTGTCCAAACTGTAAAGCCTGCCCAGATGCGTATGCTTATCGAAGTTTTTCAACACCTCACCGCCGACGCGCAAAGTCGGAGACGACGGCAACGTCGTGCCCAACTCTCTTTCCAACGCAACGAGTTGACCGTACAGTTCGTCATATTTGGCATCGCTGACGGTAGGCTTGTCCAACACGTAATATTGATAAGCCCATTCGTTTAGCGTATCGGTAAGTTCTTTTAATTTGTCATATCCGTTCATACAACCACTTCCAACGGAGCGAATTTTAACGCAAGGGTTTTTACGCCTATCCCCTTAAAGGCTACGTCGGCGTTTTCTCCGTTAATACATATAATAACCCCTTCGCCGAACACCTTATGTCTTACTCTCTGCCCCTTTTGAAATTTTGACAAATTTGTGTTTTTTACACCGCAGTTTGCAGGAGTTTCCTTTTTTTCGAAATTCGTTTTAGGGTTTACGATTTTATCTACGTCGCTGAAAAACTCCGACGGAGCAGTCGGCTTGCTTTGTCCGTACATATATCTGTTGCGAGCATAAGTAAGATACAGTCTTTCTCTTGCGCGGGTGATTGCAACGTACATCAGGCGGCGTTCTTCTTCCATTTCGGCATTGTCATACCTTACTCTTGAATTAGGAAATATTCCGTCTTCCAAACCGACTATAAAAACAACCTTAAACTCCAATCCCTTTGCCGAGTGTACGGTCGCAAGAGTTACGTATTCCGTTTCGTCGTCCGTCTCTCTGTCGGCAGACAGCGTTACGCTTTCTACGTAATCTCTCACGGTGCAATCGGGATTCGATTTTATAAACTCGTTGACGGAATTCATAAACTCGTCCAAGTTCATAAGTCTGTCAGTTTCTTCTTCCTTATCGGCAAGACTTTGTCTGTATGCAGTTTTGGTTATTACGTAATTTACAAAATCGGCAACGCCGTGTTCTTCCTGATACACAAACAAATCGTCTATAAGCCTTGCAAAGTCTTTAAGTTTATTCTGAACGCCTTTGTTGAATATCTTTAAGTTTTCTTCATCAGCCAAAACTTGCAAGACGGGCATTTGCTTTTCACCGGCAAGTTGCGACAGTTTACTTATAGTTGTCTCGCCTATTCCCCTTTTAGGCACGTTTATTATGCGTAGCAGTGATTCGTCGTCGTAAGGGTTTGTAACTATCTTTAAGTAAGCTAGCAGGTCTTTAATTTCTTTACGCTCAAAAAACTTAAAACCGCCGTAAACCTTTGTAGGTATGGCATACTTAGAGCACTCTTGCTCGAAGGAACGCGACAAAGCATTCATACGCATAAGTATTGCAAAGTCGCTGTATTTCATACCGCCGTAGCGCACCAAACTTTCAATTTGAGAAACGACGTAATACGCTTCTTCGCTTTCGTTATAGCCGCAATAAGTTTCTATCTTGACGCCGTCGCTGTTTTCCGTCCACAGTTTTTTGTCTCTACGCTGCGTATTTTTACATATAATTGCATTTGCGATGTTTATTATCTTTTTTGTGGAACGATAATTTTGCTCCAACTTAAATATTTTTGCATCGGGAAAGTCTTTGTCGAAGTCTAAAATATTTCTTACCTTTGCACCTCTCCAACCATAAATAGATTGGTCGTCGTCTCCAACCACAAACAAATTGTTGTGCTTGCTTTGCAAAAGTTTAAGTATTTCATACTGAACGGCATTTGTATCTTGAAACTCGTCTACGGAAATATAGATAAACCTGTCGGAATATTTTTGCAGCACAGCAGGATTTTCTCTGAACAACTTTAATGTATTTAGCAGCAAATCGTCAAAATCCATTGAATTTGAGCGAACCAACGCCGCTTGATATTTTTTGTAAATTTCCGTTACGACGTCTATATTACGCTCAAAACCGTAAAGATTTAGATACGCTTCCGGCGAGAGATTTTCGTTTTTGGCTCTGGAAATATGCCAAAGCGCATTTTTGGCAAGATTTTCTTCTTCGGTATTCATTTCTGCAATAATCCGCTTTATGAGCCTTTCGGAGTCCGTATCGGAATATATTGAAAAACTGCTTGTATAGCCTATGTTAGACGCTTCGTAACGCAAAATTTTGGCACACATACTATGTATTGTGGAAATCCACATTCTATCTGCGCAATCAGTAATCTCCGCCAAACGGTTTTTCATTTCCGCGCTGGCTTTATTAGTAAAAGTTATTGCCAGAATATTACGCGGGTTTACGCCGTAATCGTTTACCAAAGCTGCAATGCGCTGCGTCAAAACCCTTGTTTTTCCGCTGCCTGCGCCTGCAAGCACCAAAATATGTCCGTCAGGCACCATTGCCTGCATTTGCGCGTCGTTTAATTTAATCATTTATGCCGTCCTTTATGTATGCTGATTATTGTAGTCGTTAAGCCGAATAATTTACATTTATATCATAGCAAATTAAACGCCAAAAAGCAAAATATTTTATAAATAAAAACCGCTTTTTATAAAGCGGTTTCATTTAAGATTTGCAGCTTATTTCCGTCTCGCGAAAATACCGTTCCTTCATTTGCTTAAACTTTTTCGACAACTCGAAAACATAATGCTGCTTTGCAGCCTCGGACATATTTTTCATTTTGCTTTTGTCCGCCAACTCACCTATCGGGTTTATTATCACCCTCTTTTGAGAAAGCAGCGCACATACCTTTCTGTAAAGCAACTCGTCTTCTTTTGTTTCCGTTTCGAAAATTTTGCGTTTTAACACTTCTCGATATTCATTCATTATCACGTCGGTACTTTTGCCTTGGTTTGCCGCAATAGCCACGTCGTTTTGCCTTTGTATATTTACGTCGTCCCAAAAACCGTTTTTCATACGGGCTTTTGCTTCTTTTGCATATTCTTTGATTGTAGGCATAGTATTTTGTACCCCTTTTTGAAATTTTTTGTCGAAATTGCCAAATAGAATAATTGCTTGCCCATAAGGCAAGCAATTAAATTTCATTAAATTTTTGATTTACGCTTTCTAGCCGCTTCAGACTTCTTTTTACGTCTTACGCTAGGCTTTTCATAATGTTCCTTGCGTCTGATATCGCTGATGATACAGTCTCTGGCACATTTTCTCTTAAATCTGCGCAATGCGCTGTCAAGAGTTTCATTTTCGCCAACTCTGATTGTAGACATTCTGTTTTCGCCTCCTTCCCAAGGAACGGTAAAATTTCAATACAATTATTATACTTGCCAAACAAATTTTGTCAAGGTTTTGCCGCTAAATTTTTAGTCGCCGCAAATTATCTCAAAATATTGCAAAAACCTGCAATTTTTTAAGTATTGCGTTGTTTAATTGCTTTCAAGTTGCAGAGAAATTATAGCAATTATTCCCAACCCAATTTTTCGCCGCTTAAAATATGTACGTGCACGTGATGGATTGTTTGTCCTGCGTTTTCACCTTGATTTATGACAATTCTGAAACCGTCGTCGAGTTCCAACTCTTTTTTAAGCGCCTTTAATTTTTTAATGCAAGCCAAAAATTTTTCCGCCTGCGCATCGGTCATTTCTTCCAACAGCGCATAATGTTCTTTGGGTATCATCAAAAAGTGATTTTTCGCCTTCGGCGCAATGTCGCGTATGATAATCATATTTTCATCTTCATACACCTTTTTTGTTTCGAGTTCTCCATTGGCAAATTTACAAAACAGACAGTCTTTCATTATTTAATTACCTCCCCGATAAGTCCGTCGTTAAAAAGTCCCGTTATCTTTACGTCGCAAAAATCGTTTTCTTCCACTTGACTTTTATCAACGTATACTTTTATATAATTTTTTGTATAACCGGCTATATGACCGCAGTTTATTTCCTCCGCAAGTATTTCAACGGTTTTTCCTACATATTGCCGTAAAAAATTTTCTTTAAGGCGCAATTTTACTTCCGTCATTTTTGCCACTCTGTCTTTTTTTACGTCGTCGGCAACCTGAGGCATAGTTTCCGCAACGGTGCCTTTGCGTACAGAATAAGGAAAAATATGTATATCGCTGAAAGCCACTTCTTCGGCAAACGCCATACTTTCTGCAAAAGTTTGTTCCGTTTCGGTTGGAAAGCCGACTATAATATCCGTTGTTATGCCGGCGTCGGGAAAATACTTTCTTATCAACTGCACTTTGCTTAAATATTCTGCCGTAGTATATTTTCTGTTCATCTTTTGCAAAACCCTATCGCTTCCGCTTTGCAGCGACAGATGAAAATGCGGACAGAAGTTTTTGTTGTCTGCGAGTTTTTGCAAAAAGCCGTCGTCTATTACCGACACTTCCAAACTGCCTAGACGCAATCGCATATCTGCATCTTTAAGCGCCAGCACGAGTTGTCCTAAATTCGTGCCTATGTCTTTGCCGTAAGAACTTATATCTATACCCGTCAAAATGACTTCTTTGACTTTGCCCTTACACTCGGTTACTTCTCGCAAAATATCTTCAACGCTTCTACTTCTGTTTCTGCCCCTCAAATACGGTATAAGACAGTAACTGCAAAAGTTGTTGCACCCGTCCTGAATTTTTATCGTCTGTCGGGTTTTAGACACTTCTGCAAACTCCGTATGCTCGTATTGCGACGGCAACTCGTCCACCTTTACGCCATGACTTTCAAGCAAAGCAACTATATCGGTTTTTGATGCAACGCCCTTTATCAATTTGACGTTTTTATATTTTTCAAACTGTACAGTATTATTTTGCGACGCACAACCTACTACGAAAATTTTGCAATCCGGATTCAATTTCGTCATTTTAGAAATCGCCTGCCGCGACTTCTTTTCCGCCTCGGAAGTAACCGCACAAGTATTCAAAACGTAAACGTCGGCAAATTTAAGCCCTTCAAACGCATTGTATCCGGCCTTTTTAAGTTTTGCGACAATTACCCCGCTTTCATACTGATTGACCTTACAGCCCAAAGTATAAACACATACGTCCATTTTTCAATCTGCCTTTTTCATTGATAGCACCGATGTCAACAGCGACAACGCAAAAACCCCCGCAGTTTCCGCACGCAAAATTCTCTTACCGAAACTTACAGAAATGACGTTTTTTATGCTTAATATTTCGCATTCTTCTTCCTTTGAAAATCCGCCTTCGCTGCCTACTACGACTGCAACTTTACTAACCTCAGGCAGCTGCAACAAAGTATCTAACATTGCGTTTTCTTTTTCATATTCATTGCAATAGACCACGACGTCAAAGTCTTGAAACATACTTGTAAGTTTGTTGAATTTTACGCCGTCGCACACTTTCGTCAACTTTGCACGACCGCACTGTTTTGACGCTTCAAATGCAATGCGCTCATATCTCTCTGTCTTTTTGCAATCGAGCTTTGCAACCGTAAACCGACTTTCGAAAGGTACGATTTCCGTTACGCCAAGTTCCACCGCTTTTTGTATGCAAAAGTCCATTTTGTCGCCTTTCATACAAGCTTGAAACAACGTTACTTCCGTGTTAAGTTCCGCATCATTCTTAAACGATTTTTTTATTTTAAGCGTCGCTTGTTTTTGCGTAATTTCCGTAATTTCGCAAAGATTGTCTATTCCGTCATTGAAACAAATAACTACTTCGTCCGACGGTTTAAGGCGCAAAACCTTTTTTATATGGTTAAACTCGTTGCCTGCAATACAGACGTTATCACCGTGTCTATCGGTTTCGTCGGTAAAAAATCTTCTGTACTCAGCCATTTTGCACCTGTGCCATCATCGCCGTCCATTCTCCGCGGCGTATAATCTTTTTTACAGTCAAATGTTTTTCATTGCACAAGGCTAATATGTCAGCCTCTCGCTCCAACAATATGCCGCTGAATACCACATAAGCCGACGGTTTTGCAAAATGCAAAATATCGTCAATAAACTTTTCTATAATTTCCGCAGTAAGGTTAGCAAAAATTATTTCGTATTTTCCGTCAAACTTGTCCAAAGTGCCGCATTTGACCGTTGCGGCAGTAATACCGTTTAACGCGAGGTTTCTTTCCGTAGCGGCGCAAGCCTGCTCGTCATAGTCTACAAAAAAACAATTTTTTGCACCGAGCCGTAAAAAACTTATGCCCAAAATTCCGCTGCCGCAGCCCAGGTCTGCAATTTCTTTACCGCAAACGTCCAAAGTCTGCCCCAACTCTAAACACATTTGAGTAGTTTCGTGCTCACCCGTGCCGAATGCTATGCCCACGTCAAGTTTGACAACTGTTTTTTCATCTTGAATATCGAAATTTCCGTCATAAGGACAGATAACCAAATTATCGACGGTTATCGGGCGGAAAAACTTTTTGCGATATTCTATCCATTCGTTATCGTCAACGTCCTTTAATGCTATCGCAAGTTTGCCCGCCTGCAAATTTTGTTTTACGACTTCCAGTTTTGTTTGAAGTTCTTTAAGTACGATACTTGCAACGTCCGATTTGGCAAAGCCTTTTACTATAACTTCGTCGCGAAGATTTTTAAGTATGCCGTCGTCGCAATAGTCCCAATCGGCAGACAAAAAATCGTTTTTGTCGTAAACGGCAACGCCCTCGCCTGTAAGTTCCGTCAAAACGTCGGCAACAACTTCGCTTGCGGCTTCCGTAGTGCTTACCGCAATTTCAGTGTATTTCATAATTCCTCGTTCATTAAAATATCAAGCAGTAGTTTTGCGTTTTGCCACTCGCTTTTAAGCGACCTGAAATATTTTACGCCGTCGTCGGTAATAGTGTAATATTTTCTTTTTACGCCGACTTCTTCGTTGCCCCATTTGCCCAAAATAAACCCGTCTCTTTCCAGCCTGTGATAAGCGGAATATAATGACTGCTCGTTCGGCACGTAAATATTTTTAGATTTTTTTGCAATGCAGTTTTTAATTTCAGCACCATATTTTTCGCCTTTCATCAGCGCAGACAACACAAATGCGTCTATATGTCCGCGCAACAAATCGCTTGACAAAACTTGCATAAATCCCTCCGAAATCCGTAATTTTTCAATTATTTTAACATATATGTCTGTAATAGTAAATTAAAAAAAGCGGAAATTTCCGCTTTTTTAATCATTTATACAGTTTATTTATCTCTTCGTTGTATTTTTGTTGATTAGGATAATTCTTCATCGACATATGCGATTCGAATTTTTGCAGCACGTCTTTATCCGCCCTTGATACAGCCTTAGGAACTTCCACCGCAACTTTTACGTACAAGTCTCCGGTCGTGCCTCTGCGGTTTTTTACGCCCATTCCGCGCAGTCTGAATATGTCGTTATTTTTTGTACCTTCCGGTATTTTATGAATGTACTTGCCCGTAAGAGTAGGCACCTCTATTTCTCCTCCGCGAACAGCAAGCAAGTACGAAATAGGCACTTCTACATACAGGTCGAGATTTTCTCTGCGCAAAATTCTGCTCGGCTCCACACCAACTACAATAAGCACGTTGCCGTTTATGCCGTTTGCGTAAGGCGATGCATTGCCTTCATTTCTGAGTGTCAGCACCTGACCGTTTTCAACACCGGCAGGAATAGTAATGGTTATTACTTTCTTTTTGTTTACAAGTCCGCTGCCTTTGCACTCTTTGCATTTTTCCGTAACTATTCTTCCCGTTCCGCCGCAAGCATCGCAGGCTTTTACGCTGACGCTTCTGCCGAACATAGTTTCCCTGACAACCTGAACTCTGCCTGTACCTTTGCATTTATCGCACTGCCTACTGCTTTTCTCGTCTTTTGCACCGGTGCCTCGACACGTAGGACATTTTTCCATACGGCTGAAAGCAATTTCTTTTGTACAGCCGCGGCAACTCTCTAAAAACGACAGATTCAACTTATACGTTATATCACTGCCGCAAGGCGCTGCCGCCTCTCTCCTTGCCTGAGCTCCGGCTCCGCCCATAAAGTTTGAAAATATATCGAATATATCGTCAAAACCACCCGTTGAAAAGCCGCCTGTGCCGCCGAACGGATTGTAGCCGCCGAAGTTGCCCCTGTCGTCCATTTCGCCGCGGTCATAACGAGCGCGTTTATCCTTGTCCGACAGAACTTCATACGCTTCGTTACATTGCTTAAACTTCTCTGCCGCTGCAGGATTGTTAGGATTTAAGTCGGGGTGATATTGTTTGGCCATTTTTCTGTATGCTGTCTTAATATCGTTGTCGCTGGCGTTTTTATCTACCCCGAGTATTTTGTAATAATCCTTGGAAGGCATATTTCTCCTTATTTAGCGTCTTTAACGTCAAAATCTATATTGTCGTCATTTCCGCCATTGCCGGATTGCTGTTCTTGGTTGCCCGACTCCGACTGCGCCTGCGCTGCCGACGCATACAATTTTTGGAAAATGCCGCTTGACACTTTTGCAAGGTCGTCGGTGGTCTTTTTGATTTCTTCAACGTCGCCTTTTTCCAAAACTTCTTTTGCTTTTTTCATTTCTTCTTCCAAAGTTTCTTTATCGCTTGCTTCCACTTTGTCGCCGTTTTCGCTGATAAAGTTCTCTATGGTAAATATCATTTGGTCGAGACCGTTTTTAGCGTCAGCCTCTTCTTTACGCTTTTTATCTTCTTCCGCATATTTTTCAGCATCTTTAATTGCCTTGTCGATATCCGCCTCAGACAGGTTGGTGCTGGAAGTTATGGTAACGGATTGTTCTTTTTTGGTACCCAAATCGGTTGCCGTTACGTGAACGATACCGTTTGCGTCGATGTCAAACTTAACTTCGATTTGAGGAACCCCCCTTCTTGCAGGCGGAATACCAGCCAAACTGAAACTGCCGAGAGTTTTGTTGTCTCTTGCCATTTCTCTTTCGCCCTGCAAAACGTGTATGTCAACGGAGGTTTGATTGTCTGCCGCCGTTGAGAACACTTGCGATTTGCTGGTAGGAATTGTAGTATTTCTTTCTATAAGTTTTGTAAATACGCCGCCCAACGTTTCGATACCCAAGGACAACGGCGTTACGTCAAGCAACAATACGTTTTTAACTTCGCCTCCGAGTACGCCCGCCTGGATTGCCGCGCCGATTGCAACGCATTCGTCCGGGTTGATACCTTTGTAAGGCTCTTTGCCGATAAGGTTTTTGACGGCTTCGTTTACGGCAGGAATACGGGTTGAACCGCCTACCATAATTACTCTGTTAATGTCGTTTACGGTAAGTCCTGCGTCTTGAAGCGCCTTGTTTGTAGGGTCGAGCGTTGCTTTAACCAAACTTTCCGTCAAAGCGTCGAATTTTTGACGGGTCAAATCGATATCAAGGTGTTTAGGACCCGTTGCGTCTGCTGTGATAAACGGCAAGTTGATATTTGTCTTCATAGTGCTTGAAAGCTCTATCTTTGCTTTTTCTGCCGCTTCTTTAAGTCTTTGCATTGCCATTTTGTCTTTCGACAAATCGATACCGTTTGACTTTTTGAATTCTGCAACCAAATAATCGATAACTTTATTGTCGAAGTCGTCGCCGCCCAAACGGGTGTTACCGTTTGTAGAGAGAACTTCAAACACGCCGTCGCCGATTTCCAAAATAGATACGTCAAACGTACCGCCGCCAAGGTCGTAAATCAATACTTTTTGGTTTTTGTTTTCTCCCTTATCGAGACCGTAAGCCAATGCCGCAGCCGTAGGTTCGTTGATTATACGCAAAACTTCGAGACCTGCGATTTTGCCTGCGTCTTTTGTTGCCTGTCTTTGAGAGTCGGAGAAGTACGCCGGAACGGTAATTACCGCCTGAGTAACTTTTTCTCCGATGTATGCTTCCGCATCGGCCTTAAGTTTAGTCAAAACCATTGCCGAAATTTCTTGCGGAGAATATTTTTTGCCGTCTATACCAACGGTATAGTTTGTGCCCATTTCCCTCTTGATGGACATAATGGTTCTGTCGCTGTTTACAACTGCCTGCCTTTTTGCAACTTGACCGACAAGTCTTTCACCTTCCTTTGTAAATGCAACAATCGAAGGCGTCGTTCTGTTGCCTTCCGAGTTTGCGATGACAGTAGGCTCGCCGCCTTCAAGTACCGCTACGCAAGAGTTTGTCGTACCTAAGTCAATACCAATAATTTTTCCCATATATTTACCTCCTAACATCCTACTATTACTTGTGAATATTTGACTATTTTATCTTTATATCTATAACCTTTTGACCAAACTTCAACAACTTTGCCTACGTTTTCCGCCCCTCTGTCTTCTTTTGTGATTGCAAAAGACAAATTCGGGTCGAAATCTCTACCCAAAACTTCAACTTCTTCCAGCCCGATTTCGCCCAAAACCTTTTCAAACTGACGGTAAATCATTTTGAAAGATTCCAACTCCATCGTGCCCTGCAAGTTTTCTTCCGCTCGTGCGAAAGTGTCTAGTATAGGCAAAACCTTGGTTACAACAAACATTTTGCCCTCGTCTTTTGCATTATCCTTAGAAGCATTGGTGCGGCGTTTGTAATTTTCAAAGTCATTTTTCATATGCGCCAACTGGTCAAGATAACTGTTGCCTTTTTCTATCTTTGCGGTTAAATCTTCGTTTTGCTTTACCAAACTTTCGTTTTCATTTACCAAAGCAACGACTAATTCGCTTTGCGTTTTATACAACACCCGCAGTTCTTCCGCATTCAGCTTTTCTATATCGACTGTGCGTTTATCTGCGCTTTCGCAATGTTCGCAGTCTTTGTCGCAGTCTTCGCTGTCGCACAATTTTACGTCGTTTTCGTTCATTTAATCCTCCTCTCCAAGCAGTTTTTCTATAAGTTTACCGATGTGGTCAAGCACGGAAACTACCTTTTTATAATCCATTCTTACGGGACCTATTACCCCTACATTGCCGAAACTGTTTTTATTTACGCCTATTTTTGCAGTTACTAGCGAACAACCGTCAGGAAGATTCCCTTCTTCTTCACGACCTATTTTTATACTGAGTTCCATTCCGTCGTCTTCTGCGGAAAACATACTGGCAAGTTTCTGTTTTTGTTCAATCGTCTGCAAAAACTGTTTTGCGCTGTCTTTGTCGCTGTACTCCGGATAGTCCAATATCTGCGCGGCGCCCTGAGTGATTATCTGCTGTTTTTTGTTTGACACTTCCCTCAATATATCAAGCACTTCGCCGAAAAGCCCTTTGAGAGCTTTTAACTCTTCATTCAAAATTTCGTCGAGATTTAATTCTTTAAGTTCTTCCAACTTTTTAGGCGTAAACAATTCGTTAAGCCAATCGTTTACCTTTTTCAAATCCCGTTCGGAAAGATTGTCGGGTATCTTTATTATGCTGTCCTTAAAAACGTTTCTGTCGGAAACCACCAACACCAATGCGTTACCCTGAGAAAGCGGCACAAGATTTATCTTTTTGACAGTTTCCTTTTCAACGGCGTCCTCCACCGCAACGGAAGTGTAATGCGTAACTTCCGCCAACACCTCAGCCACTTTTGCCATAACTTCCTGCATCGAAGAAATTTTGTCGCCGAATCTTTCTTCTATGACGTTTATTTCTTCCTGAGTAAGCGGCGTAACCATAAGTTGGTCAACGTAAAATCTGAACGCTTTTTGGCTCGGTATGCGCCCTGCCGAAGTGTGCGGCTGCACAAGATAACCCATACTTTCAAGCGCGGAAAGTTCATTGCGGATTGTGGCGCTGGAATAATCGGGCAAATGCTCTTCCTGAATTTTCTTGCTGCTTACAGGCTCTGCCGTAATGATATAATCATCAACCAAAGAATATAATATCTTCTTTTTGCGTTCTGAAAGAGTCAACTTCCCAACCTCCTGTTTTATTGAGTGCTAGCACTCAAAATAAAAGAGTGCCAAACTTCGAATATAATTTAACACCAAATTTATCACTTGTCAATTATTGTTGCCAACTTTTTCAAATAAAATTCTTAAATAATAAATTCGGTGATTATGGAATTGAGTATATAAAATTTGTCTTTATTTACTTTTAAGCGTGTTCCGTCAAAAGACACAAGATTTTGTTTTTGCAGTCTTTCTATTATATTGCCGTACACAGTCAAAAAGTCCACGTCAAACTCATTGTTAAAATCCGACACATTGATACCATCTTCCAAACGCAAACCCAACATAATATATTCAAAAATTCTTTCATGAGCGGAAAGTATTTTGCTTGACGACACAACGGACTTACCGTCGTTTGTTTTTTGAATAAATTTGTCTAAATTTCTTATTGCCGTAAAACGCTTGCCGAACATATAAGACTGTGCGCCTACGCCTAAGCCCAAATATTCACGATATTTCCAACAGTTTACGTTGTGTCGGGACTCTTTGCCAATTTTCGCAAAGTTGGACACTTCATAGCGCAAAAAGCCGTGTTTTTCCGCCTCGGCAACGAACGCGTCGTAAAGGCACACTACAAAATCGTCGTCAGGCAACTTAACTTTGCCGTTTGACACCATTTTAGACAGTGGCGTACCCCTTTCTAATATAAGAGAATACGCACTTATATGATTTACGCCCAAATCGTCAAGATATTTTACCGTATCTGTTACTGTTTGTTTAGTCTGAGTCGGCAATCCCATTATAAAATCGGCATTTATATTATTGAAACCTGCATTTTGCAAAATTTTCACCGTTTCTTCGAATTGCCGCGCATTATGCGCTCTGCCCAAAAATTTAAGCAGACAATCGTCGTTGCTCTGCATACCTATACTTACGCGGTTAAAGCCCAAATCTTTAAGTCTGTTTGCCTTGTCTTTGTCAACCGTCGCGGGGTTGACTTCTATAGTACGCTCGGCATTTGGCAAAATATAAAAATTTTCGTTTACTGCGCGAATGATTTTCTCTATAAGAAAAGCAGGCAGAACGCTTGGCGTTCCGCCGCCGAAATATACGGTGTCAAAAACCTTATTTTTTGTTTTGTCTGCATAAAATTTCGCCTGAATTTCAAGAGCGTTGACATATTCTTCAAATTTATCCTGCCTGTTTGCAAAGGAAAGAAAATCGCAGTAAACGCATTTAGAAAGACAAAACGGAATATGCACATACAGTCCGCAATTATTTGTCATCGATTTTGAGTATAGACATAAACGCTTCGCTAGGCACTTGCACAGAGCCGACTTGACGCATACGCTTTTTGCCTTCTTTTTGTTTTTCCAAAAGTTTTTTCTTACGGGTGATGTCGCCGCCGTAACATTTTGCCAAAACGTCTTTACGCATTGCTTTTACCGTTTCTCTCGCAATGACTTTATTGCCTATTGCCGCCTGAATAGGTATTTCAAACATCTGTCTTGGTATAGCGTCTTTCAATTTTTCCGCAATACCCCTGCCCCTTGCATAAGCCTTGTCTTCATGCACGATTATGCTTAACGCGTCGCAAACTTCGCCGTTAAGCAAAATGTCGAGCTTAACAAGTTTAGACTGACGGTAACCTATTATTTCATAATCGAAACTTGCATAACCCCTGGTGCGCGACTTCAAGGTATCGAAAAAGTCGTAAATAATTTCATTAAGCGGCATTTCATAATGCAACTTTACGCGTTTAGGGTCAAGATAAACCATATCCGTAAAAGTACCGCGTTTTTCCTGACACAAATCCATAATAGGACCGACATACTCAGGCGGAGTGTAAATAAAGGCATTTACGATAGGCTCTTCTATCCTTTGAATATTGGATGCAGGCGGCAGTTTTGTCGGGTTGTCGATTTCTACCATATCGCCGTTTGTCATATATACGTTGTAAGAAACAGTCGGCGCCGTAGTAACCAAATCAAGGTCGAACTCCCTCTCCAACCGTTCCTGAATAATTTCCATATGAAGCAAGCCCAAAAATCCGCAACGGAAACCAAACCCCAACGCAACGCTGGTGTCAGGCTCGTAAGTAAGAGAAGCGTCATTTAACTGCAATTTTTCCAACGCGTCTTTCAGGTCATTGTATTTTGCTCCGTCCGCAGGGAAAATTCCGCAATAGACCATAGGCAATATTTTTTTATACCCCGGCAGTGGCTCTTTTGCGGGGTTTTCCGCATCGGTAACTGTGTCGCCTACTCTGGTGTCTTTTACCGTCTTTATGCTTGCACAAACATAGCCGACGTCGCCGGCAGACAGCTTTTCCGTTTGGCGCATATTCGGCGTAAACACGCCGACTTCCGTAACGTCAAAGGTATTCGGCGTTTGAAACATTTTTATCTTAGTGCCGACTTTTACTTCTCCGTCGACAATTCTTACCAAAATTATTACGCCCTTGTAATTGTCGTAAGAGCAGTCGAATATCAGCGCTTTTAGCGGAGCGTTTGCGTCTCCCGAAGGCGGCGGAACGTTTTTGACTATGTCAACCAACACATCCTGAATGTTTCTGCCTTCTTTTGCAGAAATAAGCGGAGCATTTTCCGCATCAAGCCCTATAACGTCCTCGATTTCCTTTTTTATCTCGTCGGGACGAGCGGACGGCAAATCTATTTTGTTTATTACAGGCAAAATTTCCAAGTTGTTTTCCAACGCAAGATATACGTTTGCCAAAGTTTGCGCCTCTATGCCCTGCGACGCGTCGACAACCAAAACGGCGCCCTCGCAAGCCGCTAGAGAACGCGAGACCTCATAAGTAAAGTCGACGTGTCCCGGCGTATCTATAAGGTTTAACGTATATTCTTCCCCTTCGTGCTGAAACTTCATTCTTACCGGCGTAAGTTTAATAGTTATGCCGCGTTCGCGCTCTAAATCCATAGAGTCCAAAATTCGCGCTTCCATATCTCTCTTTGCAACGGAACCGGTAACTTCAATCAGCCTGTCTGCCAAAGTGCTTTTACCGTGGTCTATATGCGCGATAATACAAAAATTTCTTATATTTTCAGATTTTTGTGCCATAATCTTCTCCAAAATAAATTTTAACTTAATAATCGCCATTTGGCAACAAAATTGAGTTTTCAACGATTTACATTTTTGTTAAGTACTGCAATATAAAGAAGAACGCAACCACCAAACCCAAAGCAAGAGTAACTTCGTTTTATAAGAATCTTTATATGAATTGCGAAAATAATATTTATAACGATTTTGTTTACGTCGGTTTTTATTTGACGATAAAATAGTCTGAAACAATTTTTCAAACTTGCAATACTCTTGAAAATAAAAGTCAAAAGTGATATATTGTAATAATAAGGAGCGATATGGAAAATATTTTTGATTCTTGGTTGGTAAAGCAACCGATAGCGCACCGCGGACTGCACGATGACGTAACGCCGGAAAATTCTCTTGCGGCATTTGAAAAAGCAATGCAATGCGGATACGCTATAGAAATGGACGTGCAAATGACAAAGGACGGAGAACTCGTCGTATTTCACGATGATTTGCTTGACAGAATGACTGACGCAACGGGCGACATACGCGAAAAAAACTTTAACGAAATTTTTGAACTTACGCTCCGCAACAGTGAAGAAAAGATACCTTTGTTCAATGAATTTTTAAGACATATAAACGGAAAAGTCCCTTTGTTGATAGAAGTAAAAGACCACAAGCATATCGGCATTGCCGAAGAAAAAATAAAAGACGCTTTGGAAAATTATCACGGTCAATTTGCCGTACAGTCTTTCAACCCTTTTATAGTAAAATGGTTTAAGAAAAACACAGACTTTACGACAGGTCAATTATCGTCTTTTTTTGAAGGAGTGCCTTTGGCAAAATGGAAAAAAATCTTACTTAAAAACTTAACTTTCTTGCACTATACAAAAGCAGATTTCGTTTCTTACGAATGCCACGCCGGCACTACCTTTAAGAAAGTAAAGAAGCTTAAAAACAAATTACCGATTCTTTTTTGGACCGTAGAGTCGCAAGAAGATGCAGATAAATTTAAGGATTTTTGCGACAATATTATTTTTGAAGGATTTTTACCTGAACGTAATTAAAACACCGAATTTTCGGTGCTTTTATTTGTATTTAATCTACTATGTTTGTAATAATATATTAAATTTTAAGCATTTTTTATATTATCAGCAATTTTTATAGCACATTTCAAGCCGTCAACCGCCGCGGTAACAATTCCGCCGGCATATCCGCTGCCTTCTCCGCAAGGAAATATATTGACTATATTTGAAGCAAAATTTTCGTCTCTGACAAGTTTTACGGGAGACGACGAGCGAGTTTCAACGCCCACCAAAACTCCTTCTTTGTCAAAACCGCATATGCTTTTGCCGAATATCGGCAATGCGGATTTTATGGATTTTATTACAAAATCAGGCAGACATTTTGTCAGGTCGGCAGGCGTTGCGCATGGTTTTATGGAAGGTTTTACATCGTAAAAATTTGAAGATTTTCTCCCTTGCATAAAGTCCTTTACATTTTGCGCAGGCGCGCTGTATTTTCCGGAAATTTCATATGCAGCTCTTTCTATTTTACGCTGAAATTCCACACCGGCAAGAGGCGCATCCGACGAAAAATCCTGCGGAGTAACCCCCACCAAAACGGCGCTGTTTGAATTTTCTTCATCTCTGGCAAAACGGCTCATTCCGTTTGTAACTATTGAATTTTTTTCACTGCAACTCAGCACAACTTCACCACCCGGACACATACAAAAAGTATATACCGAGCGACCGTCGGGCAAGTGTGCCGACATTTTGTATGTAGCGGCAGGCAACCGCTTGTCGTAGTCTTTGCCGTATTGAGCAGAGTTTATCATTTCTCTTTTATGCTCTATCCTTACACCTACGGAAAAAGGTTTTTGAATAATATTCATACCCCTTTTAAGCAACATTTCAAACGTATCTCTTGCGCTGTGCCCTATTGCCAATATAAGATAATCTACCGCAATTTCCGTCGAACTGATACCGCATTGCACTACCGCCGACGACATGACACCGTCAGATATTTTTATGTCGATAAGTTTTGTATTATACAAAATCTTTCCGCCGCAAGCTTCTATCTCCTTTGCAATATTGCTCACAACGGTTTTTAAGTTGTCCGTACCGATATGCGGCATTGCTTCATACAAAATTTCTTCGGGCGCGCCGTATTTTGCCAACTGCAAAAATATTGTATCAACGTACTCGTTGTGAGCAGACGTAGTAAGTTTACCGTCGGAAAATGTCCCCGCACCGCCCAAACCGAATTGAACGTTGCTTTGCAAATTGAGGTTGCCGTTTTGCCACAGGTCGTCTACGTCTTTTTGGCGCTCCGCAACAGGCTTGCCCTGCTCTATCAAAATAGGGTTTAAGCCGCATTTTGCAAGATACAATGCGCAAAACAGTCCTGCACAACCACTGCCTACTATCATTATTTTTTTATCGCTCTGTACAGATTTTACAAGTTCAAAAAAGTCGGTTTTTTCTTTTACAGGTAAAACCTTGTCGTTATTTTGCAAATTGCATTTTGCGTCGAAAACAAAAGAAACAACGTACCTGACGTTGTTTTTTCTGCGTGCGTCCACAGATTTTTTGTATATTGAAACGGCGTCTATTTTTTCAACGTCGACGCCGACAAAATCGGCAACTAATTTTTTGAAATTTCCTTTATGAAAAGCATCTATACTTACATAAATATCTTTGGTCTTAAACTTCATACGCTTTTACCTGCGACAAAACCGCTTGCCAGTGCAAAATGTATATTAAAACCGCCGCAAATACCGTCAGCATTGATACATTCGCCCGCAAAGTACAGTCCTTCAACTCTTTTCGACTGCAAGTTTTCGTCCATCTCGGCAAAATCTATGCCTCCTGCCATAACCTGCCCTTTGTCCGTACCGCAAAGTTCCAATACTTCGAACTCTATATTTTTAAGACAAAAAGCAAGGTTTGTCATATCGTTTTTGTTGAGTTTGCCTGCAAATTTATTTATTGTTATTATCGCTTCCGCAAGTTTGTTACTCAACATACCCACAAAAAAAGTTTTTGTCTCTCCGCCCAACAACGCAAGCCTATCGACGAGTTTTTGCGTAAGTTGAACCTGAGACAACTCCGGATATAAATCCAACGACAGTTTATAGTCACAAGAAATTCCTTTTACTATATTTCTTGCGATATATGACGACATATTAAATATTACTATGCCCGACAAGCCGTAATCGCGAAACAGCACTTCGCCGTATTCCATAAGCACGCTTTTTCCATTTTCTTTTAAGGTAACGCCGCATTTTACTTTAGTGCCGTTTAGAGGCAGCCAAACTTTTTTTGTTTTTATGGGCGTCAAAGAAGTTTGCGTTTTGGTTATTGCAAGTTTGAAATCGCGAAGCAAGTCGTACGCAGTAAAATTGCGTATCTGAATATCACTGCCGACGCAAAAAATAACTTTGTCGTAAAAGCAGAATTGACCGTCGCCGAACCAGATTTTGAAGTCTTTGGCGCGGCGTTCAATCTTCATAATTATTGTTTCCGTAGAAATTTTAACGTTGTTTTTTGCACATTTTAGCCTTAAAGCGTCAAGCACGCTGCCGCTGTTTTCCGACCTAGGATAAACTCTGCCTTGAGAGTCTGCAACGGTCTCTATGCCCAAAGTCAAACAAAATTGCATTAGGTCGTTATAATCGAACCTAGATACTATATCTTTTGCTTCGCGACAATTGTAAAAACCGTCGTTTGCAGCAAGATTTTCGCGCGTTAAAGCCGTGTTTGTCAGGTTGCACTTTCCGTTTCCGCTGGCATACAGTTTCTTGCCTACTCTCCCCTGTCTTTCATACAACGTAACGTTATGTTTTTCCGACGCGATTACAGCAGCCATAAGACCTGCAGTTCCGCCGCCGATTACGGCAATTTTCATTAAGCAATAGTTCTCCGTATCAAAAAATTTTATCTTAAAAAAAGTCCCTCGGTAAAGGAACTTTTACTTTTACAGATTTTTCGGCTGGGCACCGTTGACTTCTTCAAATAATTTCATACAACGCTTTATAGTCCTTTTTGCCTCATCCGGTCCGCTGATTTTATCAACGGTTGTTATTTTTCCTTCAAGATTTTTATAAACCTGAAAAAAATGCTTCATCTCGTCAAAGATATGTTTCGGCATTTGGTTGATGTCTTTATACGTTTGATAGGCAGGGTCTCTAAACGGAATGGCAATTATTTTGTTGTCGGATTTTTCCTGATCGACCATACTAATCATACCTATGGGATAACAACGCACCAAAGCATTTGTCATAATAGGCTCGGAACTTAAAACCAAAACGTCGAGATGGTCGCCGTCTTCACACAGCGTGCGCGGTATCAATCCGTAATTTGCCGGATAATGCGTAGCAGTATACAAAATTCTATCCAAAATGATATAGCCCGTTTCTTTGTCCAACTCGTATTTATTGTTGCTGCCCTTTGTGATTTCTATAAGTGCAACAAAGTCGTTGGGCGAAATTCTTTCCGCTTTTATTTTATCTGCCTGAGTCCACATCTTTTCATTTAATATTGACGATATTTTCGTCATAAATGACTGCTCTTGCGGCAAATATTACCGCAAGAGTTAAGTCAACATATTTTTAATTTTTACAAGTTAATTTTATATAATTATTTTGTTATTTTTCTTGCTTCTACGTAATATCTCTTTTCAAACGCTTCGCCCATAGAGAAAGTCTTTCTCGGGAAGGCTCCTACTTTCAAAACATAGTCGAACAAGTCGTTTTTAGCGAGCGGCGGAAGCGTAATTGCAACCCTGTTTGGAGCGGCGTCGGTAACTTGTTTGAGCGAATCTTCACCGTGAACGTAATCCACTTCACTGCCTGCATGTGATTTGATGTAAGCATCGATATAGTCCTGAACAAGACCAACGGCAACTGCCGCATTGCTAGGTAGCATCAAATCGCTCCTGCCGTCCTTAGTCGTGTAGGTGTAGCATTTATAATCGCATTTAAGTCCGCTGTCTTTGACCGCCTTGTCAAGTCCTGCCAAAAAGTCTTTTGTATCAACGTTGAAGACCGAACGGAAAATAGGTTCAAACTCTAAGCCCTTGTCGTGCAAGTTCATAACTTCTACAAGCGCGTATCTTGCAGGGTGGTCTTTTTGCTCTTCTGCACTTAAAGTTGCTTTTACGTTGTTCCAGCAAGCTTTGGCCGTTGCCAAAGAGTGGTTGCCGTCGCCCACCGCAAACAGCATAACTTCGTCGGTACTGCCGTATTTTTCTTTAAGAACTTTTTCATCCAACAAACCCGCCAAAGCCTTTTCTACGCTTTCGGTATCTTTAACGTGCCAACCGCGCAAATGACCGCCGTTCATATTAAGGTCGAAGTCATAAAGTTTTGTAAGTTTATCTCTGTTTGCATAAAGTGGCTCTATAACGCTGTTGTTTCTGTCATCAATCAACAGCATTATGTGAGGAAGTTCGATAGGTGCGTGCTCGCGAATTTTTACCCTCGGCGGAATTCTTTCGACAACGGTGCCTTCGGTCGCCCTGATATTTGCTTTATCCGCGCGGACAAAACTGTAATCTTCAAGGTCGACGGCAATTACCAAGCCGAGTCTTTTAGGAGTGATTGGCGTGCTGCGTTCCAACAAAACAAAGCCTTTGCCGATGCTTTGCAAAACGCCGCTGTCCAAATACTCGTGCATAGTCTTGTTTATCGATTTGATGATAGGCGCGTTATCTTGCGAAAGATAAACTTCCGGAAAAATAACGTTCAATGCCGACGGACTGCCAGCCGTTGCCTTTTTTACACCGTCCCAATAGTCAGGCTCGGAAGTATATTGGTCGCAAGCGACGACTGCCCATTTTGACATATCTATCGAATCGTTCGGCAAGAGTATGTCAGGTACTTTAACAGAAATTTTAGTCATATCGGTTCTCCTTTTTATAAACTATATCCCAAAGCTAGCCACATCAATACAGCCATGACTATCCCGGCGATAATAAAAAACCAGTTGTATTTTAAGAAATTGCCAAAACCCTTTTTACGCTTTGTTTCAGTTTTGTTCTTCATTTTGTTCTACTCTCCATAATTTACCGTCGTTTTGACCGCCCCCGAGCGAATACGCGTCCATAAGAATTTGCGTAAGCGTTTCAAGGTCGAGATATCTTTTATATTTTCCGTCGTGCATTGCAGAAATAATGCCCGTTTCTTCTGATACGACGATTGACGTAACAGTCGGGTCGCTTTCGCTTATGCCGATTGCCGCCCTATGTCTTGTGCCGAGTTCTTTAGGCAGGTTGTTTGCCTGCGACAGAGGCAAATAGCACCCTGCAGCCAAAATTTTGTTGCCCTTTATAAGTATTGCGCCGTCGTGAAGCGGAGTTTTAGGGACAAACAACGCTTCTATAAGTTCCGACGAAATATCCGAGTTAAGTTGCGTTCCGCTTTCCAAAATAAAGCCGGAAATTTTGTCCGGAACGATAACTATCAACGCGCCTATGTCTTGCTTTGCCATCTTCTGCACCGCTTTGACTATATGCGAAATTGTTTCTTCCGTCTCTTCTAAATTGAGCGCCACGTTTTCGTGTTTATGCTGACTTTGCGAGCGCCAAGAAAAACGGAGAATTTTCTGTTTGAACTCCGACGAAAAAAGTACGCTCCAAACCAAAGCGGGCAGAACGAGAAACACCACTGCAGGAACGGCAGGCATTACGTCGATAAAAATCAACGCAAATATGACGATATAGTAAACCACCAACGCATGCGAAAGCCAAACGGCGTTGCATCGTTTTCCGGTAACCATCATAAAAGCAAATACTATTGCAAAAAAGACAATAAGTACTGCATCTTGCCAACCGAAATTTTGAAACTTTGTTACTACATAATCAAAAAATTCCATATAAACTTACCTTTATAAACATTTTACAACAACTCTTACAAAAAATAAAGGCTTTGACGGATTTTTTATTGAATTTATTAAAAAATTTTTTGATTTAATACTATGATTACGGCTTTGATGCTTATCATGATAAAACAGCTTTAACTTTATAACCGCAGTTAAATCTCGCCTATGCTTAAAAATGCTGAAACGGCAACAAAACGCAAAGAAGAAGACGAGACGTTTGACACAACTTTATTTATATTGTCTAAAAGTTTTGAGATTTGTTTTGTGATGCGCTCAAATTTTTCGTCGGAAAGTTTTTCTTTAATTTCAAGCAGTTTGTCATAAGATTCCGACAGTTGCACAGCTACTTCGTTTTTGTCTTGTCCCCTGTCTAAATCTGCCGCAAGTTTATTGCACAAAACAAAACTTTCTTTTATACTCGCAATGCCTGCGTGAAAAGTCTCCGCTTCTTTGACGCTGCATTTCAACTCTATATTTTGCAACGAAGTTTCCAAAGCGATTATACTCACGTCTTCGCCCTCTTCGGTAAGGTTTTTATATACGCTTTGCGCGTCGGAATTTTCAAGATAAATACAAGCCACTACGTAAAAAACATTGTCGCTATTTACGATATACCCTGCACCGCCGCGATTTGCAATTATCTTTGCGTAACTTTCTGCCTTTTCCGTCGTAGAAAAGCCGCCAAAACTTACCGCATAGCATTTTTGAGCCTCTATAATGACCGTCAGCCGTCCTATAGTAAGCGACAAATAAACAAGCACGGCAACGGTAATTACGGCTGCAAACACAAAAGTTGCTGCCAGACTTTTTGTCAGCACCCCTTTCGGCTTTGATTTTTTATTGTATGCATAATAGGAATAGTCGTATTTTCTTCTTTCCATATCATAATATATATGAATTTATAAGCATACAAAAAACCGCCTTAACTAAAATCGTTAAAAGGCGGCTTGCCGATTTTTTTGTAAATATATTTAGAAATTGTTTTAGCGTGAGTAAAAAGTCTTAATCAATAAAATCTTCCGTTTGGTATTTAACTACTTCCACGCCCGCCTCCGCAAGCATTTCCAAAGAAAATTCATCGGGATAGCCTTGCGCATATATAACCCTTCCGATACCGGCGTTGATAATAAGTTTTGCGCAAATGCTGCAAGGCTGATGCGTAACGTACATAGTTGCATCCTTTATGCTGACGTTTAATCTGCCTGCTTGCACTATCGCGTTTTGCTCCGCGTGGACGGCATAACAGATTTCATGGTGAGTGCCGCTAGGTATGTTGAGTTTGCGCCTTAAACATTCTTTTTTATCTTTGCAACTTACAACGCCGCTAGGCGCGCCGTTGTAGCCGGTTGTTACTATGCGCTTATCTTTGACTATGACGCAGCCTACCTGTCTGTTTTCCTGAAAGCAACTTGACCAACTTGCCACGAGTTTAGCCATATCCATAAATCTCTTATCCCATTTATCCATTGTAAAAACTCCTCAACGCTTTTGATTGTAACACAGTATCGAAATTATTTCAATAATATTGCCGCAACGGTTTTACATAGTTTAATTGTAATTTCAAATGCTTATGTTTATAAACGTTTTTCCGCCATTTGACTTTGCGACAGGATTATATAATTTTTGTTATAATTGCAAAAAAAATTTGTAAAAATTATGGTTATAATCGATTGACAAATCGCGAATATGTTTTATAATAATGTTAGCACTCTGAAAGATAGAGTGCTAACAAACTGAATTAAGGAGGGTTAAAATGAAATTAAAACCTTTATTTGACAAGGTTGTCCTTGAACCTATCGAGGCAGAAGAAAAAACAAAAAGCGGCATTTTGCTTCCGGGCACCGCACAAGAAAAACAGCAAATCGGCGTAATTGCCGCCGTAGGCAACGGCGGTACCGTAGACGGAAAAGAAATCGTAATGCAGGTTAAAGTAGGACAAAAAGTCCTTTATGCAAAATATTCCGGCTCGGAATTCAAATACGACGGAAAAGACTACGTAATTATTCGCCAGAGCGATATTCTGGCTATTATGGAATAAGGAGATGACGGCATATGGCAAAACAAATTAAATACGGTGCAGAAGCAAGAAAGGCTTTGGAAACCGGCGTCAATATTTTGGCTGATACTGTAAAAATTACTTTGGGACCTAAAGGCAGAAACGTTGTATTGAGCAGAAAATTCGGCACGCCGCTTATAACAAACGACGGTGTAACAATCGCTAAGGAAATAGAACTCGAAGACCCTGCGGAAAATCTCGGCGCGCAAATCGTAAGAGAAGTTTCCACAAAAACAAACGACGTGGCAGGCGACGGCACCACTACCGCCGCAGTACTTGCGCAAGCAATCATCAACGAAGGCAGCAAGAACATCGCTGCAGGCGCAAACCCTATCATTTTGAAAAAAGGAATAAGCAAAGCCGTTGACGTTTGCGTAAACGAACTTAAAAAGATAAGCAAACCTATTACAGACAAGCACGCAATCGCACAAGTTGCAAGCATTTCTGCAGGAGACGAGTCCATCGGCGAACTTATAAGCCAAGCGATGGAAAAGGTTGGCAACGACGGCGTAATTACCATAGAAGAAAGCAAAACTATGAAGACGGAACTTAAAGTAGTCGAAGGTATGCAATTCGACCGCGGCTATGCTTCCCCTTATATGGCGACAGACCTTGACAAAATGGTTGCGGAACTCGACAATCCTTATATACTCATAACCGACAAAAAGATTTCTTCCATACAGGAAATTTTGCCTGTTTTGGAACAGATTGTAAAGAGCGGAAAGAAGTTGCTTATCATAGCAGACGACATCGAAGGCGAGGCTCTTGCAACGCTTGTACTTAACAAATTGCGCGGCGCATTTGTCTGCGTTGCGGTAAAAGCCCCCGGCTTTGGCGACAGAAGAAAGGCTATGCTCGAAGACATTGCGGTCCTCACAGGCGGCACCGTAATAAGCGAAGAATTGGGCTACGACCTCAAAGACGCAACAGTAGATATGCTCGGCTCTGCAAAACAAGTTAAAGTCGACAAAGACAACACCGTCATTGTAGAAGGCGCGGGCGACGCAAACGCGCTCAGCCAACGCGTAAAACAAATTAAAAATCAACTTGCGGAAACCACAAGCGAATACGACAAAGAAAAATTGCAGGAAAGACTTGCAAAACTTGCCGGCGGCGTAGCGGTAATAGAAGTAGGCGCGGCAACGGAAGTTGAAATGAAAGAAAGAAAACTGCGTATAGAAGACGCATTGAATGCAACTCGCGCTGCTGTTGAAGAAGGTATAGTTCCTGGCGGCGGCGTAGCCTTGCTTGCAACTTGCAACGCCGTTGAAAAATCCGTCAAAGGTCTTGACGGCGACGAAAAAACAGGCGCTAAAATCGTTTTGGAGGCTCTTAAAGCCCCTATCAAGCAAATAGCCGCAAATGCGGGTATCGACGGCAGCATCGTCGTACACGAACTGAGAAAGAACAAAAAACCTAACCGCGGTTACGACGCGCTCAACAACAAGTTTGTAGATATGATTGCGGCAGGCATTTTGGACCCTACAAAAGTAACAAGAAGCGCACTTCAAAATGCGGCAAGCGTTGCATCTACAATGCTTACGACGGAAAGCATCGTCGTAGATTTGCCTGAGCCGCCTGCTCCGCAAATGCCAATGAACGACGGCGGAATGTATTGATAAATTTACCGCAAACAACAAAATGAAAAGCCCCGCTTTATGCGGGGTTTGTTTTTCAAAATATTCATTTTGTTTGGCAAATGCAAATATAAAAGTCTTGTATAAATGCAATTATTCTTCTTCAGAGTCGCCTATGCCCAACTCTCGGCACAGTTCTTCCAAAGATTGATTGACGTTTAATATGTCTTCTTGCGTAATGTCTTGCACTACCTTCTCTTCTTCTTGCGCTATAACTTTGTCTATATTGTGAGTGTTTTTTACTTCGGCTTCTATTGCGTCGTCAATATCGATAAAGGTTTTTTCGCCTTGCTCTATAACTTTGTTTATATCAACTTGCGTCTTTTCTTCCTGCGCGATAATTTTGTCTAATTCAACGGTGGATTTTACTTCGGGCTGCTCTTCTGCAATCTCTTCTACCGCGGTTTCGCCGTCTTCCAAATAGTCTTGGTCGTCAACGACGACTACGGCAGGTTCTCCATCGATGTCTTGCGCACTTTGTACACTTTCTTGCTCGGCAGAAATTTCTTCATCAACTTCGTCAACGTCTTCAAGCGTTTCCAAAAACTTGGTTACTTTTTTGAGCGGGTTGAACACATCGGCGTTTCCTTGTGCGATACTCTTAACTTCCGGATTGGCTACCGTTACGTCCTTTGCATAAACCGCCAAAATGCTTTGAAATTTTTCTGACATTTCGTTGAATTTTTCCGCCTCGTCGGGAGTGAGAGTTTTTACTATATTTTTTGCGTAAGAAGTCCACTTGTTTTGAAACAAAATAAGTCTTTCCATTTCTTCGTCAAAACGCTGCTGCGCCTTGCGTTTAAGTTTTGCGGAAAGTTCCTGCGCTTCGACAAGGGCAACGAAAATTTCTTCCTTACGCTTGTCGTAGTTATTTAGTTTTTCCGTCAACGCATGGTTTTCTTCTTTCAACTGCTCGATTGCAACTTTCTGTTCAGTAACGACGGCGTTGTTTGACTCTGTCATACGCCTTATGCTCTCGTCTACCTGCGACGGGTCATAACCCTTTTTTACAATGTCGAATTTCATTTTTTACCACCCTTTGCCAACAATTCTTGTTTTAACTCATAGAGTTTGTCGGATAAGTCCACCTTATAAACCTGCGGCTTATCCAGCCTTTTGTATTCACTCCAAAACTCGTTTAGACTTGACGTACAATAAGCCTGCAATTCTTGCACACTCGGTCTTTTATATACGTCTTTCCCGTCTTTCATTACTTCTGCGTAAAGAGGTTTTACAAAATAATTGCTTATTGTAAACTTCTTCCACCTGTCGCGCGGATGAGTAATGGTAAGCGGTTTTGTAAAGTCTATTTTTTCGTCTTTCAAACAAAGCAAATCGGCAACAGCCATTTTTGTCTGCCCGTCGTAAATACGGAAAATTTCCTTTTCGCCGGGGTTGGTAATTTTTATTGCGTTGTCTGAAATTTTAAGTTTTGGTTTTCCGTCGAACTCGGCAATTTTATAAACGCCGCCGAGACTCGGGTTGCTGTGGCTCGTGATAAGCCTCGTGCCTACGCCGTATACGTCAATCTGCGCGCCCTGCACGTAAAGCGACTCTATAGTATATTCGTCCAAGTCGCCGGAAACGAATATCTTTGCATTAGGAAAGCCCTCTTTATCCAGTATCTTTCGCGTTTCTTTTGTAAGATACGCTAGGTCGCCGGAGTCCAACCTGACGCCGGTAGGCTCATATCCTCTTTGGCGCAGTTCCTTAAAAACTTTTATGGCATTAGGCAAACCGCTCTTTAACGTATCGTAAGTGTCTATCAAAAGCAAACAATTTGTAGGATACAACTCCGCATAGGCGCGAAAAGCCGAAATCTCGTTGTCAAACGACATAACCCAACTGTGCGCGTGAGTGCCCTTAGGGTCTGTGCCGAACATCTGAGACGCCAACACGTTGCTGGTTGCCACGCAACCGCCTATAATTGCCGCCCTTGCGCCGTAAGTTGCCGCGTCCGGCGCTTGCGCGCGGCGCAGACCGAATTCCAAAACGCCTCTGCCCCTTGCAGACCTGACTACTCTTGCCGATTTTGTAGCGATAAGCGTTTGAAAATTTACGATATTCAGCAACGCCGCTTCCAACAGCTGCGCCTCAAATACGGACGCTTTAACTACCATTAACGGCTCGTTGGGAAACACCACCGTGCCTTCAGGAATTGCCTTTATGCTTCCGCTGAATTTGAAGTTTTTAAGCCTTTGCAAAAAATCTTCGCCGAACGTCCCCAAAGAACGCAGATATTCTATTTCGTCATTGCCGAAGGAAATATTTTTTACGTAGTCGATTGCCTGTTCCAATCCGCAGGCAATGCAAAAAGTGCTCTCCCTCCCTTGTCTGAAAAACAAATCGAAAACAGCAATCTTGTCTGCCATACCGTTTTGCAGATAGCCGTTCATCATAGTAAGTTCATAAAAATCGGTAAGCAACGCTAAATTTTTGTCCATTATATTTCGTCCTTTTGCGAAACTTCTTTCGCTTTATTTTCAAGAGTTCTTTCAGGCGGCTGTCTGTCCTTAAAGACTTCTTTCGCCCATTTCTGCTCTTTGTAAGTCCAAGTTTTGCCGCATTTGCAAGTACACAAAACAGTGCCGTCCTCCTGCGTCTGACAGTCGGCTTCTTCTTTGCAGTCTTTGCAAAAACGCTTTAAGCCCTCCGAATTTATGATGCCGCCGCATAGCATCATAAACGCCGCAATAAGCATAACCACGCTTGCCACAATCATTTTTGCGCCGGTGCCGACAAACGGAACGGCCCCTACCGCAACCAACAGTATAAACACCGCCGAAAGCGCGGCTTGCACGCCCGCAAGAGCAAACAAAACGTACATAGCGGTTTGTTTTGCTTTATATTGACTTTTGAACAGAGATTTATATTTTGCAAGCAACTCTGCCCTGTAAATATAGCACAAGCGGTAAAGGCCTAAAATTATCGCGAAGATGGAAACCGCCTGAGAAATTTTTATGCCGGTGTTTATCGTACCGATCCACAAATACAAACTGTCGCTTCTGAGCGACTCAATAATAAGTCTTACCGTACCGTAATATATGCCGTAAAAACTGCCCAGCCACCCCGTGCGGTAATGTTTGCTGCGTATCATAAACATCGTTATTACAAAGCCTATGCCCGTGCATAACGACTCGTAAAAGAAAGTTGCCTGATACCACGCGTTTTTAGCGTCTATAAACACCGCATACGGAAACCATTGCAAATCGGGATTGGTAACCAAATTTCCGTATGCTTCCTGATTGACAAAGTTGCCCCACCTGCCTATACACTGCGCTATAAGAAGTCCGGGGATAATAAGGTCGGTAATTTGAAAAAAGTTTTGTTTTTTTATTTTAGCGACGATATACGCCACGGTATAACCCACTATTACGGCGCCGTAAATTCCCAGTCCGCCGTTGCGGAAGCGCCAAAAGGTGCCCCAGTTGCTAGGCTGACCTTCGTACGGAAACAAAAAGAAGTAAAGCCTCGCACCCAAAATTGCCAGCGGAATAATCCACAGTGCATAGTCCACCGCGTCATAGCCGTCGTAACCTTTCTTTTTCAAAAAATAAGCAAACAATGCTATTGCAACGGCAATACCCGATACGATGATGATTGCATAATAATAAACGTCTATACCGAAAACAGTAATATGCGGATTTGCCAACAGACTTTTCATAATATATGTATTGTAGCACAATTAAAGGAATATGCAAAGATATTTTTTTATTGACAAGTCATAAAATTAAGCATACTATTTTATTATGGCTGACAAAAATGAAAGTTTAAGCAAAAAGAAAAAAATACTGCGCACTCTTTTGATAGCCGCCGTAATTGCGGCAATAGTGCTTGCCGTATATTTGCCGTTGAAACTTACGGGAACTCTCGACAAGGTAGATTCCGCCGACAGTCTAAAAGAAATAATAAACGGCTTCGGCGCGTGGAGCAGAGTTATATTTGCCGTATTGCAGTTTTTGCAAGTTACATTTCTTCCGTTGCCTGCAATGGTAACCACTCTTGCCGGCGTCTATTTGTTCGGTCCGTGGGAAACGACTTTGCTAAGCATAATAGCAATTATGCTCGGCCGTTTATTTGCTTTCTTTTTGGGACGCAAAATCGGCGTGCCCGTCATAAAATGGATGATTGGCAAAGAAGATATGGAAAAATGGGCGGATATTTTGGCACGCGGCAAATATACTTTTTTCCTTATGCTGGTGCTGCCCTTCTTCCCCGACGACATACTGTGCATGGTCGCGGGAATAACCTCTATAACGTGGAAGTTTTTTATAATCGCAAATATCGTAGGCGTAACGATTGCCTGCTTTACAATATGCTTTTTTACAAGCGGACAGATAATTCCTTTCAGCGGTTGGGGCATACCGGTTTGGATTGTAATAGGCATTGCGCTTGTCGTCTTGTTTATTTGCTCGTTTAAGTACAAAGACAAAATAGAAAGTTTTGTAACCTCTCTCGGCGAGAAAATGAATAAAAAATTCGGCAAGAAAAAAAGCAATGACATCATCGCAGCCGCAAAAGAAAGCAAATCGGAAACGATAAACGAAACCGACAAAACCGCCGTTACCGCAAATAACGCAAACGACAAAACGAAAGAACCCAACGATGACAAAAACGACAATATCGAACGGTAACCGACGGCAGATAAAAAATCGGCAATTTATATTCGATTTATAAATAAAAAGCGTTTTACGACGCTTTTTTTGTTTAAGTTTTTTAGCATTGGCAACAATCATTCCAACCGATACATACACAAAAGACCTTTTGCAAAACATAAAATAAATTGTATCGGCTTAATTGGAGTGATTTGAAATGATTAAACGAGGACAATTATACTACGCCGATTTAAGTCCGGTTATAGGCAGCGAGCAAGGCGGAATAAGACCCGTGCTTATTTTGCAAAATGACGTGGGCAATAAATTCAGCCCCACCGTAATCGCGGCGGCCACCACCAGCAGATTGACAAAGGCAAAACTGCCAACCCACATCGCTTTGGAAAAAGAAAAGTTTTGCCTGCCGAAAGACAGCATCGTGCTGTTGGAACAAATAAGAACGCTTGATAAAAGCAGATTGTTAGACTACATCGGCGAATTGCCGTCCGAAACTATGAATCAGGTAAACACAGCCTTGTTGATAAGTCTCGGTTTTTATACAAACAGCGCCCAAAAGGCGAAAGAATCATAAAAAAAACAGCCGTCATTTACGGCTGTTTAATTTTAATGTCAAAAGATAAATTTTTCAAAAAAAAACAAATTATTTAATCATAGCAGCGGCTGCGGCATATCCGCCGTCGTGAGAAACGGAAATATAAATTTCTTTGCCCTTTTGCATCAAAATTTCTTTGGCTTTGCCGTGCAAATTGCATATCGGCGCGCCGCATTCATCGTGCAAAACTTCTATATCTTTGTGAGTTACGTCCTTTGTAAAACCGCTGCCGAGCGCCTTTGACACTGCTTCTTTTGCGGCAAAAAAACCTGCCAAAGTTTCTGCCTTACGTAATTTTGTTTCAAGATAAGCCTTTTCGCTTTGACAAAGAATTTTATTTGCAAAACCGTCCATATTGAGTTTTTGTATTCTTGCAATTTCAACGATATCTATGCCTATCATTTTTCCACCGCAGAAAGCACCGCTTTTCTTACAACTTCCACCACGGCAAGAGAAAGTATATTAAAATCCGCCTCGACCTTTGTACTTGACAATGCAAACATAGTGTCTCCGTCAAGCATCGTATGCACGGGAGAAATCGAAAGCGCAAGCCCGTTTTGCGCAAGTTCCGCAAGTTTGTTTGCCTGCTCGCGCGTTATTTTGGCGTTTGTCAAGACACAGCCTATCGTGGTATTTTTGCCTTTCGGCAAGTTGTTTACGGCGTTGTTCAAAATAAACTGCGAAGTATTTACAAACTTTCCGTTTTGCTTTGCCCCCGCAACTATCTGCCCTTGTTTTGTTGTATCGATTATATCGCCGAAACTGTTTGTAACAACGACGGCTCCTACCTGCAAATCGCCGAGTTTGGTTTCATAATAACCTACTCCGCCCTTGCAGCAGTTTTGCATACCGAAAAGTTTGCCCACCGTTGCGCCTGTGCCTGCGCCTACGCTGCCGACTTTTATCTGTTCGCTTGCATTTAAGCAAGCGTCGTAACCGTCTTGTTTTGACGAATAGCCAAAGTCTTTATAGTCCAAATCGTAAATAACGGCGCCGCAAACTATCGGCACGAAATGCGTGCCTGTGAAGAAACCCTTTTTTTGTTCCGCCAAATATTGCACAACACCGTCGCAGGCTTCCAACCCGAACGCGCTGCCGCCGCAAAGGCAAACGGCGTTTACTCTTTCTACCGCCTTGCAGCCTTTCAGCAAATCAGTCTCGCGCGTACCCGGCGCGCACCCTCTTACGTCAACTCCGCCGACTGCGCCGCCGTCGGAAATAACAACCGTTGCACCCGTACCCGATTGCTCGTTTGTAAAATGCCCTATCTTAAAACCGTCTATCATATTTCAAACCTCTTTTACGTCGCCGCTGATTATCTTTATTTCTCGCCCGTCTCTATCTGCAATCAAAAAACCTTCTGGCGACAGACCTTTTACACTGCAAAAATATTCTTCACTGCCGTTAGTAACTTTTACGGTTTTGCTCTTCATTCCGCTTGCCGTCAAAAATTTTATATTAATGTCGCTTTCGTCAAACAGCCATTTATTTACCGTCGAAACCAATTTTACGGCAATTTCGTTTATGTCAAAAATTTTGCCGCCGCTTAAATATAAACTCGTTGCAATGCCGTTAAACTCGCCGAAGTCTTTTGTGTTTACGTTTACGCCCACGCCGCAAAAAAAGTCGCAGCCGCCTTGCCTTGTAAAAATTTCCGTAAGTATGCCGCACGCCTTTTTTCTGCCTATAAGCACGTCGTTCGGCCACTTTAATTTTGCGTCAAAACCGAGTTGCTTCAACTGCAAATAAACACCGTAGCCTGCGTTTATTACCGTTTTGAGCGTATCTGTCGGCTCGATTGGCATATTTTTGTAAAATATCGTAAAATATACGCCGCCTTCGGGCGAAATAAACTTTCTTTCACCTTTGCCACGTCCGGCTGTCTGTCTTTTTGCTATAACGACGCCGCAAGGAAAGTCTTTTATAAGTTCTTTTGCCTTGTCGAAAGTCGTAGTAACTTCTTCAAAAACAAACGCCGCTATACCTTCGTTTTTAAGTTGCTTTGTCAGTTTTTTACTCGATAAATTCATCTTCGTTCTCCGCCGCGGCGGCAAAAATTTTTACGCAGTTTCTGCAAAGGTCAAAGTCAAATCCCCTGCCCGCCAAGTATCTGAAAAGTTTTTGCAAGTTGTCTTTTGTGGGCTGTCTGTTTTTCATAAATTTAGCCGCAACGTTATTTACGCTTTCCGTCTGGTCGTCCAACAACTGCTCAACTTTGTCGATATGCTCTTGAGCCACTCCTTTGAGTTTAAGTTCGTACTCTATGCGTTTTTTGCCCTTTGCGTTTTTGTAGGTCATTACGTAAGACTTTACAAACTCTCCGTCGTCTATATAACGGTATTCCTGCATTTTGGCGACAGTTGTCTGCACAACCTCTGCCGAAAACCCCTTTTTATACAAATAATCTTCCGTTTGCTTCTGCGTTTTCATACTGCGGCACACGCAATCCACCGCCTTTTGAAATGCCGTTTCTCTGTCGCTTTCGTCAAGGACGGTTTTCAATTTATTTTCATCTATTTCGTCGCCGACTTTAACTCTATGCTTGACTATGCTTTCCGCCGTTACGGAACACAAAAAAATACCGTCGGCAAAAACAGAAACTTTGTTTTTATTTTTTACGTTTTGCTTTATCTGTGTAACGATTGCCATATACGATTAGATTTTAACATTTTGCAACAAATAAAAAAAGACTTTGTGCCAATTTTATTTTTGTTAAAACGTTAGTTTGTATGTTGTAATATAAAATTCAAAACTCGATCATTTTTACGCAAGTTTCTTTGGCAAAAACTTTGCCCTGCGTTGCGTCGCTCAACTTTTTTACAAAGCCGTCTTTACTGCCGGTAGGTATGGCGACGGAGTAACTTACGCCTGACAAATATTGCCTATCGACAATTTTGCCGTATTTTATTGCAGCGCTCTCAACCGACGACGCAAAAGTATAGTCGCAATTTATCTGCATTAAAGAACACTCCTTAAACTGCATTTTTTCGCTTTCGTCCAAAACGCTGTTTGCCGCCTTGCCGTAAGCGCGCACCAATCCGCCGGCGCCCAACTTTATGCCGCCGAAATATCTTGTAACTACAACCGCAACGTTGAACAACTCTTTGCCTTTAATCGCGTTGAGTATAGGCATACCGGCAGTGCCCTGCGGCTCGCCGTCGTCGGAAAATTTTTGTCCCTCTTCCGTAAAATAGGCATAGCAGTTGTGAGTCGCGTCATAATACTGTTTGCAAATCGACTCTATAAAAGAATTTGCCTGTCCGACAGTCGAAACTCGGCAGGCAAATGAAATAAATCTTGATTTTTCTACGACGAATTCGTATCGGAAGATTTTGTTTTTTAAGGTTGTATAGTCTTTCATATAATCTCAATGAGAAGATGAACTTTTTTGCCCTTGTGCAATACGAATTTACCTTGTTTTTTGATTTCGTCAGACAGTTGGTAATTAGACTGTACGGTATTGTCGTTTATTTTTACGCCCCCGCCCTCAATAAGCCGTCTTGCTTCGCCGCGGCTTTTGGTAAGCTCCGTCGCAACCAAAATATCGCATATATCGGTTACGCTCTTTTCTATTTGCTTTTTAGGCATATTTGCGCTGTCGTTGCTGAATGACGCCGAAACCTGATTTTGCACTTGATTTGCAATTTCTTCGCCGTGTACGATTTTAGTAACTTCATACGCAAGACGGATTTTTGCTTTGTTCATTCTCTCGTCTTTATGCGCCGTCATTTCTTTAATTTCTTCCACAGGCATAAAGGTAAGAAGTTTCATACATTTTTCTACGTCGTTGTCGTCGACGTTGCGCCAATATTGATAAAAATCATAAGGGCTTGTCTTGTTTGCGTCAAGCCAAACGGCGCCTTTTGCCGTCTTGCCCATTTTAGTCCCCTCGCTTGTGGTAAGCAACGAGAAAGTAAGCGCAAACGCAGGCTTACCGAGTTTTCTTCTTATCAAATCCGCACCGGAAAGAATGTTGCTCCATTGGTCGTCGCCGCCAAGTTGCAGGCAGCAGCCGTATTTTTCAAACAGCACCAAAAAGTCGTAAGACTGCATCAACATATAGTTGAACTCCAAAAAAGTAAGTCCCTTTTCCAGACGCTGTTTATAGCACTCTGCCGTAAGCATTCTGTTTACGGAAAACAACGCGCCGACGTCGCGCAAAAAGTTTACGTAATTGAGCGGCAAGAGCCAATCTGCATTGTTTACCATAAGCGCTTTGCCGTCGGAAAAATCTATAAATCTTTCCATTTGCTTTTTGAAGGCGTCGCAGTTGCGCTGTATAGTTTCCACCGTCATCATAGAACGCAAATCGCTTCTTCCCGACGGGTCGCCGACCATTGCTGTGCCGCCGCCTATCAAAGCGATGGGACGGTGCCCTGCCTTTTGCATATGAGCCATTGCCATAAGTTGCACGAAATGCCCTACGTGAAGGCTGTCGGCCGTCGGGTCAAAACCTATGTAGAAGGTTACGCTTTCTTCGCCCAACTTGTTGTAAAGTTCGTCTTCGAATACAACTTGTTTTATAAAATCTCTTTCTTTAAGAACATCAAAAACGTTTCTTGACATAAATACCTGCTTTTAAGTATTGATATTTTCTATAATCAGCGCCGCATTTTTTATTGTAACGTGTCTGACGTAAATAAACAGACCTATTGCAAGCAATGCAATCACGCCGAAATAAATGTACCGCATAATCTCGATTTCCGCAAGCGAAAACAAGAAATAAAGTCCTACGACTATGCCTATCGTTACTAAAGCAAGCAAAATTGACAGCATACTTGCCGGATTGTTTTTTAGCCCTGCCGAAATATTGTCCCAATTAAGTCTAGGGCTGCGCATATCGAGATACACCTGCGTATAGCAGAACAGGAGACTTATAAGCGAGCACATGACAAGAGTAAACAATGCCGACAAAAGCGGAATTTGAATTAAAAATATGCTTAGCACAACCATAAACACAATGCCTATTTCGTTTACAGCAAAAGCCAACAACGCTTTTGACTCTGCGATTTTTTCGTAGGACATCGGTAATATTTTTAATATATAAAAGTTTTTGTTTTCTCTCGTAAATGCCGTCGTTGCGGTGTAATTTGTTGCAAGCACCACGAATGTTATAAAACTTATCATAACTACGGCAACCAAGTCCGGCACCTGCGCCATAACTTCCGCAAAAGTCATACCTATTTCTTCTATTTCGGTACCGACAAAACCGCCAATGTTAAGCCCTACGACAATCAAGCATATAGGCCCCAAAATAACTTCGAACAGACAGTAAAATGCCAACGCCGGATATCTTACGATTTCTTTGATGTCTTTTTTAATAAACATCCAAACTTTGCTGCCTGTCTCGTACTTTTGTTTTTTGTTTGAATTTGATTTTGGTGTTTCCAACTGTCTGGACACGCTGCGTTTGTAAACCAAAGACGCGACGAAATATGCAATTACAAACAAACCTGCGTCTATAAGAAACGCATACAAAAAGTTGAGAGCAGCAGTCCCGAACGCACCGCCCACCATAGAAAGCGCCAAAAACTTGTTTGGCAGCATTACGTTTGCAACTGTGTTTATGTTGCCTATCATTGCGGAAACAATAGCCTCCATATCGGCGACTTCGTCTCCTTCCATACCCAAATACTGTATTACCCAAAAATACAGCAAAAACAATACTACGGTAACCACCAATAAGGCAACGGTAGACATTATGCTTCTGTTTTTGAAATAAGACACCAAATACATAATAGGTATCGTAAGTATCGTTGCAATCAAAAGCGGAAGCATAGGCAGGATGAAAAACGACAATATGATGCCTATCGAAAACGGCAGACCTGCGCCTATCGCAAACGGAATTATCGCAAACAACGACAACACGAAATTTGTAATAAACTCTATAACGTAAGTGAATGCAAGTTTAACGCCGAAAATAGTCTGCGGTTTTAACGGATAAGACAACAGCATTTCGTTGTCTTTGGAAAAATAAATAGTATTAAGCACCGTCGCAATGCCGAACAGCAAGACCACAACCTGAATTATGCTGAAAATGCAAGTCAAAAAACCGACTTGCGCGTCGTACATAGCTGCAAACGTGCCTATAAGATAAAGCAGATATGCAATGCCACCAAGCAACGGCAGACAAAGCGCGCCTACTATGCCGTAAATAACATATATGCGCCATTTGCTGTTTTGTTTCTGTTTGCTCTTGTCAAACCTGAAAGTCTGCTTAAACAGCGCACTGAAAAGTAAAGCAAAATCTTTCATAATCAACCCTCTGACACACTTTTATTTGACGTAACGGAAAGGAAAAATTCTTCCAAAGAGTCGCCTTTGGCTTTGAGTTCTTCTATAGTGCCTACGGCAATCAACTGACCGTTTTTAATTATGCCGACTCTGTCGCAGACTTTTTCCACCACGTCGATAACGTGGCTTGAAAAAAACACCGTTGCACCGTTGTCTGCGTGTTCTCTCATAAAGTTTTTAAGTTCGTAAGCGCTTTGAGGGTCAAGACCCGTAAGCGGTTCGTCAAGTATCCAAAGTTTAGGGTCGTGCAGCAACGAGCCTATAACCACAAGTTTTTGCTTCATTCCGTGAGAATATGACTTTATTTGGTCGTTTATCGCGTTTGTAAGACCGAATTTTTCTATCAAACCTTGCGCCCTTGTTTGCAGAAGGTCGGCAGGCACGTCGTACATACTGCCCATAAAGTTTAAGTATTCCATACCGGTAAGCTTATCGTATGTCGCGTGATTATCAGGCACGTAACCGATGTTATGCTTAAATACGTAAGGCTCTTGTCTTAAACTTACGCCGTTTAATACTACGTTGCCTTCGTCGGGCTGCAAAATGCCCGTCATCATTTTGATTGTAGTTGATTTGCCTGCTCCGTTAGGCCCCAAAAAGCCGAATATTTCGCCGTCTCTTACTTCGAGATTCAAATTGTCAACTGCTTTGAGTTTTCCTTTTGCATAGGTCTTAGACAAATTGTCAAGAATTAACATTTCGCTTCATCTCCTTAATTGTAAAATTGCTAGATTGATTATACTTTTATCACCGTCAAAAGTCAATAGCAAAATCATTATACCCCCCCCCCCCCCCAGTGAAATTGTCAATGGAGAGAAGGGTATTTTTTGCTTAAAAATATAAATTTTATTGCAATAATATGAACTTACAAAACAAATTTACCGAAAAATGCAGACATTACTACTTTTTAGGTTTTCTTTTGAAATACTTTCTGTCTTTCAGGCTGTCAGGCAAATATTGCTGTTCTACGTAACCGCCGTAGTCATGCGGATACTTATAGTTTTTACTTGCCGCCGTATGGTTCTTCAAATATTCCGGTATTCTATCGTCGGGATGATTTACCGCGTCGTCCTGCGCCATATTCATAGCCACGACGACTCTGTTGTCCTTAGGCGATTCGCAAACATAAATAATTGCCTGCGTTAAAGCCAAGTTGCCCTCGGGCATACCCAAATGGTCAAGCGCATACAGACTTGCGCACGCCTGCAAAAGACAGTTAGGCGCAGACAGTCCGCAATCTTCAGACGCGTGAGCTATCGTTCTTCTTGCAATCAACTGCGGTTCGACACCTGCCTCTATCAAACGGTTGGCATAATACAAAGCGGCGGTTGTATCGCTTCCGCGCAAACTTTTGCAAAACGCGCTTAAAATATCGTAATATACGTCTTCGTTTAGGCTCAACGCCTTTTTTTGCAAGCACTCTGCCGCCGTTTCTTTTGTAATTACCGTTTGGTTTTGCTCATTTGGGTTTGTTGTTATCGCGCCGATTTCCAAACCGTTGAGAGCGCTTCTTACGTCTCCTCCGCAGGCAGTGGCAAAATACGTCAATGCGTCGTCGTCTATCTTTACGTTGCACGACTTGATTATTTTATCTTCGGCAATCGCGCGGAGCAATGACTTTTTTACGTCGGTCGGGCCCAACTTCTTAAACTCGAAGACAGAACATCTCGAAACAATCGCCCTCGTCATACTGTAAGTAGGACTTTCCGTAGTGCTGCCTATAAAGACGACGTAACCGTCTTCAAGCGAAGCCAACAGAGAATCGCTTTGCGCCTTGCTCCATCTATGACATTCGTCCAATAGTAAATAGGTTTTTTTGCCGTAAAGCGAAAAATCGTCTTTTGCCTTTGCAATAACGGCTTTTGCATCCGCCACGCCGCTGGATATTGCATTCAACTTTACGAAGTTTGCATTGCAGCGGTCGGCAATTATCCTTGCAAGAGTTGTTTTGCCGGTCCCCGGCGGTCCGAAAAAAATTACGCTAGGCACCCTATCCGCCTCTATCAATCTGCGTAGTAATTTGCCTTTACCCAAAATATGTTGCTGCCCCACGAAATCGTCCAATGTTTTAGGGCGCATTCTTTCTGCCAACGGTTTTTTGTCTTCGTGCAAATTTGTAAATAAATTGTCCAACTTTCAACGGTCTCCTATCAACGGTGTTACGCCGTTTGTTTTTTATATTTTAACAAATTTTTTGCATTTTGCAAAGAATTGTTTGACCGTTTGCGTTAATTATAGTCCCGACGCATCAATAAAATATATCTATATAATTTACGTCTCCCAAGTTGTCCGTCTTTAAGGAGGAAGAAAACTCTTTGCCGTTTATTTTCAAAGCATTTACGCCATTGTTGCAAAACTTAAAGACAAACCTTTTACCGAAAAACCGACAGGTTATGTCTTCTTTCAATTCTCCCGACAGCATAGTATTTATTTTTATGTTGCCGTCTTGCGCGACGATACCCGCAAAATTTTCCAACAACACTACTTCTAAAAACGTACCGTCAATATAGCCGTGCAACTCGGTTTTAATTTCTTTCAACATTGCGTAAAAATCACCGCTTCTGCCTGAGGAAAGCACACCGCATAGCTTTGCGAAAACTCTGTACTTTCGGTCAAAACTTTCTATCACGGCGGTAAGTTTTTGAACTTCCGTCAAACATCTTGCTTTATCGATTGCATAAGGAAAAATCTTTTTTAAGCACAATGCTTTTGCAATGGTTTCAAGCGGTGTCTTTGTATTTGCAAGCAAAATTTCTTCTGTCGTTTTAATGAGATTTTTGCAGTCGATTTCGCGCCCGTACAAACTGATAAACCAAACTGCGCCAAGCGCAAACGCCCACGGAGAAACCTCAACGGACTTTTCGCATCCCATGCAAGTAACTATCGTTTGCATAAAATTGTTTGCAAGCACTTCCGTCAAAATATCGTAAAGATATTTTCCGTTGCAATATGCCGCCGCCGGCAAAGAAAATATGCTTATTTCTTTAAGTCCTGCGTGCAATTCGCATACAGACAGCATATTTTTGTCTGTATGCCAAAAAAAGGCGTTTGACACACAAGGCGACGACAGACCTTCATCGCTCTCAACGCTTTTTTTGAGGGTGAATTTGAGTACGCACTCTTTTTCCGCTTTGGTTTGCATTTTTGCGGCGCAAATATCCTGCATCGTCAAATCCGTGGAAAAATCGAAATTAGGGTTGAACTTATCGAACTTCGTCGCCGAAGAAGTAACTTGAAATTCTTGCGAACAATTCAAAGTAACTCCCCCGAACCTCACGTTATAACCGTCGGAAGTTACCGTTTGTTTTTTGAAAAAATCAAGACAAAGCACCACCGTAAGTGTCTTTGATTTTTTGCTTGAATTTTTACACTTCACGGTAAAAGTTTTTTCGCAAAAGTGAGAAACTTCCAAAATAAAATCAAGATTTCCGTCGTGCGTTTTATATATTGCTACGTCGTCCTTTATATAAGGTTTGCTTGCATTAAGCAAAAAAATTTTTCCGTCGATTTTTGCATAAACCCTGTCCCCGCCGAACGTAGGAGCAGTAAGCAATTTATCTGCAACGGTAAAAGTCTCTCCGTCTGTCGCAAACAGCCCGTCAAGATTATAACCGCATATCGGAGACAGAGAATTGCCCGACAAAAAACTCTTTTTATTGCACGCCAAACGCTGCTCTAAACTTATGCCGCCTGCGACGGCATTTACGCTATCGGCAATTTGCGATATTTTTGCCTGATTGCAGTATAAAAAATCCTCCGCAAAAAAATCGAGATTTCCGCTGTCCGCCTTAAATTTACTTACGCATTTTGCGTCGTCAAACGCTCCGAAAGCAAAATTTGCAACCGCGCTGTCTTTTGCTTTCAATTTAAGCGTAACACAGCAACAAAAGCCGTAAATTCCGTTTTGCTCTTTGCCATCGTATGTGCAAGCAAAATCGCTTGAAACGCAAAACCACTTTTTGCCGTTGCCCAAAACGAAAATGCCGTCTTGAACAAAACTTACAAAGTCATTGCTGATACCGAAAGTTATATCTGCAAAAATATATAAATTTATGTTACGCGCTTTATTGCTGTTGTTCATCACTTGCAAACTCGAAATTACTTTGCCGTCTTTGACAAAATTTTTTTGCTTTATTTCTATCGTGCCTGAATTTTTGCAATGCAGGCTTACTCTATCGGCAAACTTTGCATACAAAAATTTTTCGCTAAGTTGCCTGCCGTTTTCGTAAAAGCAAAAAGTAACACCGTCTGTGCGCACAAACTTTTTTTGGCTTAAAGTAATTTCACCTGCCTCAAGAGTCAAAGCGAAATTTCCTTCCGAATACATGCTTGCCTCAAGATTTTTACTTTGCATTTGACTGCTGCACAATGCGGTTGTTTTTTCCACGTTGCTAAGCGTATTGTTTACGGCAAAAATATTACACAAAATTTGTTGTGTGTCATTACCCGACAAATAACTCTCGCACGCAAAGCAAAACAACTGACATTTTTTTATTTGAAGATAATCGGCAAGCTGCTCCGCGTCTTTTAGGCTGAACACAAAAATTTCGCGGCAGGCGCTGAGCCAAAAATTTACGTCTATTGCCATATGCGTATGACGGCAGATTTCAAAAGCAATGCGCTCTAGCCTATCGTCAAAGGTTTTGATTTTTTCCGTAATAGCAACAGCGATTTGAAAAACTTCTTGAAAACGGTTATATATAAATTGCAAGACTCGATTGTTTTTATCTTTCTTCAACTGCCTCGAAGTTTGTTTGTAAAGTCTGACGATATGCCCTATTGTATCGGCTTTTTGATAAATGCCCTTTACGCCGTTAAATTTGGCAAGCAAACGCAAGTGCTTTTGCAGTTGGCTTTTGTTCTTTTTTGCTCCGTACAGCATATAAAAACAAGGTTTTTTCATACCGTATGATTTTTGCCAAAGCACGGCAATTTATGCAACTGTTGCGCTTTTTGGCAAAGTGTGCTAAAATATATCGCAATGAGCCAGCCAGACGGTCGCGTGGCAACACGAGGAAAGTCCGAGCACCGCAGGGCACGAGTGCAGGGTAATCCCCTGTGAAGGCGACTTCAAGGAAAGTGCAACAGAAATATACCGCGCCGCAAGGCGTAAGGGTGGAAATGCGAGGTAAGAGCTCACAGACGCATTGGCGACAATGCGTTCCTGTAAACCCCACTTGGTGCAAGATAGGACGGCAAAATGCTGACCCGGCATCGTCCGACAAAATCGCTTGAACCTATCGGCAACGGTAGGTCTAGACAGATGACCGTTTAATACAGAACTCGGCTTACAGACTGGTCTCATTGCATTGTGCAACCCTTCCGTTAAACGCGGAAGGGTTGCTTTTAGTCTATATAATCGTCTTTTTCTATTTTTGCTCTTACCTTCGAAAGAGCTTTTTTTTCTATACGCGATATGTAAGAACGCGAAATACCCAACATCTCAGCCGTTTTAAGTTGCGTATATGCAGGCTTGCCGTTTAAGCCGTAACGCAGTTGCAATATTTGATATTCTCTCGAAGTCAGACACTGTTTCATAACCGCGTCGAGTTTTTCAGACAGCATGCCGCTTTCTACCTGCTTAAAGACGCTGTCCTGATTTACCGACAGCACGTCGATAAGCGAAAACTCGTTGCCCTCACCATCGACGCCAAGCGGGTCGTTTAGCGAAAACACGCAGCGATATTTTTTGTTGCTTCTCAATGCCATTAAAATTTCGTTTTCTATACACCGCGCAAGGTAAGTTGCAAGTTGCGTGCCTTTTTTTACTTCGAAGGTTGAAATACCCTTTACCAAACCTATCGAGCCTATTGAAATAAGGTCGTCAACGTCCATAGAGTGGCTGTATTTTTTTGCAATGTGCGCCACAAGCCTTAAATTATGTTTTATGAGAATTTCTCTTGCCTCGTCATCGCCGTCTTTGAACTTTTGCAAATATTCGGCTTCGAGTTCGGGCGCCAACGGCTGCGGATAAGACGCTTTGTTTGACACGTAAGACGAAAAGCAAAAAATCTTACTTAAAAATTGCAATAATGCAGAAAACATAAAATCCCCCGTCAATAAAATCTTTTATATTTTATGAACGTGGAAATTTCAAAATGATTTAATGTAAAAATACGGACAAACGGTATACAAACTAAAATCAATAATCTACAATATGCGTTTTAACAACTCAAATTTATGTTCTTAAAACAAAATTGACGGATATATTTTTATAACAAAAAAACACGGGGTTACCCGTGTTTTTTTGCATTATTCGTTTTCATCGAAGTTGCCGTAAAAATAATTGTCAAGGCTGAAATATCCGCCGTCTTCGTCCGCGCTGCCGTATCTGCCGTTGTCAACCGTTTGTTGAGGCTGAGCAGGCTGTTGCTGTTGCGGCGCAGGTTGCTCTGCAACAGGTTGAACAGGTTGTTCTGTCGGTGCAGGTTGCGGATTGACCGTTATAGTAGCATTTGACGGAATAACAACTTGCGTATGAGCAGGCGCAGATTGAGGCGCAGGAGGCAACTGTTGCTGTTGTTGAACAGGTTGCGGTTGCGGAACAGGCGGCAATTGCGGTTGCTGAGGCATTGCTATCATACGCTGATTTCTCTCTGTTCTTTCTGCAATGTCAAGCACGTCTTCGAGCAAACGGCGGTCGCGTCTGTTAAGGCGCATATCTTCCGCATCTCTTACGTAGTAATTGCTTTCTCTCTCTTGCTGACGGCTGCCGTAGCCTTCTATAAACGCCGTTGCGAGTTTACACAACGCGTCAAGAGAAACTCCGTTTCCGCTTTGTTGAACAATCGGTTGAATAACAGGCTGCTGTTGCATAACAGGTTGAACCATAGGCTTAACTATCGGCTGCTGAACTGCTTGCGGCACAGGCTGAACGATTGTTTGTACCGCAGGCTGCTTTTTGCTTTCTTCCAACATCTGCTGTTGCTGCT
>CAJUCX010000001.1 GCA_910585195.1 uncultured Christensenellaceae bacterium | reverse complement strand
GGGGCTATACTATTATATAAAATAGAAATGTGGGGTTGTTTTTTATAAAAAAATTCCACATAAAAAAGGAGAAAGAATATGAGCAAAATTATGAAGAAAGTGCTTATTACCGTGTTGGCAATAGTAATGGCGTTGTCTTTCACTATTTTGTTGGCAGGTTGCGGGGACGGTCAAGACGGCAAATCTGCTTATGAAATTGCAAAAGAGCACGGCTTTATCGGCACGGAACAAGACTGGCTGGACTCGCTTAAAGGCAACAACGGCTACGGTGTAGACGGCAATGCATGGCACACGGGCAACGGTTTGCCTAGCGCAACTACCGCACCGAATGCAAAAGCAGGTGATTTTTATATCAACCTCAACACCAACACAATTTACCGTTTGCAAAACGGAACTTGGAGCCTTATTGCAAACATAAACGACACCAACAACATCAGCAAGTGGAACGGCACTATTCCGGGTTGGACGCAGCCTAATCTTTCGGACGCAGAAGTTATTAAAAACAGACCTGTTTCTTACATGGTTGACGACGACTTGCATCGCATAGATATATACAATGCAGAGGCATTTGCTTGGTTTGCATACCGTGCGGTTTTGGGCAAGCAGGGTTTTGCAGGCTGGACGATAAACCTTTACTGCGACGTAGACCTTGACAACCAAATGTGGGTGCCTATCGGTTTGGGCGCTCGCTCAAACGCGCCAAAGATGGCTTTTCAGGGTACGTTCAACGGCAACGGCCACACAATTTACAACCTCAACGGCAAGGCTTTTTACGACAGCATAAGATACGGCTCTTATACGGCGGTTGACGGAACTTCCGCAACGGGCTATTACATTTCTTATATGCACAAGCCTACTAATACGGAAATTAAAATTCCTTTTCAAGTAAAAGAAAACCGCGACAGCGGCACTCATAAAGTAGGCGAAACTACTTTTGAATATACCGAAGGCGATGAATTTGTATACGGTTTGTTTGCAAAAACTTACAATGCAACCATACGCAACATCAACGTAAAGGGCGTTCGTATCGATATGCCTGAAAAAGTAGTTGCAGGCTCTCCGAACAGTCTCAAAACCGACAGCGTTGGCATTATCGTAGGTTATGCACAAGGCGGTATAACCGTCGAAGATTGCACGGTGGGTCAGTTCGAGCACGACAGCACGATGGGCTACGTAAGAAACTGCAAAACAACCGGCGGTATCGTCGGCAGATGCTATGCAGGCACTAACGACAGAGGAAACGGCTTGGCAAATCCTGACGACGAGTACGGCAGAATTATTATTAAAAATTGCACAAACAACCTCGATATCACAAGCGATATTCCGGAAGATAAAGTTGCGGGCATTATTTCTTACCCTGCATTCTTCTCTAATATGGTTATAGAAAACTGCATAAACAACGGCAAACTCGAAGGCTGCTTCGTAGGCGGCATGATGGCTTTGCGCAGAGTTGCGGTTGACGGCGGTACAATGACTATGCGCAACTGCACCAACAACGGCGAAATCACCACAACGGGCTTCGGCGGCGGAATGATTGGTTCAAGAGACAATCAAAGCACAGCAAGCAATTATAAATCGATGTTTACAATGCAAAACTGCACTAACCGCGGCAACATAATTGTAAAGGCTGTCCGCAGAAACGTTCATGCAGGCGGTTTGATTGGCTACTTGCAGATGGTAAATAAAGAAAAGAGTATGATTGTACACTGCAACAACAGCGGTGATATAATCGTTGCGGACTATGACCGCGAAGACGGCTCGACAACAAGCAAGTATACCGTAAATGCAGGCGGCATCATCGGTAACGTAAGCGCGTCGGTAGCAGGGCAACTTATTATGGCGTGCGGAAACAACGGAAACGTCATTATTAAATCCGACAAAGTAACCATTCAAAATAACGTAACAGACGTAAACGACAAAGTTTGTATCGGCAGGTTAAGCAATCCAAATGTTAATGTTATTGAAAAAATTTACCTTGCCAACATAGGCGAAATAAAGACAGAAACTCCTGCTGCGTAAGCAGAAAGTTTTATATAACTACATTCTTAAACAAACACGCAAAGGCAAATTGCCTTTGCGTGTTTATTTTTTATCTTTTGACAGAATTATGCAAATTGTCTGTTACGGCGTCCGCCGGTCGGTTGCTTTAATCGTTGCCGTAAATTAAAGAATTGAAGCATAGTACATAACGGTATTTTTTATTTGTCATAAATAGCAAAAAAAGGCATAAAAAAAGCAAAAATCTTGCGCATAAAAATGTTACCTTTTATTCAAAACCACACGTGCAAAAAAATTTTTCGCTTGCGCTCAAAATTATTTTTGGTCGGCGCATACGCTCTGCGCTCAAATATGTTTACAAATAAGTACCTTATTTGGAAACGAAAATATTGCAAAAAAATTTATTTTTTTTGAAACAACAACACAACAACGATGTTTTATTTAATGATTGCCGTATTGCTTGACGGTTTGTGCTAAAACGTTTTGCCACATAAAAAATTACACAACAAAAACAAAGGGAAAAGGAAATAAAAAATGAAAAAGGTACAAAAACTTTCCAAAAAACATCAAAATGCCATTTTCAAAGGGCTGCTGTTATTTGCCGCCCTTATAATTCTTCGTTTCGCAAACAACGCAAATTTTTCGTTTGCGCTGTGTTTCGGCTTATACGTTGCGTCGCTGTTTTGCGGCATAGGTTTGCTGCCCGCATCGATTGCTTACGGTCTTTCCTGCGCTTTTTTCGGACAGCTGCTGTTTTTTTACGGCGCGGTAAGTCTTGCCGTTACCGTTGCGATTGTTCTGCTGTTAAAAGCCCTGCACAAAAATGTAAGCCGTCTTTGGTTTTTTGCAATTTTGTTTTTGGGGCAGATTTTCTTTCTCGCTTTCGATACAAACACTGCACAAATTTTGATAGAAAAGGCAATTTATTTTTGCGTAACTTTTGTGTTTGCGTTGGTAAGTTTTTACACCATAAAAAGCGTGTTTGTGAGGGGGTTGAAGTACAAACTCAACACCGACGAAAAAATTTGTATTTCAGTCTTTATTATATGTCTGTCTTTGGGGCTGTCCAACATCAACCCTTTTGACGTGCCGCTATTAAGATTATTCGGCGGATTTGCCTTGCTTGCAGGGCTGTATATCTTCGGCAATTTTACCTGCCTTATGTCGGCAATTCTTATGGGCTCCGGCAGTGCGTTCGGCACCGGTACGCTTACCGACGTTGCGATATTTGCGATGTGGGGCGTGGTTGCCGTTTCTTTCAAACAAATTAAGCCGCTTGCAGTGCTTTCCGTGCCGCTTATGGACTTTGTGGTCAAATATTTCTTTCAAGGGCATTTGATTTCCATACAAGCGTCAGCCGCGCTTATTGTCGGCTGTCTGGCGTTTTTGTGCGTGCCAAATTCCGTACTGTCAAAGTGGAACGACAAAATGGGGCGCAACGGAGAGCATTACGCCGTAAGGAGCATTGTAAACCGTACCAAAAACAATCTGTCGCGCAAACTGTACGATTTAAGCGAAATTTTCTTTGAAATGAAGTTGAGTTTTTTGGGTATGGTAAAGGGTGTTCTGCCGCGCGAGCAGGCAAAAGTTATGCTTGCGCGCGAGGTGTCGGAAGAAGTCTGCCACGACTGCCCAGAACGCACCGTTTGTTGGCGCACAAATATGGAAAAGACGGAAAAAGCCTTTTTGTCTATGATGGAGGGAGCGCTTGACCGAGGCAAAGCCACCGTGCTGGATTTGCCAAATGCAATGACGCAAAAATGCAAAAGGTTAAACAGCGTGCTTTCCGGCGTAAATCAGTCGGTAGAGCGTTACAAAAACTATTACGCCGTAGCAACCAACAACGACAACAGCCGTTTGCTCATCGGCGAGCAGTTGGCTGGCGTGTCGTCTATTATGAAAAACCTGTCGGAACTGTCAAAAGTGCAATCTACTTTCGATAGAGAAAAAGAACGCGCTTTGTTTGAAGAGCTTACGCGCGTGGGCGTTTTGGTAAAAGAGGCGGTCGTTACCAGCGAAAATGCCGACCTGTTTGTAACAATCGTCGTAGAGGCAGGCGACTACAAAAAACCGTGCGTGGGCGAAACCGTATCGCGGGTATGCGGCGTAAGTATGATGCTGACGGAAACGCAGACCACACAAAGCAAAAACTGGGTTGTTTTGACTTACGTCGTCGCACCTAAATTTGACGTTATTTTCGGCTTTGCGGCAGTAAAAAAGAATGGCAGCGAAGTGTCGGGCGACACTCATACCTTTTTGCGCATAGACGAGCACAAATTTTTGCTGGGCTTGTGCGACGGAATGGGCAGCGGCGTAAATGCAGAAAAAGCGTCAAGCACGTCTATTTCTCTTATAGAAAATTTTTACAAAGCAGGCTTTGACAACGAAACTATTTTGACAAGCGTAAATAAGCTGCTTTCTCTTTCGCAAGACGAGGTGTTTACCGCCGTTGACGTTTGCGTTATGGACTTACAGGAAGGTATTTGCGATTTTATCAAAATAGGCGCGACTTACGGCTTTGTAAAAAGCAAAAACAGCGTAGAAATTATTTCCGCAGGTTCTCTGCCGCTCGGCGTGTTAGAAGAAATGAAGCCGTGCATAACAAAAAAAGCGCTTTCCGACGGGGATACGGTTGTTGTAGTGTCAGACGGCATTACCGACGCGTTTGCAACTAAGGAAGAATTGGCGACAAAAATAGCGCAAATTGCACTTAAAACCCCTCAGGAAACTGCGGATGTTTTGCTTGCCGCCGCTCTTGAAAAAGACGGCAACGAGGCAAAAGACGATATGACGGTGGTAGTGGCGCAGATTTTCGAAAAGTAAAAAAATTTCCGCTAACGGTGCTTGCACGATTATCGTTTACACCGTAATCGTTCAAAATCTCGCCGCGAAATTTTTTTAATCTGCGGAGCGCTCCGCGCAAACCGTTTTGAAAGCAAAACCAAAATAAAAATTTCCGCTACGGGTATTTGCACGGTTGTCGTTTACACCGTTATTACCAAAAGCCTCGCCGTGAAATTTTTTAATTTGCGGTGTGCCACTCTCGCAAACCGTTTCAAATAAGCGCCTTGATTGTAAGCAAAATAAAAAATTTCCGTTATAAGTGCTTATATGGTTATTGTTTGCACCGTTGCCGCCAAAATCTCATTTTTATCAACCTATATATTTCTGTGTGATAATTGCAATCTGTTTTCCGCCTCTTTTGCGACAGCATACGAGGCGGATTTTTCAACACGGCACACTTTTTTGATACCTACTTTAATCAGTTGCCAAAATGGCACAATATTATTCGGTAACCTTGTATTTGTCCGTTTTGTGTGTTAAACTGTATCATATATGTTGATAAATTTATTAAAAAACAAAAGCGTTGCAGTTGCGGTTTCCGGCGGAACGGACTCCGTAACGCTTCTCGATATGCTTGCAAAAAAAGCCGAGGAGTTTAACATAACCCTTAGCGTAATTAACGTAGAACACGGCTTGCGCAAAGAAAGCAAAGCCGACAGCCTGTTTGTAAAAAATCTTGCGGAAAGTTACGGTATACCTTTTTACGGTTTTGCCGTTGACGCAAAAAAATATGCTAAAGAGCAAAAACTGTCGGAAGAAACTGCCGCAAGAATTTTGCGTTATCAAATATTCGATAGTTTTGACAAATGCGACTGCATTGCCTTGGCGCACCACTCATCCGACCAAGCGGAAAGTATACTTATGCATATTCTGCGCGGCAGCGGTGCAAAAGGCGCGGTGGGTATGAAGGCGTTGAGCGGCAAATACGCAAGACCGCTGCTTGACACAAGCAAACAGGAGATAGAGCGGTATATAAAAGAAAACAACCTCAAATTCGTTACAGACAGCACTAATTTCGAGAACGACAAAACGCGTAATTTTTTGCGAAACGTCGTCTTTCCCGAGTTGTTAAAAATAAACGAGCGCGCGGTGGAAAACGTTTGCCGTTTCGGCAGAAACATAGCGCAGGACCAAGACACTTTGGATTCTCTCGCCGACGGTAAAGTTATTTTGGGCGACGGTTTTGCAAAGATAACCGACGGCACAAACTGCGGGCTTGCCGTATTTGCGCGTTGTGTATTCAAAGCGGCGGCACATTTGGGCGTAAACGTCGATATAGAAAGCAAGCATATTTCCGACGTGTTCAACCTTGCGCAAAATTCCGAAAGCGGTAGCAGTCTGGATTTGCCGTACAGGCTTAAAGTATACAAAGACTACGACGGGTTAACTTTTATCACAGGCGAGGTAAAGCAGGTAAGCGGTGCGGAAGTTCCATTTGACGGCACAAGCAAAGAGTTTGACGGCAAGTTTGTGGAGTTGTCAAACGTGCTTGACGACGGCGGACTTTATTTCGATTTCGACAAGTTGCCGACAGGTTGCGTGATAAGACACAGGCGGCGCGGAGACTTCTTTTGTAAATTCGGCGGCGGCACCAAAAAACTTAAAGACTTTTTGATAGACAAAAAAATTCCGTCTAGGGATAGAGATGCGTTAATCGTCGTGGCAAAAGAAAGCGAAGTCTTTATCGTCTGCGGTGTGGAGATAAGCGACGAAATTAAGGTGGACAAAAACAGCAAAAATATTTATAGTATTGTTTGTAAATAAAATCGTTATTGCGTAATGTTTATATAAAGCAGAATTTGACAGACCGTTTTTACAACAATTTATTTGATATATAACTCAAAACTTATTTATCAGGCTGTGCATTAAAATTTGTTTGCTTATTTTAATGCAATCGTGCGGAGCACTAAATTACCCAAATAAAAATCGTTGTCGAAGATATAAGATTTTTTTGAATAAAATTAGGTATTTACATTTTTTGCCTTATTTGATATAATCAAAGATACGAGGTAAGAGAATGGTTTCCGACATTAAAGCAATCGTTACCGACAGCGTTAATCCCTTTTACAACATTTCTTTGGAGTCGCGCATAATAGACGTGTGCGACGAAAAAACCGTTTATATGTACTTGTGGCGAAATGACAATACCGTCGTCGTCGGCAAGTTTCAAAATGCTTTTAAGGAGTGCAAAGTCAGCGAGTTGGAAGGAGAAGGCGGGCACCTTATAAGAAGGCTGACCGGCGGCGGCGCGGTTTACCACGACGTAAACAATTTGAATTTTACATTCGTTGCACATAAAGATAACTACGACCTCAAAAAACAGCAGTCGGTTATTTTGAAAGCCGTAAAAAAACTGGGCTTAAATGCCGAACTTAGCGGAAGAAACGACATAACCGTAGACGGCAAAAAGTTTTCCGGCAATTCGTTTTTAACGCGCGGCGACATAAAAATGCACAACGGCACTATTTTAATTAACACCGACCAAAACAAAATGAGCAAATTTCTTACGGTGTCGCAGGCGAAAATGCAGTCGAAAGGCGTTGACTCGGTAAGGAGCCGCACGGTAAACCTCGCGCAATATGACCCGACGCTTACCACAGGAAAAATGGCAATGCTGCTTTTGAAGAGTTTTGCCGACGTTTACAATCTGCCGGTGCAACTTATTAAAGAAGAAGAACTTGACTTAAACGAAATAGAAAAAATAAGAAGAGAAGTCTTTCAAAACGACGATTTCCGTTTCGGCACAAACCCTGCGTTTACAAACAGCGTAGGCAATAAATTTGCTTGGGGCGAGGTGGAAGTTTGCTATTCCTGCGAAAAGGGAGTTATAACTGCGGTTGAAATTTACTCCGACGCGCTGGATACTGCGGAAATCGAAAAGACTAAAAACTTTTTGCTCGGCAAAAACATTGCGGATTTGAAGAAATTCAAGTTGGATGGGGAAAGTGAAATATTGACCGATACTGTCAACTTGTTTTGATATTTAAGGAGGAACATTATGAACCAATATGATTTGATTGTAATAGGCTCGGGCCCGGGCGGATACGTTGCTGCAATCAGGGCGGCTCAACTCGGTATGAGTGTTGCCGTTGTAGAAAAGGACGCCGTCGGCGGAACTTGCCTTAACAGAGGTTGCATACCTACAAAAGCATTGCTCCACGCAGGCGAAGTGCTTGACGAAATGAGAGAGGCAAGCAAACTGGGTCTTTCTTGCGAAAACGTTTCTTACGATATGGCGGCCGTTTATAAACGCAGAGACGACGTCGTAAAAAAACTTCGCGGCGGCGTAGAAATGCTTTTGAAATCAAACAAAATAGATTTGTATCGCGGCGTAGGCAGTTTCGTTGACAAAAACACCGTAAGCGTACACGGTGAAAAGGGCGACGAACAAATTTCCGCAAAATATATCATTATTGCAGTCGGCAGCGAAGTAAGGAATCCGCACTTCCCGGGTATCGAACTTGCAGTTGACAGCGACGACATTTTGGAAAAATATCTCGACATTCCGCAAAACGTCGCAATCGCCGGCGCAAGCGTAATCGGCGTTGAGTTTGCAAGCATTATGAAATCACTCGGCAAAAACGTTACGATTATTGCAACGCGCGACCACCTTATCCCAAAAACAGACAGAGATTTGGGCGAGGCGCTCGGCAGAGAGATGAAAAAGCAAAAAATCAAAATTCTTTATAAATCCAGAATGAAAGAAATCAAAAAATGCGACGACGGTCAGTTGGAAGTATTTTTCACCACTCCGGACGGCGTAGATTCCATCAAGACGGAAATGCTTATTGCTTGTATCGGCAGAAGCCCGTATCTCGAAGGCTTGAAGCCTGAAAACGCAGGGGTAGAAGTTAAAGACGGCAAAATCGTCGTTGACGCAAATCTTAAAACTGCGGCAGACAACATTTATGCAATAGGCGACTGCCTCGGCGGCGAAATTCAGTTGGCGCACTGGGCGGAAGCGCAAGGTTGCGTCGTTGTAGAACGTATTTTGGGTAAAGAACAAAGTTACAACCTTGACGTTTGCCCTGCTTGTATCTACACTTCGCCTGAAATCGCAAACGTAGGTCTTACCGAAGAAGAATGTGCCGCAAAAGGTATCGAACTTGAAGTCGGCAAATATAATATGGCAGGCAACGGCAAATCTATGATTGTAGGTCAAGGCGGTTTCGTCAAAGTGTTGTTTGAAAAATCCTCGGGTAAAATGCTCGGCGCTGCGCTTTTCTGCAACAGAGCAACGGATATCGTTGGCGAACTTGCGGTTTGCGTTGCAACCGGTATGACTAGGGAAGAGTTCTTAAAGACAATTCACCCTCACCCAACCGTTGTAGAAGGCGTTTTGGAAGCGGTAGAGGCAAGCGAAGGCATGTCAATCCATACTGCAAAAGTAGGCAGATAAGTTGACTTTGCGTTGACTTTGCAATATAATTTAATTACGAATTTATTTTAAGACAAATGGTCTTAACGGAGGTTTATTATGGCAAGCGTAAAAGAAAATCTTTTGTATGCAGAAACTCACGAGTGGGCTGACATTCAAGGCTCGAAAGCAAAAGTAGGTATTTCCGATTACAGACAAGACGGTTTGGGCGAAATCGTTTACGTAGAGTTCCCTGAGGTTGGCGCAGAAGTCAAAGCAGGCGAAAAACTCTGCGAAGTTGAGTCTATCAAAGCCGTTACGGAAATTATGAGTCCTGTTTCAGGCAAAGTAGTTGCGGTAAACAGCGCGTTGGAAGATGCTCCAAACTCTATCAACGAAGACGCTTACGGCGCTTGGATTTGCGAAATTGAAGTATCCGGCAAAGGCAACCTTATGGATGCAGCCGCTTACGAAAAAATCTGCGACTGATTTTCAGTTGTAAATTTTGACGAAAAAACTAAATAACCGAAAATAAAAAACGAATGCTTTTTTGCATTCGTTTTTTTGTTGCAGCAACAATAATAAATAGGTCGTTATTTTTGACTACTTTATAAATATGTTTTGTTGCGTAAATTCAGTTATTTAACACTTATTATGACATACCTGTTGACGCTACGTTGCCGTCGGTGTCGTCCCAAAGGTCGTCGGCGTCGGGCACAATCATACAATAGTTTGGGTTTGTAGGCAGGTTGTCTAAATTTCTTTTTGGCAGTTGTCTTGCTTTGTGTTTCATAATTTCTCTCCTTGTCTTTTCGGTTTTTCGTTTTTAATGACTGTCGGCGCCTTTTTGCAGTAAACGTTTTTAGTCGCGTTGCTAAATAACGGCGCGGTGCAGTATACGTCAAAACAAGTATGTGCAATTTTTTTGTAATTATTCTTACCGACAATAAACCCGCATTAAACTATATATATTTTCGGTGTTCATAATTGTTATCGCCGTCGCCTATGCCGAAGTCCGCCGGGTTAAAGTATTATGTTTAATTAAACTGCAAGCGTGATTTTTCGCCGCGTATGAGAAACAATAAAAAAAACGACGCCGAGTTATCTCGGCGTCGTTTTGTCTGATAAAATTTATTTTCAGCCTTTCAATTTGAAAAATGTCAATGGGGTGTATTCCGTACCGGTTGCACTCCAACTGCTTTCAAACAGGGTTATTTCGTCCACGTCAAAGGGCATATTGAGTATGTTTATGGTTTTTTTGACTTCCTTAAAGGGCATAGTGAATTTTGCGTCGCGGTATAACGTAGCGTGCGGAACGTATTTTGCGGCGTTTCTTTTTGCGTATTCCGCAAGAGTCTGCGCCAAATCGCTTTGCAATGCAAGCAGACCTTTTGACGGTTTAAGTTTAACGACTGCGCAACGGTTTGTAAATTGAGCCATATCAAAAAAACTTGTCATAAATTTTGAGTTTCTGTCGGCAACGTTTTGTATCGCGCGGCAAAGTTCTTCCAACTTATCGGCAGGGGTGTCGCCCAAAAACAGCAAGGTCGTATGTAAATTTTCTTCGCTGACGGCGCGGCCCTTTTCCAAATGCGCGGCAAGACCGTTTTGCATTTTTTTGAGGTATGATTTTTGCTTGTCTTCAAAATTTATGCCTATAAACAATCTCATAGTTTTTACCTTGTTTTATTGTAACATAAATAGTTTGTTTTGGTAAAACTAAAAAACAAAAACCTTGCCGAAAAAGGTTTTTAGCAAGGAAGATGTAAAAAGTAATAGCGAAGAGTTGCGGCTTTGATTTTTGGGACCAAAACTTATTGTTGCAGTATAGTTCAAAAACTTTGCTTTTTGAAACAAGATTGTGTGGAGCACTCATTAGTTCAAAAATAATTACGCAGCGTAAGCAAGTAATTTTTTTGTTATATTCTTTCCAACAGATGTTTGTTTTTCCATTTGCCGGTGCAAAAGCGAATTACCGCCCACGTCCCGCTTATAAGCCAACTTAAAGGGAAGGCATAAAAAGCATATATATAATTGCCGAAAGTCCAAAAACATACGTAAGCCACAAGCGTGCGGATTACCATTGCCGTTATTATATTCATAAACGGCACGAATACGTCGCCTGCGCCGCGCAGGGTGTTGTTTGTCAAAAACTGTGCCGCAAGAATAAGGCAGAAAGGATTCAGCGCGAATATAAACTCTTTTGCTACTTTTATTACGCCTGCCGTTGTTTCGCCGCCGTCTACGTTTATGATAAGACCTATCAGTTGTTCGCTGAATATCAGCCCCGGTATTACGGTAAAGCACAGCATAATGACGCTCAATGCAATGCCTGCCAAATAGCCTTGCTGCACGCGTTTTATTTCGCCTGCGCCACGGTTCTGCGCGGAATATGCCGCAAGCGCGTTGCCTATTGCAAACAAAGGCAGGTTCAAAAAGTCGATAATTCTGTTGCCTACGCCGTAGCCCGACAAGTGCACGGTCTGCCCTGTGCCTATGTCGAAAGAGCTTACTATAATTTGCAACAGCAATATCGATACGTACATACAGGTCTGTTCCAACGCGGCAGGCAAACCCGTCATAATTACCTTTTTGAACAATCCTTTGTCAAACTTAAAGTCTTTTGTTTTTACAAACAATACGTCTACGCGCAGTTTTGTGTAAATTATGCACAAAATTGCAGAAACCACGTTTGCCGTAACTGTTGCTACGGCTATGCCCTGCACGCCCCAAAGGTTGACAAACCAAAGGTCCAGACCGATATTCAAAAAGGTGGAAATTACCAAAAAGTACAACGGCGCTTTGCTGTTGCCCACGCCGCGGAGTATGCCTGAATATATATTGTAAATCATCATCGGCACAAGTCCGACAAAAACTATGCGCAAATATTCCGTCGCAGGGTCGAGATATTCCGGCACGACGTTCATCATCGTAAGCAACGGCCGTGTAAAGATTATGCCTATTATCGACAGCAAAAGCGTAAAGGACAAAATGCTTATGAATATGGTAGAAACGGCTTTTTTAAGGTCGCCTAATCTGTGCGCGCCGAAAAGCTGCGACACGACGACCGACGCGCCTGTGGACAGACCTATCATCAAAGCGACAAACAACTGCATTATTGTATTTGACGCGCTTACCGCGCCGAAGTAGTTGGAGTCAAGACATTGACCTACTATTACGGCGTCAACGAGGTTGTATGCCTGCTGCAAAAAGGTGGACAGCAAAATAGGTAAAGAAAAAAGGAAAATAAGCCTGAAAGGCTTTCCTTTCGTTAAATCCAAAGTTTTGTTCATAATAATGCTAAATTTTAATATTTTTGCAACGTAAAGTCAACTTGTTGCGTATATTTGCCCGACTTAAAGTCATATATTTTCTACCGAAGCAATTATATAAAAACGGAGAAAATATTATGAAGAAAAAATCATTTTTACTTGTCGTTGCGCTGCTTTGCATTTCCTTCGTGCTTGCGGCTTGCGGCGGTCAGTCGGATTTTATTACGGAAACAAGCAAAAATCTGTCCGCTTATGAAATTTCCGCAGAGTTCGACGCAGAATCGGTAACGCTCGACGCCGTGCAAAAACTGACTTACAAAAACAACACGGGACGGGAACTTAATGAAATAAAATTCCATTTGTATCCAAACGCTTTCCGTCAAGATGCGACCATTAAACCCGTTGCAAAACAGGACGAAACAAACGCCTATCCTTACGGCAAGAGTTGGGGGAGAATTGACGTAACTATCGTAAAAGAAAACGGCAACCCTGCGGACTTCGGCATAGGCGGCGACGACAACAATATTTTGACGGTATCTTTGTCCGATACGCTGTTTGAAGGTGAAAGCACCGTTATAGAAATAAGTTTTATCGACTATCTGCCTAAATGCGCGCACAGATACGGCTATACCAACAACAATTATTCTTTCGGCAACTGGTATCCCGTGGTTTGTGCGGTTGTGGACGGAGAGTGGGTTACCAACCCGTATTACTCCAACGGCGACCCGTTTTGCTCGGATATGGCAAACTATGACGTAAAGGTAAGTTATCCCAAAAATCTTAAAATTGCGTCGACCGGCAACTTTACCGTTTCCACAAGCGGTGATGTTTCCACAATGACGGCAAACGCCGTTACGGTAAGAGATTTTGCCTTTGTGCTTTCAAATAAATTTAACAGCGTGGGCGGCAACGTCGGCAACACTTACGTGCAGTATTTTTACTTTGACGACGACAATGCAAAGGCAAACTTGCAGGTTGCATTAGACGCCGTCGCTACCTTCAACGATATGATTGGCGAGTATCCTTATGCAAGTCTTTGCGTAGTGCAGACGGATTTCGTTTACGGCGGCATGGAGTATCCTAATTTGGTTTACATTGCCTCCAACCTTGACGCGACAACGCAAAAGCAGGTTATCGTGCATGAAATCGCTCATCAATGGTGGTACAATTTGGTGGGCAACGATCAAGTGGCAAACGCGTGGATGGACGAGGGCTTGACGGAATATACTACCGCGTTGTTCTTTAAGGCAAACGAACAGTATAAAGAAGAAATATCTTACGATAACATGATAAAAACCGTACAGCGCAATTACAATATGTTTGTAGATATACTTTCCGCAATTTCCGCAAAAGTAGATACAACGATGACGCGCGCCACTAATGAATACGGTACAGAGCAGGAATACGTTTGCATGACTTACACAAAAGGACTGTTGATGTTTGAAAATCTGGCGTATTCCATAGGTCAGAGCAAGTTTGAAAAATGCTTAAAAAGATATTATAAAGACTGCCGCGGTACGATTGCAACACCGCAAAATATGATAGATTGTTTTGAAAAGGCAAGCGGCATTACTTTAAGTCAGTTTTTCTCTAACTGGCTTGACGGCAAAGTAGTTATGGGCGGCTGAATGTATAGATAAACCGACTTAGGCTTATAAGTAAATATAATTTTAACTGCATAAATATATAAACAACAGCCCCTTTGGCAAAAGCCAAAGGGGCTGTGTTGTGTTATTGGTTATTATTGTTTTCTTGCTGCTCTTGTTTTTTGCGCTTGCGGTATTTTACGTAGTCGTAAATTACGAAGAAGATTTCCAAACTGATAGTTAAAAATAATGCTTCAAGCCAATACTCGGGGTCGTATGCAAAACCGTTAAATGCAAATTTAACGAAAATAACTATCAAATAAAGTATGGCAACGTCCATCAAAATTTTTAGGCAATATTTTAAGTATTTGTTCGCAATTTCTCCTTAATAGCCGTACCACAGCGGCATACGGCGTTTGTGGGCGGTTTGCGCATATGCTTTTTCTATCTTTGCTTTAATTTCGTCGTCGGCTTTTCCTGACAAAATATACCCGTCAAGTTGCGCGTAAGTTATGCCCATTTCCTGCTCGTCGGTTTGTCCGTCCCATAAGCCGGCGGAAGGGGCTTTGGTTATTATTTCCGCAGGGGCGTTAAAATACTTCAAATATTTTATCACTTCGCCTGCCGTCAAATCGGCGATAGGGTTAAAGTCGCACGCGCCGTCGCCCCATTTGGTAAAATAACCCATCGTTATCTCCGACCGATTGCCAGTGCCTGCGACCAAACAGCCGTTTTGCTGAGCTAAGGCATAAAGTACGGTCATTCTTATGCGCGGGTTTACGTTGGCAAGTGCAAGGGGGTTATCAATCTCTTTTAAGGCGTGTTCGAATGCAACTTTAATCGGCGTTATGTCGACAAATCGGCAGTCTATGCCAAACTGTTTTGCAAGACTTTCTCCGTCGGTTTTGTCTACGGTAAAGTTGCGGTTGCTTTGGCAGGGTAAAATTATGCCCGTCGTGTTTTCGCAGGCCATTTTGCACAGTATTCCTACAAGCGCGCTGTCTTTTCCGCCGCTGTTGCCGAAGATTATGCCTTTAGCGTGAGTGTCGGTTACGATGTCTTTAATCCATTTTACGCGCAGTTGCGTTTCCTTTTCAAAATCTCTCATAGGCATATTTTAACACTTAAAAATCGGCGTGTAAAGAGTGTTGACAATTATCTTTTTTTAATAGATACTTTTACTGTCGGCAACGCGCCGTGTGTCGCGGTTTAGTGTGTTTCATAATGATAAACGTTTTTGCGGCGTGCTTGATGAAAAGTTACAAAAATTTTAAGTAAGGTAAGTTTTATGAAAATCGCAGGTATGCAAAAACTGTCGCTTGTCGACTATCCCGAAAAAATCTGCTGCACCGTCTTTACTGCCGGCTGCAACTTTCGCTGTCCGTTTTGCCACAATGCGTCGCTTGTTACGCGCATTGACGGCTCTGACGTGCCTTTAAGCGAAGTCGTCGCATTTTTGCAAAAGCGCAAAGGTCTGTTGCAGGCTGTGTGCGTAAGCGGCGGAGAACCGCTGTTGCAGGACGGCGTACAGGATTTTATAAAGCAGGTTAAGGATTTGGGCTATCTCGTCAAACTCGACACCAACGGCAGTTTGCCCGATAAACTGATTGCATTGTGCCAAAGCAAACTTGTAGACTTTGTGGCAATGGATATAAAAAACAGCAAGACTAAGTATGCTTTAACGGCAGGGCTAAAAAATATGGATTTGGTGCCTATCGAGCAAAGCGTAGACTTTTTGCTTAAAAACACGGTGCCGTTTGAGTTTCGTACGACTGTCGTGAGAGAGTTCCATACGGCGGAAGACTTCAAAGACATAGCACAGTGGATAGGCAACCCAAACAGATATTTTTTGCAGCAGTTTGTAAACTCCGGCGATTTGATTGACTGCAACGTGCACGGCTATGACAACGGCGAAATGCAACTGCTTATTGAAAAGGTAAACCGATATATACCAAACGCAAAACTGCGCGGAGTGTAGCAAATTTTTTACAGGAGAAATAAATAAGCATTTGTTTACATTGTCGGTAATTAAATTTTGCGACGAAAAATTTTTTCGAGTCCGCGGAGACGCTACGCGCTCGATTGTGTTTTACAAAATGAAAATTTTGTAAAACCGATACAAAATCAGTTAAAAGCAAAATTAAGGACGGAAGAAATTTTCGTTCTTGTTTTTTTGAAACGTAATCAAGCAAACAATATTTTTTACATAAAGCAATTTTTAGTTTATTAAACCGCAGCGGCATATTTATGCATTTATGAAGCGGAATTGCACCGAAATCCGCAAAAATGGCGGTTCGCAGTGCAAAATTGCGCGAAAAATGCGTCAAAACGGCGTATATACGCGCGATTTTGCGCTTTTTTATTTTTTTGCAAAACAATATATTGATTGTTAATAAAAAAATTTATCAATATATTGTATTTTACTATTGACAAAGTCATATATTGATGGTATCTTGTTAAAGCACAACAAAAATTACTTGAAAGGAGCGAAAGAAAATGTACAAGGTAGTAAAAAGAGACGGCAAAAAAGTAGAGTTTGACATCAACAAGATAAGTCAGGCAATCACCAAGGCTTTCGAGGCGCAGGAAAAAGAATATCATCCTACGGTGATAGATATGATTGCGCTTAAAGTTACCGCAGATTTCGAAAACAAAATCAAAGACGGATTTATTGCGGTGGAGGACATTCAAGACAGCGTAGAGTCCGTGCTTATTCAAGCGGGTTACGGCGACATTGCAAAGGCTTACATTCTTTACAGAAAGAATAGGGAAAAGATAAGAAATATGAAGTCTACGATTCTCGACTACAAAGAGATTGTCGACAGTTACGTAAAAGTTACCGACTGGCGCGTTAAAGAAAACGCAACCGTTACTTACTCCGTCGGCGGTCTTATCTTGTCAAACAGCGGCGCGATAACCGCAAACTACTGGCTTTCCGAAATTTACGATGAAGAAATCGCAAACGCTCACCGCAATGCAGACATACATATTCACGATTTGTCTATGCTTACGGGTTACTGCGCCGGCTGGTCGTTAAAGCAGCTTATTCAAGAAGGTTTGGGCGGCGTACCCGGCAAAATAACTTCTTCGCCTGCAAGCCACCTTGCAACGCTTTGCAACCAAATGGTAAACTTTTTGGGCATTATGCAAAACGAATGGGCAGGCGCGCAAGCATTTTCTTCCTTTGATACATATCTCGCTCCTTTTGTTAAAGTTGACAATCTTACTTACGACGAAGTCAAAAAGTGCGTAGAGTCGTTTATCTACGGCGTAAACACGCCTAGCCGTTGGGGCACGCAGTCGCCGTTTTCAAACATAACGCTCGACTGGGTGGTGCCGAACGACCTTGCGGAACTTAACGCAATAGTCGGCGGCAAAGAAATGAACTTCAAATATAAAGACTGCCAAAAAGAAATGGATATGGTAAACAAAGCCTTTATAGAAGTTATGATAGAAGGCGACGCAAACGGCAGGGGCTTCCAATACCCTATACCTACTTACTCTATAACCAAGGACTTCGATTGGAGCGAGACTGAAAACAACAAACTGCTGTTTGAAATGACCGCAAAATACGGCACGCCATATTTTTCAAACTACATAAACAGCGATATGCAGCCTAGCGACGTAAGAAGTATGTGCTGCCGCCTGCGGTTGGATTTGAGAGAACTCCGCAAAAAATCCGGCGGTTTCTTCGGCAGCGGCGAAAGCACCGGCTCTGTCGGCGTAGTTACCATCAATATGCCGCGCATAGCATATCTTGCAAAGGACGAGGCAGATTTTTACAAGAGATTAGACCACTTGATGGATATTTCCGCCCGCTCGCTTAAAGTAAAGCGCACGATAATAACCAAACTTTTGGACGAGGGTTTGTATCCTTATACAAAGCGTTATCTCGGCACTTTCGACAACCACTTCTCTACAATCGGGTTGGTCGGTATGAACGAAGCAGGGCTCAACGCAAAATGGCTGGGCAAAGATATGACTCATGCGGAAACTCAAAAGTTTACGCAAGACGTGTTGAACCATATGAGAGAAAGACTTTCCGACTATCAAGAGCAATACGGCGACTTGTACAACTTGGAGGCAACCCCTGCGGAGTCGACTTCTTACCGTCTTGCAAAACACGACAAAAAGAGATATCCAGACATCAAAACTGCCAACGAAAGTTGCGGAACGCCTTATTATACAAACAGCTCTCACTTGCCTGTCGGTTATACGGAAGACGTCTTCTCTGCGCTTGACATTCAAGACAAACTGCAAACGCTTTACACTTCCGGCACGGTGTTCCACACCTTCTTGGGTGAGAAGTTGCCTGACTGGAAGTCCGCCGCAACGCTTGTCAAGACCATTGCGGAAAATTACGAATTGCCGTATTACACCATTTCGCCTACTTACTCGGTATGCAAAAACCACGGTTATCTCGCGGGAGAACAATACACCTGCCCGATTTGCGGCGAAACTACGGAAGTAAACAGCAGAATTACCGGTTACTACCGCCCTGTACAGAACTGGAACGACGGCAAATCGCAAGAGTTTGCCGACAGAAAAGAATACAACGTTTTGGCAAGCAAATTTAAGCCTAGCAAAAACGGCAAGGCGGCAACCGCAACGGTAAAAGATTTGTCGGCAAAAGCAGGCGGCGCAAAACAGGTGCTATTGTTTACCACAAAGACTTGCCCAAACTGCAAGGTGGCAAAAAACTTCCTTGACAAAGCAGGCATAGCGTATAACGTCGTCGATGCGGAAGAACAGCGCGACCTTACCAAAAAATACGGCATAATGCAGGCGCCTACTCTTGTGGTGGTTGACGGCAACGAGGTAGAAAAGTTTGCCAATGCCTCAAACATCAAAAAGTTTGCGGAAAAGAAGTAACAAAAAAATTTTTCGCTGACGCTTGAAATTATTTTTTTAATTGCTGAGCGCTCCGCGCGGTTTGCTTTCAAACAAGCGCTTGTTTGAAAGCAAAACAAGACTTAAAATTTTTCTTTGCAAAAATAAAATATATATTTCCCCACCCCTGCGGTTATGCCGTAGGGGTGGTTTTTTGTATCTTGCAATGCGCTTGTCTATGGTGATATGTTGCGTAATGTCGATTTTGTTTTGCAATAAGTAATTGCTTGCAAAACAAAATCGAGAGAACGGCTTTGCAGAGCAAAAAGAATTATGAACACGATGAGTAATTTTTTGTATCTTTTTGTGGATAAGTGAAAAGGCGTCAAAATCAATAAAAGCAACAAATTATTGCGCAAATTTTAGCCGTGCAAAGATTTGTTGCTTTGTTGTTTTTTCGCGGTTTTGGTATTGACTTTTTGCTGGGGGGGGGGGGTACAATCTTGATAACAAACAATGCGCCCGCGGGTGCGTTGACCTTAAAAAACCGCAATTCTGTCAAAATTGTGCAAAAGTGTTTGGCAGTGCACTTGACGCAACTGCAATGACGGCAGAGTTTTTGGTTACAAAATTATAGGAGGACTATATGAAAAAGAAACTTTTGACAGTACTTTTGGCTGTCGTTATGGTTTTCGGCGTGTTTGGCCTTACCGCTTGCGGCGGCTCCAACCCTGACGAAGAGTATAACTATTACGCTTCAAGATATGAAATAGAAGGAGATATTCATATCACTGCTGTTACGTATCTGAGTGTTTACAAGATGATGAAAACACCGGGCAACTATTTGCTGTACGTTGATACCGAAACAAGTGCAGATGCAAAAACCGCATTTAAGGCTATCAACAAACTTGCTAACGAATGGGGTGTTGAAATTTATCACTTTAACCCTGTTTTGAGCGGCGGTTTCCACGAGGCAAAACCGGCAGACGGACAAATTGCAAACTGGGCTACAAGCAACGTGCTTCAAGCAGACATTCCTAATGACGAAGTAAACAAAGGTATCTACAACCTTCGTCAGGAATTGCTTAAATTGACCAACAATGGTTGGGCTGACGTTGCAGACCAAGAATTGTTGGCAATCAGAGGCGAGGCGTTGATTTACGGACTTAAAGTTGAAGATGAAAAAGTTGTTGTGGACGAAAGCAACAAATATAAGTCTTTATATTATGGTAGTTACGTAGGTAGCAGACGTCTTGCTGCTCACAAGAAATATGACAAAGGCAATGAAGCTATTGCTGCAATTGCAGACAAAGTTGCAAGTTACGGTCAATATGCTCCTGCAAATCAAGGAAAAGATACTCCTTATGTTCCGGAAGCATACGATACAAGCAACATAAATACTTTCAATATCTTTGCAGATAGCAGATTCCATATGTACGAAGAAGGTGTTGACGCTTACACGGCAGAAAAAGAAGACGTGTTTGTCGCTCTTGCAAACTACAATCAATTTGCTTGGTTGCTCGACCACAACGACGGTCATTTTGCAGTGTTCTTCGGCGGTGCATGGTGCGGAAACACACAAGCAATTGCTTATTTGACTAACAACCTTGCAAAAGACTACGGCATAAGCAAAGTTTACTTCTTTGACCCTGTACTTGACGACAGAGCATATGATGAAAAAGCAACGGCTGTTCTTAAATCTGATATGACAAATACGGATATGGTTGCCGGGCAAGCAGACCCTACTGCACTTTATACTGTTCAAGTAGGTAACGGTAAGGAAGTTGCAGGTTACAATATAAACACAAGAACTATGGACTGGGCAGGTACAACTGCAAGAGCAGCAAGTGCCGCAAGCGATTATTCTTACAGCCACTTGTATGGTTATTTCCTTAGAGATTACCTCGATGCCGGCAAAGAAGGCGGTTACAAATCTTACTGGAACCTTGTTGAAAGCGAAACATCTAACAACAACCTTATTATCAAGATTGATGGTCAAGACCTTGGCTTTGGCAAAATGTGTGTACCAAACATTATGATGTTTAATGGTGCAAACGACGGCGAAAGCGCACAAAAAGCAAAACTCGTTAAATATGCAGAGGCAGAATATAATTACGGCAATCCTGTTCATGAAGCATTGTGGACTAAGGCTGTAAGAGAAGTATTTGACCAAAACCCTTACGCTTCTTACAACCCGATTCCTGTAATTGAATCGTCAAACGAAGAAGAATCTTCAAGTTCTTCTAGCAGCAAGGCACCGGCAGCTGATACAGGCAGTGCTTGCTAAACAGTAACAATTACATCAAAAAAATTTAACTGCTAAACAAATTTTTGCGGCAATAAGCAAAACGGCAAGTTGCCGCAAAGCAAAGTTGCTTAAAGGTTGTTGCATAGCCGTATTTACGGCTTATCAAAACTGCAAAACCTTGCGGCACACCCGTTGCAAAGGCAGCGGCACAAAACAGTGTTTCCCTGTTGGTTGACGCTCAAAAGTAAATCATACTGCTCATTTTGTATAAACATATTGTTTTCCTTATTCAGGGTTGTGTATATACAATTCTTTACCGAGAGCGGCAGTCAACGGTTAAACAAACTTAAAGGACGGAGTAATCCGTCCTTTATTTTTTGTATCAAAAAATTTCCGTAAAAGTAAACAAAAACGTATTCATTTACATTGTTTGTAATCAAAGTATCCGTCGAGAAGTTTTTTGGTCTGCGGAGGCGCTCTGCGCATTCGTGTTTTACAAAATTTCAATTTTGTAAAACAAATCTCTATGCACAAACTTTCGACTGTCCGTCGGTTGTTCTTTTGAACTGCATAGACCCTACGGCACAAATCCGTTTACAAATAAGCAGGCTTATTTGTAAACAAAAGTTACAAAACTTCACAAATGGTGCTTATGTATTTTGTTTACGTTGTGTTTCATTCAAAATTTTGCCATTTTACTTTTATTCTGTTTTGCTTTATAATAAAGTTATGAAAAAACGATTTCTCTACGCAATGGTCGCGGTTTTATGTTGCTTTATGTTGCTTTCAAGTAATGGCTCGGTTTTTGCGGCAGACGGCAACAGTTATAGTCTTTTTGACGAAAGTTTCAATACTTCCAACGAAATCGTTTTATACGGAAGTAATGCAAAAACGGCGGCAGAGAGTATCAAGCAGGAGTTGCAAAGGCTTGACGGCATATTTTCTCTTACAAAAGACAGCGAGCTTAAAACGTTAAACGAAACGGGGCAACTGCAAAACGCAAGCGCCGACACAATTTATTTGTTCGGTCGCGCAAAGCAGCTTTATGCACAGACCGACGGCGCGTTCAATCCCGCAACTTATTTGCTTACAGACTTATGGCAGTTGTCGTCGAGGTTTTCCGACGCGGACGGCAACTTTAAGGAAAAATATGACCGAGAGTTGTATAAACTGCCCGAGCAAAAATATATAGACGCTTTCAAACAGTTGCTTAATTTCGAGGAAGTGCAAATAGACGGCAACACCATTTATTTGCCGCCAAAATCCGTTACCGTAGACGGCAAGCCTTACAGAATGCAGGTAGATTTGGGCGGAATAGTAAAAGGCTATGCCGCAGAGCAGGCAAAAAAAATTGCCGCAAGTTTCGGCATAACCGACGGTTACGTCAGTCTTGGCGGCAGCAGCATTACATTTTTCAATAACCCTAATTCCGACGGCGGCAAGTACAGCGTTGGGGTGTTGAATCCGCAAAACGTAAACTCATACTATGCAGTTGCAAGCGTAAAAGATACTACAATGTCAACAAGCGGCAATTATCAGCCCGGCAAGTATTTCGAACTTGACGGTAAGAGATATTGCCACATTATAGATAGCAAAACGGGGCGCCCCGTTGACAGCGGTATAACAACCGTCAGTATACTTTGCGACGACGCAATAACAGCCGACGCCCTGACGACGGCAATTATGGTTAAAGGGTTTGACAGTGCAAAAGAGTATATAAACGGCAGTTACTTCAAACAAAACGATATAAATGCCGCCTTTGTTTACCAAAAGGGTTGGCTATTGGGCAATATAAACGAGGTAATTACCAACACCGACAAAGACTTTTTTGACGTAACCGACGGTAACTTTAAGTTGTGCGGATACGTCAATGACGACGGCGCATTTATTTACAATGCGCAAAACCCAAATTTAACTTTGTTTATTTGCGTTGCGGTTGTCGTTGCCCTTGCATTGATAGCGGTTGCGATAAAGAAGGGCAGTGGCAAAACAAAACCCGACTTAAAAAAACAAAAGTTTTTCAAGCTGTCAGACCTTGCCGTATACGCTACTGTTGCCGTACTTGTTGTCGGGCTGTTTTTGGGGTTTGTGGTGTTTCGTTCGCAAGTCGACTTAAATTATATAGAAATCTATCACCAAAACAACCGTATATACATTTATGACGTTGCAACGGGCGAAGGAGTGATTACAGACGAAACTTATGCCGACAAAATCGAAATAGAAAAAATAAACGGCAAAGTAGTTGTTACAATCAAAACGGGCAATTTCGTCAACGTTGCGGAAATAGACGGGGCAAGCGCAAAAATGATTGAAGCAAATTGCAGCGGCACCAAAGAGTGCGTAAACAATTTCGGCGCAATAACAAACGGCAATCAAACGATAATTTGCGACGTTGCTCATATAAAAATAGTTGGTGTTGGAGATGCCGATATGCCTATCTTAAACGGCTGACAGCCACTGGCTGTTGGTATGATTTTGGTTTTTTTGCAATGTTGTTATGTAAACGATTGACAGCTGTGGGCTGTTGATATGGTATAGAGGCAAATATAAGCAAGAGTAAACCTTGCCGCCGCGGACGGTTTGTATGATTTTGGTTTTTTGCAATGTTGTTATATAAAATGATTGACAGCCGTGGGCTGTTTGTATGGTGCAGTTGTTGATAAATATTGAATTGTCGGCAAGAAAAATCGGAAGAGATATTTCAACTCGCAATGTATAGAGTTGATATTTAAGTATTTAACCACAACTTAAAAAGAATCGGGAGAAAAATGAAATTTAATTCTAAACGAATTGCGCTTTTGGCTATGCTTACGGCAATGGCGTCCATAACTTTCATAATAGAAGGCTTGTTTCCGCCTCTGTTTATACCGGGGGCTAAGATGGGACTTTCAAATATATTCAGTATGTTGGCGGTGGTGTTGCTTTCGCCGATAGACGCAATTATTCTCGTGGCGATACGCACTACTTTGGGCGCGCTCATTACGGGTTCTATGTCGTCGTGGCTTTACAGTTTTTTTGCCGGCGTGGCAAGCGTTGCGGTGGCAGGCTTTTTATATTGGTTTTTTGCCGACAAGGTAAGCCTTATTTCCATAAGCGTTGCAGCCGCCGTAATGCACAACGTCGTGCAAAATACGGTTTTTTGCCTTGTTACTCAAACACCGGAGTTGTACGCTTATTTGCCGTATCTTGCGCTTTTGGGCGTCGTTGCAGGTGCGCTTGTAGGCGTTGCAACAGTGCTTATATTAAAATACGTGCCGTTCGGGCGGTTTTTGGATACTTCTCTTGAATAAATCGCTACGGCAGAAAGGCGTGCATAAAAACAAAGGCAATTTGCACGGTCGTTTTTGTGCAAGAAAAATAAAACAAAACCGCTTGCAAACGTTTTGTGATATAAGCCAAGTTAATGTATAATTATCTTAAACAGCAAAGAAAAATTTTTATTGTCAAACATGTCGGCAACAAGCCGAATTGACAGGAGGTATAACGGTGATAGAACTTATAAACGGCGGGGTTTGGCTCCGCAACGGAAAGCCGTCATCAGACGACGGCTCGCAAGACAAAAATAAGGGCAGAGACAAATCAATCGCTTACAGAATTATGAACGCGCACAACGTGTCGAAAGAAGTTGACAAATTTCGCTTAAAATTCGACGCTATGATGTCGCACGACATAACTTACGTCGGCATCATACAAACGGCAAGGGCAAGCGGTTTGACGGAGTTTCCGTTGGAATACAACCTTACAAACTGCCACAACAGTTTGTGCGCCGTAGGCGGCACTATCAACGAGGACGACCACGTGTTCGGGCTTTCTGCGGCAAAAAAATACGGCGGAAATTTTGTGCCGACAAACTTGGCGGTTATTCATCAATACGCAAGAGAGGCGGTTGCGGCTTGCGGCAAAATGATTTTGGGTTCTGACAGTCATACGCGTTACGGCGCTTTGGGCACCCTTGCAGTAGGCGAGGGCGGCCCCGAACTTGTAAAACAGCTGTTGAAAAATACTTACGACATAGACAAACCTCAGGTAATTTTAGTTTGGCTCGAAGGAAGCGTAAAGCACGGCGTCGGCCCGCACGACGTGGCAATAGCAATGTGCAAAGCGGTGTTCGACAACGGTTTTGTAAAAAACAAAGTGTTGGAGTTTGCAGGTCCCGGCGTAAAAAATCTTTCAGTAGACTTCCGCAACGGCATTGACGTAATGACTACCGAAACTACTTGTTTAAGTTCCGTTTGGATAACCGACGATAAAGTAAAAGAGTATTATACAATCCACGGTATGGCAGACAGATACAAAGAGTTGCAAACTATTGACGGCGCATACTACGACGGAATGATTAAAATAAATCTCGATAAAATCGAGTGTATGATTGCGTTGCCTTTCCACCCGTCAAACGCTTATACCGTACACGAATTGCAGCAAAACGGCAAAGATATTTTGGCGCTTGTGGAAAAGAATGCAAAAGAGCAATTCGGCAGCAAAATAAACTTTCGCCTGACGGACAAGGCAAGCAATGGCAAGGTGTTTGTAGACCAAGGCATAATCGCAGGCTGCGCCGGCGGTTTGTTTGAAAACCTGTGCGAGGCGGCGGATATTTTGGACGGACAATCTACCGGCAGCGGATATTTTACGCTTTCTACTTATCCTGCAAGTCAACCGCTCACGATGGAAATCGTCAAAAACGGCGTTGCTGCAAAACTGCTTGCGGCAGGCGCACTTATCAAACCTGCATTTTGCGGACCGTGCTTCGGCGCGGGCGACGTGCCGTCAAACAACGGTTTGTCCATAAGGCACACAACAAGAAACTTCCCCAACAGAGAAGGCTCTAAACCGGGACAAGGTCAGTTGTCGTCCGTTGCGCTTATGGACGCGCGTTCTATTGCGGCAACTGCGCGTAACGGCGGTATTTTGACTGCGGCAAGCGACGTGGAATATACAAAGACCAAATACGACTATCACTATGATGACAGCATTTATCAAAAGAGAGTATATAAAGGCTTCGGCAAACCTGATAAAAATGCCGAGTTGAAGTTTGGACCAAACATAACCGATTGGCCTAAGATGAACCAAATGAGCCAAAATATGTTGGTTAAACTTGCGGCGGTTATTCACGACCCGGTAACCACCACCGACGAACTTATCCCGTCGGGCGAAACTTCTTCTTACCGCAGCAATCCGCTTAAACTGTCGGAATTTGCTTTGTCAAGACGCGTGCCTGAGTACGTAAGCCGCAGCAAGGCAATTCAGCAAGAGGACAGAGAAAGAAGAAACGGCAAAGTAAGTCAGGAAATTCTTTCCGCATTGTCAAAAGTCGGCGACGCAACACAACTTGCAAAAGTTACTTCTTACGGTTCTTGCGTGTTTGCTACGAAACCCGGCGACGGCTCTGCGAGAGAACAGGCTGCAAGCTGCCAAAAGGTGCTGGGCGGCGACGCTAATATTTGCTACGAGTTTGCAACAAAGCGCTATCGCAGCAACTGCATAAACTGGGGCATCGTGCCGTTTACCATAGACAAAGATACAAAGTTTGATTACAGCGAAGGCGACTTTGTGTTTGTGGAAGGCATAAGAGAAAAAATTAAAAACGGTACGGAAGATATACCGGCAAAAGTTATAACCAAAAACGGCGTAAACGACATTATGCTGCACGTAAAAGGCTTGACGCAGGACGAAAAAACAATTCTGTTGGAAGGCTGTCTTATGAACTATTACGCGGCGCAAAACAAAAAAGCGTAATTACGGCTGTGATGGGAAAATATTGAACTGAAATATTTACGGCCAAACGACAAAAGGGAGAAAAAATGAAGATAAAAATGACTACGCCGCTCGTGGAGATGGACGGCGACGAAATGACGAGAATTATTTGGAAAGAAATCAAAGAGCAGCTTATTTTGCCTTTTGTGGACTTAAAGACTGAGTATTATGATTTGGGGCTAGTCAAACGCGACGCGACAAACGACCAAATAACGATAGACTCCGCCAACGCGACTAAAAAATACGGCGTAGCGGTAAAGTGCGCAACAATCACGCCTAACAAACAGCGTATGAGCGAATATAACCTTAAACAGATGTGGAAGAGCCCAAACGGCACAATCCGCTCTATTTTGGACGGAACGGTTTTTCGCGCACCGATACTTATAGACAGCATTAAACCCGCCGTAAGAAATTGGAAAAAGCCTATTACTATAGCAAGACATGCTTACGGCGACGTATATAAAAGCGTAGACTTAAAGACGGAAGAACCCGGTGTTGCCGAACTTGTGTTTACGGGAGAAAGTGGAAGGGTGCAAAAAGTAACGGTACAAAAAATGAACGGTGCAGGGGTTTTGCAAGGCGCGCACAACTTGGACAGTTCTATTAAATCTTTTGCGCACGCTTGCTTTAAGTTTGCTTTGGACAGCAATCAAGACCTTTGGTTTTCCACCAAAGACACGATAGCAAAAGTCTACGACGGAAATTTCAAACAGATTTTTGAAGATATTTACAATGAATATTACAAAGCCGAGTTTGAAAAGAAAGGACTTACTTATTTTTATACGTTAATCGACGACGCTGTTGCGAGAGTAATTCGCTCCGAGGGCGGCTATATTTGGGCGTGCAAAAACTATGACGGCGACGTAATGAGCGATATGGTTTCCACGGCGTTCGGCTCTCTTGCGATGATGACGAGCGTGCTTGTTTCTCCCGACGGCAAGTATGAATATGAGGCGGCGCACGGCACCGTTACCAAACATTATTACAGATGGCAGAAGGGCGAAAAAACTTCCACCAACCCGATGGCGACTATCTTTGCATGGAGCGGCGCATTAAAGAAAAGGGGTGAACTCGACGGACTTTGCGACCTTGTGTCTTTCGGCGATAAGTTGGAGCAAGCAAGTTTACAAACCTTAAATGACGGTATTATGACAAAAGACCTTACGGCTTTGGCAGACTGCAAAACGACGGAAGTAACGACGGAAGAATTTATTGCGGAAATACGCAAGCGTTTGGAAAAACTGATGTAACTGTAATATAAAAAAACAACCCGACGCTTATTCGTCGGGTTGTTTTTTGTTGCAATATTTATCAAACTAAAACACCGCAGGAAGTACCTGCGGTGTTTTTAATAAACGGTATTTTATTTTTTTCTTGTTTTATCCGGCATTTGCCATGCTTCGTGGTCTGTGTGCAACAGTTCGTGCGCAAGGTGCGAGCACGGTTTTTCCAAATAATTTTTGTAGCAATCTATAATAGACGGGTTTTCGTGCGAGAATCTTATCTTGCTGTTTTTGTCGTTTACTCTCAGACGCTCGCCGCGTACTTCCGCAAGTTCTTCTCCGTCTTTGATAGGCTGACCGCCGCCACCAGAGCAACCGCCGGGGCACGCCATAATTTCGACAAAGTCGTAGTGCGCTTCGCCTCGGTCTATCGCCTCTATAATTTTGCGCGCATTGCCGAGTCCGCTTGCGACTGCAACGGAAACTTCCGTGCCTGCAACGTCAAATTTTGCTTCTCTTATGCCGTCGAAACCGCGTACTTCATAAAATGCGTCGACGTCTGGTTTTTTGCCTGTTACGTAAAAATATGCAGTTCTCAAAGCCGCTTCCATAACGCCGCCCGTGGTGCCGAATATGACCGCTGCGCCCGTACCCGTGCCGAGCGGTGCGTCGAATTCTTCTTCCGGCAGTTGAGACGGTATGATATGTTCCGCACGGATAAGTCTGTCAACTTCTCTCGTGGTCAATACTACGTCTACGTCTTTCTCGCCGCTGTCATTCATTACAGGTATGTCGCACTCGTGTTTTTTTGCCATACACGGCATTATAGAAATTACAAACAACCTTGACGGGTCTACGTCCAAAAGTTTTGCGTAATAGGTTTTTGCTATCGCGCCGAACATTTGCTGAGGACTCTTTGCGGTAGATAAGTTGCCTACGTATTTAGGGTATTGCGATTTAATAAACCTTACCCAAGCAGGGCAGCAGGAAGTAAACATCGGTGTTCCGCTTTGTTTAACTACCGGCAGGCGTTGCAAAAACTCGGTTGCTTCTTCCGTAATGGTAAGGTCTGCGGAAAAGTTGGTGTCGAAGATATAGTTTATGCCCATTAAACGCAATGCCGCAACAAGGCGTTTTTCCGTAGCAAACTCGCGAGGTAAGTCAAACGACTCGCCCCAAGCCGCGCGTACTGCCGGCGCAATTTGCACAACGGTAATTATATCCGGGTCTGCAAGCGCTTGAATAACCCTGTCCGTGTCGTCTCTTTCTCTGAGGGCGCCTACAGGGCAGTGAGTTACGCATTGACCGCACAGCGAGCAGGAAACTTCTTTAATGCTGCTGTGGTCTTTTACGCCTACGGTAGTGCGCGAGCCCGTACCCGATACGTCCCAAACGTGCAAGTCTTGCACTTTGTCGCAAATCTGCACGCAGCGCATACATTTTATGCACTTGTCGTCGTCGCGTATCAACGGATAATTTTTGTCCCAAGTGTTTTTAGGCAAATTCTTTTCAAACCTGTTGTCAAGAATATTGAGGTTGTTTGAAAGTTCCTGCAAAGAGCAGTTGCAGCTTCTTACGCAGGTTGCGCAGTGAGTTTTATGCTGCGACAAAATCAGCTCTACGTTTATTTTTCTCGTATTGCGTACCTTAGGACTGTTGGTGTAAATTTCCATTCCGTCGGTAACTACGTTGTTGCAGGCGGTTACTAATTTTTCTTTTCCTTTAATTTCTACGACGCAAACGCGGCACGCGCTTATTTCGTTTATTTCTTTTAAGAAACAAAGGGTAGGTATAGATATGCCGGCTTTCTTTGCGGCGTCAAGTATTGTAGTGCCTTCTTTTACGGAAACGGCAACGTTGTTTATCTTTAAGTTTACCATTTTTCTACTCTGCCTCCTTTGAATATGCCGTAGCCGAAATGGTCGCAACGCAAGCAACGGTGCGCTTCCTGTTTTACTTCTTCTTCGCTCATGCCGTGTTCCATAAGGTTGAAGTCGCAACGGCGTTCGCTCGCAGAGCGTTCCGTCATATTTACTCTGCCGCAAGGATAGCGGTCGTCGAGTTTTGCGGCAGGAATTTCTACGTCCACTTTAAGTTCGTGGTGGAAGCCCAAATATTCGTCAATGTTTGCTGCGGCAACTTTTCCGCCGGCAATAGCTTTAATTACCGTTGCAGGTCCCGTTACGCAGTCGCCGCCGGCAAATACGCCCGGTATATCTTCAAAACCTGCGTGGCTCAATGCTTTTATAACGCCGCGCATTACCGGTATGCCGAATTTTTCAAAGTTTTGCGACTCTATATTTTGTCCTATTGCAACGATTATGTTGTCGCAGGCAATGCGTTCTTCCGGCTTTTGCGACGGATGAGGAGCAGGTCTGCCGCTCTTGTATGCGCCTATAAGCTGCGGTTTAATCCACAATGCGGCAACGGAGCCGTCTTTTTTCTTTTCTATGCGGACAGGGGCTTGAAGTTCCAAAAGTTCGCAACCCTCGTCAATGGCGCCTATTATTTCGTCGTGCTGTGCCGTCATATCTTCCATACGGCGGCGGTAAATTATTTTTACGCTCTTTGCGCCGAGGCGAATGGAAGAACGGGCAACGTCCATTGCGACGTTTCCTCCGCCGATGACTAAAATGTCTTTGTCTTTGTAGTCCGGCATTTCGTCGTCGCCTATTTTCTTCAACATTTCTACGGCGGAAATTACGCCTTTTGCGTCTTCGCCTTCTATGCCGAGTTTTTTGTCGGTCTGCGCGCCTATTGCAATGTAAATAGCGTCGTATTTTTCTTTAAGGTCTGCAATGCTGGGTTTGTCGCCGACTTTGGTTTCCAACTTAACTTCTATGCCTACGGAAATAAGCGTTGCGATTTCTTTGTCCAAAATATCGCGCGGCAGGCGATAGCCCGGTATGCCGTAGCGCAACATACCGCCTAGTTTTTTCTTTGCTTCATACAAAGTTACCGAGTGCCCCATAAGTGTGAGGTAATATGCGGCGGAAATTCCCGCAGGGCCGCCGCCGATGACTGCAACTTTTTTGCCGGTTTTTGGCAATGGCTTCGGCGCAGGTACTTCTCCTGCGTGTTCTGCTGCGTAGCGTTTTATGCCGCGTATATTTATCGACGCGTCCATCATGCTGCGTCTGCAACCTGCTTCGCAAGGGTGCTCGCACACAAGTCCGCAGGCAGAAACAAACGGATTGTCTTTTCTTATAAGGCGTACCGCGTCGGCATATCTGCCTTCTTCAACCAGCGAGATATAACCCGGTATGTCTACGTCGGCAGGGCATTGCGAAACGCAAGGCACGGGTTGAGTGATTTGGTGTTTGCAACGACCGTAAGTGATGTGTTCTACAAAGTCGTCTCTAAAACCTTCTATGCCTTTTAATACCATTCGCGCGGCTTCATAGCCTATTGCGCAGTCTGCCGAGTAATAAATACTCTGTGCGGTTTTTTCAATTAAATCGATTGTGTCAAGCGTTGCGTTTCCGTCGAGAACGTCGTCCAACAGTCTTTCGAGCGCGCCGAGGCCTATTCGGCAAGGCACGCATTTTCCGCAGGATTGCGCGTGGCACATCTTCAAAAATGACGCCGCCATATCGACAGGGCATAAACCGGTAGGGCTGGCAATTATGCGGCGCTCTACGTCTTTATACAGTTCTTCAACGGTGGCTTGCGCTTTGTTGGGTGTAATTATACTTAATCTGCTCAAAACTCCTCCGTCGCCAAAAACAATCACTTTGCGACATCAGGCAAATGCAAAAGTTGACTTTTTCGGCATTTTATTGATTTTTAATATTATAACATACCGAAAATCACATTTCAATAGTGCAATCGCAAGTTTATTTTTTAACTATATTCCTATTTTTGGAAGTTTTTTTGCCGAAATTAAATAAAAAAACACAAAAAATAACGCCGACTCTATTTGCCGTTTAAGACAGTGTGTCGGCGTTAAAACATCGATTGTTTAATATAAAATCGTATGTTATCGCAATAGAAAGGCAGTTATTTTGACTTGTTAAACCGTAAGTATATCTTCAAAATCAAGCGGAAAATACTTGTCTAAACTTACGCCGTCTTTTGTTAATTTGAAGTTTGCCTGCAAAGTTCTACGCCCTTGTTTATGCTCGTGCGCACGGTGTTTTGCACTTGCTGATAGTTGGTGCTTGGCTCCGACACCTTAAAGCCGGGGTTGTCGTAAATAAAGCAGGTAAGCAAAATCGCGCGCTGCCGTTCTTGAAGGCTTTCTCCGAGTTGCGCCATATGTTTCATAAATCTTCCCGTGGAAGAAAACGGCGTCGACTTCTTTACTTTTACGTGCGGCGGATATTCCACCTGCAAAGTCTGCAACGGCGTTTTGACTTCCAAATAAACATTGTCGACCAAAAAGTCAAATTTACTGTCGCCCAAAGTCTTTTCGCGCAAGACGGTTTTGTCTTTGCCTACGATGTCTGCAAAACCGCCGTTTTTAAGAAAGTGCTCTACGTATCTGTTTGCGGCATTTTGGTTTATGCCTATCCAACTTTTATTTTCGTCCTGCGGCAGACTTAAAGAAACCGCTTCTACGGTAAATGGCGTTTTTCTTTCGGGGTCTTTGCTTGCCGACATCAAACACGGCAGATTAGCTAAATCCAAATTGCCGACTCTGCCCGTAGTGGGGCAGTGGCAGGAATAGTCCTTGCCGTCTTTATTTACTATTATTGTAAATTGGCTTTTTCTTTTTACTATTACACCTTCGGTTAAAGGCGGCTCGAAAACAAAATTTTCCATAATGAATTCCTTTTTTGAAATATAAATTTGAATTTAAGTAATCTGTTTTATTTGCTAACCGTATTGATTTTATTTTTGTGTGAGATTAAAACTTTCGTCTATCAAACAAAACAGTTCCTGCTTGTCGAAACTGCCGTCAAGCAAAACCGTTACCCAACTTTTTTTGCTCATATGATATGCAGGCAAAACTCCTGCTTTTTGTTGAAGCGAGCCGATAAACAGCGGGTCGGTCTTCAAATTTATTACGTCCGCCGTGCCTTCGCCGTCAATTTTTAAGGTGCTTCTTTTTATGTTCATTATCAAAGCAAACCACTTTTTGTTGCGCTGATGGCGAAACACTGCATATTGCGGATATTTTACCCAAGGGAAGTCGGGTTCTACGTTGTAATAGTCTTTTATGTGCTTGTAAACTTCAAATCTATCCATAACTGTTTTATAGTGTTAGAGATGGATGGCTCCGTTATTTGTAAATACTGTTGCCTTGACAGTCGGTTGCAACTATCGCAGGGAAGTCCTGCACCGTCAAGAGATACAGCGCTTCCGCACCCAAATCTTCAAAGGCGACGAGGTCTGCCTTTTTTACGCAATCGGCATAAAGCGCGCCCGCTCCGCCTATTGCGGCAAAGTATACGGCTTTTTGCTTTTTCATTTCTTCTATTACTTCCTGCTTGCGCCAGCCTTTGCCGACCATGCCTTTAAGTCCGTTTTGCAGCATCAGCGCGGTATAGCCGTCGCATCTGCCCGAGGTTGTAGGTCCGCACGAGCCTATCACGGCGTCGGGCTTTTTGGGGCAAGGTCCTACGTAGTAAACCGTCTGTCCTTTAAGGTCAATCGGCAGAGGTTTGCCTTCGTTTATCAACGCGGTAAGTCGTTTGTGCCCTGCGTCGCGCGCGGTAAACATTTGACCGGAAAGCAGTACTGCGTCGCCTGCTTTTAGGTTTTGTATTGTTTCGTCGTTAAGAGGTAAATTTATTTTTTTCATAATCTTCCTAAATTTCTTTTGTGTCGTGCCGTACGGAGTGGCATTGCACGTTTATTGCAACGGGCAACCCCGCAAGGTGCGTCGGAAATTTTTCCATATACACGGCAAGGCAGGTGTTGTTGCCGCCGAAGCCCTGCGCGCCTATTTCCAAAGCGTTTATTTTGTCTAAAACTGTTTTTTCCAACTCGGCAAGTTGTTTGTCGGGATTTATCGAGCCCGTTTCGCGCAACAGACATTTTTTTGCCATATACGCCGCTTTTTCAAATGTGCCGCCGATGCCTACGCCTATTATTACGGGCGGGCATGGGTTAGAGCCTGCAAGTCTGACGGTTTCTACAATGCTGTTTATTACTCCGTCTATACCCTGCGACGGGGTCAGCATATATACTCTCGACATATTTTCACTGCCGAAGCCTTTTGCCAAAAAACTTACTTTTACTTTGTCGCCTTTTACCATTTCCGTATGAATTACCGCCGGCAAATTTGTTTTTGTGTTTATTCTGTCCAGCGGATCAAGCACGCTTTTGCGGAAAAAGCCTTCTTCGTAAGCGTCTTTTATTGCACGGTTTATTGCGTCGTCTATAAACTCGCCCTCGAAGTGAACGTCTTGACCGACTTCCAAAAATATAACCGCCATACCCGTATCCTGACAGGCTGGCATATTGTTTTGCGCTGCTTTTAAGTCGCTTTGCAAAATGGTTTGCAATGCAAATTTCGCCGCGGGTGAAGTTTCTTTTCTTTCTGCATCTTCAAGCAGTTTTATTACGCCGCAGTCGACGTTGCAGTTGCATTTAAGCGCCATAGATTTTACCGCTTTGTAAATTTCGTTTGTGTTAATATTTCTCATATCCAAATTTTAACACCAAAGCGGACGCGCCGCAAGAGATTTTTTGCTTGTTGATTTACGCCGCGTCTGTTATAATCGTTAAAATGACTTTTCAAACTTTATGCAGCGGAAGCAAAGGCAACTGTTCTCTGCTGACGAGCGAAAACGCCGTCGTGTTGATAGATATGGGTATAGGCATCAATGCGTTGGAAAAGGCTTTGCAGGACAGAAAAATCAAGCCGGAAAAAATCGACGCGGTGTTTATCACCCACGAGCATACCGACCATATTTCCGGACTTGACGCTTTTTCCAAAAAATACCGCAAACCTGTTTTCGTGCACAAAAACGGTTTTTTGGAAGCGGCAAAAAAATTATATTGGGCAAACCACTGTCTGACGCATTTCGACAAAGAGTTCGACTTCAAAAATCTGCACGTTTCTTCTTACCGCTGCTCGCACGACAGCGCGTATTGCTGCGGATATAAATTCGACGACGGCAAAACGGCAATCGCAACGGCAACCGACTTGGGTTACGCCGACGGCGGTTTTATAGATTTTGTAACGGGCTGCAAACTCGTGCTGCTGGAAAGCAATCACGATGAAGATATGTTGGCGCGCGGAAAATATCCTCCTGTGTTAAAAAGAAGGGTGGGCGGCAACCGCGGACATTTATCAAACAGACAGGCGGCGGAACTTGTGTTAAAAATGCATTCCGTAGGCGTCAAACGGGTGCTGTTGGGGCATTTGAGCCAAAACAACAACACGCCTGAACTTGCATTTTATACAACAGTGCAGAAACTTAAAGAAAACGGCATTACCGAAAGCGTCGACATAACGGTTGACGTGGTAACGCAAGACAACAAAAGCGGGGTTTTTTATGTTGAATGACCAAAAGAGAAACAAACTTGCCGTAGACGACGGCGGCAAAGTATTTGCATTGACTATTTTGCTGACCATTGCGTTGAGTTTTATAATTGCTTTGATAGAAAACGCAAACGAAAGCGTTAAAATATTTTTAGACAGCGCCGACGGTTTTTGGATAATGGCGGTGCTAAGCCAAATTGCAATCTTGTCCGCAGGCGTGTTTTATGCGTTCGGCAAAAAGATTTCGCTTGTGCACGCAACGGGTATGCAAAACAAAATAAAGCCTTTGCAGATACTGTTGCTTATCGTGTTGGCGTTTGCGTTTATTTGTTTTATGCTGCCGGTACAGACAGCGATAGAAAACTTTTTGATAAACTCAGGAGTAAAAGAGCCTACGATATCTAATATGCAGGTGAACAACTTCGGTCAATTTATGTTGGCTATGCTTATTGTGGTGGTTATGCCTGCATTCAGCGAAGAACTTATTTACCGCGGTTATATTTGCAACTGCCTTTCGCGCCCCGGCAAAAAGTTGGATTGGGCGGCGGTGGTGATTTCCGCGGGATTTTTCTTCATTATGCACGGCAACGTATATCAAACCGTGCATCAGTTTGTAATAGGCGTAGTCGCGGCTGTCGTTTATCTTTCTACGCGTTCTCTGTGGGCAAGCGTCGCGCTGCACTTTGCAAACAACTTTTTTGCGGTGCTTATAGAGTACGTATCGGCAGGTGGCGGCTTTGCAAACTTTATAGTAGGCAACTGGTTTTGGGTAATGCCCGTTTCATTGCTTGTAATTTTGCCGATACTTTATCTGTTTATCAAAGACGCAAAATCCGTTGATTTGGAAGTTACCGAAGAAATGATTTCTGACAGAAAGACGCAAATAAAAAAATCCATCCCGTTTTTTGCGGCGGCGTTAATCGTTTGCGTATTCCTTTGGATAACAAGCATTGTCGGCTGATTTTTCTTGCGGCAATAATTTGCAAGATTGTAAGTTGATTTATATAAAACCGTATACATTCATTTGTTAAATTTTGCAGAAAATCTGCCGTATAGCGTATGTAAAATTCTGCGAGAAACAAACGGAAAAGATGAAAAAAGGCGGGCAACTTCGCGGAAAAAGGCACGGTAGAAGAATGAAGATAAAAATTTTGTGCGTAGGCAAGATAAAAGAAAAATTTTATGCCGACGCGGTAGAAGAATATATCAAACGCCTCGGCAGATTTTGCAAGACGGAAGTTGTCGAAACCAAGGAGTGCTCTGCATACAAAACAGACCTTACCGACGGAGAGATTGACAAAATAAAAAAGACGGAGGCCAAAGAACTGTCCTGCGGCATAGAGGGCTACGGCATTTGTTTGGATATAGGCGGCAAACAGTCTTCAAGCGTAGAGTTTGCGCAGCAGTTGGAAGAAATCAAAAACACCAACTCCACCGTAACTTTCGTCATAGGCGGCTCTTACGGAATGGACGACAGCGTCAAGCAGATGTGCAAACTTAAAATGTCGTTCGGCAAACTTACCTTTCCTCATCAGCTTATGCGTGTAGTGCTGTGCGAGCAGATTTACCGCGCGTTTATGATAAACAGCGGCTCGGCTTACCATAAGTAAAAATTTACGCTTGCTTTAAGTAAATTTGCCATTATTAAATCACAAAACAGAAAAATAAAATTCGGACAAACACTTTTGAAAAACCCCTTACATATAATTTGTTGGGGTTTATATGTATAGTTATTTTCATTTGCTTGACGATATAGAAAAGTTAAACAATCTCGGCGCAGAAGTGGGCGTCATTGGCACAACGCAACTGGGGTTTGAAATTCCGTACGTTTTTGTCGGCAGCAAAACCGACTGTTGCGTCGTCGTTGTGGGTGCAACACACGCGCGTGAGCATATCACCGCAAAACTCGTTGCAAAGCAGGCGCTGCATTACGTGCAAAACAACTCTCGCTTAGACGGCGGTATCTATTTCGTGCCTATGCTTAATATTGACGGCGTGCGCATCTGTCAGGAGGGGTTGGATTTTATTAAAGACGTAAACCGCCGAGAATTTTTGTTAAAGACAAACGGCGGCAGCAACGACTTTTCTTTATGGAAGGCAAACGCCGACGGCGTTGACATAAACGTCAATTTCGACGCGCAATGGGGCACGGGCGAGCAAAATATATTTTTCCCTGCGCCGTTTAATTACGTGGGCAAATCGCCTATGAGCGAAAGCGAAACGGTTGCTGTTGCAAAGTTTATTAAAAACGTTTCGGCAAATTACGTAATTACGTATCACGCAAAGGGCGAAATTATTTTTTGGCAGTTCAATCAGGAAAATTTGCGCAAGTGGCGGGACTATCGCTATGCAAAGTTTGTTTCCAAACATACGGGCTACCGCCTTGTCGGGCAGACGAAAAGCGCAGGCGGTTTGAAAGACTGGTGTGTTGAAAAACTTAAAATACCTGCCGTTACTGTGGAGGTCGGTAAGGACAAATTCGGCTATCCTTACCCTTACGCGCAGTTTGACGACATATTGCAAAAAAATTTACTGGTGCCGCAAAAGATATTAAACACTCTTGCAAAGGATAAACACAATGGAAGAAAAGTTTATGAAACAAGCGCTGATTGAAGCGCGCAAAGCCTACGGCAAAGACGAAGTGCCAATAGGAGCCGTCATAGTAAAAGACGGCAAGGTAATCGCACGCGGACACAACACGAGGCAGCAAACGCAAAACGCGGTAAATCACGCGGAAATGATTGCCATACAAAAAGCCTGCAAAAAAGTCGGCAGTTGGCGTTTGTGCGACTGCGACCTTTACGTTACTTTAGAGCCTTGCCCTATGTGCGCGGGCGCGTGTATAAATTCTCGGCTTAACGCCGTGTATTTCGGGGCATACGACGCAAAAGCCGGTTGTGCCGGCACTTTATACAACTTGCCCGAAGATGAAAGGTTCAATCATCGCTTAAAAGTCGAAGGTGGCATTTTGCAGCAGGAATGCGTAAAAATCCTGTCCGACTTTTTCAAACAAAAACGGCAAAAATAATTTTAACAATAAAAAAATTATCCCTGCAAAATATTGCAGGGATTTATTTTCGGTTATTTAAGTTGCGGTTATTGACTTACTCTCGCAAAATTCATATAGCCTTGGTTCATTTGCTCTAATTTATAAGCAGGTATTTGATTTGAGAAGGAAGAGCCGGGGGGCATTATTATATCGTGCCGTTCTATATAGTAATAGTGTGCATAACCCGTGCCGACAGGCGTTGCTGCAATTCGGTAGTAGGCAGGGGCGTTTTCGTCATTGGCGTTAAACTTAAAACTATCCGTTCCGTATGCTACGGCAATTTGCTGTTTGGCTTGTTCCGTACCGTTAAAGAAGTCGAGAGTCATTTGCTGCGCGCTTCTCAACTGTTCCAAATTGATAGAGCGTATTGCAAGCAACATCGCTTCGTTGTCGAAAATCAAATCGCTGCCGACGTCTACGGTTTTTTCCGTTTGTTTGTCTGCCGTGTTTGTTTTGTCGTCAAATTTGGTAATTGCCTTGTTGTCTTCGTACGCCGTTTCGGTACGGTAGTCGTTGTAAGCGACGGCGTGCTTCAAATCTTCGTCGTTAAATACGACCACGCTTTTTACCGTTTTGAAAGACGACACGGGTTTGCCGCCGTCGTGCAATTGATTAAACACCGCCTGACTTGTCATAGTTGAAGTAAAGGTTACGGTGTTGCCGTTTTCTTCATATACGGTTGAGTCTGTTACGACAGACTTCCAGTTGCTTACAAAGTTGGCAGTGGCGTAGGTTTGTTTTACCCACATTGTTACGTCAAGCACCCATTTTCCGTCGTTTTGCGAAATCGTATATTTCATTTCGCCGTCAACGGCTTGCGGAACAATCGGCACTCCTGCGGTTTTTGTGTAAATCTTGTCGGTAGGGACTTCTCCGTTTGCCGGTTCTACCGAAGTGCCTACAAACCAATCTGCCGTAAGCAACGATATTTTGTAAGTTTCGCTTTCTCCTGCTTCCCATCTATCGAGTTTTTCGGGCGCGGCAGCGCCGCCGCAGCCGGCAAACGCAAAGACGGAAATAATAAGCATCATAACGACGCACAAAGTTTTTTTCATTGCAATCTCCAAAAAAATTCTTTTAAGTTACCAAAAGCAAAAATTCTTGTTTTAAGTACATTTTTGCGTAATCGTCAATACTGCGCTAGGCAAGTGCTTAAAGCGCGATGCGCTTTGCAATATAATGTATTATAACACAAATTGCCGTAAACTCAAACATTTTTGCTCTATAATTTCGGCGCGGCAACTGTGTTTGTCGGCTTTTGCAAATTTTACGGACCATTACCGCAAGCGGTAGTGTTTACAAAAAATGCGCCGTTTGTTATAATTTCGCTATGAAGTTTACCATAATTGCCGGCAACAACTATGCCGCCGCGTCAAAAAGCATAACGGAAATCTTAAAGCAAACCGACCAGTGCGATTTGTCGGTAAATCATATAGTGATTTCCAACGACAGATGCAGTATGTCAAGCGAACTTGAAATTTTGGACGCGTTGGGCGGCAGTTTCAATACAAGCGTGCTTACATTTGCAAGGCTTACCAGCCGCATTATGAAAGAACGGCAGTTTATTTCAAAACAAAGCGCCATTATGCTTATCAATAAATTGGCGGGAGAACTTAAAGACGACTTTTTGTGTTTTAAGACGTCTTACGATACGGCAGGGTTTGCGCAAAATATATACGACACCATTTCGCAACTTAAATATTCCGCAATCACGCCCGACAAGATAGATATAAATTCGTTCGGTCAAAATTTGAAGCTTAAAATGCACGACGTAAAGTTGCTTTACGCCGCTTACGAAGACTTTATAAAAGACCGTTACGTGGACTCGGGCGCAAAACTGCAAGAGTTGATAAAACATATCCCTGCAAGTCCGCTTATAAAAAACTCTTATTTTTACGTAAAAGATTTCGACGCATTTTCCGCGCAGGAAATTTTGATTATAAGAGAACTCGTCATATATTCCAAAGGTGTTACCGTGGCGCTGCCTTTCGTCAAGGGCAAACGGATATATTCCGACGACAGCTTCAACTCTATGTTAAACGTGGCTTCGGGACTAGATATAACGGCAGACGTGCAGTTTGTCGTAGATAATCAGCCTAATTTCGTCTCGCATATAGAAGACAACTTGTTTGCCTATAAGACGGCTTTCGTCAAAAAGCCCGTAGGTGAAGAGCTGTGCGTGGTCAAAGAAAGCAACGTTTTTGCCGAGGCGGAAAGCGCGGCAAAATACATATGCCACAAGGTGGCGCAGGGCGACAGATACAAAGACTTTTTGGTTGTGGCGGGCGACGTGGACAGATATTCATACGCGATAGAGCAGGTGTTCGACAAATATCACATAAGATACTTTTTGGACAAAAAAGTTTCTTTGGCGGAGCATCCTCTTGCCAAATTTATATTGTCGCTGTTTAGGTGCAAAATAACCAACTTCCGACGCGAAGAGTGTATCGCCGCAATGAAAAACTATTTTTACTCTACCGACGGCGACGTCTGCGGTTTTGAAAATTATTGCCTTAAAAACAATCTTAAATTTTTTGCCGTTCCGTTTGAAGTATTTGACGAGCAAGGTAAAACTGCGGAAAAGCAAAGGCAAGATTTTGTTGCTTTTGCAAACGATTTGTTTCCCGACAATTTTGCAAGCATACAGACTTTTGCCGATGCCGTAGTCAAATTGATTAAAGGCGAAAAGACGGCGGAATGTATGCAAAGTCTTAAAGAACGGCAGGAACAAGACGACTTGACGTCGTTTAAGATTTCCGTACAGGCGGAAGAAAAACTTCTTTCCGTCTTGCAGACTTTGACAAACCTATTCGGCGGACACAGGACTTCGGCAGAGCAGTTTTTCAAGTTGCTGTCGAACGGTTTCGAGGCGGAAAAAATTTCGATAATTCCGCTTTACAACGACTGCGTGGTTATTACAAACGTATCAAAATCGAGGGCAAACGGAAACAAAAACCTTATGGTTATAGGCGCAAACGACGGCAGTTTCCCGATAGTAAAGGGCGACACCAAAATTTTGGCGGACGGCGATATCGATGCGCTTAAACAGTCGGGGATATGCGTTACCCCTAAGATAGAGAGTGAAAACAAAAAAGAAAAATTCAACGTCTTTCAGTTGCTTACCGCGCCGCGCAAAAGCCTTTATATGTCGTATCTTTCCGGCGGCGACACGGCGTCTCCGTGTTTGGCTGCGGAAGAAATTTCTTCAATGTTCGACTTCGACAACAAACTTGCGGATAAGTTGAAACTGTCTTCGGCGGTGTTTAGCATAAAGCAGGCGAAAGAAAAGTTTGTGGAAGAAGCATCAAAAGCCGCAGACGGTCAAAACGGCGGTATTTACGCCGCAAGCAATTTGTATTATGCATTGTCGGGCGAAGAAGATTTGACGAGGTATATTTACACAGGAGAAGAAAAACCAAACTTAACAAGCGGCAAAGACACGCTGCTGCCGAAGGGCAAAACTTCGGTAACAAAGTTGGAGAGTTTTTACCGCTGCCCGTACAGTTACTTTTTGTCAAACGGACTTAAACTTAAAGACCGCGAAACGGGCGAGCTTAAAGTAGTGGACACAGGCACGATTTTACACGACGTTTTGGAAAAATTCGTAAAACTGCATTTAATCGAAAATGCCGAAAAACTGACGGCGGCGCAAATAAACGGCATAGCAAAAGACCTTACGGAAAATTGTCTTAAACAGCAGGAATACGCGCGTCTTGCAAAAGACCCTAAACTTGCCTTTACTTTGCAACGCTTGAAGAAAGAGGCGCAGTCGGTATGCAACGCCGTTTACGAGCAAGCGTCAAATTCATACTTTAAGCCTGTTTTGGCGGAACTTCCGTTCGGGCTTGACGGCGACTCCGCGCCGCCACTTAAAATAACTGCAAACGGCAACGAAATTGTGCTTAACGGCAAAATAGACCGCATTGACGCTTACGGCGACAAATTTATTTTGATAGATTACAAAACAGGCAAAGCCAAGTTTGACGAAACTCAACTTTACGCGGGGCAAAAATTGCAGCTGCTTACTTACGTAAAGGTTGCGCAAGAGCATTTGGGCAAAAATTGCGTGGGCTTTTTCTATATGCCTGTGCACGACAAATTCGGCAAAGACGAAAACGACAGATACTTTTTTGTCGGCAGAGTTTTGGACGACGGTCAGACGGTTTTGCAAATAGACCCATCGTCAAAAGACGGAAAGAGCAAAACGCTGGGGTGCAGGCTAAAAAAAGACAAGACGATAAACGCAAACTCGGCAGTCGGCGCAACGCAGCAGGATTTTGACGTTTACTTAAAATATACCGATATTATGATACAAAACGCGGTTAAAGATATGGCAGACGGCTTTATACAGTGCCGTCCGTTCGGCAGTGCTTGCGGTTATTGTGATTTTGCCGGCATTTGCAGTTACCGCGATTTAAGCGGCAACAACGGAGAAGAAAAATCAAGCGCCACAAAAGAATCGTTGGCAAAGGCGGTGCAAAATGTTTAAGCCGTCGGTAAATCAACAGAGAGTGTTGGACACGGTAAACAAAAATATACTTGTTTCCGCTTCGGCAGGGACGGGCAAAACAACCGTAATGATAGAAAAAATTGCAGGTTTGGTGCAGGGCAAAAAAGCGTCGCTCAAACAACTGCTTGTAGTTACTTTTACGGAAATGGCCGCATACGAAATGAAAAAGCGGCTTGTCAATAAACTATCATCTTCTACCGACGAGGAAGTGCTGGGGCAGTTGAGCCAGATTGACACTTGCGCGATTTCTACCTTGCACAGTTTTTGCTCTAACCTCATACGCAAATATTTTGTAGAGGCAGGTATAGACCCGGCATATAAAATTTTGTCCGATACGGAGTGGTTAATCGCGTTTGACAAAATTGTAGACGATTGCTTCGACGACTATTATAAGCAGGCAGACGACGGATTTTTGCAGTTGGTTGAAATCTTCGGGCACGGCAGACGCGACGACGGTCTGCGCGATTTGGTAAAGCGTCTTTATCAGTTTAAGACTTGCAAAAGCAACTTCGATGAGTGGTTTGACGGAGTAAAAGCAAAATATAAAGTTGAAAACGGTCAAAACTTTTTTACCTTGCAGGAGAATGCCGTTCTCATAAAAAACCTGCAAAATATAAGACGGCAGTTTGACGACCTTGCGGCGCAGGCAAATTCTTTGGGGCTTGCAAAAATATCGCTGCACTTTGCGGAACTTTCCGCAAGCATTTTTGTTTCGCCAAATAAAGATTTACGGCAGAACGTTGCCGAGTTGCAGCAAATCGAGTTTGCAACTTTCAATACGCCGCGCAATTTGCAGGGCGAAGAACTTGACTTCGTCAATAAATGTAAAGAAATTCGCAACAGCGCAAAAGATTATATCAAAGGCAAACAGAGCGTTTATTCCGTTCTGCCGTATGACGAAATGCTTGCGGCAATGACTCGTTCATTCGATTGCTGCACAAAAATTTTTGAGATAGTCGGCAAGACGGAAGAAAAATTCGACGCTTTCAAAGCGCAAAACGCATATCTAGACTTTAACGATTTGGAGCATAAAGCGCTTAAAGTTTTGAGTTTCGGCAACATTGCGGAGGAAGTAAGGCAAACTTACAAATATATTTTCGTAGACGAGTATCAGGATATAAACGAAATTCAGGAAGAAATTATTTCCGCCGTTAAAGGCAAAGACAATTTGTTTATGGTGGGCGACGTAAAGCAAAGCATTTATGCTTTTCGTCAATGCGCGCCTGATATTTTCGTAAATAAAATGGACGACTTCGGCAAAGACCTTTCGGCAAATCACGTGGAGTACTTAAACGACAATTTCCGCAGCGACAGCGAAATTTTAAGTTTTGTAAACCATATATTCAAACACGTTATGTCGGTTGATTTCGGCGGTATAGATTATTTCAATACTTCTATGTTGAAGGGCGAAAACTCGTCAAAAAGCAATTTGCCGGCGGTGTCTGTGGAGGTTATAAATTACGCCAAGCAAGAGGCGGTTGCCGACAAACCCTATTCCGTACGTCAAAAAGCAACGCCGTCGATAACCGCCGCTAAGGCGGAAGCGCAGCTTATCGCAAAACGCATAAGAGAACTGGTAGGTCTTAAAGTAAACGTCAACGGAGAAGAAAAGACTATTACTTACGGCGACATAGTCATACTCTCGCGCGTATTTAAGGGGCACGCAAAAGACGTGGTCGGGCAGTTGCAGGCAATGGATATACCCGTCGTTTACAGCGCAAGGCAAAGTTTGTTTGACAGCGCGGAAATGAAAGAAATATTAAACCTGTTTAAGGTAGCAGACAATTTTTACCGCGACGTGCCGCTTGCCGGCTGTTTGCTCGGCAAATTTTGCGGTTTAGATGAAAATCAACTTACTCGGGTTTGCACGAGCGGCAACGGCGATTCTCTGTGGTCAAAATCTCTTGACTTTGCGGCAACTCAAAAAGGAGACGCGGCGGAAAAGTTAAATAAATTTATCGACTTTGTGCAGAAGATAAAGTTTTTGGCAAGCAGCATGACGGTAAGTAGGTTAATCGCCAAAATTTTTGAAGAAACGGATTTCAGTCTGTGGGTGTTGGGTTTGCCAGACGGCGCAGTAAGACTTAAAAAACTCAACGAATTTTCAGACTCGTTAAAAGACAAGTCTTACAACTCTTGTATTGCGGAGTTTTTAAGTTTTACCGAGGCCGCCGCCGCAGAGGCGGAAGTTGCGTCGTCGTCCGAAGCAAACGCCGTAAGGGCAATGACTATACACAAAAGCAAGGGGTTGGAGTTTCCGGTGGTGTTCGTTATAAACTGCGGTCAAAAATTCAACTTAAAAACAGACGGCATTGTGTGCGACAAACAATTTGGCATTGCCGCAAAGGCATACGACTTGATAGAACGCAAAGAGTCTGACACGCTTTCGCGCAGTTTTATTGCCGACGCGGCGAAAGACCGTATGCGTCAGGAAGAAATGCGCATTTTGTACGTAGCGATGACAAGGGCAAAATGTCATTTGTATCTCACAGGCTGCGCAAACTTGAAGGGCAACAAAATTGCGGTGCAAAAAGGCTGCAGTTATTTCGATTGGCTGCTTTACGTGCTTAACCGCTGTCCCGACGACGGCGTAAAGTACCGCTTTATGCAAACCGACGCGATAGAAGATAAAGAAGTCGACAATATCGGGGCGAGGGCAAACGACGGCGTGCCTCGTGAAGAACGCCGCGCCGTAAACTTTACCGCATATGACGGAGAAGAAGCAGAGCGTATCAAAAAAGCGGTGTATCGGGAGTATAAGCACGAGTCCGCCACTAAGTTGGCACTCAAAGCCGTATCTTCAAAATTGCAGACTTATTTCCGTCCGCAGCAAGACGAGGACGACTTTACGCCTAGGGTGTTGGACGACTTGACGGACAAGCCTGTTTCGGCAAAAACCGTAAGCAAACAAAAAGACGGGGCAACCGTTTTGGCGGACAATCAGATAGGCACGGCATATCACAAAGTGCTGGAAGATATAGACTTTGACGACAAGACGCTTATCAACGTGCAAAACACGATAAAACGGCTTGTGGATGACGGAGAGTTGACGCAGGAAGTTGCCGAGCAGCTCGATTGCAACGCAGTGCTTAAAGTAATAAACTTGGATATTTTCAGCAATTTGCAAAACAAAAAGGTTTACCGCGAATTGCCGTTTATGTTAAAGACAAGTTACAACAATTTATTTGACGATGAAAAGATTGACGAAAGCGTCTTTTTGCAAGGCGTATTGGATATGCTTATTTTGGACGGTGGCACGGCTACAATCATAGACTACAAATATACAAAGTCAAGCGAGGCGCACATAAAGCAAAATTATCAAAAGCAGTTGAATTCTTACGCACAGGCGGTAAGGCAGATATTAAAGATTGACAAAGTAAATAAATTTGTCATAAGCATTAAACACGGCAAAATAATCGAGTTTTAATTTTTCCTGTCGGGTAAACATAATTGTATTTAGCAAGTGTTTGCATAAAAAGCGGCAGAAGTTTGCGAAAAATGCGAGTACAAAAAACGCATTGCAAAATTATAAAAACAGTGTATAAAAAAATTCCGTACGGAAAAAATCTTTTCAAAAGGAGAAACTGTATGGAATTTATTTTTGAACAACTGCAAAGCGCAGTAAATACTTTGGCGCAAAACGAGGTTGTGGTTTGGGTTGCCGCCTTCGGCATAATTACCCTGTACTTTATTTTCAACTTGTTTTTTACGCCTTATGCAAAATACAAAAGAGTACTTAAAAGGGACGTAAAGTACCTCAAACAGTGCGTAAACGCGCACGTGCCGGTAAACGTCAACAAAATCGTGCTGCCTGCCACTTTGTCGCAGGGCTATGAAAACTACGTCAAAAGTTCGGGACGCTTCCCGTCGGAACTTATGACTTTCAACAGAAAGCATTTTTGCAACTTCGGCGTATCTTTGGCGCTTCTTTCTCTTGCATTATGTTTTGCAATGCTTTCCGCGTCGGTAAATTACGGCTTTGCGCCGTTTGCAATTGCATTTTGGTTTGTCGTAGTGCAGAGCATAATAAACACGACTCGCATTTCCAAACACAAAAAGGCAAAAAAGGTTACGGAAACTTTCACGCGTTATCTCGATAAGACTTTGGGGCAAAGCAGAGTTACGCGCGACCAGGTTTTCAGCGGGGACGTTTGCAAAGACAAAGAAGTTGACGAAGTGATTTCCAAAATAAACTTCTTAAAGTCAAACGGCATAAACGAAAACACCGCAAAGGAAGTTGCCGCATTACTGTCAAACGAAAGAATGGACAAAATCCGCACGCACGACCAACAAAAAAGACTCAATCTCGCGCTCAACGGTCTGTTGCAGGTTATGTCTAAAAAGCAGGAAAGACAACAGGCAAATTAAGCAGAGTGTAAAATATTTGCGATATAATTAAAATCAGCAGGCTTTATTTTGTTTTGCATATCCGTTGTATATGCAAACGAAATATTTATCCGTCCGCAGGCACGTTCCTGCGGACGGTTTTTTTATGACGACCGTAACAATAAATTTATTTACCGTACATTCGCTTGAAATAACGGCGGAAAATTGATAAAATAAATGCAAGGAGTTTTTATGTTTAAGGATTTGACTTTAAGACAGTTTGTGGACGATACGTCGTCGTCAAAACCCGCTCCCGGCGGCGGAAGCGTTGCTGCGCTTACGGCGGCAAACGGCGCAAGTTTAATTGCTATGCTGTGCAACCTTACGGTAAACAAAAAGGGTTATGAAGAGCATTGGGAAAAAATGGCGCAAACGGCGGAGTATTGCACCAAAACCGCGCAAGAGTTGCTTGATTATATCGACAAAGATTGCGCCGCGTTCGAGGGGTATATGGCCGCGTTAAAAATGCCTAAGGACACGCAGGAGCAGGCTGACGCGCGCAAGATTAAACTTGACGAAGCGATAGTAAAAGCAACGACGGTTCCGCTTTCTTTGGCGTCGACCGCCGCACATTTGTTTACTTATGCCGATTATGCGATAACATACGGCAACAAGACGGCGACAAGCGACGGGGCGATAGCGGTGCTTTTGCTTAAAGACGCCGTAAAGTCCGCGCTGTACAACGTCAAAATAAATTTGCCTAGCATTAAAGACGAAAAACAAAAAAGAAGCGTCGAGGAACAAGCGGCAGAGTTAGAGTCCTATGCGGAAAATCAGGAAAAAATCATTTTGGAGAAAGTAAAATTATGAAAGATTACAAAAAAGAGTTTATAGATTTTTTGGTGGAAGCGCAAGCGTTGAAGTTTGGAGATTTTGTTACTAAAAGCGGAAGGAATACCCCTTTCTTTATCAATTTGGGTTGCTTCAACGACGGCAAGCAGTTGCAAAAACTGGGCGGTTTTTATGCGGAAACGATTTTCGACAACTTCGGCAAAGAGGTGGATGTGTTGTTCGGACCTGCATACAAAGGCATACCGATTGCAACGGCAACGGCAATCGCGTTGAACGAAAAATTCGGCGTAAACGTTAGATATTGCTCTAACCGTAAGGAAATTAAAGACCACGGCGACAGCGGTATTTTTTTGGGCAGTAAACTTCAAAACGGCGACAGAGTTGTTATTGTAGAGGACGTAACGACCGCAGGTACAAGCGTTTACGAAACTATGGAGTTGGTTAAAGATTTGGGCGTAAAGGTTTTGGGACTTGTGGTTTCAGTAGACAGAATGGAACGCGGTAAGACGGAAAAATCCGCCGTTGCGGAACTTTCTTCGACTTTTGATTTTAAGGGTACATCAATCGTCAATATGGAAGAAGTAACTAATTATCTCTCAAAAGAAAAAAGCGTATTGGACAAAGACAAACTCGACAAAATCGCAGACTACTATAAACAATACGGCGCAAAAAATTAAAGCGTTGTTTTTGAGTGAAAAGTTGAAATAAACACCGTAAATTTTTTACCCCAAGTGCAAAAGCGCTTGGGGTAAAGTATATAAAGCGCTTGCAATATATATTCTCCATTAAAAGATGTGTGCTTTATGATAAAGGCAAAGTATTGAAAAAATTAAAAAATTAACTTTTGTTTGCTTATTGTGTTGAGGAAATAAATATTGTATTATATAAAAGCAGATAGTTTTACAGCGTTGGTCGTTGTAAATATTTTTACGTATATAAGTTAAACAAGGGGACGGTTTGTTATGGAAAAATTGAAACAGCAACTTAAAGAGTTATATATGCAATGCTTTCCCGAAGATTCGGAGACTTACACGCAGTTTTTTCTTGACAACAAGTTTGACGGCACAAACTGTTTTACGCTTTACGACTACGACGGTAAACTTATAGATATGCTGTTTCTCATTAAAAAGCAAATGGTTTTGCGCGGTACAGTGTTTGACGTGTCTTATCTCGTTGCGGGCGGCACCGTTCCCGAGCATCGCGGCAAGCATATTTTTACGGGGGAACTATACCGCGCGATAAAACTTTTTCACGATACCGACAGACCTATAACGGGGCTTATGCCGTTTGCCCATCCGTTTTACGTCAAGCAGGCGTTTGTTACGCATTCCTTTTACAAAGAAAACCCGGTCAAAAAAGGCAAATTGCCGCTTCAAGAAATTTCTTTCGGGCAAATCGACGAAATGTCAAAAGTTTACAACGATTTTATGAAAGACAAAAACGGCTGGTTTTATCGCGACAAGGCCGCCTTCGACCTGCGTTTGAGAGAGATTTTTTGCGAAGGCGGCAAGGCTTACGGGCTTTACCGCGACGGAAAAATGCAAGGTTACATTTTGACCTGCGACAACGAGGAAATCGACGAGTATTGCGCGATAACTCCGAGTGTTATCAATGATTACGACACTCCGTTTGAAAGCGTTAAAGAAAACGTACCGCCGTGCGACGGCGCGGAAGAAGACAATATGATACGCATTTGCAACAATAAATTGTTGATGGAGCGCATACAATATCCCAAGGTAAACCAAACTGTTGCTTTTTGCGTAGACGATTGGTTTTTTAAGGAAAACAGCGGTTGTTATGAGTTGACTGTAAAAGACGGCAAAGGTGTTGTTAAAGAAGTCAAAGACGCAAAAATCCGTCTGTCTATAGAAGATTTTACAAGGCTCGTATGCGGTTGTTACCGCAATGGCGATTTCGATGAAAATTTAGAGAGAGTTTTCCCCGTTATGCTTAATTGCGCGCTTGACAAATTTTGATTTGCAAGCCAAAGGATTTTAATGAAAAATTATATCATAGGCGCCGATATCGGCGGAAGTTATATAAAATGCGGAGTCGTCAAATACGACGGCGAAGTCGTTGCGACCGGCAAGGCGCCTACTCCCATAGAAACCGGCGTAGAGTCGATAGTGCGCGTAATTAAAAAAATGTCGGACAAACTTTTGTCCGACGCCGGCATAACCAAAGGCTGCGTAATAGGCGTCGGCATAGGTTCTGCAGGTGCAGTCGACAGCAGAAAGGGCGAAGTGTGCTTCGCCGCCAATTTAATTATGGACAGAGTTCCTTTGGCGTCCATAGCGGAAGAAACCCTCGACTTGCCTGTAAAAATAGCCAACGACGCAAACTGCGCCTGTATAGGCGAGTGGAAGTTCGGCAACGGCAGGACTTTCAGCGATATGATTTTCGTAACGCTGGGCACCGGTATAGGCGGTGGCATAATAATAGGCAATCAACTTTTTGAAGGCAACGGGGGCGCAGGCGGCGAGATTGGGCATATGCTGCTGTGCAAAGACGGGCGGCAATGTTCCTGCGGACGCAAGGGCTGTTTCGAGGCGTATGCAAGCGGCGGCGCGTTGGTAAGGCAGACGCTTGAAGCAATGCAAAACGACAAAAAGTCAAAATTGTGGAAGGTTTTGGACGAGTCTAAAATGATTACGCCGAAACTTATTTTCGAGATGAGTCAAAAAGACAAACTTGCCAAACATATAGTGGACGACTATATTGTAAATTTGTCGGAGGGCTTGGTGGATTTGTGTAACATATTCCGTCCGCAGGCTATAATTATAGGCGGCGGCATAAGCGCGCAGGGCGACAGACTTATCGAGCCCGTCAAGCGATACGTAAACGACCATATTTTTGCAAAAGATTCGACGCCTTCGGTGGAAGTCTTGCAGGCAAAACTCGGCAACAACGCAGGTATAATCGGCGCCGCGTCGCTGTTTGTGGAGTGAGTTTTATTTGTCTTTATTTAGCAATTTTATTTCACCGTCATTTGTAATGACGGTTTTTTCGTTATTGTAAATAATCACGTCCAAAATAGAGTTTAATTTCGAGATGCATTCCGTCATTACATATTTTAACGTGCGTTTCAAATTTGGGTCGGTTTCTTCGCGCTTCGCCCAATGTTTGCAAAATGTCTTTTCTTTTAGTGTTTGTCTGAATTTTTGCTCGCTTATATAGCGTTGATGACAATGTCCGCAAAAATTTGCCATATAAAATTTGCAATCAATTTTAATGTAATGCGGTATAAAGTTGTCGCAATTAAAGCAATTTTTTTCTTGTTGATTTTCTTTCATTGTTCACCTACTAAAATTTTGTATATACAAATATTACTACTAATTTCTAGTATTGTCAACTAATTTTTAGTAGCAAGTATATAATAAAAATATGAAATATGAAATTAAGCACATACTAAAAGAATTGCGCAACGAGGCAGGATTAACACAAAAGCAAGTTGCTAAAATGTTAAATAAATCTGAAACGGGGTATGCAAGTTGGGAGCAAGGGTTATCAGAGCCGAATATAACTGATTTAAGGAAAATCTGTCAAATATATGATATTTCGGCGGATTATCTTTTAGGTTTATAAAAAACACCCCTAACGCCTTTGCGTTAGGGGTGTTTTAATATTATAATCTTTTATTTGAAAAGTAGAGAGTAGTGTGTTTTATATTGCATTTATCTTTTTATATTGCCGTTCAAAAACCTTTGCAAAAAGTCCATCGTAAGCGTATTGGCCAGCACGGCGTCGCCGTCTTTCCAGTTTAAGCAATAGCAATGGTTGCTTGTTACGGAAGAAGAAAAAACTCTTTCGAAGTAAACGTCGTTTTCCTTAAAAATTTCTATCAGGCGTTCTGCCTGACCGCCGCAAAACATATCTTTTTGTGCATATATTAAAAAGGTCGGCGGAAATTTTTTTGTTACGAAATTTGCCGGTATGCAAGCCTCTTTATATTTGTATTTGTCAAACTTATCGATTTCCACACCTGTAAAGTTGCTGAATACTTTTTTGTCGATGAGGGTAATATACTTCTTTTTAAGCACGGCTTGTATGTCGTAAAGTCCGCAATTAAGCACGGCGGCTTTGAAAGTTGTTTTGGGCTTTACCTCAAACAGAGATTGCAATTTTTTGTTGTAAGCGGTAACCGCAAGCAACGCCGCATAGTAAGCCCCCGCAGAGTCGCCTGCGACAATCAGTTTGTCCAAATCCAAACGGAGTTCCTGCGCGTGGTCGACAACCCAATTCAATGCGTCGGCAAGGTGTATAACCGGCTGCGGAAATTTATAGTCGGGGCAAAGACCGTGGTCTACGTTTACTACAAAAAAGCCGTTTGACGCATACCAGTTCGCAACGCCGCGACGGTATTTTTTGCCGCCCGCGACAAAGCCGCCGCCGTGGATATAAAACACAACGGGATACAGCCCTTCGTCTTTAGGCATGACGTAGGCGTCGAGTTTGCACACCTTTGCATCGCTTTCGCGATAGACTATGTCTTTTGAAACTAAAATTTCGTTTGCGTTTTTTACAAAAGGGCAGTTATTTTGTTTTCTGTTCATTATGCGGTCGATAGTCTTAAAGACGTCTATAGACAAATCCATACATCAAACCTCTTTTGCTTTTTATAGTTAGTATTAGTGTAAAAGCAAATTTTATATTTTGCAAGAGATTTATTTAATCAGGCGGACAAAAAGTGTTGCAAATTTATTGTTTTTGTTGCTAAAAAATGTTATTATATTGACAGTTAAAATTTTTATTGTATAAGGAGGATTTTTTATATGTCCACGAGAAGTAATTTTCCGATTGAAGAAATCGGTCAAAAAAATCCATTGGTATTTTCTAAAATAAGAACTACCATAGAATCTGCTTTTTACGGCAATAACGTCATCGAAGTTAAAACTATGGAGCAAGCGTACGAACTTGCAAAAAATTGCAAAGGCACGGTTGTTTCCGATTTGCCCGTCGCACACGCAAAAGAACTCGGGCTTCCTGCAGACGCAAAGGTGCTTATCTTCAACGACGGCGCTATAACCGGCCGTCAGGCAAGACTCAGGAAACTTATCAACAAAGACAATACGGAGCATTTTGCGTCTGTTTTGAGAGAAGTTATGTTTAACGACTGCCGCAAGACTATGTATCACGCACAGGTTTACGTAGGACTTGACAAAGACTTTATGTGCAAAGCGCATTTGCTTATTCCCGAAGGCTTCGAGAACAATCTTTATTCGTGGCTTATGAACTTCCAAATAGTAAACGACGAATATACAAAAGTTTACAAAGAATCTAAAAAGTTGGAAGACGGCGACATCTTTATCTTCTCCGACCCGGGTTACGTTGCGCCGGAATATCCTGAAGGTTTGGCGATGTTCGATGCCGACCACAACTGCGCTTGCCTTTTGGGTATGAGATATTTCGGCGAACATAAAAAGGGCACTCTTACTTTGGCTTGGTCGCTTGCGGCAAGACACGGTTACACCGCTTGCCATGGCGGACAAAAGAGATTCGAACTTGGCGAAAGGTCAAAAGTTATTTCCGTATTCGGTCTTTCAGGCTCGGGCAAATCTACAATCACCTTGTCCGACCACGGCGGAAAATATCACACTACCGTTCTTCACGACGACGCGTTTATCATTTCCAACGACGACGGTTCTTCCGTATGTCTGGAACAATCGTACTTCGACAAAACGCAGGATTATCCGCTTACCAATCCGCATTCGGAATATTTCGTTACTATTCAAAACGTAGGCGTTACGCGCGATGAAAAGGGCAGAATCGTCCCTGTAAACGAAGACGTAAGAAACGGCAACGGCCGTACGGTAAAATCAAAGTTCGATACTCCAAACAGACAATATAAGTTCGACCAAAAAACAAATGCTATTTTCTGGATTATGAAAGACCCTACTTTGCCGCCGGTTGTTAAGGTAAATTCTCCTGCATTGGCTTCGGTAATGGGCGCTACGCTTGCTACAAAAAGGTCTACGGCAGAGTTTACTAAGGGCGAGGACCTCGACAAACTCGTTATCGTGCCTTATGCAAATCCGTTCAGACTCTATGAGCTTGCAAAAGATTATGACAAATTCAAATCTCTGTTCGAAATGGGCATAGACTGCTACATCATCAATACGGGCTTCTTCGGCGAGGCAAAAGTTACGCCTAAAGTAACCCTCGGACTTATCGAAGACATTGTTGAAGAAAGAGCAAAGTTCGAAAAATTCGGCTCTTTCAGCGAACTCGAATATATGCCTATCGAAGGATTTATTCCTGACTTTAAAAATAAAGAATACGTTGCAAACGTCAAAGCAAGAATGCAAGACAGATTGGAAAACGTTACTCACCCTGCATCCGACTTGGAAAAACTTCCTGAAGAAGCAATCGCCGCTCTCCAAAAAGTCGTAAACGAAGCAAAATAATTTTTACAACTGAATTTATAAACACCCTGACAGACAACAAATAGTCATCTGTCAGGGTGTTTTAATATTAAGTATAATTGCCGTATCTGGATATTGTCGGAAATACCGATATCGTATCGCATTACAATATTATTGTGCAAATCTAAAAACAATTTTATATGGACAAATGATAAGCGGTATGTTACCATATCTAAAAGTCAAAAATATAAAACAAGATATAAATTTATGAAAAAGTATGATTATCTTATCGTTGGTTCCGGTCTTTTCGGCGCGGTATTTGCATTCGAGGCTACAAAAAAAGGAAAGTCGTGTTTGGTTATAGACAAAAGAAGCCATATCGGCGGAAATATCTATACAGAAAATATAGAGGGCATAAACGTGCATAAGTACGGCGCGCATATTTTTCACACATCTGACAAAAAAGTTTGGGACTATATCACGAGTTTTGCGGAGTTCAATAATTTTGTCAACTCACCGATAGCAGTATACAAAGACGAGTTGTATAATATGCCTTTCAATATGAATACTTTCAGCAAACTTTGGGGCGTGAAAACTCCGTCAGAGGCAAAAGCCATTATAGACAAACAGCGCAAAGAGTGCGGTGTGGAAAATCCTCAAAATTTGGAAGAACAGGCGTTAAGTCTTGTCGGACGCGACGTGTATGAAAAACTGGTTAAAGGTTATACGGAAAAACAGTGGGGCAGACCTTGCAAAGAGTTGCCCGCGTTTATCATAAAAAGATTGCCCTTGAGATTTGTTTACGACAATAATTATTTTAACGACAGATACCAAGGCATACCTATTGGCGGCTACACACAAATTATAGAAAAAATGCTTGCAGACGCAGACGTTTTGCTTAATACTGATTATTTCGAGTTTATTAAAGATAACGGCGCCGTTGAAACAAAAACAGTATTTACCGGACAGATTGACGAGTTTTTCGGTTATCAACTGGGTGAATTACAGTTTCGGACGGTCAGGTTTGAAACAGAAGTTTTGGATGAAGAAAACTTTCAAGGTAATGCTGCCGTAAATTATACATGCGCGGACGTGCCTTATACCCGTATTATAGAACACAAACATTTCGAGTTCGGTAAACAGCCTAAAACGGTCATTAGCAGAGAATACTCGGCAGAGTGGACAAAAGGCATAGAACCGTATTACCCGATAAACGACGACAGAAATAATAATTTATATCAGCAGTATGAAAAACTTGCAAAGACCAGATCCGACGTCATTTTCGGCGGAAGGCTCGGTTCGTATAAATATTACGATATGGACAAGGTAATTGCCGCTGCTTTTGAAGCGGTTGATAAGGAATTTAATTAAGTCTATTATATGTTTAATATTTAATTAAAAAGTTTTACAAGGTAATCAAGTGGAAAACAAAAAAATAAAAATAGCGCAGGTAGTAGGCAATGCCAAAACAGGCGGAGTAATAAGTTGCGTTATGAATTTTTACAGACATATCGACCGTGATAAATTTCAATTTGATTTTTATACTTACGGTCCTTCGCCTTTTGACGATGAGATAAAAAATCTCGGCGGCAGGGTATTTTATATTCCCAACGTTTTGCATTACTTCAAATCCATAAAGGCGATGAAAAAACTTTTCAAAGAAAATTGTTACGACATCGTGCACGCGCATTTGACGTCGTTAAGTTTTGTTCCGCTTAAAGCGGCCAAAAAGGCGGGTGTAAAAATTCGCATATGTCATGCGCATTCTACTTCACACAAAAGCGAAAAGGTTTGGATTGTAAAAAACACCCTTAAACACTTTTCCAAAATCTATGCCACAAATCTTGCAGGGTGCAGCAGATATGCATGTAATTGGCTTTACGGCAAAAAAAGCGGGGCAAACGCTTTTGTTTTGCACAATGCAATAGATTTGACCAGATTTGTCCGCAATGATGAAAAATCAATGCAACTTAAAAATCGATATGGATTTGAAGGCAAAAAAGTCGTGGGGCATATAGGTAGGTTGGAGTTTCAAAAAAATCCGCTATTTTTAATAGACGTTTTTAACGAGACGGTAAAGTTAATGCCTAACGTTGTATTTGTTATGGTCGGCGACGGTTCGATGGCAGATAAAGTCAGGCGGAAAATAAATAAACTTGGTTTAAGCGAGAAGGTTTTTATTTTCAACGAAACAAAGCACGTGGAAGATTATTATGCATTGTTTGACGTGTTTGTCTTACCATCCAAGTTTGAGGGGCTTCCGTTGGTTGCAATAGAAGCGCAAATGACGGGTGTGCCGTGTTTGCTTTCTGACAAAATTACAAGAGAAACCGATATAAGCGGCACCTGTAATTTTCTGCCTATTAAATCGGCAAGGCTATGGGGTGAAAATATTTTAGAATCATTAAATAAGAACGAAAAATACAATCTCGCATCTATTGCCGATTACAATATTTTGTATCAAGTTAAAGCGCTGGAAGATTTTTATACGGAGTTGGATGCTAATGTCAAAAACTAAAATAGCCGTTGTATACCACAAAGATGCTTATTTAACTCAAAATGAAATATTTATGCCGATATGCGTAGGCAATTTTTTATTGCCCGACGCAAATGTTTTTTGCGATTCTATCGGCGACAATATTTCAAGCAAAAATGCAACTTACAACGAAATGACGGCGGTATATTGGTTGTGGAAAAACTATGACAAAATCGGCAATCCCGATTATATCGGCTTAAATCATTACCGCAGATATTTTATTTTCAAAGGCAGCAAATACGCGTATTTTGAAGATGAAACGTTGGACGACATGATATTTAATAAACTTAGTTACAAAGACGGAATTATAGAAGATATTTTTGCAAGATACGATTTTGTTGTCCCAATGCCAAACAAACGAAAATCTGTTTACTATAATTATAAAATTTCACACTGTATAGAAGATTTGGATTTGGCGATAGATATAATTAAAAAAGATTACAAGCAATTTGTGCCTGCAATGGAAAAATATATTAACGGCAACAGCGCATATTATTACAATATGTTTATATTAAAAAAAGATGATTTTTTTGATTATTGCAGTTGGATTTTTGATATTATGCAACAATTCGAAGAAAAAACTAAGTATCCCAATGAGCGATATTTTATTTCGGAATGTTTGACCGGTATATATTTTACTTATATGAAACTAAACGGCAAAAATGCGGCACAGCTGCCGGTATTGTTTATAAAAGATAAAAAACTTGGTTTCAAACAAGCAAGGCAAATGTGCAAACAGAACCTAAAAAATAAAAAAATGAGCAAGTTGTATGCTTATAAACCGTTGATTACTTATTTTACACCGAATCATCTATTGTTAAAACGAAAAAGAAAATCAACGTTAAAGAAGAAAGATATATTTGTTGAAAAATAAATATTTTTACAATAAACAAAGACAGGTTTTAACCTGTCTTTATTTTTGCTTAAAAAGTGATTCCGCTTAGTTTTTTGATGTATTCGCCGACGGCTTGGGTTGTTACCACGTGAATGGGGGTTGGAAGTTGCGTCGGTCTGATATTGACTGTGCCCGACAGAGTAACAAGCTCTCCGTCCATACAGAAGTTTATATTTTCCTGCAAAGTTAATGTTACGTTTTTTACTTCGCGGAAAAACATTTTTTTGGATTGATAGTTTCTTTTGAAGCCGCCGAAGAAAGCACGGAACAACGGAAAGAAGAGTTTTAGTCTGCCGAAAACGTTTTTATGTCTAGGCGCTTTTATTGCGAGTACGTGTAACTTTCCGTCGTCGAGTTTATACATCTTGTTGAAGCGAAAGCCGAAACATTGAGGCGAGTCTACAATCATTATCAAAGAATAAACGCCTTGCTCTGTTTTGCCGTCCATATCTATTTGTGCGGAAATTTCGTGTATTTTATAAGTTTTTATCACGTTCCACAAATATGCCATAGACTTAAACATACGTTTATGCTTGTTTTTGGTTTCATATCCTAAAGACGTAAACGTGCCGCAGGCACAGACGTAAGAAAACATATGCTCGTTGGCTTTTGCGACGTCGTGCAAAATATAATCTTTTTGTTTGCTGTTTCCTGTCGCGAGTTCGTTAAGCGTGCCTGACGGGCAATAAATAAGTTCTGCCTCAGGATTGAGATGACTGTTGAGAATGTTATGCAAAGTGCCGTCTCCGCCGCAGACTACAATTCGGGCATAGTCGTAAAAATCCGGCAATACGGTGTCTTCTACAATTTTCAATATCTCTGTATCAAATTGGTCGCCGAATAGTTCTATCATAGTTTCTTCGCTTATTATCGAACTGTTTCCGGACAGAGTATTTACAACGATGACGCACTTTTTCATAAAAACATTCTACATTATTCGCTATAAAAATGCAACATTTTACATAAATTGTCGACTAATGAATTTTTTGACAAGAGGGGCATTTATATGCTAAAATAATGTCTCAAAAATATTATATGATTCAAAGGGTTAAAATAATCTTATAATGTACAAATTTTTTAAGTTTATTTTTGATAAAATCTTGGCGTTGCTGGGACTGATAATTTTGTTCTTACCGCTGATTATAATAGCAATAGCCATAAAAATAGACAGTAAAGGACCTGCGATTTTCAAGCAGGAGCGAATTGGCAAAAAGCAAAAACCGTTTAAGCTGTATAAGTTCCGCACGATGAAAAGTACAAACATAAAGTTTGACATAAACCATCCCGTAATTTTTGACGATAACGACAATTTGACAAAGGTTGGGCGTGTGTTGCGCAAAATAAAAGCGGACGAAATGCTTCAACTGTTGAACGTGCTTAAAGGCGATATGAGTTTTATAGGTCCGCGGCCGTTGCTTGGAGTTTACTTAGAGCAATATGAGCCGTGGGAATTGCAAAAATTTACCGTCAAACCCGGTTTGAGCGGACTTTCGCAAGTAAGCGGCAACGGTTATCTTTCGTCGCAAGAGCGCAGTTATTACGACGTTTTGTATACGGAAAAAATTTCTTTTTTTACCGACTTAAAAGCAGTATTCAAAACGCTTGGCGTAATTTTCCGCGGAGAAGAACGCTACTTAAAGCACGTAAGCGACGCGGATATGCAAGAAATGAAAGATAAGTATACACCCGATAGTGCGGATTGCTTGGAAGAATAATAAATTGATTTTATGATTTTCTCGAAACATCGGAATTTTCTTGCAAAAAGATTGTATGAAGTGTAAAATGAATATGTTTTGCTACTTGTAAATTTTGTTTTACAATTTTTCCCGTGCAAGACTTATAAGTATAGTTATATTTTGTAGGTACATACGAAAGTTTATTAAATTATAAGCGATACTGAAAATTGTTTCTTTGCATAAAAATTATGCTTCCGTAGTTAAATGGATATAACAAACCCCTCCTAAGGGTTAGTTGTGGGTTCGATTCCCGCCGGGAGTACCAAACCCTGCTTGATTAAATAAATCAAGCAGGGTTTTTATTTGTTTTATAAAATATTTTTAAGCTTGAAAAATGGGTGGTTTATTTTGATTTTGCTGTTTTGTGGTATGCAGTGTGCTATTAAAAACTTGCTTTAAGGACTGTGCGGATATCTTGTTCGTCCATTACTTTATATCCGCCGTCCATAATAAGAGTGCTTTTTACCATTCCGTCAAGCATATCTTCCGTCGCGCCGAGTTCTGTTATGTTCATAACAAGTCCGATTTTTTTCATCCACGCTTCCATAGCATTTAAGCCTTCGTTTGCGATTTGACTTTCGGTTTTGCCGGCGGGGTTTACGTTCCATACGTTTACGGCATAGCGTGCAAATTTTGCAATGCCGTCAGTCAAGATATAACGATAGTATGGCATAGACACCGCCGCAAGCGTCATTCCGTGCGTTGCATCGGTATAGGCGGCAACTGCCTGACCCAGCATATGAACCATCCAGTCGGTAGTTTTGCCTTTTGCGACCAGTGTATTTAACGCCCAAGTTGCCGTCCACATAATGTTGCTGCGCGCCTGATAATCGTTGGGATTTTCTACCGCGACGTTTGCGCTGTGGATAAGTGAACGCAAAAGTCCTTCCATAATATAGTCGCTTGTGTTGTCGTCCGTGCCTGAAAAATATTGTTCGAGAATATGCGACATAATGTCGTAAATGCCCGATACCATTTGATACTTAGGCAAGGTAAAGGTGAACTCGGGGTTCATAATAGAAAATTTAGGGAAAACTTCTTCGCCGAAAACGTGTCCGATTTTGAGTTTTTGTTGGTGGTTGGTTATTACCGAGCCGCCGTTCATTTCGCTGCCGGTGCCTACCATTGTCAAAACGCAGCCTACGGGAATAATTGGGCAAGTAGGTTCTTCAAAGCGTATAAAATATTTATCCCACGGGTTGTCGTTGCAATTTACGGAAATCGAAACGGCTTTTGCATAGTCGCATACCGAGCCGCCGCCTACTGCCAAAATAAAGTCTGCTTTTGCTTTTTTTGCGCGCTCTATGCCTTCGTTGAGTTTTTCGACCGTAGGGTTTGGCATAACGCCCGCGTCCTCAAAGATATTTTTGCCGTTTGCTTTTAGTGCGGCAACCACTTTGTCGTAAATTCCGTTTTTCTTGATTGAACCGCCGCCGTAAACAAGCAACACGTTTTTGCCGTATTTAGGCAGTTCTTTGTTGAGACCGTCAAGCGCGTCTTTGCCGAAATATAGTTTAGTTGGGTTGCAATAAGTGAAGTTGCCTAACATAATTTTTATCTCCTTTCTTTTATTTTCTTATAAAATTGGTCCTTATTATTTTTTCGGTTTGCGGTGCAAGAATTCCCGCTTGTTTGCCTGCTTCGATACATTTTAATATCCACGCCATATTAAGCGCGATGTTTTTCATTGTCTGCATACCTTCCAAATCCTGTTTTATTTCTTCCGGTGTGTTGCCGTGTACCATATTCCAATAAGTGGAGGATATGACAGGCATTTGCGTTATGCCTAGGTGTTTGGAAATCGCGTCAAGCGTTGCCGTTGTACCCGCGCGCCTTGCCGAAGCGATTACCGCAGCAGGTTTATGCTCGAAGTTCTTGCCGCCGGCATAAAACAGTCTGTCCATTGCCGACAATATGCGCCCCGACGGATGAGCAAAATATACAGGCGTGCCGAACACAAAACCGTCTGCCGATTTTGCTTTTTCTATTAAATCGTTTATAACGTCGTCGGAAAACACGCATTTGCCTTTTCCACGCAGCCGCCGCAATCTATGCAATCTTGTATGGGTTTGTTGCCGAGTTGCGCGATTTCCGTTTCTATATTTTCGGCGTTGAGGGTTTTTGCAATTTCCGAAAGAGCGGTAAAGGTACAGCCGTTTGCTTTTGGGCTTCCGTTAATAAGCAATACTTTCATATTCGTTACTCCTTAATTTGTTTTATTATTTTGGCTGGGACGCCTGCAACTACTGTATTTTGTGGTACGTCTTTGGTAACGACCGCGCCTGCGGCAATTGTAGAGTTGTCGCCTATCGTAACGCCGGCAAGAATCGTCGAGTGTGCGCCTATCCAAACGCAATTTCCTATTTTTACGGGTGCGGTCAGCATATTGCCTCGTTTGTTTGGTGCAACGTCGTGATTGATTGTCGCTATTACGACTTGCTGTCCTATCAGTACGTTGTCGCCTATTTCTATACCGCCTTGGTCCTGAAAACAGCACCCTGAGTTGATAAAAACTTTTTTGCCGACTTTTATGTTTTGTCCGTAGTCGGCATAGAACGGCGGAAACAACCCGAAGTTTTCGTCAACTTTTTGTCCCGTCAGTTCGGAAAACAATGCTCTTATTTCTTCCGCCGTTTTATATTCGTTATTCATTTTGGCGGTAATTTTTCTTGACCGCTGCGCCATTTCGTGCATATGGCGGTGCATTTCGGAATCCGCTTCGATATACGCCTGTTTTTTTAATTTTTCTACAAACTCTGCCGTATTCATAATGCCTCCATTATTCTTGCAATTACATTTTATTTTTCAAGTATATCATATGTCAAATACTTATATTTTATAGCAAAGCCATAATTGACAGTTATATGTCTGTGCGATATACTTAGCAAAGGGGTGCAAAATGGAACTTCGTGAACTTAAATATTTTTTGGCAGTTACCAAAGAGCAAAGCATATCTAAAGCGGCGCAGGCGTTGTTTGTTACTCAACCCAACTTGTCCCGTCAAATGCAAAATCTCGAAAGGGAAATCGGCAAGCAACTGTTTATCCGCGGGACTAAAAAAATCACCCTTACGGAAGCGGGACGGTTGCTTCGCAAACGTGCGGAAGAAATTTTAGAGTTGTACAATCAGACGGAAGCGGAGTTGAACACGCCTATTGCCGACGTCAGCGGCGATATTTATATAGGCGGCGGCGAAAGTTACGTTATGGGGCTTATAGCAAAAGCGGCGCACTGCGTGCAAAAAGAATTTCCCAACGTAAAATATCATTTATTCAGCGGGGACAGCGCAACAATTTCCGAAAGACTCGACAAAGGGCTTATAGATTTCGGTATTTTTATAGAGCCCGTCGATTTAAGCAAATATGACTATCTGCGTTTGCCGCTGACGGACACGTGGGGCATACTTATGCGCAAAGACAGTCCGCTTGCGGAAAAACAATTTATCGCGCCTGAAGATTTGTGGGACAAACCGCTTATTTTTTCGCGGCAGTCGATTGGTAAAAATTTAATAAGCGACTGGTTTCATAAGAGTACGGAAGAACTGAACGTCGTTGCTACCGGCAATTTATTGTACAATATGTCTTTGCTGGTAGAGGAAGGACTTGGTTATGCCGTATGCCTTGACAAAATAATAAATACCACGGGCGACTCGGATTTGTGTTTCAGACCGTTTTATTCCGAACTTAAATCTCACCTGGATATTGCGTGGAAAAAATATCAGGTTTTTCCTAAGTGTACGGAAATTTTCTTAAAACGCTTGCAGGAAATTTTATAAAAATTATTTAGCAATTTGAAATTTATTTAACCGCAATGAAGATATGCTTTGCGGTTTTTTTGCTAAAAAAAACGGAGTATTTTACAGTTAAGTCAGTTGGTTGCGGTACTTAGCAATGTTAAAATTTACCAAAAAATCAAATTAAATTTGAAATTATATTTAATAATTTAATTAAATTGCTTTACTTGACAAATAAAAATTACTATAATTATTCCCGTCGGAAAATTTACGGCAAAATTTTTACAAGAAAGACGAAACGTTATGGGATTGAAAATAGGAATCAAACAAAAAATTATGCTTCGCTCGATGAAGAAGCAAAAGAAAGCAGGGTTCGCGACGGAAGAGGCAGAGCGTTTTACTTTGCCCGTTGACGCCGCCGACAATTTTAACAACAGTTACTATTTGACGGCGCACGACGGAGAAACTTCGCTGTATTTGCGTTTGGGAGAACGCGGCGACGGCACTTGCGAAGTTTGGTCAAGCGTTAAACACAAAAAGGAACATTTTGCAAACAAGCGCAATCTTTACCTTTCGTGCGAAAGTCCGCTTAAAGTAGAGTGTAAAGAGACGGAAAAAGAGTGGCTGCATATTTATCAAGGCGAGTTGTTTGAAGTAAGTTACAACGGCAAAGAAACCGTAACTTGCGGCGACGGCAAAAGCGCGGTGATAAACCTTACTTTCAACGCGACTGCGCCGATATATGACTTTTTTACGCACGGCAACGATAAACTCGTTGCGCGCACTTATGCGCGTCAAAAGTGGAATAAGGACTTTTTTGAAGGGTTGAAGAAAAACAAGCAAACGCATTACGAGCAATACGGCACGGTAAGCGGAACTGTAAGCATAGACGGCAATGAAATAAAATTAAACAACTTGCCTGCGGTGAGAGACCACTCTTACGGTATGCGCGACTGGGGCTATATGAACAGACACTTTTGGCTTGCCGGCGTCAGCGAAAGCGGAAGGGCTTTTAACGTAAGTATGGTAAGTTATCCCAACGCGGCGGGAATTCACGCAGGAAACGTTTTTGTTGACGGCAAAATAATAAATCTGGAAGATTTTTCGATAAAAGACGATACCGTATGCGACGGACTCGGTCCCGACGAATTGACGGCGACGCTCAAAACCGTTGACGGCAATAAATTGAGTTTGAAGGGAAAGCGCATTTGCGAAACCGTATACAATTTGCAAAACGGCGCATATACGCTGCGCGAGGGCTACGGCGAGTTTGTTTTGGACGGAGAAACTTTCCGCGGCGTTTGGGAATTCGGCTACAATGCGGATATAAAAAAATGGAGTTGCTATGAAGATTTATCCGTTATTTAATCTGCCGGAAGATTTATTGCCGAGCGTCGGCGGAAAGGCAAGAGGACTTTATTTGCTTAACAAAGCGGGGCTGCCCGTTGCGGATGGGTTTTGTATTGCAGGCGTCAACGAAAGCGACTTGCAAGAGTACGCCGATTATTTTGAAAAGAGCGGTTTGGGGTGCGTCGCGGTGCGGTCTTCCGCAACGGACGAGGACGGCGCTGTGTTTTCGGGCGCGGGACTTTACGAAACGGTGCTTAACGTCAGCGGTAGAGAAAACTTTATTTCCGCAGTGGAAACTTGCGTGAAATCTTTGCAAAGCGCACGCGCGCAGACTTATACGGAAAATTTTGCAAAAGAAAGCAAGGCGCAAATGAACGTCGTCGTGCAGAAGATGGTTGACGCAAAAACCGCGGGAGTTGCGTTCAGCGTAGACCCGACGGACAGCGGCGTTATGCTTGTGGAAGCAGTTGAAGGACTTGGCGAAACGCTTGTGAGCGGCAAAGGCAAGTCAAAACAGTACAAATTTGCAAAAGCAAAAGACAGCCGAGTTTTTTACGGCGACGGTCTTCTGTCGGCGGAATTGCAAAAATCCATTTGCGACGGTCTTGACAAGGCAAAGGAAACTCTCGGGTGCGAAGCCGATTGCGAGTGGGCGGTCGACAAAGACGGCAATTTGTTTTGGCTGCAAGCGCGGCCGATAACTGCGGACGAAATGCCTACCGTAGGAGAGTTTGACTGCAAAAGAGATTTGTCCGAAAGAGTAGTTACCAGTTGCAACGTGGGCGAAATGCTGCCGGGGGCGATAACGCCGCTGAGTTTGTCTACAAGCATTTACGCTTTGGACTACGGCATACGCAATATGCTTGCTTTGGCAGGCGTAATTAAAAAGCCGTCGGATTTGCCTGCATATTCCTGCATATTGAGCGTAAAAAATCATTTGTTTATAGATATGACGACTCTTTACTCCATTTCACGAAACGTAATGATGGCGTCGAAAGAAAGCATTGACCTTGCCATATGCGGCAGGGCGTTGGACCTTGGCGACACAAAGGAAAAACGCGCGGGATTTTTCCGCAGGCTTAAAAACGGCATAAAGTATATAAAGATACTTACCGGCGCGGAAAAGTCAAAAAAGAAACTTACTTCCATTACGGAAAAATTTGTGTTTTTTGCAAATGAAAACGCGCAAGCGGTTTACGACGAGATAGACAAAATGCTGCCGCTTATGCATCAGGCGATGTGGTATCATTACAACACTTCTTCGCACTCGGGCGCGATGAACGGCGCGCTCAATATGATGCTTAAAGACGCTTACGCCGACACGGAGCAAATAAAGGCAATGGTTGCGGGTACGCTGGAAGGCATTGACAATATAGAAAGCGTCGCAATACTTGCAGACTTGCAGGATATTGCGCAAGAAATTTTGAAGGAGTTTCCCGAGGCGAATTGCTGGCAGGCTGCGGAAGTAAGCAATTACTTTGAAAATTCAGGCAAAGGCTCGGCGGCCGACGAATTGCTGCAAAAGTTTTTGTCAAGGCACGGGCACCGCGCCATACGCGAGGCGGAACTGCGCAGCAAGGCTTGGCGCGACGACAAACCTGCGCTTTACGGATATATCGCAACGGTGCTGTCGGCACAGGGGCAGTTTGCACGCGAAAACGCCGACCGCGACAGTTGGATGCGCAATGTGGAAGAAATGGCAAAACCGCTTAAAAAGTCTATGAAAAAAGGCGTAAATTTTGTGGTGAAGCAATGCCGCAAAGGCGTTGTAAACAGAGAGTACTCTAAGTCTTACATAATAAAAATTATAGATACCTTTAAGCAGAGATACCGTTTGCTTGCCGATATGTTGGTATACGACGGACTTTTGCCCGATGCCGACGCAATTTATTTTTTGACGCACGAAGAAATCGGCAAACTGCTTAAAGGAGATGCAAGTCTCGTCAAAAAATGCGTAGTGCGCAGAAGACTGCTTGACGAGCAAAATTCATACGTATTTCCCGACGTTTCGCGCGGTATGCCTCTGCCTATCGTGTTTGAGGAAATGGGCAAAAGCGATTTTTGCGGAGTGCCTGTCAGCCGCGGCAAAGTAAAGGGCGTTGCGCGCGTTGTAAAGTCGCCGCAGGACGCAAAACAACTGCAAAAGGGCGAAATTATGATTGCGGAGTTTACCGATATAGGCTGGTCGCCTTATTATTGTTTAATAAGCGCGCTTGTTACGGAAGTAGGCTCTGCGCTGTCGCACGGCGCGGTGGTGGCGAGGGAATACGGCTTGCCCGTAGTCGTAAACATTCCGTTTGCGACGGAACTTATAAAGACGGGCGATATTGTTTCTGTTGACGGAAGTACGGGCAAAGTCGTCGTTTTGAATGACGGTACGGAGCCCGCCGTAAAATAAAAAATATTTAATACAAAGGAGAAGTTATGTTACTGGCAATGTTAGAGCCGTCTTCTGAAATAGTGGCTCAAAGAGTGTTTAATCCGCTGTATATTTATCTGGATATCGTATTTTTGGTGTTCTTCTGCGGATTGTTAATTTTCAACAAAAAATATCTTACGCTTTTGTTTGCGCTTGCAGGCGGCGTGCTTTATATGATTGTCGATTACGGCATTTTCCATTTGCTGCTCGGCACGCGTTCAATAGAAGGCGGAGATATGTTTTGGGTTTTGCTGTGGATGAGTATGAGTTACGGCATAACCAACTTTGCTTGGATTTGGCTTTGGATGTCAAAAGACAAGCGTCTGTTTGAGTGGTCGCTGTTGATTTGCATATGGTGGGTTTCCGCTCCGCTTATTGCTGCGGCATTCGGGGCAAATCTAGACCCTATCAAAATTCAGCGTACGACGGGCGCATACCACGGTTATATGGCGATAATTATGTTTACGACATATGCGGCTGCAATAGTTTACAATTTGTTCCAAAAGAACAAGAAAAAGCACTTTCCGTTATTGTGGCTGTTGATAATAGGCGTGTTGGTGCAGTTTGCATGGGAGTTTTCGCTTCTCATCGGCGGAATCCGCAGCGCGGAAATTGTAGATATGAGCCAAAAGATAATGACTTTGATAGTCAACTCGCTGTTGGAGACAAACCTCGGCGCGGTATCGACCTTCTGCGTGTTTGTGCTTATTACACAGCGCGTTACGGAAGATTTGAAAAAACGCAAAAAAGTTTCTTTTACCGAGAGGATTATGGAAGTAAACGCAATGAAAGTAAGAGAAACCGCTTTGCCGCAGGAAGTTGCAGAAATCAAAACCGAGGAAAATTAAACCTTGCTTTGCTTGCGTTAAAGCATTAAAAATTGTATAATTCTTAAAATAAGCGTTTAACGACGCTTATTTTTTTGCGTATATGATAGTTATACAAATTGTAAATAGCAACAAGCAATGTAATCGCAAGTAAAACAGATAAAAATTTTGCAGCTTGCGGTTACGGTAGATAATTGACAATATGTTTCAAAATCATATAATTTATTGCATTTGAAAATTTATAGAATAATAAAAAGGAGAATATAACGTGGCTCAGAAAAAGGAAAAAGGCAACGGCGCAAAAAGCGGCAACGAAAAAGACTTCAACAGCCAAAACCGCGCCTAAGCAGACTGTGGCGGTCGGTTCTAAAACAGAAGTGTTGAAAAACCATTTTAAGACCTATGCCAAACTTTATTACGTAGGCGCGGGACTTTTGGTCGTGCTTATTGCTTGCTTGATTACGCTGTTTTGCATTTGGGGCGCAAACGGCGCGTTTGCAAATCCATATGCAAATACAAGCAAAGTAGGCTACTATGCCGAGTATTTAGGCACGGTCGACAGAAACATACCTACGGAAACCAAAAACGAAGGCAAAGTTGCCGACGACAGGTATCCTGTTTTCGGTTACAGCGTAAATAAAATTACCGATACAGAAAAAGCAGGGCTTATTGCCGAGGCAAGGATACTTATGGCTTACGGCACCAAAGAAGGCGGTGCTACTCCGAAAAGCAGTTACAATATGATGGACGAAAACGGAAATCTGTTTATGGTGTCTTCCGACGGTACTAAAACGGCAGGCTATCCGACTAAACTTTATAAGCATACCGCGTCTAAAAATATGTGGTACGGAGAAGTAAGCGACGAAGAACCTGCACTTATAAAGAGAGTTACCATTCAGCCTAGAAGCGTCGGTAACCATATTACAGGTCTTTATGCACCTGCGGGAGAAATTATAAAAATAGAAATAAGCGAAAGCGATTTGAATTCTGTCGGCGGTCTTGTAGTGGACATAGGTCAGGCTTTCCCAAACGGCAAAAGCAACAATATCTGGTCAGCAAGGGGCGACTTCAGCCGTATGCCCGTTATACTCAATTCGATGGCAGTCAACAAAAATACCGCAACTCTCAAAGACGGTGTTTACACGGCTTACGTCGGTTCTTTCCTCGGCGGGCCTATTTACTTAAAGCCGTCGTCAAGGGTAAAGTTTACCGCGACGATTTCCGGCGCAGTGGCATACGAGCATTATATTTTGGGTTATACGACTGAAGAAGAATTTGAAAAGAATGCCGCAACTACCACACCGTATTTCGATATGGAAGTTTGGGACAGGGGCGTAAGAATTTCCGGCGGAAAGAAGTACGCAACAAAAGTTGACGGCAAGGCCTTAACTTACGAAAATTTGTATGACGCAAGCATTTACTGGCAAAAGGTAATGAGCGTGTCTACTCAAATCCCTACGGGTTCGTCGGCAGGTACAGGTATAGTTTATTTGTACGAGCCGTTTGTTGCGGCGGGCGGACTGGTTGCTTTTGTAGGGCAAAACGTAGTAAACGCGCCTCCGGGATATATGAGCAACGCGTTGGATTACGATGCAATGGTCAATCGCGGTTACGACGGCTTGTGGGGCAATATGCACGAGCTTAACCACCACTTCCAAAACGGTTGGGGACTTCCTGCCGCGGGCGAAGTTTCAAACAATGCGGTAAGTCTCGTGTCTTACAGTTTGTTTACAAACATTTCCGCAAACAGAGCGCTGGGCAACGGCAATGAAGGCAACTGGGCGGTAGGTTGGGACAGATATACCAACCCTAGTTGGTCGCTCAGACAAACGCTTGCGCATGCAAGCGCAAACGCAGGACTTGACGCTTACTCTACGCTGCTGCACAACTTCGGGCAGGATTTGTTTATCGCCGCGGCGCAAAAACGCGGAGGACAGAGTTTTAACGCTTATTACAATGCGTGGTCTGTGGTAACAGGCAATGATATGTCATATTTCTTTAACGATATTTTGCACTCGGGCATAAATGCCGCGATAGACAAAGACAAACCTATGTTTGTGCCTGTAGCAAGCATTTATCAAACGGGCAGAAGCATTATGACTAAGGGTGCGGAGAGTTATGAAAAAACCTACATACAGACCGCACAGCCTTACGCCATAAAAGCGGGAGAAGACTTTATCGTCGATTTCAGAAAATACGTTTCCAACGACGACGGCACTCACAATCACGGCACAATCGTTTTGCCTGACGGTTTCAGTTACAAAATTAAAAACATAACCAATCCTCAATATGGCAGGATAGCAAAATACAAAGACGAAAACAATAAGGAAGTAGAAAACGTCTATATTTACCGTCCGGACAAAAAACAATTAAAATCGGGTGAAATACGCGTTACGTTGGAAATCACAAAAGACGACGGTGCATTTACGGTTGACGACGTGGATTTGGTTTTGCAGTTCAGACAAGACCACGAAATGAACAAGTCTGTTTTGACAAGAACCATTTATACTTACAGCCAAGATAAACTTCCTGCAACCGCACAAGAAGCATACGAAACCAATTATGCAGGGCACGAAAGCAAGACGGAAATGGACAGCAAAAATCCTACGCAAAACACCAACTTCGACATTTGGGTGCCAAACGGCGCAACTACGGGGTTGGAGGCAGGCACAAAGTCCGTTATGGAAGTTTACGGCAAAATACGCGTTCCGCAGGCGGGCAAATACCGCATAGCGTTGAGGGGCAGACATTCCGCCGCGCTGTATATTTCTACCGACGGAGGCAAAAATTATGAACTTGCGGCCGTGCGCAACCACAACACGCATGCAAACGGGTTTGACTTAAAAGACCCTAACGCATACAAAGATTTGGAGTTTACCGAGAGCACTTGGCTTTATGTCAAAGAAGTGCTGCTTGTAGACTATGACAGCGCGTTTATAGGCATAGGCTGGGGACAGTTTGTCGCTCCGCAATTTACCATACAAGTAGACGGCGACGGCAATACGCATTACATAGACGCAAACGGTAATGAAGTTACCGAAGAAGAAGCAAACAATGCTCAGGAAACGGTTTCCGTATCTTACGTAAACGGCTACCGCAGCACTTATGAAATACACGATGAAAAATTCGTAACGCCTGACTATTATCCTAAAAAATACGCCTTTACTTACAATGAAGTTTATGCCGATGTACAAAACAAAACAACCGTCGTCAGCGGCGGAGAGTGTGCCGAGGGTCGCGATTTGTCAAACGGCTTCGACGGAAATATGTCGACTTCGGTAGTAGGCTCAAAGCCGTTAAGCGAAGCGCCGTTTGAAGCATTGGTAGACATTGGGCAGGAAATTAAAGCCAATATGTTTACTTTTTACGGTTTCAATCAAGGCAGAGATTTCGTTCCCGTAAGTTTCAGCCTTTATGCCGGTACTAATCAAGACGATTTAAGCCTTATAGACACTTACGAAAATTTGACGCCTACAGGCAGAAACGTGTCTGTAACTTTCGATACCTGTAATGTAAGATATTATAAGATAGTCATTACGGAAATGAACAACAGCACAGTCAATAGATGGGCGGCGTTTGCGGAAGCTCGGTTTTCAATGTCGGTAGAGGGCACCGGCAGGTTGTATTCTCCCGACGTAGATACGTTTAAGTACTGGGGCAACTGGAAGTTGGAAAACAAGCTTTGCACGTTCGGCCACGTTTACAGCGGCGGCAACGGCGCAAACGTAAACTTCGAGTTTACCGGCACTTATTTCGTGATAAATTCTTACAAATACGCAAATGCGGGACAACTTGAAATAAGCATTGACGGCGTCGCGGTAGAAACAGTCAGCTTAAAGTCCGACAAAGAAGGTACGGCAGTTGTGTTTGTTTCCGCACGGTTGAGCGAAGGCAAGCACAGCGTAAATATAAAATGCGTCGGCAACGCAAATATAGATTCCATCGCGCTTTGGGAAGCGGAGAGTTGACAAAATGTTTACGCATAATTGAAAATTTGTTTCTTTTGCAAATAGAATTGTTTTGTTTGCGATGAAAAGATTTTGGTCTGCGAAGCGTAAAAAATTGTTTTGTTTACAAGGTTTAACTTTTTAGTTTGTTGATATATAAGTTTATTTTGTAAAACAAAGCAGATATAAAATAATGGTGTTTTACAACCTCAACCCGACAATAGTCCGGTTGAGGTTGTTTTTTTGCAATTCGTACAGTCTATTGTCTGGTTGAGATTATTTTTGTAAAAAGCGCAGACGGACAAACGACGGTGGTATTATCGAGTTATCTTCGTTTAAGTTGACTTTTACGCTGTGTTGCGGTATCATAATTTTTAGTTTATAGATTATCAAAATTTAAGGATAAACGATATGAATAATTTGGAAATCGAAAAAAAGTGGCGCAAAAAATGGGACGAAACAAATCTCTATAAGTTTGACAAAAACAACCTTAAAGACAAAAAATACGTCTTGGAGATGTTTTCTTACCCTAGCGGTGCAAAACTGCACGTAGGGCACTGGTATAACTTCGGGCTTTCCGACAGTTATGCAAGATTTTTGCGTATGCAGGGTTACAACGTTTATCAGCCGATGGGCTTTGACGCCTTTGGTCTGCCTGCGGAAAACTATGCAATAAAGACGGGCATTCACCCAAAAGACAGCACGCTTAAAAACATTTCCATTATGGAAGAGCAACTGCGCAATATGGGCGCAATGTTCGATTGGGACAGCGAAGTAAAAACCTGTATGCCCGACTATTATAAATGGACGCAATGGATTTTCGTCCAGTTGTTCAAACACGGTTTGGCTTACCGCAAAGAGGCGCCCGTAAACTGGTGTCCGTCGTGCAACACCGTGCTTGCCAACGAGCAGGTGCAGGAAGGCGCGTGCGAACGCTGCGGTACGGAAGTAGTACGCAAAAACCTTACGCAGTGGTTTTTCAAAATTACCGACTATGCGGAAGAATTGTTGCAAGACCTCGACAAACTCGACTGGCCCGAAAAGACAAAACTTATGCAAAAAAACTGGATTGGCAAGTCCACCGGCGGAGAGATAGAGTTTGAAATTGCAGGGCACGGCAAGAGTTTCCGCGCGTTTACCACAAGGGCGGATACGCTAAACGGCGTAAGTTACGTCGTGCTTGCGCCTGAGCATCCTTTGGTTGCGGAAATTACCACCAAAGAACAGAAAAAAGTTGTAGAAAAATATATTGCGGACGTCGCAAAGAGCAACGAGATAGAAAGACTTTCCACCTCTAAAGAAAAGTCGGGCGTATGGACCGGCGCTTATGCCGTCAACCCTATAAACGACAAGCAAGTGCCTATCTGGATTGCAGACTACGTTTTGTATTCTTACGGCACGGGCGCGGTTATGGGCGTGCCTAGCCACGACGAAAGAGACTTTGCGTTTGCAAAAAAATTCGGCTTGCCTATCACGCGAGTTATAAAGGGCAAAAACGGCAATGACGAACTGCCTTTCTGCGAGTACGGCATTTTGGTAAACTCCGGCAAATACGACGGACTTACTACGGAAGAAGCAAAGATAAAAATTATAGAAGATTTGGCAAAGGTCGGCAAGGGAGAACTTAAAACAAACTACCGTCTGCGCGACTGGCTTGTGTCCCGTCAAAGATATTGGGGCGCGCCTATACCTGTGGTGCATTGTCCGCATTGCGGCACCGTTGCCGTGCCTGAGGAGCAGTTGCCGGTGGAACTTCCTTACGACGTAAACTTTACGCCTGACGGAACAAGTCCGCTTGCAAAGCACGACGGTTTTATGCATACAAAATGTCCTAAGTGCGGCGGCGACGCTATGCGCGACCCCGACACCTTGGATACTTTCGTTTGCAGCAGTTGGTACTTTTTGAGATACCCCGACAGCAAAAACGATAAAGAAGCGTTCAACAAAGATTGGATAAACAAAATGCTGCCTGTGGATAAATACATCGGCGGCGCAGAGCACGCTTGTATGCACTTGCTTTATGCAAGGTTCTTTACAAAAGCGCTTAGAGACATGGGTTACTTAAACTTTGACGAGCCGTTTACTTCGTTGGTTCATCAAGGGACGATTTTAGGTGCCGACGGCAACAAGATGAGTAAGTCGCGCGGCAACACCGTAAGCCCCGACGACTATATTGCGGTATACGGCAGCGACGTATTCCGTATGTATCTGGGCTTTGGCTTTAACTATATAGAGGGCGGCCCGTGGAGCGACGACGGCATAAAAGCCATTGCAAAATGGATGGAAAGGGTAGAGCGCATCGTGCTTAAAGCAAACGATTTTAAGGGCGGCAAAACCGATATGGGCAGTGATGAAAAAGAACTCGATTTTATCCGCAACTTTGCCATAAAAAACGTTACCGACAATTACGGCACTTTCAGTTTCAACACCGCGATAGCAAGAATGATGGAACTTACAAACGCGTTGTCTAAGTACGCCGACGGCAAAGAGATAAACGCCAAACTTTACAAAGAAGTTTGTTTGGACCTCATCAAACTTATGGCGCCGCTTGCGCCGCATTTTGCGGAAGAACTTTGGGAACTTACCGGAAACGAATATTCGGTGTTCAATCAAAAATTCCCTAAGGTAAACGAAAAGGCGCTTGTCAAAGACGAAGTGGAAATCGTCGTACAGGTAAATGCAAAGATACGCGCAAAACTTGTTATCGCAAACGGTATGGATAACAAGCAGATAGAAAACTTGGCGTTAAACGACGAAAGAGTAAAACCGTTTACGGAAGGCAAACAGGTCAAAAAAGTCATCGTAATACCAAACAGATTGGTTAATATTATAGTATGCTGAAAACGCTTAAATAAAAAAAGCAGGCATTTGCCTGCTTTTTTATTTTGCTTTGTTTATTCGTTGGCGCAGTCTTGTTTCAGTTCAAACTCTTCCACGTATTTTTTAAGCACGTCTACGGTGCCGTCTATGTGCAGTTGGCTACTGTCCAAACAAATGTGATAATTGTCCGCTCTGCCCCACGATTGGTCGGTGTAATAGTTGTAGTAAGTTTCACGCTGTTTGTCTATTTTGTAAATCAACTCTTTTGTTTTTTCCGTCGTTTTTTGCTCGGGGAAGTTATAGTGTTTTATCGCTCTGTAAAGACGGTAGTCGATGTCTGCGTGTATAAACACGTTTATGCAGTGTTTGTGTTCTTTCAAGATATAATCCGCGCAGCGGCCTACCACAACGCAAGGACCTTTGTCCGCAAGGCTGCGTATAATTTGCGATTGCGCGATAAAAACTTTGTCGTTTAACGGCATAGTGTAACTGAGATTGCCCAAGTAAGAAAGAGAAAACCTTATAGAGTGGTTTGCGCGTTCTTCGGTGTTTTTCAAAAACTCTTCGCTCATACCCGTTTGTTCTGCCGCCATTGTTATAAGTTCGTGGTCATAAAAATCTATGCCGAGTTTTTCGGCAAGTTTTTTACCTATTATTCTGCCGCCGCTTCCGTACTCTCTGCTGATAGTTATTACAGTATCGTCAAATCTCATTGCTTACCTCCGTCTGCCGATTGAATAAGTTACACTTAAACGGTCTTAAATGCAGTTGCAACCGTCGGTTATATTTATATTCAAATCATTTTGTTGTTAATATAATTATATCACTTAAAAAAAGTTTGTAAATACCGCAAATTAAAAAATTTTCTGTTGCAAACTTAAAGGTTGCTTGCAACCGCAAGATTGCATTTGTTGCGCGATACGGCTTGTGCCATTGCAAGAGAAATATTACTTTGATTTGACGATACGGTATATGCGGTTTTGGCGCATATAAAAACAAGTTGTTTTGTATCATAAGTACAACAAAAAACGCTTTCCGTACGGAAAGCGTTTTTTATAGTTTAATTTGTTTTTAATTATTTTACGGATTCGAAACTGATGAGTTCTACGTCGCTGGACATAAAGCCAGGTTTTACAGGTTCTTGCTTAGCGTAGTCGGTAGAGAGATATTTCTTGTTGTCGTCGGAGAATACCGTTGCAACGTTCTTCTTGCCGAAGTGTTCCTGTACGTAAAGAGCAGACAGCAAGTTTGCACCCGAAGAAATACCAACGCCCATACCCAAAACTTTTGCAATCTTTTGTGCCATTATGATTGCATCGCCGTCGTCGATAAGGATTACGTCGTCGAGTTTGTCGAGTTTTACGATTGGCGGTACAAATTCGTCGCCGATGCCTGCGATACGGTGAGGGCCGACTTCGTTTTTAGCCATAGTTGCACAGCTTGCAGGTTCCATAGGGTAAATTTTAAGTCCCGGTACTTGGCTTTGGAGATAAGTGCCCGTGCCCATTACCGTGCCGCCCGTACCTACGCCCGCGGTAAACGCGTCCGGAGTTACGCCGAATTCTTTCATCTGTCTCAAAATTTCAGGACCGGTGGTGGTATAGTGAGCCATTACGTTTGCTTCGTTTTCAAACTGCCCCGGACGGAAAGCGCCGTTCTTTTCAGCGTAGTCTTTAGACATTTCTACAGAGCCTTTGAAGCCGCCTTGTTCGTGAGATACGGAAATTACGTTTGCGCCCAAGGATTTCATAAGATTTACTCTTTCTATACTCATCCAGTTAGGCATAAATATATTGACCTTATGACCCAAGAATGCGCCTTGCGCAGAAAATGCAATGCCTGTGTTGCCGCTCGTTGCTTCGCTTATTTCGTCGCCCGGTTTGATGTCGCCCTTTTCATAAGCGGTTTTGAGAATATGATATGCCATTCTGTCTTTAATGCTGCCGGAAAAGTTGAAGTATTCGAGTTTAGCATAAACGCAAGTTTCTTTGCCTTTATACTTCAAATTGATTTTAGCAAGCGGTGTGTTGCCTACAACGCTTTTCAAAGCGTCGAGTTTTTGTTGTGCTACCTTGTCCATAAGTATATTACTCCTTATCAAAAATTTTGCGAACCCCTTATATTACAGGGAAATCACTTTCTTATTTAATAATTATAACCTTGTGCAAAATCGTTGTCAAGGGGGAGCAAAAAAATTGCTTGCTTATGCTTCGCAATTCTTTTTGAATTTAGGAGCGCTCCGCGCAATTATGCTTTCAAATAAGCGTCTTATTTGAAAGCAAAACATTTTGCAAAAAATTTCCGCATAGAGAAATTTATTTATTTGCATTTACAATGTAAGTCATTTGTTTTTGCAACAGGGAATTTTTTTGAACTGCGTTACAAGACTTATTGCAATTTAGTTTCTTTGTTTCAAGGACTTTCTCACAAAAATCATTTTTTTTACATACTATACACAAAAAATGCAAGGAGTTGTTTTTTATGGAAAGTCCAAAAGTCAAAAATCCGTTGCCTTATCCGCAAATAGAAAACGCGGCAAACAACCCGCAAGCGGTTGCGGTGCTTAAAAAACTTTATTGCTCGCGCAGAAGCGAAACCACTGCCGTGTTGCAGTATATGTATCAGCATTTTGTTGCGGGCCGCACTGCACGGGAAATCGCCAAAATTTTTGCGGACATCGGCAAAATAGAAATGTATCATATGGATTTATTGGCCGACGCAATAGTGCAATTCGGCGGCGACCCGGTATATTGCGACTTCGGCGCTTATTGGTCGGGCAGATGGGTAAACTACTGCAAAAATATAGCGCAAATGCTGCAAACCAACTTGCAGGACGAAATCGACGCTATGTACGCTTACAAAACCGCGTCGCAAATGGTTTCAAACAAAAGCCTGCAAAAACTGCTTGCGCGCATTGCCCTGGACGAAGAACTTCACGCAGACATTATGAGAAACCTGCTGGAAGATTTGCAGGAAGACAAACCGCAAAACTAAATTGTATGCAAATAAATATATATTGCTTTCAACCTTTTTGCACGAAATTGCAAAAAGGTTGTTTTTTGTAAGCAAATGCGGCACAGTGATTTTATGCCGAGCGGCATGGCATTTATTGCAAAATAACACGGTTTTTTGGTTAAGTTTTATTTTAACAAATTGTTTTATACGCGTTGTTTTAAGTTGTTTTGCAAGCTGTTTTATGCTATACTTATTGCGGTTAAAATTTTACTGTTTTTGCGTCGGTTTTATGAAAAATTACAGGCGGCGCAACGGTTTGCAGGCGCAAGTTATTTTTGTTGTTTTTGCACTTAAACAAAACATCTTGCAGTTGCAGACGGTTATTTTTACGAGGAGAGTTTATGGATTGTGTTGAAAGAGCAAAAGAGATAAGACGCCTCACATTAGAGTGCATTGCGTCTATCGGTGTTGGGCATATCGGCGGCTCGCTGTCTATTGTCGATACGCTTGCGGTGCTTTATACAAAGCATATGCGCGTCGACCCGAGCAACCCTAAAATGAAAGGGCGCGACAGGTTGGTTATGTCAAAGGGGCACGCAGGTCCCGCATTGTATGCTACGCTTGCAAGTTTCGGTTATTTCCCTAAGGAAGAACTTAAAACCTTAAACAAAATAGGTACAAAACTGCCTAGCCATTGCAATATGAATTTGACTACGGGCGTAGATATGACTACCGGCTCTTTGGGACAAGGCATTTCCTGCGCGGTGGGGCTTGCAATCGGCTCTAAAATAGCAAAAGACAAGGCAAGAATTTATTGCGTAATAGGCGACGGCGAAAGTCAGGAAGGTCAGGTGTGGGAAGCGGTTATGCTTGCGACGCAAATGAAATTAAACAACTTTACGCTGTTTGTGGACAACAACAAAATGCAGATTGACGACCTTACGGAAAACGTAGTCAACATGGAAGACTACGAAAAGAAGTTTAAGGCGTTCGGCTTTAACGCAATAAGAGTAGACGGACACAATCTCGAAGAAATAGACGGCGCCATTGACAAGGCTAAAAAATGCAAAGGCAAACCTACCGCCATTATTCTTGACACGGTAAAGGGCAAGGGCGTTAAATTTATAGAAGAAACAGGCGTGGGCAATCACAGTATGCCGTTTAGCGCAGAGCAGTTGGAAAACGCTCTCAAAGAGTTGATGTGAGGTGGCTGATATGGAAATGAGAAAAGTTTTTGCGACGGAACTTGAAAACCTTATGCAAAAAAACAAAAAAATTTGTTTGCTTGACGCCGACCTTGCAAAAGCAAGCGGAACAATTAAATTGAGAGAAGTATTTCCTACGCGTGCGTTTGACGTGGGCATTGCGGAGCAAAATATGGCGAGCGTTGCGGCGGGACTTTCCGCATATGGATATATTCCGTTTATAACGACCTTTACGCCTTTTGCCACACGCAGAATTTGCGACCAGATTGCCGTTTCAATCGCTTACGGTATGCAAAACGTAAAGATTGTAGGCACAGACCCCGGCATCGCTGCGGAACTTAACGGCGGCACGCATATGAGTTTCGAAGATATTGCCGTATTGCGCAGTATTCCGGAAATGGTTATATTCGAGCCTGTCGACAACGCGCAACTCAAACAAGCGTTGCCGCAAATAGTAAAGTGCGACAAGCCTTGTTATATAAGAATGTTCCGCAAAGAAACTCCCGACGTGTTTACAAGCCCTAAATACAAGTTCAATCTTTTTAAGGCGGACAAAATTTGCGACGGCAAAGACGTAAGTATTTTTGTTTCGGGACTTTCTACCGCAGACGTTTTGGACGCGCAAAAGATTTTGAAACAAGACGGAATTTCCGCAGAAGTTATAAACATACACACAATCAAACCGATAGACAAAGACGCAATAATTTCTTCCGCTAAAAAGACCAAAGCCGTTTTGACGGTGGAAAATCACAACGTAATAGGCGGACTTTACTCCGCCGTAACGGAAGTACTTGCAAAAGAATGCCCTGTAAAATGCGACTGCATAGGCATAAACGACGAGTTCGGCGAAGTAGGCAAAATTCCGCAGCTTAAAGCAAGATACAATATGACCGTTTCCGACATAGCGGACAAAGCGAGAGCGCTCGTCAAAAACAAATAAACAAAAACTTAAATTATATTATTAAGCCCCGTCAAAAGACGGGGCTTAATTTTTTATTGAGTGTTTAGAAACTGTTTTGTTGAAAGTTATGCAACTTTCAATCGTCAATGGCAGTCCAGTCGACAGGTGTCGTAAACTGCGACAAAAAGTCGTTGGCTTTTTTGAAGTGGTTGCAACCGAAAAATCCGTTGTAAGCAGACAGCGGGCTTGGGTGTACCGTTTCCAACACCAAATGATTTTTGTTGGTTATAAGCGCTTTTTTACTGCGCGCGTTGCTGCCCCAAAGCATAAATACGACGGGCGTTTCTTTATCGTTTAAGGCTTTTATTACTCTGTCGGTAAAAACTTCCCACCCTTTGCCTTTGTGGCTGTTTGCCTGCCCTTGTCTTACGGTAAGCGCCGTGTTAAGCAGTAATACGCCTTGTTTTGCCCAGTTGAGCAAACAACCGTTTTGACCCAAATTGCAGCCGTATTCGCTGTTGATTTCCTTAAATATGTTTATAAGGCTTGGAGGGGGTTGCACACCCGGTTGCACGGAAAACGCAAGACCGTGCGCCTGACCTTCGCCGTGATAAGGGTCTTGTCCCAAAATAACCGCTTTTACTTGGTCATAGTCGGTGGTTTTTAATGCGGAAAAAACTCTTTGTTTAGGCGGATAGACAGTGTATTTGTCATATTCTTGCTTCAAAAATTCGCACAGTTCCAAAAAATAAGGTTTGGCAAATTCTTCGCCTATAACTTCGTCCCATTTGTTTTTAAGTAGATACATAGTTTATTTGTCTTTTGATTTTATATTTTAATAAATAAATTACAAAAATCAGCGCAGAATTACGCTGTGCGAAACGGGGCAGAAAGAATCGCCTTCGCCTAAAATTACTATGGATTTATGTTGAATTTCTCTCACAAAGCCGTTTATACGCACGTTGAAAGAATCTACGCCCTCTACGGATGTCAGCACCGTATATTTGCCCGCAACTACGTCATAGCCTTTGCCTGCGATTATAGTTTGCCCGCGGCTTACTATTATGTCGTCTTTAATATACGACGCGTTTGGCGTGCCGTCGTATTTTTGCGTTTGCGCGTTGAGAGAGTATCTTGCGTCTTTTGTTTCTTCTACCTGCGTGATATTTTGCTTGTCTTTCTTTTTTGCTTTTTTAAGCGCGACCACAAGAAGTATAAGCGCAATTAAAATTACCGCCGCGCCGATAATAATCCAAATTAAATTGTCTTTTGCAAAATCCGCAATATTGATAAATGCTTCCATAAAACATCTCCGTTTATATGAAATTTATATATTATTATAATATTCTTACGATATAAGTTTAGAGCAAATAACGGCATATGTCAAGACGGCTTTTTATATATTGTCTTGTTGTTGGATACTTATGTACTGTAAATCATTCATATTTGCATATGCAACCGTTGTTCGGCAGAGTTTCGCATTATTGACCGAAAATTAAAACAAACCGCTTATTACGCCTTCTTCGGAAATTTTCATATTGTTTGCGGCAGGCACTTGCGGCAGCCCCGGCATAAGCATAATGTTGCCTGCGACGGCAACTATAAAGCCGCTTCCGCTGCGTAACTGCACTTCTCTTATTTTTACCGTAAAATCGGTAGGGCGCGCCAACTTGGTGGCGTCGTCGCTTAAAGAATATTGCGTCTTTGCGATGACTACCGGCAACTTTCCGTACCCCAAACTTTCTATGTCTTTTATTTGTTCTTGCGCTTGCGGAGAGAATTCCACACCCTTTCCGCCGTAAATTTCTTTGCAGATTTTTTCCGTCTTGACTGCGATAGAGTCGTCGTCTCGATAAATAAATTTAACTTTTCTGCGCGGTTGGTTTATCAAGTTTAGCACGTCGTCGGCAAGTTCTTCCGCGCCGAAACCGCCTTTTGCCCAGACTTCCGTTTCCGTCGCTTTGACGTTATATTTTTTGCAGGCTTGTTTTATCAGTTCGATTTCTTTTGCAGTGTCGGTGGTAAATTTGTTTATTGCCACCACGCACGGCAAATTAAATTTGTTAAGTACGTTTTCTATATGTTTTTCCAAATTAGGCAAACCTGCTTGCAATGACGTTAAATCTTCTTTTGCCAAATCCTGCTTTAACGCTCCGCCATGCATTTTTAACGCTCTTGCGGTGGCGACTATTACCACTGCGTCGGGGTTAAGTCCGCCTATGCGGCATTTTACGTCGATGAATTTTTCCGCGCCTAAATCCGCGCCGAAGCCCGCCTCGGTAACTACCACGTCGGCGTATCTCATTGCCGTTTTTGTGGCTATTATGCTGTTGCAGCCGTGCGCAATGTTTGCAAAAGGTCCGCCGTGCACGATGACGGGGGTGCCTGCCAAAGTTTGCACGAGATTTGGTTTTATAGCCTCTTGCATAAGTATTGCCATTGCGTCCTGCGCTTCGAGTTCTCTTGCATACACCAATCTGCCCGATTTGTCAAACCCTACGGCAATGTTGCCGAAGCGTTCTTTAAGCCCGTTTAAGTCTTTTGCCAAACACAGCATCGCCATAATTTCGCTTGCGGCGGTTATGTTAAAACCGTCTGTGCGCCTTGTTCCGTTGCCTTCGCCGCAGGCAACTTCTATACTGCGCAACGCTCGGTCGTTGGTATCCATTGCGCGGCGCCAGAGTATGCGGTCTTTGTCTAAATTTAGTTTGTTGCCTTGATATATATGGTTGTCGATAAGTGCTGAAAGCAAATTGGTTGCTGCCGTTATGGCGTGCATATCGCCGGTAAAGTGCAAATTTATGTCTTCCATAGGGATTATCTGCGACAAGCCGCCGCCAGTAGCGCCGCCTTTTAAGCCGAACACCGGTCCCAACGACGGTTCGCGCAATGCAGCGCAAACTTTCGTGCCTTTAAGCGCAAGCGCATCCGCAAGACCTATGGAAGTCGTGGTCTTGCCTTCGCCTGCAGGGGTTGGGTTTATTGCCGTAACAAGCACCAACTTTGAGTCTTTATAGCCGTTTGCGGCAATTTTGGCTTTGTTTTTGCCGTAAGGCTCTACGTCTTTTCTGTCAATGCCGAGTTTGTCGGCGATTTGCTCTATCGGCTCGCACGCGAAACGCTGGGCGATTGTAATGTCGTCCATATAATTTTGTTTAAGCGCTTCAGCAGTGTTTTTAAGTTGAAGTTGTTTTTCTTTTGAAATAAAACCAGTCATTGTTTACTCCGTAAATGTATTGAATAAATTATACATTATTCAGGCGGTTTTGGGCAAGCAAAAGGGCGTTTTAAGCAAAAACCGTATATAAAAACGGACAAAACAACGGATTAAATATAAAAGTATGCGAGATAACGGAAAACAGTCGAAAGGGAGAACGGTTATATAAAAGTAAAAGACATAAAAACTATGTAAATTTTTTAAGACAAATTAAAAAGCGGATGGGAAAATACCGCAAGAAAGCGGTAAATAAATATCGCGCCAAAACTTGTTTTGTCAAGAATTAAAAAACGCACTGAAAACGAAAGAATTATTTTTTTGCAATTCCACACACTATGCGTATGAATAAGCAACAGTTTTTACAAAATTTCAGTGAATTTTCAGACTTAAAACACCGTACTCTCAAAGTTTACGGCTCTCAACTTGACGTAATTTACTTGGATACGATGTGCGCAAGCGACAAGATTACCGACTTTGTCGCAAAGCCTATTTTGAGTCTTGACAGAAAGCCTACGGTGGAAAACTGTATGGAGAAAATTCTGTTCGGCGCGGACTGTCTTATCGTAGATAATTTGCAGGACGCGTCAAAAGAGTTTTTGGACGGCAAAACACTTATATTTTTTCAGGACGACGAAAGAGCGGTTGCGGTAGATACAAAAGGTATAGAGTACCGCGCCGTAGCCGAGCCGCCTACATCGAGAGTTACCAAGGGCCCGCGCGAAGGTTTTAACGAAAACGTAAAGACCAACGTAATGTTGTTGCGCAAACGGCTTAAAACGGCAGATTTTAAGGTGCAAAACGTAACGGTAGGCGACAAAACCAACACGCTTGTGTCCGTTTGCTATATAAAAGATTTGGCGGACAAAAAAACCGTCAAAAAAATAGTGGGCAAGATAAAACAAATAAAGATGGACGGCGTGCTTGACAGCAGTTATATCGCTGCATATCTCGACCCCGACAGGACAAAGTTGTTTAAGTTGGTCGGCAGTATAGAAAAACCCGACGTTGTGGCGTCCAAACTTTTGGAAGGCAGAGTTGCAGTCGTAGTGGACGGCAGCCCGATAGTTTTGACTTTGCCGTATACCTTTATAGAAGATATGCAAAGCCCGGACGACTATTATTACAACACGCCGCAAACGGCTACCATTGCGCGCATATTGCGGCTTATAGCGATGGTCTTTGCGGTAATGCTTCCCGCAATTTACGTGGCGTTGCAGTTGTTTCACTATCAAATGCTGCCGAGCAAGTTTTTGCTAACGATAATTTCGTCGGTGCAGGGCATACCGTTTCCGCCGCTTTTGGAAATGCTTGTGGTAATTTTGCTGTTTGACATTTTGCGCGAAGCAAACGCAAGAATGCCGCAGATTGCCGGACTTTCTTTAAGTATAGTCGGCGCCATTATTTTGGGCGACGCCGCAGTACAGGCGGGACTTCTTTCCGCCCCGGCGGTTATGATAGGCGCTTTGTCCGGCATAGGGCTTTATGCAATGCCTGACAACACGATGTTGTTTACTTTGCTGCGGCTTGCCTTTACTATACTCGGCGGCACAATAGGTATTATCGGCGTATTGCTGGGCACTATGATGGTTGTAAGCTACGTAGTGTCTCTGGAAGACTTCGGCACGCCGTATCTTGCGCCTATCGCGCCGTCGATTTCCAGCGACAAGATGGACGCTATCGTCAAAAAACCTATAGAAGAGTTGCAACAGGCTAGAGAACACTCTGCATTAAGCGTCAGGGGTAAGGAAGAAGATTAAGGGGGCATTATGAACAATTCCATAAAACAAACACAGTTAATTTTGCTTATGGTGCTGGTTATTGCCGGCGGTAAGTTTTTGTCCCTGCCCGGGCTTATGGCACAGTTTGCGGGGCGCGACAGTTGGATAAGTATGACGCTTTTGTTTGTCATAGACCTCGTGTGTCTGTGCTTCGTGCTTTGGGCGATAAAGCTAAACAAAGGCAAGCAACTTAACGAAATTTTGACGGATACTCTGTCGCCCGTAGGTGCAAAAATTATCTTTGCCATATACGCCGTGTTTTTTATATTGCGTATAATGGGCGGACTTATCGACACTATGGACCTCGTTCTTTCTTCTTTGAGCGTAGTTACCAACTGGATTGCGTTTATAGTGCCGATGCTTATAGTGATAGGTTTTAACGTGCTTAAAGGCGCGCGAAACGTCGGCAGACTTGCGCAAATATTTTTCTTCTTTATTTTTATCTCTGTCTTGCTGATACTCTTTTTGTCTTACAAACACGCCGATTTCAGCAATTTGCAACCTTACGTTGCAGACGGCTTCGGCGTAGTGGCAAAGGGCGCGCTCAACGCAAGTTTTTGGTTTAGCGACTGTGTATTTTTGGTGTTCCTTATGGGCAGCGTTACCACAAACAAACTGTTCGGCATAAAAATCTCGGGTGCGTTTGTGTTCGGCGCGATTCTTACCGTTATGCTGGATATCGTCTTTTTGTCGCTGTTCGGTATGCTGGCGCAATACAGCACGAGCGCGCTTGCAAAAGTATCGGGCTTTAACCTTACGAGTTCTTCATACGGCAGACTGGATTGGATATTCGTCGTTATTTGGCTGAGCTCAATAGTAATAAAAAGCATTTTGTTTTTGTGGGCGGCGACAATGTCGATAAGTTATATCTTCAACGTAAAAAGCAAAAAGGGCTATGCGATAATATACGGCGTAATATGTCTGGCGTTTATTGTTATGCCGTTGATACTTCCGCTCGAAACGTTTATCGACGACTTCATATGTCAGGGCGTGGGCAAATATTTCTTCTTTTCGGTGCAGTATCTCATACCGCTGCTGCTGCCGCTGCTGACTTACCTTTCCAACAAAAAGAGCAAGCCTCAATCTTTGCAAGAAGACTGCGATTGCAATCAAAATGCAGATTGTATGCAACGTATGGAAGGTGCTGCAACGCGCGGCAACGGTCAAATAGAAGGCAGCGGAAATTGTTTGTGCAAAGACGGTGCGCCGTCGGATGCGCGACTTTGCGAAAGCAACGGCAAACAAGACGATAAAAAAGGTTTATTTAACAGGGTAAAAAGACTATGGAAAAAAATAACGGCAAAAAAAGCGTAACAAAAAAATATCTTAAATACGCGTTTATCTTTTTGCTTGTGGCGGTTGCCTTTTGGATTGTAAGCGGCTACGTCAAAAGCGAACTTGCCGACCGCGCGGTAGTGCTGGGTATAGGTATAGATTATCAGGAAGAGGTGTTTGAAGTTACGGCGGAAGTCATATCGCCAGGTCAAAGCACAGAAGGCGGCTCGCAGGTGCAAAGCAAACTTTTGGTAGGCCGCGGAGAAACCGTACCGCTTGCCATACAGGATATTTACCAAACGTCCGGCAAAAACCCGTCGCTGGGGCAAACGGGCTTTATACTGCTCGGCGAGGGAATGAAACAGCAGGATTTACGGCAGGTTTTAAGTTATTTCGTATTTTCCGACGCATTCAAGGACGGCGTAACGGTGGCAATGTGCGATGGGACTGCGCGTAAAATTTTCGAAACTACTTCGCCGCTTGACAATATGATTTCCTATGCGTTACAGTCAATCATACAGCAGTCGGGGCAAAAGACAAACAGCATAAGCAACTTTTTGCAGAACTTTATAGAAAAGCAAATGATGCCTTCCGAAACGTCGTTTTTAAGCGAAGTGCGTTTTGTAAAAGAATTGGTGCCCGAGAGCGATAAGGGCGAAAGCGATACCAAAACTTTGGGCGTTTACGATTGCGCACAGATAAATATCTTCAAAAACGGCAAATATACCGGCACTTTAAGCAAAGACGAAACGCGCGGCTTTATTATGATGGATGAAAATATGTCTTACGACAATTTCGTGGTGGAAGACGCCGAAGGCGATTTGAACATTAAAGGCAAAATTTCCATAGGTATTGCTTCAAAAGACGCGGGTATGGACGTAAAAATGCAAGACGGCAAACCTACGGTAAAGTTTTCCACACAGATAAAACTTCGCAAAATGAAGACCGACGTCAGCGGCAACGTCATGGACTATTTGCCTAAGACGCCTGACGAAGTAAGCGGTTATATCAAGGACAACGTCAAAAAACAGGTGAAAGAACTGGTAAACGCCGCAATAGAAAAATGCGTTGAAATCGACTGCGATTACTTCGAGATAGCAAACAAGATGTTTAAGACTTACGGCAATAAATGGAAAGACTATCAAAAAGAAAATCCCGACTATCTGCAAAAAACGCAATTCAGCGTGGAAATAAAAATTATAGATTGACAATGTTTGAAAATTGCCTGCCGTCGTTCCGCAAAACGGGTCGAGACAGGCAATTTGGCATTTTTGCAAAATTTTGCAAGACTTAATTATTCGGTTTGTCGTATTCGGTAAGTACTTGCAAAAAATACCGAACAGTGTTAATATAAAACATACTTTGATTAAAAACAAATTTTCGGACAGGAGGCCGCAATGCATATTATCATAGTCGGCGCCGGTAAAGTCGGCCAAACTTTGATTAATAATTTTACGTTGGAAAAGCACGACATAGTTGTCGTCGACGCCGATTTTGCAACAGTCGACAAAGTCGTAAATCATCACGACGTCAAAGGAATAGTCGGCGGCGGTTTGGAGCGTAAAGTGCTTATCGATGCCGGTGCGGAAAAGGCGGATTTGCTTATTGCCTGCACTTCGCACGACGAAATGAATATTTTGTGTTGCGTTCTTGCCAAAAAGATAGGCGTAAACTGTACGATAGCGCGCGTACGCGACCCTGCATATTTCCGCGAAATGGAAAATATGAGGGCCGACCTCGGTTTGGACTATGCTTTCAATCCGGAGCTTGCCACAGCGCACGAAATTGCAAGCGTGCTTAAAATGCCTTTGGCGCGCAGTGTGGAAAATTTTGCCGGCGGCAAAGCCAGAATGGCAGAGCTGGAAATCGTCGGTACAAACCCGCTTATGGGCAAAACGCTTAAACAAATTGCGCAGGAATACAAAAACAAAATCCTTATAGCCGTAGTAATACGCGGTGATAAGGTAATTATACCTCACGGCGATTTTAAGTTGGAAAATGAAGACCGCATACACATCATCGCCGATGAAAAAGAACTTATACTGTTTTGCAAAAAACTCAACATTTTTAAGCCGCGCGCAAAATCAGTATTTATAGTCGGCGGCGGAAGAATAGGCTATTATCTCGCGCAGGAATTGTTGAAGTCAAGCGTCAGCGTCAAGATAGTGGAAAGAGATGAAGAACGCGCTACGGAGTTGAGCGCTCTGCTGCCTGGGGCTACGATACTTATAGGCGACGGTACAGACCAAGCGGTGCTTGACGAGGAGAATCTTAAAGGCAACGATGCCTGCATTACGCTTACAGGCAAAGACGAAGAAAACGTAATGATTTCTCTGTATGCAAAACAAAGCAACGTGGACAAAATAATTACCAAAATCGACCGCATGTCCATACTTAAAATGGTAAATATTTTGGGGCTTGACACCGTTGTAACGCCTCGTTACGTAATTGCAAACCACATAGTCAGATTTGTGCGCGCATATATGGCAAAAGCGGGCGAGGGTGTAAAGACGCTTTACAGAATAGGCGACAAGGCGGAAGCGCAGGAGTTTGCCGTGCTCGAAGGTTTCGAGGGGGCGGACATTCCGCTGAAAAATCTTGAATTAAAAAAGAATATACTTATCGGCGGAATCGTGCGCAACGGACAGTTTATTTTGCCGCAAGGCGAAAGCCAACTGAGCGTAGGAGACAGAGTTATTGTCATTTCCGAAGCAAAACACATTACGCAGCTTTCGCAAATACTTAAATAGTTTATGAATATAAAAATGATTTTCAGTATATTGGGCAGAACGCTTTTGATAGAGGCCGCGTTGCTTATTTGCCCGATGCTGGTGGGAATTGCATACGGTGAAAGTACCTACGCCGCATATCTTATACCTATCGGTGTACTGTGCGCGATAGGCTTGCCGCTTACGCTTTTGCATATAAAAGACAGGTCTATCTATGCAAAAGAAGGTTTTGTAATAGTTGCGTTTGTTTGGGTGCTTATGTCCCTTGCCGGCGCATTGCCTTTTGTAATTTCCGGCGCTATACCAAATTATATTGACGCGTTGTTCGAGACTGTTTCGGGCTTTTCCACAACGGGCGCGTCGATTCTTTCGGACATAGAGGCATTGCCGCAAAGTCTGCTGTTTTGGCGGTCGTTTACTCATTGGATAGGCGGTATGGGCGTTTTGGTGTTTGTTCTTGCCATATTGCCGGGTTACAACTCGGGCGTCATACATATATTCCGCGCAGAGTCTCCGGGGCCTTCCGTAGGCAAACTAGTAAGCAAACTGACACGCACCGCAAGGATACTTTACGGCATATATATTTTGATGACCATTGTAGAAATGGTGTTTTTGCTTTGCGGCGGAATGTCGCTATTCGACAGCGTTACGCACGCATTTGCAACCGCGGGTACCGGCGGTTTCAGTACAAAAAATGCAAGTATTGCCGCTTTCGACAGCGTATATATAGAAATCGTTATAGCCGTCTTTATGTTTTTGTTCGGCATAAACTTCAACCTGTTTTACCTCGTGCTTGTGGGCAACGTCGGCAAAGCGTTAAAGAGTGAAGAATTCCGCACTTACGTCGTCTTGACGGTTGTTTCTACTTTAGCAATCGCAATAAATATTTTTTCGCTAAGCGAAAATTTCGGTGAAGCACTGCGTTATTCTTTCTTTCAAGTTACAAGCATCGGTTCCTCAACGGGTTTTTCTACCGCGGACTTCGATTTGTGGCCGTCATTTTCAAAGTCGGTAATTTTGGTGCTTATGATTATCGGCGCCTGCGGAGGCTCGACGGGCGGCGGTATGAAAGTATCGCGTGTAATGATTTTGTTTAAGTCTGTTGCGGCAAATATAAAAAGGTTGATTCACCCGGGGTCGGTCGTTACCATTAAGTTGGAGGGAGAACCGGTAACCTCGGAGACAGAGCGCGGCGTGCATACCTACTTTATTTTGTGGATAATGATTGTAATAACCTGCACGGTGCTGCTGTGCCTGGACGTAAACGACTTTCTCACTAATTTTACGGCGTCGCTTTCGTGCATAGGCAATATGGGCCCCGGTCTTAATTTCGTAGGACCTAGTTGCAACTATGCGTTATATTCGCCGTACTCTAAGGTTTTGCTGTCTTTGGTAATGCTGGTCGGCAGACTGGAAATCTTCCCTATGGTGGTTTTGTTTGCCCCGAGAACGTGGCGCAGAGGCTGATTTGACTTTTGCCGAAACAAACGTGCAGGCATATTTAATAAATTGCCATAATAGTTATAATTTTTTAACATTCATAACCGTCGATTGAAAATCCGACGGTTTTTGTATAGTTTTCAACTTTTTCAAAAGAAGTTGAATTTTTTGTCCAAACCGGTAAGCATCGGAAAATTTGTACATTTTTGTATGCGTTTTTGAAATAATTGCTTGCGAAAAACAATTTTGTCTGTTATAATCTTTAAGCAATTTTGTCAAGTTATTTTTTGTTTATTTTTAAGTAAATAAAAAATTCGGCAAATTATTGTTTTATAAAAAACATCCTTGCCCGCTTTTGCGGGACGGACAGACCAAAAGGAGGTAAAAATATGAACAAGTACGAAATGTTGTTCATCATCGACAACGCCGTAAGCGACGAAGGCAAAGAGGCAATCGTATCTAAACTTTCGCAAATAGTTACGGACGACGGAGGCCAAATCGAAAAGGTTGACAAATGGGGCGCAAAAAAACTTGCTTATCCAATCAACTACAAAAACGACGGCTTTTACGTATTGATGAACTTCGAATGCAAACCTGAATTGGTTGCGGAAGTTGAAAGACAAATTCGTATCAATGACCAAATCTTGCGTCATATGGTAGTTAAAAAGTAAGGAGCGGTTATTATGAACAAAGCCATTTTGATAGGCAGACTTACAGCCGACCCTGAACTTTCCACCACAAACTCGGGCGTTGACGTTTGCAGATTTACTCTTGCAATAAACAGACCCTTCAAAAACCAAAACGGCGAAACTCAGGCAGATTTTTTGAATATCGTTGTTTGGCGTGCGGCGGCGGCAAACTGCCACAGATTTTTGCGTAAGGGCAATCAATGCGCAGTTGTCGGCAGGATAGAAACCAGAAGTTACGAAGGCAATGACGGCAACAGAAGATACGTTACCGAGATTGTTGCAGACAACGTAGAGTTTTTGGGTAAAGCAAACGCGTCGGATGGAGATGATTTCGGCGAACCGGCACCTCAACAGCGTCCGGCAAAACCCGCAACCAAAAAACCCGCAATCGACACCTTGGAGCCGATTGAAGAAGACGATTTGCCGTTTTAATGCGGTATGAGATATGCCTTGCGGCACAAAAATTATAAGGAGTTAACACTATGAGTGAAGAAAAAGTTGTAAAACGCATTATTAAAAGACCTTCACGCAAAAAGGTTTGCAATTTCTGCGTAGATAAAGTTACGGAAATAGATTACAAAGACGTAAATAAACTTAAAAAATATATTACGGAAAAAGGTAAGATTATTCCTCGGCGTATGAGCGGCGTATGCGCTAAACACCAAAGAGAACTTGCCGTTGCTATAAAACGCGCAAGATATATGGCGCTTCTCCCTTACGTAGGAGAATAATTATTTGCAATAATTTGTAAATCAAAAAGCGGTCGTGTTCGACCGCTTTTTTTTTGTTTTAATTTGATAAATTTTATTTGAAAAATGACAGAAAATTATAAATTCCCCGTTACTGCGGAATAGGCGCAGTAACGGGGAATTTCCGTTAATAAATAAGCCAATAAAATCGGCGCTTTTTGCAAATCTTTTTTTGTGTTGCCAAAATTGATAAAAAATGTTAATTTATTTATGCCAAACAATACAAATACACTTATAAAATTTCACTAGTATAGGGAAGTACTAAAACGCAAACAATACCAAAATAGTTATGCCCATTCGGCCATACCATTATCAGTATTGTAGGCGTTTATGCCCTATATAGTGAAGTGTTCCTTGTATTGTTTGGCGACAACTAGGAGATGGCTGTGGGAAGTGTCATTTCTTAGTTGAAATGACACTTTTTTATTTTAAGGAGGAACACTTATGAAAAAACTAAAAACCCTAGTTGTCGCCATTTTATGCTTTGTGTTTATTTTTGCGCTTTGTGCCTGCCAAGACCCCGCGGGCAGCGGCGGTAACGGTGGGACAAACCAAACACCGGCGGAACCGCAGCAGCCCATAAAAGATGTGCAAATCGATGAACAAATTTTGCAAATTTCAGCCGAAAAACTCGCACATATAGACAACCTTGCCTCACAAAAAGTTGACGCACAAGGGTGGCAAGATGCAATAAGTACTTATAATGGTGCTAAAAACGTTTCGATAAACGAAATATTAAAAAGAAACGACCAAATAACTAACCAAACGTTTAAGTATGCACTTGTAAATGGAAAGCAGCATGCGTCAGTGCAACGAATAGACGGGCAAAAATCAGAAATATGTTTTGAAGTTTACGAAGATGACAAGTATTTTTCGTATCAGCGAACAAAAATCATTGCTGACGGAAGTACAACCGGTTGGCTCAAATCGGAGGAGAAGACGCTAAATATCAATATGTTTTCAACAGTAAAAATATTGCAACGCCCTTCGTCTTATCTAAATACATGGTTTAATTATGACGACGTAAAAAAATGTTATGTTGCAGAAACCGTCAACACAAACGGTGAAATTTTGGCAACTTTTCGTGTAAAGTTTGAAGACGGTAAAATCGTGTATATGGAACAAAAACTTGATAACGGCACAACGTATGCGACTTATTTTTGCGACTATGGAACTACTACGGTAGAAGTGCCGACGGAAGTGAAAAAACTGTTTTAGATTACAGTTATTTTTTATTGAGAGTTTTCCCGACTTTCTTAAACACGCAACAAAACGCAATGTGTTTTGTTGCGGTCATTTGTCAAGAAGAAGCGGTCAAATACGACCGCTTTTTTGTGTTTGGCGTTTTTATGTTTAATATGTTGCGGGGCGGTGCAATGCGTCTTAAACCGTTGACACAAGCGTTAAAAAACTATATAATTTTTTCAATAAAACCGTCAAGAGTGTCTGAGGGACGGACCCGTAGACGACACAGCAACCCTTCTTTGAGAAACGGTGCTAATTTCCGCAAGTAATGCTTGACAGACGGAATAACTGATAAAGAAATTTGTGTTGTCCCGTTGTTTTATTTTGCAACGGGACAAATTTTTTTAATTATTTTACGGAGGCTTTATGTCAAAAGAAAAAATAAGGATGTTTACTTCGGAAAGCGTTACGGAAGGTCATCCCGACAAAATTTGCGATGCGATTTCCGACGCTATACTTGACGAAATAATAAGCAAAGACCCTAACGCCCGCGTCGCTTGCGAAACTACGGTTTGCACCGGTATGGTTATGGTTATGGGTGAAATTTCGACAAACTGTTATGTAGACATTCCGTCTATCGTTAGAAGAACCGTCAAAGAAATAGGTTATACCCGTGCGAAATACGGTTTCGATGCAGATACCTGCGCCGTAATCACTTCTATAAACGAGCAGTCGGCAGATATTGCTTTGGGTGTGGACAACAGCAGCGAATATAAAACAAACTCCCGCGACGATGCAGACAAAATAGGCGCAGGCGACCAGGGCATGATGTTCGGCTTTGCCTGCAACGAAACAAAAGAACTTATGCCGCTGCCTATCACGTTGGCGCACAAACTTACCAAAAAACTGTCCGAAGTAAGAAAGAGCGGTCAACTCAATTACATTTTGCCCGACGGCAAAAGTCAGGTTACGGTAGAGTATCGCGGCGACAAAGCGGTAAGAGTGGATACGGTTGTTATTTCCAGCCAGCACACTTCCGACGTGTCTATGGAAAAGTTGAGAGAAGACATAAAAAATCAAGTTATTTTGCCTGTTATACCAAAAGAGCTTATAGACAAAAACACAAAGTTTTTAATCAACCCGACGGGGCGATTCGAGATAGGCGGACCGCATGGCGACAGCGGACTTACAGGGAGAAAAATAATTGTCGACACTTACGGCGGTTATTGCGCGCACGGCGGCGGAGCGTTCAGCGGAAAAGACCCGACAAAAGTCGACAGAAGTGCCGCTTATATGTCAAGATATATATGCAAAAATATAGTTGCGGCAGGGCTTGCCGATAAAATCGAAATGGAAGTTTCTTATGCGATAGGCGTGGCAAAACCAGTTTCCATATGCGTAAATACTTTCGGCACAGGCAAACTCGACGACAACGATATGCAAAACCTTATAGCGGAAACTTTCGATATGCGCCCTAAGGCAATTATAGACAAACTGAATCTTCGTCAACCCGTTTACAGACAGACTTCCGCATACGGGCATTTCGGCAGAGACGGCTTTGCGTGGGAAAAAACCGATATGGCTGAAATGTTAAAGCAAAACGCAAAAAAATATTTTTCACGTTGATTTTTATATAGAAGGTCAAGTAATCGGGGAAATAAACGGCAAGTAAAATCAGTCAAAGAGCGTGCAATAAGGCTGCGTTTTGGAAAAGCACGTCATGGGAAAACGGCTGATTGAAATAAGTAAAGGGTAGATTATAAGGCGGCGTCAAAAAAATAATGCAGATAAAGGGTACGGTTGTAAATATAGTTTTCTGCAATGCGGAAAACGGTTATACGGTGTTAAACGTAGAAGTCAACGGCGAAGAAATTACCGCCGTCGGCACTTTGCCGACTTTGGCGTGCGGAGAAGTTTTGACGCTTGAAGGCAAGTTTATCATTCACCCTAAGTTCGGTCCGCAGTTTGCCTTTTCTTCCTACAAATTTGACACGCCCGACTCTTTGGAGGGCATAGTCAAATATCTTTCCAGCGGACTTATAAAGGGCATAGGCGTCGTTACTGCGGAAGCGATTGTAAAAGAATTCGGTAAAGACACCTTAAACGTTATAGAAACCGACCCCGACAAACTGTCGCAGATAAAGGGCATTTCCAAAAACAAGGCGATGAATATTTACAACAGTTACTGCGACCTTAAAAAAATGCAAAAGCAAATTATGTTTTTGCAAAGCTACGGCATTTCCATAAACCTGGCGTTAAAGATTTACAACGTATATAAAGACGCTACCGAAGAGGTGGTGTCAAACAATCCTTACCGACTTATAGACGATGTCGACGGCGTTGGTTTTGCCACTGCCGACAGAGTTGCCGCCAGCGTAGGTATTGACGGCAAAAGCGTGTTTCGCATAAGAGCGGGGGTTGTATATACATTAAAAGAAAGCGGAGAAAAAAGCGGAAACACCTTTTTGTTTATGGACGAACTTAAAGAAAAAACTCTCGCTTTGCTTAATATAGATTTAATCACCTTGGAAAACGCCTTGGAAGAAGTTATCTCGCAGTTGCAACTCGATTTAATGGTTAGCGTTATACAAGTCGACGGCAAAACCGCCGTTGCGCTTGCAAGATATCTCAATATAGAAAAGGCCGTCGCCGCAAGACTGATTAAACTTAAAAACGAAGTTTACGGCATAGAAGAAGACTTCGATACTCTCATTACCGAGTTTGAAAGAATAAATAAACTTAAATTCCATTCCGACCAAAAAAACGCAATTATAAACGCTTCTAAAAGCGGAGTAACGGTAATTACCGGCGGGCCGGGGACCGGTAAAACAACCATTATCAAATGCATATGCCGTCTGTTCCGCGCGCACGGGTTGAAGGTTGAGCTTTGCGCGCCTACTGGAAGGGCAAGCAAAAGGCTTGCCGAAGCGACGGGACAGGATGCAAAAACCATACACCGTATGCTGGGCGTGGATTTTTCAGCCGGCAAACTTACTTTCAGATACAACGAGTACAACCCGCTTGACACAGACGTTTTGATTGTAGACGAAACTTCTATGGTAGACTGCATTGTATTCAACTCTCTGTTGAAAGCGTTAAAACGCGGGTGCCGTCTGGTGCTGGTGGGCGACAAAGACCAGTTGCCGTCGGTGGGCGCAGGCAACGTCTTGGGAGACGTCATCGCAAGCGGTTTGTTTGAAATAAACTATCTTACGTATATTTACCGTCAGGCAAACGACAGTCTTATAGTTTCAAACGCGCATTTGATAAATCAAGGCAAAATGCCTGTATTCAACAACAAGAGCAGCGACTTTTTTTATCTGGACACGGCAGACAACGACGAAACCGCAAGACAGGTTGTTTCGCTTGTTACCAAAAGACTGCCGTCGTATGCCAAAACCGATATGCGCGACATTCAGGTGCTTTCTCCTATGAAGCAAGGCTCCGCCGGTGTGGAAAACTTAAACCGCCTGCTGCAAAAAGAGATAAACCCGCCTGCCAAAAACAAGGGCGAGTTTACCGTTGCCAACGTTACGTTCAGGCTTGGCGACAAGGTTATGCAGACGCAAAACGACTATGAGTTGGAGTGGTTAAAGCGGTATACGGACGGCACTGTGGAAGAAGGTCAAGGCATATTAAACGGCGATATGGGTTACGTAACTGCGGTAAACGCGTTGGAAAATTTTGCGGAAGTTACCTTCGAGGACGGCAGAATAGTGCAGTATAAACAAGGTGATATGGTAAGTCTGCTTTTGGCGTATGCAATAACCGTGCACAAAAGCCAAGGCAGCGAGTTTGACGTGGTCGTCATACCGGTTTACGGCGGCACGCCTACCATACTAAATAAAAATTTGCTTTATACCGCCGTTACGCGCGCAAAAAAAATGGTGGTGCTGGTAGGCAGCAAAAAATATATCGCTATGATGGTAAAAAACAACTACATAGTATTGCGCAATACTTTGCTGAAACACTTTTTGGAAGAAGAAAACGCAAAATACCAAACGCTGTTTAACTATGACGATTTGTCGGGCGCAGAAATGCAAAATAAAACCTGACGGCAAAAATATATAAATATAAGATTGTTAAAAAAACCCGAAAGTAAACGGCAGTAAAATTTTGTAAAGACCGCACAACGTAGCGGTGTCTTGAAGAAATGACGTAAGGGAAAATAAGCAGCGCAAAAGATTATATAAAGAAAGTGCAGTGTGGCGCATTCGGGAAAAAGAAAAATGTTGTTTGGCAAATTTTTGGATATAATAAATCCGCAAGGTATAAAATGCGTCGTATGCGGCAGAGACGTTGCAAAAGACAAACACGGTTTTTGCGACGGGTGCAAAAAAGACTTGCCGTTAAACGGGCGCGTGTGTCAAAAGTGCGGTATAGATTTGCGTACTATGGATACGTTTTGCGACGAGTGCGCAAAGCGCGACCTTGCGTTTGACATGGCGCGTTCTGTTTGCAGATACGAGGGTTTGGCGCAAAAACTGGTGTACCGCTTAAAATTCGGCGGACAAAAATATCTGTCAAAACCGATGGCTCATCTTATGGTCGAGATTTTGCGGAGGCAGAACTGGCAGTTTGACGCCGTTACATTCGTGCCGTCAAGTAAAGAAACTTTCAAAAAACGCGGATATAATCAATCGCAGTTGATAGCGCAGGATATTTGTGATATAATAAGTAAACCGTTGGTTGACTTGGCGGAAAAATCAAAAGACATTCCGCCGCAGGAAAAAAAGACTTACGACGAGCGTTTCGAGAGTATGCGCGGTATATTTGCGATTAAACAACCCCCGCCGGAAAGCGTGCTTATTGCCGACGACGTAAAAACCACCGGCGCGACGCTGTCCGAAATGGCAAAACTCTTGAAGAAACACGGTTGCAAAAAGGTATATTGCATTACCTTTTCTTCAAGAATAAAGACCGTTCCGCTTGCGGATTTGTAAAAAGTCAACAAGATTTTACAGACAACGGCAAATTATTCAATTAAAATAAGCGTAAACGTTAATTATCGTTTATGAATTTATAAAAACAAAGCAAAATAAATCAATTAAAGATACGGAGTTACAACTATTATGGGACTGTTCGGTAAACTATTCAAAAGTCAAAACGACAAAGAAGTCATAGCGTTGCAAAAGATTGCGGACGAGGTGGAAGCCCTTGCCGACAAATACAAGGCAATGAGCGACGAAGAACTTAAAGAAACCACAAACGTACTTAAAAAACGCCTTGCCGACGGAGAAACCGCCGACGACATTTTGCCGGACGCTTTTGCCGTAGTGAGAGAAGCAGGCGACCGCGTTTTGCATATGCGTCATTTTTACGTGCAACTCTTGGGCGGCATTGTGTTGCATCAAGGCCGTATCGCGCAAATGGCGACAGGCGAAGGTAAAACACTTGTTGCGACGTTGCCTGCATACTTAAACGCTTTGACGGGCAAAGGCGTGCATATAGTTACCGTAAACGATTATCTTGCGCAGCGCGACGCCGAGTGGATGGGCAAGATTTACAAATTTTTGGGTTTGAGCGTCGGCGTAATAGTTCACAACCAAACCAGAGCGCAAAAGAAAGCCGCCTACGACTGCGACATTACTTACGGCACCAACAACGAGATAGGTTTCGACTATCTGCGCGACAATATGGCTACAAGCAAAAACGACCTTGTTATGCGCGATTTGTCGTTTGTAATTATCGACGAAGTTGACAGCATTTTGATTGACGAAGCGAGGACGCCGCTTATCATTTCAGGCAAAGGCAACCGTTCCAGCGAGATGTACGTTACAGCAAACAAGTTTGCGACTTCGCTCAATCCGTCGGATTATGAAATCGACGAAAAGGACAAAGCCGTGCGTCTTAACGACAACGGCGTTATGAAGGCGGAAAAATTCTTTAAGGTAGACAACTTGTCCGATATAGAAAACTCTGAACTCAACCATTATATTTTGCAGGCGTTGAAGGCAAATTATATAATGAAAAACGAAAACGACTATATCGTCGAAAAAGGCGAAGTAGTTATCGTCGACGAGTTTACAGGCCGTAAGATGGAGGGCCGCCGTTACAGTGCCGGCTTGCATCAGGCAATAGAAGCAAAAGAAGGCGTGCGCATCAGAGAAGAAAACAAGACTCTTGCGACTATCACCTTCCAAAACCTGTTCCGCCTGTATAAAAAACTCAGCGGTATGACCGGTACCGCAAAGACAGAAGAAGGAGAATTCAATTCCATATACAAACTTGACGTTGTGGAAATCCCTACCAACAAACCTATCGCAAGGTTGGACTACAACGACGTTATCTTCAAGACGGAAAACGGCAAACTTAAAGCCATTGTCGAAGACGTGGCAGAGAGGCACAACTCCGGTCAGCCTATGCTTATAGGTACGCTCACGGTAGAAAAGTCCGAGCAGTTGAGCAAGTTGTTTAACGCAAGGGGCATAAAACACAACGTTTTGAATGCCAAAAACCACGAGCGCGAGGCGGAAATCGTCGCTCAGGCAGGGCGCTTCGGCGCGGTTACCATTGCTACTAATATGGCGGGCCGCGGCACCGATATTTTGCTGGGCGGCAACCCCGAGTTTTTGGCAAAGAGAGAAATGGCAAAACAGGGCGTCGACAACGAGTTGATTGAAAGCGCAACGAGTTTCAGAAGCGACAAAACCGAAGAAGAAATAAAGGCAACCGAGCAATACAGAAGTCTGTATGAAAAATTCAAACAGCAGACCGACGAAGAAAGAGAAAGAGTCTTGAAGGTAGGCGGTTTGCACATTATCGGTACGGAAAGACACGAAAGCCGTCGTATCGACAACCAGTTGCGCGGCCGTTCCGGCCGTCAGGGCGACCCGGGTTCGTCTGTATTCTTCATTTCTTTGGAAGACGATTTGGCGCGTATCTTCGGTGGCGAAAAAATGCAAAAAATATTTACTTTCTTAAACGTGGAAGAAGATATGCCTATCGAGGCTAAGGTGATTACCCGTCAGATAGAGCGCGCGCAAGAGCGTATAGAAGACCGCAACTTCTCATCAAGAAAACACGTCTTGCAGTACGACGACGTAATGAACGAGCAAAGAACGCTTATCTATCAAGAGCGCAATAAGGTATTAAACGGGGAAGATATTCACAACGACTTGAAGGAAATGATAAAAACCGTTTGCAGCAACGTCGTAAATCAATGCGTGGATATAAACCGCAGTACTCAGGATTGGGATACGGAAGAGCTTAACCGCATTTTGTGCGAAGACTTCTTCAACACCAACGAAGATTATATAGTAAAAAGCGAAATAGACAAGATTACCGGTCAGGAGTTTTTGGAGCAGCTGCAAAACGACCTTATTTCAGTACTTGACGCCAAGGTAGAAGAAAACGCCGCCAAAGACATAGACTTTAAGGAAGTAGAAAGGTTTATTATGCTTAAAGTCGTCGACGAAAAGTGGATGGATCACATAGACGCTATGGACGAGCTTAAACGCGGCATAGGTCTTATGGCGTACGGCAATCACGACCCTGTGCAGGCATATAAGCGCGAAGGCTTCGATATGTTTGACAAAATGATAAGCGAAATTCAATACGACGCGGTAAAATATTGCTTGCGCGTAAACGTAAAACGCGTGCTTGTCGAGCAGCCGGGAAAACCTAAAACCTTAGACCCTGACATAAACCCTAACTTAAACCGCAACGGTCCTTGCCCGTGCGGCAGCGGAAAAAAATTCAAACATTGCTGCGGAAAAGACGTTAAATAGCAAAAAATTTCGCACAGTGTGCGGAATTAAATATTTTTATAAAATTAAAAACTCCGTCGACAGACGGAGTTTAAGCGGTTATTTGCAGTTAAATTTTACCGTAAAAGGAGAAAAAATTTTGATTCAAAAGGACGAACTTAAAAGAGATATAAAAGCGCTCATTGCGCAACTTAACGGCATAGGCGAGTCGCTTGACCTTGACGCATTAAAAAAAGAGCTGTCAAGGCTTAACGAGCAAATGCACGCCGACGGATTTTGGAACGACGTGCAAAAAGCGCAGGGCGTTGCACAGCGCGCAAAAAACATAGAATATAAGTTGGAAGAGTTGGAAAATCTGTCCGTTGCTTTGTCCAACTGCGACGAACTTTTGGATATGTGCGACGATGACGAGGCAATGCTTGAAGAAACGGCAACCGAGTGCGAAAGTCTTAAAAAGCAGATTGGCGAGTTGTATATTTCCACTTTGCTTCGCGGTAAATACGACGGCAACAACGCTATACTTACTTTGCACGCAGGCGCCGGCGGAACGGAAGCGCAGGACTGGGCTAGTATGCTTTACAGAATGTATACCCGTTACTGCGAGCGCAGGGGCTATAAAGTTGCGGAACTCGATATGCTGCCCGGCGATGAAGCCGGCATAAAAAGCGTAACCTTTCAGGTAAACGGCATTAACGCATACGGCTATCTTAAAGCGGAAAAAGGCGTGCATAGGTTGGTAAGGATTTCTCCTTTCGATGCAAATAAAAGACGGCACACTTCCTTTGCCTCTTTGGAAGTTATGCCGGAAATCGACAACGATATAGACATAGTTATAGAAGAAAAAGACTTGAAAGTCGACACTTACCGCAGCAGCGGTGCAGGCGGTCAGCACGTCAACAAGACGGAAAGCGCAATCCGCATTACGCATTTGCCTACGGGTATTATCGTTGCTTGTCAAAACGAACGCAGTCAGATACAAAACCGCGAGCAGGCAATGAAGATGTTAAAAAGCAAACTTATCGAGCTTAAAGAGCGCGAGCAGATGGAAGAGGCAATGTCCATTAAAGGCGAAATTAAAAAGATAGAGTGGGGCAGTCAGATACGCTCGTACGTCTTTTGTCCGTATACCCTAGTAAAAGACCACAGAACGGGTTTTGAAAACTCCAACATAACGGAGGTTATGGACGGAAATATTCAGCCGTTTATAGAAGACTATTTGCAAAAGGCGTTGTAATGAAAGATATCGTAATTTTGGGTATAGAGTCGTCTTGCGACGAAACCGCTGCGGCGGTGGTAAAAAACGGCCGTGAAGTTTTGTCGTCCGTCGTCAACTCCCAAATAGAAATACATAAACAATACGGCGGCGTAGTGCCTGAAATTGCAAGCAGAAACCACGTGCACAATATAGACAAAGTTGTTGCGGAGGCATTGCAACAGGCAAACGTAACCGCAAAAGATTTGGATTTTGTCGCCGTAACTTACGGCGCAGGGCTCGTGGGCGCGTTGCTTGTGGGAGTATCTTTTGCAAAGGCATTTTGTCAAGCCAACGATATACCGCTTATTAAAGTAAACCATATAGAGGGGCATATCTGCGCAAACTACATTACGCACAAAGATTTGCGGCCGCCTTTTACGTGTCTTTTGGCAAGCGGCGGACATACCGCAATCGTCGACGTGGAAAGTTATACCGACTATACCGTGCTTAAAACTACAATAGACGACGCCTGCGGAGAAGCATTTGACAAAGTGGCAAGGACTCTGGGTTTATGTTACCCCGGCGGTGTGCAGATAGATAAACTTGCGCAAAGCGGAAAAGAAAATATAGAGTTTAAGTCGGTTGTTATGAAAGACGGGAATTTTAGTTACAGCGGACTTAAAACAGGGGTTATAAATTATTTGCACAATCTCGACCAAAAGGGCGAAGCTGCCAACAAATGCGACGTCGCAAAAAGTTTTACCGTTGCCGCAGTATGCGGCGTTGTAGACGAAGCGGTAAATATTGCAAAATCTCACAAAAAACTTTGCGTGGCAGGCGGGGTAGGCGCAAACAGCTATTTGCGCGAGTATGCCCAAAAGCAGTGCGAAAAATATGGCATACAACTTTATTTGCCGCAATTAAAATACTGCGGCGACAATGCGGCTATGATTGCGTCGCAAGGTTATTTTTTAAGTCAGGCAGGCAAAGACCTTGCGGATTTTAGACTGAACGCTTGCCCGACGCTTTCGCTGAAAACAAAATAAATAGAAGTCGTTAGATTTACCTATTATAAAATATAAGTAAAAGGTTTAAGCAAAAAATAAAATAATTTATAAAGAACAAAAAAGGCAGTTTTCACTGCCTTTTATTTTTACGAAATTATTATTTTATAAATTTTCAAGCGTCAACCTGCGGAAGAAAATTTAAGCCGTGTATTTAACGCTTTGCCGATTGCATATGCGCAAATGCCTTTTGCAACGTCGGGAATTATAAACGGCGTTACGCAGTAGGCAAGACTTACCGCAAGATTGTTTTTGGTAAGTATCATAAACCACACCGTACCCAAAGTATAGCATATCAACACGCCCGCCGCCATAAGCAATGACGCAAAATACCATTTTTTATTTCTGCCTAAGGAAGTAAGCAATGCAATGGCAATGTAGCCGAATATATAGCCGCCTGTGTTGCCGAACAATACACCCGCGCCGCCCTTAAAGCCTGCAAAGACAGGCACGCCTATTATACCCAAAAGCATATAGGCAAACATAGAAAAGCACGCCCACCGAGGAGTCAGCAGCATACCTGCCAAAAATGCGCCCATTACCGCAAGGTTGAAGGGTATCGGACCTATCGGCAAAACTATCTGTGCAAGCACTGCGGTTATTGCCGCAAGAAGTCCTGCTTTTATCAATTCTTTGGTGTTGTTATTCATCGAGATAAATTTAATTCAAAGCGTCAAATTTGTCAATAGACATTTTAGATTTTGAGGTATATTGCAAAAAAAACTTTCATAAAATTTGTAGACAAGCAGTAATTTTATTTCACAAAAAGCGTGAAACAACTTGTCCACACGAACATATGTTTATGTGGATAACTTTGTGGATAAGTGGATTACTTTTTGTATTTTATAAAAAATGATGCGAAAAAACAGGAAAAACGGCAGTTTTGGCGGAAATCTTAAAAACTTTTTTCACAAGAAGTTTAGCGATTTTGCTGCTGCAAACAAAAAAAATAAAAACGGTTGCAATGCGTCAAACGGTGACGGCAAAAGTTTCGGCAAAGAAGAGAAACGGTTTGCAAAATATTCAAAACAGGATAAAGCAAGTTTCTTTGTCAAGGCAGGTGGCTGTTTGTGTATTATGCTTGTTTGCGCGTCGGTGTTTTTGCTTATGTTTGCAAATTATAATAAGGCGGACACTCAGGCAAGTTACAACTTCGTGGTGGTGCTTGACGCAGGGCACGGCGGCATAGACGGCGGAGTTGTCGGAGTAAACACAAAGGTTAAAGAAAGCACGCTGAATTTGCAAATGACGTACATTCTTAAAGAGTTGTTTACAATGGCAGGCTTCCCCGTGGTGCTGACAAGAACCGACGACAACGGACTTTACGGCGACGCGACCGACGGCTTTAAGCGCAGGGATATGCAAAAGCGAAAGGAAATTATTTTGCAAGCCAAAGCCAATATGGTTATTTCCGTCCATATGAATAAATTTTCTTCTCCGTCAAGAAGCGGTCCGCAGGTATTTTTTGAAGAGTCAAGCGAGGCAGGCAAGTTGTTTGCTCAAAAAATGCAGGCGGTGCTAAACGACTTTACAGGCAACAAGCACAGCGCGCTTGCAGGGGACTATTTTATGCTTAAATGCACCGAGAGCCCAAGCATAATTGTAGAGTGCGGATTTTTATCCAATGCGGAAGACGAGCGCAAACTTATCGACAAAGACTATCAACGGCAGTTGGCGGAAAAAATCTTTCAAGGCGCGTTGCTTTACATTTCCGGCTCGGGAATGAGCGGCGCAAACAGAATTTCTTAAACGGCATCATTGAATATGTAGATATTTTTGAAATGAAGAGTTATGAACAGTGTAAATATTTTTACGTTAAAAAGGGCGCTTGCCCTTTTTATTTTTTTGTCATTTATAAACTTTTGTATTGCATACAAGAAACAAAAAAGCAACAATCAAATTAGGTTGAAAGAGTTTTGGGTTTGTGTTATACTTGTTATACTTATAAAAAGTTTAAGAGGTGGCGGTTGAAGTTTTTTTGCGATATGACTGTGGAGCAGGCAAAAATGTTGAGTTCGTTGTCGTTGGCGTTTGTCGGCGATGCGGTTTACACTCTTTATGCGCGTGAAAAAGTTATTCAGCACAGCGACGCAAAAAACGGCGTTCTGCACGGTGAAGCGACAAAGATAGTTAAAGCGTCGGGGCAGGCAAAAAGCGCGGACGCGCTTGTGGGTTTGCTTACCGAAGAAGAAGCAGGGGTTTTCCGTCGGGCGAAAAACAGCAAAGTGCATTCCGTCGCAAAACACGCCACCATTGACGATTACAAAAAAGCCACCGCGTTTGAAGCGTTAATCGGCTTTTTGTATCTTACCGGTCAAGACAGCCGACTTAAATTTTTACTTAACGAGAGGGAGCGTTTATGCCAAGAGTAAAACCAAACGTAAAATTATTGCAATATACCGGCAATCCCGAGCAGACTGTTGCTTTGGCTGCAAAACTTTGCTATTCCGACGCCACGATAGAAAAACTTGCCGACGGCGTAACGGAAGAAGCGGCGGCAAAGTTTTTAAGCAAACTTATGGGTATGGGACATCAATCGCCTATCGAGCACGCAAGTTTCACTTTCGGCATAGAGGGCGTGTCGCGTGCATTGTTGGCGCAGATTACCAGACACCGCATTGCAAGTTTTTCTGTAAAGAGCCAAAGATACGTCTCCGCCAAAGAAAACTTTAATTATATTATTCCGCCGGCTATAGAAAGTTTGGGCGAAGACGCCGTTAAAGAATATGAGGCGCAGATGGCGCAAATGCAGCAGTGGTATGCGGATTGGCAGGAAAAACTCGGCGGCAAGGGCGAGAAGATAAACGAGGACGCGCGCTTTGTTTTGCCAAACGCAAGCGAAACCAAAATGGTTGTTACTATGAATGCGAGAGAGTTGTTTCACTTTTTCAGTTTGCGTTGCTGCTTCCGTGCGCAGTGGGAGATAAGAGAAGTGGCTTGGCAAATGCTTAAACTGGTGTCGCAAGTCGCACCGAATCTCTTTGCAAGCGCAGGTCCTAATTGTTACTGCGGCGGTTGCACCGAAGGCGTAAAGAGTTGCGGCAGACAGGCGGAAGTCAAACAAATAAGAAACGGGTTGAATAAATGAACGTAGAAGGCAAAAATGCTGTAATGGAAGCGTTGAAGAGCAACGCAACAATAGATATAATAATGGTAGAAAAGGGGCAAAATCACCCTATAATTGCCATTGCGAGAGAAAAGGGCGTTAAGTTGCAGTTTCTTGACAAAGCGGTAATGGACAGAAACAGCGTTACCAAAAGACATCAGGGGTTTATCGCAAAGACGAGCGAATTCGAATACTGCGACGTATCCGATATTTTAGATTATGCCAAAGAAAAAAATCAGGAAGCTTTTGTAGTCGTGCTTGACGGTGTGGAAGACCCGCACAATCTGGGCAGTATCATAAGGGTTTGCGAGTGCGCGGGCGTGCACGGCATAGTTATACCTAAGCACCGCTCCGCATCGGTAAACGAAACGGTGGTTAAAGTTTCCGCAGGCGCGGCGGAACACGTCAAAATAGCAAGAGTAACAAATATCAACTCCGCAATAGAAGAGTTGCAGCAAAACGGCGTTTGGGTTTATGCCGCGGATATGAACGGCGAAGATATTTACAAAACGGACCTTAAAGGCAAAATCGCATTGGTAATAGGCGGCGAAGGGTCGGGCGTCAAAAAACTGACCAAACAACTTTGCGACAAGACGATTGCCTTGCCTATTTTTGGGCAGGTCAATTCGCTTAACGCTTCCGTCGCATGCGGAATAGTCGTTTATGAAGCGTTGCGGCAAAGGTTGAATTAACTTCGATGGAAAACAGTCTTATTTTTTCTGCGCAAAACGGTGATGAAAACGCAGTGGACGAAATATTCAAAAATTTTAAGACAAAAGTCAAAGCAATCGCAAGAGGTTATTTTTTGATAGGCGGCGACCTTGACGACCTCGTGCAGGAGGGGATGATTGGCTTGTTTAAGGCAATAAAATCTTTTGACAAAAACAAGTCCGACGACTTTAACGCTTTTGCCTTGATGTGCGTCAACAGAGAAATTATAAATTGCATCAAAAAAAACAACAGCGACAAAAACAAAACCTTAAACTATACCGTGTCGCTTGACGGCATTGCTCAAAATTATCTTGCAAACATTTCTCCCGAGAGCATTGTTTTAGACCGCGAAGAAAACGGCTTGTTACTAAAAGCCATTGACGAGCAGCTTTCTGCTTTCGAAAAAAAGGCGGTGCTGTCGTATATAGAAGGATTCAGTTACAGTGAAATTGCAGAGCAAAACGGCGTTACCGCAAAAGCGGTGGACAACGCTTTGCAAAGGGCAAGGACAAAATTGGCAGGTTTTTTACAGGGGTAAAATAAATGGCATATTTGGCAATTTACAGAAAATACCGTCCGGCGACGTTTGACAAACTTATCGGGCAGCAGCATATTGTGCGCACGCTTACCAACCAGATAAAAAACGATAAGGTAAGCCACGCATATTTGTTTACCGGCACTCGCGGCACGGGCAAGACAAGCGCCGCGAGGATTTTTGCGCGCGCGATAAACTGCCTTAACCCAAAAGACGGCAATCCTTGCAACGAGTGCGCCGTGTGCAAAGAGCTGTTAAAAGCCAACAATATGGACATTGTGGAAATCGACGGCGCCAGCAACAACAAGGTTGACGAAATCAGAGAACTGCGCGAAAAAGTCGGCTATCTGCCGTCTATGGGCAAATACAAAGTTTATATCATAGACGAAGTTCATATGCTTACGGAAAGCGCATACAACGCTTTGCTTAAAACTTTGGAAGAACCTCCTGCGCACGTTGTGTTTATACTTTGCACTACGGAAGTGCAAAAGGTGCCGGCAACGATACTTTCCAGATGTTTGCGTTTCGATTTCAAATTGGTAAGCGTAGACGACTTAAACAAATTGATGAGTTCAATACTTGACGAACTTAAAATAAAGTACACCAAAGAAGCGGTAAACGCCGTTGCCGTTGCGGGAGAAGGCAGCGTCAGAGACGCGCTGTCGGTACTTGACCGTTGCGTCGCTTTTGCGGAAGGCACGTTGGAGTACAACGACGTTTTGCAAATTTTGGGTGCTACGGACAAAAACAAAATTTTTGCATTGGCGGATAGCATATTCGACGGAGACGTCGCAGGCGTATTGCAGCTTGTGGACGAAATTTCCAAATCGGGCAAAAGTATGTCGGTGCTTGCAAAAGACGTGGCGGTGCATATAAGAGATTTGCTTATATGCCAACGCTGTAAAGAACCGCAAAAGATATTAAATTTGCCGCAAGATATATATGACAGACTTAAAGCACAGTCTGATAAATACGACAGCAAAAGACTGCTCGCCGCTTTGGACAACTTCAATAAAGTTGAGGCCGAGTTGCGTTATGCAATAGACCCGCGCGTAAGTTTCGAGGTCGTGTGCTTAAAGACGGCAAACGACGACAGCGAAGAAAAAATAATTCAGTTGGAAAAACGCATTGCATATCTTGAAAAAAACGGTGTAGCGGCAAGACCGACGGAAGACAATCAAAAAAAAAACAAATTGAATGAAGTTAAAGACTTTGCGCAAGGCAGAATGATTTGGGCAAGAGCGCTTAAAAAAGTGCGTAATGCCGACAGTATGATTTTGTCGGCAGCCTGTGCGGAAATAGATAAGATGTACGTCGACGGCGTTGACTTTGTGTTGGAAGTAAACGAAACGCAATATTCTCTGTTAAGCCAGACGGAACACTTAAAAACTTTAAGCAAAATTATCGACGAAGAAGGCAACCTGCGGCTCAAACTTGCAAAAACTGCGGAAAAAGTTACATCGGTTGACGACGATATAAAACAGTTGCAACATATTATAGGAAACGACAAACTGCAAATACGATAACATAAAAGCGTAAATCACGAAATTAAAGGAGAAGATTATTATGGCAAAATTCGGTGGCGGCAATTTCGGCGGCGGAATGGGCAATATGCAAAACCTTATCAAACAAGCGCAGCAAATGCAGCAGCAAATGCAAAAGGCGCAGGAAGAACTTGCCGAGACGGAAGTTACCGGCAGCGCAGGCAACGGACTTGTGGAAGTTACTATGACCTGCAAAAAAGAAATAACTGCGGTCAGCATTAAGCCGGAAGCAGTCGACCTTGACGATTTGGAAATGTTGGAAGACTTGATTGTTGCCGCATTTAACGACGCAAGTTCGCAAGCGGATGAAGAAACCAAAGAAAAAATGGGACCTCTCGCCGGCGGAATGGGCGGTATGTTTTAATGCGCAGTCATATAGAACCTATCGCACGGCTTATAGGGGCGTTTCAAAAATTGCCGGGCGTCGGACAAAAAACCGCACAGCGTTATGCCTTAAAAGTCGTCAACATGTCAGACTCCGACGTGCAGGACTTTGCGCAAAGACTGCTTGACGTAAAACGGCAGGTAAAGTATTGCAGCGTATGCGGAAATTTTACCGACCAAGACCCTTGCGAAATTTGCAAAACGCGCGACAGGAGTATTATTTGCGTGGTTAAAGACGCAAAGGACGTTTTGTCTATAGAGCGCGTAAGAGATTACAAAGGGGTATATCACGTTTTGCACGGTGTATTAAACCCGATGGAAGGCGTGGGACCAAACGATATACGCATTAAAGAGTTGGTGCAGCGCGTTTCTCAAGACGAGGTAAAGGAAGTTATCGTTGCAACCAATCCCGACGTGGAAGGCGAAGCAACGGCAATGTATATAGCAAAGTTGTTGAAACCGTTGGGAGTAAAGGTTACGCGCATTGCGCAGGGTATTTCAATCGGCAGCGATTTGGAGTACGCCGACGAAGTTACTTTGGGTCGCGCTTTGGAAGACAGAAAGGAACTGTAATTTTTCCCGTTTTGATAAAGAGCGGGAAAAAACGAAATTAAGTCAACCGCCAAATATAGGCAAGTGCAAGTTGCGTTTGCAAACGGCTGTTAAATACGGCGGAAAAAAGGGAAAAAATGAAAAAGACGATTTCTTCTATATTGCTTGCAATAGTTATAGTGTGCGCTGTGTTTATGGTGGTAAGTTTCTTTTGGCAATTTCCGCAGCCGCTTGTCATTGCCGACACGATAGTGCTTATCGTTGCAATCGTTGCCATACTTGTTATAGACAGAGATAAAAAATAGTATTTTTAACGATATAAATTTTTAGTAAAAAAAGTCCGCAAAACCGCGGACTTTTTATTAAGTATTACAATTACCATAAGACAGATTATTTTTAACTAACCAAAAAGCCGCCCGTGCGGGCGGCTTTTTGGTTAGCGTTATATGCTTTGTTTTGTTAAAATAATTTTTTTGAGTTTGTTAAACTTTTTTATTTATAACTGCGTTAAGCAAACTGCCTGCGCGGCGATGCCTTGCTTGTTTCCTATTATGCCGAGTTTTTCCGTTGTGGTGGCGCTTATGTTTACTCGGCTTTCGGGCAGACGCAAAACTTGCGCGACGTTTTTGCACATTTGCGGAATGTAACTTGCAAGTTTAGGTTCTTCCGCCATAATGACGCAACTTATGCTTTGTACGCTTGCGTTTTTTTCCGTTGCCGTTTTTGCGACTTTTTCAAGCAACGTCATACTGCAAATATCTTTATATCTGCTGTCGCCGTCGGGAAACTGTACGCCTATGTCGCGCTCTCCTATGCTCATAAGCACTGCGTCCATAATTGAGTGCACGGCAACGTCGGCGTCGCTGTGTCCGTCAAGACCCAAATCAAAAGGGATTTCAACTCCGCACAAAATCAACTTTCTGCCTGCTTTTAACGGGTGAACGTCAAAGCCGTTGCCTATCGAAGTGCTGTATAAATCCGACGGATAGGTTATTTTTATGTTTTGCGTTTCGCCTTGCACAAATTCTATTTTGCCGAAACAATCGAGATATACCTGCGAGTCGTCGGAATAACTTTTTACCAAATCGCGTTTTTGATATGCTTCTTTTATTTTTTGAGTATTAAAAGTCTGCGGAGTTTGCACTTTGCAGACCTTACTTTTGTCGGCAAACTTCACGCCGTCGGGGTCGTTTATATATACGGTGTCTACTGCGTTTATTACGGGAATTGCCGAGCCGCATTTTTCCGCAGTTTCAAAACAATTTTTAATTAGTTTTTGCGACGCATAAGGTCTTGCGCCGTCGTGAATTGCTACAACCGTACTGTCTTTTGAAAGGGCATTTAACCCATTTAATACCGATTGCGTACGCGTATGTCCGCCGACCGTCAGTTTTACTTTTGTGTTGGAAAAAAGCAAAATCATACGGCTCATATCTTTTTCGTTTACAACAAGCACGATTTCGTCGGCAATGCCTAAAAAGTTGCCGACCGCAACTTCTACAAGAGTTTTGCCGTACAACGACGCAAAAAGTTTGTTCTTTTCAAAACGGCTGCTCTGCCCGCCTGCAACTATAACTGCGCTTCTCATTTTTCTTCCGTTCGCCTCCGTTGGTTTTATAGATTGTTAAAGTAATGGAAGTAATTTTTTGCTTATATAACGATACTTAAATTTTTGCTACGCCCTTATTTATAAATAAATTATCTTTAATATGAATAGGGGAATTTTTACGTTTCCGTTAAAAAAATTATTCTTCTATAATTCTGAACATTCTGTCGGCGTCGGCTTTTTTGGAAGTTTCAAACAGTTCCAAAACTTCAAACTTCAAATTGCCGTTGCCGAATGCAATTTCCACAACGTCGCCGCTTTTTAATTTTACCGATGGTTTTGCCGTTCTGCCGTTTACCGTTACTCTGCCGTTGGTGCAGGCCTCGTTTGCCACGGTGCGCCTTTTGAGTATGCGCGATACTTTCAAAAATTTGTCAAGTCTCATAAATTTTTCCTTAGTTATAATTTAGCACAAATCAAAAGCATATTCAAGGCTTTCAAAAAAACTTCCGAGTTTGAGGGTTATATAAGTTTTCATTTGCACAGCAGGCAATATAAGCAAACGGTGCGAAGTTTTTTTGGTGTCGGAGAAGCGCCGCGCTCGATTTTGTTTGCAAAAAATAAATTGCTTGCAAACTGTACTTTTTAGATGAGAATTAAGGTTGTTAGTCAAAAGCGAAAAATTAAGGACGGATTGTCAGGTAAATAGTGATAGGGGAAGTGCGTTGCGGTTTGGTTTTATATTAAAATAAAAAAGATATTAATTATTTTTGCCGTATATTCTTTTTTGACAAAAAAAGTTTATTTTTTTGAAAAATTATGTTTGACTATTGACTTGCCTTATGCTATGATATGAAATGCATTATTATCGTGTAGTAAAGTGTCCTTTTGTCCTTTTTTACGGGCAATTATTTTGAAAGAACCTGTTGTTATATGTAAAAATGCCTCACATTCGTTGTGTAGTTTTATCTTTTTTAGAAGGAGAAGGAGTGTAAATGGCAAACATTCATCCAGTAAAATTCGGCAAACGCGAAAGAATGACTTTTTCACGGATTAAGGACGTTTTGGATATTCCTAACTTAATCGAAGTGCAAAAAAATTCTTACGAAACGTTTATGCGCGAAGGCATTGCGGAAGTCTTTAAGGATTTTTCTCCGATTCAGGATTACAGCGGACATTTCGAGTTGTATTTTATGGAGCATACTCTCGACGAAAAATCTAAGTATTCCGAAGCGGAGTGCAGAGAAAGGGACGCAACTTACGCCAGCCCTTTGAAAATCAAAGTAAGGCTTTTGCGTAAAGACACAGGCGAGATTCAAGACCAAGAAGTCTTTATGGGGGACTTCCCTTTAATGACGGACAACGGTTCCTTTATCATCAACGGCGCAGAGCGCGTAGTCGTAAGTCAGCTTGTAAGGTCGCCGGGCGTGTACGCCGCAAAAAATAAAGATAAATTCGAAAGCAAAGAAATGTTCGACACCACGGTTATCCCTAACCGCGGCGCTTGGTTGGAGTTTGTAACCGATTCCAACGGCGTATTGTGGGTGCACGTTGACAGAAACAGAAAGTTGCCGTCAACCGTCTTGCTGCGCGCAATCGGTTTGGGCACCGACGAACAGATTTTGGAAGTTTTCGGCACCGACGAAAATCTTGAAAAGACTATAGAAAAAGATATAACTAAGAGCGAAAGAGAAGGTTTGGTAGAACTTTATAAGAGAGTTCGCCCGGGCGAAGTGCCTACCGACGAATCGGTCAAAAAACAGCTTAACGATTTGCTGTTTGACCCTAAGCGTTACGACTTGGCACGCGTGGGCAGATATAAATTCAACAAAAAACTTTCTTTGGCAAACAGAACCAAAGGCTTTGTGCTTGCCGAAGACGCTGTTTCACCGTTGGGCGAAGTTGTCGCAAAAGCAGGCGAAAAACTTGACGCAGACAAGGCGTATGAAATACAGCACAGCGGCGTAAACGTCGTTTACGTAGAGTCCAACGGACAAAAGGTTAAAGTAATAGGCAACGGCGTTGTAGATTTGAAGTATTATCTCAATAAATACAATAAAGATTTTGCCGACGTAAATCCTAAGGAACTCGGTATTTTGGAATTTGCAAATCTTGCGGAACTCAACAAAATTTTGGAGAGCAACACGGACAAACAATCGGTTTACCAAGCAATTAAAGACAGCGTAGACGTACTTACGCCTAAACACATAACAAGAGAAGACATTATCGCAACGGTAAGTTACAACCTCAACCTCAAAAACGGTTTGGGCTGTGTGGACAATATCGACCACTTGGGCAACCGCCGCGTAAGAAGCGTTGGCGAATTGCTTCAAAATCAATTCCGCGTGGGTATCAGCCGTTTGGAAAGAGTCATTAAAGAGAGAATGGCAATTCAGGAAATCGACAAAGCCACTCCGCAATCGCTCATCAACGTAAGACCTGTTACCAGCGCTATTAAAGAATTTTTCGGTTCTTCGCAGTTGTCGCAGTTTATGGACCAGTCAAACCCTATTGCTGAGCTTACCCACAAGAGAAAGCTGTCTGCATTGGGACCTGGCGGTCTCAACAGAGACAGGGCTACTTCCGACGTCCGCGACGTTCACCACTCGCATTACGGCCGTATGTGCCCGATAGAAACGCCTGAAGGTCAAAACATCGGTCTTATCACTTCTCTTGCAACTTATGCAAGAATAAACGAATACGGCTTTATCGAGTCGCCTTACAGAAAGGTAGATAAAGTCAAACATATGGTAACAAACAATATAGATTATCTTACGGCAGACGAAGAAGATAATTACATAGTAGCGCAAGCCAACGAGCCGTTGGACGAAAAAGGCTTTTTCCTAAAAGAGCGCGTAAACTGCCGTCATAGAGAAGACATTGCGGAGTTCCCTGCGGAAGTCGTCGACTATATGGACGTAAGCCCTAAACAGCTTATTTCCGTTGCGACAAGCCTTATTCCGTTTTTGGAAAACGACGATACAAACCGTGCGCTTATGGGCTCCAACATGCAAAGACAGGCAGTGCCGCTTCTCAAAACTGAGGCGCCTATAGTTGCCACAGGCACCGAGTACCGCATTGCGCGCGACAGCGGCGTAATGGTGCTTTCCAAAACCGACGGCGTGGTAACGCGCAGCACCGCAGACGAAATTTGCGTTAAGGACGCAAAAGGCGAAGTTCATTCTTACCAACTCAAAAAGTTTGTAAGAAGCAACCAAGGCACTTGCATAAATCAAAAACCTATCGTCAGCGTAGGCGACGTAGTGCTTAAAGGCGACACCCTTGCCGACGGACACTCTACCGAAGGCGGAGAGCTTGCACTCGGCAAAAATATCCTGATAGGCTTTATGTCGTGGGAAGGCTATAACTACGAGGACGCAATACTTATAAGCGAAAAACTCGTTAAAGAAGACGTGTTTACTTCCATTCATATAGAAGAACACGAAATCGAAACGAGAGATACAAAACTCGGCGCGGAAGAAATCACGAGAGATATTCCTAACGTGGGCGAAGACGCGCTTAAAGACCTTGACGAAGACGGCATCGTCCGCATAGGCGCGGAAGTAAGACCGGGCGATATTTTGGTAGGTAAAGTTACTCCTAAGGGCGAGACGGAGCTTACCAGCGAAGAAAGACTTTTGCGTGCAATCTTCAACGAAAAGGCGAGGGAAGTAAGAGATACTTCTTTGCGCGTTCCTAACGGCGAAGGCGGTATCGTAGTAGACGTAAAAATCTTTACGAGAGAAAACAAGGACGAACTCGACCCTGGTATAAACAAATTGGTTAGAGTTTACATTGCGCAAAAGAGAAAGATTACCGTCGGCGACAAAATGGCGGGACGCCACGGAAACAAGGGCGTTATTTCGCGTATCTTGCCGGAGGCGGATATGCCGTTTATGGAAGACGGCACGCCGCTGCAAATCGTGCTTAACCCGTTGGGCGTACCTAGCCGTATGAATATCGGTCAGGTTTTGGAAGTTCACTTGGGCTTGGTTGCAAAAATGCTTGACTGGAAGGTTTCCACACCTGTATTCGACGGTGCGACGGAAGCCGATATTAAAGAATTGTTCGAGCAAAATTGTATGACTAACCCTGATACGGGCAAAGTAGACGGCAAAGTTATTTTGTACGACGGAAGAACAGGTCAGCCGTTTGAAAACCGCGTAACCGTAGGTTATATGTATATGCTTAAACTTATCCACTTGGTTGACGATAAGATTCACGCAAGAAGCATAGGACCTTACAGCCTTGTTACGCAGCAGCCTTTGGGCGGTAAAGCGCAATTCGGCGGACAGCGTTTCGGCGAAATGGAAGTTTGGGCATTGGAAGCATACGGCGCAACCAACATTTTGCAGGAAATTTTGACTGTCAAATCCGACGATATCGTAGGCCGTGTCAAGACTTACGAAAGCATAGTCAAAGGCGAAAATATTGCAGACCCGGGCATACCGGAAGCATTTAAGGTACTTATTAAAGAGTTGCAGTCTTTGGCGCTTGACGTAAAAGTTTTGAGCGAAGACAAAGAAGAAGTCGCAATCGGCGAGATGATTGAGGACGAGCAAGATATGCTCGAAGCGGCAATCAAATCAACCGACGACAGAAAAGAAGTGGAACTCACCTTTGACGAAGAAATCGGCGCGGGCGTTGTGGAAGACGATTTCAGTTTCGGCGACAGCGACGACGGATTCGGCGACAGTTTCGAAATAGACTCACTGTTTGACAGTGATGACGACGAAGAATAAGGAGAAAGATTATGTTTGAACTTTACAATTTCGATTCTATACAAATCGGTATCGCATCTCCTGAAAAAATCAGAGAATGGTCTCACGGTGAAGTTACCAAACCGGAAACCATCAACTACCGTACTTTGAAACCCGAAAAAGACGGTCTGTTCTGCGAAAGAATTTTCGGACCTACCAAGGACTGGGAATGTCATTGCGGTAAATATAAGAGAATACGTTACAAGGGCGTTGTCTGCGACAAGTGCGGCGTCGAAGTAACAAAGGCAAAAGTCCGTCGTGAAAGAATGGGGCATATAGAACTTGCCGCACCTGTATCTCATATTTGGTACTTCCGCGGCGTGCCTTCGCGTATGGGTTTATTGCTTGATATATCGCCTAAAATTTTGGAACAGGTTTTGTACTTTGCAAGTTTTATCGTACTTGACCCGGGCGATACGGGGCTTTCCAAAAAGCAAGTGCTTACCGACAAAGAGTACAGCGACGCTAAGGAAATGTACGGCGCAAAGTCTTTCCGCGTAGGTATGGGTGCGGAAGCAATTAAAGAATTGCTGCAAGAAGTAGACCTCGATGCGGAAGCAAAACAACTTAAAGAAATTATAGAAAAATCAAGCGGTCAAAAGAAACTCCGCGCAGTAAAGCGTATAGAAATCGTCGAGTCTTTCCGCAAATCCGGCAACAAACCGGAGTGGATGATTTTGGACGTGCTGCCTGTAATTCCGCCGGAACTTCGTCCTATGGTACAGCTGGACGGCGGCAGATTTGCAACCAGCGACCTCAACGACCTTTATCGCAGAGTTATAAACAGAAACAACCGTCTTAAAAAACTTAAAGAAATAAACGCGCCTGACATCATCATTCGCAACGAAAAGCGTATGTTGCAGGAGGCGGTTGACGGTCTTATAGACAACGGCAGACGCGGCAAAGCCGTTTCCGGTGCAGGCAACAGAGAACTTAAATCTCTTTCCGGTTTGCTCCGCGGCAAACAAGGCCGTTTCCGTCAAAACTTGCTCGGTAAGCGCGTAGACTACTCGGGTCGTAGTGTTATCGTCGTAGGTCCGGAACTTAAACTTCACCAATGCGGTTTACCTAAGGAAATGGCGTTGGAATTGTTTAAGCCGTTCGTTATGAAAAAGTTGGTGGAAACAAACCAATGCAACAACATAAAGAGCGCAAAACGCAGGGTAGAAAGAGCAGATAGCAAAGTTTGGGACGTTTTGGAAGAAGTCATCAAAGACCATCCTGTTCTCTTAAACCGTGCGCCTACGCTGCACAGACTTTCAATTCAGGCGTTCGAACCTGTTTTGATAGAAGGCCGCGCGCTTAAACTTCATCCGCTCGCTTGTACGGCGTTCAACGCCGACTTCGACGGCGACCAAATGGCAGTGCACGTTCCGCTTTCGGTTGCGGCACAGGCAGAGGCAAGATATCTTATGCTTGCAAGCAACAATATCTTGAAGTTGTCCGACGGTCAGCCTGTCGTGCTTCCTTCGCAGGATATGGTTATGGGTAGTTATTACCTTACCATCGACAAGGAAGGCGCAAAGGGCGAAGGCAAATTCTTCTCCGACCCCGACGAGGCAATTATGGCTTATCAGGTGGGCGAAGTCGAGTTGCAGGCGCTTATCAACGTAAGAGTTACAAAAGAGTTCAACGGCGAAAAGATTACCGGTATAGTAAAAACCACCGTCGGCAGAATTATCTTTAACGAGGCAATTCCGCAAGACCTCGGTTACGTAGAGAGAAAAACCAAAGAAGACGCCTTGAAGTATGAAATAGACTTTTTGGTCGGCAAAAATCAGTTGAAAGACATCGTTGCAAAATGCTTCAAACTCAAAGGCACTACTCCTACGGCAGAACTGCTTGATAAAATTAAGGCTTTGGGATATAAATACAGCACTATCGGCGCAATCACCACAAGCGTGTTCGATATGCACATTCCTAAGGAAAAACCTGAAATTATCAACAATGCGGAAAAGAAAGTCGTCGAAATCGAAGATATGTACGAACAAGGCTTCATAACCGACGAAGAAAGATATAAACAAGTCGTTTCCGTTTGGGAAAACGCAACCAACGAAGTTACCGGCAAAATGAAAGGCACGCTGTCTAAGTTTAACCCTATTTGGATGATGGCAAACTCCGGTGCCCGCGGTAATATGAACCAGATAAGACAGTTGTCCGGTATGCGCGGACTTATGTCCGACCCTAGCGGTAAGACGATAGAGCTGCCTGTCAAGGCTTGCTTCCGCGAAGGCTTGTCTGTTTTGGAATACTTTATTTCGTCGCACGGCGGTCGTAAAGGTCTCGCCGATACGGCGCTTAAAACGGCAGACTCGGGTTATTTGACCCGCCGTCTGGTAGACGTCAGCCAAGACGTAATAGTACGCGAAGAAGACTGCTGTGCAGGTTCACACGCACAAGGCGTTTGGGTTTCTGCAATAACCGGCGACAAAAAAGAAGAAGTCATTGAGAAGTTGGAAGACAGAATTGCCGGCAGATGGACTATCGACGACGTAGTAAACCCTGCAACGGGCGAAGTTATCGTACCTGCTGATACTATGATTAACGATGACCAAGCAAAGGCAATTACAAAAGCGGGTATAGAAAAGGTTTTCGTAAGGTCTATTCTTACCTGTAAATCAAAACAAGGCATATGCGCTAAGTGCTACGGCAAAAATATGGCAAACGGCAAACCTGTCAACCTCGGCGAAGCAGTCGGCGTAATTGCCGCTCAAAGTATCGGCGAGCCTGGTACACAGTTGACAATGCGTACCTTCCACACGGGCGGTGTCGCAACCGGTGCGGATATCACGCGTGGTTTGCCGCGTATCGAAGAATTGTTTGAAGCAAGAAAGCCTAAGGGCGTTGCTCTCGTTTGCGAAGTAAACGGTACTGTTTCCATTGTAGACAGCGACAACAAACGCGAAATCGTCGTAAGCAACCCTAACGGAGAAGGCAAAACTTATCAAATTGCAAAAAGTTCGCGTCTTAAAGTAAACGACGGCGACGTTGTCGAGGCAGGAACCATTCTTACCGAGGGCAGTGTTTATCCGCAAGACTTGCTTAGGACTAAGGGCATAAAAGCCGTACAGGAATATCTCGTTAAAGAAGTTCAGTCGGTTTACCGTATGCAAGGCGTTGAAATCAACGACAAGCACGTTGAAGTAATCGTCAGACAAATGTTGCGCAAGGTTAAGGTAGAGGACTCCGGCGATACGGATTTGCTCCCGGGCGAACTTGTAGATATCTTCAAGTTTGACGACGAAAATATGGCTGCTTTGGAAAAAGGCGGACGCCCTGCCGCAGCAAAGAGAACTTTGCTGGGTATTACAAAGGCGTCGTTGGCAACAGACAGTTTCCTTGCTGCCGCAGCCTTCCAAGAAACTTCGAGAGTTTTGACGGAAGCGGCAATCCGCAACAAAGTAGACGCGTTGCACGGACTTAAAGAAAACGTAATTATAGGTAAACTTATACCTGCCGGCACCGGTCTGAAAGAATACCGCAATATAGAAGTTCAATCCAACGTAGATTACTCTGCGGACGACACTGCGGAAAAAATCGTTGAAGAAGAATGATTAAGCATTATGCTTAAAACGGCGGCAAACGATTTTAATTGCAGCAAATGTTGCTAATAAAAAACAATAAAAAAATTTGTTTACTAAATGAACAGTAATATTCTGTGTTTTATTAAATAAAATTTATTGCCGCCTGCCGTTTTATGCGGTAGGCGGTTTATTTGCATAAGTTGATTTTTTTGAAAAAAAGGTATGTTTTATGGACGATAATCAAAAAAATGAATATACAAGTTTCAATCAAGACGACAGGTATGACCTGGGCAAGTGGCTTTACGGCGTTGATAACAGTCAGATTATGCCGGAAGGTCCTAAGGCCGAAAGCAAGTTGGACAAACTGAAAAAAAATGTGCTGTCGCCCATAGGCCTTTTTTTGACAATAGTGGCTGTTTTATTGCCTGTATGGTATTTGCGTACTCTCGTACTGACGATAAGAGCGGGAGAGCCGTCTTTATTGCTTGCATGGCTGCCGTCGGCTACGTTTGCTTTGTTTGTGTGCGAACTTATTCTTGTGTTTTCCATCTTCGGGCTTTGGGATAAGTTTATGGCTTTTGCAGTGCGCAAAGGGGCCGTCAAAGGTAAAGACGCAGATGAACGGCGTATTATTGAGCAGGTGAAGTATGCCGCGGGCAACATCGGCAGAGAAAATGCATTTACAATTTACGAAAATTATGTCGTAGTAAAAAATAACGGTAAAAGCAGATATATAAGGCGTTATTTGTTGGAATCGATTTTAGTGTTCAAAGACAAGTACCAAAACTTTTACAATATGATTATCGAGTTGAAAAGCAACGAAAGCATATCGGTAAAAGCAACTATACCTATTGCCGATGCGTACGTTTTGCCTGATTTGCTTGGCGATATTGTTAAAATAGTGGAAGTAGACAAGGACAGAAAACAAAAGAAAGCAAAAATTAAAAATGCAGACGCAAGCAATAAAGCGAAGAAAACAAAAGTCAAAAGAGCAAGCAAATACGACGACAGTTATTTTGATAATATAGTTTCAAGCAAATTCGGTTACTTCGATACCAACCGCATAGGCGGTTTGGTTATGGGCTTTATTGCAATAGCGGCAGGCATAGGCATAATTTGTATGCACGTTTACCTTACTCCCGATATACCGTGGTTTTTGGGGGCGTTCTTCATACTGGGCGGTATGTTGGCGGAGTTTTCGGTTTTCGACGTATTTCCCATCGTGTCTATATTTATTCTTCCGTTTATGTTCGGAATAATGTTTACGCTAATGCCGGTCGGAATATGCCTTTTAATTTATTCCGTACAAGTCGGAGACGTCATGGGTTTATGGCAGTTTATATCTATATTCAGTCCTATTACCTGCGTTGTGTTTATGTTGACGGCGATAGGCATTATGACTCTTATATATTCGTTTGTAAGAGTCGTTAAATATCTTCAATATAAAAAACGGAGATAAGCAGCTTAAATTGCATACGGTCGGTCGTTTCGCTCGGCCGTTTTTTATAAATGATTAAAAGTAAAGTTTATGGGACAAAATTAACAACAATAATTTTTTAGCGCAAAGTCAAATGTGCGCAACTTGTACGGCTCAGAACATTAAAACGATTGACAGTTTCGGCTTATATTGGTACAATAAATCGCTATGAAAAATTTGATTGCCGACTTGCAGGCAAACAAGTATGTGGCGGGCGTAAGACAGGTAAACCGACATTTGATAGAAGGCAACGTAAAAATAATTTATCTTGCGACCGACTGCGAAGCGGACTTTAACAAAAAAGTTTTGGCGGAAGCAAAAACTTACGGCGTTAAGGCAGAAGTATGCGGCACAAGGGCAGAGTTTGCAAAACTTTGCGAAATAGAAGTTCCTTGCGCGGTGATAGGCATACTTAAAAAATAATTTGTTATTGTATCGGAAACGGTTCAATATAAAATGCCTACTTAAAAAGGCATCCGACAATATTGAAAGGAGGTAAAGAAATGCCAACGATTAACCAACTTATTAGGCAAGGCAGAGAACAGGAAACTTTCAAAAGCAAAACTCCGCTTTTGGACAACTGTCCGCAAAGAAGAGGCGTTTGCTTGAACGTTACTACCACATCGCCTAAAAAACCTAATTCGGCTCTCAGAAAAATTGCCAGAGTTCGCCGTACCAACGGTATGGAAGGTACTTGCTACATTCCCGGCGAAGGCCACAATTTGCAGGAACACAGCGTTGTTCTTATCAGAGGCGGCAGGGTTAAAGACCTGCCTGGTGTGCGTTACCACATCGTAAGAGGCACTCTCGACGCGGCAGGCGTTGCCAACAGAAAACAGTCGAGAAGCAAATACGGTGCAAAACGCGGTAAATAATAAGTTTATATTTCAATTTAGTCGGATGTTATAAACCGATTGATTGCAGTATGCTTAAAAGCAGAAGGTTCTCCCGCCGATTAAATTTGCACAGGAGTATCAAAAATTTGCAAACCGAAAGTTATTTTGCGGTTGACAAATGCAAAAGACGGAAAGTCGCATTTTAGCGTTTGCCGTTTAATATCGATACTTGTTTGACAATTATTAATTGTCGGTTGAGTTAGCCGTCAAAAGTTTAAGAAGAAAATTTTAAGGAGGTAAATATGCCAAGAAGAAGCGGAGTTCCTAAAAGGGACGTACTGCCTGATCCGGTGTACGGTAGCAAGGTTGTAACAAAACTTGTAAACCAAATTATGCTGGACGGCAAAAAAGGTACTGCACAAAAGATTGTGTACGGCGCTTTTGAAATTATACAAAACAAAATGAATCAAGACCCGTTGGACGTCTTTAACCAAGCAATGACAAACGTTATGCCTATGCTTGAAGTAAAAGCAAGAAGGGTCGGCGGTGCAAACTATCAGGTACCTATGGAAATCAGACCTGAAAGAAGACAGACTTTGGCTATCCGTTGGATAACCGTTTCCGCAAGAAAACGCGGTGAAAAAGTAATGACCGAAAGACTTGCAGGCGAACTTATGGACGCTTTCAATCAAACCGGCGCTGCTTTCAAAAAGAAAGAAGATATGCACCGTATGGCAGAAGCAAACAAGGCGTTTGCTCATTATCGCTGGTAATTACGGGAGAAAGATATGCCAAGAAAATATAAACTCGAAGACGTCCGTAATATCGGTATTATGGCGCACATCGACGCAGGAAAAACAACTACAAGCGAACGTATTTTGTTCTTCTCCGGTAAGACAAGAAAAATCGGTGAAGTTCACGAAGGAAACGCTACGATGGACTCGATGGTTCAAGAGCAGGAAAGGGGTATAACCATTGCTTCCGCTGCAACCACGGTCAACTGGCACAACAACGGCACAGGCAAAGACTACCGCATCAATTTGATTGACACCCCGGGACACGTTGACTTTACCGTTGAAGTAGAAAGGTCGCTTCGCGTTCTCGACGGCGCAGTTGCTGTATTTTGCGCGAAAGGCGGCGTAGAGCCGCAAAGCGAAACCGTTTGGCACCAAGCAACAAAGTACGGTGTTCCGCGTATCGCATACGTCAACAAAATGGACATTAACGGCGCCAATTTTGAAAACGTTATACAAATGATGAGAGAAAGGCTCAAAACAAACGCTATGCCTATTCAGTTGCCTATCGGCAAGGAAGAAACTTTCAAAGGTCTCGTAGACCTTGTAAAAATGAAGGCGTATTTCTACAACGACCCGACAGGCAGCAAGATAGACGAGGGCGAAATTCCTGCGGATATGTTGGAATACGCACAGCAATGCAGAGCAGAACTCATCGAATTTATCGCAGGCAGAGACGAAGTTCTTATGGAAAAATTCTTCAACGGAGAAGAATTTACCGAAGAAGAAATAAAAGCGGGCATTCGCTCGGCAGTTTTGGCTATGGAACTCAACCCTGTGCTTTGCGGTTCGTCTTACAAAAACAAGGGCGTACAAAAATTGCTTGACGCCATTACCGACTTTTTGCCTTCACCTGTGGACGTAAACCACGTAGTTGGTTTTGACCCTAAGGACGAAGACAAGAAGATTGAAAGACAAACAAACGACAACGCGCCGCTGTGCGGTCTTGCATTCAAAATCGTTGCAGACCCGTTTGTAGGCAAACTTGCATATTACCGTGTATACAGCGGTACGATGCAGGCTGGAAGTTACGTATTGAATTCTACCAAAAACAAAAAGGAAAGAATAACCCGTATACTTCAAATGCACTCTAACCAAAGAGAAGAAATCCCTGAGACTTACGCAGGCGAAATCGTTGCGTTGGTAGGACTTAAAGACACAACCACGGGCGACACGCTTTGCGACCTCGACCATCCTGTATGTTTGGAAAACATGGTCTTCCCTGAGCCTGTTATTAAGGTTGCAATCGAGCCTAAAACAAAACAAGGTCAGGAAAAAATGACGATGGCTCTCGTTAAACTTGCAGAAGAAGACCCGACTTTCAAAACTTACACCGATGCGGAAACGGGACAAACCATCATCGCAGGTATGGGCGAACTTCACCTTGAAATTATCGTAGACAGACTTCTTCGCGAGTTTAAGGTAGAGGCAAACGTCGGCAGACCGCAAGTTTCTTACCGCGAAACTATCCGCAAGGCAGTTGAAGCGGAAGGCAAATATGCGCGTCAATCGGGCGGTAAAGGTCAATACGGTCATTGTAAAATCCGTATGGAACCGCAGGAAGCAGGCAAAGGCTACGAGTTTGTTGACGAAACCGTCGGCGGAAGCATTCCTAAGGAATATATTCAGCCTATCAACAACGGTATTAAAGAAGCGTCGCTCAACGGACCTATCGCAGGTTACGAAGTAGTGGACTTCAAAGTTACCGTATACGACGGAAGTTACCACGAAGTCGACTCGTCTGAAATGGCGTTTAAGATTGCAGGCTCTTTGGCGTTCAAAGAAGCGGTAAGAAAAGCAAATCCTGTTTTGCTAGAACCTATGATGAAAGTTGAAGTAACTATGCCGGAAGAATATCTCGGCGACATAATGGGCAACGTAAGTTCCCGTCGCGGCAACATCAACGGTATAGAGTTGCGCAACGGCGTGCAGGTGGTAAACGCGTTTATCCCGCTTGCGGAAATGTTCGGTTACGCAACAGACCTCAGAAGCAGAACACAAGGCCGCGGAAACTTCTCTATGCAGTTCAGCCACTATGCAGAAGTGCCTAAGAGCATTATGGAAAAAGTTTCGGGCGAAAGAAACAAAGAAAACAAATAAATTTTATAGCCAAAAAAATAATTTTATTGTATAATCAAAATATCTAATTTAGTAATTAATCTAAGGAGGGATTAAAAATGGCAAAAGCGAAATTTGACAGAAGCAAACCGCACGTCAATATCGGAACCATCGGTCACGTTGACCACGGTAAAACTACTCTTACGGCTGCTATCACTATGACGATGGCAATGCAAGGCAAAGCCGAAGCAATGCGCTACGACCAAATAGATAAAGCACCGGAAGAAAGAGAAAGAGGTATTACTATCAATACCGCACACGTTGAATATCAAACAGATACAAGACACTATGCGCACGTTGACTGCCCGGGCCACGCGGACTACGTTAAAAACATGATTACCGGCGCTGCACAAATGGACGGCGCAATCCTCGTTGTTTCCGCAGCAGACGGTCCTATGCCTCAAACTCGTGAGCACATCTTGCTCGCTCGTCAGGTTGGCGTTCCTTACATCGTAGTATTTATGAATAAGGTTGACCTCGTTGACGACCCTGAACTTATCGACCTCGTTGAAATGGAAGTCAGAGACTTGCTCTCTAAATATGAATTCCCTGGCGACGACATCCCGATTATCAAAGGCAGCGCAAAAGTTGCTTTGGATGCCGCTACTGCAGGTAAATCAATCGACAGCCCTGAATTCGATTGCATTAAAGAACTTATGGCAGCAGTTGACGCTTACATTCCTACTCCGGAACGCGCAACCGACAAACCTTTCTTGATGCCAGTCGAAGACGTATTTACCATCACAGGCCGCGGTACTGTTGCTACCGGTCGTGTAGAAAGAGGTACTGTTAAAGTTCAAGACCCTGTAGAAATCGTAGGTCTCCAAGACAAACCTAAGACCAGCGTTGTTACGGGTGTTGAAATGTTCCGTAAACTTCTTGACGAAGCATATGCAGGCGACAACATCGGCGCATTGCTCCGCGGTATTGAAAGAAGCCAAATCCAAAGAGGTCAAGTACTTTCTAAACCGGGTACTATCCACCCTCACACTGAGTTTGAATCTCAAGTATACGTATTGACCAAAGACGAAGGCGGCCGCCATAGCCCGTTCTTCAACGGTTACCGTCCGCAGTTCTATTTCAGAACTACTGACGTTACCGGTTCAATCGAACTTGACAAGGGTGTAGAAATGGTTATGCCTGGCGACAACACTAAACTTACCGTAAGACTTATCACTCCAATCGCTATCGAAGAAGGTCTTCGTTTCGCTATCCGTGAAGGTGGCAGAACAGTAGGTTCAGGCGTTGTTTCCAAGATTTTGAAATAATCTTAAAAAACAATTAAGACTTATTAAGTCAAACAAAAAAACCGTACCGAAAGGTACGGTTTTTGTTGTTATAAGATTTTTTGCAAAATTGTATAATGTAAAATCGTTATTTATAAATTAAGTTGTAAATTCGCTGTTTATGGTAAATAATTTTTAGCGTCTGTATGCTATATTATATTTGTCAAAAGGAGGCGTTATATATGGATATGCAAAAGGTAGGAAGTTTTTTGGCAGAATTGCGAAAAGAAAATAAATTGACGCAGGACGAGTTGGGCGAGCAAATAGGCGTTACCAACAAAACCGTGTCCCGTTGGGAAAACGGAAATTATTTACCTCCCGTAGAAATTTTGCAAATGCTAAGCAAACTGTATCGGGTAAGCATAAACGAACTGCTGTCGGGCGAGCGTTTAAGCGCGGAAAATTACAAAGAAAATGCAGAAGAATATATAGTCGTCGATTTAATGAAAAAGGGCAAAGAAGCAAAAAAACGGATAGTGCTTTCTTTTTTGGTTGCAGTCATCACGATTCTTGCAGGCACTGCAATAATTTTGCTGAGTACCATTTACGCGCCTGTCTGGCTTAAAATAGTCTGCATAGCATTGTCTGCCGTAATTATAGTTTTGGGCATAAGCGTTTGCTGTGTTTTGACTGTCGACGCAGGCGTATACGAATGTCCCGTTTGCGGCGAAAAGTTTGTGCCTTCCATTAAAGACTTTGTATCCGGTACGCATACTTTTACCAAAAGAAAGTTGAAGTGTCCAAAATGCGGCAAAAAGAGTTTTTGCAAAAAAAGAATAAAATAATACTATTGTTTAATAACAGTTATAAAACGCGGAGCGAACTTATTCGCTCCGCGTTGTTAGTTAAATTTTGTTTGCGGCTTTTTGTTTGATTTTCTTTTTGCGCGACGGTTTTATTCTGCCGTGCTGCGTCAGCCATTCCGCCGTATCTTTAAGCGTAGTTTCAAGCGGTCTTGGGTTAAAGCCTAATTGCATTTTTGCCTTTTCGTTTTCAAAGTTGCTGTTTGTGCAAAGGGTATAGAGAGAGTACTTTGTAAACAACGGCGATTGTTTGCGCAGTTTGTAATAAAGTTCGCACAAAGGGGCGACGGTTTTTACAAACCATATAGGCAAAACCGACTTTATCTTCTTTTTGCCGCTGACGTCGCTCAAAATATCGAGCACGTTTCTTACCGTCATATAGTGTCCCGACAGCACGTAGCATTCGCTTTTTTTACCGAGTGTTACGGCATTTATTACTGCGTCGGCTACGTCGCGGACGTCTACAAAATCGTAGCCGCCTTTTACGCAGGAAGTTAGTCTGCCGTTCAGATAATCCATTATCATCTGCGTCAGGTGTCCGTTGCCGTAGTCGTTTGGTCCGATAATTCCCGACGGGTGCACTATGCAGGCGTTTAAGCCTTCTTTCGTTTTGTCAAGCACGTATTGAGACGCTTCCGCTTTGGTTTTTGCATACAGGCCTACAACGCTGTCTTTATCAAAACTGTCAATTTCTTTTATTACAGAGCCTTTTTCGCCTTCGGGAATGGCGTGGACACTGCTTACGTGTACAAATTTTTTGACGTTTCGCTCCAAACTTATGTCTACTACGTTTTTAGTGCCGTTTACGTTTACTTCGTATACTTTTTTGTTGTACTTAGAAGATATCGATACTATTGCCGCGCAATGTATAACCGTTATGTCCACATTGGCTGGCACGTCAAAAAGTTGCTGCAAAGACGTTTTGCAGGTTACGTCGCCGTAAACGATTTGGCAGTTTACGTTCTGTAAAGAGTTAAGTTTGTCGTTTGGCAGCACAAGGCAGCGTACGCTCTTGTGCATATCGGCAAGTTTTTTTACAATCGTGTTGCCTAAATGTCCGTTGGAGCCAGTTACTATATAAAGTTCTTTCATATGCGTACCCCCTTGTAAAAGTTTTTGTTTCTATAATTATTATACTGTCAGGCAATTTATAAAACAATAGATTTCATCTATTATGTGTTTAGAAAATAGTTTTGAAAAACCGTTTCAAATCGAATATCAAACGCCGTTGCTTTGTCCGCTAAAAAGCCAAACGGTCGTGAAAATAAGTAATAAAAAAACACAATAGTCTTTTAAGTAACTTAGTGCGGATTAAAAAACATAATATAATTTAGGCAGTGTTTTATAAAACTACGGACGCTGCCCAAAGAGGTAACGATGTTTGATTTTTTATTCGGGTGCGGTAGCAACTGCTGCAATGTTTGCCATCACAACCCGTGTATTTGCAATAATAGATGCAGACCTAACGTCATAGTAGGTCCTACCGGTCCAATGGGTCCAATGGGACCGAGAGGTCCTCAAGGCAGAAATGGTCCTATGGGGTTGGTTGGCCCAACCGGACCGCAAGGTATTCAGGGCCCGACGGGTCCGCAGGGCCCTGCCGGCGGTCCGACAGGCCCGACCGGACCACAAGGTTTGCAAGGTCCTACAGGTCCGACCGGTGCCACGGGCGCAACAGGCGCGCAAGGTCCTCAAGGTATTCAAGGCGTGGCAGGTCCCGCAGGCGCGGTAGGTCCGACAGGTCCTGTCGGTCCGCAAGGTTTAACCGGTGCTAGCGGTGCAATGGGCGCAACAGGACCTATGGGACCGCAAGGTTTGACAGGTGCTACCGGCGCAACCGGTGCGACAGGCCCGACCGGTCCTCAGGGTATACAAGGTCCTACAGGTCCAACAGGTGCTACCGGTGCAACAGGCGCACAAGGACCTCAAGGCATACAAGGCGTGGCAGGCCCCGCAGGTGCGGTAGGTCCGACAGGTCCTACAGGTCCGCAAGGCTTAGTGGGTGCTGTAGGCGCCATGGGTGCAACAGGTCCGACAGGACCGCAAGGTTTGACAGGCGCTAGCGGCGCAACAGGTGCTACGGGTGCTACCGGCCCTGCAGGTCCGCAAGGTGTTCAGGGTGAAGTCGGTCCGACAGGTCCAACCGGTCCCGCAGGGGCTACCGGTGCAACAGGCGCACAAGGACCTCAAGGTATTCAAGGTGTGGCAGGCCCCGCAGGTGCGGTAGGTCCTACAGGTCCAACCGGCCCTGCAGGTGCCGCGGGTGCAGTAGGCGCTACGGGAGCAACAGGTCCTACGGGACCAACGGGTCCGACAGGCCCTGCCGCTACTATTACACCTGCTGCCGCGGTTGCCGACGTAGAAGGTACTCCTACGTCTGAAGAAGTAGGCACGACGCTGAATGAATTGCTTGCATCTTTGCGTGCCGCAGGATTTTTGGCAACTTAATTGCTGCTTTTGTAAATTTTACCTTATCTGATTGTTAAAACTGCAGTTTTACGGCAACAAAAGAAAAAAAGACGACCTTAAGTGGTCGTCTTTTTTATTTCGTTCTATGCCGTTAAAAATTCGTATAAGTTACAAACTTTTTTCTTTTACAAATAAATTCAGATTATCTTTCAGGCGTTGCTCGTCGGAAAGTGCTATTGCCTGCTTCACTGCCGAAATTGCATTGTCAAAATCTTTTAGGTTGTAAAAAGCAATGCTCAGCAGGTCGTACGGCAATGCGCCCCAACTTTGAGGTTCGTTGATGTAAGACAGAGAACGCGATTTGATTTCAAGCGCTTTTCGGCAGGCGTAAATAACGCCGTACCAATTTTGATTGTTGTAATAAAGCGTTGCAAGGTCGATAAACGGCTCGCGCAGATAAGGTGCTTCCGCAACGGCGGCAAGCAGCCAGTTTTCTGCTTGCGAAAGCAAGTTTTGTTTCGACGCCGGCAAATTATTTTTGTCATCTTGTTGGTTTGCGGCAGAGGCCTTTGCTGCAAGACATCTGGCTATATAGCGCATTGACGCGCAGCGCTCGTCTTTCCACGTGGCTTTCGGCATTGTAAGATGTTTTGCAAGTGTTGAAATTGCTTTGTCGAAATCTCGGCGGAACATATATTCTCTGCCTAAATAATGCATATTTCGGTCGTCGTCGGGACATTCTTTTACGGACAGTTCCAAAAGCGGCAGATAGTTGCTGCGCGATTTTTTATCGTCGGGATAGTGGTTTAGTTGCATTCCGTCTATAAATTTGCTTTTGTATCCATCTTTTTTGGTATATTGCAAAACTTCGTGTACGGGGTGGGTCCATACAAAATCGCCGTAAGAGTGTATTTTTTCGCTCCAAAAAACAACGCCTTCGCTGCCGTCCGGATTAAACGACCACGTATATCGATAGCGGTATTGTTTTACGCCTTTTTCAAAAGAATCTTCCAACTTTTTGCGCCAGCCTTTTTCAAACCGTTCGTCTAGGTCTGTGCATACGCACACGTCGGTATCGGGCGAAACCATTTGCAACGACTTATTGCGCGCAACGTCAAACCGCCAAGGAGAAATTTTTTCCGTCTTGACTTTTACTCCCAAAGATTTCAATTTTTTTGCAGTGCCGTCGGTAGAGCCTGTGTCCAGCACGACTATTTCATCGGCTTCTTTCATAGAGTTTACCCAATCGTCTGCAAATTTTTCTTCATTTTTAGCAATTGCATATACAGAAATTTTCATATCTATTTATATGCTTAAATTTACAAAAAGGCTAATATTAAAAAACATAGCAGAAAAGTTTCGAAGTTTGATAAAAGTATGTTTTGTTGTTTGCAGCAAACACGTTCGTCAATGTCGAATATCTTTATAAATCAAAACGGGCGTGTTCCATCGCACAACCTATTGTAAATTAACGCACAAATTTTCAAATGCCTATTGACTTTTAATTTCAGTGCTTTATAATTAAATTATCCTTATAGATAAAATTCCAGCAAACAAATTTCTGTGAGGAAAATAATTTCCAAAAGGATAAAAGCGTCCTGTTGGGTTATTTTGCACCCGTAAGAACGGCTTTATATCCAAAACAAACGGAGGATTAAATTATGTCATACGTATCGGAAGTCATTGCTTCGGTAGAATCAAAAAACGCCGCTCAGCCGGAATTTTTGCAGACGGTCAAAGAGGTGCTGACTTCGCTTGAACCTGTCATCAATGCCAATGAAGAAGTTTACAGAAAAAACGCCGTTCTCGAAAGAATGGTAGAACCCGACAGACAGGTAATGTTTCGCGTGTCTTGGGTTGACGACAAAGGCAAACCGCAAGTCAACACGGGTTACAGAGTACAGTTTAACAATGCAATAGGACCTTACAAAGGCGGTTTGAGATTTCATCCGTCGGTAAATTTAAGCATAATGAAGTTTTTGGCTTTCGAGCAAACTTTCAAAAACAGTTTGACGAGTTTGCCTATGGGCGGCGCAAAGGGCGGCTCCGACTTTGACCCGAGAGGCAAATCCGACGGCGAAATTATGCGTTTTTGCCAAAGTTTTATGACGGAACTTTACAGGCACATAGGCGACGATATGGACGTGCCTGCGGGCGATATGGGCGTAGGCGCAAAAGAGATAGGTTATTTGTTCGGTCAGTATAAACGCATAGTCGGCTCTTTCAACAACGGTGTTTTGACAGGCAAAGGTTTGGCATACGGAGGCAGTTTGATAAGACCCGAAGCAACGGGGTACGGCGCGACTTATTTCTTAAACGAAGTTTTGAAGCACCAAAAAGACAGTATAAAAGGCAAAGTATTTGCGCTTTCCGGCTTCGGCAACGTGTCTTGGGGCGCGGTAAGCAAAATTACGGAACTCGGCGGCAAAGTCGTTTCCATTTCCGGTCCCGACGGTTACGTATACGACCCTGACGGCATAAAAGGCGAAAAGATAGATTATATGCTTGAAATGCGCGCGTCTCTCCGCGACAAAGTAAAAGATTATGCCGATAAGTTCGGCGTAGAGTTTGTCGCAGGCAAAAAGCCGTGGGGCAACGTCAAGGCGGATATTTATATGCCTTGCGCAACGCAAAACGAAATTAAGTTGGAAGACGCTGAAAAAATCGTCGCAATGGGCGTAAAGATTGTAAACGAAGTTTCAAATATGCCTACCACAAACGAGGCGTTGGCATATCTGCAAAGCCACGGCGTGTTGGTTGCGCCTAGCAAAGCGGTAAATGCAGGCGGCGTTGCGGTGTCAGGTCTCGAAATGAGCCAAAACAGCGAAAGACTTACTTGGTCGGCAGAAGAAGTTGACGAAAAACTTAAATCTATAATGGTAAACATTCACAAACAAATACTCGACGCTTGCAACGAGTTTAATATGGGTTACAATTTGGTTGCGGGCGCAAACGTCGCTGGCTTCAAAAAGGTTGCGGAAGCGATGATTGCACAGGGTATCGTATAATAAAATTTTTGCATAACGCAAATAAATCGAATAGAAACAAAAAGTCCGCTGTTGCGGACTTTTTGTTTTCGTTCTTATAATAATTCAAAAATGAAATTTTTCAAAAATGTTCATTTTTTGTGGATTTTTTCAAAAATGTATTATATAATGACTACGCAATTTTTGCGGAGGGCAATATGAAAACAAAATACATCAACTGGATAGTAATTGCGTGCGTTATGGTGGTATCGTTTATATTGGGCATTTGCATAATGTGCTTGCCGAGTTCATCTGACGACTTAAACGGTTTTTCTGCAGAAAACGCGGCAAACTATCTCAAAACAATCAGTCAAAAACCGCACTCTGTTTTCGATGCGGAAAATCATGAAGAGGTAAGACTCTATCTGCTTAACACCTTAAAAGGCTTTGGCTATGAAGTGGAAGAACACAACTGGACGCCGGAAGAGCATCAATTTAGTGATAATTTAAGTCCCGACGGTATGTTGGAGAACGATAGACCGGTATCTTACGACCTCAAAAACCTTTGGGTAAAGATAGCAGGAAAAAGCGACGTAGGTATGTTGCTTATGGCGCATTACGATTCGCGCGGGCACGCTACGAGGACGGGCGAAATCCCGGGGTCGTACGGCGCTGCTGACGACGGTTACGGCGTATCGGTTTTGTTGGAAATTGCAAGACTTTACAAAGACAAACAAGGTCAGTTGCAAAACAGCATATATCTGTGTTTCACCGATGCCGAAGAAACGGGACTTTACGGGTCTGAGATGGAAGCAAAAACCAACTCCGTCTTGAAAGAAAAAGTAAATTTCGTAATGAACATAGAAGCAAGGGGCGTCAAAGGTCCTGTTTATATGTTTGAAACAAGCACGAAAAATAAAAACGTAATTAAACTTTATCAAAATGCAAATATGCCGTTTGCATATTCTTTGGCAACGGCTGTGTATACGGTTATGCCTAACTTTACCGATTTCAGTTCTATACTTGACATAGGCAAAGCAGGTATAAATTTTGCGGTACTTGACAACTTGTATTATTATCACACACCTGACGATAATTACAGCAATATAAATAAAAGCAGTATACAGCACTACGGCAGTCAGATTATACCTATCATTAAGGAATATACGGAAAATGCAAAATACGGCGTTATGAATTATTTTGACGCCAACGAGGATTGCATATTCTTCAATATTTTGCCGACGGTGCTTGCGGTGTATTCCGACACGTTTGCAATAGTTATTGCAATTTTGGGCGTCATTGCATTTGGCGTAATGATTTACTTTGCTTATGTAAAAGGCAAAATAAGAGTTAAACAACTGCTTATTGCTTTGGGCATTGTGTTCGGCGCGATGATTGCTTCGGCGGTGTTTGGCTTTATTATGTCGTATCTCGTGGCGCTTTTTGCAGGCGTGCCGTGGAAGTTGACTTACGTCAGAGTAATTTGCTCGGGCATTCCGTTTGCTTTGTCTTTTGCAATAGTATTGGGGCTTATCATTTGGTTTGCCGTCAAAAAATTCGGCAAAGACGCGCTTTCTAAATTCGAATATATGACGGCGGGTGCGTTTATAAGTTTGCTGTTCGGCTTTGTTACTACTTTTGCATTGTCGGGCGCGTCGTTCTTATTCTTCTGGCCTGCGTTTATAGCAACGATATCTTTGCTTGTAAATTGCTTTACCGACAACTTTTATGCAAATCACGCATTGCTGTCGTTGAATGCGATAATTATATTGCTGCTTAATGTACCGTTGTTGTATTCGCTGTTCTTGGCGATTACCGTAGGCGGACAGCTTGCGCTCAATCTTTTGTTTGTAATGCCGCTTGCGATACTTATTCCTTCGGTGTTTATGCAAAAAGACCTTATGCTGAAAAGGGACAAAGAAGCAAAAAATTAAACAAAAACACAAAATTTTTTCCGCCGTTTGTACAAAAAACGGCGGATTTTTTTATTTTTTTGTATATTTCTGCCGAAATATTTACAAAAATAAAATTTGTGTTATAATATGTATATCTTACAATAATATATGAATGGACAATTAAAATTAAAATCCGTATTCGACGGCAGCGATTGTATAGAATACGTAACAGATGCCGATATTGAAAGACAGGGCGAAACGGTCGTTATTTCTTATGCGGAAAATCAAGACGACTATGCGGAAACTACAAGCAAAATCGGCATTTCCAAAGACGTCGTTACTCTCAATCGTTTCGGCTCTTTTCCTGCAACTTTTCTTTTTTCTAAGGGTCAGACACAGCAAGGCAAAATTTTAACGCTGGTAGGCGAAATCGATATATCTATAAATACTTATGCTCTCGCGGCAGACTTTGACGAAAATTGCATAAAACTTTCTTTGGGTTATGAAATGATTATGCAAGGCGCACCGTCAAGCGTTTGCTTGATGGAGTTGGAATGTAGTTTTAAGGAGTAGTTATGAAAGAAGTTATTACGCAAGAACAAAAGAAATTTTTACTTGACAATATGGCTGAGTTTCAAACATTGTATGAAAGTAAAAAAATCTATAATATAAGAGAACTTGCAAAGGCGTTTGGCGTGCAAAGCCCGACGTCTAAAAAGAAAGAAGAAAATTGGAAGATTATCCAAGAAATTTTGACGGGGCAGACGGAGGCAAAATATTCCAAAAGCGCGACCGAAGACATACTGTCGAGTTACCGCGCGGAAGTCAACAGGTGGATTGATAAACTTTACAAAAGCGCTAAAATCACTGCGGACAACAACGGCGGAGTCAACGGTAAAGAAAGTTTGCGTAATGATGATGACCCTGTACTTGATGAACCTTTCGAAGTAAAAGGTCGGTTGGATATTTTAGAGAAGAAATACGGTTTTTTAAGAACGGGCAGAGAGGACGTTTTTGTCGACGGCCAACTTATACGCAATTTATCACTGAGAGAGTGCGACGTTATAGAAGGTTTTGCAAGGAAGGAAGATAAAGCGAAATCCGCAAAACTGCAAAGTATCACTTCCGTCAACGGAGTGCCGTTTGAAGAATTCGTACAAATGGCAATGGCAAGACCGTTGTTTGAAAATTTGAAAGCGACTTTCCCTAACAAAAGACTGCGTCTGGAAGGCAAAAACTCGCTTAATTTTGCACTTCGCGCAATCGACCTTGTTGCGCCGATAGGCAGGGGGCAGAGGGGCTTGATAGTTTCTCCGCCTAAGGCAGGCAAAACTACCTTGCTTAAACAGATTGCGCAATCGCTTATCTACAATTACAGAGATGATTTGCACGTTATGATGTTGCTTATTGACGAAAGACCCGAAGAAGTAACCGATATGGAAAACGAAGTTAAAGGCTGCGAGATAATTTCTTCCACCTTCGACCAAGACCAAGAGCATCACATAAAAGTTGCGGAGCAGACTTTGACGAGAGCAAAGCGTATGGTAGAGTCGGGCAAAGACGTTGTTATACTTCTGGACAGCATTACAAGACTTGCAAGGGCATACAACCAAGTAGGCGAAGCATCGGGCAGGACGCTTTCCGGCGGACTTGACGTGGCGGCGTTGAGAGAGCCTAAACGCTTTTTCGGCGCGGCGAGAAACACGTCGGGCAACGGCAGCCTTACAATAATCGCAACGGCTTTGGTAAACACCGGCAGCAGAATGGACGACGTCATTTACGAAGAATTTAAGGGTACGGGAAATATGGAAATTCACTTGGACAGAAAGTTGAGCGAAAGACGTATTTTTCCTGCTATCGATTTGGAAAAATCGGGCACAAGGCGCGAAGATTTGCTGTATGACGACAGGGAACGCAACGATATGTGGGCAATGCGCAGAATATTGTCCAAAAACGAAGGACCTGACAAAATTGAGTATATTTTTGATTTGCTTACAAAAACAAAGACCAACGAAGAGTTTTTGACTATGTTGGAAATTAGTATGAAAAAGAGTAAATAAAAATTTTTATATGGAAGAACCAAAACTTAAAGATTTTAATTTGAAAGAAAGTGATTTTGCGGAACTTGAAAGACAAAAAAGAGCATATTACATAGCGCAAAAGGACAATGAAAAGCATGTTTATTTAGTGTCTTTTATTGTTGGCATTATTATTGCAATTGTTATTGGATTTATAGGTGCAATTGTTTTTAATACAGAATTTTTTGTAGTGTTTGGCGGGTGTCTATTTCCAGGTTCTCTTATATATGCTTTTGCTACTGATTATTTTATAAATGAATATAACCGTAATAATTCTATAAGAAATATTTATGTGGATAAGTCATTAGAAGATAGAATTGCTAACTACAATCATTGTAAAAGAGAATATATAGAATATAAAAAAAGAATAACTCGTGATTTTTGGTTAAATCTTAGTCCGTATAAATTTGAAAGCGAAGTTGCAGGAGTTTTTAGAAAAAATGGATATGAATCATATGTTACAAAAGGCTCAGGGGATGGTGGCATTGATATTGTTCTGAAAAAATGTGGTGAAAGATATGCGGTTCAATGTAAACATCATAAAAATAGAAATATAGGACCTGCACCAATAAGAGAGCTGTATGGGGCTATGAAAGCTAACAATTTCGATGGAGGTTTTTTTGTCTCATTATGTGGATATAGCGAAAATGCTAAGATAGAAGCTGCAATAATGAATATAACACTTCTTACACTTAATGATTTAATAATCATGAACCAAGTCAAAGAAGTTGAAATCAAAGATGATTTGGAATTTGAAGACTATAATGATATAATTGAAAATACAAATTATGTTGTAAATAGAAATTCTATAATTAGTATTAAATATTTAATAACAGGAGAGATAGTAAAAGTTACCGGAAATATAAATCGTTCAAGTGATAATGTTAGATATATTAAAGAGCATTCGCCGTTGATGCAAGCGATAATTGGTAAGGAAGAAGGTGAAATTGCGAGTTATCAACTTAACAAAGACGGAAGATTATTTGAAGTTGAAATAATTGAGATAAACTAAACTATAATTAAATAACAAAACAGACACTCGCAAAGGGTATCTGTTTTTATTTTATCGTTATGGAATATACGGGGAAAAGTGTTTTTGTAGAAATTATTTTTCTCTTGAAATAACTTTATAGCCGTTATATTGTTTCGGCTTTTTGCGTCCTTGATATTTTGAAAGTAATTTTATTGCTGCGAATGCGCCTATAAGCAATACAATCAAAATTACCACCCACCACGGAAATTCCGCGCCGCGGACGTTCTCCCACATTTCGTTGACTTTTGCCTCTACGTCGCGAGGGAAGTAACTCATTATCACGCAACGGCTGACGGTAGGCAAATCAGGATACTGTGCGGAAAACTGTCTGCCTATCGTATCGGTATAAACTACCGCGCTTCTGCCGTCCGACAAGTCGGTAAAGAAATAACTTAAATCGACTTCTTGCAATCCCTCTTCCCACTCGGTAGAGAGTTCAAAGGTATCAATCATTCTGTCAAAAACTTCGTCGCCTGCAATTACGCTAGTATAGCCGATATAGTCCATATTTTCATTGGCTTTTTCCGGCTGAGAGACGTAGTTTACAAAGGCTTCCGCAAGTTGCTTGTTTGCGCCCTTAGGCATTACCCACGCGTCAAACCAGACGTTGCTTGCTTCTTCGGGCACGGCGTAATAAAGCTCTACGCCTTGCGCTTCCGCCTCGTCTATGGCAAAAACGGCGTCGCCGCTCCACGCAAAGTTGATGTTTATTTTGCCCGTTATCATATCGCTTTTGCCGCTGTCTACCTCAAAACCGAAGATATTGTTTTTTGCTTCTTTCAAAGCGGTTTCTACCTTCCTTAAAGTTTCGTCGTCGGTGCGGTTTAATATTTCGGTTATTTTTTCGTTGTAAGTTTCAAACGAAATGTTTCCGCTGTCAAGACTGTTTGCCCAAGTATTCAACTCGTCTCTGTAAACGTATGCAAGCCCCAAAAAGTAAGTGTCGCGTACGCTGTCTTTAAGTGTGCTTTGGTTGTTGTATTTTTGCTGCCAAATAGCAGCCCAATGTTTTATGTCGTTGTGGTCTACAACGTCGGGGTTGTAAATATAACCCATAGTTCCCCACATATAACCTGCGGCATAGTTGTTCCAACTTTTTCCGTTGTCAAGCGTTTTGCTTGCAAACAAGTCTTTTACATAGCCCGATACGTTTTTGGTGTAGTGCGAATTTTCGTTGTTTTCGTCCAAAAACTCTGATGAATATTCTTCGACCATATCTTCGTTTATCATTTTTTGTATCATATAGTCTGACGGGCAGACAAGGTCGTAAGAACCCGGGGCAATCTTCAATCTGTTGTACATAATTTCGTTTGTACCGAAGGTAGAGTATTCTACGCGGATATTTTTACCGTAAGTTTGGTTATACCACTCTGCAAAGTCGTCCGCCATAGTTGCGCCGGTATCTTCGTTTTGTGCGATATAATCTTCACTGCTGTAAATTCTTAAAACTTCCTGCCCGCTGCCTCCGCACGCCGACAGACAGAAAGCCGAAAGCAAAAGCATAATTGCTAGTATTGACGTAAAAAATTTTTTCATTTTGTCTTTTCCTTTTTCTTTCTTCCTGCGACGTTAAGCAAAATTACCGCAACGATGATAAGCACGAATATTATTGCAGACAGCGCTCGTAATTGCGGCAGCGCCGAGTGCTGAGGTACCTTAATTGCATTGTATACGTAGGTGCTTATGGTCTCGAAATTGTCGGGCTTTGTAAATGCCGTTACAATATAGTCGTCAAGCGACAGGGTGATTGCCAACATAAAACCAGAAAGTATGCCCGGTAAAATTTCCGGCAAAACTACCTTAAACAATGCTTTGGTAGGGGTTGCTCCCAGGTCAAGCGCCGCTTCATAAATATTGCCGTCCATTTGTTGAAGTTTCGGTTTTATGGATAGCACGACGAAAGGAACGGTAATTACCACGTGCGCTATAATCAAAGAGAAGTAAGTGTTTGGTGCAATCAGCATAAAGAATAATGCAAGTGCGACCGCCGTTACTATCTCGGCATTTATTATCGGTATGTGCGACATAACGTTTACGGCTGTTGCGGCTTTGCGTTTGGAGTAATATATGCCTATTGCGCCAAGCGTACCTAATACAGTGGAAATCGAACTTGCAACAACTGCAAGAACTATCGTATCGCCGACTATGCCCATAATTTCCGCATTATTGAAAAGTTGCGAGTACAGCGCGAAAGAAAAACCTTCCCACGCGCCCATAGTTATCGCAGGGGTAAATGAATATACCACAAGCAAAAGTATAGGGGTGTATATAAACAACAGTCCTATTGCGAGTATACCGCCTTTTATGAGTTTTTTTACCATAGTCCCGCACCTCTTGCGCCTGCTTCGTCGTCCTTAAATCCGCCGGTAAACACCATTGTTGCAAAAATTATTACCAAAAGTATCAGCGCTATGGCAGAGCCGAGATTCCAGTCTGCTCTCGCGCCAAAGCAGTCTTCTATAAGTTTACCTATTATCGTTACGTGTCCCAAACCCAAAGTATCGCTTATTACGTAGTTTGTCATTGTAGGCATAAACACCATCGTTATGCCGGAAATTATGCCTTGCATAGACATAGGCAAGGTAACTTTTATAAAGGTGGTAAATGCGTTTCCGCCTAAGTCCGACGACGCCTCCAAAAGATTTTTGTCCATTTTTATTAAAGTAGTATAAAGAGGCAGTATCATAAACGGCAAAAAGTCGTATATCATACCCAACACCGTATTAAACAAATTTGCGTTGCCCAACAAGCCGATAAGGTCCAAAAACTCGCGCAGCGCGTTTATGCGCAATACGAAGTTTATCCACATAGGCAATACGAAAAGCATAAGCAAAACGGTTTTCTTTTTCATTTTGCTACGCGCCAATACGTATGCGATTGGGTACGCGATAAGCAGACAAAAAAGTGTAGTAAGTATTGCAACGCCTACGCTTAGCAGCAGCGTCGACAATGACGTGCCGCTTGTGAGAAATTTGCCGAAGTTGCTTAAAGTGAAAGCGCCTGTCGAACCGTCTGTAAAGGCATAATAAACAATAAACAGCAGCGGCAAAACTACAAACAACGCCAAAAACAATCCGTAGGGGATTATCAGCTGTTTCCGCGAAAAGTGAAATTTCATTTTTGCGCCTCCGTCTTTAACGAAAGTTTTATGTCTTTTGCGGCAATTTTTATGCCTACCATATCGTTTTCGTTCCACAAATATTCCGTATCGGCAACGTAGTCTTCTTCGTTTTCCGTTCTTACGATTATCTGATAGTGGTCGCCTTTATAAATTATGGAAATTATCTTGCCTACGGCGTTTGCTTCTTCGACGTTGTCGTCTATGTCTATACATTTAAGACCTACTTCTACCGAGACGTCTGCGTCCGTCAGGTCGATTTGCTTGCCGTCGTCTGTTATGAGATAGCCTTCTTCGTCGATATGCGAGTTTGGATAAAGTTGCGTAACGTCGGCTTCGTACTCTCCGTCGCCGAATACGACGGTGTTCTTTTTGGTGATATATCCGTCGTAACGGTTGATTGTAAATTCTTTTGCCATTATGTGTATGTCTTCGGGGCCTATTTTTAAGCCTATCGTTTCTCCAACTTTTCTTTCGTCTGTGTTCTGTATAACAAACTCGTTTTTGCCCGCGATGACCGTCATTTCATAGTGAATACCCTTAAATATGCTGCTTATTACCTTTCCGTTTACGTCACCTTGGTCTTTTTCTACCATATCGATATCTTCGGGGCGGACTACTACGTCGACGTATTCGTTTTTGGCAAAGTCGTCGACGCAATCGAATACGTGTCCCGCAAATTTTACCTTAAACTTGTCCGTCATTACGCCGGAAAGTATGTTGCTTTCTCCTATAAAGTCGGCAACGAATACGTTTTTCGGCTCGTTGTAAATATCCATAGGGGTGCCGATTTGCTGTATCATACCGTCTTTCATTACGATTACGGTGTCGCTCATCGTCAAGGCTTCTTCTTGGTCGTGCGTAACGTATATAAAGGTAATGCCCAGTTTTCTGTGCATTTCTTTAAGTTCCAACTGCATTTCCTTGCGCATTTTAAGGTCAAGCGCGCCGAGCGGTTCGTCCAGCAACAGAATTTCAGGTTCGTTTACGATTGCGCGCGCAATGGCTATACGCTGCTGTTGTCCGCCTGACAAAGTCGTTATGTTTCTGTCCTCGAAACCTTCGAGGTCTACTATTTTAAGCGCGTTGGTTACTTTTTCTTTAATTTCACCGCGTGTGAGTTTTTCGTATTTTTCGATTCTCTCGCCGTTTTTATTTTCTAATACGACTTTAATTTTTTTGAGTTTCAGTCCGAATGCGATATTGTCGTATACGGACAAGTGAGGGAAAAGCGCGTATCTTTGAAAAACAGTGTTTATAGGTCTTTTGTGCGGCGGCACGTTGGTTATGTCTTTGCCGTCCAAAAGAATTTGTCCGGATGTAGGCATTTCAAAACCTGCAATCATACGCAAAGTAGTGGTCTTGCCGCAGCCCGACGGACCCAAAAACGTTATAAATTCTCCCTTGTTGACGTAAAAGTTTACGTCTTCTACCGCAAGGGTCTTGTCGTATGCTTTTGATACGCCGATAAATTGAATAATTTTTTCGCTCATTTATGTGCTCCTGATTAAAAATTAGGCGGGCTCGATACCCAAATAAATTTTGTGTTTTCTTTAGATGCGTTTTTTATGTAATGCACTTCGTCCGCGGTAAAATAAAAACTGTCGCCTTTTTTGCAGACAAGAGTTCTGTCGCCTATCACCAGCTGCAATTCTCCATCCAAGACGTAACCGAACTCTTCGCCTTCGTGCGGCATATCGCTGTCGGTAGTTCCGTTTGGTTTAAGTTCAACCAAAATGGGCTCCATTTCGTTTTTTTGACTGTTTGTTATAAGCCAGGTTATCGTCGACTCTTCGTCCTGTCTTTGGCAATAGTCGTTGTCGGTAAACACTATTTTTTCGTCGTCCATATCGCTGAAAAACTGTTTAAGCGTCGTTCCCAATGCCGAAACAATGTCTTCCAGCGTAACGATTGACGGGCTTGTATAGTCGTTTTCCAACTGAGAAATAAAACTTTTTGACAGTTCGCACCTGTCGGCAAGTTCTTCCTGAGTAAGGTTGTGTTTAAGACGTAACAGCCTTATTTTGGTTCCTATTTGCATAATACGCTCCCAAAGTTAAAAGTTTAGTATTACTAAACTTAAAGTTTATTTTTGCTAAACAAGACAATTATATGTTATATGTACCGTTTGTCAACTGTTTTATATAAAATTTTTGACAAATTCTGCATTTATTTTTGTTTTGTGCCGTATGAAACATTTTTGCGGTTTTGCAATATATATAAAGAGCGGATTTTTTGTTGCAGTTTACGCATTATTATCAAAATTCATTTCGAGGGAATTAAAAAATCAGCCGAAAAGCGCGACCGTTGCCGTTTGAACAATAGGCATAAAAAGTTTAATAAAGTACTTGTAAAATACTTTGAAAAATGTTAAGATAATTGCAAGCAGATTTAATGTGGAAAGCGTACGGTTTTTTGTTAAAGAAATGACCTTATTCGCAAAAATTTATAAAGAGGCGAAAGATTATGGCACTGAGTAAAGAAGAGTATCAAAATTACGTCAATATTTTGAAAGAGGAACTTGTTCCTGCGCTGGGTTGTACGGAGCCGATTGCGCTTGCATACGCTGCAGCAAAAGCAAGACAGGTTTTGGGTTGCGAGCCTGAAAAAATCGTTGCGGAGTGCAGCGGCAATATCGTAAAAAACGTAAAAGGCGTTATTGTGCCTAACTCAGGCAATTTGTTCGGAATTAACGCTGCGGCAATCGTAGGCGTTTTGGGCGGCGATGCTGATATGGCTTTGGAAGTGCTTCACGACGTTCCGCCGGAAGCCATAAAAAGGACGAAGGAACTTGTCGATACCGATTATTGCGAAGTAAAATTGTTAAAGACTACGCATACTCTTCATATAAAAATGCACTGCTATAAAGGCAATTCAAGCAGTATGGTTGAAATTCGCGACTTGCACAACAATATCGTTTGCATAGAGAAAAACGGCAAAAATATACACATTCAGCAAAGCGAGTCCGACGCTTCAAGCGGCAAAGGCAAATATTACGGTGTAATGACAGACAGGGACATACTTAACGTTGCCGATATTGTCGAATTTGCAAAGACCGTCAATATAGATGATATTAGAGACACGATTTCAAGACAAATCAAGTATAACACCGCAATTTCAAACGAGGGTATGACCGGTAACTACGGCGTTGCGATAGGTCCTACTATTTTGGCTGCCAACGGCGACGGAATCAACAGCAAAATGAAGGCTTACACCGCGGCAGGCAGCGAGGCGCGTATGTGCGGTTGCATTTTGCCCGTTATTACAAACAGCGGCAGCGGCAATCAGGGCATAACTTCCAGCATACCGTTGGTTGTTTATGCAAGAGAAAACCATATCGATGAAGAAACGCTTTACAGGGCGCTCGTGCTTTCAAACCTTATGACGATATATCAAAAGGCGCACGTAGGCCGTATGTCGGCATTCTGTGCTGCGGTTTCGAGCGGAACTTCGATAGGCGCGGCTCTTACCTTTATGAAGGGCGGCAGCACCAGCCAAATCTGTATGGCAATTCAAAACTCTTTGGCAAATACATCGGGTATTGTCTGCGACGGCGCAAAAGCAAGCTGCGCTGCAAAAATCGCGTCTGCGCTTGACGGCGGCATAATGGGACACAACATCGCGATGAACAGCAAAACTTACGAGCCTGACACCGGTATACTCAAAAAATCGGTTGACGACACTATTAAGTCTGTCGGCAGAATGGCTGCGGAAGGTATGCGTACCACCGACGTTGAAATTTTGGACATTATGTTGGAAGAAGACAACGGGCGTTCTTTTTGTGAAGACTGAGCAAAAAAATTTCCGCAAAAAGGATATTGCAAAACAAGTTTTATATAATAATATCTAAATTTCAGGCGAGAAAGTTTTTGGGTCTTAGGTGCAATGCCTATTGCAAACCTGTTTTAAGTAGCAAGTTTTTGAAACGAAACTTTTTCAAAATATAAAGTAATAAAACATTATTAAAGCGAGTAATTTTTACTCGCTTTAATTATACTTTGTAAAAGTTCTAGGCTTTCAAATAAGGTACTTATTTGAAAGCCTAATCGCACGGAGTGCTGCGACTGCCTAAAAAAATTTCGCGGCGGAGTTTTGCACCTTTCAATATATAAACGATAATTAAGAGAATGCACTTAGCGGAAATTTTTTTAATAAAAGGTACAACAAAAAGACAGCCGACGGCTGCCTGAATAAACCGTTTTATTTTTTACTTTGTCTATGCGTTAAAATTCAAAAATTTGTACGTCCAAACAAATAGTCAAGCGTTACGTCATAGTAGTCTGCAATAGTGATAAGCAGTTCCAACGGCGGTTCTCTTTGACTTTTTTCGTACCTCAAATACGTTACGCTGTTAAGCCCCAAAGCCTTTGCAATTTCTGCTTGCGTCAGCCTGTTTTCAAAACGCAGTTCCTTAAGTCGCTCACCAAGTTTTAATTTCATAGTGTCATCTACCTTGTTTTGATATACTACCAAATCAGTAGTAAGGTAATTGTCTCAAATACCATATCGGTAATACAAGTTGATGAACTTGCCATAATGTTCGTCAAAATACGATAACGATTATCGACAAATTTTGTCTGTCATATGTGTTGGCAAAAAATGAAAGTTTTATTCAAAAATATTTTTCTGTGTACACGAGCATAGAGTTTTCATTTCAGATTAAACTTTATAAAATACCGATGTTCCTATTTAAGGTAGGATATTAGACTTAAAGGAAGAGGGAAGAAGATAAATATATCGAAAATTAATTTTAAGTACAGACTGTATAATTTCACAATTATGCTTTTATAAAAGCGGATAATTCACTTTATTATATATAGGCAATACGAAAAAAATTTAATCTATATATAACAAAAACAACCCGTATTAAACGGGTTGTTTATTCTTGTTTTATTCTGTTTTTGGCATTATGCAGACGCTGCGTGATAAATTTTAATTATCGATAATTAAATTTTTGCTTGCAGGGCATATGCAAATGATTTTTGGGTCGGGCAAAATAACCGTAATATAAGTTTATTTTTATGCCTTTCCGTCGGAACCTAACACGTTGATAATTTTGTGTTTTACCATTTCTTTAATGGCTGTGCGGGCAGGGGACAGATATTGACGCGGGTCGAAATGCTCCGGATGCTCTGCAAAGTGCTGACGAATGCAAGCCGTTACGGCAAGCCTTATATCGCTGTCGATGTTTATTTTGCAAACGGACATTGCGGCCGCTTTGCGCAGTAATTCTTCCGGTACGCCCTGCGCGCCTTTTACGTTTCCGCCGTATTTGTCAATCAAATCGACAAATTTTTGCGGTACGCTTGACGCTCCGTGTAAAACGATAGGGAAGTCAGGCAAAAGTTTTTCTATTTTTTCCAAAATATCGAAACGCAATTCTGCCTTGCCCTTAAATTTGTATGCTCCGTGCGACGTGCCTATTGCAATTGCAAGACTGTCTACTCCTGTCTTTGACACAAATTCTTCAACTTCGCCGGGGTCGGTATATTGATGGGTATCGTTTTGCACGTGTTCTTCTATACCTGCAAGTTTACCGAGTTCCGCCTCTACTACAACGCCGCGGTCGTGAGCATATTCTACAACTTTTTTTGTAAGCGCAATGTTTTCTTCAAAAGGCATATGGCTTGCGTCAATCATAACGGAAGTAAAGCCGTTGTCTACGCAGTCTTTGCACAGTTCGAAACTGTCGCCGTGGTCTAAATGGAAGGCAATAGGCAAATTGCTTTCTTGCACTGCCGCTTCCATAAGTTTTTTAAGATAAGTCGTGTTTGCGTATTGCCTTGCTCCTTTTGACACCTGCAAAATAAGCGGCGACTTTGTTTCAACACCTGCTTCGACTATACCTTGTATAGTTTCCATATTGTTGATGTTAAACGCGCCGATTGCATAACCGCCTTTGTATGCTTTTTTGAACATTTCTGTTGTTGTAACCAATGGCATAAAAACCACCTCCAAACTTCATATATTTCATTATATATTAAAGCGAGGCAAAAAAAAAGGGGTAACTTAAAAAAATTACCAAAAATTTACTGATTATCGGTAAATTTTTGGTAATTGTAACATCATTGTATGATTCGGTTGAACATCTTTGTAAATAAAGCGTCAATACAAAATTTGCAAGATATTTGTTTTATAATGCGCGTCTTTCACTTTATTATATATAGCGTTTATGCTTCTATTAAAAATGTTTAGGCAAGTTATGGCAAAATGCTTCAAAAAAACAAAAGCTGTGTTTCAAAAGTCGTTGTGCTTTACCAATGCTTGTACAAAACCAATGGTTTGCCATTTTTGTCTTTCCGGAAGTGTGCGAAACAATTCTGCAATGATTTCTTCCGGACTTTTTTGTTTTTCTTCGTTTTCCAGCTTAGTTTCCGCATTGTCAACTCTTCCTATAAGATAGTCGACGGATACGCCAAACAAATCTGCCATTTTTGAAAGGTCTTCTATACTCGGTTCCGTCTTGCCCTGTTCCCACGACGAAACGCAAGCGCGCGTACGGTTTAATGAAGTTGACAGGTCTCTCTGTAAAATATTCTTTTCTTCTCTCAATTCTTTTATTCTTATCATATCTTCCCGCGTCAAGTTGTAATTATAAAGAAAAAGTAATATTTTATTGCTTTTTAGTCTTGACAAGCAATAATTTATTGCTTATAATTCAATAAAAGCAATAAAACATTGCTTAAAGACTGCGCATCGGCACAGCGCAGAAAAAAAAGTGCCTTTGCCTACCGGTCGAGCAGCAGGTGTGGCAGTTGCGGGCAGACCCCGCGGAAAAAATTATAGGAGGACTATATGAAAAAGAAACTTTTGACAGTGCTTTTGTCAGTTGTTATGATTTTCGGCGTGTTTAGCCTTACCGCTTGCGGTTCTAATCCTAACCCTGCCGACGAGTACAACTATTACAGAAGTGTCTATTCATCATTAAAGGACGAGAAAGATATACGCATTCATCCGATGGTATTCTTGCAACTTACTATGATGATGAAAACCCCTGGTGAGTATCTTATTTACACAGGCGGCGCATGGGACAGCAAAGCACAGGCTAACATCAAAACTGTAAACGATTTGGCTATAAAGTACGACGTACAGGTTTATAACCTCGACCTCAAACTTGACGGCGGTGCAACTACTGCTGAAACCGAAGCTAAATATGCCAAAGAAAAACACGGCAAAGTTAGCGATGACGGCAAACAACAAAACGGTGCCGTTACGGAAGTTGACTATGTTGACGGTTTGTATCTCAACAGCCCGTCAATCGCTACTGTAAGCACAAAGGCTGCTAACATCAGAAAGGCACTTCAAACTTATCTCGGTACTTACAAGAGCCACGGCTTGACTGCTCCGGAAGGTTTGACTGCTGACGATATCCCAGAAGCAGCACTTATCGGCATCAGCGTAAGCGGTGCACCTAGTGCAACTACTACTTCTGTACAAACTTACAAAATCTGGAACGAAAAAGCATCTAAGGTTGACAAAAAAGGTACTGACGGCAAAGTTATTTACGATGCAAACGGTATGGCAGTAAAAGAATGCAAAGCAGGTTGGATTAGTTTCACTATGAGTGATGCTGACCTTCAAAAAGTTACTGCATCAAACAAAATCGGTGCTGCTTTCAACTTCGACGTTACTAGTAAAAAATTAAAAGACGCAGAAGGAACTGATATTACCGGTGAACAAGACGTTTGGATGGGTGATGTTTCAACTTCCACTTCTTATGCTTACAATTCAAGTATTAAAGAAGGCAAAATCGGTACTGAGGAAGCAGTTCTTGAAACTGTAATTCAAGCAATTGCAACAACTAAACCTAGTTTTGCAGGCAACCTTGTAAGCGGAACCGACTACGGCAACGGCCCTTATGCGCCAGAAGCATTTGACGCAAGCAACATCTGCTCGTTTGACTACTTCGGCGACTACCGTCTCCATATGTCAGGCGACTATGACACTGCAACCGACGGTTTCCTTGGCGAAGGTAGCGGCAGCGTATACGAAGTTATTACTTATCACGAATTTTTGGATATCTTGAAGAACTGCAAAGGCGACTTCAACGTATTCTTCGGCGGCGCATGGTGCCCTAACACTCAGTCGATTGCAAAATTGACTAGCGATATGGCTAAAGACTACGGCATCAGCAGAATCTTCTTCTTCGACCCTAACCTTGACGGTTCGACTTCTGTTTACCTTAACGGAAAAGCTGTTTCAACAGGTATGAACATCAGAACCGGTAACCAAGCAATTTCTACTGGTGACAATACTACTCGTTTTGCATCCGTTACTAAAGATAACATGACTTTCTCAGGACTTTACCTCAGATTGCTCGATGCAATCGGCGCGGGCGGTACTACTTACTTCTCGTACTGGAACGTACAATGGAAGTCAGACATGCTCGGTCGCGGCAACAGATATCAACTCTTCATCAACGACCAAACCGCAACTCGTATGTGCGTACCTAACATCATGGGCTTCAGCGCTCAAGAAGGCAAATCTGCAGAATTGAAAGTTTGGAAAGAAGCAGAATACTACTGGGCTGACACTTCAGACGAATCAACTCCGGAATACAAAGCTTGGATAGAAGCAGTTAAGGCTGTATTTGACCAAAACAAATACGCTTCTTACAACCCGATTCCTAAAATCGAACTTCCTGAAGCAGGCGATGCAGGTTCTTCAAACGGCACAAGCGGCGGTTCAACCGGTGGCAGCACAGGCGGTTCATCCGGCGGAGATGCTTGCTAATCCATTAGGATTGCAATTATAACAGTGTTTCCCTGTTGATTGTTGCTCGAAAGTAAATCATACTGCTCATTTTGTATAACATATTGTGTTCCTAATTCAGGATTGTGTGTTTACAATTCTTTACCGAGAGTGATAATTGACGGTTAAACAAACTTAAAGGACGGAGTAATCCGTCCTTTATTTTTTTGTATAATATTTTCATTGATAAAAATATAAAACCGTATTGAAATTAAGAACAATATTTGGTATAATATTCCATATCAAACAGGAATAATAAAGACAATATAAATATGTAAAAAAATTTATGTATGGCAAAAGACGAGGTTGCATTGCAATCGGTTTGAGTTGCGGTAATAAATTTTTTTATAGGGGACGAGGGTAAAATATAAATGACAGACAGCAGAATGACAACTTTGGCGGAAAACTTGGTAAATTACAGTTGTGCGGTAAAGAAAGGGGAAAACGTACTTATAGACGTTACCGGAGTTGACGGCGCGCTTGTGGAAGAACTTGTAAAAGCCGTTTACAAAGCGGGCGGATACCCGTTTGTAGAGATAAACGACCAAAGGGTAAACCGCGCGTTGCTTTGCGGCACGAGTGCAGAGCATTGCAAGCGTTGGGCGGACTTCGATGCATACCGTATGCAAAAAATGGACGCCTATATCGGCATAAGGGGCGGAAGCAATACCTTTGAAAACAGCGACGTGCCGAGCGAAAATATAAAAACTTACAGCATAGTATATCAAGACGAAGTCCATTTGAACATAAGACTCTCAAAAAAGTGGGTTATATTGCGTTATCCAAATCCATCTATGGCGCAGTTGGCGCAGATGTCTACCGAAAAGTTTGAAGATTTTTACTTTGACGTATGCAATTTGGATTACGGCAAGATGGACAGGGCTATGGACGCTTTGCAAGCGTATATGGCAAAGACAGACAAAGTGCGCATAGTTTCGCCTAATACCGATTTGACTTTTTCCATAAAAGGAATAAAGGGCATTAAGTGCGCGGGAAAGATGAACATTCCCGATGGGGAAGTTTATACCGCGCCCGTTAAATCAAGCGTAAACGGCGTGATAACTTACAACACGCCTACTATGAACAGGGGCAAGCGTTTCGAAAATATTTCTCTTACGTTCAAAGACGGCAAAATTATAAAGGCAACCTGCACAAACGGTCTTGACAAAGAGCTTAACGAAATTTTGGACAGCGACGAAGGAGCAAGATTCGTAGGTGAGTTTGCCATAGGCGTAAACCCGTATATAAACGACGCCATTTGCGATATTTTGTTTGACGAAAAAATTGCCGGCAGCATACATTTTACGCCGGGCAACGCGTACGACGATGCCGACAACGGCAACCGTTCCACCGTGCATTGGGATTTGGTGCTTATTCAAACGCCTGAGTACGGTGGCGGAGAAATTTATTTCGACGGCAAACTTATACGCAAGGACGGCAGATTTGTTATTAAAGAGTTGGAAGGCCTCAATCCCGAAAACCTTAAATAAAATTATGAATTGTTTTTTGTTATAAACGGAGGTGTAATATGACAAAAGTTGCAAAAATGGGTATCAACGGCTTCGGCAGAATAGGAAGGTTGGTTATGCGTGCCGCTCTTCAACGCAACAACGTTGAAGTTGTGGCTATAAACGACCCTGCTTTTACCGATTTGTCTTATATGTGCTATGTTTTCAAATACGACAGCATACACGGGCAGTTCAAAGGCACGGTAGAGCCGACCGAAGGCGGTATCCTTATCAACGGCAAAAAAATTGCCGTTTACAATGAAAGAGAACCTAAACTCGTGCCGTGGGGCAAAGTCGGCGTAGATTACGTCGCAGAGTCAAGCGGTTTCTTTACCACTACGGAAAAGGCAAGCGCTCACTTGGAAGGCGGTGCAAAAAAAGTAGTTATCACGGCGCCTAGCAGCGACGCTCCTATGTTTGTAATGGGCGTAAACAACGATAAATATGACAGCAGTATGAAAGTCGTTTCCAACGCAAGCTGCACGACAAACTGTCTTGCGCCTTTGGCAAAAGTAGTGCACGACAATTTCGGCATTGTAGAGGGTCTTATGACTACCGTTCACTCTACTACAGCAACTCAAAAGACCGTTGACGGTCCTTCTCTTAAAGACTGGCGCGGCGGCAGGGCTGCAAGCGGAAACATTATTCCGTCGTCGACAGGCGCGGCAAAAGCAGTAGGCAAGGTTATACCTGACCTCAACGGCAAACTTACCGGTATGGCTTTCCGCGTGCCTACGCTTGACGTATCCGTTGTAGACCTTACTTGCAAACTTGCAAAACCTGCTACATACGATGACATCAAAGCCGCAATGAAAAAGGCTGCCGACGGCCCGCTTAAAGGCATTTTGAAATACACCGAAGACGCAGTCGTTTCAAGCGACTTTATAGGGGAAACCTGCACGAGCATATTTGACGCAACCGCAGGCATTATGCTCAACCCTACGTTTGTAAAACTCGTTTCTTGGTATGACAACGAAATGGGTTACAGCAACAAGGTTGTTGACCTCATTTGCCATATGTGCTCTGTCGACAATAAATAATTTTAATTTCATTAGCAAAAGGCAAGCCCTTTTACGGGGCTTGTTTTTTGCGGTTATGCGCCCGTAGTCTAATTGGATAAAACAGGGGCCTCCGACGCCCCCGTTCCGAGTTCGAGCCTCGGCGGACGCACCATTAACAAAGTATTATTTACACAGAAAGTCAATTTAAGTTCAGCGTAGGCTCTCACAGTAACGCGATTAAACCTGCGGTTAGTAATCGCTATACCGTCGCTACGCTCCTTACGAGCCTCGGCGGATGCACCAATACAAAAAAATTTCCGCTAAGCGCATTTACTTATTTTTTGTTTACATTGCGGTGTGTCTGAAATTTTGCCGCGAAATTTTTTTGGTCTGCGGAGCACTCCGTGCGATTTACTTTCAAATAAGTTTGTTTATTTGAAAGCAAAACATAAAATAAGCATAGATAAAATGAATAAACTTATTTCCATGAAACGTAATCTGCCTCGGTAAAGGAAAATAAATTTATGTTTGAAAAAAAGAAAGAAAAAACGTGGTATGACATTGCAAAAAAGCTGCAAAGAAAAAAGAAACTGGAAGAGCCGTATGCAAGTTTATTTGACTATATCAAAGAATTGACTATGGAAGTGCCAAAGACGGATTTTACTTTAAGTCATTTTCTTTACTTTAAGCATCACGATGTGATAGGCGATTTGGACGATGTGTGCGAAAATTTAAGCAGAATTTTGCCTCCCGAGTTTAACGAAAATTTGGACAACGCAATGCTTAAATATCCTTTGGTGAGATACAGAGACAACGGCGACGAAATTGACGAGTTTGAAGAAGAGGACGACTTTGCAGAAGAGCACTCCGCAGAGTTGGCTGCCATTATGGAAAAACATATAAACACAATTATGATGCAAATCGAAGCCAAGAAAAAAACGGCAAAATAGGTTAAATTCAAATGCCGTTAGAAAGATTGAGTTATAAATAAAAAATATTTTACAATTTTTCATTTTTGCCTTATAATGACGACTGATAGGGGCTCGGTGTGTTAAAGACAGAATGCAAATTAAAAAAGTAAAAGATAAAAAGTCGTTAAACTTGTTCTTGAAGTTTACCGACAAATTGTATAAAAAGGATGAGTTTTACGTGCCGTATATGAAAGCCGACTTAAAACGGACTTTAACTAGGGTTGTTTTGGTTGACGAAATTTATACGGCTCTTATTTTGTCTGACGGAAAAAACGTGCAAGGCAGAATTTTGTACACGGTAGACAAGCATAAACAATTCGGCAATGAACCGTGCGGATTTTTCTCGATGTTCGAGTGTGTAAACGACCAAGAAGCGGCAAACCTGTTGCTAAACGCGATGTGCGACGACTTAAAGAGCCGAGGGGTAACAAAGGTTGAGGGTACATACTTTCCGTTTGACCAAGATAACCGCCGCGGAATTCTCGTAGAAGGGTTCGACTGCGCGCCGGTATTGTTGACTTCTTACAATAAACCGTACTACAAAGAATTGTTGAAAAACTTCGGTATGCGCAAAGACTTCGATACGTTGGCGTATGCGATGACGAAACAGACTATACCTATAGACAAATACAGGAAAGTTTCGCAATATTCCGAAAAGCGTTACGACTATTATGTGGAAACCGCCGATTTTGACAATATCGATGTTTTGATAAAGGAAATAGGCGAAGTTATGGCTGCCGCCACTAATGAAGATATTTATCAAGACGCGCCTTCTGTGGAAGCACTGCATAACATCGTGTCGGCGTGGAAAAATTTTTTGCGCGAAGACTTGTGTCTGTTTGCGCGCAGGAAGTCCGACGGTAAAATGATAGGCACGATTATTGCGGTGCCTGACTTTAACCAAGTGTTTCGCAAAATGAAAGGAAAACTCAACCCCGTTGCGCTGTGCAAAATGCTTTACTACAAAAACAAAATTACTACGGTAAGGGGATTGCTGCAATACGTCTTGCCGGAGTATCAAAACAAAGGCGCGGTATTGTCTTTGTACGTTGCATTGTTTGACGCTGCCGACAGAATGGGCGCCGTCCTGATAGAAGCGTCTACTATAATGGAAAACAACTCGAAGTCCAACGAATCTATAAAATCGGCGGGAGGCGTGCTTTACAAAAGATACCGTCTGTACGGTATGGACTTGACTGACAGGGAGATTTAATTATGATTTGGACAATACTTGCTATAGCGGTTATTTTGTTTGCGCCTATCGGCATTATATTTTTGACAAAAAAAGTAAAATTCTTCGGTATAATAGGCGCAGTTGCATTATGCTATGTTTTAGGTCTTATTTTGGCGGTTACAGGTATACCTTATGACAAAACGGTTACTACAGAACTTACAAATTATACAATACCAATTGCCATTCCGCTTATATTGTTTTCGCTCAATTTAAGTTCCGCAAAAAAGCTGGCTAAAAAATCTTTGCTGTCTTTCGTGCTTGTGTGCGTTTCCGTTACGGTTGTGGTAACTGCGGCTTTCTTTATTGCAAGACCTTATTTTGCAAATGCCGCACAGTTTGCAGGCATGGCAAGCGGTCTTTATACAGGCGGCACGCCAAACTTAAACGCAATAGGGCTTGCGCTTGGGTTGGACACTGATATTATAGGCTTGGCAAATACATCGGACTTTATTGTCGGCGGCGTCTACTTTTTGTTTTTAATTACTTTGGCTAAGCCTGTTTACTCTTTCTTTTTGGACAGAAAAAAGAAGACCAAAAAAGTAATTTCAGACACGGCAACGGCAGAAGTTTTGACGGAACGCCAAACAACCGCAAAAACTACGGAAGGCGGTGAAACAAGCGCGGAAGTTTCCGCAAACGGCGTAAGCGAAGAAGAACAAAAATTTATAGATAATTATTCCGCAGAGTATTCCATTGTCAAACTCGACGGCAAAAAGGGCATAGGCAGATTGATACTGGTAATTTTGCTTGCGGTAGGCTGCTTCGGCGTTTCGGCAGGCATAGGCTGGTTGATTGCAGGCAATATGTCGGATACCGTGTTTATGACTATACTTATGCTTGGCGTAACGGCGCTTGGCATCGGCTTTTCTTTTTGGAAGCCCGTCAAAGAAACGAAGGGCACTTTCCAAGCAGGGCATTACGTAATACTTATGTTTTCTTTGGCGATAAGTATGAGTTTGGATTTAAGCGTGCTTGTAGGCTCAATTTTGCCGGTGCTGTTATTTATGGCTTGCGTGCAGACGGCAACGGTAATTCTGCATTTGATATTGTGCAAACTTTGCAAAATAGACGCCGACACCGCAATAATTACAAGCACGGCAGGAGTTTACGGTCCGGCATTTATTCCGCCGATGGCGCAAACACTAAAAAATCAAAACGTTATGATACCTGGTCTTATAAGCGGAATTTTGGGCTATGCGTTAGGCACTTTTTTAGGCATAGGCCTAGGCAATTTGTTTTTGCTGTTTTGAGTTTTCAGCACATATTATAAGTTTTAATAAAATACTTTAACCCCGCGGTTTGCAAACCGCGGGGTTAAAAAATATAAATGCGGTAGCAAGCATAAGCAATTCGGCAATGAGCCTGCGGATTTTTTTCTATGTTCGAGTGCGTAAACGACCAACAAAAAGTATAAAATATAATAAAAAAATTTATTTCAACGGTCTTAATTTTCAATTATTATTGACTTTAATTATGCAAAAAATATATAATATAAACGTTCGGAGGAGAGTTATGTCAGAAGCGGCAAAAGAAAGTAAAGTCAAAGAACCTTTGACAAAAGAAGAAAAAATAAGAAGAATTTTGCTTATTACACTTTCTTCTATTGTGGCGATTGTGATAATAGTCGGCTTATTTGTAGGCAGTCCTTATTCTATCGAAAAAAACGAGTACAAATCTTTTGAAACGATGATGGACGAGTATTATTATCGTCCGACGGTCGTGTACGTTTCCAGACCGGGTTGCAGAAACTGTAATACCGTCAAAGGCGGTTTGTCGAGTTTGAAAGACCGTTATAAAGGCGAAGTCAATTTTTATCACATCAATATGAAAGACGGAGGCGAGGGAACGGAACTTTGGGAAAAAGGTTGGAGAGGCTCCGGCTCTTGGCGGTCGCGAGCGGGCGTAAGCGCGGGACTGGACGGCACGCCGGGTATCGTATGCTTTTTGGCGAGAGAAAGTAAAGACGCCGATGCGATAATATATTATATAAGTTACGGCAGTAATAAAACAAATGCCGACGTAGTAGGCAAAAGAATTGAAAAAATGCTTGAAAAAGCAGCAGAGCTTAACGCGGCAAATGCAGGGGGTCTTGTATGATTGACAGTTGGTTGGATAGTTTAGGCGCGATAATTGCCGGCAACTTTTGGTTGGGATTGATAATTGCATTTGTGGCAGGTTTGCTTACGTTTTTTACGCCGTGCGCGCTGTCAAGCGTGCCTATGGTTATAGCATACGTAGGCGGTACGAGTTCTACAAGAAAAAAAGCCTTTGTATATTCTTTATTCGTGGCTCTCGGCGAAAGTTTGATATTTATCGTTCTTGGCGTAGTGGGCGCGCTTATAGGGCAAATGCTTAGCATCGGCGGCATTTGGATGACGATATTTTATATTATTTTGGGCATTTTGATGGTCATTATGGCATACGAAATGTGGGGGCTTACCAACATATTCGGCAAAACTTGCGGCGCAAACATAAAAACAAGCAAAAAAGGCGTGCTCGGTGCGTTTTTGATTGGTCTTACCGGCGGTCTGTTTGCAACGCCTTGCGCAACGCCTGTTATAAGCGCAATGGTTGCATATACTTCGATTTCCGCAGCAGGTTGGTGGCAAAGCGTGTTGCTTATGCTTATGTATTCCATAGGTTTCAACGTGTTTATGGTGGTTGCCGGCACTTCGATAGGTTTTGCAAGACAAATGCAAAGTTCTCCTAAGTTTGAAAAAGCCGCAAAAATAATAAAGATAGCACTGGGCGTGATAATCTTTATATTTGGTTTGTATTTGATAATATCGGCATTGTATTTATAAAATTTTTGCGCTTTTTGCGGCAAAAATAACCGGTACAGAAGTGTGGAAAAGTAAAAAGATTTGCCGCTAAAATAGAAAAATAATAAAGATTGTGATTGGAGTAATTATCTTTATTTTTGACTTGTACTTAATAATTTCCACTTTGTACTTATAAAAATTTTATAATTATAATTTAATTTTCAATTATTAACCCCCTGCCCGATTGCAATGCAATCTGGCAGGGGGTTAATAAATTTTGTCTATTTTCCTATTTTTACTTTTTTAGTACATAAATTTAACTATACAAAATAGTTATATTTGTATATATAACTTACAAAATCAGATAAATATCTATTCTTTTTGAACTTATTTTATGCCTAAAAAGCGGGTTATTCACAATTTTTTTCAAATTTCCTATTGACATTTTGTTTTTCGGCGAATATACTATTCTCAAGATAATGTCATACATGAGCAGTATGATGAATTATTTAAGGAGGACAATATGAAAAAGAAACTTTTGACGGTGCTTTTGGCTGTCGTCATGGTTTTCGGCGTATTTGGTCTTACCGCTTGCGGTGGGTCAAATCCTGACGAAAACTATAACTATTATTCATCAAAATATGGTATTGAAGACGAAGTCAAAATCGATGCTGCTACTTTCCAAGGTGTTTACAGAATGTTTACCTATGGCGGTTCTTATCTTCTTTACATTGATACGGAAGGTGAGGGCGCTGCTGCAAGATTCAAAGCAATCAATGAATTGGCAACAAAGTGGGGTGTAACAATTTACCACTTTAATCCTGATTTGAGTGGCGGTTATGCATCTGATGACACAAGCAAACATACAACCAATATCATTTCAGATTTGGATGAAGTTGCTACTGCAAGCCAACTAATAAACGTTCAAAATAAATTGATTGAAATTTCAGGCATGGAACTTAACGGAAAGACTGAGGAAGATACTTACATTGCTGGTTGGAAAGATATGGATAACAAATTGATAGCTATCAGTGGTAATTCTATCAGCCGTTATGAAGGTGCAACTTTCACTAAAAACGGTCAATCTGGTCAAGTAGCTTCAAAAGCTGACGTAATTGCGGCAATTGCTTTGAGAAAGCCAAGCTATGCACAGTACCAAGAAAACGGTGAAACGGCGGTTCCTGCTGCTTATAACACGGCTAATATCAACACTATGAACTGTTTTGCAGATGCAAGACTTCATATGTATGATGATGAAGACAAACTTACAGAAGAAAAAACTGACGTATACGTAACAGTTGCAAACTATGCAATGTTTGCTCACCTTATGGCAAATAACGACGGTTACTTTGCAGTATTCTTCGGCGGTACTTGGTGCGGTAATACGCAAGCAATCGCTAAAGCGGTAAATGACCTTGCTAAAGATTACGGCATCAGTAAAGTATATATGTTTGATCCACGCCTTGATAACGGCACTTACACTATTGGAGATTATGCAGGCAGAAATCTTAACACAAGAACTAGCGACGGTACAGGCGATGCATATTGTTTCGGTTATTTGTATGCGCGTTTCTTGGGAGAATATCTTCCTACTTATGAATCTAACTGGAACTATGGCGTTAAATTGAGTATTACTACCAATGGTCAAGTTGTTGAACGTACTCGTATGTGTGTTCCTAACATGATGATGTTCAACGGTGAAGGCGAAGGCAAAGCAGAACTCATCGGACTTTGCGAAGCAGAATACACTTGGCCTAATACTTCAGTTGAAGGTAATCCGCAAAATGTTGAGTGGATTAATGCTGTTAAAGCAGTATTTGACAAAAATCCATATGCAAGCTATAATCCAATACCTGTAATTCCTGATACAGGAGATACTGGTTCGACAGGCGGTTCGACAGGCGGTTCAACCGGTGGTAACCAAGGTGGTTCTTCCGGCGGAGATGCTTGCTAATTATTGAGTTAGCATAAAGTCGACTATCTGCTCAATGGTTGGCTTAACAATTAAAAATAAGGCGTACCACGTTGGTGCGCCTTTATTTTTGTAAAAATTTCCGTTAGAAATGGGTATGTATTTTGTTTGCATTTAGGAATGTTCGGAATCCGACCGCGAATTTTTTTGGTTTGCGGTGCAACAAAATATTGCAAATCCGTTTACAAGTAAGTGCCTTTGTTTGTAAAAGAAAAGATTTGCGGTAACTTGATATATATAAAAAACCAAGCCCCTTGCCGTATTCGGCAAGGGGCTTGGTGATATAAACATTTTTTGTAACTGTAATTTATAAATTCTTTTATTGCGTAACTGTTTTTGTTATATTGCGATTTACAACTTTTGCAATTACAGCAAATAAATTCCTTTTTCTTCGCAGTCGTCGCGCATTTGCTGCGGCCATATGCTTGCTTGAACTTCGCCTACGTGGCGTTTTTGCAAAAGCAGCATACAAAGTCGCGATTGACCTATGCCGCCGCCCATTGTAAGGGGCAGTTTGTCTTCCAACAGCATTTTGTGGAAAGGCAGATACTTTCTGTCTTCGCACTGCGCTTTGGCAAGTTGGCTCAAAAGAGAGGCTTTGTCTACGCGGATGCCCATAGAAGAAACTTCCAAACCGAATTTTAACGTTTCGTGCCAAACGAATATATCGCCGTTTAGCGTCCAGTCGTCATAGTCGGGCGCTCTGCCGTCGTGTTTTTGTCCGCTTGCAAGCAAATCGCCGATTTGCATTATAAATACGGTTTTATATTTTTCCGTAATAAGTTGCTCGCGTTCTTTCGGCGTTTTGTCGGGATACATATATTCCAAATCCTGAGTCGTTACAAATTTTACGTCTGTGCAAACGGTCGTGTTTTTTTGACCGATTTTTTCCAAAGCGTCGTTGGTGTCGCTTATGGCTTTTACGATTTTTCTTACGGTGTCTTTAAGATAATTTACGTTACGGTCGTCTTTGGTTATTATTTTTTCCCAATCCCATTGGTCAACGTAAACGGAGTGATAAAAATCTACGTCGTCGTCTCTTCTTATTGCGTTCATATCGGTATAAAGCCCTTCTCCCGCAACAAAGCCGTATTCTCCCAAAGCCCAACGCTTCCATTTTGCAAGGGATTGCACGACTTCCGCCGACACGCCGCCGACGTTTTTGATGTCAAAGCCTACGACTCTTTCTACGCCGTTCAAATTATCGTTCAAACCGCTTGCGCTTGTTACAAACAACGGGGCGGAAATTCGTTCCAAATTAAGGGCTTCCGCAAGATTGTGCGAAAACGTATCCTTAATGTATTTAATTGCTTTTTCCGTCTCTCTGACGGTTTTTTGTCTTTGAGTCATAGTGGCGACCCCCTAAAATAAATTTGTAAAAATTATACAACTTCAAAAGCGATTTTATCAACTAAATGAATAAAAAAAATTAAAAAAATAGTCGTTGTGTGTTATAATACTCAAAAGCAAAACCGCGCGTAATATTAAAACAAAATTATTGCGCCTATTAAACAAATTGCATAATAATTATTGCAACAATGCAAAATTAAAGTTTTAAGGAGTTGGCTATGAAATATAATTTTGACGAAGTTATCAAAAGAATAGGCACCGACAGCGAAAAGTGGGAGTCGGGCGGACACGGCAACGTGTATTTTGATGAAAATTCACTTTCCTTTTCCATTGCGGATATGGACTTTGCGCTTGCGCCTGCTATCGATAAGGCAATAAGGGACAGGCTTGACAAAAAAGTTTTGGGTTATACCGAAGTTGCCACAAAGGAGTTTCGCGCTTCCGTTTGCGGTTGGTTTAAGCGCCGCTTCGACTGGGATATAGACGGCAAACTTATTTATACTGTTACAGGCGTTATGCCCGGCGTAAGACTTGCAATAGATAAACTGTCGGAAGAAGGGGACGGAGTCGTTATTCAACAGCCGGTTTATCCGCCGTTTATGGGGTCTATAAAAACGCTTAAACGCAAAATCGTCGTAAATCAACTTATCAAAGACGAAAACAATTTTTATACCATAAATTTTGATGAGTTGGAATCTCAACTTGCGGACCCTCACAACAAAATTATGCTGCTGTGCAGTCCGCATAACCCCGTCGGGCGCGTATGGAGCGAGCAAGAACTTTGCAAAATCGCAGACCTGTGCCACAAATACGGCGTCGTGCTTGTGTCGGACGAAATTCACTGTGACCTTTTGAGAGTAGGTGCAAAGCATACACCTATTGCAAAACTGCGTCCCGATTATGACATAATCACATGCGTTTCACCGTCAAAAACATTCAACATCGCAGGGTTGGAAATTGCAAATATGATTTTTACCAACGAAAAACTGCGCGTAAAAACGGTAGGCGCAGGCGGCATGCAATGCGCAAATCCGCTTTCTATATCGGCTTTGCTCGGCGCATACAATGACAGCGAAGATTGGTTGGACGAAGTAAGGGTTTATCTCGACGGAAACCTTAAATTTTTGAAGAACTGGCTGGAAGAAAATTTGCCTAAGGTCAAATACCGCATTCCCGACGGAACTTTTCTTGCTTGGCTTGACGTTTCCGCTTATCAGCCCGATTCCGAAAAATTTGCAAAAGACTGCGGAAAGGGCGGCATAATAATCGAGCAGGGCGACGTGTTCGGCAACGGCGGAAAGGGCTTTATAAGATTTAACGTTGCAACGCCTAGAAGCATTATCGCGGAAGGGCTTGAAAGAATGAAGAAGGTTGTTGAAAACTATAAATGAACGAGTTTGAAATTGTCGCTTGTTCGTCTTTCGGGGTGGAAAGCGTAACCAAAAGAGAACTCGTCAAAATGGGATTTGAAAACTGCCCCGCCGTTGACGGAAGAATAACCTTTAAGGGCAGTCTTAAAGACGTTTTGCGCTGCAACGTAAATTTGCGCACCGCCGACAGAATTTTAATTAAACTGTGCGAGTTTAAGGCTGACACCTTTGACGGGCTTTTTGACGAAATTTATGCTTTCGAGTGGAAAGACTTCGTTTCTGTCGACCAAAAAATAACGGTGGTCGCAAAGAGCGTAAAAAGCAAATTGTTTGCCACAAGCGCGATACAAAGACTTACCAAAAAAGCCGTTGCGGAAAAACTAAAAAAGTCTTACAAAACTTCTGTTTTGGCAGAGAACGGCGCGGAAATGAAAATAGAAGTTTCATTAAAAAACGACGTCGCGACGGTATCTCTGGACACTTCGGGCATGGGCTTGCACAAACGCGGCTACCGCGATTTGGTAGGGGCGGCTCCGCTTAAAGAAACGCTTGCGGCGGCGCTTGTTATGCTTAGCGTATGGAACAGCGACAGACCTTTTGCGGATTTGTTTTGCGGCAGCGGCACTTTGCCGATAGAAGCGGCAATGATAGGGCTAAACATAGCGCCGTGCATAAACAGAACTTTTGCGATAAACGGTTGGAAGTTTTTTGACGGCAAAATTTTTGACGAAGTCGTGCAAGAGGCAAAGGCAAATCAAATCGAGCGTGAACTTAAAATATTTGGTTTCGATATAGACGACAATGCGATTTCGCTTTCTATGCGCCACGCAAAACGCTGCGGAGTGGAAAAATATATACACTTTCAACGGCAGGATTTTAAGGACTTTTCTTCAAAACTGCGCTACGGCGTGATAGTGTCTAATCCGCCTTACGGCGAGAGGCTCATGAGCGAAAAAGAAGTGAGATTTTTGTACAAAGACCTGCACGCAAAATTCAATACGCTAAACGATTGGAGCCTTGGCGTACTTACAAGTTATTACGACTTCGAAAAAGCCTTCGGCAAAAAAGCCGACAAAAACAGAAAATTTTTCAACAGCAACTTAGAGTGTCATTTCTTTCAGTATCTCGGCGCAAAACCGCCGATAAATAATATTACGCCAAAAGAATAAAAAATAAAACCGTACTGTAACAGTACGGTTTTTTATTTTTGGGATTTGCGTTTAACGGTCTGTTTGTCGAAAAAGTATTTGCCTATTTTCAAAAAAGTTCAAAATAAACCGTTGCTGCCGTTATTCCGCAGCGTCGTATGCTTTCAGGATTGCATCTGACAGTTCTTGTCTGGTTTCCGGATTTATCGGGTGGGCAATGTCTTTATATTCGCCTTCTTTGGTCTTTTTGCTAGGCATTGCGATAAACAAGTTGCTTTCGCCCTGTATTATTTTAATGTCGTGCACGACGAAACAATCGTCGATAGTTACCGAAGCAACTGCTTTAAGTTTGCTGTCTTCTTTTTCAACTTTGCGAATACGCACTTCTGAAATTTTCATCGGAGTAGTCCTTCCTTTATTTGATGTCAATATTATAAATCATTTTTTTGGCTAATTCAATACGTTTTTCAAAATTATTTAACAAATTTTGGAAATTATTCACAAAAAAAGAAAAAAAAACATAATTTACTGTATGTTAAACCAAAAAAACCTGTTTTCTTGCCGTCATATTCATTTTATCGGTATCGGCGGCGTAAGTATGTCCGCTTTGGCGCAATATCTATTCTCAAAAGGCATAAAGATTTCCGGCTCGGACTCGACCGAAAGCATATATACGCAAAAACTTGCCGAAAAAGGCGTTGCAATAGGTATACCCGACGGGCAAAAATATGCACGCGGCTGTGATTTGGTGGTGATAAACTCTGCCATAAGACCCGACAACAAAGAACTGCAAAATCTTATAATGCAAAATAAGACAGTCGCCAGCAGGGAAGAAGTTTTGGGCGCAATTTTCAATGAGTTTGCAAAAAGCGTAGCCGTTTGCGGTATGCACGGTAAGACAACCTGCTCTGCTATGATTTCAAAGTGCCTTGATTTTTGCAACAAAAGTCCTACGGTATTTGTCGGCGGCACTGTAAAGGACTTTGACTCAAACTTTCTTTTGGGCGACAGTGAAATTTGCGTTGCGGAAGCCTGCGAGTATAAAGCAAATTTTTTGAGTCTGCATCCGTTTATCAACTGTATGTTAAACGTGGATAGCGACCATTTGGATTTTTATAAAAACATAGACGACATAACCGACGCTTTCCGCCATTTTGCAAAAAACACCAAAAGCGGCGGAATAAACGTGGTAAACGGCGACGATAAGATACTCAAAAATTTTGACGGAATTAAGTTTGGTTTGAGCGAAGATAACGATTACGTTGCAAAAAACGTTATACACAAAAACGCCAAATATTCTTTCGATTTGTTTAAGCGGGGTTCATACGTGGCAACCGTAAATCTAAATGTATTGGGCGCACACAACGTTTACAACGCGCTTTGCGCTTTTTGCGTTGCCGATTTGTTGGGCATACCCTCCGATGAAATAAAAGCAGGCATCGAGAGTTTCTGCGGGGTTGACAGACGGTGCACTATAATAAAGGGGCGGTTTACCGTTATAACCGATTATGCGCACCACCCGCGTGAGATAAAAACTTTTTTGGATACAGTGTTGCAAATGGGTTTCGACACGGTAAGGCTTGTTTTTCAGCCTCATACTTATACGCGAACAAGAGGCTTGTTTGACGATTTCGTAAAGTCGTTAAAAGCAGACGAAGTTTATTTGATACCTACCTTTGCCGCGAGAGAAGACGTAATAGCGGGGTTTGAAAGTAAAGACTTGGCTAAGGCAATGGAAGATGACGGTACAAACGTAAAGTATTTTGAAGATTCGGCGCAGCTTGCGCGGTTGCTTAACGAAACAAGCAAAAGCAACGACGCAGTTTTGTTGGTGGGTGCCGGAGATATAGACCAAATGTCAAAACTGTTGAAGTAAAAAGTAACAGTAAAGAAGTAATGAATATTTTTTGAAAGACAGCCCCTTGTGTACAAGGGGCTGTCTTTTTGCTAAATATAATTGTTATAGTTTAGTTTCAAAAAAATTTATTTTTTGGAAACAGAATTGAACGCGGAGCGTCTCCGCAGTTCAAAAGCACAACCGACGAAGTCGGAAGTTTTGTGCTTTTGCTTAGTCTATACGGAATTGATAGCATTGATATTTCATTTCGTCGTAAGTCGTAGACAGCATTTTTTCCGGCAGTTCCGCAAAGCGGAAAACTTTGCCTACTATTTGTTTAGGATTTACTACTTTTGTTGCAAGCATATTTATTGCGGAAGGAAAGTTGCCGTATGCGTGTTTTACCGACACGACGTTTATCTGCTTGTTGTGTATGTTGGCAAGCGGACATTGCTCTGTAAGCTCGGTAAAGCCGGCAAGACATATACAGCCGTTTATGCCGCATATATCGGTTGCGTCCATTACGCTGAGATTGCTTTCCGTAATGTATACGACTTTGTCGCACATTCTGCCGCCCGTTATGCCGGAAACTTGCTCTTTCCAGTCTTTGTCCTTGGAGTTTAGTGTATAACTTATATTTTCGTTGCCGAGTTTTGTAAGTTGCTCTTTGTTTTCGTCTATTACAATGGCAATGCCCTGATAATACGTTATAAGTTGAGCAAGCAAAAAGCCGAGTTGATTTGCGCACATAATGGCAACGTGGTCGCCTTGTTTCAAATTCAGTTTGTCGATTATATTGAGCGCCATAGAAACGTATTCCGCAAAAATCGCAGTTTCATAGTGCATATTGTCAGGCAGACGGTAAACTATGCTGCTCGGCACAATTACAAAGTCGCTGAATATACCGTCTTTGTTGTAGCCCAAAACGTTCATATTTTCGCACTTGTGCGGTTCTCCCGATTTGCAGAAGAAGCATTTGCCGCACGGCTCGAAACCGCCGATAATTACTTTGTCGCCTTTTTGAAATTCGCTTCCGCCGTCGGGGTATACTTCGCTTATTATGCCGACTGCCTGTCTGCCGAGAGTAAAGGGCAATTCCGATTTGCATTTACCGTTAAACGCTTCTAGGTCGGCGGTGGAAATGCCTGCGACGTCGACTTTTACTTTTACATATTCTTTGGAAGGTATCTGTTGGCTTGGTTTTGATTCCAACACGAGTTTTTTGGGTTTTTGCAAAATATAAGATTTCATATTTTTACCTCGTGGCAAAATTATAACAAATCGGCGGAAAATATACAATTAAAAATTAAAGACGATATTCAAAAAATTTACTTGCTTACGCTGCATAAATTTTTTTGTACTGTCGGCACGCTCGGCGTGAATTTGTTTGCAAAAATAAAATATTTTTGCAAACGAGATTTTTTAGCGAAGAATGTAAAGCGAAGAGTAGCGGAAAGTTTTTTGAAACGCTTGACAACAAATCTATTTACAATTATACTAGTTCGGCAAGATAAAAATATATGAGGTGAAATTATGAAAGAAGGTATTCATCCGCAATATAAAGAAGTCGACGTTGTGTGCGCATGCGGCGCGACTTTCAAAACAGGCACAACAAAAAATACCGACGTTATCAGAGTGGAAATTTGCAATAAATGCCACCCTTACTTTACCGGTAAACAAAAGTTGGTTGACGCCGGCGGTAGAGTCGACAAATTCAAAAAGAAATACGGTATTTAATTTTAGCGAATTTTTTTGAGTTAAGCGGAAGGTGCAGGTAATTTCTGTACCTTTTTGTTTTTATAGGTGAAAATGAAAAAGACAAGCATCGGCGGTCAAGCGCTTATAGAAGGTGTAATGATGAAGGGCACCGGCGCAGTCGCTATGGCAGTTAGAGACGAAAACGGTCAAATAAGGTTGGAAACGACGCGCACAAAAGACAAAAAATCTTGGTGGGCGTACGTGCCGATATTGCGCGGAGTCATCGCCTTTTTCGACTCTATGATAAACGGCACGAGAATAATGCTTCGGTCAAGCGAAGTGTTTATAGAGGACAACGAAAAAAAGGCAACCGACAAAAAAGAAAAGGGTATGGGCTGGTTTATTTTCTTTACTTTGCTTATCAGCATAGGTCTTGCAGTCGGTCTGTTTTTTCTGTTGCCAAACTGGCTCACGGGATTTGTGATAGACAACTTAAAGTGGGATTTAAGCAACTTCGTAAAAAACCTTATAGACGGCGTAATAAGACTGCTTATCTTTTTTATATATATGTTTGCCGTGTCCAAAGTTAAGGACGTAAGACGCGTTTTTATGTATCACGGTGCGGAACACAAAACCATAAACTGTTTCGAACACGAAATGCCGCTTACGGTGGAAAACGTCCGTAAGTCGTCGAGAATTCACGACAGATGCGGTACTTCGTTTATGTTTTTGGTTATGTTTATTTCCGTGTTGGTGTTTTCTTTCGTGGGGTGGAGCGACGACGCGCTTATACGCATTTTGTCGAGGCTTGCGCTGCTTCCTGTTGTGGCGGGTTTGTCCTACGAAGTGTTAAAACTGCTTGCAAAGTCTGACAGCGTGTTGTTAAAACCCTTGAAGGCGCCGGGGGCTTGGCTGCAAAAAGCATTGACTACAAAAGAACCCGACGACGGTATGATAGAGGTTGCGATTGCAAGTTTTAACGCCGTGCTGGCAATGATGCAGGATAAGAGCATACCGGAGCAGAAGTTTCCAAAAACAATGCCGCTTAAAGACTTCCGCAAAAAGGCGGAAGAACTGTTTGCGGCAAACGGCATAAATGAACCCAGCGACATAGACTGGATTTTGTGCGAGGCGACAAAACTTAAACGGGACGAACTTAAAGATAATATTCAGATTACGCCGTATATGCAGATAAAAGCGGAAAAGATGTTTAACGACAGAATAGGCGGCAAACCGTTGCAATATATTTTGGGCAATACCGAGTTTTTCGGCTATAAGTTTGTCGTAGACGAAAGAGTGCTTATACCGCGTTTCGAGACGGAATTGCTGGTTGATAAAGCGTTGAAGTATATCAATCGAGACAGCAGCGTGCTCGATTTATGCTGCGGCAGCGGTGCGATAGGCATTACGGTAAAGCTTAAAATAAACTGTAAAGTAACGCTTAGCGACGTCAGCCGCGATGCGTTGGAAGTTGCAAAACAAAACACAAAAAATTTGGGCGCCGACGTCGATTGCGTATGCGGAAATTTGTTTGAAAATATAAACGGCAAATATGACGTTATAATATGCAATCCGCCGTATATACCTACCGAAGATATACAAACGCTTGACGGCGTGGTAAAAAACAACGAGCCTATTTCAGCCCTTGACGGCGGCGCGGACGGACTTTACTTTTACAGAAAGATATTAAGCGAGGCAAGCGGTTATTTGGCGGAAAACGGTATTTTGGCTTTTGAAGTCGGCATAAATCAAGCCGACAGTGTAATAGAGCTTGCCGACGGCTTTAATTTGGAAGAAAAAATAAAAGATTACAACGGTATAGAAAGAATTGTAATTTTGCGTAAAAAAATTGCTTAAAAATTGTTGCTAAAAAATCAAAGAAATTATAAAATATACCGCATTAAAAGAAAAAATCGCAGTTGCTTTTTTGTTAATAGCGAAGAGTTGCAGACGAATTGTTTGCATTAAACTTAAACAGAGTACTTTGCTTTCAAATAAGGTGCTTATTGAAAGCGGATTGTGCTGAGCGCTCCGCACAACAAAAAGCATTTTGCAGCGTAAGCAAATTTTTTTTACATAGTGCCGCAGGCACACGCAGACCAAAAGTACAACGGAAGAAGCAGGAAGTTTGTGCTTTTGAAAGGAGTTTTTGTGTTTGACAAACTTGCCGAAATAAAGAAAAAATTTCAACAACTGACAGAACAGATTTCTCAGCCGGAAGTTATTGCAAACCAAGGTCTGTGGACCAAACTCGTCAAAGAACATTCTTCGTTGCAGGAAGTCGTCGAGGCATACGACGGTTGGAAAAAGACCGACGAAAATTTGCAGGAAGCGTTGATTCTTGCGGAAACGGAAACCGACGGCGAGATGGCGGATATGTTGCAGGAAGAAATACACAACCTCAAAAAGCAAAAACTGCAACTGGAAGAACAACTTAAAATTTTGCTTTTGCCGAAAGACCCCAACGACGACAACAACGTTATTATAGAAATCCGCGCGGGGGCCGGCGGCGACGAAGCGGCATTGTTTGCAGGCGACGTAAAGCGTATGTATTTTCGGTTTGCCGAGCGTCAGCGGTGGAAGGTAGAGGAAATTAACGTCAACGACTCGGAACTGGGCGGAATTAAAGAGGCGACGTTTTCCGTAATAGGCGCGGGGGCGTACAGTAAACTAAAATTCGAGAGCGGCGTGCACCGCGTGCAAAGGATACCCGCGACAGAGTCACAGGGCAGAATACACACTTCCACCATAACGGTTGCAGTGTTGCCGGAAGTCGACGACATAGAAATTACCATAGACGAAAAAGACTTAAAAATAGATACTTACAGAAGCGGCGGTGCAGGCGGTCAGCACGTCAACAAAACGGAAAGCGCAATACGCATTACGCACTTGCCGACGGGCATAGTAGTTGCCTGTCAAGACGAGCGCAGTCAAATAAAAAACCGCGACAAAGCAATGAAGACGTTAAAGAGCAAACTTTATGACTTCTATCAGTCGCAGGCGGAAAAAGAATATAGCGAAACCCGACGGCTTCAAGTCGGTACGGGAGACAGAAGCGAAAGAATAAGGACTTACAACTTTCCGCAAGGCAGAGTTACCGACCACAGAATAGGTCTTACTTTACATTCGTTAGAAACCTTTATGGACGGCGATATAGGCGAAATGATAGAAGCATTGCGCCTTGCCGACCAGACGGCTAAATTACAGGGAGATAAATAAAAGGAGAATATAATTATGCTTAAAATTACAGACAGAGCCAAAAACGTTTCACCGAGTCTTACGCTTGCAATTACAGCGCAGGCAAATAAAATGAAAGCCGACGGCATTGACGTCGTCAGTTTTGCCGCGGGCGAACCCAACTTCAATACGCCAGACTATATCATAGAGGCGGCAAAAACCGCTTTGGATAAAGGTATGACGAAATATACGCCCGTACCCGGCACCAAAGAACTCAGAGAACAAATTTGCAAAAAACTTAAAAAGGACAATAATCTCGACTACAACTTTGACCAGATAATCGTATCAACCGGCGGTAAGCAAACGCTTTACAACGTGTTTCAGACGATTGTTCAAGAAGGAGACGAAGTAATTTTGCTTGCGCCTTATTGGCTTACTTATCCCGAGATGGTAAAGTTTTGCGGCGCAAAAAACGTTGTCGTCGATTTGTCGCAGGACCATTGCTTGCTCAATATCGAAAAGATAGAAAAGGCAATAACAAAAAATACAAAGGCAATTCTTTTGAACTCGCCAAACAATCCGACAGGCGCAATTTACGACAAGGCAAGTTTGTGCGCTCTTGCGGAAATGCTTAAAAAATATCCCGACATTTGGGTTGTTTCCGACGAAATTTACGAAAAACTCGTCTACGACGGAAAAGAACATTATTCCATCGCACAACATTCCAAAGAGATGTACGACCGTACTTTCGTAGTAAACGGTATGTCAAAAGCATACTCTATGACCGGTTGGCGTATGGGTTACGTCGCTTGCCCTAATGCGGAAATCGCAAAGGCAATGAGCGGTTTGCAATCGCATCAGACTTCCAACGCAAACAGCATCACTCAATATGCAAGTTACGTTGCGTTGCAGGGCGGAGAAGATTTTATCGCAAATATGCGCGAAACTTTTGACGGAAGAAGAAAACTTATGTACGACGGTTTGAAGAAGGCTCCGCTTGTTTCGGTAATAAATCCCGACGGCGCGTTTTATATGATGGTAAACGTATCCGCAACTTTCGGCAAGTCCTATGAAGGCGAAAAGATAAACTCCGCTTTGGATTTTGCAAATCTTTTGATAAAACACGCCAAAGTTGCGACCGTGCCTTGCGAAGGATTCGGCGCGCCTGACTTCTTGCGTTTGTCTTACGCTACTAGCGAGGCAGACATCAAAAAGGGCGTGGATAGAATGGCAGAGTTTTTGAGCAAAGTAAAATAATCCGTTTTTCAACGGAACGCTAAAACACTTTACTTAAAAAGCAAAGCCAAACAACAAAATAATTGCGATTATATTTCACGCGGTTTGGGCGCACACAACGTTTATAACGCGCTTTGTGCTTTTTGCGTTGCCGATTTGTTGGGCATACCCTCCGATGAAATAAAAGCAGGCATCGAAAGTTTCTGCGGGGTTGACAGACGGTGCAAAAAATAAATTTCTTAATTTATCAAAACCTCTTGAAATAAATTTAATTTTTGTTACAATATATATAAGAAAAGAGGAGGTACATTACATTGATTAAAATTATTTGCGGCGATAAGGGTGCCGGTAAAACCAAAAAGATTCTTGAAATGGCAGAGAATAGCGCAAAGACCTCAAAAGGCACCGTTGTTTTCCTCGATAAAGATGATTCTCACAAACAGTCGCTTTCATATCAAGTGCGTCTGTACGATATGTCGGAGCATCGCATCGCTTCCGATAACGAATTGATTGCGTTTATTAAAGGTATGCTTGCAACCAACTACGACATAACCGACATTTACGTCGACGGTATAGTAAAAATCACCGGTCATCAGGTTGACGAACTCGGCAACTTCTTTGCTTGCCTCGACAGGGTTACCAAAGCAAGCAGCGTTTCGGTAGTGGTAACAATCAGCAAAGACTGTGCAAAATTGCCGGAGTTTCTTAAAGGCTATCAACAAATTTAAGTTGAAAGCGTAAAGTATGTTTTCGTTAAACAAAAAGCATTTCGGCAATTTCGTCGTAATTGAATTCAAGCGGAAATAAACTTAATACATACTGACAATTAAATAATTATTAAAACGAAAGGCGGTTTTTACTAAACCGCTTTTTTGTTGTCAAAAGGGGTGTTTGATGTTAAAATGCCATTATGGACAACAATATAAAAGCAAACGATATTCATAAAAAAGTTATTTTCAGCGGTATACAGCCTACGGGCAAAATTACCATAGGCAATTATTTGGGGTCGATAAAAAACTGGATACCTATGCAGGAAGAATTCGACAGCATTTTTTGCGTTGTCGATATGCATTCCATCACGGTAAACCAAATTCCCGCGGAACTGAGAAAAAACACTTACGACCTTTTGGCGTTATATCTCGCCTGCGGTCTAGACCCGCAAAAGAGTATACTTTTCGTGCAGTCGCACGTGCCGGCTCACGCCGAACTCGCGTGGGTGCTGAATACAATAACTTACGTCGGAGAAATGAATAGAATGACGCAGTTCAAAGACAAATCGCGCAAACACGCCGACAATATAAATATGGGGCTTATGGATTACCCCGTGCTTATGGCAAGCGATATTTTGCTTTATCAGACCGACCTCGTGCCAGTCGGCATAGACCAAAAACAGCACGTAGAGTTGGCAAGAGACATTGCGCAGAGATTTAATAACAGATATTCGCCTACGTTTGTTGTGCCTGAGTGTTATACCCCCAAAATAGGGGCTAAGATTATGAGTTTGCAAGAGCCTACCGCAAAGATGTCCAAATCAGATGAAAACGAAAACGCAGTGGTAACAATGCTTGACGACAAAGACGCGATAATGCGCAAGTTTAAGCGAGCCGTTACCGACAGCGATACGGAAGTGCGCTTTGACGTAGAAAATAAACCGGGGGTTTCAAACTTGCTGTCTATTTACAGTTGCTTTACCGGCAAAACGATAGAACAGGCACAAAACGAATTTTCGGGCAAAGGCTACGGAGATTTTAAGATTAAAGTTGCAGAGAGCGTTATAGAAGGCATTGCGCCTATACAGTCGGAGCAGCAGCGCATTGCAAAAGACAAAGCATATATGGACGAGGTTTTGAAGGACGGCGCTATGCGTGCTTGCAGAATTGCTTACAAGACTTTGGACAAGGTTTATAAAAAGGTCGGTTTTATACCGAAAATTCGCTGATGTTCGGCTATATAAAAGTAGACAAAAGCAAAATGAGCGGCGGCGAATTTTCTTTGTATCACGCATTTTTTTGCGGCATTTGCATTTCAAGCAAAGAGTTGTTGGGCTTTCGCGCAAGAATGCTTACAAACTTCGACATTGCGTTTTTTAACGTGCTGTTTCACAGTTATTTGCAGCAGGACGTGGAGGTTTACGACGCGCATTGTATAACTACACCTAAAAAGAAAAGGTCAATCGTCAAACGCGACGACCTGACCGACAAACTTGCTTTGTCAAACGTTATTTTGTCTTACGTAAATCTTATGGACGACGTGCTTGATGAAAAGAGCCTAAAAAAGAAAATGGCTCTGTCTGCAATAAAAAAGATTTACAAAAAGGCAAAAAAACTCTTTCCCGAAATGGACGAAGAAATCAACAGGCATTACAACGAGTTGACCGGTTTGGAAAAACAGCATTGCAAACTTTTCGACAAAATCTGCCACCCGTTTGCGGAACTGTCAAGAGTATTTGCAAAAGTCATTTTGGGCGATGCCGCAGACGAATATATTTTGGATTTATGCTATAATCTAGGCAAATGGGTTTATCTTATAGACGCGCTTGACGACCTCGACAAAGATTTTAAGAAAGGCAGTTACAATCCGTTTATCGAGTGTTTTGAAGGCTTTGTAAACGGGCAACAATTTGTAGAGCGGCATTTGCAGGATTTGGAATTTGTAATGTACGCTACAATAAATAAAATAGCAGAAAATTTCAACGATTTGAATTTGACTAAATATTACTGCGTGCTGCGCAACGTATTGCATATTTCTGTAAGGCAAATTACCGAAAACGTATTTGCAAAATATGTAAAGCAAAACCAAGAAAAAGAAGGACAATAAGTTTGAGTTTTACTCAAATTGTATGCAGAGCAAATATATATGCGATTATTTGCAATATATTAAACAGGGAATAAAATCCGTTTGAGATTTACTAAAACGTGGATTAATCAAGTTTTTCAAAATAATATTAGCAAATATGCCAAAAGGATAAGATAAATGAATAATCCGTTTGAGATTTACTCAAACGCGGATTAGTTGGGTTTCTCTAAATAATACTAGTTGAACATATCAAGGAGATAGTATATGAATAATCCGTTTGAATTTTTCGGTTTAGACACGGACGCAACGCAACGCGCTTTGGACGTAAGATATACCGAGCTTAAAAAAGAATTGATGGAAAAGCGCTTTGAAATAGGCGAGGCAGGGGACGACGCCGCAAGAAAATTGGGTATGATTGACGCCTGCTACGAAGAAGCAAAAGCAGCAATTTACGCACGCGATTGTCAACACGACGACGGCGATAAATATTTGGATATCGAAAGGCTTATCAAAAACGGCAGTCTTAACGATGCTCAGCGTAAACTTGACGAACTTCCGTCCAGAGATGCAGAGTGGCATTATTTGCAGTCCATCATCTATTACAAACAAAATTGGTTTTTAGAGTCTAAAAAACAGTTGGAGTTTGCAATGTCTATGGATGACGCCAACCCTAAGTATCGCAACTCGTACGACAAACTTACTAAAATTATGGCAAGCAAAACCGTAAGACCGGAAGATTTGCGCACTAAGGAAGAATCTACGCAAGGCAGACAGGTAAACAACGGCGTACCTACCTGCACAGGCAACTGCTGTTGCGATTTATGTCTTGCAAATTCCTGCTGCAACTGTATGAGCAGTTGTATGCATTGCTAACAGCAAAAAAATTTCCGTTAAGTTGCTTTACTGTTTTACTTTAACACGATAAACAGTAAAAAATGTTGCCGCGAAATTTTTTTGAACTGAGGGGTGCTCCGCACGATTTAGTTTACAAAAATAAATTTTTTGTAAACTATACTTTTTTGAAAAAACTTTTGTAACGAGATTAAAAAAGAACAGTTTATTTTTGTAGCAAGTTCTAAAATAGTTAATTCTTCCAACCATCGTATGTTTCTACACTGCTTGCAAAGAACATTCTTTTTTGACCGGAATTTTAACTAGCAAAAAAAGCAAGGTTTTAACCTTGCTTTTTTTGCTTCTTATAAAATATTGTTTATCGTCTGGAATGGATTTGTCGTCGTTGTCGTCGTAGTAGTGGTAAAGTTGTTGTTATTGTTGTTTCCGTTGCATCTGTTGCGGCAGCAGGCTTCCATTACGTTGCGGAAGTAACCGAACAGCATTATGCCCAGCGCAAGCAATATTCCGTTTGTAGTTGACAGTTTATTGCTGTCGTCAAGCACAGAGTACAGTAACAAAAGATAAAGTAAGTTGTTGGAAATTGACATAAGACTTGCCTCCGTTTTTTACAAAACCAGTTTTTATACTACAATATGCGACAAAATCGAGATATGTGCGCATATTAACATTTATTTATCAAAAAAAAAGGAGAAATTTTGTTATGACGCAATCGCCTAAACTTTTGGACAAGCGCACTCAAAAAGAATTGTCTTATTATCTCCCCGACAGAGAAATGTCTCAAAAACTTGCTGAACTGTTTTCATTGTTTGCCGACAGAACGCGCCTTAGAATGCTTTCCGCCTTGTCTATTACCGAAATGTGCGTAACAGACCTTGCCTGCGTTTTGGAAATGAATCAGACAACAGTATCTCATCAACTGCAGCTTTTGCGCAATACCGGACTTGTTACCTATACGCGGCAGGGCAAGACGATATTTTATAAACTGGCAACTTCCAAGATAAATCAGGTTATGCTGTCCGGCGTGGAATATCTGGGATTTTGATTTTTTCCTATGGCAATAGATATTATTTAGTTTATTATCAGTTTATAATTAAAATTGCAAAATAGCGTTTAATACGGTTTTCAAAATATTTGTAAGTTTCTGCTTTAATTAAAACGGCGGTTTTACTATTGTAAATCGCCGTATAAAATGGTATACTTATATTACGGATTAAACATAATGAAAACTCTGCGCGAAAAACTTGACGAAAAAATAAAAGCACTGCCGGACGCTCCCGGGGTTTATATAATGTACGACAAGGACGGGCATATCTTGTACGTCGGCAAAGCCAAAGTGTTGAAAAACAGGGTAAAACAGTATTTTTATCTCACGGCAAACAAGACGGAAAAGGTAAGCACGATGATGAGCCACGTATACGATTTTCGCTATATCATCACAAAAAGCGAAACCGACGCTTTGAGCCTCGAAAACAATTTGATAAAAAAATACAATCCGCCGTACAACATAATGCTTAAAGACGACAAGCAGTATCCATATTTGCGGTTGTATATAAACGACGACTTCCCGCGGTTGGAAATAACGCGCAAGGTAAGAAAAGACAATACCAAATATTTCGGTCCCATTATGGGCAACAGTAAAGAATATCTCAATTTAATAAGAGATATTTTCCCGATTGTTGGCTGTAGGCAAAATTTCGACAGGTTGCCCAAAAACTTCCGTCCGTGTCTGAATTATCACCTGGGACGGTGCAGTGCGCCGTGCGTAGGCAAGATAAGCAAGGAAGATTATGCAAAGACGGTAAAACGCCTTATAGATTTTTTGAACGGCGACGACAAATACGTTGCAGAGCAATTAAAAGAGCATATGTTTGCCGCAAGCGAAAATATGGAGTATGAAAAGGCTCTGCTTGCCAAACAGAGGTTGGATTTGCTGCAGCGTCTTAAAGAAACGCGTGTCGTAAATCTTACAAAGGTTGTGGACTATGACGTGTTTCACTTGTGTGCAGACGGCGTTGCAACGGTGGTTACCGCCATATGCATAAGAAAGGGAAAAGTTACTTCCTGCGAAAACTATCCCGTAATAGACGTCAGCCTTAACGAAAGTCAGGCGATGTCGAGTTTTCTGACACAATATTACAGCAACAACAGGGCGGAAGTTAAAGAAGTTTTGTGCGGCGTTCTTCCGGAAAATATCGAAGCGTTGGAAGAATTTTTGTCGGAAGCCGCAGGCAAAAAGGTTGTTATATCTTCGCCTCAACGCGGCACGAAAAAGCAGCTTACCGATATGGCGTTAAACAACGCGCTGGATTATTTGGAAAAAAACAAAAACGAAAAAGACAAACATTATATGTCGTCGGTGGGGGCGGCGGAACAGTTGCAGCAGCTTTTGAAACTTAAAAAATTTCCGCACCGTATGGAGTGTTACGATATTTCAAACATACAGGGCGTAGACAAAGTTGCGTCAATGGTGGTGTTTATTAACGGCGAGCCGCAGACGAAACTTTACCGACGCTTTAAGATAAAGACGGTGGAAGGTGCAAACGACTTTGCGAGTATGGCGGAAGTTATCAGCCGACGTCTGGCAAAAATAGGCGACGAGCAATTCGGCACTACGCCCGATTTGATAGTAATAGACGGCGGTTTGGGACAGCTGGGTTATGCGCAAAAGCAGGTCGAGCAAAGCGGATATGACATAGAGTTGATTTCTTTGGCAAAGCGCGAAGAAGAGGTTTTTACCACGCGCGACCACAATTCAATTATGCTGCCGAGACGCAGTTATGCGTTGAATTTGCTTATCAACATAAGAGACGAGGCGCACAGATTTGCAATAACTTACTTCCGCAATTTGCATTTGCGCAATGCGTTAAAGTCCGAGTTGGAAAAAATCGACGGCATAGGCGACAAACGGCAGAAATTGCTTTTCAGACAGTTTAAGACTATCGAGAACATTCAAAACGCTACTGTCGAACAACTTATGGAAACGGGCGGATTAAACCGCAAAACTGCGGAAAACGTCTTTAATTATTTTCACGCATAAGGAGAAAATATGGAAAATACAATCAGCAAAAAAGAATTTACGGCGCAGGAACTTGCCGACAAAATGAATTTGGAAATCGTTTACGACACCGGCAAACCGATATATATCGATACCCCAAACGTAAACCGCATCGGCTTGCAGCTTGCCGGCGACTTCGAGCATTTTACCAACGGCAGAGTGCAGATAGTAGGTCCCAGCGAAGTGCATTATCTGGAAGCATTGCGCCTCACACAAAAGGAAACTCTTATAGATACGTTTTTCGAAAATCAATTTCCTTGCATTGTTTTCAGCAGAAATTTGAAGATTGACGAACTGTTTTTGAATAACGCTCAAAAACACAACGTGGCGGTGTTTCGCTCTAAACTATCCACGTCGGAACTTATAAGCGACGTGGTGGAAAATCTTAAAGATTTGCTTGCGCAGTCCATACAGGTGCACGGCGTGCTTATGGATATAGACGGCGTTGGCGTAATGATTGAAGGCGCAAGCGGCATAGGCAAAAGCGAAATAGCATTGGAACTCATAAGACGCGGACACCGTATCGTCGCAGACGACATTGTGGTAGTAAAGCGCATAGGCGACATCGTGGAAGGCAGCGCAAACCCGCTTGTAAAAAACTTTATGGAGCTGCGCGGCGTCGGTCTTGTAAATATTGTAAATCTGTTTGGCGTAGAGTCTATCAAACTTACTCAGCAGATAGAACTGGTCGTCGAGTTGGAAAAATGGGACGACAAAAAGACGTATGAAAGACTCGGCGGAGAGCAAGAGCAGCAGGAACTGTTGGGTGTGAAACTGACGAAACTTACTGTGCCGGTTTCTCCCGGTCGAAACATTGCCGTTGTTATAGAAACCGCCGCATCGGTATACCGCCTTTCCAAAATGGGCTATAACGCTATGGACGAACTCGCCGAAAGAATGAAAAAGCAATAATATAGTTTAATAATATTTTGCGACTACTTTTCCCACCCCGAACCTGCAAAGCAGGTTCGGGGTGGATTTTATATTTTGACACAAATAAGTTACCGTCGGTTTTCGTTATAATTAAAATTTTGTTTCAATATAATATTTTGATATGAGTTTCAAAAAGACCGTTGCCGCATTGCTGTTTTGCACCTTTATGGTTTGCGTGCCTTTGTACGTATTCGATAAACTCGACGGCAATGCATTCGGCAACAACGGAAGCGCAACAGACAATAACGGCTATAAGGGCATACTTACGCTGTGGCACGTCGACTCTTTCGAGGGCGGCAGAGGCAGCAGAAGCGAGTTTTTGAAGGGCAGGGCAATAGAGTTCGAGGCGCGGCACAAAGGCGTTTTGGTAAGCGTGCAAACCTACACATATGAGCAAGTTAAACAAAAATTGCAAAACGGGGAAAAATTTGACCTTATTTCTTTTTCGGCAGGCGTCGGTTTCGATATAAAAGGGCTGTTAAGTCCTTATACCGCCGCGGTAAACGTAAGAGACGATTTGCTGGAAGGCGGCAAGTTGAACGGCAATATTTATGCAATGCCGTGGACTTACGGCGGATATGCCTTGTATGCTTTTGACAGCGTGCTTGCGCATACCGACGGTAAACTTGCGTTAAACACCGTATTCGATTGCGGATACGTAAAAAACGACAGGCATAACACAGAGATTTCGTCGCTCGGCGTGGGTTTTGCGGCTTTCAACAATCCGTTTCGCGCGCTTACTTCAAACAACGTTTCAAAGCCGTCGGGCTCAAAGGCAATTTACGACGGAAATCTGACGGCATATCAGGCGTATGAAAGTTTTTTGAACAAAAGTTCTTTTGCGGTATTGTTGGGTACGCAGAGAGATTTGTCGAGATTCAGCCTAAAAGAAAGTCAGGGCAAATTGGAACCGCTTTCCGCCGTGTATTTGTCGGGTTTTACCGATTTGGTGCAGTATATAGGTTTTTGCGACAACGGCAACGGTCGCGGAGAGTATGCTCAGGCATTTATCGAGTACCTGACGGGCGACGACGTTCAAAAGAAACTTACTAAAATAGAAATGTTTTCTCCCGCGCTAGATATATATTCGTCGGGTATGCATTTCGAAATGGAAAAGGCTTTAAGCAAACCTTTGACCGTTACAAACGCTTTTACCGACCCCACGGTGTTGGAAAGCCAGCGCAACGGCGACAAAAACAAGTTGGTATCGGGTTGACAAAAATTATAAAAACAGTAAGCAAAGCAATAAATATTGGGAAATTAAACTTATAAAAAAATATGGAAAACTCTGCAATAGCAAAAATTCAACAGGAAATTGCGGCAACAACGTTAAACGCAAGTCTTAAAAACCTCACAACCTTTCGCATAGGAGGCAACTGCCGTTTGTTGGCGGAGCCGTGCAGTTGCAGCGAAATTAACAAAACGCTTGCACTTTGCCGTCAATTTGATGTAGAATATGCCGTGATAGGAAACGGCTCTAACATACTTGCTTCCGACGACGGTTTTGACGGAGTTGCAATAAAACTCGGCGTAAGGTTTGCACAGGTGTGGGCGGACGGCGACAGCATTTTTGCAGAAAGCGGCGCGACTGTAAAAAGCGTTTACAACTGTGCGCTAAGCAAAGAACTTTCCGGCGCGGAGTTTATGTCGACGATTCCCGCAAGCGTGGGCGGCGCGGTGTATATGAACGCCGGTTGTTTCGGCGCGGAGATAAAAGACGTAATAAAGCGCGTTTGGGCTACCGACGGCAAGGAAGAAAGAGTTTTTGAAAAGTCCGATTTGGATTTGGGTTACCGCAAAAGCGTGTTTCAGTACAACGGCTTTGTCATCACCAAGGCGGAATTTAATTTGTTTCCTTCGTCGGCAAAGTATATAAAAAAACTCGCGGCGGAATTGCAGACGGCAAAGAGAATGAGCCAACCGTTGGAGTATTTCAGCGCGGGCAGCGTGTTCAAAAGACCCGACGGCGCGTTTGCCGGACAGTTGATAGACAGGTGCGGACTTAAAGGTCTGCGCGTGGGCGACGCGGAAGTGTCGTCAAAGCACGCCGGTTTTATTATAAACAAAGGGCACGCTTCGAGTAATGACGTACTTACTTTGATAGAAATCGTGCAAAATAAAGTTAAAGACGCTTTCGGCGTCGAGTTGCAGTTGGAACTTAAACTGCTGGGGAGTACAGATGATTTTAGGCGATTATCATACGCACACAACGTTTAGCCACGGCATAAACAGCATAGAAGAAAACGTTGCCGTCGCCAAAGAAAAGGGACTTAAAGAAATTGCCATTACAGACCACGGTCTGCGGCACGTCGCATTCGGAATGAAGCGTAAAGATATTTCCGTTATGCGTAAGATTATAGACAAAGTAAACGTTGACGTGCCTGAGGTACGGACGCTGTTCGGCATAGAGGCAAATATATATTCTTCCGACGGCGACGTCGACTTAAAACCGAGTGAAGTGGGTTACTTCGATATTATAGTCGCGGGCTATCACAAAGCGGTATGGGCAAAAAACCCGATAGATTTTTTTAAGTTTTACACGAGCCCGAGTTGGCACAATTTGGTCGGCTACGGCAAACGGACTGTAAACCGCTTTACGAAGGCTTATATAAACGCTATCAAGTCTGGCGTGGTGGACATAATTTCTCACCCGGGCTACGGAGTAAAGACGGACATAAGGCAGGTTGCGCAGGCGGCAAAAGACTACGGTGTGCTGTTGGAACTTAACGGAAAGCGCATCAGTATGACCGACGAAGAAATTTTGACGATTGCCGACGTCGGCGCAAAAATGATAGTAAACTCCGACGCGCACGCTTGCGGCAGAGTAGGTGATTTTTCGGTGCCGATGGGAGTTGTGGAAAGGTTAAATCTGGATAAAAAACTTATAGTAAACTGGGACGCCGTGCCGCAATTTGTAAGAAGCAAAAAATAAAATAGAAGAAAAACCCGACGAGGGTTTTTCTTTTTTCTGTTGATAATGACGTAAATGTATGTTAAACTATTAAATATAACTTGCATTAGACTTAAATTAAAAATACGGTTTCAAAAACAAATATGACTTTTACTCAAACGGTCAAGACGGAGTTGCTTAAAAACAACAGAAATTTATCTCCGTGTTGCAAAACGGTGTATTTAAGTTGCTTTATACGCACCATCGGCAGCATAGAAATAAATTTTAAGGGTTTCGGTTTTACGCTCTCGTCGGAAAATTTGGCGACGCTTAAATTTGCCGCCAACATAATAGAAAAAATGTTCGGAGCGGAGTGCCGCATAACAAAAGACGACGGCATACGCTTAAAAAACCGCAGCATTTATCGTTTGGAGGCCGACGACAGCGAGCGTATTTTGTTGGAGTGCGGCGTGCTGTCTTTCGACGAAAACGGGCTTAGGCAAATTCAAAACGGTTTAAGCAAAGAAATTTTGACGGAAGAATGTTGCAAAAAAGCTTTTATTTACGCAATGTTTTTGGGGTGCGGCGCGATAAGTCTTAACGACGGCTACCACTGCGAGTTTTCCGTAAACAACGCCGTATTGGCAGAACAGCTGAAAGAAACTTTGTGCGGCTGCAATTTTTGTCCTAAGGTTGCGCAAAGAAAAAACGCCACGGTGCTTTACTTTAAGGGCAGCGAAGAAATAAGCGATTTGCTTGTGCTGCTAGGCACGACGAAAGCGGTGTTTCAACTTCAAAATACCATAGTAGAGCGTTCCGTCAGAAACAACGTCAACCGACAGACAAATTGCATCTCCGCAAACATAGACAAAGTGGTGGAAGCAAGCGAAAAGCAACTGGCGGCAATTAAAGTTATAGAAGAAGTCGCGGGGCTATCTTCTTTGCCTGACAAACTTAAAGAAGCCGCTTTATTGAGAAAGGACAACCCGTCGGAAAGTTTGGACGAGTTGGTGCTGCTGTTAAATCAGACGGTTAGCAAAAGCGGACTTAACCACAGATTTAGAAAAATTATAAATATTGCAAACAACTTAAAGGAGGAGAAAGATGAAAACAATCGATTTTAAGGTGGGCGAAAACGTAAGTTACGACGCAAAGATGGCGGGTGAAATTGTAACCGCGCTTTCGGAAACATCCGCCAACGTTTTCATTATTGCAGGCAACGCGCGCGTAAATGCAAAAAGCATAATAGGCGTTATTTCGCTTGCATTAAAACCCGGCGACGAGATTTCCGTTCAGTCGCAGGGCAACGGCGAAGAAGAAGCCGTGCAAATAGTAAAAAATTTGCTCGGTTGATTACCGAAAGGTATTTTACCGTTTACGGCAATTAAGCGTATTTTATTAGGTTTATTTTGCCGTTTGCGGTTTTTCTGCAATTATGCATAGCAAACGCGTATGCGCGATTGCAAAAAATTTGCTTTATTATTTTTGCGGGGTATTATGGAACAATTTGTGCATTTGCATTTGCACACGGAGTACAGTCTGCTTGACGGCGCTGTAAGAATAGACAGTTTGTTTGACAGATGTAAAGAACTCAACATGCCTGCCGTGGCGATTACCGACCACGGCAATATGTACGCTGCTTATCAGTTTTGCAAAAAAGCCAAAGAGGCAAAAGTGCATCCCGTTATAGGCTGCGAGTTTTACATCGTCGAGGATAAGGATTTCAAAACAGGCAAGGTGAACGGAGATTTCAATCACCTTATTTTGCTTGCGCGCAACAACGCCGGCTACAAAAGTTTGGTAAAACTTAATTCCATCGCTTTTGTGGACGGGTTTTATTACAAACCGCGTATAGACTTCAAAACGCTCAGCATGCACAGCGAAGGTCTTATTTGTCTGTCCGCCTGTCTCGCGGGGGAACTGCCTAGACTTATCATGGCAAACCGTCCCGACGACGCGCGCAAACTTGCGCAAAAATATAAGGACTTGTTCGGCGAGTATTATTATCTGGAACTGCAAGACCATCGCATTGCAGAGCAAAAACTCGTCAATGCGGAACTTATAAAAATTTCCAAAGAACTTGATATTCCGTTGGTGGCTACAAACGACGTGCATTATTTGAAGCGCGAAGACTCCGAAGTTCAGGACGTTTTGATGTGCATACAAATGCAAAAAACGCTTGACGACAAAAACAGACTTAAATTTTCTTCCGACGAGTTTTATCTCAAAAGCGGCGACGAAATGAGAGACCTGTTCGGCTATGTGCCTGAAGCGCTTGAAAATACGTTGAAGATTGCCGAGATGTGCGACGTCGACATTGAAAAGGAAAATTTAATCCCTAACTACGTACCCGACAACGGTCAGACGCCGTACGACTTTTTGCGTTTTCTTATGGAAGAAGGCTTAAAAAAGCGGTACGACACAGTAACCGACGACATTAAAGAGCGCGCGGAATACGAGTTGGGCGTAATTTCCAAAATGGGTTTTGTAGAGTATTATTTAATAGTTTGGGACTTTATAAATTATGCCAAAAGCATCGGCATAAGCGTAGGCCCGGGGCGCGGCAGCGGCGCGGGCAGTATAATCGCTTACGCCATAGGTATAACCAACATAGACCCGTTGAGATTCAATTTGCTTTTTGAAAGATTTCTTAATCCGGAGCGCGTAAGTATGCCGGACTTCGATATAGACTTTCAGGACGACAGGCGCGAGGAAGTTATCGACTACGTAACTCAAAAATACGGCAGAGAAAAGGTTTCGCAGATAATTACTTTCGGTACGCTTAAAGCCAAAAACGCCATTAAAGACGTCGGCAGGGTGCTTAACGTGCCTTACAGCGAGCGGGACAGGGTAACCAAACTTATGACGTCGCACTTAAAGTGTAATATACCTATGGAGTTCGGTTTCGAAAAGCCCGACAGAAGCAAACAGGATTTTAAGGATTATCCCGAGCCTAATCCTGAACTTAAAGAAATTTATCAAAATGATTTGCAAATGCAAAGAGTCGTAGACATTGCAAGGGGTTTGGAAGGTATGCCTAAAAACACTTCCAAACACGCGGCAGGCGTGGTAATATGCCGTTACGACATTTCCGACCACGTGCCTTTGCAGCGCAACGGCGAAGATATAACCACTCAGTACGACAAGACGGAAGTCGAAGAACTCGGTATGCTCAAAATGGACTTTTTGGGGCTGAGGACGTTGACGGATATTGCAAAGGCTATAGACTTAATTAAACAAAACCGCGGAGTGGAAATTTCCTTCGACAAAGAAACTTACGACGACCCGCAGGTGTTTGAACTTATTTCCAGCGGCGACACGGACGCCGTGTTTCAGTTGGAAAGTCCCGGTATGAAAAAGCTTATGACGCGGCTTCGTCCTAACAGTCTGGAAGATATTATTGCCGGTATTTCGCTTTTCCGCCCCGGACCTATGGCGTCAATCGACGACTATATAGAAGGCAAAAACAATCAGGAAAAGGTAAAATACAAACATCCGCTGTTGAAGCAGACCCTCGACGTAACGTACGGCTGTATGGTTTATCAGGAGCAGGTTATGAAAATCGTGCAGGATATTGCCGGTTACAGTTTGGGGCAGGCGGATATCATAAGGCGCGTTATGTCCAAAAAGAAGGCTAAGGAAATGCAAAAGCACAAAGAGTACTTCATCAACGGACAAAAGGACAAAAACGGCAACGTGATTATACCGGGGGCAGTTGCGATGGGCGTTGACGCAAAAGTAGCGGAAAGCATTTTTGCGGAAATGACAAGTTTTGCCGCATACGCTTTTAATAAGTCGCACGCCGCTTGCTATGCGGTCGTAGCGTATCAGACGGCGTTTCTTAAAAAATATTATCCTATAGAGTTTTTGGCGGCTGTGTTGAACAACCGCATAGACAATATAGACGAAGTAACCAAATATATCGGCTATTGCCGAGAAAAGGGCATAAAGGTTTTGCCGCCCGACATAAACAAAAGCGACGTGGAGTTTTCCGTAAACGGCGACGACGTGCGCTTCGGGCTTATGGCTATTAAAAACGTTGGCGAAAACGCTTTGCGTATTATTGTGGAAGAACGCAATAAAAACGGCAATTATACAAGTCTGGAAGACTTTCTGAACAGACTTCCGCTCGGCACGCTCAACAAACGCGCGGTGGAAAGTATGATAAAAGCAGGCGTATTTGATAGTTTCGGCGTTTATCGCTCGCAATATCTCGCTTCTTTCGAAAAGATGATGGACGTAGCCGTCAGTGAAAGACGGCAGAGAGAAAGCGGTCAGTTTTCTATATTCGGTATGCTTGCCAAAGACGACAAACAGGCTACGGTAAAGGTAGAGCTGCCTAATATTCCCGAGTACGACGCCAAATATAAGTATGATTTGGAAAAAGAAGTTTTGGGTATGTACGTTACCGGGCACCCGTTGGAAAGTGTTGCCGAAGAAATGAGCAAATTCAGTTTTAATACAAGCATACTGTACAACTTTACCGACGGCAACGAGGAAGGCGAAGACGAAAGCGTAAATGAAGAACTTTTGCAGCTTAACGACAAAAAAGTTACTATGGGCGGCATTTTGTCTGGCGTAAGCAAAAAGATAACCAAATCCAATACCACGATGGCAACCGGCAGAATCGAAGATTTGTACGGCGGCATAGAGTTTGTAATATTCCCTAAAATTTACGAAAACGTCAAAGACCAACTTAAAAACGACGCTATGGTAAAAATTAAAGGCACTTTGCAGGTTGAGTCGGGCTATCAGCCTAAAATAAGGATAGAGGCGGTTGAAGAATGGAAAGGCAAAGTCGGCAAACAGTTTGAAGAAAAGAAAAAAGTCGCCAAACTTTACGTCAAACTGGACGACGAAAGCAAGTACGACGATTTGACGACGGTGCTTGACGGTTACGTCGGAGATATGCCCGTCGTTATGGTAAAGGGCGGCAAGGGTTATTCTCTGCCTTATAAAGTAAAAGAATGCCGCGCTCTGCACTTTGAGTTGGAAGAACTTATCGGCGCGCAAAATGTTAAAATAGTGGAGAAATAAAATTATGGAAAAAGAAATCAATGCAATGGAAAACGATTACGTCTGCGTAAAGGCGCTGCAAGCAGGCACGCAGATAATAGGTCTTACCCGCGGCGGCGAAACCAAAAGCCATCATACGGAAAACCTCGATAAAGGCGAAGTGCTTATTATGCAGTTTACCGAAAGAACGTCGGCAATAAAAGTGCGCGGCAATGCGGAAGTATATACCAAATTCGGCATTATAAAGACGGAGAAGTAAAATGAACAGAGATTTTTCCGCCGCAAAAAGAATAGTCGTAAAGGTGGGCACCTCTGCGTTGACTTACGAAACCGGCAAGTTAAATCTGCATAGGATTGACCGTCTGTCGCGTGATTTGTGCGACCTTAAAAACAGGGGTATGGAAGTTGTGTTGGTGTCGTCGGGCGCCATTGCCGCAGGCGTCAACAGGTTGCATTTGCAGTCTAAACCCGACAGCATAAGCGGCAGACAGGCAATGGCTTGCGTGGGTCAATCGGCTCTTATGGAAATTTACAATAAATGTTTTGCCGACTACGGCTACAACGCAGGGCAGTTGCTTTTGACAAAAGACGTGTTGGACAACGGCGACAGACAACGCAACTTCAAAAACACCATAGAAGAGTTGTTGAAGTTTAACGTAATACCCGTTATCAACGAAAACGACTCTATCTCGGTAGAAGAAATAAAATTCGGCGACAACGACAATTTGTCCTCTTTGGTTGCAAGGCTTATCGAGGCGGATTTGCTTATATTGCTTTCCGACATAGACGGCGTATATGACAAAAACCCGAAGGAGTTTTCCGATGCAAAGTTGGTTGACACCGTCGACGATTTCAGCGCGCAAATTACAAGTCAAAAGGACGCAAAACCAAGCGCGCTCGGCACCGGCGGCATAGTAACAAAAATTTCCGCCTGCGTAAATGCGGCAAAATGCGGCATAGATGCGGTCGTGGCAAACTCCAACAACTTCAACGTAATTTACGAAGTGCTGGAAGGTAAAAAAGTAGGCACTTATTTTGTAGGTAAAAAATGATTGATACAAATGCATATTTGCAGGCATACGGCAAAAGGGCAAAGGCGGCGGTACCGTCTCTTGCAAATTCTTCCGCAGATAAACGCAACGATGCGCTTAAATTTTTGGCGGAAATAATAGAAGGCAACAAACAGGAAATTTATGCGGTAAACAAACTCGATGTAGACTATGCAATGCAAAAAGGTCTGTCGTCGTCTATGATAGACAGACTTGTGCTAAACGAAAAACGCATTAAAGAAATGACGAATGGTTTGCTGCAACTGGTAAATTTGCAAGAGTACTGCAACCATACTGAAAGCGTATATAAGCGCGACGACGGACTCGTTATAGAAAAAATACTCGTGCCGTTGGGCGTAATTGCCATTATTTACGAGTCGCGCCCTAACGTAACGGCAGACGCCGCAGGACTTTGCATAAAGAGCGGAAACGTCTGTATTTTGCGCGGCGGCAGCGAGGCTATAAATACAAACAAACTGCTTGCAAAATATGTTTCGCAGGCGCTTGAAAAGGCGGGGCTTGACGGCAATTCCGTTCAACTCATAGACAATACCGACAGAGAAATCGCAAACGCGCTTATGCGTTCTACCGAGTTTATCGACCTGCTTATACCTAGGGGCAGCGCAGGGCTTATAAACGCAGTTACCAAAAACGCAAAAGTGCCGGTTATTCAGACGGGGGCGGGCAACTGTCATATTTACGTGGAAAAAACTGCGGACTTCAATATGGCGCTCGATATAATAGAAAACGCAAAGATACAAAAACCGTCTGCGTGTAACTCTGTTGAAAAAATTTTGGTGGATAGAGAAATAGCAAACGAATTTGTACCGCAACTTTACGCCCGAATGAAACACGACGGCGTTGCAGTCAAAGGAGATTGCGAGTGCGTAAATATTTGCAAAGATATCGCGCCGGCAGATGAAGAAGATTGGTACAGAGAATATAACGACTTTATTTTGGCGGTGAAAATTGTGGACGGCATCGACGAGGCGTTGGAGCGCATTGCAAAATACTCCACAAAACACTCGGAGGCAATTATTACTGCGGACGATGAAAAGGCGCAAAAATTTTTGCAAAGCGTTGACAGCGCAGAAGTTTATCACAACGCGTCGACGAGATTTTCCGACGGATTCGAGTTCGGTATGGGTGCGGAAATCGGCATAAGCACGCAAAAACTGCACGCGCGCGGACCTATGGGTTTGAGAGAACTTTACACCACAAAATATATAGTTAAAGGCACGGGACATATACGTAAATAGACAATGAAAAACAAAAATCTGCAACTAACAATAAACGCATTGGGCACAAACGGCGAAGGTATAGCAAACACAAAGGAATACACTTGCTTTGTGCCTTTTTGCTTGCCCGGCGAAGTTGTGGAAGCAACGGCAAATTATTGTAAAGGCAAAATAGTATATGCGGATTTGGTAAAGATAAAAAAGGCGCAAAACGGCAGAAGAAGCCCGAAGTGCAAAGTTTTCGGTTTATGCGGCGGCTGTCAGTTGCAGCATATGTCCTATGAGTTGCAACTGCAGTATAAACAAAATTTAGTCAAAAACAATCTGTCAAAAATAGGCGGAATAAATTTTGACGTATTGCCGACGGAGCCAAGCGCAAAACAATACGGGTATCGCAATAAACTGCAAATACCTATTACAAAAATCGGCGGAAAAACAGCGGTTGGGTTTTACAAAAGCGCCACGCACGAAATAGTGCCTACGCCTTACTGTCATTTACAGGAAGATTGGGCAAACAAACTGTGCGACATCGTTTGCGACTTTGCCGATGAAAACGACGTTTCCGTCTATGACGAAAATAAAAAAACGGGACTGCTGCGCCATATTGTAGCAAGATATGCTGAAGGGCAGTTGCTTGCAACTCTTGTAATAAACGGAGATTGTTTGCCTTGTTGGCAAAAACTCGACGAAAAATTAAAAACCGTATTTGACGATTACGGTTTGTTTGTAAATATAAACAAAAAACATACAAACGTTATTTTGGGACAGCAGACGATTCATCTGTCGGGCATTAAACAAATTTACGGCGCTTGCTGCAATATTAAATATAACTTGCAGCCCAACAGTTTTTTTCAGGTAAACGACGACGTAAGAGAAAAGATATATGACGATGCAATTTCTCATACCGATTGCGACTGCGATATTATCATAGACGCTTATTCGGGTATAGGCATTTTAAGCGGAGTTTTGGCAAAGAGCGGCAAACAGGTTTTTGGTATAGAAATCGTAAAAGACGCGGTGGAAGACGCCGACAAACTAAAAAAACTTAACGGATTGAGCAATCTTACCAACATATGCGCAGACGTAAATATAAAACTCAAACAATTATGCGACGCATACAAAGCAAAAAAAATATCTCTTGTTTTAGACCCGCCGCGCAAAGGGCTTGACAAAACTACGCGCGACGCAATACTTTTTGCATTGCCGCAAAAAATAGTTTACATAAGTTGCAACAGTGCAACCCTTGCAAGAGACGTAAAATATTTGTCGCAGGCTTACGACTTGATATACTGCAAACCTTACGATATGTTTCCGCAGACAAGTAACGTCGAGACGCTCGTCGTATTGCGCAAGAAATCTTGACGGCAATTTGTGCGCAAATATGTTGAAACACGCGTCATATTGTGCAAAATAATGATTGCGCTTTGTTATAGAAATATCTCGTTGAACCGCTTGCGGTAATAAGCAAAGAACAGGACTGCATTTTATTAAATGCGGTCTTTACAAATTTGTGAAAAGATATTATAATTGTAAAAATACAGTCGGTTGCAAATGTAAACTTAATTAAAAAACAAGGGAAATTTATTTATGGCTAAATATTGCGAATCCGAAGAAATGTATCTCGAAACGATACTGCTTTTGGCACAAAAAAGTTCAAACGTACATTCTATTCACATAGCGGAAGAACTTGGGTACTCTCGTCCCAGTGTTTCGCGCGGCGTAAATTTACTTGCGAAAAAAGGCTATATCACGATAGAAAAAAGCGGAGAAATATTTTTTACCAAAGAAGGTAAAAAGCGCGCGGAAGATATTTACGAAAGACATTTGGTCATAACCAAACTGCTTGTAAAAATAGGCGCCGACGAAGAACTTGCCGAAGAAAACGCCTGCCGTATAGAGCACGTGATAAGTCCCGAGTTGTTTGAAGTGCTTAAAAAATTTGTAAAAGAAAATTAAGTATTATCAATATAAAAATACGGTAAAATTATAATTGTGGAATTTATTAAATATGGTTGTACAAAGCAATCTCAAACGGTTATTGAAAAAACCGCAAAAATTGAATTAGGCATCAAAAAACGGAGAAAAAGCAAAAATCTCCGTTTTATTTTTTTGCCTTAATTGCCATAAAAGTGCGCAGTCAAAGCGCAAAATGCATAAAATTTTAATTTATACATAAATTTATGTATAAAAACTAATTTTATAAATAAAAAGGTGAAAAATATTTATAAATATGCATAAAAACGCTTGCGTTTTTTTATATAAGTTGTAAAATAAATAGCGTCAAGAATATTTGATTTCAGGCAAAGGAGATTTTTATTATGAGTAAGATTAAAAAAGTTGTTTTGGCATATTCCGGCGGACTCGATACTTCAATTATTATTCCGTGGCTTAAAGAAAACTACGACGATTGCGAAGTCATTGCGGTTGCCGGCAACGTCGGTCAGGGGCAGGAACTTTCCGGACTTGAAGAAAAAGCAAAAAAGACAGGCGCGTCCAAACTTTATATAGCGGATTTGACTAAGGAATTTGTAGAAGATTATATATTCCCTACGGTAAAAGCAGGCGCCGTATATGAAAATCAATATTTGTTGGGTACAAGTTTTGCTCGTCCGGTAATTGCAAAAAAACTTGTGGAAATCGCTTTGGCGGAAGGTGCCGACGCAATCTGCCACGGCTGCACCGGCAAGGGCAACGACCAAGTGCGTTTCGAACTTGCAATAAAAGCCTTTGCGCCAAATATGAAGATTATCGCACCGTGGCGTGTTTGGGATATTAAGTCGCGCGACGAAGAAATCGACTATGCCATAGCGCACAACGTAAATATACCTATTACGAGGGAAACAAACTACTCCAAAGACAAAAACCTGTGGCACTTGTCGCACGAGGGTATGGATTTGGAAGACCCTGCAAACGAGCCGATGTACGACAAAATTTTGGAACTCGGCGTTACTCCGGAAAAGGCGCCCGACAAACCTACTTACATTACTTTGACTTTTGAAAAGGGTATCCCGGTTGCGCTCAACGGCAAAAAGACGGACGGCGTAAGTTTGATTGAAGAACTCAACAAAATAGGAGGGGCAAACGGCATAGGCATTGCCGACATTGTGGAAAACCGGCTTGTAGGTATGAAGTCAAGGGGCGTATACGAAACCCCGGGCGGCACGATTTTATATTATGCTCACGAAGTTTTGGAAACTTTGTGTCTGGATAAAGAAACACAGCACTTCAAACAGCAAGTTGCGTTGAAGTTTGCCGATTTGGTTTACAACGGTTTGTGGTTTACGCCGTTGCGCGAAGCGTTGAGCGCATTTGTAGACGAAACTCAAAAGACCGTTTGCGGCGAAGTAAAACTTAAACTTTATAAGGGCAATATGATAAACGCCGGCACGACCTCGCCTTACTCGCTCTATAACGAAGATATGGCTACCTTTGCAGAGGACGATTGCTACAACCAAATGGATTCGCAGGGCTTTATCAATTTGTTCGGCCTGCCTATCAAAGTAAAAGCGTTGATGGAACAGAAAAGCAAGAAGAAATAATTTGCAAATCTGCTTGTGCAAAATTGCGGTTTAGCAAATTATTTTCCGCAATCGTTGCAACGCTTTATTAAAAGAAAAGCATTATAAAAAGTTTGAAAAAAATACTCGGTGAAAATATGGCTAAAATGTGGGCTGGCAGGTTCAGCAAAGAAGTTGACTCGCAGGTTAACGATTTCAATTCCTCCGTATCTTTTGACAGTCGGATGTATAAGCAAGACATAAAGGGCAGCATTGCGCACAGCGTGATGCTTGCCTCTTGCGGTATTATCGGGCAGGACGAGGCAAAGCAGATTGTAATTGCGCTTGACCAAATAAAAAAAGATTTGGAAAGCGGTGCTTTGCAAATCGACCCTAATGCGGAAGATATACATATGTTTATAGAGCAGGTTTTGACGGAGCGCATAGGCGACGTCGGCAAAAAACTGCACACTGCAAGGAGCAGGAACGACCAGGTTGCGTTGGATTTGAGAATGTATCTCAGGGACGAAGTAAAGTCTGTCGTTAAACTGTTAAAACAACTTGCGGAAACAATGTGCAAACTTGCCGACGACAATTTAGAAACCGTTATGCCGGGCTATACGCACCTGCAAAGGGCGCAGCCTATAACCTTTGCTCATCACATATGCGCATATGCGGAAATGATTTTGCGCGATATTTCGCGCTTGCAGGACGCAGCAAAAAGAATGAATTTAAGCCCGTTGGGCAGTGGCGCGCTTGCAACTACCACCTACGAAATAAACAGACAGATGACTGCCGACTTGTTGGGGTTTGACGGAATAACGGCAAACAGTCTTGACGGGGTTTCCGACAGAGATTTTTGTATGGAAATTTCTTCTGCGCTGTCTATACTTATGGTTCATTTGTCAAGACTGTCGGAAGAAATTGTGCTTTGGTGTTCGTGGGAATTTAAGTTTGTAGAGCTTGACGACGCTTATGCCACGGGGTCAAGCATTATGCCGCAAAAGAAAAACCCCGACGTAACGGAACTTATAAGGGGCAAATGCGGCAGGGTAATAGGCGACGGTATGACGCTGCTTTCTATGATGAAAAATCTTCCGCTTGCCTACAACAAAGATATGCAGGAAGACAAGGAGGCAATCTTCGACGCGGTAGATACGGCAAAACTTTGCTTAAAGACGCTTATACCTATGCTCGATACAATGACCGTATTGAAAGACAATATGTATAAGGCTGCACAAAGGGGATTTATAAACGCCACCGACTGTGCTGATTATCTCGTCAAAAAGGGGTTGCCTTTCAGAGATGCGTACAAAATTACCGGTGCGCTTGTGGCAAGGTGTATAGAACTTAACACCGTGCTGGAAGAATTGAGCATAAAAGAATACAAAAAAGCCTGTTCTTTGTTTGACAAAAAAGTGTATGAAGCAGTAAACTTACTCAACTGTTTGAACGGCAGAAAAATAGACGGCGGACCCGCTCCGCAGTGCGTAAAAGCAGAGATTGAAAAAATCAGACAAAAACTTGCGGAGTAAACTATGGATAAAATTAAAGTAGGCGTCATAGGCGCGACGGGTTATGCGGGAGCGGAACTCGTAAGATTGCTTTGCAACCACCCTTATGCGGAAATTGCCGCTATAAGTTCCAAAAGTTTCGAGGGCAAAAAACTTAGCGAAGTTTACCCAAACTTTTTGAACGTATGCGACCTTGTTTTGACAAACGAGGACGATTTGCTTGCTAAAAGCCAAGTTGTGTTTGCAAGTTTGCCGCACGGTTTAAGCGAAGAAATCGCCGTAAAGTGTTTGGAAAAGGGCGTTAAACTTATAGACATAGGCGCGGACTTTCGTTTGAAAGACGCACAGGATTATAAAGAGTGGTACGGTTTAAGTTATAAATATCCGCAACTTCACGAGCAAAGCGTGTATATCATACCGGAACTTATGAGAGACAGTTACAAAGGGCAGCCTATCATAGGCAATCCGGGTTGTTACCCTACGAGCATTGCTTTGGCTCTTGCGCCCATTGTAAAAAACAATATGTTTGAGGAAAACGGCATAATTATCGACAGCAAGTCGGGCGCGACCGGCGCAGGCAGAAATTTGACGCAGACGACGCATTTTTGCGACTGCAACGAAGGTTTTGCACCGTATAAAGTTGCGTCGCACAGGCATACGCCTGAAATTGAACAGACTTTGTCAAGTTTATCGGGCAAAAGCGTAAAGGTGTCTTTTACGCCGCATCTGCTGCCGTTAAACCGCGGTATAATTTCCACCTGCTACGTAAACTTGAAAGACAGTTACGAAAACGACAAAAATTACACTTACGACGCAATTTACGATTTATATAAAGATTTTTATAAGAACGAAAAGTTTGTGCGCGTTTTGCCTAAGGGCAGCGCGGCGAATTTGAAAAACGTAAAATACAGCAATTACTGCGACGTGTCTTTGCACTTTGACGAACGGACGAATAGGTTTATAATAGTATCCGCAATAGACAATATGGTTAAAGGCGCGGCAGGTCAAGCAATACAAAATATGAACATTATGTTTAATTTGGAGGAAGATACGGGGCTTAATTTGGTTGCGCCTGCATTTTAGGAGTAAAAATGAATTTCACTTGGATTGACGGCGGTGTATGTGCGCCTAAGGGTTTTAAGGCAAGCGGCATACATTGCGGAATACGCAAAAACAAAACAAAAAAAGATTTGGCTTTGATAGTTGCCGACGACGTTTGCAATGCGGCGGCGGTTTACACAACAAACAAGGTTTACGGCGCGCCTATTACCGTAACGAGAGAACACCTTAAAGACGGCAAAGCGCAGGCGGTCATCTGCAACAGCGGCAATGCCAACACTTGCAACGCCGACGGTGTGGAAAAGGCAAATCTTATGGCGCAGTTTGTAGAAGAACGCTGCGGCATAAATAAAGACGACGTTATAGTTGCATCAACTGGAGTTATCGGGCAGCCTTTGCCTATTGAACCTATAAAAAACGGAATGGAAAAGCTGGCAAACGGTTTGGCTTATGCAAACAGCACAAATGCCGCGGAAGCGATTATGACCACCGACACGGTCAAAAAAGAATATGCTTTAAGTTGCGAAATATGCGGCAAAACCGTAACGATAGGCGCAATAGCAAAAGGCAGCGGAATGATACACCCAAATATGGCAACGCTGTTGTGTTTTGTAACAACCGACGCGGCAATTTCCTGCGAGGCATTGGACAAAGCACTTAAAGAAGTGGTTGCCGATACGCTCAATATGGTAAGCATTGACGGAGATACTTCCACAAACGATATGCTTTCTATTATGGCGTCGGGCAAGGCTTGCAACAAAGAGATTTCGGCAGACGGCGCGGATTTTGATATATTCAAGTCTGCGTTGAACCTAGTGCTTACAAAAGTTTCCAAAGCAATAGCAAAAGACGGAGAAGGCGCAACAAAACTTATGGAGTGCATAGTTAAAGGCGCGCCTGAAAAGCAACTTGCAAAAAGCGTTGCAAAAAGCGTAATTACTTCTTCGCTGTTGAAGGCGGCTGTGTTTGCTTCCGACGCAAACTGGGGCAGGATACTTTGCGCCATAGGCTATGCGCAGGGGGAGTTTGACATAAACAAAATCGATGTGGAAATTTCTTCTTCAAAAGGCTGCGTAGTAGTTTGCAAAGACGGCACCGGCGTCGAGTTCAGCGAAGAAAAAGCGACGGAAGTGTTAAACAACGACGAGTTTACCATTACCGTCGATATGAATTCGGGAAGCGAAACGGCAACGGCGTGGGGTTGCGATTTGACTTACGACTACGTAAAAATAAATGCGGATTACAGGACTTAAAGTTATGGATAATGCACAAAAAGCGCAGGTGCTTATAAACGCCCTGCCTTATATTAAAAAATATTTCGACAAGACAATAGTCATAAAATACGGCGGCAACGCAATGATAAACGACAGCCTTAAAGAGGCGGTTATGAGGGACGTCGTGCTGTTGCACTCCGTCGGCGTAAAAGTTGTTTTGGTGCACGGCGGCGGACCGGAAATTAACGAAACTTTGGACAAAATGAACATAAAGTCCAAATTTATAAACGGGCTGCGTTATACGGACAAAGACACGGCAGAGGTCGTAAGAATGGTGCTTGCGGGCAAAGTAAACAAGGGACTTGTAAGTTACATAAACGGCATAGACGGCAATGCGATAGGTCTGTGCGGCATAGACGGAAATTTGCTTGAAGTAACAAAAAAACAAGACGACGGCGTAGATTACGGCTTTGTGGGAGAAATCGTAAACGTAAACACCAAAGCGGTTATCGATTGCTTAAACGGCGGTTACGTACCCGTTATTGCAACTATCGCGTCGGATAAAGAAGGCAACGTTTACAATATAAACGCGGACACTGCGGCGGCGTGCATTGCGGCGCAACTTAAAGCGGAAAACTTGATTATGTTGACCGACACCGTCGGGCTTTTGAAAGACAAAGACGACCCGTCGACGCTTATACCTAAGGTTTACGTAAGCGACGTTCCGTTTTTGAAAAAACAAGGTATAATTTCCGGCGGAATGATACCTAAAATAGACGGCTGCGTGGAAGCGGTAAGACGCGGCGTAAAGCAGGCGACTATAATAGACGGCAGGATAGAACACTCTATTTTGATAGAAATGCTTTCAAACGAAGGCATAGGCACGTTGTTTTTGCAGGAGTAAATTTATGGATATTTTTAAGGCAGACAAAGATTATATAATAAACACGTACAAGCGTTTTCCTTTGCAGATAGTTTCAGGCAAAGGCGCGGTTGCTTACGACGAGCACGGCAAACAATATATAGATTTGACAAGCGGCATAGGCGTAAACTCTTTGGGTTTTTGCAACGACGACTGGTATAATGCCGTTTGCAATCAAGCAAAAACGCTAAACCATACTTCAAATTTATACTACACTTTGCCGCAGGTCGCGGCGGCAAAAAAACTTACCGCCGCCACAGAGTACAGCAAAGCGTTTTTTTGCAACAGCGGTGCGGAAGCCAACGAATGCGCGATAAAAATAGCGCGCAAATATTCTTTCGATAAATACGGCTACGGCAACAGAAACAAAATTATTACATTGACGGATTCTTTCCACGGCAGGACGATGACTACTCTTACGGCGACGGGGCAAGACGTCTTCCACAACTACTTCTTTCCTTTTGCGGAGGGCTTTGCATATTGCAAGGCAAACGATAGTCAAATGCTTGAAGAAATGTTGCAAGACGAAACCGTCTGCGCTGTTATGTTTGAGTTTGTTCAAGGCGAAGGCGGCGTAAAGGCGTTGGATGAGAATTTTATTAAAGATATCTTCGCTTTGTGCCGGGAAAAAGATATTTTGGTAATAGCCGACGAAGTTCAAAGCGGCATAGGCCGCACGGGCAGGCTTTTGACTTCTCAGGTGTTTGACGTAAAACCGGATATTACGACCTTGGCGAAAGGCCTCGGCGGCGGTTTGCCGGTCGGCGCGGTTTTGACAAATGAAAAAACTGCGGAGGTGTTAGGATATTCTCATCACGGTACGACTTTCGGCGGCAACCCGATAGTTATGGCGGGAGTAAACGTCGTGTTGGAAAAAATTGACGACGACTTTTTGACTGAAGTGCGCAAAAAGGGTAAATTTATTAAAGACAGTTTGAAGAGCTGCAACCGCGTGGAAGAAGTAACGGGGCTGGGTATGATGATTGGTCTTAAAGTAAAAGACATAACCGCGGCGGAAGTCGTAAGCAAAGGTATGGAAGACGGAGTGCTTATGCTTACCGCAAAAGACAGAGTAAGGCTTTTGCCGCCGCTTAACATAGATTGGGATTTGTTAAAACAGGCTATAAGCATAGTTAAAGAAATTTTAGATTGACGGAGTAGAAAAATGAAACATTTGCTTAAACTGTCCGACCTTACGGACAAAGAAATTTTAGAGATATTAAACCTCGCCGACCAACTTAAATACGAGCGCAAGCACAACATCGCTCACAGGCATTTGGAAGGCAAAACTTTGGGTATGATTTTTCAAAAATCTTCCACAAGGACGAGGGTTTCGTTTGAGACGGGTATGTATCAACTCGGCGGTCAGGCGCTGTTTTTAAGCAACCGCGATTTGCAGATAGGCAGAGGAGAACCCGTTCAGGATACGGCAAGGGTTTTGTCTAGATATTTGGACGGAATTATGATACGCACCTTCGAGCAAAAGGAAGTTGAAGATTTGGCAAAATACGGCAGCATACCCGTAATTAACGGACTTACGGATTATTGCCACCCGTGCCAAATACTTGCAGACCTTATGACCATAAGAGAGTATAAAGGTTCTTTCAAAGGCTTGAAGGCTTGTTTTGTGGGGGACGGCAACAATATGGCAAACTCTTTAATTGTAGGCTGCTTAAAAGTGGGTATGTCGTTTGCGCTTGCCTGCCCTAAGGGTTATGAACCGTGCGAAGATATTTTGCAATTTGCAAAAAATTACGGCGATAAATTTACCATGACGACGGATATTATGACTGCGGCAAAAGACGCCGACGTGCTTTTGACCGACGTATGGGCGTCTATGGGGCAGGAAGAAGAAAAGGCAAAAAGAGAAAAAGCCTTTGCAGGCTATCAAATAAACGACGCCGTAATGTCCGTTGCGCACAAGGACGCGCTTGTTTTGCACTGCCTGCCTGCGCATAGAGAGGAAGAAATTACCGAGAAAGTTTTTGAAGCGCACGCCAAAGAAATTTTCGAAGAAGCGGAAAACCGCTTGCACGCTCAAAAAGCCGTAATGGTAAAACTTATGAAAGGCTGAGATTTTTGCAAACTATAAGTTATATCGGTACACAAGTTTATTTATAAATTAAAAACGCATAAACAAAACAGACGGGAAAATATTCCCGTCTGTTTTAATATTCTTTTCTTCCTATAAGATAATCGACGCTTACGTCAAAATAATCTGCTATTTTGCATAAATTTTCTATGCCGATTTCTCGTTGGCACAGTATATATCGCGATAGGGTTTGCTGCGGTATGCCGATTTCTTTGGCAACGCTCGTTATGCTTTTATTGCCTATCAAATGTTTTAACGTTTCTGCAAATTTTTGTATATACATAGTTTCCTTATGCAAGAGAATACACCAAACGGTGTAAAAATGTTGACTTCACACCGTTTGGTGTGATAGTATATGTCTGCGCAAAGGAGGAAATTTTTATGAGATGTTTTATGCATCCGTATCAGGAAGCGATATCGGTATGTAAAAGATGCGGAAAGGCAATGTGTGCGGATTGTTCTTCATATAGCGGGCATAGCGGCATATGTCCGCAATGCAAAAGATTGGACTATATAAAAGAAAGGGAAGAATTGCAAATAGAATATAGTCGGTTGGCAAGCGCAAAAACACCGTTTAATACGGCTATCGTTTGGGCAATTTTGTCGGCAGTTGCGGCAGTCGCGTTGGCATTGGTAACTAAACTGATGTTTTTGTTTGCACTTTTGATTTTTTCTGCGTACTTTGCAATAAAGGCAATTATATATAAAAACAAAACAAACAAAATCAACAGAGACAGGTTTCAGCAAATGCGTACAATTAAAGCGAGAATAGAGTTTCTTACAGGAGAAATAGACAAGTTGGAAGGCGCATTGTTGAAAGGCGACGGAACTATATAATTTTCCGCCCGACGGATTTCCGTCGGGCGGGTTGCTTTACATTGTAAATGAAATTTACAAGTAATATTTTAGCAAGTGTATTTTGTCTTCTTCGTAAGTCAAAAGTTCTTTGGCGAGCGACGTGCAATCTTCTTTTACAAGTTGGCTGTGCTTTAACAGTTTGCCCAAATCTATCACGCCGTTTGTCGTGCCTTTAATCATCATTTCGGCAATTTTGCTGGTTGACGGTTTGCCTGCGAGTTTCATTTTTATTGCCGATTGCACAAAAAATTTGCTTACCGACGACGGTTCTTTAATATTTACGCGGTGCTCTTTGGCAAGCAGTTTTACCTTTTGGGTAAACTCGTCGTATTTTGCGACCTGTGCCGCAAGCACGTCTTTAAGCGACTGGTCCGTAACGAAATTTAACGTTATGCTTGTTGAGTGTCTTGCCATTGCGGCATTAGACAAAACTCCGCCCAAAACCTTTCCGCTTTCGTCTTTTAATTCTTCGTTTGCAACTTCGTGCCAAATCTTATTTTCTTCCATATACTTCTCCTTTATTTATTTTTTCAAATGTCGTGCATTTGCTTCTCAATTTTATATAAAGCCGAGTTTTCAAAGCGAAAGCCGCGCTGCTGATGCGGATAAAAGAAGCACAAGCAAAGCAAACTCGGTAATTTTTTTATTATTATTGCCAAATAAAATAAATAAATACCGTAAAAAATACCGTACTGTATATTTGCAATCGAGATTATAAAAATAAACGGTCATATAATTTTCGTGCTTAAAAGTTTTGAAAAATAAACTTTCGACAGGGCGTCGGTTTAGTTGACATCTATTGTTTTTTGTGGTAAATTGTCATACGAGCCGCATAGTAGAGGTAACAAAGCGTCTTACGACCACCTTGATAGCGAGACTGGTAAGAGGAGGTAAAATTTAAGTGTACGCAATCGTAGAAAACGGCGGAAAACAGTATAAAGTTGAAAAAGACCAACTTGTTTCAATAGAATACAATAAAGCCGAAGTCGGTTCTAAAATCGACCTTAACTGCATTATGGTTGCCGACGGCGAAAAGGTAGTAACCGGCAAAGCGGCAGCAAAAGCAAGCGTAAAAGCGGAAGTAGTGTCTCACGGCAAAGGCAACAAAATTATTGTCTTTAAGTACAAAGCGAAGAAGAACATTCGCAAAAAGCAAGGACACAGACAACCGTTCACTACCGTAAAAATTACGGATATTTCCGTCGGTAAATAAAAATGACCGACATTAAAATAACAAAAAAAGCAAACAGAGTCGTAAAGGTAGAGTGTCAGGGGCACACCGGTTACGGAGAAGAGGGCGAAGACATTGTCTGTGCGGCGTTAAGTTCCATCGTGCAGACGGCGCTTTTGGGTTTGCTTGCCGTCGCTAAAATTAAGGTGGAGTTTCACCGCGACGACAAAGAAGGCAAGTTAATTTTCGGTCTTCCCGACAATTTAAGCAAAGACAAAGAGCACGACGCGTCAATAATTCTTGACACTATGCTTTGCGGCATTTGCGATTTGAGAGAAGGCTTTTCCGATTTTATCAATTTGGAGGTAATCTAAAATGTTTATTAACATTCAACTGTTCGCTCACAAAAAGGGCGTGGGCAGTTCTAAAAACGGCCGCGACAGCGAAAGTAAACGTTTGGGCGCAAAACGCGCAGACGGTCAGTTTGTTTTGGCGGGTAACATTTTGGTTAAACAAAACGGCACGCACATTCACGCCGGCAACAACGTCGGTGTAGGCAGCGATTATACGCTTTTTGCGCTTATCGACGGTGTTGTTAAGTTTGAACATAAAGGCAAAACGCAAAAACAAGTTAGTGTTTACCCTAACTAACGGGTACGCTTTAAGTACAATTACGTTTTAAGGGTTTCATGTCGAAACCCTTATTTTTTTAACTATGCAAATACAAAAGAACGACGGAAAAATTGTTTTGACGGACGTCAAAAATTTTAAGGCAAAAGATATTTTAGAGTGCGGTCAGATTTTCAGGTTTACTAAAAACGACGACGGGCATTATACTGTGTTTTCCACAGACAAGAGAGCCGACGTTTATGAAAACGACGGCAGCGCGGAAATTGTTACCGACAACGTCGAGTATTTCTGCAATTTTTTCGACCTTGACAGAGATTACTCTGTATTTCAAAACAAATACAAGTCGTATGACTTTTTAATGAAAGCTTACGACCACGGCAAGGGCATACGCATATTAAACCAAGACCTTGCCGAAATGATTTTTTCTTTTATAATTTCGTCAAACAACAATATAAAAAGAATTCAACTCATTATAAACAGAATCTGCAACGCCATAGGAAACGATATGGGCACTTATCGCGCGTTTCCTACCATCAAGCAGATGGCAAGTCGGGACGAAAGTTTTTTTAAGGAAATGGGCGCCGGTTACCGCGCGGCGTATTTGAGCAAAACCGCAAGAGCATTGGCAGACGGTTTTGACCTTGAGGGGCTTAAAAAATGCGACACGCAAACCGCAAGAAAAAAACTTTTGACTTTGACGGGCGTCGGACCGAAAGTCGCCGACTGTATATTGTTGTTCGGACTGCGCAAAAGCGATTCTTTCCCGGTAGATACTTGGATAGAAAAGGTATATCATACTTATTTCGAAACGGGTTTGAAGTCGAGAGAAGACATTGCAAAATATCTCGTAGGTTTGTTCGGCGAGGACGCCGGGCTTGCGCAGCAATATTTGTTTTATTATCAACGCGAAAATTTTTGACGGCATAAAACGAAAATTTAAGTATCGTTATATTGCAAACTATTAAAACGCTAAACAGGTTGTCGAGTTTATTGCGTTTGCGTTGTCGCAAATTACTTTGCCGCAAACGTAACTTTTTACCTTAACTTTGCCGTATTGATATGCCAAATTTGGTTGTTTTAAGCAACAAGACGGCAAAACAGACAAGGAAAAATAAAAAAAGTATAGACAAACCGTGCAAAAAGATTTATTATAATAATTAGATATTTTACGGAGGGACTGCTATGAGCAATCAAAATCGTATCGCTTTGTTTGTGGATATTGACAATATGCCACTTAATAAAGAGCATATTGACAATCTTATTTCCCAACTTGAAAAAAGCGGAGAAATTGTTTTCGCTAAATTTTACGGCGTTACTGACAGGAGACACAGAGACATTATCTGCGACGCTGTTGCCAGAGGTTTCGAAAGCGTTCCACCGGTAAACCCTAAAAAACGCGGAAGCATAAAAGTCTTTGACAATAGAATTCTCGTTGATTTGTGCGAAATGGTATTTACCGGCGTCGCAATCAACACCGTCGCTATCGTTGCAAACCCTATAAATCACGTGCAGTTGTTTGCAAAACTTAAACTTAAAGATATTGCAATTTACGGCTGCGACAATTTGGACGACGACAGTCTTAAATTTGTAAGCAAGGTTTTGGATTTCGGTTATGAAGACCCAAACACCGCATACAAACTTAAACTTGCAAGCCAAAGAGAAAAGGCGGCGCAAAAACCTAAACGCGTTGTCAGACCTATAAGAAAGGTTGGCGACGTTGCGGAAGAACACGTACACGCACCTGCCGCAAAAGCAGTGGAAACCATTACCGACGGCAAAAAAGACCCGATAGTTATAGAAGTGCCTATTACGGTAAACCCTGTTTTGGACGGAGAACTTCCTAAGGGCGTCGACAACGAAAAACTCGACGCTATCCACGATGAGTTGAAAGTTATTCAGGAAAGCGCAAGGGCACAGGCTGAGGCGCAAGCGGCCGCAAGAGAGGCAAAGGCAAAGGAAGACAGCGCCGATAAAGAGAACCCTCAACTTACGGAAATAAGAGAAGAACTTAAAGCGTTGCGTTCGCACATCAGCGACGTAAACAAGTCTATCAATAAGTCGGGCGACAACAATGCCAGTATCGAGCAGTTGTTGGCTATAAGAGAAGAACTTAAAGCATTGCACGGTCATTTTGACGACGTAGACAGACCTAGCAATAAAGAAGAAAGTGCAGAACTCGCAGCAATTAAAGACGAACTCAAATCTTTGCACGCTTACGTAGAGCGCGTAAATAAACCGCAGGACAAGAGCGAAAACGCAGAGTTGTCGGCAATCAGAGAAGAATTGCGTATACTGCACGAGCAGGCGGAAATCGCTCATCAAGCAGACGCAAAGTTTGTTGAAAGACTTGCGGAAATAGAGCAGTCGGTAAAAGACGAAAAGGCTGCGGCAAGGGCAAGAGCCGAGGCGGAAGAAGCACGCAGACAGGCGGAGGCTGAGGCGAGAGCGGAAGCCGCTCGCAAACAGGCAGAGGCGGAAGCAGCGGCAAAAGCGGAAGCGGAAGCAAAGGCTGCGGCAGAAGCCAAGAAGGAAAAGAGCGTGCTTGAAGAACTTCGCGTAATAAACGAAGCGCAAAAAGCCGTAAACGAAATGAAAAATAAACCGCAGGAAATCGACGACCCTGACAATAAAGGCGACGACCTCGACATTTTGCGTCAAATTCAACAAATGAAAGACGATATACCAAGCAGCGACGATGCGGAAGATGCAGAGTTAATCGAAAAGATAAAGAGGTTGCTTGACGAGTTTAATTGATTTTCCAACGATTTATAGTTGCAAATTATTTAAGTTAATTTAATAATTAAAGTAATTAAGTAAATTAAAAAGCAAAGGCAGTTGCCTTTGCTTTTTTGTCTTTTTTTTGACAACTAAAAACTCAGTTGTTTTTATAAAACTTTAACAGTGGGCTTTGCTTTCAAATAAATACAATATTTGAAAGAGGATTTTAGCGGAGTGCTTCGACAAACCGAAAATAATTAGACAGAGTAAGTAATTTTTGAAAGCATTACTCTGTCTTTTTTTACCGTTTGCGGCATAAAAATATCAAAGGAGATTTTTATGACTAATTTATGGCGCGACCTTGCGGAAAAACTGAAATTAGACAGAGAGTTGTTCAGTCGCAGTTATACGGTGCTCGGCGAAAATGCCGTTATAGTAGAGGGGCAAAAGAGTGTTTCTTCCGTAAGCCTTACTGAAGTTTCCTTCGTATACGGAAAAGGCTTGTTGTGCATTTACGGAGAAAATCTTTCCATAAAAACTATTGCCAAAGGCTTTGCCTGTGTGGAAGGTAAAATCGACAAGGTAGAGCAAGTTTGATTTTGCCGATTGATATAAAAAGGAAGTGGCTTATATGAAATCGTGGGTAAAACTTCGTATCGAAGGGTTGAATTTGGACAGGCAACTGGGAAAAATGATTAAAAGCGGAATTACTGCCAAAAATATATCACGACCCGACAGAAAGGTTTTGATTGTGTCGGTGCCTGCCAACCTAAAAGACAATGCTCTTGCTTTTTTTCCTGTACAGTGTTATAATATACAAACAATAGGCACGGAAGGGTTGACTGCATTGGCCGACTTTGCCAAATGCAGGGTCGCGTTGATTTTGTGTATGTTTGTGTTTACCGTCGGCCTATTTTTTTTAAGCGGCTTTGTCTGGCGCGTGGAGATTTACGCCGACGGGCGTGAGTCGGAAGTCGAGCAAACGCTAAAAGACAACGGACTTTGGGTGGGTGCTCAAAAGAGCGGTTTGCAACTTGACGCGGCGGAAAATGCAATTTGCAATGCAATGCCTAACGTAAACTATGCGATAGTTTCCGTCAAAGGCTGCACCGTATTTGTGTCGGTTTATCAAAAAGAAACGCCTTCGGAAGTCGTAGATTATACAAAACCCAACAGTATTTACGCAACGCAGGACGGAGTAATTTCGCGGATACTGCTTATTTCCGGCACGGCAAGAGTAAACGTCGGCGACAGTGTAAAAAAAGGTCAGCTGCTTATAGAAGGGTTGAGGACTTTTCCCGACGGCAGTACCGAGCCGGTTTGCGCGGTGGGCGAAGTTTACGCTACGGTAGGTATAACCGGTGAAAGCCGATTTGACGACTACAAAACTCAACTTGTCAAGACGGAAGAGTTTACAAGATTTCACTCTCTGCAATTTTTGGGGTTTGACAGCGGTGAAGAAACGGGGCAAATATATGCTCATCAAATTACCGAGTGTACTATGAGGCAATTATTTCCGCTGCCGATAACAATAACCACTACAACGGTTTACAGAGCGGAGGAAAACAGGGTCAAACAAAATTTTGACGACTTTCGCGAGAGTTGCAGACAGGAAGCACTGTCTTATGCTTTAAGCAAACTCGACGGCAAAAAACATACCGACGCGGTTTACCGCGAAATAAAAGATAACAACGGAGTTTTGGTTGTTGCCGAAATTTTTGTTGAAATAAGACTTGACACATATGCAAAATCGTAATATTTTACATAAAGTACGTATTTGACAAGGCGTTGAAATTGCTTTGTCAAGTGCGCGGAGGAACTGTTTGTCTAAATTTATAAAAACCGTAGAAGTACCTGACGTAGACGCGCTTGCAAAAATCTTCGGCAATCTCGATGAAAATGCAAACGAAATAGCAAAAGCGTTTGAAGTTAAACTTATGAACCGCAACGGCAGCATACAGATTTGCGGCGACGAGGGAGACGTTTTGCTTGCGGAACAGGCAATAGACAAACTTATCGAACTCGCGGTAAAGGGCGACGTAATAGACGTGCTTAAAGTCATACACGTTTGCGACCTTGCCGTAAAAGGCAAACTTGGAGAACTCGACAGTTTGCTTACCGACGCGGTTGCCGTAACTACGCGCGGCAAAGTGATAAAGAGCAAAACCGTAGGTCAAAAGAAATACGTAGACGCCATAAAGAAAAACACGATTGCTTTCGGCGAGGGACCTGCGGGCACTGGCAAGACTTATCTTGCGGTGGCAATGGCGGCAAGCGCTTACAAAAACAAGGAAGTGGACAGAATTATTCTGACTCGTCCTGCCGTCGAAGCAGGCGAAAAACTCGGCTTTTTGCCGGGCGATTTGCAGGAAAAGGTAAACCCGTATTTGCGGCCTTTATACGACGCGTTGCAGGAAATGTTTGGATTTGAAAATTACCAAAAGCTGATGGAGCGAGGGGCAATCGAAATTGCGCCGCTGGCGTATATGCGCGGCAGAACTCTCAACAATGCTTTTGTGATTTTAGACGAAGCCCAAAACACTACGGGAGAACAAATGAAAATGTTTCTTACCCGTTTGGGCGAAGGAAGCAAAATGGTCATCACCGGCGATTTGTCGCAGGTGGACTTGCCTCCGGAAAGAAAAAGCGGCTTGCGCCACGCAATGACCGTACTTAAAGACGTCGAGGGTATTGCGATAAAAAGACTTACTCAAAAAGACGTCGTAAGGCACTCCTTGGTGCAAAAAATCGTCGAAGCCTATCAACAGGCAGAGAAGAAACAGTGAGGAACAATGGTTAAGAAATTTAATTTAACAAAAAAAGAATTGATACGGACGATAATAGCATTGGCAGTGTTGTACGTTGTCATATGCGCCGTTTGTTATTTTCTTTACGTTATGGAAAAGGAGCACACCGTCTGGGAAATCGTAAGATTTTTCGGCTTGAATCTGTTGCTCATAGTGGTTTTGGGTGTGTACGTTTATTGCGTCAATATTGACGCGCTTAAAGAGACGCGACAGCTTTATGCGTTAAGCGTAATTATGGTTTTGGGACTTGCCATATATATCGTAATTCAAAAATTCGTGTCGCCTTATCTCGTGCCGTATGCATTTATTGCATTGACAAACGGCTTGGTAATAAGTAAGCGCTCGGGCTTTATGTCGGCGTTTGTTGTCATAATGTCAATGTTTTTTGCGCAGTCAATGTCTGTCGACAGCGTTACATTGGACTTATTTATGCCGTTTTTCGTAGGACTTTGTCTTTCTATCATTTCTGCTTTTATGTTGAGCAGGCAGCGCAAAAGAGTAAAGTATTTCGCGGTGGCGATTATCCTTTCGCTCAGCACTTTTGCATGCAATATATTATTTGCGCTTGCAGGCGCTAACCCCGTAGATATTTTGATGCTTTCTATATACAGTTTGTTGAGCGGCTTTTTGTCGGTGGCTCTGTTTTGGTTTGCCGTTCCTATTTTGGACAGCATATTCAATTTTGTTACTGATTTCCGTTTGGCGGAACTTACGGCTACAAGCGCGCCGCTGATGAAAAGAATGTATGAAGAAGCGCCGGGTACTTTCAACCACTGCCTTACCGTTGCAAACTATACTGAGGCTTGCGCAAACGCCATAAGCGAAAATCCGTATCTTGCGCGCGCGGCGGCATATTATCACGACATAGGCAAAATTAAAAATCCTATTTATTTTAAGGAAAATCAAATGGACGGGCATAATCCGCACGACGAAATCACGCCGGAGTTGTCGACTGCTCTCATAAAAAAACACGTAAGCAACGGTATGCTTATGGCAAAAGAATATCACTTGCCTGAAAAAGTAAGTATGTATATTCAAGAGCACCACGGCACTATGCCTATACAGTTTTTTTACAGTAAGGCGCAAAAGTACACCGACGGTATTTTGGAGGACACGGGCTTCCGTTATGACGGACCTACGCCTAGCAACAAAATTTCCGCAATACTTATGATTTGCGACGCCAGCGAAGCGGCGTTGCGCGCATTGCCTGTCGACGACAGAATGAAGGCAGAAACTATAGTTTCAAACCTTATCAACGACAGACTTAAATATCATCAGTTCGACAACTGCGATATAACTATGCGCGAGTTGAATATAATTAAAGAAACAATAGTTACTGTATACATCGGCATAAACCACAAGAGGATTGCATATCCCGACCAACAAAAGACAGATGAAGTTGCTGCTGAACCGCGCTCCTGAAAACTGCGCAAAATTGTTCCGCAAAGTGGCGGAACAGGCAATTTCGTTTTTGGGGCAGCCAAAAAACCTCGGCGCAGTGGTAACGTTTGTTGATAAAGACGAAATCCGCACTCTCAATACGCAATACCGCGGTATAGAGCGGTCAACCGACGTGTTGAGTTTTCCTACGATAGACAATGCGGGACACGGGGTTATAGACGCAAGTCTTTATCCTTACGAGACAGATTGCCGCACGGGTATATTAAATCTGGGCGACGTGTTCATATGCGCAGACGTGGCAAAAAGCCAAGCGGAAGAATACGGACACTCGCTTGAAAGAGAATACGCATTTTTGTTTTTGCACGGTTTGCTGCATTTGTTGGGTTTTGACCACATAGAGCCCGACGACGAAAGAGAAATGAACGACGCGGCGCAAAGTATTTTGTCTGCTTGCGGAATAGGGAGATAAAATGGAAAATTTCAAATCGGGTTTTCTCGCATTGGTGGGCAAGCCTAACGCCGGCAAATCGACTTTGTTAAACTCGCTTATAAGGCAAAAAGTTTCAATCGTCAGCCCCAAACCGCAAACTACGCGCAACAAAGTTTTGGGCATTTGGACGCAAGACGACTGTCAGATGGTGTTTGTGGATATGCCGGGCATTATCAAACCGAAAAACACCCTCGGTCAATATATGGAAAAGAGCATTGACAGCGGCGTGAGAGACGTCGATTGCGTAGTATACGTTACCGACGGACACAAAGGCATAAGCGACGACGATTTGGCGCTTATGCAAAAATACGGTGCTAAAAACTCGCCAATGGTTGCGGTCGTTACAAAGACGGATATCTGTCAGCCGGAAAAACTTATGGAAGAGTTGAACAAACTAAACAGTTTGCCGTTTGTCAAAGAAATTTATTGCGTATCCGCAAAGCGCAATAAAAATATAGACGCGCTTAAAGACGGGTTGAAAAAATATCTTACCGATACCGTAAAGTATTTCGACGACGATGACGTTACCGACAAATCGCAGAGATTTTTGGTTACGGAAATCATAAGAGAAAAGATTTTGCTGCTTTGCGACAATGAAATTCCGCACGGCGTCGGCGTTACCATAAACAAAATGGAGTACGACAAAGGGCGCAAACTTTGGGACATAGACGCAAATATTATAGTAGAAAAATCCAGCCACAAACCTATCGTTATAGGCAAGCAGGGCAAAATGCTTAAACAGATTGGTTCTTACGCAAGAGAGAGTATAGAAAAAATGCTTCAAAGCAAAGTTTACCTTGCGTTGTGGGTAAAGATAAAGGAAGATTGGCGCAACAGCGATTTTATGCTGCGCGAGATAGGTTACGACAAAAAAGAACTTTAACTTTCAAATATTTCGACGTGCCGAGGTGATAAACAACGGTTTTTGTGGACATACTTATATCGGGAGGTGTGAGTATGGAATATCGCGATGCAGATGTTGTTTGGAAGTTGTTTGAAGAAACGGGAAACCCCGCTTACTATTGTTTGTATAAACGACTTAAAGATAATGATTGAAAAAGTTACCGATGCTATCGTACTTAAAGCAAAAGATTTTAGAGACAACGACAAGATAGTATATTTATTTTCGCCGTCGGAAGGCAAAATTTCCGCCGTGCTGAAAGGCGTTAAGAAGGCTGCCGCAAAACTCAAATTTGCGGGCGAGCCTTTTTGTTTTGCTGAGTTTACGCTTGTTTTTCGCGGCGAAATGGCAACGGTAACAAATTGCAGCGAGATTTCCGGTTTTTTCGAAATCAGACAAGATATAGACGGGTTTTATTGCGGCTGCGCCGTGTTGGAAATAGTGTCCGCTTTTATAGAAGAAAATCAACCTAACGAACTGCTGTTTTGGGAAACGGTAAAGATGCTCAAAAACCTTGCGGAAAAGAAGACCGACGCAAAAACACTGTTGGTAAAGTTCGCATTGAAGGTTTTTGAAAACTTCGGGCAAAAACTCTGTTTCGATAGGTGCGCAGAGTGCGGCAAAAAAATCGACGGCAATGCTTATTTCGATTTTTCCGACGGCGGGGTGCTGTGCGGCAACTGCGCTACGCAGTTTGCGGCGCCTATCGACGAGAGCGTAAGAAAGGCGCTTTGCAATATAGACGCGCTTCCCGACGACAGATTATATACGTACAAATGCGGCGATATTTTACTTAAAAAAACGCTTTCGTTTTTGGACGGGGTATTTAAGCAAAACTTTCAAAAAATAAACAGTATCAATCAAATTTTACAGTTTTAGACGGCATACAAAAAAAGCCGTCTTTTTTTATTTCAAAGTGGCTGCAATCTGTTTGATTTTTTCTCGTTTTTACATTAAAATGAATATCGCACAATCATTCAAATGAAATTTATTTTAAGGAGTGTTTTATGAACAAATTTGTTTATATGTTCAGCGAAGGAAACGGCACGATGAGAGAACTGCTCGGCGGCAAGGGCGCAAACCTTGCGGAAATGAGCAATCTCGGTTTGCCTGTTCCTCAGGGCTTTACCATCACTACGGAAGTTTGCACCAAATATTACAACGAAGGGCAGGTTTTGTCCGACGACGTAAAAAAGCAAATTTTTTCTTCTTTGGCTAAGTTGGAAAAATTGACGGGCAAAAAATTCGGCGACAATAAAAATCCGCTGCTTGTTTCCGTTCGTTCGGGCGCGAGAGCATCAATGCCGGGTATGATGGATACAATACTTAACTTAGGCTTAAACGACGAAGTTGTTGAGGTTGTTGCAAAACTTACAAACAACCCTAGGTTTGCTTACGACTCTTACCGCAGATTTATACAGATGTTTTCCGACGTCGTTATGGGTCTTTCCAAAAAAAGATTTGAAAAGATTATCGACGAAATGAAAGACAAAAAGGGCGTAAAACTCGACACGGAGCTTAACGCCGACGACCTTAAAGAATTGGTAAAACTTTTTAAGGCATTTTACAAACAGGAAAAAGGCGTTGACTTCCCTCAAGACCCGACGGAACAACTTATGGAGGCAATTCTTGCGGTATTCCGTTCTTGGGACAACGAGCGCGCAATTTACTACCGCCGTATGAACAACATTCCGTCAAGTTGGGGCACTGCCGTTAACGTTCAGTCGATGGTATTCGGCAATATGGGCGACGACTGCGGCACCGGCGTTGCGTTTACGCGCGACCCTGCAACTGGCGAAAATCAACTCTACGGCGAATATCTTATGAACGCGCAGGGCGAGGACGTAGTTGCAGGCGTAAGGACGCCTAGCAGCATTCAGGATTTGGCAGAGCAAAACCCGGCGGTGTTTAAGCAGTTTAATGAAATCTGCAAAATTTTGGAAGACCACTACAATGATATGCAAGATATGGAGTTTACTATCGAAAAGGGCAAACTTTATATGCTGCAAACGAGAAACGGCAAAAGAACAGCCAACGCCGCTTTGCGCATTGCAATAGACTTTGTTAAAGAAGGCAGATGGACTGAACAGGAAGCATTGATGAAAATAGAGCCTGCGCATATAGACGCATTGCTCCACCCGCAATTCGACGCTGATGAACTCAAAACAAAAAATAAAGAGGGGCACGATATAGCAAGCGGTTTGGCAGCCGCTCCGGGCGCTGCTTGCGGCAAAGCATATTTGACTGCCGAAAAAGCAATAGCAAAAGCACAAGCGGGAGAAAAAGTCGTTATCGTTCGTTTGGAAACTTCTCCGGAAGATATAGAAGGTATGGCTGTTTCGCAAGGCGTATTGACGGCCCGCGGCGGCAGAACTTCTCACGCAGCTGTCGTTGCCCGCGGTATGGGCGCTTGCTGCGTTGCAGGCTGCAACGACCTTATAGTTGACGAAGAAAACGGCTGCTTTACCTTAAACGGCAAGATTTTTAAGGAAGGCGACGTAATTTCCTTCGACGGCAACACCGGTAAAATTTACGACTGTGCAATCAAGACGGTCGAGCCTAAAATAAGCGGCGACTTTGACGTCGTTATGAAGTGGGCTGACAAATACAGAGCGTTGCACGTACGCACAAATGCAGACACGCCTAAGGACGCTGCAAAAGCAGTTGAGTTCGGCGCGGAGGGCATCGGTCTTTGCCGTACGGAACATATGTTCTTCGAGGCAGACAGAATTATGGCTGTAAGAGAGATGATTGTCTCAAAAACCGTAGAAGGCAGAAAAGCCGCTTTGGCTAAGATTTTGCCTATGCAAAGAGGCGACTTCGAAGGTATTTACAAGGCGATGGAAGGCAGACCTGTTACTATTCGCTTCCTTGACCCGCCTCTCCACGAATTTTTGCCGCACACCGACGAAGAAATGGCAGAACTCGCAAAAGATATGGGCTTGACTTTTGAAGAAATTAAAGAAACGGTAACTTCTTTGCACGAGTTCAACCCAATGCTTGGACACCGCGGTTGCAGACTTTCCATAACTTACCCTGAAATTGCGGAAATGCAAACAAGAGCTGTAATCGAGGCTGCCATAAACGTAAATAAAGAAAAGAAATGGAACATCATACCTGAAATTATGATTCCGTTGGTAGGCGAAGTTAAAGAGTTGGCTTTCGTTAAAAACGTAGTAGACCAAACGGCAAAAACCGTTATGAAAGAAAAGGGCGTAGAAATTAAATATCTCGTCGGAACTATGATAGAAGTTCCGCGTGCGGCTCTTACTGCAGACGAAATTGCAAAACAGGCAGAATTTTTCAGTTTCGGTACAAACGACCTCACTCAAACGACTTTTGCTTTCTCACGCGACGACGCAGGCAAATTTTTGGAAGACTATTACGCGCAAAAGATTTTCGAAAACGACCCGTTTGCACGCGTTGACCAAATAGGCGTAGGCAGATTGGTTAAAATGGCGGCAAAACTCGGCAGAGAAACAAGAAAGGATATTCACTTGGGCGTCTGCGGAGAACACGGCGGCGACCCTAGTTCGGTAGAGTTCTTCCACAATGCAGGGCTTGACTACGTTTCTTGCTCGCCTTACCGCGTACCGCTCGCAAGACTTGCGGCAGCACAGGCGAATATTGCAAACCCGAGAAAGTAAAAGTAATTGCGCTGTAAGAGGTGAAAGCCTTAAATAAAGTTTTTGCTTAAAGTGGCAATACGGACGAGTGTCAATAGCCTTGTCAAATAAAAACGAGCGTAAGCAAATGAAAGATAGTGTTGCGGCTTTGCTAAAAAATATGTTGCATAAGAGCAAAAATTTTTGCTAAAATAATTAAAATAAAAAGTATATTGCCTGAGGGTTTCCTCGGGCAATAATATTAAGGGGAAATATGCAAAAAGAAAACTTATCGGCGTCAGGCGCGTTGGAAAAGTTGAAAGAGGGGAATTTTAAGTATCTCAACTCAACAACGCATTGCGCAGACGTGTCTTCGGAAAAGCGTATATTTACAAGCAAGAACGGTCAAAAGCCTTATGCGGTCGTCGTGGCGTGCTCGGATTCGCTGGTTATACCGGAGTGTATATTTTCTGTCGGTATAGGCGACTTGTTTGTGGTGCGCGTTGCCGGCAACGTGATTGACAATAATCAACTTGGCAGTATAGAGTACGCCGTCGAGCATTTGGGTTGCAGGTTGGTCGTCGTTTTAGGTCATACTTTGTGCGGCGCCGTTGCAGCGTCTTTCGAGCAAAACGACGGATACGTAAAATTTATTACCGACGAAATCAAAAGCGCAGTGGGAAGTGAAAAAGACTGCGTCAAGGCAACGATACTAAACGTAAAATACAGCGTTGCAAAAATACGGCGGCTGATACAAAATGCGGAAGGCTTGCAAATCATCGGCGCGCTGTATAATACGGAAAGCGGTGCCGTTGATTTTGAGTTGGACGATTTGCTTTGACACGAGTTGTAATATTATTTTTTACGGTTAATCGTCGGCATAGTTTGTTGCCGATATGATGTTGAAAATAAAAATAATCATTATTTGTAAGCCACGCCTGCGGTTATTTCGCAGGCGTGGCTTATTGGCGTAAAGTTGTTTATATGCATATATATTCAAATAAGGCAATATCGGTTTTTTGTGGATAAGTTTTTGCGCAAATTTCAAGATTTTTCCGCAAAATTATCAAAAAAATTTATATTTTTAGGCAGTTGTCTACAAAAATGCGTTAATATTCGTCAAATTCCTAATATTGGGGCTTGACAAAGCAGGGGGTGGGGGTACTATAATCTATATATACACAAAAAAGCATAAAATGGTGTGTAGTAGCCATTTGACAAACAAGTCGTAACAAAAGAAAAAATTGTGGAAATTTACTATGCCTAAATATTATTGGAGGAATGATAATGAATAGACGGAAAGTATTTGCATCTAAATGGCAGGCACTTATGATATCTATGTGTGCTGTTTTTGCTTGTGCATTATTTTCATTGGGGTATGTTTTATTTGCGCTGCCTTCATCAGCATACGGCGCAAACGGTGATACTCCTGCGGTCGAAACGGAAAAAGCCGCCGACCCTTTACCGCGCAGAGAGTATACAAGACTTGAAGTAACAAAAGCCGACGGTCTTGTTATTTACTTGGGCAAAACGACGGCAAAAGACTTAAAGAGCAATATCACCGTAATAGGCACTTTCAGCACCGGCAACGGAAACGCAACCGCAGTGCTTGACGACAGCGAATATATGATTTCGCAAAACGACGCGCTTATTGCAGATAACTCTATAATACATACCGTCAAAGAGGGTGAGACTGCTCCGGAGTTTTTCAACGGAGAGATTACCTGCGGTAAAATTTCCGCAAATATTTCCGTTGCTTACAGAACGGAAGTTCCTTCATATACAAGTCTTGCGGTATCTTTGCCCGACGGCATAAATATTGACAACACTTTTGATGAAAATACCGTCAAAAAGTTGTTGATAATTACCGGCACCGTAACAGAAGGCGAAGGTGAAACCGCCACGGAAAAAACGGAAGTCGTAAATAAAGAACTCGTCGATATTTCAGTAAGCGGAAGTTTTGTCGCAAACGGCACGATTACCGTTGTTGCAACCTTAAAAAGCGACGGCACTGTAAAAAGCGAAGCAACGGATTTTACCGTAAAGGCAGCAGTGATAAAAGGCTTTATGGCATCGGTAAAAAGCGGCGTAACTTTGGTTGACGGCATTTGGACCAAAGCCGACGGCTATCACGCGTTTGTCGCAAGCGAAAGCACTACGCCTGAAAGCGTTTTGGCAAATTTGGATATTTATGCTGTTTATGAAAATACCGTAAAGCCTATTTATCAAAACGGCAGTTCTACCGGCGCGGTCAACTATACCTGCGCAATTACAAATTCTTCTTTTACCGCAGGCGCGCAAACTGTAGAAATTGCGGTGCGCAACGACACCGGCGTGAGCGTCGGACAGGCGAGCATTTCGCTTGCATTCGAAAGCAGAAGATTATTGAAAATAGAGGCAACGCACACAAAAACCGATGCAACTTCTTCGTCGGCAATGGACGCGCGTGATTTTACAGTAACAGGTACATACAACGACGGCACATCCGCAGGTACTTTGAGAACCGACGAATATACATTTTCGCCGGATACGTATGCACCTTCTGCAGAAAACTTAAAAAATTTAGTTGATAACACTTATACAAAAGTAATACGCATCATAAGTTCTTCAAACAGCGATATTTACGTTGACGTTACTACAAAACCTATAACTTATGAAAATATAGCAAGTATTTTAATGCTTGACGGCAATATTGCAACTCAGCAAGTCGGTAAACCTGTAAATTTTGACGGACTTTATGCAAATGTAATGTATGCCAATTATTCATTTAGAAGAATTTATTTGTCAGAATACATTGGTAAAACTACAGCAGACGGTAAGCCTTATTTGGAATATGAATTGCGCAAGGGCACAACGCCTGTGTTAAGTTATACAGACGAAAATCAACTTATACCTACAACCGACGCGGATATACTTTGGATTAAATTTAATTATTATAATCCTGAGGGAATTTTAGTACAATCAAGCGAGCGTCCTTTTGAAACAGGCGAAATTTTGCGCGCCGACGTTGAAATACCGAGATTAAACGTAACTTCCATTGCATTTTCCGCAGGCTGCTCAAAACAAATAAGCGGCATAGATTTCGGCAACGTTCCTTTCGATATGACTTTGTCAATTACCTCTTTGGGCGGCGGCAGTGAAAGCATAAGCGCAACTTATACAAAAGGCAGCAGTCCTGTTTTGACGCCTAACGACAAAGTCGGCGCAACCTTTAATGCTTTAAGCGGAGAAATAACTTTCCTGCGCGGCGATACTTTTACCGTTACCGTAAGGTTGAACGACGAAAACTATCGTTGGGTAAACACATCGGGAAGCAGCGCGTCTATCGAAGGCGACGACATCGTCAGATATACCATAGTCATCAATAAAGCGGAACTTAACGTCCAACTCGATTCTAAAACCATAGACCTTACTTACGGCGATTTGATTGACGTAAACGGCAACACCGCTTTTAGCGGTTGGACTGACAAGGTCGAATACAGCATTATGGGCAGTGCTAACGTCATAGACAAAAACGATGCCAACAGACCTGAGTTCGAGTTGCTGTACGTAGGCTTTACCGATGTCGACGGAAAGTATACAGCACTCAACAACGTTACGAGTATTGATGCAAAAACTTTGGGAGTAGGCTCTTACAAAGTGCTTGTACGCACCATAGAAAACGACGCATATCTTGCTTCTACCACTCTCGACGGCAACGCAACTACCATTACAGTAAAGGCAAAGGCAATTACTTTAAGCGGCGCAGTCAAAACAGAAACTTATTCCCGTCAAGGTTGGGATTTAAGTCATTTTGTAAACCCGACAAGCAACGACCTCGTATATAATCAGCAATTTACGGATATTGCGACTTTTGCCGCAAAAACTCCGATTTCTCCTGCGTTGGTTGACGGAAAATATTATCACGCGGGTACTTACGGCGTAACCTTTACTTTGACAAGCAAAAACTATGTTTGGAAAGACGACGAAACAAGCGCAAGTCAGGACACTACGTTTGAAATCAAAAAAGCGTCTTTCAACTTTAACGCAAGCGTGGCAAACGGCAATTATCAATACACAGGAACTCCTGCGCCTAGTTACAATACGCCGTCCGTATTTTATCCGACGGTAAACGATACGTATGAAATTTATTTGGCTACAGACTATGACGCCGCAAACAAAAAACCTAGCGCAGGCGCAGTCAATCAACTGACTAAGTATGCGGAAGATGCTTTGCCTGTCGGCAATTACTACGTGCATTATACGACTGCTCTCGGCTCCGGCGATTTAGCGACAGACTATGACCTGCCGACTGCTTATGCGGCATTTACCGTTACGGAAAAAGTGATAAACCGTCTTACGGTTTACAAAGACGGCGCAATTTACAACAATGACGCGGTTTACACGGGAAGCAACCAAGAGTTTACGCTTTTCGGCTATCAAGACTTTATGTCTGTTGCGGAAGTTGCAAACGATGTCGCAACGCTCGTAATTGACGTTTCAAGCGGCTGCAAGTTGACGGTTCTTCACGCGGCAACTTATCAAGTCGAAATTAAGTTGACAAACCTCAACTATATCTGGGCGGATTCTAACGGATATCCGGACAACAAAGACGATTATACTTTGTCGTTTACAATCAAGCCTCTATCTATAAACGTAACAGACAAAAACGATTTAAGCGGCAACCTTACTTACCGTTTGGATTTGGACGGTACGCTGCACACGGTGCCTGCATTTGAAACAGCCGACAGTGTTGCACTGGGCGACAAAATAGTAATAGGTTACAGCATTGCAGACAAAAAAGGAAATGCGATTACCGAAAGTCAGTTGAAAACCAACGGCATAGGCACTTATACGCTGACGCTGTTTATAGACGGTTATGCTTATCCCGATGATTATGCGTTCTCGCAACCGCAATATACTTTGACCGTCATTGCGGCGGAACTTGTACTGCCTACGCTTAATAAGTCAAGCATTACCTATGACGGAAAGTCCTATGCGCCTGCCGATTTGTTTACTCACGACTATATGAACGTACTCGTGTTTACGATTGACGGCAAAGAGTTTAACGGCATACGCAATGCGGCTACGTATAAAATTCTTGTGAAACCTGCCGACAATTATTCTTGGGCAGCGGGGCAAATTCACAACGGGCAACCTGTTGGCGCAACCGGTGCCGTAGAGTTTACGTTTGTTATAGAACAAGCAAGCGCGGTATTTACTTGGAGCAACACTTCCGTAACCTATGACGGAAGCAAACAAACTGCCGTTGCAAAACTTAACAACGGTTTCGGCGACGATAACGCGGTAACGGTAACCGTAGGCATAAAAAACAGCGCTGCCGACGTTGCACATACCGACGGCAAAACAGACGCCGGCAACTACATTGCATTCGCTTTGCAACTTAGCGGCGAGGGCAGTGCAAACTATAAGATAGAACAAAGCGGCGGAACTTACCAAACAGCTTTTGTAATAAACAAGCAGTTTATCGTTTTGCCTGAATTGTCAAAAACAACAACCTTTGACGAGACAAAATTGAACGTTGCTTTGGATTACGCAAATGCATTGACCGACAAGGGTTGGGCATGGCTTGTAAACAGCGCAAACACTTACCCTAAGGTTTCTGCAAGCATAAGCGGTCTTTCGCTTGACGGTAACAACAGCAGTGTTTCGGACGCCGTGTTTACCGCAGGAGAATTTTCTTACAAATATGCCGGTAAATATACGCTTACGCTTACCATAGGCGACTTTAACAACTACGGTTGGGTAGGTCAAGACGAACAGTATATTGAAATAGAAGTTACCGTAGACAGGCAGGCTATCAAGACGCCTAGCATATCCGACACGTATGAATATGATTATAATGACAGAAACGTATCTTTGACGGACAACAGCGGCAAAGGTTGGACTTGGCTTGCAAATCAAAACGACGCATATGCAAAAATCGCTGCAAGCGCGGCGTATAACGGCGGCTCGGCTTTGAGCGGTGCGGTAAATTTGGCTGACGGCATATTTGTGTATGAAAACGCCGGTGAATATAACATTACCTTTACTATAGGCAGCGCGTTAAACTATTTTTGGGTAGATGATAGCGGCAACGCCATTTCCGGCAACTCTGCAACGGTAACAGTCGTTGTAGAAAGACAAAAAATAACAGTGCCGGGGTTTGAAAGATTTTATACGGAATACGACGAAAGCAATGGAAGCAATATGCCTGCAATGACTGCCGATTTGCCTAATATGGCAGGCTTGTACGTACAATACGGCAACGTCAACATAACTCGTCCCGACAACGTACCTGTTTTTGACAGTTATGCCGTCGGAAGCGACAACTGCACTTCGAAAGTGCGCGGCGAGTATTATGTTTATTTCGGGTTAAAAAACGGCGTTGACGGTGTTGCAGGCGGCAACATAAACAATTATATTTTCGTTGACCCGTATAACGGCGGCAGCGTACCTGACTATGTTTCGAGAATAGTTTACATTACACCGGAAGGAACAGGCATTTATCTGCACTATGCAATTACCAATGCAATGGTGGAAGTTCAGTTTGAAAATATAAATTACGTCTTCGGACAAAACTTTTCCGGCACAAGTCAAAAGACGCTGGAAGGGCAACTTAAAGTATCTAACGGCAACGACGCAAGAAAACAGCTTGCGCAAGAAATGATTGCCGGACGCGTAACTATTACCTTGACGTTTACAAACAAAAAAGGCAGCGACAGGGCGGTTTACGTCTGGACTAAAACAGGCACGACTTCTTATGACATAAATGCGGCGGTTACTACTTTGCCGTGGGATTGCGGTACGTTTGCTTTGACTGACGGCTCTGCCGATATGGCAAATAATTTGCCTAAACACGCAGGCAGTTACAATCTCAATGTGCGTTTCGATTACGGCGAGTTATCCGACTTCCAAACACCTTCAACCGACGTCAGCGTTACCGTAGAGGCATTGCAGGTGGTTATAAACTGGGGCGACGAGTGGAGCGGCGACTATGACGGAAACGTTCATGCTTACACTCCGCAAGTTACCAACGCGCCTGACGGGGCAAACGGTTTTACTCTTGAAGTGCAAATAACAAAAGGCGGAAGCGTTGTAGACGAGGCTAAAAACGCAGGCACTTACGTTTTTGCAGTATCAGGCATCGGCGGCGCGCCTAGCGGTATGTCAACAACAGACTTTACGGTTGTCGGCAGCAACACGCAAACTTTGGTTATAAACAAAAAAGCCGTTACCGTAACGGCAAACGGCGGCGCAAGTCATATTTACGGCAACGCTTTTGAAAACAACGGCTGGGACGACGGCAACGGTTTTGTGGCTAGCGAAAAGGCGTTGATAGAGTTTGAATATTTCTATACCGACGGCAGCGGCAATTTGGTTTACGGCACCGACAGAAACGGCAGCAGCAAAAACAATTTGCTTGTAAACGCGGGAACCGATTATCAAATAAACTTCAAGGCAACGGGCGGAATAGATTTTGACAACTACGATTTGAGTTACGTTGCGGGCAGTTATGCGATAGAGCAACGCGCGCTTACCGTTACCGTCAAAAACAATATTTCAAGCGTTTACGGCGAAGAACTCAAAACTTCCATAGACGATTTGTGCACTGTCAGCGGAATTGCCGACGGTGAAACCGCAACTTTGTTTACGCTTAAAATTTACGAAAGCGCAAATAAACAACTTAACAAATATTCGCCTATAGGCAGTTATACAATAACTCTCGAAGACGCAAATGCAAATTATAACGTAACTTTTAACGATGCAAACAAATACACCATAACTGCGGCAGACCTTAAAGTAAAAGTCAACGTAACTCTTTATTACGGCGAGCAGTTTGACAATACTTTCAAAACGGACAGCAAATATCTGTACGAAAAGGCAGACGCAAGCAAACGCAACGTAGGCATTTATACGGTTTCTGGACTTAAAAAGGACGCGGCGTTTGGCATCGACGACGAAAATTTATTCTACAACAATAACACGGTAGCGTTTGGCGGTTCGTTTGGTTATGCGCTTAGCGGAACGCAAATTGTCTTTGCGCCGTCAAACTTGACTTGGGGCAACTATAATATAATTGCAGACGACGACAACGGCACGCTCACGGTAGAAAAATTGCCTATTACCGTTACGGTCAAAAATCAGACCGTTACGTACTTTGACAACGCAAACATCAAAAACCTTATGGGCTTGGGCGAGGGCTTTACCGTAGAGTATCCTGCATCTTCTTACATAAGCGACGGAAGAGCCGACACCGCAATTATCTTTGAAAGCGGCAAAGACCCGAGCGGCAACTTCGGCGCAATTTTCAGCATAACTTCAAATGCGTCAAGCAAGGGCGCAACCGACGGCGCTATACTTGCCGACGGAACTACCAACAACGTAGGCTATTACCCTATAAAAGTAGAGGCTAAAACAGAAAATGCCGCAAACTATACGGTCATTGTTAAAGGCGAAAATGCCTCTGTCGGTCAAGCGGCTCCTGCAACGATAGCAAACGCTTATCAAATAACAAATGCAACGCTTAAAGACGTGGCAACGCTTGGCGACGACAGCCATAATTACGACGAAACAGATTGGACTCCTCACGCCGGCAATATGCCTGCTAAGTTTGCGACTGCGGTTGACGGAGCCGACGTTGTAGTTTACTTTGCATACAGTTTGACCGGCACTCAGCCTGCCGACATAACCGGTGCTTCTATGCCTGAGTTTATCGACGCGGGGCGTTATACCGTTTATTACCGCATAACGGCGAAAAACCATAAAGACGAAATTTCAAGTTTTGTTGCAACGGTAAACAAAGTAGGCAACAGTTTTACAACGGCGTTTGATTACGCCGGAAAAGTAGCAACCGCTTTTGCAAACGGAATGTCCGAGGCTTGGGCGTACGGTTTGCAAAATATCGACGGCAATAAAATAACTATGCCTCAAACGGTATTTAACCGCATACCTAGCCAAAGCACGGCAAACGGCTTTAAGGTAAAAGTATATTACCGCGAGATAATTAGCGGTGCGGAAACTTTGTTTATAGAAGAAAAGTCATTTGCCTATGACGACAACGCCGCACTGCTTGCAATTTTGGGCGACGTGCAAAACTTTAACGCAGGTTATTACCGCATTGTCTTTACTATGGAAGGCAACGGCAACTACGAAGATGCAGAAAGCGTAGGTTTCTTCCGTATTGCAAAAAAAGTGATTACAATTACGCCTAACTCCGGCAGCACGGTTTACGGAGAAAATTTTGTCGACAACAACGGCATTGCAAACTACGGAGATTTTGCTTACGGTCAAGATGAAAATACCCTCATAGACGGCAAGACGATTGCAGGTATGGCATTCAGTTGGGTTGCCGTTTGGGCTGACCAAAGCAAGACTTATACGGCGGGCGACAATGCAACAAACGATTCTGCTCAATATATAATCCGCATAGACGGCTATGACGAAGCAAGAGCAGAAGATAAAACTTATAAATATTACAACTTAAACTATGAAGTGAAGTTTGTAACTTCTGCATTTACTGTAAATAAAAGAACTGTGCTTATAACCATAAGCGATGCAAGCAACTTCTTCAACCGCTACTCAAACAACGCAACGGAAGCCGCTGCCGAGTTGAAATCTCTGGTTTTGCCGAGAAGTCCTTACGATTATTTCGTAAGAAACGGTGTTAAAGAGCAACCTATAAAACTGCACACCAACGCGTTTGACAAACCTGTTGCAAACTCTTTGACAAACAACGCCGGCAAATATGCAATCTATGCAAAATTTGTAGACGATACATTTGCAAACAATTATGAAATAAAATTCGGCGGATGTACTTGGAGAGACGGTTTGGAGGGCGCGCAGGAAACTTTTGCAGATTGCGTCGGCGCGATTAAAGACGCTGACGGCGAAAACAGCGCGGGTACGTTCGAGATAAAATCTGCAATTTTGCTGGTGCAAGCCGTGTTGAAAGAAGGAAACCTCGTTTATAACGGCGAAAGCAAGGTATATATACCTAGGTTCGGTCAAGGCGAAATCAGCAACGTACAGTTTGCGGTAGAGTATTACAAAAACGACGGGGCGTCCGATTCCAACGTTATTCGCGGAGAAAAACTCGATTACGTCCCTGTGGACGCAGGCAGATATATTGCAAATCTCGTTTACAGCGGAAGCGACAATAACTATACGGCATATACTTTGGACACTGCTTTTACGATAACTCCGGCGCACGTAGACGTGTCTTTCGCGTCAAATCCGTGGATAGCATACGGTACGGCAAAACCGACGCAAAGTCAATATTTTGCAGGCATTCCGCACTACTTCAGCGGATATGACGTCAAGTTCGAATTGGCATCGGGTTACAGCGTAAAAGACTTCAACGACAAGAGCGCAGGTTGGAGCACAAGCGCTGCTTTGCAGTTTGCAGTAGATTACCGTTCGGACATGGCGGTAGGAACTTCGGGCTTGGTTGTAACGATTTCGGGATTCAGCCACAACAATTATATCTTTACTTACAAAAGCGGCACGCTTGACATTGTTGCGCGCAAAATAAACGTTACCGTAAAGGGCGTAAACAACGGCAATGCCGGCGCGCGTAAAGAATATACGGGTACGGAGTTCAGGACGGTGCCTTTTACACAAGCGGACTTCAACAGTTACTTTACCATAACCGCGCCTGACGGCCGCAACAATTGGTGGGGCGAAACAGTTAAAAACGGTTTCGAACTGGGCTTTACTCTTCCTTTAATCAACGCTAAGGACGCAGGTTTTTATGCCGTGGATTTGACTTCCATCACGTGGTCTGACAAAAACTTTGACGTTACATTTGCAAACTATAACAATAAAGATTCAGAGTTCGAAATTTACAAAAAAGCGCTTACGGTTTACGTAGTAGGCATAGACCAAGCGGTTTACAATCAAGACAACAATTTGCCTTTGACGCAAAACTGGCAAGTAACTTTCGGCAACGGCATAAGGGTAAATTACGCTATAAGCGGTTTTGTAGTAGGTGAAAACTATGACAGCATTAAAGCCACGGGCAAAACTAGCGGAGAACTTAAACTTACGGTTGCAAACTTCTACTTGCCTTGGCAAAACGAAGTAGGCAAACATAACGTTACTTACAAAACAGAGTCTGACCTTTCGTTTGACAACTACTCTGTAACTTACGCAGAATGTCAGTTTGAAGTAATTCCGCGTCAGATAAGCATAAAAACGGAAAACGGCTTTATCGACCAAAAAACTTATACCGAGATTGTCGGAAGCGACGGCAAGATAAATTACAACAACGGCGTATATGGCGCTCGTCAAGACGCAAGCATTGTTTTCGTCAACCAAAGCGTCGGCAGCGTAGACTTTTATGACAATGCCAACGACTATAAATTGCCTTTATTGAACAACGGCTATACGCTTGCTTATACAGGCGTAAACACCGCGCCTGACAGAGCCGGCGATTATAAAGTTAAGGTTACGCTCAGTACAAAAAATTACCGTTTCGAGGGCAACAGCACGGTTTCCGCCGGAAACGATTACAGAATAAACCGCAAAGAAATGCCTCTTGCGTGGGATATGGCAAACATTACGGAGTTTGACCAAAAGACGGAAGAAGAGCGCGTAAGATACGTAGGCGGGTTTATCGACGGCATTATGAACGTAACTTCATTTATCAGGTCGTATCAAGGTACCGACCAAATGATAGACGAGTCGGTTCCGCTTTTGGGCAACGGCGCAACAGGCAACGGCTATTACAAAATAGAGGGCGTGGGCATTAAGTTTACCGCTTACGCCACAGGCGAATACCGCGTGTCGATTTCTATTTCAACCGCGGCGCGCAGCAACTACGTCATACCAAACGGCACAAACGACTTTTCGATTACGCTCAATCTCGTGGTTACGCAAGACGGCATTACCTTCAACAGCGTTTCCATAGGCGAGAACGGTTGGGTTTACAATCAATACAGCGACACGAAAAACGCGCCTAAAGCAGTGTACGACGTAAGCAACGAGTCGGGCATAACCTTTATGTATGCAAAACTCAACAATGCGTTTGACTATCAGTTTACAGGCGACGAGGCAAAATTCAACACAATGTTTTTGGTTGACAGTCTGGGCGAACTTACGCACACAAGCGGCAGCGCTTTAAGCAACGGCAATTTCTCTATGACGATGCCTAGCACCGTAGGTCTTTACGTTTTGCGCGCATATCACGGCGCTACCGGACAAAGCGCTTATGCAATCTTCCGCATAAGTCCTGCGCAGGTAGAGCTGCCTGACTTCTCGACGGAAACGACTTATACTTACAACGGCAGCGTTTTGGAAGTAATTTGGAACGTTTCTGCCGACGTAAAACAAAACATTATCGTAAGCGAACAAGACAACAGATGTTACGTCAACTCGGTTGAGGACGGTTTGCTCATTCGCGAAAAAATCGCACAGGCAGGCACTTATACGATAGAAGTGCGTCTTGCCGATACGGAAAATTTCAGGCTTGTCGGCAACAGCAGTTTCACTTGGACTATCGGCAAGGCTACGGAAAGCATACTCTCTATCGAAGAGGTAAACAGAGTTTACAGCGGCAATAACGATTACCCAATTAAGGTAATAACGAGATTCGGCAGCAGCGTAAACTCCTACTATATAAGCAAAACCGCAGGTTCCGACCCGACTGCAATTTCGTCAGGTTGGAGCACAAGCAAACCTGTAGGCTATGGCGAGTATTGGGTAAGAGTATCCACCGCCGACAGTTACAGCAACTGGAATGCAACTACAGGTTACGGCACGATAAGCATTACCAAAGCAGTGCTTACCGCGGCGCCTAGCGCAAGCGTGGTTTACGGCACCATATTCGACCGCAACGGCAATTACCGCGTATCTTACAGCGGTTACGTGGGCGGCGACGACGACGGCAATGCAAGACCTCGCGGCACTGTGGAGTTCGATATAGTAGGTGAGGACGGCAATCCTGTAAGCGGTTTGAATTATCTTACCGCGCCGCTGTCGGTAGGCACTTATTACTTAAAAGCAAACGTTGCGGGACTTACTTCCGACAATTACAGCATAAGCGCAGAGTTGGGCTCGTTTACGGTAACGCCAAAGGCTTTGTCGGTTATTATCAATCCGCTTTCTTCGGTTTACGGAGACGAAGTGGATTTGACGAGAGCAACCTTTAATATCACGGGCGACAGCGTAAGCGCAAGCGCGCTTGGCATAAGTTTGCAGCTGGTCGGCGTAATTTCTTACGAAAACCTTGCGGCAGACAGTTATACGATAGTTGCAACAGGCTATACCAACAGCAACTATTCAATCGCCTTTACGCCGGGCACTTACACAGTAACAAGACGCCAAATAACCATAAGCAATATGAATAACGGCGGCGGCACCGTGGGCAACGTTTTGTCGCCTACCGTAAACACCGTTACCGATTTGCATACAAACACGCAAATATCCGGCGCAAGCGGTACGTTTACTTTCGAGTATACTTACACCAACCAAAGCGGTCAGCCAACGGGCAACGGCGGCAAAGATAAGCCGTCGGCGGTAGGTACCTATTACGTACACGTTGCGCAAAACAACGGCAATTACGAACTCGTCGGTCAAACCGCGTTCGTGTTTGAAGTAGGCAGATTGATTATCAACGGCTCGCTGATAGAGGTCAGCCCTGCGCAGTACATAAACGGGGCAGTTCAGCCGCAAATCAACTTCGGCAGTTACGACAGAAACGACTTTATAATAAGTTACGAAGGCGACTGCATAAATGCAGGTACTGCAACGGTTGTGTTGACTATAAAAGATACCGTCAACAGAAGATGGCTCTCTACGGAAGACGCATCGTACAGAATAAACTTTACCATTACGCAAGGCACTAACGAACTTAATTATCTTACAATCGCAGGCTGGACTTACGGCAACTACGACGCAAACGTAAATGCGCCTAGGGCTTCCGCAAAATTCGGCGAAGCAAGCGAATATATCTTTACTTACTACGTATTAAGCGGTCAGACGTATCAGGCGCTCGACAGACGCCCTGACGAAGTAGGCACTTATTACGTAACGGTTACAGTGCCTCAATCACGCAACTATGCAACTTTCGTAAGCGAGTACAGACAGTTTGAAATTTCAAAAGCAACGCGCGAAGTGCCTACGCTCGGCATAATTACCGAAGGCGAAGGTAAAAACGACGTATATACTGGCAGCGCATTGCAAGCGTTTGTAAACGGCTTCGATTCTTCCGCAATGGAAATCAACTACGACGGCATTTCCAACATTAACGGCAACACTTTAAGCGTGTTTGCGACAAATGCAGGAGAATATAAAATCATTTTGATTTTGAAAGACACCAAAAATTATCGCTGGGCGGCAGGGGACGACAGAGTGGAACTTACATGGAACGTCGCCCGCAAGCAGGTAGAGGCGCCTTCCGCAAACACGTCGCTGTTTGTGGTAAACGGACAGGATTTGGTATATTTGCCAAACGGCTTCGATGAAAACACAATGAACATTTCCGGCAACACTTCCAGTTACGGCGGTGTGTTCGAAGTTACGGTAACGCTTAAAGATACCGCAAATTACGAGTGGGCAAACGGCTCTGACGGCGCTTACGTATTCTCGTGGCAGATAGTAGGCGGAGAAACCGTCTTTACGATAGTTGCAAGCGCAGTAGGCGTGCTTGCCGCAGCGGCGGGCACTGTGGCTCTTACGCAGTTCTTGCTTTACAAAAAGCGTATGGTTAAAAAAGCAGACGGCGCGGCAACGCAAACAGACAATAAGGATAAAGAGTGAGGTGAACGGTATGATAAATTTAATTAATGCTATGATATTTTCGCCGGTGCAGCTTGTTGTAATTATCCTTTTGTCGGTGGTTCTTGTCGGGTTTGTCGTGCTTGACGTGGTGTTCGGCGTAACGCTTAGGTTGAAGGCAGAACGCAAACTTTACGACGACGATTTGCAATCGCGCAGAGAAGCATTGCTCAATAAGTTGGAGTACATAAGAGCAGGCGGCACTGCCGAGACGCATACTTGGCTCGACTTCGTGCAGTATGAAGAAAACGAGGACGACGCCGACGACGAAGAAAATGAGACGGAACAGTCAACCGTAAGATTTGTTGAGGCCCCGACGTACGACGGCGTTTCGGCGGAAAAATGGCAAGCGCCGCTCAATACGGAAATTTTGTGCGTAGACGAGTTGTCTCCGCAATTAAGGCGCAAACTTGCAATGCGTGCAAAACGCCACAACGGCAAGATGTTTTACGTGCGTTATTCTTTGGGGTTCGAGGCAAGACTTTGCTATGCCGACGACGAAACCAAGGTTCGTTATATGGAACTTATGGATTATATAAAGTCGTTTGAAGGCGTAAGCGTAATAAACGGGTTTGCAAGTCAGCGTATTTGCGTAGATAAAAATACCATCGCTATGATATTATTCAGCGGCAAAAAAATGTGCGTGTCGTTGGCTCTTGACCCTAGCATTTACAAAAACACCAAATATCGCGGAGAAGACAAGTCGGACACCAAACGTTTTGCAAAGACGCCTATGTTTGTGCGTATTTACAGCGACGTAAAACTTGACAAAATAAAATATCTTATAGACGAACTCGCAAAGAAAAACAATTTGCAGCAGGGCGAGATAAAACAAGGCGTATACGATTTGTCCGAACGCACAAGGGAAGAAATGATTCTCTCCGGCAACGTGCGCGTAATAATCGTTCAGGACGTGCCGGATTTTGTCGCCCGTCAGATTCTTGCGGAAAAGCAAGCAAACGGCTCAACTGCGGTTAATGCCGTAAACTTTGACGAAGAAGTTGACGACGACAATGATACGGAAGTTCAGGACGACGCGGAAGAAGCAACCGTCCTTGCGGAAGTTGAAACAGACGCGAAGTCCGATGAATTCTCGGCGGAAATTGCCGATGACGATACACAAACTATGCAGGACGACGCGGCGGCAACCACTACGGAAAAATAAAAACGCGTTATATATCGATTAACTTAAAGGAGTTTACTATGAACAGAAAAAAGCAACTTAAAAAAGAAATAGAAGCCAGCAGAAACGAGATTTCAGAGTTGGAGTCTAAAATAATCCGCTCGCAATCTGCACTTATGGAAGCGATAATAACGCACACGAAACCCGACGACAACGATATAGAGTATTTCAGACTGTTGACTTCTCTCATCAAGGTCGAACGCGAAAACCTGCATAAACTCACCGAAGAACTTAAAGAGTTTGAAAAGAAGTAATGATTTTATTTCAAAAAATAACAGCGAAATTTTTCTTCATAAGTCGAAATAAAAATTCTTCCAAAAATAAAAATTGCTTTCGGGAAAATAAACAAAACAAAAAGGGCGGTCAAAACGCTCTTTTTTGTTTTGCTGTGGTACAATTATTTTGGAGATTATTATGATAAGTAAATGAATAGTTTAAGCATAAAAGAAGCAAGCAAATAAATTTAGTCTTTTGTTAGTTGCAACCGGATTTACTAAGAGTATTTGTCAACCTTAAAAAATTTGCGTGAGAATTTGTGCAATTAACAATATGGCCAAAAACAGGCAAGGCATATGGCGGAATTTTTTTTGCAAAAACAAATATTGTTTTGACATAAATTATATGGTAAAATATAGCAAAAGGAGCATTATGTTTGAAGAATTAAAAGAAATTACATACAAAAAGGAAGCGGAATTTTTATCGCAGTATGCGTGCTTTTCAAAAGACACGGCGGGACGCGAGAGGAAAGAAGAAAGTTGTCCCATGCGTACGGAGTTTCAGCGAGACAGAGACAGAATAATGCATTCCAAAGCGTTCAGGCGTATGAAAAACAAAACGCAGGTTTTTCTTGCGCCGGAGGGCGACCATTACCGCACGCGTATGACGCATACGCTTGACGTTATGCAAATTGCAAGGAGTATTTCGCGCGTGCTGCGCCTTAACGAAGATTTGACGGAAGCAATAGCGCTAGGGCACGACCTCGGGCATACGCCTTTCGGGCATACTGGCGAGCGCACTCTTGCAAGACTGTCGGGAGGCAGGTTCAAACACAACGAGCATTCTGTGCGCGTGTGCGAAGTCATAGAAAAAGACGGCAAAGGGCTAAACCTTACAAAGGAAGTTAAAGACGGCATCTTAAACCACCGCAGCAGCGGCAATCCTTCTACCTTGGAGGGCAAAGTCGTTATGTTTGCCGATAAAATAGCGTACGTAAATCACGACATCGACGATGCCGTAAGGGCAAAAGTGTTGGACCCAAAACAACTGCCGCAACAATACTTAAAAATCGTGGGAGAAACGCCTACAAAGCGCATAAACAACACGATACTTTCCATTTACAACAAGAGCAACGGTCAGCCGTTTGTGGAGATGGAAAACGAAATGGCGGAAGCAATGTCGCAGTTGCGCAATTTTATGTTCAAAAACGTTTACAACGAAAAAGCCGGCAATAGCGAAAACGAGCGCGCCGACAGGCTGTTGGAATTGCTGTTTAACAAGTTTATGGCAGAGCCTCAAAAAATGCCTGAGTTTTTTGTTTCTCTTTTGGACAAATACGACAAAACTACCGTCGTGTGCGATTATCTGGCAAGTATGTCAGACACATATGCAATAAATTTGTTTAACGATTTGTTCGTGCCGCAGCGGTGGGTAGTGCTGTAAAACTACCGATAAAGAAAATAATATTTCAAATTTAATCTGCGGAGAATTTCCGCAGATTTTTTTAAGCAATAAGTAGCGTTATCTTTTGCGTAAGTTGATATTTATTAATATTTTTGATAAAAATAAAGGGATTTGTTAAATTTCGTTGTATTTATTAAATAGTATGGACAGAAACGAAACTTGGTTTAATTTTTTGGAAGAATTGCGCTCTCGATGCGACCTTGCGTCGATTGCCGGCTCTTATACCAATTTGAATCGCAGGGGCACCAGATATTGGGGCTGCTGTCCTTTACATCACGAAAAAACTCCGTCCTTTTGCATTACGCCTGAGATGCAGAGATATAAATGCTTCGGCTGCGGAGAAAGCGGCGACGTAATAAAGTTTGTTCAAAAGGCGGAAAATCTCGACTTTATGGGCGCCGTGGAATTTTTGGCGAAGAGAGCGGGGCTTACCGTGCCGAGAACCGTCGGCGACAAAGGCGTGCAGGACAAGAGAAAACGCAAGCAGGCCATGGCGGAAATTTGTTTGGAAACCGCAAAATTTTACCGCAGCCATTTGATGTCGCCGCACGGTCAATTTGCGTTGGAGTATCTTGCAGGCAGGGGACTTTCCAAAAGCACGATTGCAAAATTCGGGTTGGGGTTGTCTCCCGATTGGGACAGCCTTTCAGCCTACTTAAAAAGCAAAGGCTTCGATATGGAAGTAGCCTTTGATTGCGGCGTGGTAGACCATGACAAACGCGGCGGTTATTTTGACACAATGGGACAAAGACTTATAGTGCCCATTATAAATTCCTTCGGGGAAGTAATTGCCTTCGGCGGCAGGTCGATGAAAAAGCAAATAAACTTTGCAAAATACAAAAATACAAAGCAGACCGATTTGTTTGACAAAAGCAAAAATCTGTTCGGCATAAACTTGGTTTCCAAAAAGAAAAAGCAAGGCGCGTTGCAGTATATTATCGTGGTTGAGGGATATATGGACGCCATTGCATTGCATCAGGCGGGTTTTGACAGCGCGGTTGCAAGTATGGGTACTTCTCTTACCAAAGAGCAGGCGCGGCTTATGAAACGCTACGTCGATAAGGTTTACATATGTTATGACGGCGATGCCGCAGGCACTAAGGGTACTTTGCGCGGGCTTGAAATTTTGAAGGAAGAAGGTCTTGACGTGCGCGTCATGTCTATGCCCGACGGAATAGACCCCGATGAATTGATTTTGCATTACGGAGTAGAGGCTTATCAAAAGGCGATAGACGACGCGCTGCCGCTTACCGATTATAAATTATCGATAGAAAAATCAAAATTTGACTTCAACAGCAAAAACGATGCGGAAGTTCAGGACGCTAAGCGTAAGTATACGGTAAACGCGCTTAAAATAATTTCCAAACTCGACAGTCTTGTAGAGGCGGAAAGTTATCTCAAAAAACTTTCCAAAGAAGTGGGTTTCAGTCTGGATTGGTTAAAGAGAGAAATGTCAAACGTCAACACGCAGGAAGCGGTGTTGAAAGAAACGAGGCAAGAAGAAAAAGAACAGACGCTCAATTTGGATAAGTACGGCAAGGCGTTATATTTTATTTTGGCGTGTATGATTGCCAATGAGGAATACGCCGTGTTGGATTTCGAGCCCGACGTTGAAGACGACGAGTTTTTGAAAAAGTCATTCGAGTACGTCAACGATTGCAAAGCGCAAAACAAAGCACCCGTTGCAGGCGTATTGACGGACATATTCGAAGGCGGCTATAGCCAAAATATAGACTATTTGGCGGAAACGGCATTTGCCACCACGCTGGAAAATAAACGGTATTTTCAAGACTGCGTAAAACTTGTCAGACGCAAGCAGATAGACGACGAAATACAGAGATTAAATGCATTGTATGAAACGGAAGCCGACAACGAAAAGCGAAGCGTAATTACAAAAGAACTTGTAAACTTGATGAAACAAAAAAACGATATGAAATAAATTTGAAATATCGTTGTAAGGCAAAAAACAATAAATTTGACTTAAGATAAAAGGGGGATTTTTTATTTATGATTATCAATCAACAATCGATAGATACGTTGATGAAAGAACTTAAACCCATTATTGACGAAAAAGGGTTTGTTACTTTTGACGATTTGGAAAATAAAATCGACAAAATTTTTAAGGATATTACTCCGGAGCAAAACGCAGAGTTGATTAAGGCGTTGGAAGAAAACAACGTTTCCATTACCGACACGCCGTCTGCCAGCGAGGATTTAAGCAGCGATATTATGACTACCGGTATTGCCGAGGCAAGCATTGACGACCCGGTAAAAATGTATCTTAAAGACATCGGCAAAGTGCCGCTTTTGACGGCAGAGCAAGAGACGGAACTTGCAAAGAGAATGCTCGAAGGCGACGAAGAAGCAAAACAGCAGTTGAGCCAAGCAAACTTGCGTCTTGTAGTTTCAATCGCAAAGAGATACGTCGGCCGCGGAATGCTGTTTCTCGATTTGATACAGGAAGGCAATCTCGGGCTTATGAAAGCGGTGGAAAAATTCGACTATACAAAAGGCTTCAAATTTTCCACGTATGCGACTTGGTGGATTAGGCAGGCTATAACCAGAGCCATTGCCGACCAAGCAAGAACCATTCGTATACCTGTGCATATGTACGAAACTATAAACAAAATGACGAGAGTACAGCGCAACCTCTTGCAGCAGTTGGGCAGAGAGCCTACCCCTGCGGAAATCGCGAAGGAGATGGGCATAGGCGAAGATAAAGTAAGAGAAATTCAAAAAATTTCGCAAGACCCCGTAAGTCTTGAAACGCCTATCGGCGAAGAAGAAGACAGCCATTTGGGCGACTTTATAGAAGACGACAATGCGTCTGCGCCTAGCGACGTTGCGGCGTCGACTATGCTGCGCGAGCAACTTATAAGCATTTTGCATAAACTTACCCCGCGCGAAGAAAAGGTTTTGCGTTTGCGTTACGGCATTGACGACGGCAGACCTAGGACTTTGGAAGAAGTCGGACACGAATTTAACGTAACCCGTGAGCGCATAAGGCAAATAGAGGCAAAAGCGCTTAAAAAGTTGAGACATCCTTCAAAGAGCAAAAAGCTTAAAGATTATTTATATTGATATGCATTCCGCACGGATAGAAAGCATAGTGTCGCTGGTGCCTAATTGCAAAATTTTGGCTGACGTAGGCTGCGACCACGGCTATATCGGGGTGTCGGCGTTAAAGTGCGGCAAGGCGCAAAAGGTGCTGTTTAGCGATATAAGTGCGCCGAGCCTCAACAAAGCGCGGTTGCTGTGCGAAAGGCAAGGGCTTTGCGACAGGGCAGAGTTTTTTGTGGGCAACGGACTGGAAAAGATAGAGTATGCCGACTGTGTGGTTATTGCAGGTATGGGTGGAAAAGAAACTATCGACATAATTGCAAACAGTCATTTTTTGCCTGAATATTTCGTGTTGCAGCCTATGCGTAATTTGCCCGAGGTAAGAGAATACGCCGCAAAAAATTTTAAGATAGAGTATGACAAGATAATATGCGACAAAAAGTTTTACAACCTTATGCTCATCAGGCAAGGTAATGACAGCCTCAACGAAAAGGAAAAAATCTTCGGCAGAACAAACTTAAAAGACAAACACGACGCCTTCAAACGATACGTAAATTTACAAATACAAAAGACAAAAAATTTGTTAAACAAAAAACCGGATAATGAAATAATGTTGAATTATCTTAAACAACTTGCAGAAATTGCGGAGGAACTTAATATATGAAAATGGAAAATATGCTTAAATACCAGGAGATTGACGGCAAAATCAAAAAAATTATTTACGGACTCAATCACTCGGACGAGTCTTTGAGAGGTAAAAAACTCGGTCAGTTTTTGAAAGAGTCTGAGGAGCAGCTTAAAAAGATGGACAGGCGTGCGGAAGAACTTACTTCGCTAGTCAACAAATTGAAAACCACTTATCAGCAAAGCATAAAGGATTTTGACGAGTTGGAAAACGGCGTAGGCAACGCAATAGATAAGGACGAACTCAATTATCTTTCCAAAAAACTTACCGACGTGTCGAGAAGTATCGCCACGATAGAAAAGGACGTAAATGCCGCCATAAAAGAAATGGACGACATCAGCAAACGCTATGACGAATTGCGCGGCAAAGTGCCTACTGCGCGCAGTCAATATATGGAGTGCAAAGAAAAGTTTGAAGCGTTAAAAAAACAGCGCGAGCCGGAAGTTTCTGCGCTTCGTGCCGAGTTGCAAACTTTGGAAAAGGAAGTTGACGCCAAAACTTTGGAAGTATATCAAAAACTGCGCAAGCAAGGTATTTACCCCGTTTTGGTGCCGTTGGTCGGTGCAAACAAGTGCGGCGGTTGCCAAATGGAAGTGTCTATTGGGGCAACCGGCAAACTTGACGAAAACAGTTTTGTCGTTTGCGAAAACTGCCAAAGACTGATTTATAAAAAGTAGGTTTTGGCAGCAAGAAGTAAAATTTAATTACAAAATAAGTTTACAAAAATCTTTTACATAATTTCACCGCGCTATGCATTGTTGCATGGCGCGGTGAAATTTATTAAAGGTCAATTTATGTATCAAAAAAGACTTGCGTTTAGCAAGTTTTTTTTGCTGTATGTCATAAAAATTATTTATTCCAATTTGCAATTAAATATTGTGCGATTTGCACTGCGTTGGTTGCCGCGCCTTTGCGGATGTTGTCTGCAACCACCCACAAATTTACGCCGCTCTTTACTGAGAAGTCGCGTCTAACTCTGCCGACAAAAACTTCGTCTTTGCCGTCGCAGTTGCAAGGCATAGGGTAAACGCAGTTTGCAACGTCGTCCATAAGCACGAGACCTTCCGCATTTGCCAAATCTTTTTTGAGTTGGTCGAGGTCGAATTCTTTTTCAAACTCTACGTTGATGCTTTCGCTGTGTCCGTTAGGGACAGGCACTCTTACGGTGGTTGCGGTTACAGCCATATCAGGCGCGTGGAATATTTTGCGGGTTTCATTTATCATCTTTTCTTCTTCTTTGGTGTATCCGCTTTCGGTAAATACGTCTATTTGCGGAAGCACGTTGTGAAAAATAGGGTGATTAAACTTTTTAGGAGCGATGCCTTTTGCGCCGTTTTCCAAATCTTCGCTGCCTGCCATGCCTGCGCCGGAAACCGCTTGATAGGTAGAGTAAACTACGCGTTTGATTTTATATTTGTCGTTAAGCGGTTTTAATGCGACTATTGCCTGTATGGTAGAGCAGTTTGGGTTTGCGATTATGCCGTGGTTGTCGAGCGCGTCTGCCGCGTTTGCTTCCGGCACAACCAAAGGCACGTCTTTGTCCATTCTCCATTGGCTGGAATTGTCTATTACGACCGTGCCGTTTTGCGCAAATACAGGGGCAAAGATTTTGCTTGTGCCGCCGCCTGCCGACATAAGAGCAATGTCTACTTTGTTTGCTTTTATGTTTGCTTCGTTAAGTTCGATTACTTCATACTCTTTGCCGTCGAAAGAGATTTTGCTGCCGGCGCTCTTTTGGGACGCAAACATAACTATTTTGCCGTAAGGAAGTTTTCTTTCTTCCAACACGGTAATCATTTGTCTGCCGACTTTGCCGGTGCAACCGACTACTGCGATGTCAAATTTTTTCATCAATATGTCCTCCTACTGAGATGGATTTTCTTTTTATATGCTAAAAATATTATCACACAAGTTTTTTTTCGTCAAATACGCTGTAAATAATTTACTCAAATATAGCAATTTATTTGTTTTATTTTTGATTTTTTGTTAAAATATCAATATATAACTTTAAGGCGGATTTTTATGGCTAACAATAAAAATAAAAACAACAAAAAAAACGTCGGCAAAATATGCTTTGAAAATGAAAGAAGCGCGCTGATTACCAAAATAGAAAACACAACAGGCGGTTGGAAGTTTTTCGGCTATATGTACAATACCGCAATGTTTCGCACCTTGCTGTTGGAGCTTATGATGATTATCTTTGTTATTCCTGCGGTTATAATCATCTTCCTTGCAAGCAGCAAAATTTTGGGGCTTTCTCAAAACCTGCCGTATTCCGCAACTTTCGGTTTGGGTATTATGCCGTGGTTCGGTTTGGAACCGTACGTTGCGTCAAACACAGTTGACATTTTGCAAAATATGTATCTGTGGCTGCTTTTGGGCATACCGGTAATTACAGTAGGGCTTTCCGGCGGTTTTGCCGTAATACGCGACGCTTATTGGACTGGCAAATTGCGTATCTTCAAATCTTTCTTCAACGGCGTGTATCAAACCGGATTAAGGTTTTTGCCGTTTGTGGTCGTGTTTGCATGCGGACTTTTGGGCAACTTTTATTTGGGACAGGCAATGAGCGGTCTTGCAGAATGGCTGTCTATTGCAATAAGCGTTGTAGTTTACTGCGTGCTGATTGTTATTTTGCTTGTGGGGTTTGTTTACCTAGGTACAAGCACGCTTTATAAAGAATCGGTAGGCAAAGGGTTGATAAATGCAATAAGATTTACCTTTAAGCATTTCTTTACGCATTTGATAACTTTCTTCTTTATGCTGTTGCCTATTGCCTTGTTGCTGTTTGTCAACGTGTCGTTTGTGCAGTCAATGTTGAGCATTTTGCTTATAATGTTCGGTATGCTGTACGTAGGGCTTATTTGGATGATTCATATAATCCGCTCTACTGCCGTATACGCAAAATAAGAGAGAATTTATGTCTTGCTATAACGTTTTTGCAGATTATTATAACAGACTTATTGATTGCGACTATGACAAATGGTCGCAATTCTTAATTGACCGCGGCTGCGCAGGCAAAGGTATAGACTTGGCTTGCGGCACGGGCAACGTAACATTTAGGCTTGCGCAAAAGGGCTGCACTATGGTAGGCATAGACCTGTCGGAAAGTATGCTTGCCGTTGCGGAGTCCAAAAAGACAAACGTAAAAAATCCGATGTTCCGCTGTCAGGATATGACGCAGTTTACGGCAACGGACAAAGTAAATTTTGTTTCCTGCGTTTGCGACGGTATAAATTACGTTGCGCCTACGGACGTCGAAAAGGTTTTTGCAAACGTTTTCGGCTGTTTGCAAGACGGCGGAATATTTGTGTTTGACGTTTCGTCGGCATACAAACTCAAAAATATTTTGGGCAACAACTTTTTTTATCAGGATGAGGACGACCTTACTTATTTTTGGACAAACAGTCTAAAAAAAGACAGGGTTGTTATGGATTTGACCTTTTTTATTAAAAACGGCAAACAATATCAAAGGTTTGACGAAAGACATACGCAATATATTTACGCAGAAGCGCAACTTTGCGATTTACTGAAAAAAGCGGGTTTTTCTTCCGTACAGACTTTTGCGGACTATACCGACGGTAAAGTAAAAGACAGCACGCAGCGCATTGTTTTTTGCGCGGTTAAATAATAAGGAGTTTTATGGCAGAAATTTACAAGGCATTGGCTTGCAACGATGAAATTTCGCTTACGGTTATCAAAAGCACCGACATTGTCAATAAAGCAATAGAGTATTTTAATTTAAGTCCCGTTGCGGCGGCGGCGCTTGGCAGAGTGCTGTCTATTTGCGCAATTATGGGGTATGAACTAAAACACGACGAGGATTATATGACGGTTGTCATAAACGGCGGCGGAGATATAGGCGTAATTACCGCTACGGCGTCGTCAAGCGGAAACGTCAAAGGCTACGTAACAAATCCCGGCGTAGAGAGTTTTATAAACGAATACGGTAAACTTGACGTAAAAAGGGCAGTCGGCACACAGGGGAAAATGACTGTAATTAAAAATATGGGGCTTAAAGACCCGTACGTCGGCACGAGTGAAATCGTCAGCGGCGAAATTGCCGAAGATTTTGCAAACTATTTTGCAACAAGCGAGCAAACCCCGTGCGGTGTGGCTTTGGGCGTTAAGATAAATTCCGACGGCAGTTGCATAAGCGCAGGCGGCATTTTTGCTTCCGTGCTGCCGTTTGCAACCGACGAAAGCATAGACCGATTTGAAAAGGTGTTTGCAAATCTCTCCAACGCAAGCCAACTTATGTATGGAAAAACTGCGGAAGAATTTGCAAAGGAATATTTTTGCACGTTGGGGTTGAAAGAAATCGACAAATCGACTTGCGCATACGTGTGCGATTGCAATAAAGAAAAAATCGACAAAGTTTTGGTATCGTTGCAAAAAAACGACGTTGACGAACTTATTGCCGAAAAGGGCGAGATAGAAGTCGTCTGCCAGTTTTGCAACAAGAAATATAAATATAACAAACAGCAGGCTTACGAAGTCTGCGGCTTTAAGGAGTAAAATTGAAAAACGGCAAAAAAGTAGTCAACTTTGACAAAGGTTTTGACTTTTACGTCAACAAGGGAGTAGAAAGCGTTAAAGACGGAGAATATCTCAAAGCATTGAGATATATTTTTGCCGCGCTAAAAAAGAGGCCTTCCGCTTCGTCTGCGTTGATAGGGCTTGCCGTGGTGTATCAAAAAATGAATTTGTTTGACGCGTCAAACTCTGCGTTGTTTAAGCTACTGTCAAACGAGCCCGACAACGAAAGCGCCTGCGCGCTGTTGGGGCAAAATTATTCTATTGTGGGAGACAGTTTGCACGAGTTGTATTATCTCAAAAATTTTTCAGAGTTGACGGACGACGTAGACCTTATGGAAGTTTTTGAAAACTCTTTCAATTTTATTCCCCAGTACGAGCAAGTTTACCCTATGCCGAAACATCTTTGCGAAGTCGTCAAACAGCGCTGTGTAAGGTTGTTTTTGGACGGACAGATAGACGAGGCAAAACAAGGCTTTTTGGAAGTGTTGGAGTCTTTTCCCGACGACGCGTTTTGCAAAAATCATATGTGCCAGATTTACATTTTGGAGGGTAAGTTTGCAAGAGTTATAGACACGGCAAAGCAAATTTTGCGTAAGGACGAAAATGACGTATTTGCGTGGTGCAACTTGGCAATGGCGTTGTATTTTATAGGAAACAAAGGACAGTGCGACGACGCGGTGGAAAAACTTGCAAGTCTTGACGTAAAAGACATTGACGACGTCAAGAGAGTTATAAAAATAATGAGTCTTACCGGCAGGCACGCTCAGGCGTTGAAGCAGACGGAAGAGTATTTGCGAGAGTTTCCTTACGACGTGGATTATTTGACTTTTGCGGCTGTTGCGGCTTACAACTGCGGTAAGTTGGAAAAATGCAAGGAATATTTTGTAACTATAAACAGAATTTTTCCCGATACGATGTTGTTGGAGTATTATCTCGGCTTTGTGCAAGACGCAATAGACTGCGGCAAAAAAGAGGAAACTCTGCCGTATGAATTGGCTTTGCCTGCGGAAGAAGAAAACAAAATTAAAAAGCAGATTGCCGAAATAAACTTTGAAAACATATGGGACGATACACAGACGGAAAGCATTGCCTCGTGGGCGTTTAATAACGAACAAGTCGATTTGTCGGAGTTTATTTTGGACGGCATTATAAAGACCAACCCCAAAAAGGCAAAGAGAGTGCTTAAAAATCTGTTGGCTCAGTCCTACGGTTGGCAAATAAAGAGGCTTGCTTTGTGGAAGTTGCTGCAAAACTATCCTAAAAAAGATATTTATTTAAGTAAAGACGGTTACTTTATGCAGTTGGAAATGCCCGCAAAAAATATTCCGCAAAAAAACGCAAAAGCCTTTTGGCGCGCTTTTGCAACGCTGTCAGTGTTTTTTGTTGACGACGATAATTGGGTTGACAAACTTGTTTATTCCGCAAAATCGATAGAGTGCAAGTCCGACGACTTAAAAACGGCAGGCGCTTCCTTCGACGAAGTTGCCGCGCTTATCGTAAGACTTGCAAAACTTAACGACTTCGGCGATTTGCAAATATGCAAACTTTTCAAAATTTCTTACAACAGACTTGCAATGCTTACGGAACTGTTGTTCGATTGAATTTTATTTTGAAAGACGGCTTTTGCCGTCTTTTTCTGTTAAGCATATTTTTTTATTTCGATATTGTTTCTATTTGTCGCTTGCTTCAAAAAAACCGACTGTAAGCGCTCCGTCTTTTTTGCAGTGCAAGAGAATATACTTTACAATGAAAAAAGTCTTGACTGTTTCGCTTGTCGTTATCGGTTGCGTGGTCGGCGCGGGATTTGCTTCCGGCAGAGAAATGCTGGTGTTTTTTCAAAACGGCAATCCGCTTTTGGTTGCGGCGGCGTTTTTCGTACTGTTTTGCGGTGTAACTTTTTTGTTTTTGCATATGAGCAAAACGGTAAATGCGTCGGGAATTACGCAGATAAACAAAGCGGTATTCGGCAAATTTTCGTTTGTGTTTAACGCAATATTTTTACTCAATTATTTTTTGGCGGCGTCGGCAATGATTGCGGGCTGTCAAACTTTGTTTCAAAAAGCGTTTGGGGTAAATTTTCCTTTCGGACTGATTGTCGCAATTCTTTGTGCGGTTGCGGTTTATTTCGGCATTGACGGCATAAAAAAAATAAACGCCGTGCTCGTGCCGATTATTATATTGTGCCTTATTGCCGTTTGTCTTTTTGACGGCGGCGGAGGAGAGTGGACGGAGTTTGACGCGTCTTACGTATTGCAGGCGGTAAAATACGTTGCTTACAACGCAATGCTTATGTGCGGGCTTGTAACGGTTTGCGGCAAAGACTTAAACAAAAAACAATCCGTTGCGGTTTCCGTCATATCGGCGTCGGTGCTTGCATTGCTTATATTTTTTATGCTGTCTTGTTTTTCGGGACAAAATTTTGCAGGCGTGGAAATGCCTATGCTGTTTTTGGCAAAAAGGGGAAGTTTGTTTTATGTTTTTTGCATAGTAGTCGCCTGCGGAATAATTACTTCGCTTTTGGCGGCGGCTTTTCCTTTGGCAGAGTGGGCAGAGAGCAAATTAGGCGACAGACAGGTTTCGGTTGCAGGATTGTTCATATGCGCTTATATTGTAAGTCTGTTTGGTTTTGCCGGCATTTTGGATTTTACCTTGCCGATAACTTCTTCCGCCGCGGTTGTGTTTGTTTTATGTCTGCTGTTTAAGGCGGTAAAAACAAAGGTTCGTCGTGATGTTTCTTAAAAATGTAAAATTGTTTACGGTTACCGTCAAAAAATTATAACGTATAGTCCGATATTTATTTTCTGTTTTTTTCACCCCACTCGCAAAGTGAATCCAATATCGGCATAAGAGATTTGCCGCGACTTGACAGGCTGTATTCTACTTTCGGCGGAATTTGCGGATATTCTTTTCGCACAATTAAACCGTCGCGTTCCAGGTCTTTTAACGATGCGCTTAAAGATTTGAACGATATGCCTTTAATATACCGTTTCAACTCGTTATATCTTACAACGGAAAATTCCGACAGCGTATATAAAATGGTCATTTTATATTTGCCGTTTATCAATGACAAGGTATAACTAAAACCTGTGTCGCACAAGTTTTCAGATGAGATGCATCTTTGTTTTTTTTCCATACCTTTCTTTCCTTATGAAAAAACCGTCGCATTGCTTAAATGGAATTCTGTCGGCGAAGTGTTGATAACGGGAGTTTATGGCGAAGGTGATATAAATAAAACCGACGGGTGCAAACAGGCGATGGCTCTTGCGGATTTAATATAAATTTGCAAAGAAAATATAAAAAGTGTCTGTTTGTATTACAAACAAAAAAATGAAGTCCGCTGTATAAAGCGGACTTATATTTTTGCCGTAAAGTTCAGTCGCGCCATTTGACCATATATTTTTCAAACAACGCCACAAGAAAGTACATTCCGCCTGCAAGTATGCACAGCACTATGGTGCAAGCCATTACCAAATCCATTTTGAAAACCTGACCGCCGTATACTATCAGATAGCCCAAGCCTGCTTTGGATACGAGATATTCTCCCATTATAGAGCCTATCCAAGCCATACCGACGTTTATTTTTAAGCAGGACGCCAAAGTTGATACGTTTGCAGGAAAAACGAGTTTTGTAAATATCTGAAATTTGTTTGCGTTCATTGCTTCCAAAAGCAAGATTTTTTCGGGACTCGTTTCTATAAAGCCGCCAAGCATCGTAATTATCGTTACTATGACGGAAATTAGCACTGCCATCGTAACTATGGCTTTTTGTCCCGTGCCTGCACACACGATGATTAACGGTCCCAAAGCAATTTTAGGCAGGCTGTTTAACACCACTATATAAGGCTCCAACACAGAGCGCAAAAATTTTGACCACCACAGCAACACCGCTATTGCAGTGCCTGCAACGGTGCCTATGGCAAAGCCCAACAGCGTTTCGTAAAGAGAAACCCAAATATGATAAAACAGTTCTCCGCTGCTATACAAGTCTGCAAGCGTGTTCCAAATGCGCGACGGACAACTCATTAAAAAAGAGTCAATCCAATGCAGTTGTGCCGCAAGTTCCCACACCGCCAAAAACACAACCAAAATGCCTATTTGAGTGGAAAGTATAATTATTTTGCGGTTTCTTTCTTTTTTGATAAATAGTTCGTGCTCGGGGGAGAGATATTTATTTTGCCGCATTTACGCTCACCTCCTTCCAAAGCCTCTCGAACTGTGATGAAAACGTAGGGGCTTCGCGTCTTGCTAACGGTGTGGCAATGCTTTGCAGATTGGTTTCGTGCATTCGTTTAAGCGTGGCCGGCCGCTCCGTCAAAATGGCGATTCTGTCCGACATAGAAATCGCTTCGGAAATGTCGTGTGTAACCAACAGCGCCGTTATGCCTTCTTTTTTTATTATCGAGTAAACGTCGTCGCAAACGTGAAGTCTGGTTTGAAAGTCCAATGCGGAAAAAGGTTCGTCTAACAGCAGCACCTGAGGGTTTAACGCAAGCGTGCGTATCAATGCGACGCGTTGGCGCATACCGCCCGACAACTGCATGGGATAATGATTTTTGAAGTCTTTAAGTCCGTATTCTTCTATAAGTCTTTCGCAGTGTTCGACGTTTTCCGGTGTCAGTTTTTTTTGAATTTCCAACCCAAGCGTAATGTTTTTGTATATAGTACGCCACTCGAATAAATGGTCGCGCTGTAACATATAGCCTATGTCTGTGGACGTTTTTGTTATTTCGTTTCCGTTAAGTAAAATTTTTCCGCTTGTCGGTTTGAGCGTGCCTGAAATTAAAGAAAGCAATGTCGTCTTGCCGCAGCCGCTCGGTCCCAACACAGAGATAAACTCGCCTTGTCTTACGTCAAACGATAAGTTTTTTATCGCTTCCGTCTGACTTTTTTTTGTGTAATATGTCATACAGACGTTGTCTAACGTCAGAATACCTGTCATTTTGTCTCCTTGTGCAAACAATAATTTTTGTTTATCAATGGTCAGTCCGCGCCGAGTTCGGCGCGGATAACCTATATATAAAACGGAAATTCAACGGCAGTTTTACAAAGCCTTTACTTCGCGTCAGCCAAAACAACACCGTCTCGCATCAGCCAAAGTCGATTTAATTTTGTAAGGTTTTGTTTAGGATACCCCGTGTGTGCAAAACAATTTCATACGGAGCATTTAGGCAAATTTAATGTGCAATCATACAACCGTCAAATCTTCCATAGTTTATTATATTTGTAAAGATTTTTTTGTGTGATAGGGCAAGACGATGCTATACGATTAAGTAAACGTCAGTAGAGATGAAAATAAATTTCGGTAATTTATAAACAGATTGCAGGCTGTTATTTGTACAATAAAAAGCCAACCGAAAGCGGTTGGCTTTTATTGTTATTATTGTCTGTAAAAATTTATAAAAACGTATAATTTTGCAAATCAATCCGGTACATATGATTCAAGCGTTATCTTACAAATTTATTTACCTATTTTGTTGGCAATACTATTGTTTACAATGTCGTTGAAGCTTGCGCGCTTGTCAAGTTCTCCCGCGTTTTCCATTACGTCTTGCAGACGGTTGAAGCTGTCTTCCGTCATTGCAGGAGTAGTCATCCACGTATCCGCTTCTTTATAGTTTTTGATTGACGCTTCTATTAAACTTTCGCTTGTGCCGGCAAACGACGCCTTCAAAACTTGCGCAACTTCTTTGTCGCTGTGCGTCATTATATAATTTGTTGCCTTATAAATGCATTTAAGAAATTTTTCCAACTTTTCCGAGTTATTTTCGATATAACTCTTTTTAGCCATAAACGCAGTGTAAGGAATTTCGCCGCTGGCTTTGCCTATCGACGATACGATATAACCTTTGCCTTCCTGTACGAGTTGGCTTGCGGTAGGCTCAAACAGCGTTACAAAGTCGCCCGTGCCGTTTGCAAAAGTAGGGGCAATCAAATCAAACTGAATGTCATAATTCATTGTGATGTTGGTGCCGTTGACGTAGCCTTTTTGATTTAATATATATTGCAGCGTCATTGCAGGCATACCGCCGTGTCTGCCCATTATTACTTCTTTGCCGTCGAGTCCGGTATAGTCAAAATTTTCCATAGGCGTTCTTGCAACCAAAAACGAGCCGTCGCGTTTTGTAAGCTGACCGAATACCTGTACAAAGTCCGTACGGCCTTCAAGGTATACGTATATACTTGTTTCTGGACCCATAAGACCGATGTCTGCATCACCTGATAAAACTGCGGTCATACTTTTGTCGGAGCCGCCGCCGTTGGTAAGTTCTATTTCCAGACCTTCTTCTTCAAAGTAACCCAAGTTTATTGCGGCATAAAGCGGCGCATAAAAAATAGAGTGCGTAACTTCGTTTATTTTTAGTAGGTTGTCGTTGTTGTTATTGCAGGCGGCAAGCGGAAAAATAGTCATCACAAGCGCCGCCAAGCATAAGAAAATTTTTTTCATTTATTCCTCCTTTACTGGTTTATAATATTCTCTGTAAGTGTATTTTGTTAAGTCGGTTATAAATAATTGCGTTGCAAAGCTTTGTTAAATCGCCGACGGCTTAATTTCTTGAAAATTGCAGAGTATGGTTGTTTATTGCAAAACAGTTGTCAAACAGCAAAAATTTTGCTATAATTCGCACAAACGAAGATGCAAAAGGAGTAGCGTTTTGTTTGCCCTCAAAGAGAGTTGCCGACGGTGCGAGAGCAACAGGGGACGGGCGTGAAGGTCGTTTGCGGAGTCCGTCAGGCGGGTTGCGCCGTTATACGCAATTAAGTGCAAATTTTGCAACACATTGTTTTTTGATTTGCAATCGGTAAAAGCGATTATAGCAGTGTTGTGAAATTTGAATGTAGGTGGTACCACGGAACTGTGAACGTTTCGCCCTATGCGGCGTGTTCACGGTTTTTTATTTTATTTTATCGGAGATAATATTATGGAAATGGCAAAAACTTACGAACCGAGTGTTTTTGAAAAAGATTTGTATCATTGGTGGGAAAAAGAAGGTTTTTTTACGCCGTCGGTAGACAGCAAAAAAGAGCCTTTTACTATAGTTATACCGCCGCCTAACATAACGGGGCAGTTGCATATGGGGCACGCGCTTGACGAGTCTATACAAGACTGCATAATACGCTTTAAGCGTATGCAAGGTTACAGCGCGCTTTGGCTGCCGGGCACTGACCACGCGTCCATTGCAACGGAAGTAAAAATTGTAGAACAGTTGGCAAAAGAAGGCATAGACAAGTATCAACTCGGCCGAGAAAAATTTTTGGAAAGAGCGTGGGCTTGGAAGGCGCAATACGGCGGAAGAATTGTAGAGCAACTTAAATGTTTGGGTTCTTCCTGCGATTGGTCGAGAGAAGCCTTTACAATGGACGAAAGATGTTCAAAAGCGGTAAAGCACGTTTTTGTAAAACTTTACAACGAAGGGCTGATTTATCAGGGCGACAGAATTATAAACTGGTGTCCCGAGTGTCAAACGGCATTGTCCGATGCGGAAGTCGATTATCAAGAGCAGGCGTCGCATTTTTGGCACTTTAAGTATTTTACTCCCGACGGCAAGACGGAAGTTGTTTTTGCAACTACGCGTCCGGAAACTATGCTTGGCGATACCGCTATTGCGGTAAACCCAGACGACGAGAGATATAAAAATTTGGTCGGCAAAACGGTGGTTGTGCCTTTTGTAAACAGAGAAATTCCAGTAATTGCAGACAGTTACGTAGAAAAAGACTTTGGTACCGGCGTCGTAAAAATTACGCCGGCGCACGACCCTAACGACTTCGAAGTGGGTTTAAGACATAATCTGCCTGTCATTAGAGTTATGAATGACGACGGCACAATGAACAAACTTGCGGGCAAAGACTACGAAGGTTTAGACCGTTACGCCGCAAGAAAAAAGATTGTTGCCGAAATGGAAAAAATCGGGCAGTTGGTTAAAATAGAAGATTATAGCCACAATGTAGGCGAGTGTTACCGCTGTCATACGACGGTCGAGCCGATTGTAAGCAAGCAGTGGTTTGTCAAAATGAAGCCTTTGGCGGAAAGAGCAATTCAAGTTGTTAAAGACGGCGAGGTAAATTTTGTGCCTAAGCGCTTTGAAAAGATATATTTCAACTGGATGGAAAACATCAAAGACTGGTGCATTTCGCGTCAGCTTTGGTGGGGGCACCGCATACCCGTCTGGTATTGTCAGGACTGCGGCGAAGTAATTTGCCAAGAGGATACTCCGCACGAGTGCCCTAAATGCAATAGCAAAAAGTTGAAGCAGGACGACGACGTGTTGGATACGTGGTTTTCTTCCGCACTGTGGCCGTTTTCTACTTTGGGCTACCCCGAAGAAACGCCGGACTTCAAATACTTTTTCCCTACAAACGTGCTTGTTACCGGCTATGACATAATTTTCTTTTGGGTCGCAAGAATGATATTTTCTTCTTTGCATCATACCGGCAAAATTCCGTTTAAGGAAGTGCTTATACACGGTATAGTAAGAGATGCTCAGGGCAGAAAGATGAGCAAATCTTTGGGCAACGGCATAGACCCGTTGGAGTTTATAGACAAATACGGCGCCGATACGCTGAGATTTTCTCTGTTAAACGGTGTTTCGTCGGGCGGCGACATAAGGTTCAGCGCGGACAAGGTTGAAGGCAACAGAAACTTTATGAACAAAATTTGGAATGCGTCAAGGTTTGTGTTGATGAACAGCGAAGGTAAGCAACTCGTCGATATTTCAAAATGCAAACTTTCCGTCGCGGACAAATGGATTTTGGACAAACTCAACTGCGTAATTAAAGAAGTTACCGCAAATTTGGAAAATTACGAACTGGGCGTTGCCGCAAACAAACTTTACGACTTTGTGTGGAGCGAGTTCTGCGATTGGTATATAGAGTTTTCAAAACCCGTGCTGTACGGAACAGATGAAGAGGCGAGAACCGTTACCGTAAGCGTGCTTAACTATTGCCTTGACAAGATACTTAAACTTCTGCATCCGTTTGTACCGTTTATTACGGAGTCGATTTATCAAAATATGCCTAATCACGAGCGTACTATTATGTTGGCGCAGTATCCTGTTTTTGACAAAAAGTCCATATATAAAGACGACGCGGAAACTCTGGATTTGATAAAGGAAATTATAAAGTCCGTAAGAAACGCAAGGGCAGAGTACGGCGTAGCCCCGTCAAAAAGACTGCACCTTTATATAAGACCTGCCGCAAAACAAAAGCAGATAGAGCAATCTTCTATTTATATAGAAAAACTCGCTGGTGCGGAAGAAATAACTTTCGTCGGCAAAGACGTGTCTTTTGAAAAGGTTGTTTCTCTCGTTTCCGCAGGAGGGGAAGTCTTTATCCCTATGGGCGAACTTGTAGATAAGCAAAAAGAAATTGCCCGCTTGGAAAAAGAAGCGGCAGACGTTAAAAGCGAAATCGCCCGCGCCGAGGGAAAACTCGGCAATAAGGGCTTTGTGGAGAAGGCTCCCGCAAAACTTATTGAGCAAGAAAAAGAAAAACTTGCAAAATATAAAGAGATGCTTGCCAAGTTGAACGGCAGGATGGAAGAGCTTAAAAATCTGTAAAAAATCAGGCGTAAAATTTCAGCAACTATCAGAGAGAACCTGCAAAGAACAACAGCCGATTGTTTTTGCGGAACTCTCTTCGGTTGTGCGCTGTCGGTATGTTAAAAAATATTTGTTGTCAAAATTTGTTATTTAGTATATAATTTATACAATATGTGTGTACAGTAAATTTCTTGGAGGACATATGAGAACTTTTTTTATCGATACAGATTCCGAATTGCATTTTAATTTAGTAAAAGAATTCGGGTTGGAACTTATAAAAATGCCGTACGTACTTGACGGTGTGGAATATTTGGACGACGCAGGCGAAAGCGGAGATTACAAAAGTTTCTTCGATGCGTTGCGTCAAGGCAAAACAAGCACGACTTCCGCGCTTAACACTCAAAACTATCTCGATATTTTCGAGCCGCATTTCAAAAACGGCGAAGAAATGTTTTATTTGACGTTCTCGCACGAAATGAGCGCAACCTTTTCTTTTATGGACGAGGCAATAAAAGAACTCTCGGCAAAATATCCGGAAGCGTCTTTCCGCTCGTTTGATTCTAAAAGTATTTCGTTGGGCTGCGGTGCACAGTGCTATTATGCGGGCAAGATGTTTAAGGAAGGCAAATCTTTTGACGAGATAATCGCCTTTTTGGAAGAATTTTCTCCTGCTACCGCAACTTATTTTGTTGTTGACGACCTTGACCATCTTAAAAAGGGCGGCAGACTTTCGGGTACGGCTGCGTTTGCAGGCAAGTTGCTTGGCATCAAACCTATTTTGCAAATTACCGACGAAGGCAAAATCATTAAATACAATACCGTAAAAGGCAGCAAAAAAGTCATAGGCTTTTTTATCGATTTAATGAAAGAAAGCGCAACGGAACTCGACAAATACGACGTATTTGTTTTGCACGGCGATTGCTTGGAGCGCGGTGAAGAACTTAAAGCCGCGGTATTGCAGCAGTTCCCGGAGACAAGAGTACAAATGCAAATGGTAGGTCCTGTCATCGGCACGCACTGCGGACCGGGCACTTTGGGCATTATCTTCCACGCAAAACACAGATAATTTTTGCCGTCGGCTTTTGCCGGCGGCTTATTTTATATTATTTGAATTGACAAAAACATTGCATAACGTGCCGCATTTCTTTATTGCATAAATTTTCTTATTATCTTGACTTTGCAAATTGATGTGCTATAATCAAGATATAATATGAGTACGGGGCAAATCATTTTATTTGTATGGCTTATCTGCATAAATGCGCTTGCCGTAAATCTTATGTATAAAGATAAGGAAAATGCGATTAAACGTGAATGGCGTGTGCGCGAGTCCACGCTTTTTTGGATTGCGTTTTTTGGCGGCGCGATAGGCATATATTTCGGTATGCATGCGATAAGGCACAAAACCAAAAAGTTTTTCTTTTATATGGGTATCCCGATGCTCATTTGGTGGAATGTCCTTGCGGTTTCTTCCTTGCTGATATGGGTAGTATGAATTATCGTTTCGCCGTAAAAAATTTCGATGGAGAACTTGCCGTATATTTGGCGCAAAACGGCGTGTCGGCAAGACAGATAACCCGTCTGCGCAAACGGGAAGGACTGATAAAGTTAAACGGCAAAACCGTGTTCAGCAATGCAAGAGTAAAGGACGGCGACGAGATAACGATTACCGTTGCAGACACCCCGACGGATTTTGTCGCCAAAAGCAAAAGAAGTGTGGAAGTTGTGTTTGAGGACGAGCACTTTTGCATAATAAATAAACCTGCGGGTCTTGCTGTAATTTCCACGAGAAGATATTTCGGCGACAGTTTGCAAAACGCGTTGGCAAGTAAATGGGGAACGGATTTTTCTTTTCACCCGGTAAACCGTCTCGATAAAGACACGTCGGGTCTTATGATAGTTGCAAAAAACTCTTTTGCGCACGATAAATTAAACTTGCTGTTGCAGCAAAACAAAATACAAAAAACCTATCTTGCCGTAGTAGAGGGCAATCTTGACGGAAACGCAATTATAGATTTGCCTATACTTGATATAAAAGGACAAATAAAGCGGGAAATTTCACCCAAAGGCAAAAGAGCCGTTACAGAATATAAAGCATTGAAAAGCAACGGAAAATTTACACTTTTGCAGATAAACTTGCTTACAGGCAGAACTCATCAGATACGCGTACATATGAGCAACTGCGGTTTTCCGTTGGTGGGCGACAATCTATACGGTAGTGCAAGCCCTTATATAGACAGACAGGCATTGCACTCTTACAGGCTGAGTTTTATTCACCCTTTTACAAGCGAAGTCGTAGACGCCGTTGCGGAGCTGCCGTCGGATATGAAACGGCTGCTGGAAGAAAATTTGCAATAAATTCGATTTAATTTTGGAGGTTTAATATGGAAGAAAACAAAAATACAACTGCAAAACATTCGCCTAAGTATTATATTAAAGACATCGACAACAGGCTTGCAACTTTAGAAGGTCATATAAAGGGCATAAGGCAGATGGTATCGGAAGGTAAAGGCTGCGAAGAAATTTTACTTCAACTTTACGCCGTAAACGGTTCTCTAAAAAAACTGTCCAAAAAGGTTTTGAGCGAACATTTGAACAGCTGCGTAAAAGAAAGTATAGAAAGGGGCGAAACAAAAACATTGCAATCTTTCAACGATATATTAGAAAAATATATTTGACGATATTTGCGTCGGCAAAAAAGCAACGTCGCCGTAAAAATGATGCGGTAATTTGTTTTTATACGTTAAATTGTTTATGTAAGAACAATAAAAAATGCGGTGATTTACACACCGCATTTTTTATTTGAGTTATTTGGATTTTTTTGCATCCGCTTTTTTTGCATCCGCTTTTTTTGTGTCGGCTTTTTTTTGTTTTGCCGTTTTAGGTTTTTCTACTTGTGCGCTTGCCTGTTGTGAAATGACGTTTACGTCGAGTTTGTTGTAAGGTATTTCTATGCCTTCTTTCTCGAAGCGCTTTGTCATACTTTCCGTCAGGTCAAAATAAACCGTCCAATAGTCCGCATTTTTTGTCCAGCAGCGGCAGACGAATATCAGCGCGCTGTCGGCTTGTTCGTTCAAACGCACGGTGTAGCCTTCGTCGTGCAAAACAAGCGGGTGATTGTCTAGTTCCGACGTCATAACTGTTTTTGCTTTGTCTATGTCTGTGCCGTAAGCCACCCCGAAAGTCATATCTACGCGGCGGTTTTCTTCTGTGGAGTAATTTATTATATTTGCGCTTGCTACGGAAGAGTTCGGTACGGAAATTACTTTATTATCGGTTGTTTTGATTTTTGTAGAAAATAAAGTTATTTTTTCCACCGTGCCCGATACGCCTGCAACTTCTACAAAGTCGCTTTCTTTGAACGGGTGATTCGTTACCAAAATTATTCCGCTTGCAAAGTTGGATATAACCGACTGTATTGCGAGAGAAATAGCCAAAGTGCCGACTGTCAACAATGCAATGAAACTTGACGTGTCTATGCCAAGCACGCGCAAAATTGCAATAAAGTAAATAAACAATAAAATTATTTTGAACAACGTTACTATAAAGTTGCCCGCAATGCCTTTGAGTTTGCCGCGGTTAATTATCTTTCGCAATATCGTCAAAATAATTTTGATGACTATAAGTCCTACCAATATCACTAAAAGTGCGTTTACAATGGAAAGCCATCCGCGTTCGTCTATAAACCAAGTAACGATAGTTTTCCAAATTTTTTCAAAAAAACTAAGGTCAATAGGTTCCGCAACGTCTTCTCCGACTATCACGGCGGCAATAAGTGAAAATACGTTCATAACAATCTCCTTCTTTTGTTTTTTATATTTTAGCAGTTTACAAATGACGTGTCAAAAATTTTTATATTTTTTGTTAAAAAAGCGTTGACATATACGTTATTTAGGAATAATATAATAGCAGGCACCCCCGTAGGGCGGGGGTATGAAAATTTGTAAGATTTAACTGACGCAAAAGCGAGTTATACAAAAGGAGGTAAATTTATGGCATGCGGATGTTGTTCCGCCCCGAAAAAGGGGAACGGCTTTTTTTCAAGCAATAAGTGGGAAGTAATAAAACTTGTTATTTCTTTAGTGTTGCTTGTTACTGCATTTTTTTGGCACGATATTTTCGGGCACGAAGCATATGAAACTTATGCAAAATATATCAACCCGTCGTGGGTGGTAATTATTTTTTGCGGCGTTCCGCTGTTTCAGGCGGCTTGGCACGGGTTGTTTCACGAAAAGAAAATAAAAGTAAGCGTGCTTATTTCTGTGGCAATTCTTGCGTCCATTGCATTGGAAATCGTTGCGTGGTGCGGTGTATCGGTAGAATCGGGACACGCAGACCACTCCAACTTGTTTGCGGCGGGCGAAATTGCTTTTCTTATGGCGCTTGGCGGATATATAGAAGATTTAACCGTCAAAAGGACGAGAAAAGGCATAGAGCGTTTGCTTGATTTGTCGCCTAGGACCGCAACGGTAAAACTATTCGGCGAGTTGATTGTAATGGAAGTTTCGCAGATAAACGTAGGCGATATAGTAGTAGTCAAGCCAAACGATATGATTGCCGTAGACGGCGAAATTATAGTCGGCGAAACTGCGGTAGACCAATCGTCAATTACCGGCGAGTCGGTACCGTGCGACAAAAAAATAGGCGATTTGGTTTATGCCGGCACGTGGAATAAATCAGGCGCAATAGAAGTTAAGGTAACGAAAAAGAGCAACGAAACTACCGTTGCAAAACTCGTAAGTCTTGTCGAAGAGGCGGAAGGCAAAAAAGCGCCTATTGCAAGGCTTGCGGACAAATGGGCGTCGGTAATAGTGCCGTTGGCTATCTCTTTGGCGGTAGTGGTATTTTTGGTATCGAAATTTGCCTTCAACATTCCGTGGCTCGATGCCGCAATAAGGGGCGTTACGGTGCTGGTTGTGTTCTGTCCGTGTTCTTTGGCGTTGGCAACGCCTACCGCAATCGCGGCGGGGTTGGGCGCACTGTCTTACCGCGGCATTATGGTAAAGAGCGGTAAAGCCATTGAAGAACTTGCGCGGGTAAACACCGTATGTTTTGACAAGACGGGCACTTTGACAACCGGGCAAATTGCCGTAAACGACGTTTACTTCGAAGGTATAGAAGAAAAAGAATTTTTGACGCTCATCGGCAGCAGCGAAAACAATTCGGAACACCCTATTGCGCAGGCAATTGTAAATTATGCCAAAGAGCGCGCGGAGATTGTTACGCCTAAGACCGTAAACTCTCTTGTGGGCATAGGCGTGCAGGCGGAAGTCAACGGCAAAACCGTATTGATTGCACAGTGGAAGCAATTTGAAAGCGAAAACGGAAAGATTGCCGACAAGGCAAAAGAAATGTTGGAAAAAGGTTTGACTGTCATCGGCGTAAAAGCAGACGACAAGCTTGTCGGCGTAGTTTCCGTAAGCGATACAATAAGAGAAGACAGCCCGTACGCGGTAAACCTTATAAACAACAATTACAATACCGTTATGCTTACCGGCGACAACAAAAACGCGGCTGAGCGCATTGCTGGTCTGGCAGGAGTAAAGGAAGTTAAATATCAACTTTTGCCTGATGAAAAGTTAGAGTATATCAAGTCAAAACAGCAAGCCGGCGGAAAAGTTTGTATGATAGGCGACGGCGTAAACGACGCTCCGTCGTTGGCAACGGCAGATTGCGGTATTGCAATGGGCGCGTTCGGCAGCGACTTGGCAATAGAAACAGCCGACATAGCGCTTATGAATAACGACGTCGCAAGACTGCCGGGGCTGTTGAGATTCAGCAAAAAGGTCATAAGCACAATAAAGAGAAACATCGTTTTGGCAATGACGATAAACTTTGCGGCAGTTATACTCAGTTTGTTTGCGATTCTCGACCCTGTTACCGGTGCGCTTGTGCATAACTGCACTTCGCTGTTTGTGGTCGGCAACTCTGCATTGCTCTTCTTGGATAAGGACAAAAACTATAAACTTTATAAAGCAAAGCAAGAAGGCGCAAGCAAACAATCCGCATAAAAAATATTTTCAAACAAAAAACACTTTATCTTTTACGATAAAGTGTTTTTTTATTATAAAATAATGAAGTATCGTCTTTAATTTTTATAGAGATTTTTCCATAATTTCATAATATAAAGTTGTCATGTCGGTTACTTTATATTCTCCTATTTCAATTTGTTTATAACCGCATTTTTTATAAAATTCGAGAGCGGGTGCGGAAGAATCCAAAATTGCTTTTTCAAAACCGTTTGCTTTAATTTTGCTTTCCAACACGTTCATTATAAAACCGCCGACGCCCTGTCTTTGAAATTGCGGCAAAACGTAAACGCGCGTTATATGACGTCCGTCTTCTATACTGCCCGTTCCTGCGATTTTTCCGTTTAGTTTTACGATTATTGTATTGCCGTGTTTTATGTCTTGCGTAATATTTTCAAGACAGCGCAATTCCAAAAAGGCAGTTACTATTTCTTCGCAGTAAAAATCGGGGTAAATTTGCCTTATGGTATTTTGTACGGCTTCGGTCAGTTCTCTTGCATCTTGCAAAGTTGCATATCTGTAATTCATAACGAAATTATAGCACGCATTCATAAAAATGTATATGATTATATTTGCAAAAGCGCATATCAAAAAGCGTTTTCTTTACAAATATAAATTTTGCCGTATAATGTAATTATGAAAGCCGAAGAAATTTTGCAATATTGCAGAGAGAATTATAAAGACATTGCCGTTATTGACAGTTGGGGAGAAACAAGCATATTTTACAATCCAAACAACGCTTTGAAACGCGGCGTATACGTATTGACTATAAAAGAAAAAGACGGTCAAAACGATAGGGCGAGCAATCTCGACAGGGAGGGCGTTTATCGCGTAAACGTAGGCGTAAAAAAATCCTCCTATGAGCAAATGTTCGGCAAAGTGCCGAAAAGACCGCAAAAGGGCGGCGTTGTGGAAGCAGAATATGATTTCACTAAACTTGACGAAATTATGCCGCATCCCGTATATGCGTGGATGGGGTGGATTGCTGTCCTCAACCCAAGCAAGCATACATTTGACAAACTTAAACCGCTTATGGACGAAGCATATTTGTATGCCTGCGAAAAGTTTTTTAAGAGAAAATAATCGTATTTCATAATAAAATTTACAAGATAAAAGCGGAACGAGTCAGTTCCGCTTTTGTTATTTTTTTATGCGCTTGCCGTTTTCGTCGTATTTTTCATTGTGTTTAACCATTGCTTTTTTTATAGACCGCCACAGGCAGAAGATCGTAAGCAATATAAAGCCTATGTGATATATCCAAAATCCGGTAGTGCCTGCCGTCATAATTTCGCTGCCTGCAAGCAACAAGCCCAAACCTACGCAAGCGTAAATAAGAGGGAGCAGCAAGCCAATATTTATCAAAAATTTTACTGCCCATACGACGATTTTTACTACAAATTTTACCGCCGTTTTTATTGTTTTAAGTATAAATAACAAGACGGAAACTATGCAACCCATTATTTTATTTCGTCAACGTACATATACTTGCGGAGTGCTTCCGGTATAGTTACGCTGCCGTCTTGGTTTTGATAGTTTTCAATTATCGCAGCAACCGTTCTTCCTACTGCCAAACCGCTGCCGTTTAAGGTGTGTACGAAACGCGGTTTAGAGCCTTTTTCGTCCTTAAAGCGTATATTTGCGCGTCTAGCCTGATAATCTTCGAAGTTTGAGCATGAAGAAATTTCTACGTATTTGTTGTAACTAGGCATCCAAACTTCTATGTCGTAAGTTTTTGCGGAACTGAAACCGATGTCGCCTGTCGAAAGCATAGAAACTCTGTAAGGCAAGCCGAGTTTCTGCAAAATCTTTTCTGCGTCATTGGTGAGTTTTTCCAACTCTTCGTAACTGTTGTCAGGGTTTGCAAATTTGACGAGTTCTACCTTATTAAACTGGTGCTGTCTTATAAGACCGCGGGTATCTCTGCCTGCGCTGCCCGCTTCCGCACGGAAGCATGCCGTATAAGAACAGTATTTGATAGGCAGTTTGCTGCCGTCCAAAATTTCGTCTCTGTGCAAATTGGTTACAGGTACTTCTGCGGTAGGGACGAGGAAGTAATCTGTATTTTTTACCGCAAAGGCTTCTTCTTCGAATTTGGGAAGTTGTCCCGTGCCTGTCATACTTGCGCGGTTTACCATATACGGCGGATAAATTTCAAAGTAGCCGTTGTCGAATATATGCGTGTCGAGCATAAAAGAAATTATCGCTCTTTCGAGTCTTGCGCCCAAACCTTGATATACCGTAAAGCGCGTGCCGGTAATTTTGCCGGCTCTCGGCCAATCGAAAATTTTAAGACTTTCTCCAAGTTCCCAATGCGCTTTTGGTGTAAAGCCGAATTCTCTCGGTGTGCCGTGAGTACGTACCACAACGTTTGCGGTGTCGTCTTTTCCGATAGGCAACGACGAATGCGGAATGTTTGGTATAGAAAGCATAGTTGCGCGAAGTTCAGTTTCTATTTCACTTAGTTGCACATCGTATGCTTTTATTTCTTCGCCTATTTTTTGCATTTCGGCAATGAGAGATGAAGCGTCTTCTTTTGCTTTTTTAAGTTTTGCGATTTTTTCACTGTCGGCATTCCTCTTGGCTTTTAACGTTTCTGCCTTGCCGAGGATTGCGCGTCTTTTGAGCTCCAACTCGACGGCTTTGTCTACGGCAAATTCTCCGCCTCTGTGGCTCAACTGTTCTTTGACAAATTCTTTGTTTTCTACAACAAATTTGATGTCCAGCATAGTTATTTTCACCTCATTTAGATAATATATAAAGTTTACCACACTTTGTCGGGCTTAACAACATTTAACGGCTTTTTTCTTTACAAAAATTTAACTGGAATGTAAAATATAACAGAGGTATTTATGGACTTAAAACTTTACAATACGTTATCGCGCAGTAAGGAAACTTTCGTGCCGATAAAAAAGAACAAAGCAAGTATTTACTCCTGCGGACCGACGGTCTATAACTATGCGCATATAGGAAATTTGCGCACTTACGTTTTTATGGACGTTTTGCGCAGAATTTTGCAGTATTGCGGTTATGAAGTAACAAGCGTTATGAATATCACGGACGTCGGACATTTGCTTTCGGACAGAGATACCGGCGACGACAAAATGGTTAAAGCCGCCAAAGAGCAAAACAAAACTCCGGAAGAAATCGCGCAGTATTACACTTCGATATTTTTTAAGGATATAGAGCGTCTTAATATACTTTGTCCGCAATTTACGCCTAAGGCTACGGAACATATTGCGGAAATGATTGAAGTTGTAAAAGCGCTTTTGGACAAAGGCTTTGCATATGAAACCGCTGACGGCATTTATTTCGATATTTCCAAATTTCCAAATTACGGCAAACTTTCGCGTGCAAACCTCGAAGAGCAGCTTGCCGGCGCAAGGGTAAACGTAAACACCGGTAAACGGCACCCTGCCGATTTTGCTTTGTGGAAAAAGGCAGAGCCAAACCATATTATGCAATGGCAAAGCCCGTGGGGTATGGGTTACCCCGGTTGGCATATCGAGTGCACCGCAATGAGCAACAAGTATTTAGGCGACGTGTTCGATATTCACACCGGCGGCATCGACCACGTGCCGATTCATCATGAAAACGAAATCGCACAGGCAGAGTCGTGGCTCGGCAAAAAAGCGGTAAACTACTGGATGCACAGCGAGTTTATGTTGGTAAACGGCGGCAAAATGTCAAAGCACCTTAAAAATACTTATACCGTAGACGATTTGATTGAAAAAGGATATTCGCCTATGGAGTTTAGATATTTGTGTCTTAACGTGCAATACAGACAGAAACTCAACTTTACCTGGGAGTCTATGGAAAGCGCAAAGATGGCTTATCAAAGGCTTGCTACACATTTGTACGAGCATAAACAGTCTGCCGCAAAGACGGACAAAAAGGTTTTGGACGGCTTTTTGAAGGAGTTTGATGAGGCGATTTCGGACGACCTCAACGTACCTATGGCAATGGGTGTGTTGTGGAAGATGATTAAATTGCCTGCAAGCAAAGACGTGTACGAAACGGCGCTTGTAATGGACAAAGTTTTTGCGTTGGATTTCGACAAGGTTCAAGCCGCGCCGCAAGCAACGCAGGACGCACCGCAAGAAATAATAGACCTTGCAAATTTGCGCAAGCAGGCACGCAAAGACAAAAACTGGGCAGAGTCCGACAGACTGCGCGACGAAATAGCAAGCAAGGGCTATCGCATAAAAGACACAGCCGACGGCTTCGAACTTGAAAAATCGTAATATTTCACTACAGTATAAATTTGCACGAACTTAAAAATACGGTTTGCGTAAAGGGCAAAAACTTATGCAATAAATATAAAAACGGGCAACTTAATTTGTTGTCTGTTTTTTTGTGCTCAAAAAATTATTTTTTGCATATATATTTTAACATGGAAAATAAACAAAATTTATCTTTGGAAAACAGAAAAAAACTTACTTTATCGGGTGTGGTGGGCGTAGACGGTATGTCGGACAAAGAAGTTGACGTTTTGCTTGCCGACAGCCGCTTAACGGTAAAGGGTACGGGACTGACGGTAAACAAACTCAACGTAGACGACGGCAATTTGACGGTTGTCGGCGATAACTTTGTTTCGCTTGTATATGCCGACAAAAACAAGGCTAAAAACGGTCTTTCCAAATTGTTTAAGTAATGTTTGAGACGGCAAATCAGTTTTGGATTTTTATATCTTGCGTTTTTTTGGGCGGCTGTATATTTTTTTTGTATAAGTTTACGCACCTTGTGCCGTTCAATAAAAAGTGGCAGTTTGCAATAGCCGACGTGATTTTTTGCGTTCTCGCATTTTTTGCCGTGTGGCAAGGGTTGTTGTATATCTGCTGCGGCAGTTTGAGGTGGTATTGTTTTGCAGGCATTGCCTCGGGATTTTGGCTTGCGTTAAAAACGCTGGGTTTTTGCATTGACATTTGTGTTTTTCGGTTGTATAATTTTGTCATCACAAAAATAAACAAAAGGAAACACAATGACTCAGCAGACGAAAAACAGTAGAAATATAAAATATCTTACGGTTATGGCGGTTACGGTCTTATTTGTGCTGATTTTGGTTGCCATCACTTTGATAGTGCAAAAAGTGCAGTTGGAAAACAGAAAGCGTATTTTGCAAGAACAAATTGCATATTATCAAACATTAAAGGCAGACAAAGAAGACCAACTTGCTTTGCGCGATACTTACGAGTGGTTGGAACAGCAGGCAAGAGAACTCGGTATGATTGACAAAGACGAAACTCTTTTCGCACCAAACTGATGGATAAATATAAACTTATGCGTATGGCGGAAAGTCTGGAAGAGGACGCCATAAAATTTGACGAAGTGGAAGAACTTTTTCCGTCGGAAGGCAATTCTGCCGAGGACTTCAAAAAGAAGTATAAAGAGTTTTATACCGACATAAAAATTTCCATAAAAGAAGATTGGTAAACCGTGTTTTTCACGGTTTATTTTTTACGTTCAAAAATGCGCTTCGTTTACTTAAAACAAATGTTTGTAAATCTATTTTGCAGATTATGGTTGCAATTATTTGCGGTATATAAATTCATAAAATTGGTATTTTTGACATTTTACGACAATATAATCTAATACATTGTCGGGGGTCAAAATGAAAGACTACATTTATCAACGGGTTTTGGACTGCGCCGAGTATATTTTGCAAAATGACGCGACAATCCGTAGCACTGCAAAACAACTGTGCGTGTCAAAATCCACCGTACATACGGTAGTAACTTATTAGAACGTTTTGTATATTTGCTAAATTAAAACCTAAGGGATGGTAATTTCGATTAGAAATTGCCATCCCTGCTTTTTTTATTGAATTTTTCGCCCAAATACCGTAAATTTGGGCATTTTTTGAGCTTTTTACGGTTAATTCGAGTGAAAAAGTCAAATCCGAATTACGGTAATAAATTGTTGCAAAAGTGAAGTAAAATGTGTTATAATTCTACTATCAGTTAATTAAAAAACACAAGTTGAGTAAAAATATTAAATTTTGCTCCTTAAAAAGACTAATTACCTATGTTATAGTATCCTTGCAAACAGGAGGAACACAAATGAAATATTATAAAGTTAAAGCCAAGTGCGGGCATGTCAGAAGGGGTAAATACATTTTAATGGATTTCTATATTAAAGCAGAGAGTGGAAAAGAGGCAGCAGCTATTGTCAGACAAAAACCAAGAGTAAAGCATGATTGGAAGGATGCTATAGAATCCGTTGATGAAATTTGTAAAGATGAGTATCTGAACGGCAAAGCCCAAATGCGAGAGAATTTATATTTTGTCGTAACAAACTCATCGGAACAGCGGCGGTTAAATGTAATAGACTATGAGTCTGTAATGCAACGTGAAGTTCCAAAACCAAGAAAGAGAGATAAAGACTTTTTATATTTTGTAAAGATGAAAAAGATCAGCAAGGAAGATTTAAAAGCAAGATTGGCAGAGGTTATATAATGGATAAAAAGAAATTCGGTAATTTTTTGAAGCAGTTAAGAAAAGATAAAAAGTTATCGCAAAATGAATTTGCAGATAAGATGTCAGAATGGTACGGAAGGGAATTGGAAGACGGTACTATCAGTAAGTGGGAATGTGGAAAATCAATTCCGGAAATATCTTTGATTGAAGATATAGCAGATTTTTATCACGTTTCCGTTGATGAAATTTTGAACGGTCAGTATAGCTATGATATTAAATTAATGGAAAAATACTTCATTTGTGATAATCAATGGCATATACGATTTACGGAATCAGATAATTTATACGAAATCAGAGAAGAACAGGAATTATTGATAGAAAGCCGTTTTAAAGAGCTCTTAAAGAAAATGGTCGATGTTGGTTTGACTGTTTCGGAAGATAGAGAATTCGATTTTATTGCTATGCATTTTTATCGGATATTCCTTCCGGCAGTCAACTGTAAAAACGATGAAATTTACCGCAGTTCGGGACTTGGTGAATGCGAATCGATTATGGATATTGTTGGTTGCGGTTATGACGTTTTATCGATAGGTGGTCTATCAGACATTAAACTTGAAATACACAGGCAGTCAGCTTTGATGCATAAAAGCAGTGTTGAAGAAAAATTTTGGGAAGCCAATAAAAAATTTGTTTTTTCCAAGCATCAGAATATATGGGATGATGTCAGCGATGTAATTGAAGAAGCAGAAGATGAAGTAAGACGCAGAATATCAAAATTGGACGAATATGAAAAAGACATTTTGCTGGCTGCATTACAAACGATTAACGTAACGCACCGTTATGGTAAATTCAATGTTTATGAAAAGCAGTTTCATAAAAAATACGATGAAGAAGAATTAACAAAACGCGGAATTAAACTTTTGATTGAGTGCGGAGCAAAACTTAATAAAGTGCTACTCGGTTATTGGAAAATTGTTGTACAAGAATTTGAAATTGCCGATATTCTCGGAAGAATTTATGATAAATATAGACGACCGATTATTGTACCTGTTTGTGAACAGGGTAGGTATAGATATTTTTCTGTTGAAAATACAAAAAACAATAGAATCAAAAAGGGAATTGCCGAAGATGATATTTTTGGCGGCTTTGGCGAGAAGGACATTGAGGCGTTAGAAATAAGACTTTACAATGGCGAAAGAAAGGTACTAAAACCGTTCAAATATTGGATATGCGGTGAGAACGAAGAGGGAGCGTATCTTCACGCCAGAAGAGAAATTTTGGGCTTATCATTGAAAGATTATTTGGATAATCGAGATTTTGACTTAACAGAGAAATTGCTAAAAGATTTAAGTAATTTACCTTTGGAAAAGTTAAGGGAGATATATTTTCCGTCTGAATACAGGGGGGAATACATTGAAGATTCAAATAAGCTGACAGAGGATGAATTTCAAAAGAAGTATTATATTGAGGTTGCAGTCAATGAATAATTTTATTAGAGAATTTATGGAAGAGTGTGGATTAAAACAAAAAGATTTGGCTGAGATTATTGGCGTCAGCTCTGCGGCAGTAAGCAAGTGGAATGATATGAGAGAAATAAGTGTTGAGAATTTATTTTCACTTTCAAAACTTTTTCATATTACTGTTGATGAACTTCTCGCTGAACAAAGAAAAAGAGAATCGATTGAAGATAAGTGGAACAGACAATATTGTATCAATGAACAGTCTGCACGTTATGCTTTGATTGACGGTGAAAAAGATAAAGCTTTAAAATATTTAGAAGCTTTGCCAAAAGCGAACGATAGATTTTTTGATTTGTTTGAGAAAAAAATAATCAATAATATTGAAGAAATTGAGTTGAGAGAATGGATTTATTTAAAACAGTTTTTTAGTGTAAATATCCGTAGAAGCAGTTTATTTAATGATGTTCGATTAATAAGCCTTAAAGACAATGTTGATGATTTTATCTTATCAACGATTAGAGATAAATTTGGAGAAAATAAGGAAGAAATTATTTGGGAACTTAAAAAAATCTACAATGTAACAAATTATGGCGTTGGCTTAAATGAAAGTCGTGAAGTCGTTCCGATAGACGATTATTATGATAACTATGGAGATGATCCATTAGAAGATTTAAAAGACGATGAGGATATATTTCTTTCGGTATATCAAGCACTCCAACAAATAAATAAAGATATTCTTGTAACTTCATTACAGGGTTGGAATGCTGCTTTTTTGTATGAGCTTATTAAGCGCGGCGGCAATATTCTTTATCGTCCTCAAGACTTAAACTTGACTAATTATGATTTGAAAGACTTAGATAACTTTGAAGGGGAAAAGAACCCTGTGCCGGAAATGGATAAAGCTCATACTGTCATTTATGAAATATATGATAGATATGCCCTTGCTACCTATGAACAATATCAACTCTTAATAAATCGCACCGAAATGAGTCGAATAGAAATGGAAGCAAAATACAAAGAAAAGGCTCCAATCAAGTATTTGGAATATTTAAAGAGTTCTATATGAAAAGGTTAAAGGAAATCAATTTAGAAGACGGTAAGCCGACAGTTGCTGACGCTCTTATTATATTAAAGTCAAGTATAATCAATACCAAAAGCGGAAATGTTGGTTGCCTTGACAATGAAGCAGCGGAAAGTGTATAAGATGGAATGATAAAAATAAATACGGTAAATTTTATTTGGAAAAATTTTCAAAAATATATTGACAAGCTTATATATATTGTGTTATTATTCAAATGTCCAAGAAAAAACACAATATGTGGCGTATATGCTATAAACTATGGCTAAATATAGATTTAGCATATTGTTGCCAAAGATGGATTAGTACTCACTTATAAATGAGCGATAACAATAATCCGTCCTTCAGTGTTTTGAAGGACGGATTTCTTTTTTTTGTTAAGGAGTGTTGAAAATGCAAGCAATAGAAAGTAAATTTAACAAGATGTTCGCTTACATTGCTTTTGGTTTAAAAGAAAAGTTAGGACGACCGAATCCCGAAGAGTTTATGTATGGACTACTTCTGCGTCAAGGTATAAATATGTTTAGTGCATTAGCCGTAGAATTTTCAGGAATGCAAGATGCGGTCCTTGAAAATTACCTTATATCATTGAATGAGACAGAAATGATTTGTAAAAAATTCACGCGACCTGTTAAAGAGTGGTTTGAAGGATGGGATGAGTCGGTTTTGCAAGATATAAAAAAGTGTTGGTTTTGGGATATTGGTCCATTGATTTATGTGGATGAAATAGAAAGTAATTATACTCTCACGGGGGAATGTCTCGACTATCTTGATTCAGAGGAGTCTGATTTGACCTCTATAGATGAGCATATAGTTTTTAATTTAATGAAGCAATTGTCACAAGATAATTATGTTTATATCAGAAAATTCATTATTAGTCATCCACTTTTGACTGATATTGAGAGAAAAAAGCTATTATTACTTTTTAATAACGAACAGATAATTATGGATTTAGTTGCTTCTGCATATGAGCAAACTCCTGAAGAAACGTATTGTTGTCCTAACTGTGGTTGGACAATGATGTTTAAAGGATCACAACCTGAATGTTGTCATAGGGATTGTGTGGATATACCCATCTTAAAAGAAAAATGTAAAAAGATTAAACCTGAATATGTCTATCGCCTTAAAATAGGAGTAATGAGATACATATGCTACCCAGGTAAAGCAGAGATTGAGATAGAAAATATTTGCAACCAATTAAATGTAAAAAGCGAATTGTGGCCAGAACTTGATCGTTATGATATAAAAATTATTTTTGCTAACGGGGCTTGTTGGGGGATAGATGCAAAAACTTATAGTAATCCATATTTTCTGAGTAAATCGATAGAGAAAGATAATTATTTTAGGTCTGCCAACATAGATAAGGGGTACTATGTTATTCCTGATAAAATTGTAAAACGAACAGGCAGTTATTTAAAAATTTGTGATAAAGCACTTGCAAGCGATAAAAAAATTAAGTGCATATCCCTTAGTACACTTAAAAAGCTAATTAAACAGGAGGTGAACAAATGAAGTCATTGAAATTTCTTGCGGATAATATAAAAGGCAGTTTTAAAGAAACAAAAGAATTTGGTATTTATGATTTTCTTATGGTTGAAAATGTACTTCATTTGTTAAGTATTATTTCTCCTGACTTGAATCCTAATAATGCTTACGTTTTGTTAAGAGGGTATCAAATTATAAACCATAGCATTGAGGATGAAAAACTATTTTTGTTGCAGCAGGCGCGTATTAAGTTTTTAGTTTATTCTTCAAGAATGCAGTGGGAACAGGATTTGGGGTACTATTTAGATAGTCAGTACGATTCAATAAGGCTTTATAATATTGAAGATGATAAATTAGTAAAAACAACAAGTTGTATCCCGTTTGCGAATAGAGAGGAAAAATATTTATCTTATTTACAATCTTCTGAAACCCAAAAATCAAATTTATCTTTAGCGAAAGCTGGGAAATACAAATTCTACAGACAAGATAAGTCTTCAATAACTGTGCAAATTCCTGAATGGCCAGTAATAAACAAAGAGGAAACCAATTCTAAATTAGTATGTGCCAAATCAAGAAGGGAGAAGATTTCGATAAGTTATAACGAGTTGTTGGCTACAGCTTTGGAAATGAAGGGAATGGTGCCAACAGATTATTGTTACGAGGTGTTGCAAAAAAATACAATTGAAAATGTAAGAAAAGTTCATGGGGGTGAAGATGTTTCTATTGACGGTGTAACAAATATTGTTGGGATGGTCGGCTCAGGTAAGACAACATTATTGAAGGTACTCTGCTATTATCTTGCTAACCATGGATATCGTACAGCAATTATTCTAAATACCGTTAGTGAAGTTGTTGAAATTTATAAGTATCTGAAAAAATTTAATTTATCTGTTGCTCCATTGGTAGGGAAGTCAAACCAAGAAAAATATGTTTATTCTCTTCTAAATGGCAACGAGATGTTTATAGACGAGGATATAGCTAAATATTTATCTGCGCCTTGCATTTTAAATGGATTAAGCGAAGAATCTACAAAAGCATGGCAATACAGTGAAAGACCGTGTTACAATTTGCGGGCTTGTGATAGTGAAGATAAGAATTCAAGCAGAGTAAGATGCAAGTTTTATGATTTTTGCCCGGGAGCTGCTATGTTACGAGAATCTGAAAAATCAGATATTATAGTTACTACAGTTGCGGGGCTAGCTTCTTCGCGGATAGGTAAAAATCGTAGACTATTTATGGAAGAGGTTATAGGCAATTTTGATGTTGTAATGTTTGATGAATGTGATAGGGTGCAGGCAACACTTGACGATTTCTTTGCGCCTAATACCTCTTTTAATGATTTTATGAAAAGTCAATCTAGTGCATGTGCTACAGATATGCATAAAAGTTATTCTGACGTTAGCAAGAATAGAAATGAGCGCAAATATTTTACTCTTGCACGTGAAACCACACAAGTTTATGATGAGATTGTGGGGGATATCAAAAAGATAACTGAAACAGAGAAAAGAGGATGGAATAAAATAATTTCCTCGACATTTTCAGCTTTAACTTTAAAACGGCAGCTAGAAATTGATGGAGTTAGTGAACATTTGATTAACGCCTTAAATCAATGTATTAGTGTTTCAGATGAAATATTAGAGAACGAAGGCTTTTTTAATCAGCTATCAGAATTGTGCGATGACTCTTGTAAAATAGATAGTCATTTTGAGAAAAGACTTAAAAGACTTTTAAATGATAATAAGATTGAATTATCAGATAGAGACCTTTTACATTTACAACTTTCTTTGAAAGTTATTTATTTTGATAGATTAATGCATCGTATAGATAATGCGGCAAAGTCTGTAGATAAGGAGATTCTTTGGAATAATAATATTTCTGATTTTCTTCAAGCAAGATTTGTTTCACAACAGAAATATTTGCCGTCAGCTCCTATGGGTAATATGTTCGGTATGGTTTATACCGAAAAAGAGGAACTTAAAGTTTATCGCCAATATGCGTGCGGAAGATATTTAATGTTATCTCTACCATGGTTGCGCGTTAATGAGTATGGGGAGCCATTAGGTCCGCATGCTGTATTAATGTCTGGATCAAGCTATGCACCAGGTTCGTTACAATATCATGTCAATGTCCCAGTAGATTATGTTCTTAATGCTCCGTCAAACATTACGGAATATCTCAAAAAGTCATATTTTCAGATATGCGGTGCAACAACCGTTATTTCAGGGGGGGGGGGGGACAAGAAGGGAGAGGAGAAAGATTAAAGAGCCTTTTACGGGAAATACGTCAACATATCGAAGCGGAGCTGGACCGAACAGGTAAGATTTTATTTGTTGTAAATAGCTACAGCGAAGCTCAAGAGATAATGCGACACACAAAAAGTCTTTTATCGGAACTTAACAGAAAAGAAAAATGTGCGGTTGTAATCGGCGATGATGAAGAACGCAAAGAAGCCGGAATGCTAAGAAAAAACGAATTACAATCTTTTGCGTTCCGCGACGAGAAGATTCTGATTGCTCCTGCGGCAGTTATCTGCAGAGGATATAACGTCGTTGACCAAGATGGAAATGCCGCGTTCAGGAGTATATTTTTTCTTGTAAGACCTATGTCTGTCCCCGATGACATATCACTAAAAATCAGCAAATTGAACGGACTTATATCGCATAAGTTTAATTTGCTAAAAGTTAATGATTGGGGCACATACGCAAATGAAGTAAAAAATGAAGGCGGTAAATTTTGGGGGATCATGGAACGCGACAGCGGATGTAGGCTAAGTGATTTATCCGATGACAATAAACGCGATATAACGGCAACTGTATTTATTGTAATCGAGCAAACTTACGGGCGCTCTGCGCGTGTTGGGAATAACGGAACTATAGACGGATGTCCGCCCAGAATTTATTTTGCAGATGGTGCGTTCAATAGTGGACGTGGAGACGGAAGCTTTGACATCCTGAAAGAAATTCGTATTTATCTCGAAGATCTGATGGCAACAGATGAATATATTGCAACAACACTTTACGGTACATTTTATGATGCATTAAAGGAGAATATTAAAAATGAGTCAACAGAAGAAATTACAGATGATAACTTTTATTCCGAAGACTTCCACGATTAAGGTGTATACCTTGGGTTTCCCTGCTACTTGGAAAGATAAGCTTGCCGCTTTAGCAATTGCGGGTAATCCGTCTTTTAACTATGATTCATATATGTTGCCACTTTGTAGCTTACTTGGGAAACTGTGCGCTAATTGGGTTAACGGGTTAATTGAAATTAGTAATTTGCGTAAAAACAGCGATGATTCAAAATGGATTGTTTGTTTATCAGAAATCAATAAGCACATGTGTGAAGAAATATGCGTGAATCTAAAAGCTGCGGCATTATCTTTTTATGCAGATAAGAAAAACGATGAAAAAGTTAAAAGTGCACTTGATGATTTTTTAAACGTAATCAATTCCGATGAGCTGTTTCAATATATCGGACAAGACGAAGTAGAAATTATTGATAAAGACGGCAAGGTTGCAAACCCTTATGCCTATAATGGACTTTGCTTAAATATTATGTCCAAGCTAAAAGGGAAAGTAATTAAATTAGACGGCGAGGATTTGATCCTTAACCGAAGTGCTCGGAATGAACTTATGTCGCAAGTATTGTCCGCTCCTAACGGCGATTTATATGCATATGTTTTTTATTTTAGTCTGCAAACGATTCCGGCGGATAATTGTCCTATGTTGCTCTTGAATTGCAGTAGGCGTAGATTTAAAAATAGTACTAAAAGATCTAAAACTTTACTAAAAAATAAGATGGGCGTTCTTATAAAACATAAAGAAGAAACTTGTTATTATAAGCTTAGTATAAAATGTAATTGGAAAAAGGAATGCATGGAATGGGAGTGGGATGAGGCAGAAAGAATGTGCTATGACTTTACATATCCGCATAAATTGCCGAAGGCAAATGATGTAAAGGAAGCAATAGAAGAGTTTAATAGCACTAAAAACAATCCGCAAATTCTATGTGTTATATCAGCAGAAAATAGTTTTGAATCAGAGACGGAAGTGGGAACGGGGGTAAGTGTTCAAGATGAAGAATCAATGTACAATTCAATTTATGAGTTAATAAGTGATGTGGTTGATAAGAGCTCAGCGACTGCAAAAGCGATAATAAAGAGACCTAAACTTAATCCCGATAAAGATTTAAAGGATATTCGTTCTTGTTTGTCGAGAACTGGTTATAAAGAAGCTTTAATAGAGATTTACTCTTTGAGTAAAGACTTCGATTTAGCCGACAAAATTAAGAATAGTCTTGACGAATTACTTCTTCTATCAAATTCTGAAGAAAATGATTTTTGTATCAGGACAGAGATAAAGACTTTGGGCGATTATGCAGACCCATTATCTAAAGAAGATTATACAAAAGAGGTTGCAAGGAACGCGCGTATTCGCTTAATATCTGATCGGATAGGAAGAATATCTGAAGATATTATGGCGGGTAGTATAATCATTTTACCTAATAATAAGAGCAAAGAAAAGGACGCGAAAGACCTTCTACGCTGCGGATTTGCAATGGCAGGTAGAGTGACTCAATTTATTAATCCGGATGACGAAATAGAAGATAACAAGCGGCGTAACAAAAAAGAGATAGATTATAAAATTCAAAAAACTATTTGTGATTTATTGCGGCAGTTTGGTTATAGCAAATGTCCGACACAGTGGAGTAAGTTGCCAAAGTATCCCGTTATCGCAATAGATGCTTCAACTAATCTTTGGTCGATGACAGGTAAAAAAGTTCGGGCATTGCCTATGATGTTAAAATTTAATGCCGATGACAGAATGATTACCGTGGAAAGTCCTGTATTCAACAACGGCTTACCGCTAACTTATTACAAAGCTTGTTTAGAACTTTGTAAATTTTCCATGACTCGTGATTGCGAAAAAGTATGTAATGAAGCTATAAGAAGATATATTGAACAGAAGCTGAAGGGGCTTGAAAATTTATATAGGGATAAAGATGCAATCGTTATAATATCTGGAGATGGATTTGTGCGCAATGAACTATGGCCTGGTATTTCCAACAAAAAAATTGCGACATATTCTTTTTCTAAGAAGTATTGCCCGGAATCTATTGATGTTGGAAATAAAGCTATGTCGGTAGCATTGAATTTGAGTAATTCTAAACTTAGAGTTGTTAGAATCAGAGAAAACGACGAGGTCCCTGACTATTATCTAACTGATGATGAAAAATCAAGCGGCAATGCAGATGGTATCTATTCGTATCATGAAGTCTACTATGCGAGTGCAGCAGAAAAAAGTCGGGATGACACTTATCGATGGGGTGACAATGAGAGCAGTATATCTAATCCCGACCATTATTACCGAGGGAAAAGATTAATTGAGTATTTCCCGTTATATTTATGCCAAGATGATGACCCGATAATTATTGTAAATTATTTAAATGAATTAAGAGGTCTGTCTCCTCAGTACAATAAAATTACGAATTTTCCGTTGCCGTTACATTACCTTAGTATTATTAGAGAGTATTTTAATTTTAGTTGATAATACTCGTTACAACATTAAAAAAATGAAAGAAAAGTTTAAACAGCTTAAAAATTTTAACTGGCGGTTGTTTGCGTCGCTTTGTGCTCTTGCGCTCATTCCAGCAGTATATCAAACTGTCAGAACTTTTATTATTTCATCTAATGGCGAAAGCGACGTGTTCGATATCATCGGACAAATGGAGTGGTTCGATTTAATCGACGAAACGTTGAGAGCGTTTCTTATAATTCCGCTTTATTCGATATTAAACAAGTTATTAAAGCACGACGAAGATAACTTTCCAAAACATACTTTTAAGGTTGGTGTAATCGCTTTTGCATTATACACTTTGTTTTCTGTAGGAGTTTTAATTTACGGATCTGTTTTAGTAGCTGCAATGAATCCTGCAGAAGTTGACCTTGCCGTAACAAATCAATACCTGCAACTTGAAACGGTTGCTTTTATGGTTGGCATTTTACCGAGCTTTTTCAATGTGGTTTTCGTTGTAGTAGGTAAAGATAAAAACGTATACATATTTTTAGGTGTACAAACTATTTTGTCGCTTATTGCGGACTTCTTGTTAATTCCTGCAATGGGCGTTTACGGAATAGCGGCTTCTAATATTATAGTAAACGCATTGCTTGCCATGGCGGGCTTTTTGGTATTGTTTTTACAAAAGCTCATCAGCCCTGCTTGGTATAAAAAGAGCGATTTGCAGACTTTTAAAAAGTGGGGTAAGGTTGGCATATTTTCCGGAGCTCAACAATTCATCGACAACTTAATATATGCCGTAATGATTGGCAAAATGGTAAATATGGTTGCCGAGCAAGGCAATTATTGGATAGCAAACAACTTTATATGGGGTTGGATGTTAATTCCTATAACGGCATTGAGCGAAGTCATTCGCCACGACAGTAAGGATGGTTATCTTGCCTTAAAGCAATTCAATTACTATTTTATCGCCGCGTGCGTTGTCTTATTGTGGGCGGTTACAATCCCGTTATGGACACCGTTCTATCGCTATGCGGAAAGACTTGAAAATGCACATGAGATATTTTTAATTACAATCAAGCTTGCGCCGTTCTATATCGCTTATGCCGGTTGCGCTATTATTGACAATTATTTCGTCGGTACCGGTCACACAATATACAATGCAGTTAATTCATTGATAATAAATCTTGGTTACTACGGCATTTTCTTTATTCTTTATTTGACGAAAGTAATTACTTTTACAATGGACGTCATTATTTTAATGTTCGGTTTTGGTATGGTAGTGCATTTAATTGTTTCAATAATAGAAGAACGGCTTTTCTTCTGTAAACGTGAATTAAGAAGACTGCAAAAGGAGCAAACGAGTTTGGTATGAAAAGATTAAAAGAAATTAATTTGGAAGACGGTAAACCTACAGTTGCTGACGCTCTTATTATATTAAAATCAAGTATAAATAATGCCAAGAGTGGAAACGTCGGATGTCTGTATATTATCCACGGCTACGGCAGCAGCGGAAAGGGCGGAGCAATCAGAGATAAAGCTCGGCAATGGCTGAATGCGCAGGCAAGAAACGGCATCGTAAAATGCGTAATAAACGGCGAGGATTTTGATCTATTCAACTTCAAGGCTTTGGAACTTAAAAATACATACAAAGAATTAGAGCAACTTTTAAAAGTCTGCAATCACGGCGTTACAATCGTCGAACTTTAAATATCACATTTTAAAAAGCGGCTACTTCGGAATCAGTTTCTGGAGTAGCCGCTTTATTTTATGGTATATAAAAAACTGCTCACCGAATAATTAAAATATTGCTCACTTTTTGTCAAAAATATTGCTCAACAATATTTAAAAAAGTTGCTCACTCAAAACTTCAAACAAGACAAATTAATTGATTTTATCCCCATTTAAGACATTTTATATATTGATTTTATTCCTTTTTTGGTTGACCAAATGATTGATTTTAGGTATAATAGTAAAAGAGGTAGATTTTATGTTAAGAAGAAAGATTTATAACGAGTTATTGGAATGGAAAAACAGACGTAAAAGCGAACAGCGGAAAGAATGCCTTATGGTAAAGGGTGCAAGACAGGTTGGAAAATCTTTTATCATACGTGAGTTCGGCAAGAGTGAGTATAAAACTTTTATCGAGATTAATTTCATTAAAAATCCCGAATACAAAAGCATTTTCGACGGTTCGTTAAGTGCAGTGGAAATTTTTAAAAGACTCACTGCAACCTTTTCTGATGTAAATTTTATAAACGGCGATACATTAATCTTTCTTGATGAAATTCAAAAATGTGCCAACGCCAGAACCGCAATCAAATTTTTAGCGGAAGAATTTTGTTTTGATGTCATTTCTTCCGGTTCGCTCTTAGGATTATCGTATGCGCAAGACGATGATGATGAAGTGGTAGAACCCGATTCTATTCCTGTGGGATATGAAAAAAATATTATTATGTATTCGCTTGATTTTGAAGAATTCTTATGGGCGAACGGAATGAATGAAGTAGCAATTAAAGTACTAAAGGAATATTTTGAAAGCGGTGATAGAATACCCGACGTGATCAATGAAAAGTATGAAAATCTTTTTAAAGAATTCATGGTTGTCGGCGGGATGCCAGAAGTGGTTGCTGATTTCATAGAGCATAAAGATTATAACCGTGTGACGGAGACACAGAATAAAATTCTTGCCGATTATCAGGACGATATTTCAAAGCACGCAAAGGGGGCAGAAAAGGTTAAAGTAAGGGAATGCTACGACGCAATACCCAGGCAGCTTTCCAAAGAACTCAAAAAATTTCAGTACAGCACGGTTGAGCGCGGGCAGACAAGTAAAAAATACGGCGGCAGCGTAAAGTGGCTGAAAGATTCGTGTCTTGTAAATGCCTGTGTAAACGTGGCGGAGCCGTATATTTCGTTGATAGGGAATGAAAAACAGGAACAGTTTAAGCTCTATTACAATGATACGGGTTTATTATTTGCCGCTTACGGTTCACAGACAAGACTTGCTCTTTTGACCGGAACACTGAAAGGTAACACGAAAGGTGGAGTCTTTGAAAACGTTATAGCAGAGTGCCTTATCAAACGCGGATATACCCTTCATTACTATCATCCCGACGATACTCACGAATCAGAATTTTTAATTGAAAAGAACGGGGAAGTGGTTCCTGTGGAGGTAAAAGCAAGCAACTCCGCTTCGATAACGCTGAACAACTTTATCAAAGATTTTAAGCCGTCCGTTGCATATAAGTTGATTGGCGGAAACAACGGGGTAGACGGAGTAAAACGAACCTTGCCGCATTATATGGTAATGTTTATTTAAGAAGAGCAGGAAATACAAATGAGATATTACGTAGTGGCTGACGTTCATGGATTTTATACAGAAATGATATCAGCACTAAAAGAAAAAGGATATTTTGATGATAAATCTCCGCACAAATTAATAGTTTGTGGGGATTTATTCGATAGGGGGAGCGAAGCGAAAGAAATGCAACGCTTCATTCTTGAATTGCTTGAAAAAGACGAAGTGATTCTCATAAAAGGTAATCACGAAGATTTGGCGCTGGACTTATTGAATGAACCCAAAAAATATCTTTGGGATATGGAAACAGCGGTTATTTCTCACCATTACCGAAATCGGACAATGGATACAATTTTCCAACTGACCGATTATAATATCCGTGATGCCGTAAAAAACGTGAAAGATTTTACAGAAAAGAGTAAAGATACGCCGTTTATAAAAACTATAATTCCCGCTATGCGTAATTACTTTGAGACTTCAAATTACATTTTTGTGCATGGATGGATACCTTGCAGGGCGTACGGTATGAAGGCTCAAGCAGATACGTTTTATTATAAGCCAGATTGGAGAAATGCCAAAGATGTTGATTGGAATTATTCAAGGTGGCATAACGGGATACTCGCTTGGTCGCAGGGCGTTAAAGAACCGAATAAAATCATAGTTTGTGGACATTGCCACGCTTCTTACGGGCATAGTAAAATTGAGGGAAAGGGTTCAATACGTGGCGAATATGCGATCTTTACGCCATTTATCGCTGACGGTATTATTGCTTTAGATGCTTGTACTGCTCGTTCCGGTTTTGTAAATTGTGTTGTGATTGATGTAAAAGATTGATGACTGGTTTACTATTATAACTTGACAAAATCCAGAAAATCATTTAAAATAAAACTACCATGAAGAGTGTACGAGGGACAAGCCCGTTGACTACACAGCAACCTACTGTATGGCAAGGTGCTAATGCTTGGATAGATGGGGCAATAAGAATTAAGGTCCATCTTTTCGATGGGCTTTCTTTTGACCTCTTTGTGGAATAAGGCAAAGAGGTATTTTTATGAATAAGCAAAAGTTGAATGAGTTAGTGAATGGTGGTGTGGTTTTATTGTTTGATAATAAAACTGATTTTATTTGTTTTTTAAAGGAAATAAAGTCTTTTGGTGGCAAGTGGCAAAACGGTGAGGATATTATAATTCCGGAAGAGGCGGGCGTGCAGTCATATTTCAGAGTGCATATTGACAAATATTATAACATTGCTCTTGTTTCGGGTATTTGCTATCATTACAGCACTTATCCGTCAATTAGCTATTCTAAAATAAAATGAGAGAAATAGTATTACTACAAGTGTATTTGTTGTAATTGAACTTGCAGAAAAAGCAAAAAAATATTAAAAAATATTAGCGAAAACTAATTTTTACCTATTGCAAAATTTGTCGTTTCGTGTTATACTTATAATTAGTGTATTATGGGGTGTTTATATGACTATCAGTTATAAAAAACTTTGGAAATTACTTATCGATAAAGATATGAAGAAAAGCGATTTAATCAAGGCAGCTGATATCAGCGGTTATACACTAAATAAGCTTGTAAACGGTAAGACAGTTACAAGCGAAACGCTTATGAAAATCTGCGTTGCTCTTGACTGTGGCTTTGACGATATTATGGAAATCGACCACGGCTTATCTGAAGACGTAGAATGAATATGATGTGGCGTAATTGTTGAGGCATACATAAAAAGGAGAGTTCGCATAAAAAGGATCGTCTCAGATTTACATTACAATGACGGTGATGTAAAAAATCGTTACTATAGTATAACAGTATATTTAGTGGATGCTCAAAAGGCCAATAGAAAGGATTCAACAATGGTAAATTCTGATAATAATAAGCTCAAATTTGAGAATTGGCTTAAAACCAAATACACCAAGAAGCTCACTCCTGCTGAATGCGTTGGGTGTATTGAACGCATATCAGAATATGCGGTTAAACACAATTTTATTAAGGGTGGTTTTTGGGGTTGTACGAATTTCAGACAATTTAATCAAGTTCGAGTTAAGTTAAGTAAAGATAGAGTTTTTAAATTTTCTAACAAGTCGGACTTTCGTTTATTTGAAAAAGTTGGAAAGTTTTATTCGAACTTTTTAAGAGAAGAATATGGCGAAGAGGCAGAACAATCCAAATCTCACATTTCTCAGACAGTTTCGATATCCGATCAAACTGGGGATTCTATTATAACGGAAGATAAGTTGGTAGGTGATTATAGTGTGGTTAAATCGTCTAATGAAGATTTACAAGCCAACTTATCGGTTGATAATTCATCTGATGATATTGATGACTTAATGGCATATATGGAATGGTTATCTAAGGAGAGAGGTCTTGCTAACAGCACTGCTTTAAACTATGCATCAAGCATTAAGGTTGCCGATGAATATGCCATAAGAAACAACATATATGAAAAAAGTTTATTGGATTGCGTTGAGTCAGAACTGATAGACGCAGTAGACCTATTACTTTCCGATACTAGATTTGCCGAGATAAATTCGCAACAGCATAATAGATTCAGTGCGGCTTTACAAAATTATTTGGTTTACAAACTTGGCGATGAGGCTGTTTCTCGCAGAAGAAGTAAGAGGCAAAGACTAGAAATTGCTGTTGATACTTTAGAACAGGCAGTGTCTTTTGATGATTTTAATAGGGAAAAATTCATTCGAGTTTTACTTCATCGTTTCCGCAACGGAATAAGGTTTGACTCCATTGATATGGATATCTTCCGTGAAACTTTTGAAGATTTATTTAAAGAAAAAAATAATTTTGATGATATAGAGTTAGAAAAACGGCTAAGATTATGTGGTGTTTATTATAAGGATAAATTGTTCCCTGAAGAGGGTATCATTGATTCTACAACCAAAGAAAAGCTGTTCTCTTATATTAATAGCAGTTTCTCTTCAGGGAAACAAATTTTGTACTATAAGTCTATTTATAAAGAATTGGCAGACTTGCTTGAATATTGTTATGCTCTTGAAGATGAATTCATGTTAAAAGCATTTATTGAATATGCTGCCGAAAAAGGAGAATATTATTTCTTCCCTGAATATATGTCGCGTGAAAGAGAAGTTAAGGTGGATCACTCGGTTGAAATTTCCGACTTTTATCTGTCTGCAGGGCGGCCACTCTCTTTTGAGGAAGCGTATGCAGGACTTTCTCATATTGCGCAGGACATTATTTGGAAGGAAACTCAATGGAACTCTAATTATCAACGCAACGAAAAGAGTCATTATTTCCACATTGGCATATTTGAAGTGTCTTCATTGGAACTTGAGAAGATTATAGAGTTAATAAATACGAGACTTGAGGATGAGGGATATGCGATCTGGGCCTCGCTATTTATTGATATTACGGAACAGCTTCCTGAACTAATAGAAAACAATCCATATTTGTCACCGTTAGGTATTCGTAATGCGATTGCGGTTGAGTTGAAGGACCAATATAGCTTTGATGGAGCAGTTATAAGTACTCATAATAAATCGTTGAGCATGTCCGATGTGTTTACTTTATATGCTAAGCATCATGCGCCGTTTTCAGATGAGGATATTTATGCCTTTGCAAAGAGTGTAGAGACTCCAATATATTATGATGCAATTGCTGATGTAACAATAAGGGTTAGTCGCAATCAATATATTTTGAAAGAAAAAGTAGATTTTGATATTGAAGCTATTGATAAGGCAATAGGTACATATTTTGCTTCTGATTACGTTTTAGTGAAGGATATGGATTCTTTCCTTGTTTTCCCGAGCGTAAACTTTGAATGGAACACATTTCTCTTAGAGAGTTTCTTGCGCAGGTATAGCAAAAAATATACTCTAATGAATAATGGGATTTCGCTTAATAATGTAGCAGGTGTAATCGTAGTTAAAGGAAGTGAATCCTATACTTGTTTCGCTGATGTGTGCGCCCATGTTTTGGCGGAGAGTAGTTTGGAACTTAAAAAAGATGTGGCGTTGAACTATCTTGCAGAAATGAATTTGATTACACGCAAAAGTTATAAAGATATTAATGATGTGCTCGAACAGGCAAGAAGAATTCGGGCAAGAAGGATGTGATTTGCTATGTATTCTTATGAGTGGGATTCCTCTACTGGTGGATATATTTTAATGCCAACGCCTCTTCAATTTTCCAAAGAGCCTCGTCCCGTATATTACAAGGAACTTGACATACTTGGTTTCGATAAATTTTGGCAGTACGATAAGAATGATAGCTTTCCTTATATGTGGGCAGAAGCAAACAATTACTATTATCGTGGTAGGTTGGTAGCAAAAACGAAAGGCGGCTCTTTATATACAGCACCGGAACTTATTTTAATTGAAGATCCAGAGCCCCAAGGTGTGTCACTTCGCTTTGTAGATATTCCGGCAATGGTGGAGAAGAATAAGGACATAATGGGACAATTGGTACAGGATACAATTAAAAAAATATATAATACATTCGTTGCCTATAAGAATAAAGTTGATGTATTCTATGTCGCATTTTCTGGCGGCAAAGATAGTGTTGTAGCACTAGATTTGGTTCAAAGAGCGTTACCTCATAATGAATTTAAGGTGTTGTTTGGTGATACTGATATGGAGTTTCCAACAACGCAGAAACTTGTAGATGAGGTTTCTCAACTGTGTGCTTGTGAAAAAATTGATTTTTATTCTGCCAAAGCTCCGATGAGTGCAAGTCAATCATGGGATATGTTTGGACCACCGGCTAGGAAAGTCAGGTGGTGTTGCACAGTACACAAAACTGCACCTGTTATTAACTTGTTAAATGAGATTATCGGTAGTAAATTTGTTAGAACAATGATGATAACCGGGGTGAGAGCTGAGGAAAGTGCAAGCCGTTCGGAATATGATGAGCTTAGTATTGGAAAAAAAATAGCTGGGCAATATAGTTATCACCCTATACTGGAATGGACATCAGCAGAGGTTTATTTACATATTTATGCGTATGGGCTGTTGCTAAATGAGGCGTATAAGCTCGGATTCAATCGTGTCGGTTGCATTATGTGCCCGAATTCATCAGAAAGGCACGAATATATTAAAAATAGATTTTTTAGCACAGAGGTAAAATTATTTACTGAAAAAATATTAACAAACAGCGCAAAAGATTTATCTGGGGATAATGCAGCTCGTTTTATGGAAATTGGTGGTTGGAAGACAAGAATGAGCGGCCGCGAACTGCGCTTTTCCGAAGAAGAGAGATTTAGCTTTGAAGAAAAAGACGATTTTCTTATTTTTAAAACGATTAATCTTAATGAAAATTGGAGAGAGTGGTATAAAACTATTGGCAAGCTTTCAGAATGTGGTAATGACTCTTTAATTTTGGAGTATAATGGAGTCGAACGTCATTGTGTAATTATTCATGATGATAAATATGATATTATTAAAGTAACTAATACGCAAAAAACGAAGAATGCAATTGAGTTTGTATATTATTTCAAGAGCATATTAGCGAAATCTCAGTATTGCATTCAATGTGGAACCTGTATTGCTGAATGCCCATATAGAAACATTAGTATGAGAGACGGTAAAGTTCAGATATCTAATAAATGTATTAGATGCCATGAATGTCTAAAAATTCTTTGTGGATGTTTATATTATAATTCTGTCAAGGGGAGTAAAATCATGAAAAAATTAACAGGAATTAATAGGTATTTAAGTGTCGGTGTGGATGCCAAATGGATAGAAATGTTTGCGCGAGATAATTCTTTCGAACCAGGAAATAGGAAAACAGATGTTATGTATGCTTTTTTGTCGGATGCCAATCTAATAAAAAAGAAACAACTTACTCCATTGGGAGAGTTCATTCTTAGTTTTGATCTCGATGGGGAGTTGCCGTGGGCATTAATGCTGTGTAATTTGGTATATACGCCTCAGTTTGGTTGGTATATTAAAAACATCCCTTTTTATGAGACAAGCACAATAGAGTCTGTTGGGTTAAGATTAAAACAGGAAAATATCACAGATAAAGCAATTGGCGAGTTTTGGAATGGATTTAAGGTAATACTAGACACAACAAAGCCGCTCAATTCAATTGGATTTGGGTTGCCTTGCATTGAAAGCAAAATGACTCAAACAGGTGATGAGAAAAAGAAACTTCTATCTTTAACACGAGAACCTTGGGCAAATCCAGACGAAAGAGTTATCCTATACTCATTGTATAAGTTTGCCGAAGCATGCGGCAATTATAAGCAGTTTACACTCACAAGGTTGCTAGACCATGAAATTGAGAGTGATGGTATAAGTCCCACACAAATCTTTGGGCTTAATAGGGATACAATGGAAAAGCTCCTGAATGGTATGACATTTAATTATCCCGATTTAATCGAAGCGAGATTTACACTCGGTTTGGACAGTATAACATTAAAAAGTGATTTGAGTTCCGCTCAAATTTTAGATGAACTTTTTTAAGGAGAAAATAAAATGAGTTATCGTGACTACTTTAATATCGATCCTGAATATTTCCCCCAAGTCGATAAAAAAATTATTGACACAAAGCCCGATTTATGGAAGAAATTCTATCCGCATCCTTCTTTCGTAAATTTAATAAAGGCAACAGTTGATGTTTTAAAGAGAAAGCAAAAGTTGTCTCTTTGGGTTGATGGTGCATACGGAACAGGAAAATCACATGCCGTTTTAACCCTCAAAAAATTGTTGGAAGCCTCAGAGCAGGAAACTGTTGCTTACTTTGAGAGATATGGGCTTGATAATTTCCTGTGCAAGGATTTCACTGCGCAAAAAAAAGCAGGCAAGATTTTAGTTTGTCACAGATACGGTTCTTCTGATATCTCAAGCGACACTGATTTGGTTGTTGCTATACAAGAGGGCATAGAAAAGGCATTAAGGGAAAACGGTATAGAAAATAAGGCGTGCGTTTCGTTGCGTGAATCGTTGATTCGCTATCTTGAAAACGAAGAGAATAAACAGAGCTTTAATATTTATGCGTCGGGAACATATCGTGATATTTTGGGCGGAGATAGAGCAGACGATATTCTTGAAAAATTAAAGACATATAAGGACGAGGCACTTCGTTCTCTTATTGCAAAGGTGTTTAAGGTAAAGGCCGTCAAAGGTAGTTTTTCAATGACGGCTAGTGACCTTTGCGAATGGATAAGGGAGGTTATTGAAAAGAATAATCTCTATAATTTGATGTTTATTTGGGATGAATTCTCGGAATACTTCGAAAACAATATGCGTCACTTGACAGGATTCCAACAGATTGCAGAGCTTTCAGCTACGGCTTCATTCTGCTTGATGATTGTTACACACAAGGCAGAAGCATATTTCTCCGAAGGTGACCCCGACAAGAAAAAGACGCTGGACAGATTTGTTTCACCCACACTCCACATTTCATTGCCTGAAAATATTGCCTTTGCACTTATGGCAGAAGCTCTTAGGGTTACCGACGATCCAGATTTGGCGGCGAAGTGGGTAAGACACAAGAGCAGTCTTGACAATCGCACAATGCAAAGCCGCTCTGCAGTTAAAAAGAAAATTGGATTAACAGATGCGGATTTATCTAATGTTTTACCCATACATCCATATGCGGCACTAATATTGCAGCACATTTCGATTTATTACACATCAACCGCTAGAAGCATGTTTAACTTTATCAAGAATGATGAGGGCGATAATGTGCATGCATTCCAGTGGTTTATTGACCATTATGATTTTTCGTCGCAGAATCCTTTTGTTACAATAGATATGCTTTGGAGCTTTTTCTATGAGAGTGGCGCAGATAAACTTGCGGCGGGAATTAAAGAAGTTCTTAGTTGTTACACATCTAGAATAGAGAAAGACCTTGTTGAAGATGAGAGAAGAGTTCTTAAGACAATTTTGTTGCTTCAGGCAGTTTCTGAACGGTCTGGTAATAAAGATATATTCTTACCGAATGACAAGAATATTTCACTTGCATTTGAAGGTACTGACCTTGAAATGACAGCAAGAAAGATTGCTGGTAAGCTTCTTAATACGCACGTTGTCACTCGTACTCCATTAACTGGCGAGGTGTTCTCATACTGCTGTAAAAGTGCAGGACCTACGGTTGACACCACGCCTTATATAGCAGATGCAAAAGCTAAGAACACCAAAGATATGTCTTTTATGACCGGGTGCGAACTTAGAAATACAGTTGAACTTAACGGTGCATTAAAACTCAGGTATGCACTTTTTTATGCTACCATAAGTGATTTTGATGCCGAAGTCAAAAAGGCGAATAACCCTGCAGATGAGAGCAATAAGATTTATGGAATAGTTACCTTTGCAAGAGATACAGTGGAAAAAGCTGCTTTGCAAAAGAAAATAGATGCATTTTTCTCTGCAAATCCAGATAGCGAAGTAGTGATTATTGATTCGTCAGTAGTGCTTGGAGAAACAGAGTATAATGAGTTTGTTGAAAATTATGCAATGTCACTTGCAATAGGAAGCAGCGATCTTAACCAGAGAAAAACATATGAAGGATATGCCATTGATGTTTTGAAAGGATGGGCAAAGAAAATCAAGACTGGCGATTTTTATGTATACTCGCACTATGTGCCCGAGGGGGAACGGGTTGCATGTATGTCGGATTTGATTAATCGTTTAATGGAGCTTAATAAATTTAAATATCCTAGTTGTCTTGAGGGGGCGTTTATCAGCGTACTTAACACAATGTATGATGCTAACTCTTTGCAATCTGGTGCGCTCTGCGGTATTATCGAGGAAACGAAAGGTACATTTAGATCTGGCAATGAAGCAACGAAGCTGGAAAATGCATTAAAAGGTGCATGGAAAGTTTCTGAGTATTGGAAGCTTTCACATTCTTATATTGCTACATTAAAAACATTTGTGGATGGCATTATTGAAAAGGAATATTCAAAGGGCGATAGAATATCTATAGCACAAATTTATAATGCATTGAAAGTTGCGCCATATGGATTTATGCCTTGCAATCTCACGGCATTCATTTTAGGCTTTATTCTCAAGGAATATGCGAATGGGTTTTACTCATATAGCGATAATCTCACAACGGTTCCTCTTGATTCAGACAAGCTTTCCTCAATGATTGCTGAAATTATTAAGCTAGAAAATACTGCGGATAAGCGCTATAAGGACAAATATATAGTAACGCTGACGGATTCGGAGCGTGCTTTTAATAAAATTACGTCGCTCGCATTTGGCATTGATGAAAAAACTTGTGTTTCGGTAACTGAAACGCGGTTGAGAATTCGTGACCAGATGAAGAGTTTCTCGTTCCCTATTTGGTTGATTGAGTATACTTTAGATTCGTTCTCTTTTAAGACAAGCAAGGAAATTGTTACGCAGTTAATAGAAAAATATTGTGGTATTGCGAACAATAAAAATATTGACGGCGGTGAGAAATCCGATAATGATATTGCAATGGAAATCGGGGATATTTATATTCAACATCCCGAAGCTGTTATAGATCTTCAAACTGTTCTTACTAAGGATAATTGCAAGAACGGTATGTTATCGTATTTGGAACTATACGAAGGTGGTTTGCTCCCTATTATTGCAAAAGCTATTGGGGACGGTGGGCAATATATCAACTATCTGTCATATAAATTCAATTCTGACGCAGCAAATTGGGTTTGGAATAAAGATACCGTAAACGAAAAAATTAACGAACTTATTACGGAATATTCAATCGTAGAGACCAGTAATTTGATTTTGACAAAAAACTCTTCATATCAAGAAACGATAAGAGGATGGTGCGATAAGATTGCGCAAATAAGGCTATCATACTCTGTTATTAGAAACGAACTTGGGGAAAGTAAACCTTTCTTTGAAATGCTATACAATCTCAAAAAGGCGAACAGTTTACTTGATTCCCAGAAAAAGCAGTTCCTTGCTTTGCTAAAAGAACATCTAGAGTATTTTAAGCACTTCATGTCAACACAGGCTGACATGTTTGTTAAGGCATGTTCATTCTACCTTGACGATCTTACGATAGAAGATGTAAAGGTTATGCTTGATGATGACAAGTATGAGTTTAAAGGTACATTTATCTCAGAGCCTAATGTGTACACGGAAAAGGTGCAAAAAGCCATCAAAGAATATAAGGGGACGTTAGGACACATCAAGCTAAGAACGAAGTGGAAGGAATTGACTGGATCAGAGTATCCTATTGATTGGTCTGAAAAACATAATATGCCAATAATTATTATGATTCCAGATAATGAGGTTGCGACGGCAAGAAAAGTGTTTGGGACGATTAACGGAAAAAGCACTGATGAACGGGCAGTTGTAGAGGCGGAGGAGTATATTTCCCGGGCTACATATTTAAAAGCATTGAATGACAGAGTAGCTTGTGCCAGGGCTTTTGCAGACAGATTCTTGGGAGAATATGCTGTTCTCTTTGAGGACGTGGAATCAGTCATGCAATATCTTAAAGAGCATGTTTTAGATGCCCCTTATTATTGGTGCGAAAGTCAAGAAGTCTTCAATAAAATAAAAGTTATGGCAAAGGCAAAATATACAGAAACTGGTTATGGAAGGGCTAAAACAATTATAGACAGCATGCCAGCAGATGAGGTAAAGGCATATTTAAAGCAATTAATTGAAGATAACATAGCTGTTGGTGTGGAAATAATGAAGGGTAAAAAGAAATAAGTGAGGGCGGCAAGAATGAACAGAGATAGTGTGAAAAAGAAAATAGAAGATTATCTTTCTTCCACTAAACGGTATCCATTAGTGGTCGATTTCTCCTCACGCATAGAACTGGAACTTTTCAAAGAGCTTTTCCATGTTGGAACAAATATATTCGTTTCAGCAGAACGGTTTTGCCAAAAAGATGGGACATTTAAGTTTGAGGAGTTAGAGCACACGATAGATAAGAACGAAGGTACAATCTTTATCGTTTGTTTGTCGGCTTTTTTGAGACTTCAAGGGACTGTTTTTGCAAAGAAGGAATTAAAAAAGATTCTCTCTAAAAATATTAACGGTCACGTTATACTGCTTACATACATGTGTTCAGGCTTCCTTTCTTTTTCCGATACGAGATTTAAGGAAAGAGGACAGGTGGTGTGCCTAAATGATATAAAAGACGATGTCGCGGGCGTTTGTCTTGTCGCACCAGATTTGGCAGAAGCGTTTCCTAATTGTTTTGTGGGGTTTGAGAAGATTGGAGAGATTATAGAAACAAGTACGGATAATCCCATTTATATTGCTACCGATGTCAAAAAGTCGCTTTTTGATAAATCTATATTTGCAATTGCCCAAATGAGAAATGGGTATGATATAGTGTGCGATATTGATCCGAGGACAAAAGGTGTAGCCGCATCATATGGGTCTGCAAAACAATGGAATTATTTATTAAAATTAATTGCAAGAAAAAATTGGGATTTTGTTATTAAGAATGAATTTGGTGCAGATACGGATTTAGCCAGCTACATTTCGCAGTATGCACATTTCTCGGAAGAAAAGAAATGGTTATACTACATCTCACTGATGATTTTTGGGACACAAAAATGCGAATACTTGCAGCACGCTGTTTTTAATGCTGCGAATTACCAAGAGTTTATCAAATCACTATTTCGCGTAATTTTAACAATTGATTATAGAGATATAAAATTTCAAAAATATTATACCGAAAGAAAAGAAATACTAAGCAATTTAATAGAACTATTAAGTGAATCGGCAGATTATTGTAAGGTTGTTTCTATTAAGGGAGAGAATCTAATATATTATTTGACTGATTTAACAATAGCGGAAAAAGAAAAAATAATTGAGTGGCTCGATAAATACGGCGAGAACTATACCGCCGAAGCGCTTATAAAGATATTGCATACAGTTTATCCTGATTTGGCGGAATATCTAGCAAGTTACAGATTCAAGAATGAGCTGCTTGATAAATACTTTGATTTATATAAATATCAAAAAGTAATTAATAAAATATTACCCAGTTTTGAAGCTATTGTGGATGAGCAAGCGCATGATTTTAATTTTGTTGATGTTTTGCCATCCAGAACAGCAATTGTTGATAAAGTTGAAACAAAAGGGACTCAGGTTTATTTCCTTGACGCTCTGGGTGCAGAATACTTATCTTTTATTCAGGCAAAGTGTAATAAGTATGGATTATCTGCTAACATTTCTATTGGGCGTTGTGAGCTTCCTTCGCTTACATATTGTAATTGCGAATTTGTTAATTACTTTGAAGGGAAAGGATGCCATGTTGCTAATATAAAGGATTTGGACGATATAAAGCATCATGGAGAGAATAGCTTCGATTACGAAAAGGTTAAGACACCTATTTACCTAATAAAGGAGCTCGAAATCATAAATGATTTATTAATAAAAATTAGTTCTAAGATTTTATCTGGAGAAATCGCTAAAGCGATTGTAATATCCGACCATGGCGCGAGTAGGTTGGCTGTAATTCATGAAACCGAAAATATGTGGCAGATGGAGACGGTTGGTGAACATTCAGGAAGATGTTGTCCAAAGAATGAAATCAATTCTAAACCCGAATGCGCAATAGAGTCTGATGGCTTCTGGGTTCTTGCGAACTACGATAGGTTTAGAGGCGGCAGAAAGGCAAACGTAGAAGTACACGGTGGTGCATCATTAGAAGAAGTAACGATTCCAATTATAGAGATTATACGTAAGCCGGGTACAGTGGAAGCATTCGTTGTAGAAGAGTCAAAGATAATTATCCTTGCGCCAAGAGAATATCCTACGTTGAAGATTTATGTTGGGCTTAAAAGTAACGATATTTCCATAAAAATCGGGAACAGATTTTATGAAGCTAAAAAAACGAGCGATGATTTTATTTATACAGTAGAACTCACTGATTGCACAAAGCGTGGAAGATATTGTTTTGATATTTATAATGGTTCGGATATTATTGCTAGTGGACTGGAGTTCGAGGTTAAGAAAAAAGGCATGACAGAAGTCGGTGGCTTGTTTGATTAATGGAGGTAAAAATGGAGAAGGTAAAAGAATTTTTTGAAGAGATGGTTGTTTACAAGGACTCAAAGAATAATAACTTTTTTGCATCGTTAGGACTTCCTTCATTTCTTCGTGATTATTTGTTAAAGACTTTTAGCGATGAAGATGGAAATTTTGATATGGATGAAGTGGCCTTGTTTGTAAAGAAATTTATCCCCAAAAAAGAGGATTGGATTAGTATTAAAAATAAAATAATTTATGAGAATGAGAAGGTAAAGATTCTCACAAAAATATCTGTTGATATAAATATCAAGACAGGAGAAATTTCTTTTACATTACCCGATTTTGGAGTGTCAGAGAAAGAAACTATGATAGAGCCCGCTATATGGGAGCAGTACAAGGATGAGCTTGTTCGCAGTGGAGAAGTGTGGGGTATAATTAAACTTGGGTATAGACCACCTAATGATATGGCTTCACCAAAGATTCCCGGGAAAATAAAACTCTTAGAATTTAAGAATTTCTGCCCATATAATGCCGATTTAGAGTATTATAAAGATATGAGATCCAATTTTACGACAAGAGAATGGATTGATGTTCTTCTTGGCGCAATAGATTATAATCCTAATGGATATGAAACATCTTTACAAAAATTAACGATGATCTCACGTTTGTTACCGTTCGTTGAGAAAAATGTTCATATCATAGAGCTTGCTCCCAAAGGTACTGGAAAGAGCTATGTTTTTGGGCAAATAAGCAAGAATGGTATGTTGACGGATGGTGGCAAAGTTTCGAGAGCAAAGATGTTCTATGATGTTGCCAGAAGAAAGCCAGGATTTATCTGTGGTCCTGATTTTGTTGCAATTGACGAAGTGAAACTTGTTGATTTTGGTAATGATAATGAAATGCGTTCAATAATGCAAGGGTATTTAGAGCGTAATAAATTCAATGCAAATGGATTCAACGGAGAATCAAGTGCTGGAGTTGTTTTCTTGGGTAACATAAAGCAGGAGAGTATGGATGAATATAGCTATATGCTTGCTGAATTGCCAGCATTGTTTCAAGAAACAGCACTTCTTGACAGAATTCATGGGTTTATAAAAGGTTGGGATATTCCAAAAATGAATGATAGTCTCCTGATGACAGGTTGGGCATTAAATTCCGAGTATTTTTGTACAATAATGCACGATTTGCGGGATGATATGACTTATAGTGCAATTGTTGAAAAGCTTGTTGTAGAGCCCGAGGATTCTTACATAAGGGATTCGGAAAAAATAAAGAAGGTCGCTACTGGCTTGTTGAAATTATTGTTTCCTAATGTGCGTTCAGAGTATGATGTGGATAAACAAGATTTTAATGATTATTGTTTGCTTCCTGCAATGCGCATGCGCCGAATAATTAAATTGCAACAAGGGATGATCGATTCAGAATACAAAGGGAAAGATGTGCCTCCCATGAGAGTAAGGGGATATAATGATTAAAGATTGTGTGGCTTGCGGTAAAAAAAATCTTGATAAAAATACGATTGGAATTAACAAGAAATTATTGGGAAAAGATATAAAAACTTATTATTGTATGGATTGTTTGGCCGATTATCTTTGCTGTACAATTCAAGATTTGCTTGATAAAATTGAGGAATTCAAGGCGGAGGGATGTACGTTATTTAAGTAATTATGAAGAATATCATCTACGCTGATAATGCGGCAACCGCAAAACTTAATAAGAAAGCATATGAAGCTATGCAATGTTACCTTGTTGAGGAATACGGTAATCCATCGCAGGCGTATTCTTTGTCCCGTTCTTCTAAATATGCTTTAAAGTACGCAAGAGAGACAATCGCTAAATGTATCAACGCTGAACCTGACGAAATATACTTTACTTCTGGTGGTACAGAGAGTGATAATTGGGCTATTAAAGGTACAGCACTTGCTTTTGACAGGAAAAAAGCGGTTATCGCTTCTGTGATTGAACATCACGCAGTTTTAAGAAGTTGTGAGTTTATTGAGAGAATAGGCTATCCCGTAGTTTATTTGGGTGTTACGCAAGAAGGTATTATTAAACCCGAAAAGCTTGAAAGCGTAATAACAGATAATACTGGACTTGTAAGTATTATGTATGCCAACAATGAGATTGGTACAATTGAACCAATTAAAGAGCTTGTTGGCATATCTCATAAACATGGTGCTTTGTTTCATACAGATGCAGTACAAGCTATTGGGCATCTTGCAATTGATGTGAAGGAATTGGGTGTTGATTTGTTATCCGCTTCCGCTCATAAATTCGGTGGACCTAAAGGTATCGGTTTTCTTTATATAAAGAATGGAACAGATATAGTCTCTTATCTGAATGGGGGTTCACAAGAACATGGTTTGAGGGCAGGAACTGAAAATGTTGCTTCTATTGTTGGGATGTCCGTTGCTCTTGAAGAAAGTGTCACTAATATTAGTGTAGGAACATCGATTACAGAACTTGAAAAAGAGTTTTTTAATTTATTGACAGTGAATGGCTTGGAAGAAGGAAGGGAGTATATTAGAAACGGTAAAAAAGATGCTCATCTGCCTGGCTTTATCAATATTTCATTTAAAGATAAAGATGGGGAAGCGATAATGCATCGCCTAGACTTAAAAGGAATAATGATTTCTACTGGTGCTGCTTGTGATTCAGTCAATACGCAAGTTTCTCATGTGATTAAAGCGATAAATGTTCCGTCGGCTTTTGAAAAAGGAACCATCAGAATTTCTTTATCAAAATACAACACAATACAAGATGTAAAAGAAATTGCACAGTGTTTGTGTAGTATTATTAAAAAAAGTTAATAGCATAGGAAAAACCAAATGAAGATATATAATCTTGGCGACTGTTTTATGGGGAAAAGTCATGCAAGTATGATAAATGACACAATCGGCACGAATTTTCTGAAGTGGTTTAAATGTACTGTAAATCTTGATGATTATGGGGCAAATGATGTTATAGCATGGTTTGTATATATGGATGGAACAATTCATGGCTATCCGGACGGTTGGGAATGGGCTAATAGGCTTTCTACAGATGGTAATGTTATCACTGAGACATATATGACAAAGGATAGGGATAAGTTGTTAAAAAAGCGTGAAGAAGATGGTTATTACCCTTATAGATTAGCTTTTCAGCTTGATCCAAATAAAAGTGGGAATAGGTATTTTTGTAAATTTGTTGGTGCATTCTGTTTTTCTGGATTTACGCAAAACGATTATATGTCGGTAAAATACACAAAAGTTACGGATCAATTCAAACTTGGAGACAAAGGAACGTATAATGCATGGGCAGATGGTAAAGAAGCATTAATGAAAGATAAGAAGATTAACAAACATTTCAGAGTTGGGGTTTAGTGAGCAGGTTTATCGCATATTAAATAATGGTAAAATCTCAACTGTTGCGGAATTGTTGGAATTGGGAATAGATATAAGTGGACCTATTGCTGAGGAAATTCGCCGAAAAATTTATGAGTGCTTTAGTAGCTAATATGTATCTATTGCACTAAATTGAACGTGAAATAAATTATTAAAATCGCCTATAAATCGACATTATTTATTGACTTTATTATTATAATGTGGTATAATAATATCACAACAAAAGGTTGCGTCCAGGCTCTCGGTACATTGTAAGAATTCGCAGTGTCAGACTTGTCTAAGGAAAGACAAGGAACCGTTACGGAGTGCGTTCAAGCGACATTCCACAATGACGCAACAGAAAGAAAAATATGCACCGAAGATAGTTTTATCCTTGGTGCTTTTTTTGTTTTAATCAATATTGTGTGGATCCTAAATCATTATAAATAGTGTCAATTCCAGTCTTACAGAAAGACTAAAAATCCATTTCAGTTTTACAGATTATCAGTGAAAATGTTTTGCCTATTTTATGGCACAAAAATGGCAGTAAAATGGCAGAAAAATGCTTATGACTTGTAAATGATAATGTGTTATACTGATATCGTCAAAAATTATATATCCAAGACGTAACGTCGTACCAAAACTGGTACGGCGTTATTTTTTGGTCTTTTTTAAAGGAGGTAGAGGAGTATGCGTTTTTATTCGGGTTTTACGTAGGGGAAGTTCTGTCAGATAAAAAACAAGTTCAATAAATAATAAAGAAACAGGAGGATTTTAAATATGGCTTGTAACGATTATTTTTTAAAGACTTTTACGAATTTGGAAAAATACTATAATAAGCTTGGCAAGGAAATTGAGAACACGAGAATGATGATGAAGGGATGGGATACGGAATTTGCGTATGCATATTCGCTTCGCATTCACGAAGAAGCGGAAAGAATTACGCTCCTTGCTCGTGACTTGCCCTGTTATTTGGGAAAACGCGATGCGGAAGAAAGAGTACAGAGCGAGATGGAAAAGATCGTTCCCATTAAAATCGGTTATACGGAAGAGGGCTGGTTCAGTATCCAGATGTTCTCATTGCTTCCGAGAAAGGAACACGGAAACGTCAACTACATAAGGCAGTGCCTTTACTACGAAATGAGAAAATTTAGGGATAAAATACGTAAGCATCAGAAAGATTGCGTTATCATTTACAGGCACGTTTATTACAACGGTTTCCCTGAACGGCAGATGCGTGACCACGATAATATCGAAATCAATATGGTTACGGATATTATTGCAACGTACGTGTTGTGCGATGACGGACCGTCCGTTTGCAGGCATTATTATTGTTCTGCAAAGGGTAGCGAGAACAGGTGCGAGGTGTATGTAGTTCCCCAAACCGATTTTGAAAAATGGCTTGAAGAAGAGAAGAAAATGCCAGATGAAGGCATAGATCTTTTCCCCGAAAGCCCCAAAAACATATAAGAAAAGTGGCAAAAAACGGCTAAAAGTTTTCTTATATGTTTTAGTTCGGATAACCGCTACCGTTAAGAGCGTGTAAATAAGCAAAAATGCCATAATGCGACAAAATACGAGCGCAAATTGTATAAAAAGCGAAAAACCGAGTAGCGCAAAGGCATTGCTTAAAAACTTCAATTCGGCAAATAGATTCTTCCGTTGCCGAAATAGGAAAAATGGGAGCAAAACTATGATTCACTTCAAACCCGGCAGTCATGCCTACAACGTAATCGAACTCTTATCCGTAACAGGTGAATACCCGTTGAGTTCGTTGGAGATATTGGGGAGTAGGCAGACATACGAAAACACTATAAGAAGAATGCTTATTACTCAGAAGATAGTGGATGGGAAAGAGGATATAACCTGCAAACTACTTACCGTGTCAGGTCAGAACGGTAGGAGAAAAATAAGACTTACAAAAGAAGCGTTACCCATACTCAAATGGTTGGGATCGGAAAATTACTACTACGAAAACTATATGCGCAGTCATCGATCCAGCAACAGCGAGCACACAATCCGCAGCGCAAGATTTGCAGAGAGCGTTGCAATGTGTCAGGCGGCAGGCTATGAGTTCAGACCGCATAAACTTCCCCAATTACAAGTTGAGGAATGCAAAAGGATAGTGGGGAGTGCGCCCGTCTTCTACCCTGCAAAACTGATTAAAACCTTCGATAACAGCGACGTAAAGAAAACGGGTTTTACAAGAATGACGGGCGCACTCCTTGCGCATAAGCGTGCCTACGTTGTCTATAATACTCGGAATGAACTTATGAAAGGTTTTGAAGGTGGAGGGGAAATTAAGGCAAAAATAAACGTTGCCAGCATTGCGGCTCATAATGCAGATGGTGATATTTTAAATGATTATCCTGCGATTATATTCGGGACAACAAACGAAATAGCCGTAATCATGTTAAAGACTTATGACGAATTATATGACAGGCGCAAAAGGGTGCGAAAGCGCGGTACAACTTATTATAACGTTCATTTTTTTACATTGGACGCAAACGGAGTAAGACAGTTACGGCAGATGAAATATCCCGATTGGGAAGAGCGGATTCTTACAGCTCTTTTTGACAAGGAAGAATTGTCGTATGGGCGAGGGTTTCTCGGCTATGATGCATATGCAGACGGGATATATTGGTTTTCCTTTTTGAATGGTGATATTTGTGGGCTTCGCCATTTCAGAGGGAGAGCAGTTGAAAATCCTAAGCAGTGGGGCGTTATCTGTTTTTCGCATCAGCTTGATTTGATTTGGGAGTATGTAGGAAAAAAGATAAACGTAGGTACCGTAACATTAGACGATATTGAGAAAGTACTTTTTGGCTAAAATCAGTATTACAGAGCAAATTTAAAAAATTTTTTTAACTTTTTTCAAAAAAGTTCTGTCATACTGACTTTGCTCTTGACAGATGAAAATTATGATGTAAAATAACGGGGAGGTTAGAAAATTTTATAGTTGAAGCACACAGGAAATTAAATTTTTCACAGTATCAGACAAATGAAAAAACATAAAATGTCGTAAATTAAGAGGTGAAAAATCAAAATGAAATAACTTGTAAGAATAATAGGAAAGATAGTGCTATTTGTCGAAACGAAGGCGTAAGTTATTGTATGGACAAGCCCAAACTTAACTTTCGTTTTCACAATCCGAATAGTGAAGAGAACTTTGTACGTATGCTCATATCGGTATGTATGGAAACGTGCAGAGTGAAAGCGGACGAGGCAATCTCGGCAGACTTATTAAATAAAAAGGAAGAAACGGCGGCAACAGACGCCGATAAGAAGGAGTAACGAAAGATGAGAGTAGCGGCTTATTGCAGGGTATCAACGGACAAAGCGGACCAGCTCAACAGCTTGGAAGCGCAGAAAAATTTCTTTATGGAATATGTAAAGCGCACGGGGAACACACTCGTGCGCTTATATGCCGATGAGGGAATTTCGGGGACGAAGGTTAAAAAACGTAAACAGTTTTTGCAGATGATGGCTGATGCGGAGACAGGACTTTTCGAGCACGTCGTGGTAAAGGACATTTCCCGTTTTGCCCGCAACACCGTCGATTTATTGCAGAATATCAGAACACTGAAACAGTTGGGTATCGAAACAGAATTCTTGACTGCAAATATGACGAGTATGGGCAACAGTGAATTCGTCCTGACCATCTTCGGTGCGCTTGCGCAGGAAGAGAGTGCAAATACATCAAAGCGCATTAAGTTCGGTAAAAAGATAAATGCCGAAAAGGGAAGAATTCCCAATTTTGTTTACGGTTACGACAAAACTCCGGGCGACGTTTTCAACCTTAATATCAACGAGAAAGAAGCGGCAGTCGTCCGCCGTATATTCAGTATGTACACGGCAGAGAGCTACGGCGCAAATAAGATAGGACAGATTCTGAACGGTGAAAATATCAAGACAAAGTTCGGAAACAACTGGACGCAGGAGGCAGTCTGCCGTATTCTCACAAACGAAATCTATATGGGCAAGGTTATCAACGGCAAGGTGGAAGTTGCCGACTTCCTGACCGGTATTCGCAGAAATAAAAGCGAGGAAGAATGGTGCATTGTAGATAGACCCGAGCTTGCGCTTATATCGAAAGAGCTGTTCGAGCGCACACAGGAGATAATGGCAAGCCGAAGCGAGAAGTACAAGACGTTCAACAAGCGGACAAGCAACAGGCACCTATTTTCAACGCTCATTGTCTGTAAAGATTGCGGTTGGTCGTTCAGGCAAATTACGAGAACTTACCAGAACACTTATGTCCGCTGGGTTTGCTCGGGCAGGAACGGTCGCGGCACAAAGACCTGCTGCAATGCAACGAGCATCGGCGAAGACGTTTTAATCAAGAAGCTGAACGAGTACTTCCGCAACTACATAAAAAACAAAGATAAGATAATCGAGCACGTCGTTGATGAGTTCCATAAGGTATATAAGGAAGAGGACGTCAACTTACAACAGGAAAAAGAGCTGACAGCCGAATATGAGAAGCTAAAAGCGTTCCGTGTAAAATATATGGATATGTTTGCAGCCGAGATGATAAGCAAGGAAGAATTCAACCAACATGTCGGTGACAGTAAACAGAGAATGGAAAAGATTGAGAGCGAATTAAAACTCGTCAAGCACAGGATTTCCAAAACCGGAGAGCTGAAAAGCATTTTAGAAAAGACTTTCAAAACGATAGAAGACATTATAGAAACGGGCGAAATGACAAACGGTCAGCTTCGGAAAATTATAGAGAAAATCGAGGTTGATCACGACGGAAACGTAGATATTTATATGAAATTAACCGAGCGGTTAAACCTTGCCCGTACCGTTCCAATAAGTGGGTGTCTGACATAAAGACGTATCCGAAAGACTTTTGGAAATCGACGGAAATTTGCACGACAAAGTAAAAAAAGTTCTGGACAAAAATTTGTCCGAAAGACACATCAGAGGCGGAATAGCCACAAAAAACAAATTCAAAAAGCAAGCGGATTGACCGCTTGCTTTTTAGTTTGATATTTTTAATCTTTGTAGAGAGTAATATATATTTGTAATGCAGTAAGTTAAATTAAACCTACAAATTACATTGATTATTTTCACTCTTCTAAAATATATTCTTCTTTGACGATGGATTTGCCGGATAATTTTGTGAGTGTGGCATTGCCGCTGAATTTGAAGTTGAATTTTTCGTAAAAAAATTTTGCGCGAGTATTATTCTCAAATATCCAAAGGGTTATTTTTGAGCAGCCGTTTTCTTTAAGCAAATGTACGGCTTTTTGCATAAGTTTTAGTCCTATGCCTTTACCTATATAATGCGGCAACAGATAAATGGCGACAACTTCTCCATTGTCAAGGCGCACTGCGCTTGTGCCTATTATTTTTCCGCCGTCAATAGCAACAATATGCGTAAAGGCTTTGTTCTTTATGTTTTTTGTCCATTTGTAATCTGTCAACTTTTTTAAGTATCTATCCGGCAAAATGTCTTTATATGCATATTGCCAACTTTCCGCATAAACTTTTGCAATATCTTTGAATTTGTCGTTGTCGGTTTTAAGGCGAATTATTATGCTGTCGTCTTTTTCATTTAACGTCGCCTCATTATTTATTTCTTTCATTTTCATATTTTTTCAAAACGTCGTCCCAAAGGTTATATCTCTCGGGGTGGGAGATTGCGCCTAACATTCTGTCTTTTACAAACGGAATATCTTTTTGCAAAGATTTTATCAAATCTTTCATATATTCTCGTTTTGTATGTTTATCGGCAGGGCAGGGGTTAAATACAACGGGCAAATTTCTTGCATATGAAATTATATCGTTTTCGCTTATATATATCATCGGTCTAATCATAGAAACTTTGGTTCTGTCCATATAAGAGATAGGGGCAAACGTCGACAGCCTGCCTTCGTAAAACAAACTCAGCAAAAAGGTTTCTAGCATATCTTCCGCGTGATGACCCAATGCGAGTTTATTGCAGCCTATTTCGAGAAGTTTGGTGTTTAATGCCCCGCGCCGCATCTTAGAGCACAAACTGCATGGATTGCTTTCTTTTCTTGCATTAAATAAAATTTCGCCTATATCGGTGTGCTCTAAGTAATAAGGCACTCCGATTTCGTCGCAGTATTTTTGTACGCATTCGAAAGGGGTGCCTTCTTTATTAAAACCCAAATCTATCGTAATTGCAGACAGTTGAAATTTGTTTGGCGAAAAGCGCTGAAAGGCTTTCATAAGCGCAAGCAGTGTCAAACTGTCTTTTCCGCCCGATACGCCTACCGCAATTTTGTCGCCGTCTTCTATCATTTTGTATTCTTCAATCGCCCGCCTGAAGGGCGTGAGCATTTCCTGCGTTTTCATAAGTTAATTGTAAATAATTTTTTGAAAAAATTCAACTGAATGCTTTACAAATTGCAACTTTTATTATATTATAATGATAATCATTATTATTAAGGATAAATATGTTTCAACGCTATTCACGGCAAAGAGAAGTCGTGTTTGACGTTTTGGCGTCAACGGACAATCATCCGACTGCCGACTGGATTTATGAAAAAGCAAAAGGTGTTTTGCCCGACATAAGCATAGCAACGGTTTACCGCAATTTGCGAGAACTCGTAAAGCACGGCAAAGCCTGCGTAGTGCTGACTGGAGACGGCAAAGAGCATTTTGATGCAAAGACTTTTGAGCACCCGCATTTCGTTTGTCTAAAATGCGGCATGGTGATTGACGTTGATACTTGCGGCGCGACTGATTTGCCCAAATGCAAACATAAAGTCGAGCGTTGCGACGTAACGTTCTTCGGGACGTGCGAAGGTTGTCTTGAAGATAATGAAAATAAAAATTAAAATTTTTAATAAAGGAGAAAATCTTATGAAAAAATTTGTATGTTCGGTATGCGGTTATGTTCACGAAGGGGACTCTGCTCCTGATTTTTGCCCGCAATGCAAAGCGCCTGCTTCTAAGTTCAAAGTGCAGGAAGGCAGTATGGCTTGGGCGGCAGAACACGTTGTTGGTGTTGCAAACGGTGCACCGCAAGACATCATCGAAGGTCTCAGAATGAACTTCAACGGAGAATGCACGGAAGTAGGTATGTATCTTGCAATGGCAAGAGTTGCTCACAGAGAAGGTTACCCTGAAATCGGTCTCTATTGGGAAAAGGCTGCTTATGAAGAAGCAGAACACGCAGCAAAATTTGCAGAACTTTTGGGCGAAGTCGTTACAGACTCTACCAAAAAGAATCTCGAAATGCGTATTGCTGCGGAAAACGGCGCAACACAAGGTAAAACCGACCTTGCAAAACGCGCAAAAGAACTCAATCTTGACGCTATTCACGATACTGTACACGAAATGGCTCGCGACGAGGCAAGACACGGTAAAGCATTCGAAGGTTTGTACAACAGATACTTCAAGAAATAAGTTTCTTTTTCTTTTACATAAAAGAGCGTTTATACAGCGCTCTTTTTTATTTTGCAAAAATTTGGTTTATATTGAGCGGCCGATTGCAATTTTTAAGGCATTTCGAAATGCAGTTATGCGCAGATGTACAATGCTTGCAATGCAAGTTGCAAAGCGCGTTTTTACGACTGGTTAAATATTATAAAGCGAAGCATATTGCAAATAAGCATTCTATTTATTGAAAATTTATTTCTGGTGTGGTATAATTTTTTACAATAATTATATTTTGCAATATATGCGGATTGTCGATTAAATTATAAAGTTTGTAATTTGCAAAATTATTATTCAAGGTGTGATATGGCAGAAAAAAAGAAAAAGAGCAAACAGCAACAAGCCAAAGATATGGCAAAACTTGCAGGCGTTGCCGCAGCGGCAGGCGTCGTTGCAAACAGAGTTTCCAAAAAAGTTGGCGGAAGAGGCAAAAAGAGCAGAAGACTCGCGCTTATAGTAGGCATATTGGTGTTTGTTTTAATAGTCGGGTCCGGCGCAATGTATTATTACGACTTAAAACCGCTTAATGCAGATTGGTTTAACGGTCAGTTCAAATGCTGGTATATGTCGCCCGAGGCCTTTGCGCAAAGCGACGGCAATTTGCAGATAAGGTTTTTGAACGTAGGTCAAGGCGATTGCTCGCTTATACAACTGCCGGACGGCAAAAATATGCTTATAGACGGCGGAAAGGACGACAAAACCAAAGAGCAGGAAATTATCGCCGCGCTTAAAAAAGCAGGCGCAACTACTATAGATTATGGTATGCTCACCCATACGGACAGCGACCACTGCGGAGGTATGGACGCCGTTATCGCAAGCGACGAAATAACATTCAAAAGTATGTATATGCCTTTGGTAAAGTCCAAACTTGCAGACGACAAGGTGCAAGAGTGGTATGACGAGGCGGATTATTTACCGAAAGACCAAGAGCCTGCCGATTTTTCGATACAAAGTATAGAAACAACGGCGTATGCAAAATTTATGCAGGCAGTGCTTGACGAAGAAGGTTGCGAAACTATTTTTTCGTATGCAGGGCAGCAGATAAAGGGCAACGGCTACGTAATAGATTTTTATAACCCGACTTATGCAGAATATAAAAAAATAAGCAGCGCAAAGCAAAAAAACAACGTTTCGCCCGTTATGATTTTGACTTTCAACGGCAAAAAAATTATGTTTACGGGCGACTGCGACGACGCGGAAGTCAACTTTCGTTCAACCGCATTAAAAGACGGCGTAGAGAACTTTGACGTAGACGTTTTGAAGGTTGCGCACCACGGCGGAAAAGAATCTACCAGCGAAGCATTTTTGGATATAGTAAAGCCGGAATACTCGGTAATTTCCGTTGCGGAAAAAAATACGTACGGACACCCTACGCCGGAAGTGCTTGACAGACTTGACAAAGTAGGAAGCAAAGTCTTTACGACGAAAGACAAAGGCGACATAGTGCTTACTTTGCAGGGCGACAAAATGGGCTGGGCATTTCAACATGCCGACGCAGGCGAGGACGTAATACCCGACGACGGGGCGGACGTTGAAGAAGTAACAATGCTGCGGAAAAACTTGGTTGCTTCAAATTGTTTTGAAAGGAGATATGCGGTATGAAGATACTTGTTATAAACGGCGTAAACTTACATATGTTGGGTAAGCGCAAGGAAGAGCATTACGGCGCGTTTGACTTGAAACAACTTGAAGACTGCGTAACTAAGTATGCAAAAGAAAAGGGTGTTGAAACGGAGTGCTTTCAATCTAACTACGAAGGCGCCGTTGTAGAAAAAATCACTAAAAACGACGCCGACGGCATTATATTGAACGCAGGCGCGCATACGCATTATTCTTATGCCATTGCCGACGCTGTGGAATGCTGCGGAAAACCCGTTGTGGAAGTGCATTTGTCCGACGTAGAGAACAGAGAGGACTTTCGCAAATTCAGCGTGCTGACGCGGGTATGCGTTGCGAGATTTTTCGGCAAAAAAGAAAAAAGTTATTACGAAGCGGTGGACTTTTTAATTAAAAACAAATGAAAAAAAACATTGCGATAATCGGCATGACGGGCAACTTCAAAAGCGCAGTTGCAAGCGTGCTTGCAAGCAAACTTGAAATGATGACTTTCGATTGCGAAGCCTACATAGCATATAACTACTGCCTTTCAGCGGAAACTTTAATCGGTAAGGCAGGGATAAATTATTACAAAAAGCAAGTTTCAAAAGCGGTTTCGGATACGGAAGATTTGCACAACGTTATTTTCTTTTCCGCAGACCTGACGTTGCTTTCTCACGCCGATTTGAAAAAGCTGCAAGAAAACTGCTACGTAATTTTTCTTTATGCAGATACGAAAGTAGTTTTAAGCAAATACTCCAAAATAAGGCCTATGAGCCACTCTCTGACTGAAGAAACGCTTGACAGTCTGAATGTTCAAAGTCAAAAGAGATATCTGCCGTATTGCGATTTTTCGCTCGAAATAAAGAAACAATCGGTAAACAGTGCGGTAGAAAGTATTTTAGAATATTTAAGTGCTTGTTAATTTGAGTGAACATTTTGTTTAACAAAGAAACAGTCGGTCAATGGGTAGCAGAAGGTATTTTAGTGTATTTGAAAACTTGTTGATTTTCGCTTGAAATAAAGAAAAATAATAAACGGCAAGACTATGCAAAAAAAACAACTTAACACAAAAACAAAAGTTGCCTTTGCCTGCGGAGATATATTCGGCGGCGGCGCATTTAACATAATTAACTTTCTTTATCCTGCATATGCGGCGCTTACGCTGGGGCTTGGCGCATCTCTTGCCGGCATAATAGTAATGGTTTCCAAAATATGGGACGCAATAACCGACCCTATAATGGGACAGATAAGCGACAGAACTTCAAGCAAAATGGGTAAAAGGCGGATATATATACTCATAGCGTCGCCGTTTGTGGTGCTGAGTATGTTTTTGCTGTTTTTCCCCTGGACGTTTGACTCCGTCGGCGTAAGGTTTACGGCTGCGCTGTTGTCTTATATATTTTTTTCTACCGTGCAAACGGTGGTTATGATACCTTATTATTCTCTTTCAAGCGAAATTTCCGCCGACTATACCGAACGAGCAAAGGCAAACACTTTGCGTCTCGGGTTTTCCGTTTTGTCATCTATCGTCTGTGTGGCAGTGCCAAACGTTATAATAAATGCAGTAGGACAGCCCGACGGCTACATAGCGATGTCGCTTACTTTCGGCTGTCTGTTTGCTTTCACATTGCTGATTGCTGCATTATTTGCAAAGGAAGAAGTCATAACGCCGAAGTGCAACGCAAAATTTTCCGTAAAGCAATTTGTAAGACCTTTTAAGAGCAAGTCGTTTTGCAAATATATGGCAATGCACATTTGCAGCAGTCTTACGATGGCGGTAATGAGCGGAATTTTTTTCTTTTATATTATGTACGTGGTAAAATCCGGCAATACTTTTGAAAGCGGCGGTCAGGGCGACGGACTAGGCACCGTTGCCGCAGGCGCTATGTTTGCAATGCAGATTGTGGCATTGCCGATTTACTTAAAATTGATTAAAGCCAAAAACAAAGCGTTTACTTACCGCTTCGGCGCAATATGGTGGATTGTCGTTGCTTTGTCTTTATTGTTTATTCCGTCAAATTTGCCCGACGGTATGAATTTTTTGATTTTTATTATTGCAGTGTTGATTGGCTTTGGGGTTTCGGGCGCGGTGCTTGTGCCTCATACTATGGTGGGCGACGTAAACGACGCGTGCGAACTGCAATTCGGCGAGCGTACCGAAGGCGCGGTTTCCGGCTTGTTGAACTTTGCAAATAAAGTGGCGCAGGCAATAGGCGTCGGTTTGGTGCTTAATCTGTTGGAAATCGTTGGCGGATTTGTCAACCCCGACCCGGGAGAGTTGGTTGCGGCGCAGCCGCAATCTGCGCAGTTAGTTTTGACGTTGTTTATGGCGCTTACTCCGCTTTTAGTAATGACGATTGGCATAGTTGTATCTACGAGATATAAAATAACCAAAGAAAAACAGGAGCAGATTATAAAATTCAATTTGAAATATAAAGAGGCGCAAGATAAGGAAAGTCTGGAAGAAGAAAGACAAAGTATTTTGCAGTCGTTATAAATAAAATTAAATAAAGACAAAAAACAGAAAATTTGGAAAATTAAAGTTGCAGCAATGAAACTTAAAAAGGTAAGCAAAACGCTGTATTGGGCGGGGCAACTCGTCAATAGAAGTTATCTGCGTAAAATAAATATGCATATAAACGACAGCGTAACGGAAAAACTCAATAAACCTTATCTTATTTTGGCAAACCACAGCAGTGTTATGGATTACCGCATAACTTCTTTTTTGCTACGCAAAAAAAGACCTTATCACGTGGCTGCAAAAAATCAGTTTGCGGGACGATTTTGGCTTATGAGCAAAATAGGCGCACTGCCGAAAATTCAGTTTCAGACAAGCCCTGCAACGGTAATGCAAATTTCATCTGCCGTAAAAGACGGACACAGCGTTGTGATATTTCCGGAGGGCGTGGTGTCTTTTGACGGCACAAACAGGTTGCTGCCTTTTAATATTGCAAAACTGGTGAAGTTTTTGGGCATACCCGTTGCCGTTATAAAAATGAAGGGCACTTATTTGGTTAAACCGCGCTTTGACGAAAATTTCAGAAAAATCGACAGAATTGACGTAGATTTTTTTGAAGCTTTGACGAAAGAAGAAATTGCAAAAATGAGCGCGGAAGAAATTTACTTCAAACTAAAAGAAGAAATTTATTTTGACGTGTGGCAGTGGAACAAAGAAAACAACGTCAAAACACGCTGCAAATATATGGCGAGGGGAATAAGCAATTTGCTGTATCAGTGCGTGGAGTGCGGCGGGGAAACTGTTTCCACAGACAGTCAGCTTATCTGCAAAGCTTGCGGAAAGAGTTGGACGGTAGACGAGTTTTACAGATTGAATAACGGCAGTCGGCAAATAGATATTCACGAGTGGTTTGAAGCACAGCGTGTAATGATGCGCAAAAACTTGTGCAACCCTAATTTTGTTATGCAGGCGGAAGCAGATGTAAGCATTTTGGACGGTTACAACGGTTTTAAGAAGGTTGGTAAGGGAATATATTTTCAAAATGCGGAAGGCGTAAAGTTTTTGGGTACGATTGACGGCAAGCAGACGGAAATTTTTTTTGAACGCATTAAATATATTTCCGCCCCCGTGGGGAATAATTTTATCGAGTTTACAAAAGACGACGTGTGCTATCGTTTTTATTTCAATAAAGACGGCTTTGCAATAAAATCTGCCGTTGCAGTGGAAGAAAGTTTCAAGTTGATTTAATAGGGTTTAGGAAAAGTAAATTTGTAGTCGGATTAAAAAAGTAAGGATAAATTTTAGAAACAAAATCGTAAAAAATAGGTAAAAGATATAAATAATTAAAACAAAACAATATAACCAACCCCTTGGCTTTGCCGAGGGGTTGGTTTACCAAAGGCGGTTGAGCATTTGCTCAACCGCCTTTGGAGTTGTGAAAGTTTTATTTTAATTTCCAAAGGCAGTACGGTTTTAGCCGCACTGCCTTTGGTGCGGTGAGTATTTTTTATTTTCCAAAGGTAGCACGTTAGTGCTACCTTTGGACGTGGTTTGAAAAATCGTTCTACAATATCTTGTTTTATAAAAATTGTATCTAACAAAAAAAGACTTGCCGTCGGCGAGTCTTTTTATATTTTTTAGGAGTTATTATTCTTTGCTTGCAAGTTCTTTGTAGCCTTCCAAACGAGCCTTAGCGTCGGCTTCGTTTTTAGCAAACAAATCTTCGGCAAGTTCCGGCTTAACTTTCATAAGCGATTTATAACGAGTTTCGCTGCGGATGAAGTCTTGATAATTGCCGGTAGGGTCTTTGCTGTCAAGTGTAAACGGATTTTTGCCTGCTTCTGCAAGAGTCGGGTTGTATCTGTACAACTGCCAGTAACCGCACTCAACAGCCTTTTTGATTTCTTCCTGAGCCTTTGTCATATTGATACCGTGGTTGATGCAAGGTGCGTAAGCAATGATAAGGGACGGACCGTGATAAGCCTCAGCCTCGCTGATCGCCTTCAAAAGTTGGTTAGGATTTGCGCCCATACCTACCTGAGCAACGTAAACGTAGCCGTAACTCATAGCCATCATACCGAGGTCTTTTTTCTTAACGCGTTTGCCGCCTGCCGCAAGTTTTGCAACTGCGCCGATAGGGCTTGATTTAGAAGCCTGACCGCCTGTGTTGGAGTAAACTTCGGTGTCAAGTACCAAAACGTTTACGTCTTCGCCGGAAGCGAGTACGTGGTCAAGTCCGCCGTAACCGATGTCGTATGCCCAGCCGTCGCCGCCGAAAATCCAAATCGATTTCTTGACGAGTTGGTCTTTTTCTGCCTTGATTTCTTGCAATGCCGTTTTGTCGCTTGCTTTTGCGATTGCTTCGTCTATAGCGTCCAAAACTTTTGCGCTTGCAGCCTTAGAGCCTTCGCCGTCGTCGAAGTTTGCAATCCATTCTTTGCAAGCAGCTTCGAATGCAGGAGTGGTGCCTGCTGCCGTTACTTGGTTCATAAGGTCTTTAATTCTGTTTCTTCTTTGACCCAAAGCAAGGTTAAAGCCGTAGCCGAATTCCGCATTGTCTTCAAACAAGCTGTTTGACCAAGCAGGGCCGTGGCCGTTTTCGTTTACGGTGTAAGGGCAGGTAGGTGCGGAGCCGCCCCAGATTGAAGAACAACCCGTTGCGTTTGCAACCATCATTCTGTCGCCGTACAACTGCGTAATGAGTTTTACGTAAGGAGTTTCACCGCAACCTGCGCACGCGCCGGAGAATTCAAGCAGCGGTTGTTCGAACTGACTGCCGATAACGGTGTTTTTGCTCATAGGGTTTGCAACTTTCTTTGCGTTTCTGCTTACTTCGTAATCTGCTTCTTCTTTCTTAATGATTTCGGCAGCAGGTTTCATTACGAGCGCTTTGTTTTTAGCAGGGCAAACGTTTGCGCATACGCCGCAGCCGCTGCAATCGAGCGGGCTGATTTCCATATGATATTTTGCGCCCGGTGCTTTTGCATAAGGTTTTGTTGCAAAGTCGGCAGGAAGATTTTCGCTTCCGTCGATGAGTTGCGGTCTGATTACTGCGTGAGGGCAAGCCAATGCGCATTGGTTACACTGTATGCAGTTTTCAGGTATCCACTCAGGCAAGTTTGCGGCGATACCGCGTTTTTCGTATTGAGTGGTGCCGGTAGGTACTTGACCTGCCGCGTCAAATGCAGATACAGGCAAAGAGTCGCCTTTTTGTTCTGCGATAGGGCGGATAAATTCTTCGTAATATTTGTTATCCGTTACAGGAGGCAATGCAGCGCCGTTGGTTGCTTTTGCCCAAGATGCAGGGTAATCGATTTGTTCCAAACCTGCAATAGCGTTGTCGATTGCGGCAAAGTTTGCGTTTACGACTGCTTCGCCCTTCTTGCCGTAAGATTTTACGACTGCTTTCTTCATATATTCTTCCGCTTTGTCGTAAGGAATGATGTCTGCGAGTTTGAAGAACGCCGCCTGCATAACCATATTTGTGGATTTTGCTGCGCCTGCTTTGATTGCTATTGCGCGGCCGTTGATGTTGTAGAACTTCAATTTCTTTTTAGCGATTTGCTGTTTCATATGAGCAGGAAGTTCTTCTTCCATTTGTTCTTTGGTCCATTCGCTGTTCAAAAGGAACGTGCCGCCGTCTTTAACCTGAGATAACATATCGTAGTGCGTTACGTAACTTTGGTTGTGGCAAGCGAGGAAGTCTGCCTGTTCGATTAAGTAACTAGATTTGATAGGGTTAGGGCCGAATCTCAAATGCGAAACGGTAAGACCACCCGACTTTTTAGAGTCGTAAGAGAAATAGCCTTGTGCATAAAGGTCGGTATTGTCGCCGATAATCTTAATGCTGTTTTTGTTTGCGCCGACGGTACCGTCGCTGCCGAGACCGTAGAACAAGCAACTTGTAGTGCCTGCTGTGGAAACGTCAATCTTTTCTTTTACAGGTATAGAAGATTTGGTAACGTCGTCGTTTATGCCTACGGTAAAGTGGTTTTTGCTCTTTTCTGACTGCAAGTTTTTGTAGCAAGCAAGTACCATACTAGGCGTAAATTCTTTAGAGCCGAGACCGTATCTGCCGCCGATGACTTTGCACTGTCTGCCTGCTTCCGACAAAGCGGAAACAACGTCGAGATACAAAGGTTCGCCCAAAGAGCCTGCTTCCTTGGTTCTGTCAAGTACGCATACGTTTTTAACAGATGCAGGAATTGCCTTTGCAAAGTGTTTTACCGAGAAAGGACGGTAAAGGTGAACTTTTACCATACCTACTTTTTCGCCTTTCTTGGTGAGGTAGTCGATGGTTTCTTCAACTGCTTCTGCACCGCTGCCCATAAGTACGATTACGTCGGTTGCGTCTTTTGCGCCTACGTACTCGAACAAGCCGTGTTTTCTGCCGGTGATTTCGCCGACTTTCTTCATATATTTTTCTACAATGTCCGGAACTGCGTCATAATATTTATTTGCCGCTTCTCTGTTTTGGAAGTAAATATCAGGGTTTTGCGCAGTGCCGTATTGAACAGGGTGTTCAGGATTCAAAGCGCGCGCTCTGAATTCGTCAACGTACTTTCTATCCAAAAGTTTGTCCATATCTTCATAAGAAATTTCTTCAATCTTGCTGATTTCGTGGCTGGTACGGAAACCGTCGAAGAAGTGAAGGAATGGCACTTTGGCTTCCAAAGTTGCAAGGTGTGCAACGAGAGCCAAGTCCATAACTTCTTGTACAGAGTTGCTTGCAAGCATTGCAAAGCCCGTCTGTCTGCAAGCCATTACGTCTTGGTGGTCGCCGAAGATGTTGAGCGCGTGTGCAGCCAATGCTCTTGCCGAAACGTGGAAAACGCAAGGGAGAAGTTCACCCGCGATTTTGTACATATTCGGAATCATCAAAAGCAAGCCTTGGCTTGCGGTAAAGGTTGTCGTCAGCGCACCTGCCGTCAAAGAGCCGTGCACTGCACCGGCAGCACCTGCTTCCGACTGCAATTCTGCCATTCTGATAGGTTGGCCAAAGAGATTTTTCTTGCCTGCCGCAGACATTTCATCAGCCGCTTCGCCCATAGGGGTGGAAGGCGTGATAGGGTATACGGCGGAGACGTCACTGAACGCATAAGCTACGTAACTTGCGGCAGTGTTACCGTCTATGGTCTTTTTGATAGCCATATTAAAAGTTCCTCCTAAAAAATTATAACAATTTTAGACTGCGCGGTCGCCCGCACAATTTGCTTTATATATTATAAAGTTTTTGGTAAGTAAAGTCAATAACTTCCAAAAAAAGTTAAGTGATTTTTTCTTGTTTGCAGGGCGTTGCCGCAAACGCAGGGCAGAGTAATTTGTGTCGCTTGCAAATATGTACATATGATTGACGGTTAAAGCAAAAAATTTTTCTCTTTATATATAAAAGCGTAAAATCCGCCACGTTGACTTTAATAAAAAAACTCTGTCGTATTTTGACTTGTTTGATAATTTCGCTTGTTAAAAGCACGAAAAAATTTGTTTGCTTTCTTAAAAAAATTGCAAAATTTTGTAAATAATAAAAACCTGCTGCAAAATTTGTCAAATCAAAACAAGAGCAAAACAGGCTAATCGACCAAAAAATACTTTCACTAAGTCGCAATTTGTTTGTTAAAAAAACGATATGTTGATATAATGTATCTCGTGTTGGAAAATAAAAAAGAAATAATATCGGTACAAAACGCTACCTATATATATCGCACTTCCGCAGAAGACGAGGCAAAGGAAACTGCGGCAAAAGCAGTCAACGGCGTGCAGGACGTTTCGCTTTCCGTATACGAAGGCGAGTTTTTGGCGTTGGTCGGACACAACGGCAGCGGCAAAAGCACTCTTGCAAAACTCTTTAACGGACTTTTGCTGCCGCAAAGCGGAAGAGTAACGGTATTCGGCTACGACACCAAAAAGAGCGACGAAGTGTTTGAAGTTCGCCGACGCGTAGGTATGGTGTTTCAAAATCCGGACAACCAAATGGTGGCAAGCATTGTGGAGGACGACGTCGCTTTCGGTCCGGAAAATATAGGCGTGCCTCAGCCCGAAATTGTGGAACGCGTAAAATGGGCGCTTTCCGCCGTAAAAATGTCCGACTATGCGGACAAAACCCCTACGAGAATGTCAGGCGGTCAAAAACAGCGCGTTGCAATCGCAGGGGTGCTTGCGTTAAAACCGTCTGTTATAGTGCTTGACGAGTCTACCGCTATGCTTGACCCTCAGGGACGCAAAGAAGTGTTGGACACCGTAAAGCGTCTTAATAAGGAAGAAAATATAACCATAATTTTAATTACCCACTTTATGGACGAAGTTTTGGACGCCGACAGAGTAATTGCCTTGGACGGCGGAAAAATCGTTATGGAAGGCACTCCTGTGGAAATTTTCCGTCAGGAAGATAAAATAAAAGAAACGGGGTTGGAACTTCCTATTATCTGCGACCTTGCGCACAAACTTGCAGACAACGGCTTTGACGTTGACGCCGACAATTTCGATTTGGAAAAATTGGGGGAAGAAATATGTCAATCGTTGTAAAAAACTTAAATTTCGTATATAACCCCAAATCTCCGTTTGAAAAGCACGCACTGGTAGACGTAAATCTTACTGTTGACGACGGCGACTTTCTTGCTGTGATAGGACACACGGGCAGCGGCAAAAGCACTTTCATACAGCACCTAAACGGACTTATAAAATTGCAGGACGGCGTGATAAACGTGGACGGCATAGACTTGTCGTTAAAAAAGGTAGATTTCAAAAAACTTCGCGGCACCGTCGGTATGGTTTTTCAATATCCCGAGTATCAGCTGTTTGCCGACACCGTTTACAACGACGTTGCTTTCGGACCTAAAAACTTAAAACTAAGCAAAGAAGAAATAGACGAAAGGGTAAAAGAAGCAATTTCTCTCGTCGGGTTAAATTTCGACTACGTAAGTCAAAAATCGCCTTTCGAACTCTCCGGAGGAGAAAAACGCCGCGTCGCAATCGCAGGCGTAATTGCAATGCGCCCTAAGATACTAATTTTGGACGAACCTACGGCAGGCCTCGACCCGCAGGGCAAAAAGGAAATTTTGGGGCTTGTTACCAAACTGCGGCAGACGACATCGCCTACTATAATAATGATAAACCACGATATGAACGAAGTCGCGCGCTACGCAACAAAAGTCGCGGTGTTCGATATGGGCTCCGTCGTTTTTGCAGAGCCGCCGCAGCAACTGTTCAAAAAGCAGGAGCAGCTCGTCAAAATGGGGTTGGATATACCTACTCTTGCAAAACTGAGAAATATGCTTGTATCCAAGGGCATAAATTTGCCCGATGACTGTCTGACGGTCGAGCGTATGGCGGAAGAACTTATCAAACTTAAAAAACGGAGGCAAGACGAATGTTCAGAGACGTAGCCTTCGGTCAATATTATCCCGCAAAATCTTTTATACACAAAATGGACGCGCGCATTAAAATCGTGCTGTCGTTGCTGTATATGGTCGGTATATTTTTTATACAAAGTTTTTTCGGCTTCGGCGTTATTTTTGTGTTTCTCGCGCTTATGATTATTGCGTCGCGAGTGCCTTTCAAAAGCGTCGTAAAATCCATTAAACCTATACTCATTTTGTTGGTGTTTACAACCATACTCAATTTGTTTTTTGTTTCAAGCGGCGACGTGTTGGTAGAGTGGTGGATATTCCGCATAACTTACGGCGGTTTGATTTTTGCAGGCAAAATGATTTTGCGTCTGCTGCTTTTGGTTATGGGCGCGTCTATACTTACGCTTACTACAACGCCTGTGGATTTGACTCACGCCATAGAAAAATTGTTAAAACCGCTTAACGTAATACACTTTCCCGTGCACGAACTGGCGTTAATTATGAGCATCACTTTGAGGTTTATTCCGTCGTTGATGGACGAAACCGACAGAATAATACGCGCGCAAAAAGCAAGGGGCGCGGACTTCGAGTCGGGCAATATCTTCAAAAGAGCAAAGGCGTTTATACCTATACTCATTCCGCTGTTGATAGGCGCGTTCAAGCGTGCCGACGAACTTGCAATCGCAATGGACTCCCGTTGCTATAAGGGGGCAAAGGGGCGCACCAAAATGAAGATACTAAAAGCAGGTTGGCGCGACTTTGTCGGCAGTTTGGTGCTTTTGATATTTTTCGGCGGGGTAATCGCGTTAAACTTTTTGCAGCCGCAACTGGAACCTGCGTTGCCGTGGATGTTTTTATGAAAAGATTTGTAATAGTGGTGGAATACCTCGGCAAAAATTACAGCGGCTGGCAATCGCAGGAACACAAAAATACCGTGTGCGACGTATTGACGGAAGCAATGGAAAAAATTTTGCATCATCCCGTTATGCTGTTTGCCAGCGGCAGAACCGATTTGGGCGTAAACGCAATGCGGCAATATGCGCATTTCGATACGGAACGCGACATTGCGCCGTCAAAACTGTGTTTGGGCGTAAACACAAAACTTCCGCCCGACATTGCGTTAAAAGAGTGCTACCAAGTGCCTATGGATTTCGACGCGCGCAAAAGCGTTGTTTCAAAAACATATCTTTACAAAATTTATATTTCGCCTACGCCAAGCCCGTTAAGACAGTTTACGCATACGCAACTTTACTTTCCGTTAAACGTAGACAAAATGAAACAGGCGGCAAGTTATCTTATAGGAGAACACGATTTTACCGCTTTTATGGCGGCGGGGGCGCAAGTTAAAACCACGGTAAGGACTGTTTTCGATATAGATATAAAGTCGGTCGGCGACGAAATTCACTTTGAAGTTTCAGGCAACGGCTTTTTGTATAACATGGTGCGCATAATAGTCGGCACGCTTGTAAAAGTCGGGCAGGAAAAAATACCGCCGCAGCAAGTCAAACAAATGCTTGATACCAAAGACAGGGCGCTGGGCGGAAAAACTATGGCGCCGCAAGGGCTGTACTTAAAATGCGTTAAGTATCCCGAAAGATTCGGCAAAATTTGATTGTCAAATTGCGGCGATGTATTTTTAAGATGCAAATGCCGGTACAAAGATATTTGTTTAATGCAAGAAAATAAAAGCGTAAAGCAACAAAAGTACAAAGGGTGAAATTATGAGAGATACGGTAAAGACAGTCGGTAATATGATTGACAAACAAAAAATTTGTTTTATAAGTTCTATAGACGGCGATGGGTTTCCGAATACAAAAGCAATGCTGCGACCGCGTAAAAGAGAGGGGATTAAAACAATTTATTTATCTACAAACACTTCATCGCTTAAAGTTAATTCATTTCGAAACAACTCTAAGGCATGTCTGTATTTTTGCGACAGGAGATTTTACCGCTGCATAATGCTTAAAGGCAACGTAGAAGTGCTTACCGACCAAGCGTCAAAAGATATGATTTGGCAAATCGGCGACAAAATGTACTATCCTTTGGGCAAAACCGACCCCGATTATTGCGTGCTTAAATTTACCGCAATTTCCGGCAGATATTATTGCAGTTTCAAGTCGGAAGATTTTGAAATATAACAAAGCGCGGCTGTCGCGGCGCATAAACTTAGATTGATTTTATTTATATAAATCTTAAATTCTTTGACGACTATATAACCGTAAATTTGCTTGACAGAAATTTGTGGTTATTGTAATATATTTCAGCTGTGGAAATTTGCGGCATTAGCCCTGCCGCCATAGGCGCGTCCCCACAAGCGCAAAATTTCCGACCGTGAAACAGCATTTCTTTATTTTAATGGAGGACAAAAATGAAAACTTTTATGGCGAAGCCTAACGAGGTTGAAAGAAAGTGGTACGTGGTTGACGCTACCGATATGCCTCTCGGACGTCTTGCTAGTCAAGTTGCGGCAATTCTCCGCGGCAAAAACAAAGCAATCTTTACACCTCACGTTGACACAGGCGACCACGTCATTGTTATAAATTGCGACAAAGTGGTTTTGACGGGTAAAAAACTTACTCAAAAAGTTTACCGCACCCACACACACTACGTAGGTCTTAAAGAAACCAGTTATAAAGATATTATGGCAAACAAACCTGATTTTGCCGTTTATCGCGCGGTTAAGGGTATGCTTCCTAAAAACAGTTTGGGCAGCAAAATGCTTAAAAAATTGAGAGTTTACAAGGGTAGCGAACATTCGCACCAAGCACAAAATCCGGAAGTGCTTAAGTTGGTTTAATCGAGGTGAGTTATGGCGAAAATTGCTAAAAGTAAAAAAATTCAATTTTGGGGCACAGGCCGCAGAAAAAAATCTATCGCAAGAGTAAGATTGTTGCCTGCAGGTAGCGGTAACATCACTATCAATAAAAGAGATATCGACTCATATTTCGGTCTCGATACCTTAAAGTACATCGTAAGACAGCCGTTGGCTCTTACAAACACTCTTGACAAATACGACGTCGTAGTAAACGTTATCGGCGGCGGTTTTACAGGTCAGGCAGGCGCAATAAGACACGGTATTTCCCGCGCGTTGGTTGTTGCGGGCGAAAGTAAAGAAGCGCTCAAAAAAGCAGGTTTCTTGACTCGCGACCCTCGTATGAAGGAAAGAAAAAAATACGGTCTCAAAAAAGCGCGTCGCGCACCTCAGTTCAGCAAGAGATAACAGGCATATTTTGCAGACTATTTCAAAAGCAATCGCATTTGCGATTGCTTTTTTGTTTGCTATCTGCACGATAAATTTCTTGATTGGCAGTTTTGTTGCTTTTTTGTTTGCTTTTATGTATAATCAGTTTTAAGGAGTGGATAATGAAGATAGCGGTTATCGGCGGCGGACCTGCGGGGCTTACTGCCGCAATATATGCGTTACGCAACAATTTTGAAGTTACTTTGTTTGAAAAAGCAGGCATAGGCGGTCAAGCTGCCATTGCAGGAGAAGTCGAGAATTATCCTGCGTTTGCAAAAGTTTCCGGTTTTGATTTGACTTGCAAAATGCACGAGCAGGCGGAAAACTTAGGTCTTGTTACAGAGTACGAAGAAATTTTAAGCGTCGCAAAAGACGGAGATAAATTTGCGGTAAAAACGGAAAGCGAAAGTTTTGTTTTTGACGGTGTCATTTTGGCAATGGGCGCAAGCGCAAGACAACTAGGTATAGAAGAAGATTATTTGGGGCGCGGCGTGAGTTATTGCGCAACCTGCGACGGAAATTTCTTCAAGGGCAGAACCGTCGTAGTTGTAGGAGGAGGAGATACTGCGGTGGAAGACGCTTTGTATCTTTCCAACGTGGCGTCAAAAGTTTATTTGGTGCACAGGCGCGACAGTTTTCGCGCTACGCCGCTGCTTACGGAGCGTATTAAAAGGCAAAACAACGTAGAACTCGTGTTAAATGCCGTCCCTGCTAAAATAGAAGGCAACGGCGTTGTGGAAAAACTTATTGTCGACATAAACGGCGGCAAGAGAGAAATTGCAACCGATGCGGTTTTTGTTGCGGTAGGGCAAATCCCAAACAGCGGCTGCGTAAAAGATTTTGTAAAACTTGACGGCGACGGTTATATTATTGCCGACGAGAATTTGCAAACGAGTGTAAAAGGGGTTTTTGTAGCCGGGGACGTAAGACAAAAGGCGTTAAGACAAATAGTAACGGCAACAAGCGACGGAGCGATAGCGGCAACAAACCTTGTTATGTCGCTGCTTAACAAATAGGTGAACTTATGGAAGAAAAAGATTTGAAACAACCGTCGGCGGAAGAAACGACGGAAGCGGCGCCGCCTAAAAAGAAAACGGCAAGCACTGCAAAAAAGACCGGTACTGCGGCAAAAACCGCAAAACCGAAAACTGCGGCAAAAACCGCAAGCAACTCAAAGTCGACTGCAACTAAGCCAAAGAGTACAACAAAAAAGACGACTGCAAAAGCGACAAAGCCCGAAACCAACGTAGAATATATCGTGCAATCGGAAATTGCAAAAGCAACCGAAAGCGAAATTCAAAATTCGACGGAAGAAATCGGTGCGGAAAAAGTTTCGGAAGAAACTGCCGTTAGTCAAGTCCGGGCGGAACAGGAAAAAATCGAAATAGAAGTGCCTGCGGTTTCCGACGAAGTCGAAGTTGCACGGTTTTCCGTAACGGCTGCGGAAGAAGCAGAGGCAAAACCGGCGGAAAAATCCGCAGACGAAATCGCAAAAGAAATTTCCGATGAAATAAGCGCGGAAGAAAAAGCAAAGATAGACGCCGCACAGCAAAAAGCAGATAAGCAATATCACGATATTTTGGGCGACAGAAGAATTAAAAAACCTTCTAAGTTTGTCGCAAGAATAATCGCCGCGGTAATTATTATTTTAATTGTGGTTGTGGTGATTACCAAAATACCTATGTTTTTCAACTGCATGGTGCCAAACGGAGACGTCGTCAAAAAATTGAACACACTTATGGGTGTAAGCGATTACGAACAGGCAAACACAGACGAAGAAGTCTGGCGTACTTGGTATTATTGGGATGAAAACGAGTTGGCTTACAAACCTACAAGGTTGCCAAACAGCCAAGTGCCTGATAAAGAGCCGTACGCTTATGCCGACAGAAACCTTACAAAAAATTACGCAGAAATGCATATGCTTGTCGGTAAAAAGCAAGCAGGGTATGAATTGAGCGATATAAAATACGTAACGGTAATTTTGTACGAGTTTGACAGCGTAGATAAAGCAAGAGAATACGGACAAAGCAAGGCAGAGCAATATACGGATTTCGGCGGTCAGCACGATTTTCAAGATATGTTGATTTACAAATTGGGTATGGCTCACGCAGAAACTCCCGATTATATATACGACGCTTGGTACAACGGCGGCAATTATATAGAAGTTTATGCGTCCGACAAAGACCTTGCGGAAAGAGTAAGACAAACGCTTAATTACAACGCATAAATTTGACGGGAAGCAATTTTGTAGCATATAAATACGGTTAAACAAAAGACTTTGCAAATGCAAAGTCTTTTGTTTATTATATATTTTATATATTTTTGTTGCGATTTATAAAAAATTTCAGACCTAAATTTTTTATACGACAGTTTATATTAAAGGCGTCAACCGTTTTGAGAAGATTCTTCCGTTTTTTGTTTTTCGCCTTTGTTTACTATCGAAGGTATGTTTACCTGCGGAAGAACGTATTTTTTGAAGATGTAGTAAAGCGGTATGCCTAAACCGAAAATTACAACGCCTTGCGTTAAAAGCAGACTGCCTGCGTTTACCCAGTAAGCAATATCGCTTGCGGCAATCATCCAAATCAACGGTAAAAACGCTGCGTTAAGTACTACCGGCGGAATTGCCGCAACAAAAGGGTTTTTAATTTTGCTTGTTAAAAACGCTGCGACAAGAGTTGTGAGAGAACCTAAAATTATGTCGGCTATGCCGAATGCCGACACGAGGTTTGAAATGGCACAGCCTATCGTCAAGCCGATAACAGTGTAAGGCATAAGTGCAGGCAAGATAGTCAGTGCCTCGGCAGGTCTGAATTGAAACCCGCTTGAAGTTGTGATAACGCCGAACGGCATTGTGAGCACCACGTAAAGCGCTGCGACAAGTGCGTTTACCGCAATCATTTTTGTATAGTTGTTTTTCATAAAAAAACGCAAAGTAAAACTAAAAGTTACTTTGCATACCTCCTAGTTTTTTTTATTGACGGGTGGTCTAGTACCGTCTGTTTTAGTTGTGCCGTTATTATTGCACAAAAAATATAATTTGGCAATTATTTTTAATTACATAACTAAAAATAACAAAATGTTTTTATATATTTGCCGATAGTCGTATATATTTACGCTGTGTTTCAAATACAGCAAACGTATTGAATTCACGTATACAAAAAATAAGGCAAACAAAAAACAGTCTGTTTCGACTGTCTTTTGTAGATAATTATTCTGCGTGTCTTCTGGTTTTTGTGGCGTTTGCAATGCCTGCGCCTATAAGCCAAAGTGAGGCAACGCCCACCAAACCGTAAATAATGCGCGTTACTATGCTCATCGGTCCAAGTAAAAAGCCTATCATATCAAAAGAAAATATGCCTATAAGCAGCCAGTTAAGCGCGCCGGCAATGACTAAAATAAAAGCAATGACAGAAACAATATTCCTCATAACTACCTCCGTTTGGGATTAGTGTTTGCAATATTAAAAAAATTACTCGTTGCGTTTCTAATTATTTTCAGACTTATTTAGCCGCGCTAATAACCATATTGTTACTAATATTTTTTTGTAAATAGGCGCTTTATTTATGTTAATATAAATTAAACTTTTTGCAAAATAAACTAAATGCCAAAGCGCAAAGCACTTAGGCATTAAGAAAATTGCAAAATTTTTTGTTATGCTCTTTCTATAACCAGCGCGTCGAAGTCGATTTTTTCTACAAAGTCATCTTGCTTAAAACGCACGCTGTTGAAGTCGAAAAAAAACTGCGCGCTCGTGCGTGTTATCACTGGGGTAGGGATTTTCATTTCTTCCGCAACGTCCATAAAAGCCCGCGTAATGCCTGAAAAAGTGTTTAAGTTTTCTGCCTCGACGATGCCGTGTTTTATTATTTTTTCGTTTTTTATGAGTTTAGCCCAGATTTTCATTAAAATTCTCCTGCGTATCGGTGTGTTGCTTTGTTTACAACTTTTTTTATTTGTGTTATATTTTAATTAATTTTCGGGGAAAGGTCAAACATATGGAAAAACAAAAAATTTCATCTGCGGTAATTAACAGATTGCCGGCTTATTTGAGATTGTTTACTGAGTTGGAAGAAAAGGGAGTTGCTCACGTATCATCAAATGAAATTTCTGAACTTATGGGGACCACTGCGTCCCAGGTGAGACAGGACTTTTCCAACTACGGCGGTTTCGGCAGACAGGGTTACGGCTATGACGTAAAATATCTGTGCGAACAAATGCAGCAAATTTTGGGTCTTGACAGAACTTACAATATGGTTGTCATTGGCGGCGGCAAGATAGGGCAGGCATTGGCAAACTATCGCGGTTTTGACAAGCTGGGTTTCTTTATCAAAGCGGTGTTCGACGTAGATACGGCGCATATTAAGGTACCGGACGGCGTGCAAGTGCTTGACGCAAGCCGATTGGGGCATTATGCGTCAAACAATCTTATAGACATTGCGATAATTTGCACTCCAAAAGAACACGCGCAAGCCGTTGCAAAAAACGTTAAAGACTGCGGAATATCCGCTATCTGGAACTTTGCTTCGCAGGAAGTAAAACTCGACGGCGTGCATATAGAAAACGTGCACTTAAACGAAAGTTTGTTTCTTTTGACATACAAAATAAACAACGATTGATTTTTTTTATAATTAAATATAATTTTAATAATGCGTCAACGGTTTTTACCGTCGGCGCATTATTTTTTACGTCATTATTATCTCATTACGTCATTATTATATCAAATATGATGCAGAACGGTTTAGGGCAAGGTGCGGCAAGCATTTACTTTATGTTGGAGTCGGGCTTGTCGGGGGTTTCTGCAATTTCTATTATCTTTTTGCTTTTGACCGTCGGCGGTTATATTGCGTCGTGGGTGCTTAAAAGCAAATTGTCCACAATGATTTTGAAAGATGAATACCAAATGCAATAAAATATTTTGACGGCGGTGATTAAAATTTCACCGCCGTTGTTTTATTTGTAAGCCCGATGGGTATATTTTACCTTATAATATTTTGCTTAAAAGAAACATTATGCTGCCGCGAGCATAAAGATAATAAATCGTTTTACCGTTTGCCGCAAAATTTATTTGCAAAGTCATATATAAATCTTTGCAAGTTTGCGCAACCCGTTGCGGTAAATAATTGACTTTTGTCCGCGGTTGTTGTATTATATCAGCAACTCATCCGTTGCCATAATAGTGGCGACGGTTGTTTTTGTTGTTTATCGGAGGTTATAATGGCAGAAGAAGTAATTTTGACCAAACAAGGTTTTGAAGAGTTGGAGCAAAGACTTCATATCTTAAAGACTGAAAAAAGACAGGAAATTTCGCAAATCATAAGCGAAGCGCGCGCACAGGGCGACCTTTCGGAAAATGCAGAGTATGACGCTGCAAAAGACGAGCAAGCACGCATCGAAAGAGAAATTTTGGACATCGAAGAAAAATTGCGCAACGTAAAAATTATAGATACCGTTGCAGATACCAGCGTAGTCTCTTTGGGCAGTGAGGTAACAATTTACAACTTTAAGACGGAAAAAGAATTGAAGTACAGAATCGTCGGTACAACCGAGAGCGACCCTTTTTCCGGAAAAATCAGCAACGAGTCGCCTGTAGGTAAAGCATTGCTCGGCAAAAAGTTGGGGCAGACGGTGGAAGTAGTAAACAACGCCGGCACCATTAAATTGAAGATTTTGGCGATTAACAGTTGAGTTTATTAAACTGCAACGAAGTTATAAAAAAACGGTCTTATCCATTGACCTTAATTCGGGAGAAAATATGAACGAACAACCGCAAAACCGCACGGCGGAAGAAATACAGGAAGATTTTACCGAAGTGGTAAGGGTGCGCCGCGAAAAGCTGCAAAACCTTATAGACGCGGGTAAAAATCCTTACGAAATAACCAAGTTTGACATTGACAGCAATTCCAAAAAAATTGTCGACGGCTTTGACGAAAATCAGGTGCAGACGGTAAAAATTGCCGGCAGAATAGTTTCGCGCAGAATTATGGGCAAGGCAAGTTTTTGCCATATTTTAGACAACGAAGGCACTATTCAGATTTACGTAAGAAAAGATATGGTCGGCGACGAGACTTATGCCGATTTCAAAAGTTGGGACATCGGCGATATAGTAGGTTTGTCGGGCGAAGTGTTCCGTACGCATATGGGCGAAATTTCCGTCAAAGCGCAGGAAATAACTTTGCTTTCAAAATCGTTGCTGCCTCTGCCTGAAAAATTTCACGGGCTTAAAGACAACGACTTGCGTTACCGTCAAAGATACGTCGATTTGATTGCCAATCCGGAAGTAAAACGAACTTTCGTAATGCGCTCTCAGATAATCAAGTGTGTTAGAGAGTTTTTGGATAACCGCGGTTTTATAGAAGTCGACACGCCTATTCTGAACACCATTGCAGGCGGCGCAACGGCAAGACCGTTTATAACGCACCACAACACTTTGGATATAGATATGTATATGCGTATCGCGCCGGAACTTTATTTGAAGAGGTTAATCGTAGGCGGTTTCGAAAAGGTGTATGAAATGGGCAGGCTCTTCCGCAACGAGGGTATGGACACAAGACATAATCCCGAGTTCACCACGGTAGAGCTGTATCAGGCATACGTAGACTTTCACGAAATGATGGACATTGTGGAAAAAATGTTTTGCTATATTGCCGACAAAGTTTTGGGCACCCGCAAGGTGGTTTACGGCGACGTAACGCTCGACCTTGACAAGTGGGAAAAACTCACTATGATAGAGGCGGTAAAAAAATATACCGGCGTAGATTTTTCCGAAATGGACGACGCTCAGGCCATAAAAGCCGCAAAAGATTTAGGCGCGCCTTGCGACAGCAAAAAACAAAGTTGGGGCTATGCGTTATACGAAGTGTTTGACCAACTTGTAGAAGAGCATTTGGTACAACCTACGTTTATTTACGATTATCCTGTGGAAGTTTCGCCTCTTGCCAAAAAGAGCGTAAAAGACCCTAGACTTACCGAGAGGTTCGAGTTCTTTATTACCGCAAGAGAAATGGGCAACGCGTTCAGCGAGCTTAACGACCCTATTGACCAAAAGGAAAGATTTACCGCGCAGGTCAAACAGAGAGAAAAAGGCGACGACGAAGCGCAAATGATGGACGACGATTTCGTAACCGCTTTGGAATACGGAATGCCTCCTACAGGCGGTTTGGGCATAGGCATCGACAGAATGATTATGCTGTTTACAAATCAATCTTCGATAAGAGACGTATTGCTGTTCCCTACAATGAAACCCATTAAAAAATAACAATTAAAATATTTTGAAACTCCGCCCAAAGTAAAACGACTTTGGGCGGAGTTTTTGTATACATCATAAAATTTGTCGCAAAAAATTCATTTACGATTAAATCCGCATTTCAAATTGTTTTGCGGCGGGAGAAGAAACGAATTTTTGCAATTATTTTTTTGTTGTTATTTTCAGTCTTAAATGTTAAAATTTATATATGCAGATGCCGATAGTCGAAATGCTTGAAAATTACGCAAAACAAAATAACGCAAGATTTCATATGCCGTGCCATAAAGGGGTCGCGCAAGATTTTGCATATTCAAATGTTTTTGAAAGCGTATATCCTTACGATATAACGGAACTGGACTTTTCCGACAACTTATTAAATCCCGACGGAGTAATCGACCAAGCGCAAAAGTTGTATGCCGACCTTTACGGAGCGGAACAATGTTTCTTTACCACCAACGGCAGCACCTGCGGAGTTCTATCGATGATAGCAAGCGCCGACGGCGATATTTTGGTAGAAAGGGGCAGTCATTCAAGCGTGTTTAACGGATTGTCGGCGTTCGGCAAAACTGCGGTAGTATTGAACAATCATATAAAAGACGGCAGATTTTTGCCTGTAACTTTGCGGCAAGTCGAAATTGCCGTAAAAGAAAATAAAAATATAAAAACAGTGCTTTTGACAAGTCCGAACTATTACGGCGAAACTTGCGACTTGCAAAATATCTACGCTTTTTGTAAATCTTGCGGAATATCTTTGTTTGTCGACGGGGCGCACGGGGCGCATTTTGCATTTTCTGCCTTGCTGCCCGAAGGTATTGCAAAAAACTGCGACGCCTGCGTAACGTCTGCGCACAAGACGCTGCCGGCAATGACGCAGACCGCGCTTGTGTTTGCAAATGACGGTAAACTTGCAAAGAAAATTAAAGCCAACTTAAATAAATTCAATTCTTCAAGCCCGAACTACCTGCTTATGGCGTCTATGGATTTTGCGCGCGCGTATTTGCAAGATAAGATTTTGCAAGGCGCGGACAAACGTGTTTATGATGAGATAAAAGAAATAAAAAGCATAAAAGGACTGTCATTTTTGGACAACGACGATTTTTGCAGGCTTGTGCTGTGCGACACCGACGGTAAAAAAGCGGCAGAGTATTTGCGGCAAAAGGGCATATATGCGGAGTTTTGGGATTTGTCGAGAGTTGTTTTTATCGTTTCGCTTGCCGAAAGTATGCAAAATCTATTAAAATTAAAGCAAGCATTGCAGGATATGCCTAAGTTTGTAAGTCCTGCGGCAATGAATATAGATTACGCCGAGCCGTATAGTTTCTTAAAAACTGTCGACGGCGAAGTAATGGAAATAGAAACGGAAAAAGCCGACGGATTTGTTTGCGCAGAGCAATGCGGTGTTTATCCTCCGTGCATACCGTTGTTTTTGCAGGGCGAGAAGATACGAAACGCAAGTTACTTAAAAAATTTCGACGGTTTGTTCGGCGTATACGACGGGAAGATAAGGGTGTATAAAAAATGAAAAACTTTATTACGCTGGAAGGCAGCGAGGGCGTGGGAAAATCTACGCAGGTAAGATTTCTTAAAGAATATTGCGAAAAAAATAATATCGACGCTGTTTTTACGCGCGAACCGGGCGGCAGCAAAATAGCGGAAGAAATACGCAAAATTATTTTAGACCCGGACAATAAAGAAATGGGCGACGTTTGCGAAGCATTTTTGTATGCGGCTGCAAGAAATCAGCACTTAAAAGATATTGTCGAGCCTGCCTTAAAACAAGGAAAGATAGTTTTTTGCGACAGATATATAGATTCTTCTTATGCATATCAAGGTTTCGGCAGGGGCTTGGGTTACGACTTTGTGAAAAGATTAAACCAACTGGCAATAGGCGAGTTTTTGCCGCAGTATACTATATTTTTGGATTTAAGCCCGCAGGAGGCATTTTTGCGTAAAGGCGGTGCGGACAAAGCCGACAGGTTGGAGCAAGCCGGCAGCGAGTTTTTCGACAAGGTATATCAAGGCTATAAAACCGTGGCAGAGCAGGAAAAAGAACGGTTTATAATTATCAAACCCACGGGTACCAAATTCGAGACGCACGATAAAATTGTAGAAGCGTTAAAGCAAAAAGGAATTTTTCCCGATAATAACGCGGAAAGCAACTAATATCGTACGGTAAAATAAACGACCGAAAAATTATATACAGGACGGGCAATTTTTATTGTTCGTGAAGAAGTATCGTCAGGGAGAAAATATGGAGCAACTTACGAGATTGATTTGCGGTACAAAAGCGTTTGAAAGTTTGTGGAAGCAGTTTTCCGCAGACAAGTTTTCGCACGCCTATCTCGTTACCGGCAGAGACCCCGTGTATTTGCAAAAATTTTTGACGTATGCAAGTGCAATGGCACTGTGCCCTAAGGGCGGTTGCTTTTCTTGCATAACCTGCAACAAGGTGTTTGACGGCAATCACGTAGACGTGCACGTTTACCCAAAAAAAGACAAGATTTTGACTGCCGACGCAAACGAAATAATCGACGGCTGTTACGTAAAGCCTTTCGAGGGGGAGCGCAAAGTTTATATATTAAACAACAGCGATGCTTTGTCCGCCGTAGTGCAGAATAAGTTGTTAAAGACGTTGGAAGAACCGCCGGAAAATACCATTTTCTTTTTGGGCGCGGTAAACGAAAATGCAATTTTGGCTACGGTAAAATCGCGCTGTCAGCTTATACACGTTGACGATACTTCGTCGGAAGAGGTTTTGAAATATCTCACCGCTTGCGGAATAAGCGAAAGCGATGCGGAAATCGCAGCGGGCTTTTGCGCCAACAGACCGCTGTTGGCAGAGCAATATGCCAACGACAAGAGTTTTTACAAGGCATTCGACGCCATCGTCGATGTGGTAAAAAATTTGAATTCTTCAAAAGACGCGTTAAAGTCGTGTTCCAAACTTATGTCGGCCGGCGAGCCGCAGTTGGTGTATCAGATGTTGCTGCTCTTGTATAGAGAAACGCTTATGCTTTATACCAACGAAGATATGCTGTTGCTTAAACACAAAAAAAATGATATACTTTGCATTAAACAGAAGTATTCGCCGACGGCATTGTACAAGGTTATAGATTTGCTTACGGCGGCAAAAATAAAGACGGAAAGCAACTGCAATCCTGCGGCGGTAATCGACTCGCTTGTTATGTCGATTTTGGAGGTTAAATATATATGCCGAAAATAGTGGGCGTAAGATTTAAGAACAACGGAAAAATTTATTATTTTTCTCCCAATGAAACAGAGTTTGAAGTCGGCGACGGCGTAATAGTGGAAACGGTTCGCGGCGTAGAGTACGGCACAGTTGCCATTGCTTCGCGCGAAATGGACGAAAGCCAACTTATAAGCCCGTTAAAACCCGTTGTCAGAAAGGCGACGGAAAAAGACGTACAGACGGCGCAAGCCAACGTAGACAAAAAAGCCGACGCAATAAAAGTTGCAAAAGAAAAGATAGAAAAGCACAAACTCAATATGAAGTTGATTGATTGCGAATTTACCTTTGACAACAGCAAAGTTATTTTTTACTTTACTTCTGAAACCCGAGTGGATTTCCGCGAGTTGGTAAAGGATTTGGCAAGCCACTTCCGCATCAGGATAGAGCTTCGTCAGGTCGGCATACGCGACGAGGCAAAGTTGCTTGGCGGTTTGGGTCCTTGCGGCAGAGCGTGCTGCTGTTCGAGCTGTCAGGGCGATTTTGCAAGGGTTTCTATAAAAATGGCAAAGACTCAGGGCTTGTCGTTAAACCCAGGCAAAATAAGCGGCTTGTGCGGAAGGCTTATGTGCTGTTTGCAGTATGAAAACGAGCATTACAGCGAAACGTACAAACTTATGCCTAAGATAAATTCGGAAATTAAAACTCCCGACGGCAAGGCAGTAGTACAGTCAAACGATATGCTTAAAAAGATTGTTACCGCAAAAATTACTTTGCAGGACGGCAGTACGGAACTTCGTCAGTATAAACTTGACGAAATTAAGGCTAAACAAACTTTGACGGTAGACGATACGGAAGTTACCGATGAAATTAAAGATATTTTGGATTGAAATATCGTCGTTTCAAAATAACTGTTCATAAGCCCCGATTGCAACTTCTTGCAAATCGGGGCTTATCACGTTTAGATTGTTTGCATAATATAAAAAATTTCGCGTATTGTAAATTAAAATAAAGTTTTAATAATTTTTTGCAAAACTTCTTCACACCTGTCGAAGTTTGTGATATAATGCAGTTATCTTAAAAAAGGAGGCAACGAATATGCCACACAAAATTTCTGATGAATGCATCAAATGTGGTGCTTGCGAAGCAATTTGCCCTGTATCTGCTATTAGCGAAGGCGACAGCCAATATCAAATAGACCCTGATACTTGTATCGATTGCGGTGCTTGCGCAGCTCAATGCCCTGTTAGCGCGATTTCGGAAGGCTAACACAAACTTATTTCGGGAAGGCGACGCCTTCCCTTATTTTTTTGTTTATTTTGAATAATAATATAATAAAATTTAGTTTAATAATAACTTTTCAAATTGTTTTATACTAATAAATTATTGCTATTTGTGTATTGACATCGTAAATTTTGTATCATATAATAAATATAAGTGGAGGACAAAATGGAAAACGAAAGAAGAATTGACAGTGCGGCAAAATTTGATAAATTAAAGTGGGTTGTTTTTGGCATAATTGCTTTTTATTTTTTGACTTTATTTATGCCGTTGGTGCAATATGTTTTCTCAAACGATGATGAAGTAATTAAACTGTATTGGTATACTATTGCAAGTTCATCATCAGCTACAATGATTGGTTTGCTTGGTAATGAATCGATGTCTTTCAATTTGCTTGTGCCGATACTTGCAACTGTATTTTTGTTTATGAAATCTGAAAGGAATAAAAAAATATTATTTTTTACTGCGGCAAGTCTTTTTATTCTAAAAACAATTTTCTTTTTGGTGTCCGTGTTTAATTTTTATAGTAAAGATTCATACTCTGGGTACAATTGTAGTATGGCATATGGTTATTTTGTAATGTGGATGGCAATAGTTGCATTTACAGTTGTTGCCATATACTTGTTTATTGTGCATATAAAGTCAAAAAAAGAAGACAAGCAAAAATCAATTATTGACATTATGAAACAGAGGTTGGCATTATTGGATAGTATGAAGGCAAGCGGAATTTTAACAGAAGAAGAATATGACGCTAAACGAGCAGAGTTGATTCATGAGTTGAAGTTATAATTGTAAATAAACGTACTTTGTTTTAATTATAAATTAAAAAGCGAAACTTACAAAAGTTTTCGCTTTTTTTATTGATTGGTTATCTTTGTCCTAAGTTTTTCATATATTAAAACAAAAACGGTTGGAGAAAGTTATGAGCAAGCGTGTAAAAATATTTTTAATGTGCTGTATGACTATTATGTTATTTTGCGGTTTTGTAGGCTGTCAAAATATGAATAGGGCATTGGAAAAATCCGTAAGCGAAATTCACGAAACGGTATTAAACGGTCAGGACGACAACTTTTTTGTAGAAGTCATCGGCGGTAAAATCGAAAGCGACTATGCATTAGACGGCGTAAAAAACAATGCGCACGATTTTATTGCTGTCAAGGTACAGGTGAAAGGTGCCGTGCCTGAAAGCATAATTGCCGAGTTTACCGTAAAAAACAACAGAATAGAAAAAGAGTTGACGCGTTCTCCTTTGAATAACAGAATTTGGACTGCGACAATAGAAGGCAATTTGCCTGTGGAAACGCTTGCATTGACGCTTACCATAGGGGAAGAAAAGTTTGAATATGAATTGCAAAAAGTTTCCGCCGACGGCGTAAAACCTTTGGATATTTTGAAAGAAAACTTCGAAGAAAAACTTATGGAGTGCTATGAAAACGGAAAGTTCAACTGCGAGGTGTCGGTAAGACTTGTAAAGAGCCCCAAAGAAGACGACAACAGATATTTTTGGTACGTGGTAGTTTACAAACCCGACAAGAGTTTTTTCGGACTTATGATTGACAGCTCAACGGGCGAAATAGTCGCAAAGAAAGGTTGAATTTTCAGCAATAAGTAAGAAAGTAATTTACAAATTTTTCTCACCCACAAAGTGCATTGCGCTTTGGGGGTGAGTTTTTGTTATTAAACTAAAATATTGTGTTTTGTTTGCAAAAGATTTATTTTTGCAAACATATTTGTGCCGTAGGCGCACAGTAGACAAAAAGCGCAACCGACCGCCGGCCGGAAATTTACGCGTTTGAAAATAGCGCGCGGCTCACCGCCGCAAAAAAGAATTACGAACGAAGTAAGGAATTTTTTTCCGCAAGGGCTTGTCAAATTTAAGCATAACGAGTATAATATAATACAATTATGCAAAAAAATATGCAAAAAGCCGATAAGCCACAGACTACGTCTAATTTAATATTAAAGACAGCAGGCAAAACAGCAGCGGTTCTATGCGTTTTGCTTGTTTTGTTTTGCGCTTTTTTTGTATTGCTTGCACCCAAAAGTTCAAGCGATTTTTTCTATTCGCTGGGTATGAAAAAATCAGCGGCGGCTTTGGCTTACACTCAGGCAGAGCGCAGCAACGACTTTGAAGATTGGTGGGGCTCCTTAATAAAGAGCATAGACGCGCAGTCTTGGGACAAGGCTTATTTTTCCGCAGAGAGATTGCAGCAACACGAAGAGTACAGCCAAAAAATAAGCGAAAAAACAATTAAGGTAGGCAGGGTGTCTTATGACGCTAAATATTACGTAAGATACAACTACGTAAAATGCGGGGTGCTTGCTTTTAAGAATGACGAAAACCGCCGCGCGCAATTTTTGGAATATGCAATAAAAGATTTGACCAACGTCAACGGTTGGGGAACTTATATTTCCAACGCGGGCGACTACGGTTATAACGTGTATACGCCAAACCCTATAAAAGGCTATGTAGACGCGTTGTGTACGGATACTTCTATTCCGCTGGACAATACGATGTCTGTTTTGTACGAAATGTATAATACTTCCGGCAGATTTGCAAATATAGATACTTCTTGGTATTCTGCCACAAATTGGTATCCGTCAAAAAAGAAAGATTTGGCTTGCCACGTCGTCAAACTTTGCCGCGCAAGACCAGACGACCAAACTATAAACTCTACCGACAGATATTATTGGCACAGCGCCGCGTCAATACCTATGCCGGAAAATTAAGCAAAAAATTGCATTTGCCGTGAAGCAAATGGTACGTAAATACAAGGATTTAATTTTAACGAAAATAAATAACGGAGGGGATGAAATGGAAAAAATTATCAAAGAAGGTCTTACGTTTGACGACGTGTTGGTAGTGCCGAGCGCATCGGAAGTTACGCCTGACAAAGTCGACCTTAAAACGTCATTGTGCAAAGGCATCAACTTAAATATTCCGCTTTTGAGTGCGGCAATGGATACCGTAACTGAAAGCAAACTTGCCATTGCAATTGCAAGAGAGGGCGGTATCGGCATTATACACAAAAATATGTCTATAGAGGAACAGGCGAACCACGTAGACAGAGTAAAGAGAAGCGAACACGGTGTAATTACAGACCCGTTTTTTCTTCATCCCGAAAACTCTATTACCGAAGCACTTGCTCTTATGAGCAGATATAAAATTTCAGGCGTGCCGGCTGTAGACGATAACGGAAAGTTGGTTGGTATTTTGACAAACCGCGACTTACGTTTCGAAACAAACTTCGACCAGCCTATAAGCAACGTAATGACCAAAGAAAATTTGGTTACTGCTCCGCAAGGCACTACGCTTGAAGAAGCTCAAAAGATTTTAGGCAAGCACAGGATAGAAAAATTGCCTATCGTTGACAAAAACGGTATATTGAAAGGTCTTATCACAATTAAAGATATAGAAAAAGCAACACAGTATCCTCGTTCGGCAAAAGATGCAAAAGGCAGACTTTTGGTAGGCGCGGCAGTAGGCACTTCCGCAAACACTATGGAGCGCGTACAGGCTTTGGTCGACGCTAAGGTTGACTTGATAGGTATCGACACTGCGCACGGTCATAGCAAATTTGTATTGGAAAAAGTTAAAGAAATTCGCAAACGCTTCCCTAACGTCGCTATTATGGCGGGCAACGTCGCTACGGCAGAAGCAACAAAGGCGCTTATCGAAGCAGGCGCAGACGTAGTAAAAGTAGGCATCGGTCCCGGTTCTATCTGTACTACGCGCGTAGTTGCAGGTATCGGTATGCCTCAACTTACCGCCGTTTTGGACTGTGCGGAAGCGGCAGACAAACTCGGCAAAAAAATTGTTGCCGACGGCGGTATAAAATACTCCGGCGACATCGTAAAGGCGATTGCGGCAGGCGCGTCTGCGGTTATGATAGGTAGTCTGTTTGCCGGCACGACCGAAAGCCCCGGAGAAATGGAAATTTACCAAGGCAGAAACTTTAAGGTTTACCGCGGAATGGGTTCTCTCCCTGCAATGGCGCAAGGCTCTAAGGACAGGTACTTCCAAGAAAACAGCAAAAAATTTGTACCGGAAGGCGTTGAAGGACGCGTTCCTTACCGCGGACATCTGTCGGAAAGCGTTTATCAACTTGTAGGCGGTTTGCGCGCAGGTATGGGTTATGCCGGTGCAAAAGATATAGAGGCATTAAAGAAAGACGCAAAATTCGTGCGTATTACAAATGCAGGCTTGCAGGAAAGCCATCCGCACGACATCACAATAACAAAAGAAGCGCCTAACTACACGACGCGCAGTTAAGCAAAGGATTGTAAATGAAAAAGCAAACGGTTTTAGTAATTGACTTCGGCGGACAATATAATCAACTAATCACCCGCCGCGTAAGGGAAAACAACGTATATTGCGAAATGCTGCCTTACACCGTAAGTCTTGAAAGAATTAAATCTTACGACCCGATAGGTCTTATCTTCACGGGCGGACCTAACAGCGTTTATCTCGAAACTTCGCCGAGACTTGACAAAGGCGTGTTTGACCTTAACGTGCCTATTTTGGGTATATGTTACGGCGTGCAGTTTATAGCGCATACGCTTGGCGGCAAAGTTTCAAGTGCAACGATGAGAGAATACGGCAAGCAGGAAATGACCGTCAAAAAGTCAACTTTGTTTGAAGATATTCCGCAAAAGAGCGTATGTTGGATGAGTCATACCGACTATATCGCTCAGGCACCGAATGGCTTTGAAGTAACGGCAACTACCGCTACTTGTCCCATCGCGGGTATGGAAAACGACAGCCGTAAAATTTACGGCGTGCAGTTTCACCCTGAGGTCATGCATACGGAGTACGGCGCAAACATACTTAAAAACTTTTTGTACAACGTTTGCAAGTGCGACGGCAGTTGGACTGCGGAAAACGTTGCGCAGGAAACAATAAAAAATATTAAAGAAAAGGTCGGCGGCAAAAAAGTTTTGTGCGCATTGTCCGGAGGCGTAGACAGCGCGGTTGCGGCACAGCTTGTTTACAAAGCGGTGGGCAAGCAACTTACCTGCATTTATGTAGACCACGGAATGATGCGTAAAAACGAGTCGGAAGAAATAATGAGAGTCTTTAAGGAAGAACAGGGAATGAACCTCATTATGGCGGATGCAAAAGACAGATTTTTGTCTAAACTTAAAGGCGTAACCGACCCCGAAACAAAACGCAAAATCATAGGCGCCGAGTTTATAAAGGTATTCGAGGCAGAAGCAAAAAAAATAGGCGCGGTGGACTTTCTCGTTCAAGGCACGATTTACCCGGACGTTATAGAAAGCGGAAGCCCTACAAGTGCTGTAATAAAGAGCCATCACAACGTAGGCGGTTTGCCTGACGTAGTCGATTTTAAGGAAATTATCGAGCCGCTGCGCAATCTGTTTAAGGACGAAGTAAGACAGGTTGGTACGGAAATCGGCTTGCCTGACAGCATAGTGCAAAGACAGCCTTTCCCGGGTCCGGGCTTGGCAATAAGGATAATAGGCGAAATTACCGAAGATAAGTTGGATTTGCTTCGCGATGCGGACTTTATCTTCCGCGACGAACTTGCAAAGGCAGGACAGGCTCCGCTTATATGGCAATATTTCGCTGTTCTTACAGGCAACCGCTCGGTAGGCGTAATGGGCGATGAAAGAACTTACGACTACACCTTGGCACTTCGTGCTGTAACTAGCGTAGACGGTATGACGGCGGATTGGGCAAGAATACCGTATGACGTTTTGGAAAAAGTGTCCACAAGAATCGTAAACGAAGTCAAACATATAAACCGCATAGTTTACGATATCACCAGCAAGCCTCCTGCAACCATAGAGTGGGAATAAAAATTTAGCAATGACAATGGGGTGTAAGTGTTATGGCAGGATATAGGGATTTCATGAAACAAAGAAATCAAATAACCAAAGATGCGTGGTCAAAATTAGAGGAAGATAGAAAAAAAGAAATAGAAGAGCGCAAAACAGAATTCAAATGCCCGATTTGCGGTCATTTCCCGTTGATAAGACCTAAACCTATGTCGGACGGAATTTCGGTTGCGTCAGGACACGGCATTTCTTACGGTGTCAACAACGGGCTGGATTTCAGCGGCGGTTTGGGTATAGTTCAAATAGACGACAACAGGTGGCATGAGCATAAATATTTTTGTGAAAACTGCGGCGCAAGGTTTTAATCGGTGGAGCGTTTAATAAACAACGTTAATAAACTTCACACAACGCAACTCGGGGTAAAACGCATAAGCAAAAACCTTAATTTAAGTTGCGACGTTGCGGAGTGGTGCAAAAATGCTATTTTAAGTCCCAAAACCAAAATAACAAAAAAGGGCAAAAACTATTATGCCGAGACGGGCGACTGTGTAATTACGATAAATTCTTACAGTTTTACGATAATCACCGCACATGCGCATAAAAATAAGTAATTTTTTGCTTTGTTTTTGCCTACTATGAATAAGACAAATTAAAGAGACAGATTTTTGTCTCTTTTTTGTAAAGTCAAATCAAAAAGAATTCATATAATATTGAATTTGAAATGCCGTTAAACAAAATTAAAATAAGTTAAGGAAAAAGTTATGCAAATCGTTAAGTTTGAAGAAAAATACAGAAACGATTTTATAAAGTTCAATACCGATTGGATTTTAGATTATTTCGGTCGGTTGGAAGATCACGATTTGGAAACGTTTGAAGATATTGACGAAGAAATAGAGTCCGGCGCAATGATATTTTTTGCAATAGACGATGATGTTACACTTGCAACCTGTATGGCAAAGCCTATGAAAGGCGATACTTGGGAAATCTGTAAACTCGGTTCTAACAAAGCCGTCAACCACAAAGGCGCAGGCAGCGCGGTGTTTGATGCCGCTATGCAATGGGCGTTAAACTGCGGCGCAAAAAGGCTGTTTATACTTTCCAACAGCAAGTTAAAGCCGGCTATACACATTTACGAAAAATTCGGCTTTAAGGAAATTAAACTTGATGACTACGAGTATGCAAGGGGCGATATAGCGTTTGAGTATATACCGTGAAAACAACGGAATTTCAATAAAATAGAGGGCAAAAGTTGCCCTCTGTTTTATTTTACAGGGTCTGCGACGTTAAAAAACTTTGTCGGCAGGTGTATATAAATAAAAGTAATTAAAATTTTAACGGCGTGAAAAAACTTTAATTAAGTTGAAAATTTTTGAAAAATACGCTATAATTTTATGCGTGTGCTGAAAAGTGAAATTTTGTCAAAGTAATTGACGGTTGACTTAAAACAGAATATAAAGTTGTGGTTTTTACGCGCACGCAAAAATTTACTTAAAGAAAAAGGAGGCTTCGCTTTATGAGTATAGCGCAGATATTTGCAGTCGTTATCTTTATTGCAATGTTTGTACTCGTTATTACGGAAAAAATAGAGCGGCAATGGGCAACGCTTGCGTGCGGCGCGGCAATGCTCGTTATTGTGTTTGGCTTCTGCTTGTCTTTCGATTGGCAGGGTATGTGGGACACGATAAATTTACAATCGATAGTTTCGACGCATTTCTGGTGGCAGGACCCTAACGGTGTTGCGGAATCTACAACAGGCATAAACTGGGAAACTATTTTGTTTATCGCAGGTATGATGGTTATGGTAGAGGGTATGGCAAAAGCAGGGTTTTTCCGCTGGCTGTGCATGACCATAGCAAAACTTGTAAAGTTCAAACCGGTGCCTATCTTCATAACCTTTATGATTATGTCGGCAATTTTGGCAATGTTTATCGACAGCATTACGGTAATATTGTTCTTGGCGGCAGTTACGGTAGAACTTTCAAGGTTGCTTAAATTCAACCCCGTACCTATGATTTTGGCGGAAATCTTCTGCGCTAATTTGGGCGGCTCGGCTACAATGTGCGGCGACCCTCCAAATATAATTATCGGTACGCAACTTGGTTACAGCTTCTTTGACTTTTTGACAAACACCGGTATGATTGCAGGCATTTCGCTTGTGCTTATCATATTTTATTTCTACTTCGTGTTCCGCAAGCAGTTGAAAGCAGGCGTATCTCCGGAAGAAATACCGCACGAGCAACTTGCCGTTAAGATAGAAAACAAAGGCTTGTTTGCAGCAAGCTGCGTTATCTTCGGTTTGGCGGTTGTGCTTCTCGTTACTCACGCTTGGACGGGACTTACCGTTTCTTCCATAGGTATCTTTATTGCGGTGCTTACTGTTATAATCTCTCTTATATTCAACGGTAAGGAAACGGCGGAAATTCTTAAAAAAGTAGATTATAAAACGCTGTTGTTTTTCATAGGTTTGTTTATAGTCGTAGGCGGTTTGGAACATACGGGAATTTTGAAACTTATTGCAGACGCTATCGCAAGTATAAGCGGCGGAAACGTATTCTTGCTTGTTGCAATTATCTTGTGGCTGTCGGCAATCGCAAGCGCGTTTGTAGACAACATTCCGTTTTCGGCAACGATGGTTCCTATTATTCAGGAATTGGCTGCAATTACGGCGGGTATAGATTTGCATACTCTTGCTTGGACATTGGCAATAGGTACCGACATCGGCGGAAATGCAACGCCTATCGGTGCGTCGGCAAACGTCGTAGGTATGTCTGTTTCGGCAAAATCCGGTCATCCTATCGGTTGGGGCAAATATTGCAAATATATGGTGCCTGCAACGTTGATAGTTTTGGCAATCGGCACGGGTCTTATCTTCCTTAGATATTTGGTTTAATTGAAGGGGGCATTTTATGGCAGAAAAACAAATTATCATTTCAATCGGCCGTGAGTATGGCAGCGGCGGACACGAAATTGCAAGCAGACTTGCAGAAAAATTCAACTTAAATTTATACGACAGCAACTTATTGCAAGAGGTTGCAAACGAGCACGGTATGAATGCGGAAAATCTTACGCCGTATGACGAATTGCAAAAAAGTCCCGTTATTTCGAGAACGGTAAGGGGATTCAGCAATTCAAACGAAAAGAACGTTGCCGAAATGCAATTTAACTTTTTGAAGAAAAAGGCAAAAGACGGCGAGTCGTTTGTAGTAGTGGGTCGTTGCTCGGAAGAAGTGCTTAAAGGGTTTGATTGTCTTACTACAATCTTTGTGCTTGCGGACGCAGACAAAAAGGCAGAGCGTATCCAAAAGATACACGGCGTAGACAAGGCAAAAGCTCAAGATATGATTAAAAAACAGGACAAAAAGAGAAAGGCTTATCACGACGCTCATTGCGAAGGCAAATGGGGCGACAGCAAAAACTACGACCTTTCAATAAACAGCAGCAGACTTGGCATAGACGGTACTTTGGAAATGCTTGTAAATTACGTCAACGCAAGAAAAGAACTTTTATAATCAAAGATTTTTTGAAAACTTAAAATAAAAACACCCTAAATAAAAATTTAGGGTGTTTTGCTATATTTTATTTTTTTATAATGCAAATTGATTTTTTAACTGTTAGTAAGCTATATAGTCGTCGGTAGTTATAAGTCTTTTTTATTTACCGACAAATCTTCTTCTATTTTTTTGCGTATGGTTTCCATTTTTGCGTCAAGTCTTGCGCTTATCACCGCGCATTGAAAAAGTTCGTCTGCCATTTCTTCCGTATAGGCATAACTCTTTTTATATTTGAGTTTATGCTCTAAACTTGCCCAACAATCCATTGCTATGGTGCGCAGTTGAATTTCTACTTTCATAGGGCGTTTTTCTTCTGCCAAAAAGATAGGCACTTCTACAATCAAATGCAAACTGCGATAGCCGTTTTGTTTGGGGTTTGAAATATAATCCTTTTCTTGTATAAGTTTTATGTCGTCTTGGGACAGCAATGCGTCGGCAATCAGATAGACGTCTTCCACAAAAGAGCAAATTACCCTTATGCCTGCTACGTCGTTTATATGTTCCTCCACTGCTTCTAAGGTTATTGGCAGACCTTTTCTTTCCAACTTGTTTAGTATACTGTCGGCGCTTTTAAGTCTGGTTTTTATGGATTCTATCGGGTTGCGGTCGCGCAACATAGAAAACTCTTCGTTAAGCACGTTAAGTTTTGTTTCTACTTCCATTATGGCGCATTTGCTGTATGCCATAAGTTTTCTTAAATCAAATATCTGTTTCGACAGTTCTTTTATCGTTTTGTCGTCCAAAATTTGCAAAGCATTATTCGGATTTTTGTATTTTTCCATAACGGTTTTCTCCTTCGCATTATTTTGATTAGTCAAAATACTACAACAAATCTGCTTTTATGTCAAACGGGCGTGTTGCCGCAAATTTATCGTAACAAGTTGTATGTTTTCCTGTTGTAAAAAATCAAATAAAAGTATGTGGGTTTGGCTGACTGAATAATCGCAAAATTTGCTGTGTTGCATTTACTTGTAGAATTAAGACGCCGTATTTTTTTATTGTTGTTTGACGGTGTTTATGATATACTGTTTGTGTTGTTATGAAATATTTGGCATTCGATATAGAAGCGGCAAACGGTTTTAATCCTGCAAGTATTTGTTCGGTCGGTATAGTAATTGCGGACGAAAATTTCGAGATTTTGCGTAAAGAAAATTTGTGGATTAACCCGCGCTCTAAATACAACTTAAACGGCACCAGACCAAACGTCGGCATAGATTTGCATTTGGACAAAAAGTTGTTGGAAAAGTCGCCCGACTTTAAGGGAAGATACGACGAAATCAAATCTTTGCTTACTGCTCCCGATACGATTGTTTTGGGACATGCGGTTGACAGCGACGTGCGTATGCTTAACGCCGCCACTAAAAAGTATAATTTGCCGTGTATAAACTTCGAGTTTATATGTTCTCAGTTGCTGTACAAGTGCTTTAAGGGGGACATAAACGTAAAGGGACTTGACAAAATAGCAGACGAGTTGGGTATAAAATTTCAACAGCATTATTCCGACGAAGACGCGTTAATGTCTATGCTTACGCTCAAATTTTTGTGTTTTACCACAAACCTTACCGTTGACGGACTGCTTAAAGAATACAACGTGCGCCGCGGACAAAACAAGGATTTTGAAATAACCAGACCCGTGTCGCTTACCGGGCAGTTGAGCAAAAAGAATATCACCAAAAGCGCGATAGAAAAGATAAAGAAAAAAATATCGCAGTTAAACAAAGAAAAAATTAAAAAGGGACAAAAATTAAAAGGCAAGACGGTTGCGCTTTCGCGCGATTTGGAAGTCGCGGAAGAAAGCGTCTGGGCGCCGGTTGTCGAAAAGATTGTGCGTGAAGGCGGAGAATATACGGCAAAAGCAGGCAAGTGCGATTTTTACGTAAAATTCAACGAGATAAGCGAGTCGTCGGCAAACAGAGAGAGATACTTAAAAATGCGCACAGACATGGGGGATGCCGTGCAACTTTTGACAATGGAAGAATTTTTGAAAATATAAAATAAATTTCAATAATTAAATAATTTATGATAAACAAATTTAATTAACAATTATTTTAATTTTAACGGAGGATAAAAAATGAATAAGCAAAAAGCAAAGGAATTGTTTATGCAAAATTACAGCTGTTCGCAATCTGCGGCGTGTGCATTTGCAAAAGAATGCGGACTTTCGGAAGACCAACTGAAAAAAGCGGCAATCGCATTCGGCAGGGGGTTTGTACATAACGAAAGCATTTGCGGCGCGTTGACTGGCGTTGCCATTGCTGCCGGACTTATCGCCGGCGGTGCGGAACCGTCTGCAAAAATGGAATTTGCAAACAAATTCGATGCCGTCGTAAAGGCTTTTAAGCAAAAGTTCGGCAGTATCGACTGCGCCGATTTGGTTTATGACAAAGAAAAACTTGCAACTTACCGCGATTTAAGCCTTGCTACGGAAGAAGAATATAATGCGCGTCCTTGTTTGGTGTTGGTGTTTGCTGCAGTTGATTTTGCCGAAAAATTTTTGGCTGAAAATAAATAAAGTTGACACAAGCGTTCATTTTTGATATGCTTTTTGCGGTTGAAAGTTTATTTATAAAATTTGCCAATCTGCCACAAAGGAAGAAGTAAAATGCAGTATTTGAAAGATAACGTCAGACAAAAAATTTATAAGGCGGCTGTAGAAGAATTCAAAACACGCGGTTATCAAGATGCGTCTATACGCGATATTGCAAAAAATGCAGGCATTTCTTTGGGTAATATTTACAGATATTACGACAATAAAGAAGCATTGTATATTGCAATTATTCAACCGCTTATTGACAGCGTAAAAGAGTTTGCGCAGGAAAAGTATTTTATTGCAGGCGATGATTTGCATTCCGTATCGGAAAAGCTATCCGACTTTATGGTGGAGCACGATGATGAAATCGTCATTTTGCGTCGCGGCAATACTGCATATTACAGACAGTTTTCCAAATATCTCGAAGACGTAACGGCGCAAAAAATAGCCTCTATTATGCGCGATGAAAATGAAGCCATTAAAAATCCCGATTTGACAAACATTATTTCGAGGTCGTTTTTGCACTGTTTGTTTGATATTATCGGCAGCACAACCGACAAAGAAAAACGCAGAGAGTTTGTGGAAGAAGTAATTACTTTTTACTTCGGTCATATCGATACGCGCTCTAAGAAATAATTTTTTGTGCAAAAGTAAATAAAAAACCTTACCGCCCCTGACGTTTTGCGTCGGGGGCGGTTTTGTTTTAATAACGGATTTCTATTTGATAGAATATTTCTTCCTCAATATATCAACAAAAAGCGTCTGTAAATAAAATAACGGTTTTTTACACATACTGTTTTTGTTTGGAGGTTTGCAATGGAAAGAAAAGAAAAAGAAACTCAAAAACAAACTGTAAAGAAAAAAACTTCCGCAAATGTAAAGGGAAGTAAATCTGCGGAAGGAAAATGCAAAAATATTTCGTCGGACACGGCACAAAATAAAAAGATTGCAAAAGACGGCGATAAAAATATTGCGCCTGCAGTCGACGGCGGCGCACAGGTAAAAAAAGAGCGCAAAAAAAGCATATTCGGCAGCGCGTTTTTTTGGACGGCGGTGTTTGTGGCAATTTTATTGTTGTTGGCGTTAAACGTGTTCGGCACGTTCAGCGTATCGCCTGATATGGCAACGGCAAACCTTGCGACCGAGCAGCAAATACGATACGGCTCGCAAAGCAAACTTACCTTAAAGTTTGACAAGCCTGTTAATTTCGAAGAAGAAAGCACGGTTATTTGGACGGTTGACGGCGTGGAAGTGCAGCGCGGTACCACAAAGCAAAACGAAAGCCTTACTTTGCAGCACAATTTTTCGTCGGTAGGCAAACATAGAGTAACGGCACAGGTAGAGGGCTATGACAACCTTACGGTGCAAAAAGAAGTGGAAGTTCTTAAACCTGTGCTTACGGTTAAGGTAAACGATTGCAAAAAGGTTTACGGAGAGGAAAATCCCGTTCCGCAATATGAAGTTTCGGGGTTTGTTGACGGGGACGATGCAAAAAGCGCAAACTTCTTGTTTGTTCCGCAATTCGACGCGGCAAAAAACTCTGCTGTAGGCGAGTATAATATAAAGACGGTGCCGACAAACTCAAAATACGACGTACAGATAGTCGGCGGAAAATTGACCGTATTGCCTAAAACATTGACTGTTTCTTCACAGAACGCAAGCAAAATTTACGACGGCAGCACCGACGTAAGCGGCAAATTTGTGTTGAACGGCGTTTTGTGCGGCGACACTGTTACACTCAAATATAATTCCGCGCACTTCGTTGACAAAAACGCAGGCGCAAATAAACAAATAAATTTTGACGGCGCTGCGCTTGAGGGCAAGGACGCGCAAAATTACCGCTTGGCAGTAAACAGCGTGTACGGTGAAATTTTACCTAAAACCGTCGTTATGTGCGACTTTGCGGTTTCAGACAAATATTACGACGGTAATACAAACGCGACGTTCGGCATTTTAGGCAATTTCGACGGAGTTGCAACGGGAGACGAAGTAAACGTTGCAGAACTTTCCGCAAGATTCGAAATGCCCGACGCGGGAGAAAATAAACCGGTTATTATAGAAAAATGTATACTCGGCGGAAAAGACGCGCAAAACTACGTTGTAAAATATCAGGAAAATCTAACTGCAACTATAAAAACGGCACAGTAATATAAATTTGTAAAAACAAAACAAAGTCTATATATAAATCGCAGGACGGCGTAACTTGCGTTTTATAGATAAAGAACTTTTCGGAATGCAACAAACTCCAAAGCGGCTTGCAATTATGCAAGCCGCTTTGGGTTTTGGCAAAATAAGCAATGAATTCAAGACTATAATTTTGGTGTTTATTTATAAAAGACGGCAAGCAGAAATTTGCTTTTGCAATCTGTAAGCAGATTGCATATCTTGTGATAAACGGCTTTTAAGATTGTCAAAACACAAACAAGCCAAAAATCCCGACGGATTTTGTAAAGATAACAATACAAACCTCCGCAGACTGTCGGTTGCCAAAATATGCATATTGTGTTATAATAAATTAAAAGTAAAGCAATTTTAGAGTTTGAGGGCTTTGTTATTGCGCAGTCGTGTTTCAAATTATTTTTGCAAATTTCACACGGCTGCAAATTTGAAATGATACAATTTTTAATTTTTGTATTGTTGTCTTAGCGTTTTTTGCAAATTTTGTCTTAAATTTTTATTTGTCGGCAACGTCGGTCAACCGGCGTTAAAGTAATACAAAACTAATGATGGAGGTTTATATTTATGGCGAAAAATCCTTATTCAGAACTTACGCCTTACATCAAACAGTTGTCGGAAAAGTGTGAAAACTGTTCTATGGTGCCGTCGGAGTTTTACGAAAAATATGACGTAAAACGCGGGCTGCGCGACTTAAACGGCAAGGGCGTACTTGCCGGTCTTACCAATATTTCCGAAATCAGGTCGCATAAAATTGTGGACGGTAAATCCGTGCCGATAGAGGGCGAGTTGTACTATCGCGGAATAAACGTAAAAGATATAGTAAAGGGCTTTTTTAACGAAAAGCGGTTTGGGTTTGAATCTGTTTCATACTTGCTTATGTTCGGCAATCTGCCAAATAAAGAAGAATTCGACCAATTCAAAAAGCAGTTGGGCTTTTTCCGCAACCTTCCGCGAAATTTCGTAAAGGACGTTATACTTAAAGCACCGCCTAGCGACATGATGAATATGCTTGCGCGCTGCGTTTTGACTATGTATTCTTACGACGACAATCCCGACGATACTTCGGTTGCAAACGTCGTAAGACAGTGTATGTCGCTTATGGCAACGTTTCCGATGTTTGCCGTTTACGGCTATCAGGCTTATTCTTACGACGGCGGCAACAGCAGTTTGTTTATACATCCGCCGCAAGCGGAACTTTCCACGGCGGAAAATATTTTGTATCTGTTAAGGCACGACAAAAACTTTACCGATTTGGAGGCGCGAGTTCTTGACATTGCGTTGGTGCTTCACGCAGAGCACGGTGGCGGCAACAACTCGACCTTTACCACGCACGTGGTAAGTTCTTCCGGCACGGATACATATTCTGCAATTGCGTCGGCTTTGTGCTCTCTTAAAGGACCTAAACACGGCGGAGCAAACGTAAAAGTAACCAAGATGTTCAATAACATTAAAGAAAACGTAAAAGACTGGAAAGACGAAGACGAAGTCAAGGCATATTTAAGCAAATTATTAAACAAAAAGGCATTCGATAAATCGGGGCTTATTTACGGTATGGGGCACGCGGTTTATTCTCTTTCCGACCCGCGCGCGGATATTTTCAAAAGTTTTGTTCAGAAGCTGTCAGAAGAAAAGGGCAGAGATGAAGAATTCGGACTATACTCTTTGGTGGAAAAACTTGCGCCGCAGGTTATCGCGGAAAAGAGAAAAATTTACAAAGGCGTAAGTTGCAACGTGGATTTTTACAGCGGTTTTGTTTACAGTATGTTGGATTTGCCTCAGGAGCTTTATACGCCGCTTTTTGCCACTGCAAGAATTGCCGGTTGGAGCGCTCATCGTCTAGAAGAACTTGTAAACGGCGGAAAGATAATTCGTCCTGCGTACGAAAGCATTTGCCCTAGGAGAGAATATATTCCGTTTGATAAGAGATAAAAAATTTACATTGATTGAATTGTTTTGACATTATGCAAAAGTTTGCATTTGAAATCAAATAAAAAAGAAGTAACGGTTTTGTTACTTCTTTTTCTTTTATATTACGGTTTGTAACTTATTTCGTGCCGAACAATCTGTCGCCTGCGTCGCCGAGACCCGGGACTATGTAACCTTCGGAATTTAGTTTGCCGTCTTTGCAGGCAACGTAAAGTTGAATGTCGGGATGGTCTGTTTCTATTTTTTCTATGCCCTGAGGTGCGGCTATTATCGACATAAGTTTTATTTTTTTGCAGCCGCTCTTTTTAAGATAGCCTATCGCTTCGCTTGCAGAACCGCCTGTCGCAAGCATAGGGTCAAGCAAAACCGCAGTCATATCTTTTATATTTTCAGGCAGTTTGCAGTAATAGTCGGCAGGGGTCAAGGTTTTTGGGTCGCGGTATAAGCCTATATGTCCGACTTTTGCGGTTGGCAGCAAAGATTGCACGCCGTTTACCATACCAAGACCTGCGCGCAAAATCGGTATTATTGCTACTGAGTTTTCTTTTACCGTCTTTTGGGTAACGGTTTCCAACGGGGTGGTTATTTCTTTTTCGACCGTTTCAATATCTTTCAATGCTTCGTATGCCATAAGCATTGCTATTTCTCCTACGAGTTCTCTAAACTGTCTTGTGCCCGTGTTTACGTCGCGAAGCAGTGCTATTTTATGACTGATAAGCGGATGATTAAAAATTACGGTATTTTTATTCATAATGTCTCCTTTGGTTTATTGTACAACAAGGTTTAATAAAATTCAACGGTTTAGTAAAATTTTGTTTATTGCATTTTGCGTGTTACTCGTTTTTATAAATATATAATATTTTTTCGGTCTTGTTTTTGTTTGTTTTACAATTTCGTCGGTGATATGTTACAATCTGCTTATGAAAAAGAGATTTTTTAATGCTTTCGTTATGACGATGAACGGCAGCGACGATACTTTTTTTGGAGAAGTGCATACAGACAACAACAAGATAACCTACGTCGGCAGTCGGCAAACGGACAAAGTGTTTGACGAAGAAATCGACTTGTGCGGCAACATTATTATGCCGGGGTTTAAGGACTGTCATTGTCATTCGCCTATGTCGCTGTTTCGCAACAACGCGGACGATTTGCCTTTGGACGTGTGGCTTAACCAAAAGATTTTTCCGCTAGAAGCAAAGTTGACGGGCGACGACGTCTATTGGGGAACAATGCTTTCTGTTGCAGAATACGTTTCCGCAGGTATTACGGCAGTTTGCGATATGTATTTTTTTGACGAGTGGCTAATCAAAGCAATGGCTGACGCGGGTATGCGTTGCGTATTTGTAAAGGGCACCAACGACCTTGGCAAAAAAACGCAGGACGTCTTGGAAGAATGCGAAGCAAATTATAAAAAACTAAACGGCGGCAGTCCGCTTATAAGATACGAACTTGGCGTGCATGCGGAATATACCGCGTCGGAAGATTTTATTATCGGTACGGCAAAACTTGCAAAAAAACTTAATTCTCCCGTGTCGGTGCATCTGTCGGAAAGTAAAAAAGAAGTTGACGACTGTATAAAAAGATACGGCAAAAGTCCCGCTTTTGTTTTGGCAGAATGCGGTTTGTTCGACAACGGCGGTATGGCTTATCACTGCGTTTATTTGAGCGATGAAGAAATGCAACTGCTTGCAAAAAAAGGGGTAACGGTCGTTACAAACCCTGCAAGCAACCTCAAACTTGCAAACGGCATTGCACCTCTGTGCAAAATGGCCGATTGCGGCTTAAATATAGCGATAGGCACGGACGGACCTGCAAGCAACAACAGTTTGGATATGTTTAGAGAAATGTATCTTGCGTGTACTTTGCAAAAAGCAAACAGCGGCGACCCGAGCGTAATGCCTGCAGAAGCCGTGCTTAAAATGGCAACTGTAAACGGTGCAAAAGCTATGCGGCTTGATGACTGCGACTGCATTGCGGAAGGCAAACAAGCCGATTTTGTTGTAATTGACTTAAACAGACCGAATATGCAACCTATTGCCAATTTGAAAAAGGCGCTTGTTTATTCTGCCGATAAAAGCAACGTAAAAATGACCGTTGTAGCGGGTAAGATTTTGTATCGGGACGGCAAATTTAATATAGGCGTGCCTGTTGAAGAAATTTATGACCGCTGCAAAAAAATTACGCAAAGATTGATTAAATGACTAAGTGTTTCGAGTGCCCGCGTAAGTGCGGCGCAGACAGAAAAAACAGTGTGGGCTACTGCGGCGCAAGCGGAAAAATAAAAGTTGCACGGGCGGCACTTCACGCGTGGGAAGAACCGTTTATCAGCGGAAAAAACGGCAGCGGAACGGTGTTTTTCAGCCACTGCAATTTGAAGTGTATTTTCTGTCAAAACTATAAAATATCGCACGAGGGTTTCGGCAAAGAAGTTTCGGCGCAGGATTTATACGGCATTTTTGCAAGACTTGCAGAACTGGGTGCGGAAAATATAAATCTCGTTACGCCGACGCATTACGCCGATTTAATTTTGCCGTCGTTGCAAAAATTTAAGAAACATTATAATCTGCCGATAGTTTTCAACTGCGGTGGTTATGAAGAAGCAGAAATACTCAAAAGGTTTGAGGGCGTCGTTGACGTATGGCTACCCGATATGAAGTATGCAGACGGCAATGTTGCAAAAAAATTGTCCGACGCGATTGATTATCCTCAAAAAAATTTGTCTGCCGTTTGCGAAATGAAACGGCAGCAACCAAAAGACGTTTTTGCAGACGGATTGATGAAAAGCGGGGTTGCTATAAGGCATTTGATTTTGCCGAACCTTACCGACCAAAGCATAAAGATTTTGGATATTATTGCGGATAATTTCGGTGTTGAAACTTACGTTTCTTTAATGGCGCAATACGAGCCGTTTTTTAAGGCAGAAAGAATGGCGGAAATAAACAGAAAAATTACGCAGCGAGAATACGACAGAGTGGTAAATTATGCTATTCAAAAAGGTTTTGCAAATGCTTTCGTTCAGGACTTATCTGCCGCGGACGAAAAATTCGTGCCCGAATTTAATTTGCAAGGCGTTTAGTATGTGGTAATATATTTGCAATATGGAAGATAAAGAAAATCGTCTTGCCGAAGAGCAAGAAATAAAAGAAAACGGCATTGAAACGGAAAAGCAAAAGACACGTAGAGAAAAAGTTTCTTTCAAAGATTTGTTAAGTCTGTTTTGGACGTTTTTCAAAATAGGGCTGTTTACGTTCGGCGGCGGTTATGCAATGCTGCCTATGATAGAAAAAGAAATTGTAGAAAAAAAAGGTTGGATGCAGGAAAGCATCGTGTCCGATATGGTTGCCGTTGCGGAGGCCACTCCCGGACCTATAGCCGTCAATATGGCCACTTTCGTCGGCTATCAGCGCGGCGGATTTTGGGGTTCGTTTTTTTCTACGCTCGGTTTGATAATTCCGTCGTTCATAATAATCTTGATAATTTCGCTTTGCCTGGCGTTGGTGGAAGGCAACGTGTGGGTGCAGAGCGCGTTTAAGGGTATAAGAGCCGGCGTAGTTGCGCTTGTGGTAAACGCCGGTATAAAAATGACTAAGCAAGTGCCTAAAATGTTTGTTACGATTTTGGTAACGGTAATTGCATTTGCACTTGCGACGCTTACAAAAATAGACGTTGTGTTTATCATTATCGCAGGCGGATTGTTCGGTGTAATTTATCAATCAATAGTGGCAAAAAGACTGGCAAAAGCAAAGGGGGAAGTTGAAAAATGATTTTCTTCAATTTGTTTTTGACTTTCTTAAAAATAGGCTTGTTTACCATAGGCGGCGGTTATGCGATGTTGCCGATGATTCGCAACGAAGTCGTGCTGTCTTGGCAATGGATTACCGAAGAAAGTTTTGTCAACTTTATCGGCATTGCAGAGTCTACGCCGGGACCGTTTGCTATAAATATGGCGACTTTCGTCGGTTATCACACCGCCGGCGTTTTGGGGTCGTTGTGTGCGACAGTCGGCGTTGTTTTGCCGTCGTTTGTAATTATACTTATAATTGCAAAACTGTTTGCCAAATTTAACAACAGCAAGTTGGTTAAAAATATGTTTTGGGGCTTTAAGCCCGTTGTGGCGGGGCTTATACTTTCCGCGGCGGTTACTTTGTGTGTAAGCGCGATTTTGCCTAACGTGTCGTTTAAGGACTTTAATTTTGATTTTTCAAACTTCGATGCGTGGGCGTTGGGTATATTTATTGTTATTTTTGCCTTGTCGCGCATTAAAATCAAAGGCAAAAAAACACATCCGTTTGTTTTGGTAATTACTTCTGCCGTGCTTGGTATAATTATTTACGGCGCGTTGCCTCTCTTGGCGTAGTGTTAAAAGGAGATTTGTTTATGGATAAAAAACAGTTTATAAAAGGTTCTGTTTTCAGATTTGCGATTTTTTTAGTCGTGTTTATTGCGGTGTTGGTGGTCAAACTTGCCGACCTTGCGCCTGCCGATTGGTGGGGCTGGTATTTGCTTTATGCGCTGGTGTTTCTTTCTCTCGCGTATTTTGCTTATTTTGCGGTTAAATACGGCAAGGGATTTATTATCGAAAGTTTGCGCGTCAAAATGATGAAACAAACTGCGCAAGATTTCGTTGACCGTTGGGACGATGAAAATTACGAGCCGAACAACGTGTTAAACTATGCTTACCAAAGCGAAAGAGACTTCGACACTACGCTTGCGTTTCACGATGAAGATATAGCAATTACGCATATATTAAGGGACGAAAACGGCGACGTAACGGGTGACAACGAAACAAGCATTTACGGATATGACAAAATTAAAAGTCTTGCTGTAATAGACATCGGCGGTCAAGGCTGCGCGCATATAAGATTTTCTTTTGACGACGGGGCAATTAAATATGCCTATTTCGACGTAGACCTTGCCAAGTTTTTGAAACAAAAAACAAACTTGCCGTTGGAAAACATAGAGCAGTTGAAAGAATATTACGACGGTCTTTTGGAAGAGAAAAAAGGTAAGTAAAAGAAGTTTATATTGTTTTTATGCTGTAAATTATAAAATTGAATTCTTACCTATAAATAGGCAAGCAGTTATTATATGTAGTACAACATTGTAAAAAAAAGGAGTTCGTGTGAACTCCTTTTTGTTTTATATAAAATACTTAAATAAGCGGTAAATTGAATTTGCAATAAGCATCAAATGTGCCGTACCTTAGACAAAAATTCTTTAAGGCGAGGGCTTTGCGGATTGTTGAAAAATTCTTCCGGTGTATTTTGTTCCGCAACAACGCCGCCGTCCATAAACAGCACGCGGGTGGCAACTTTTTTTGCAAATGACATTTCGTGCGTTACTATAACCATTGTCATGCCTGTTTCCGCAAGAGATTGCATAACGTTCAAAACTTCTCCTACCATTTCGGGGTCTAGGGCAGAAGTCGGCTCGTCAAACAACATTACTTCAGGGTTCATATTGAGCGCTCTTACTATTGCGACGCGCTGTTTCTGTCCGCCGGAAAGCATATTTGGATATTCACTTGCCTTTTCCACAAGACCTACTTTTTGCAAGAGTTCCATTGCGTCGGCTTCGGCTTGCTCTTTGGTTTTGAGTTTAAGTTGAACAGGCGCAAGCGTCATATTTTTAAGAACGGTAAGATGGGGGAACAAGTTGAAATGCTGAAAGACCATACCCATTTTTTGACGAAAGAGATTTATATCTGCTTCTTTGGAAGTTATGTCTTCGCCCTTAAAAAATATCTGACCGTCGGTAGGTGTTTCCAACAAATTCAAACAGCGCAGAAAAGTGCTTTTGCCGCTGCCTGAAGGACCGACGATAACGATTTTTTCTCCGCGGCGTACTTCTTCGCTTACACCTTTCAAGACGTGCAATACGGTTTCTTTTGCCGGTGCGGATTCTTCTGCATCATCTGTTATCATTTCATTTACAGTCAAATCGCCTTGAGGCATAGTTTGCTCGAATTCGTCTTGTTTCTTCTTTCTTTTGCCTATTTTTTTAACGTGTAACGAATGGTGCTCGATAGGGTAGTCTTTTATTAAATTTTTTGTGGAAATTATAACTTCATTCATGAGCGTTCACCCCTGCGTAATTTCTTTTCTATAAACTTAATTAAAAATGCAATTGCGTAAACAATAATTAAATAGAATACCGCCGCAACCAACATTGGCACCAAATAGTCTGCCATTTTGTCGCCGGCACCTATTATCTTTGCGGCGTTCGTAAGGTCGATTAACCCTACCATACTTACTATTGAAGTTTCTTTTACCAAGGCAATAAGTTCGTTGCCGATAGTGGGAATTACGTTTTTGATTGCCTGAGGTATAACAATCAAACGCATTGTCTGTATACCGTTTAAGCCTAGCGACCTGCCGGCTTCCGTCTGACCTTTGTCAATAGACATAATGCCTGCTCTTATGCTTTCGGATACGTATGCGCCCGAATTTATGCCGAATGTCAAAATTGCCGTTATTTCCAAAGGAAATCCTCTTATTGCAAATATCGCAAACACCATTATAAACAACTGCAAGGCGACAGGCGTGCCACGTATAATGCTGACGTATGCGTTGCATATTGCATTAGGCACACAAAGGGCTTTTTTGTTTTTTGGGTAAGATATTTTTACTATTGCTACAATCAAGCCCAAAATCAAGCCAAGCAAAGCCGAGCAAACGGACAGCAAAAATGTCTTGCCCAGTCCGCTTAACATAAGACCTATATAATCGCTTGTGCCGAAAATTTCCGCTATACCTTGAAAAATATTCACTTTTATTTCTCCTAAATATCAGAGACGTTTCTCTGTAAAATCAAAAAGCAGGCAGAGATTTACTCTGCCTTGACTTTTGTGTGCTTTTGTTGATATCAGTCTTCAACGCCAAGATGTTTTGCAACGAGTTGCTCTATTTCATTTTGACCTGCTTCATTTTTATTTTTAAGCATATCGGTTAAAACTTCGTTTATTATATTAAGCAATTCTTTATTGCCTTTCGTTACGCAAATTGCATATTGCTCTTCCGTTGCGGAATCTTCCTCACCGTTTTCGCCTTTGTAGTAGAGAGGGAGACATTTGTATTGAGCGTTTTTGCAGATATATTGTGCAGGAAGTTCGTCAACGATTACACAATCAAGCAGCGAGCCGATAGCATTTGCCGCAATTTGTGCGCTGTCGTAAGAAGTGCAGGTTGTATTTGTGTTTTCAAGTACGCCTGTATAATCGTCGGCAGGGTCTTCGTTGCCGTGGTCTCCGTCAATTTCTAAATTAGTGTAAATGTCGCCGGTTGTGTCGCGTTGTACGCCTATTTTCATACCTGCAAGGTCTGACCAATAAATAACTTGTTTGCCGTCTGTTGCAGTACTAGATGTAAAATCGTTGTCGCCGGTTTTATAAATTACGTATTGCACGGAAGTGTAGTAAGGGATAGAAAAATCAACTTTTTCTTGACGTTTTTCTGTAATGGTGAGACCTGCCGCACCTACGTCAGCAAGTTTACCTTCACTTACTGTAGGGATAACAAGTGCAAAATCTCCGTCGACAAATTTGACGTTTTTGCCGGCTTTTTCACCGACCTTTTTCATAATGTCAACGTCAACGCCTACTATTTCATCGCCTTGATAATATTCAAACGGTGCAAAATATGCATTGGTTTGTACGATAATGTCGTCTCCGCCGCCGCAGGCAGTCAAACCGAAAAGCATTGTGAATGAAAGCACAGATGCGACGAGAATTTTCCAAAATTTCTTCATAATTTCCTCCAAAATTGTTGTTTATTTTTTTGACTATGTTAATATACTACGGCGATATAAATTTTGCAAGCGAATTTATTCAATTTTTTATAAAAAATTTGCATATTTTTTTCAAAATCACTAAAATATACAAAAAATAATGCATAAAATTAAATTTTATACATTATTAAATTACTTGAAAAATTTTTCGGGCGGTGGTAGTATATTACAAAGCGCAAATTATTGCGCAAAAAACGGTTTTTACTGTAAAATTTAATAAGTATTATAGGTAAGGAAGACAATTTATGGCAAAGATAGTTACTAACAAAGATAAACTTGTTATTCAGTCGGCTATGGGGGTTATTCATCATCCGACGATGAGAAGCGCAACCAAAATTGCGCACGACGAATCTATTTGGGCTGTGCCTGCCGTCGGCGGGATTTGCTACAACGTCAAAGTAGGCGACAGTGTTTACGGGCTTGCGGGCGACCACATAGAACCCGGTGTTTCCGTAAAGAATGCCGACGCGACGGAAAATTTGGCGTTGAACTTTTTGTCCTGCATTGGCAACAAGGCGATAGTTATGTCCGGAGACGCAAAGGGGGCGGTCGGCACCGTTACAGGTACGCACGGCGGAATAGAACACGTACTTGTAGATTTTGACGGCGACGATATGGAAAAGATGGCGCCGGGTGATAAGGTACTTATAAAATCGTGCGGACAAGGCTTAAAGATTGATGGGCAGCCGCTTGTGAAAGTTATGAACATTGACCCGAGTTTTTTGGAAATGATGGATATTGACGACAAAGACGGAATGTTGGACGTAGGCGTTGCGGCGGTAGTGCCTGCGCATTTGATGGGCAGCGGCATAGGCAGCGCAAACGCTTACACCGGCGACTATGACATAATGACGATGGACAAAGACGAGTTGAAGGCAAACAGCCTGCAAGATTTGCGTTTTGGCGATATAGTTGCCTTGCAGGACTGCGATACCACAAACGGCAGATGTTTCCGCAAGGGCGCGGTAACCGTAGGCGTGGTCGTGCACAGCGATTGCGTGTTGAGCGGACACGGTCCGGGTGTAACTACCGTGCTTACTTGTCAGACTGGCTTGATAAAATATCACATCAATAAAAACGCAAATATTGCAAATTATATTAAAAATAAACAAAATTGAAAAAAATTTGCGTATAAATTTGCGAAGTATGTTATCATAAACAAAACGGCGGTCAGCCTTTGCGGGAGAGAAAATGAGCGAACCTTTAATTTTAACTTTTGATTGCGGTACACAGAGCATAAGATGCACTCTTGTAAACAAGCAGGGTCAGATAATAGGTCTTGCAACCGAGCGTTGCAAACCTTACTTCTCCTTAAAACGCGGCTGGGCCGAGCAGTATGCCGAAGTTTACGAACAGACCATTTGCGACGTCGCAAAAAAACTGCACGAAACTCATGCTCGGTACTGGGACGACGTAATTGCCGTTACCGCAACTGCCGTAAGGGATACAGGCGTGTGTATGGGCAAGGACGGCAAAGTTTTGCGTCCTATAATAATGTGGCTTGACCAACGCGAGGCAGAGTTCGATTACAAAAAAGTTCCCTTGCTTAACCGTATGGCATATAAAATAGTCGGTTTGACCGAAACCGCAAAGATGCAGGGCAAACTGTCTATGAGCAACTGGATAAGAGAAAACGAGCCTGAAATTTGGAAGAATACTTACAGATATATGACGATGTCGGGCTATTTCACTTATCTTATGACGGGCAAATTTATAGACAGCAAGGCTTGTCAGATTGGTCATATACCATATCACTACAAAAAGCGCAAATGGAAGTCTAAGCACGACGTGCAAAACCCGATATTCAACATAGAGCGTGAAAAGTTTTGCGACCTTGTAGAGCCGGGAGAAGTGCTTGGTTATATCACGGCAGACTTTGCGGAAAAGTCGTCCATTAAAGAAGGTTTGCCTGTCATCGCCACTGGTGCGGACAAGGGCTGCGAGGCGCTGGGTTGCGGCGTAGTAAACGAAGACACTGTGTCAATCAGTTTCGGCACTCAGTCGACAGTGCAATTCGTAACGGAAAAGTACGTGGAGCCCGAAACTTTTATGCCTGCATATACGGCGGTTATGCCTAATCAATATAACCCTGAAATTCAAGTATACCGCGGCTATTGGATGGTAAGTTGGTTTATAGAGCAATTTGCCAAGTTTGAAGTAGAAGAAGCAAAATCGCAGGGCATTGCGGTAGAGCAGTTGTTGGACAGACACTTGCAGGAAATTCCGCCGGGCTGCGACGGACTTATGCTTCAGCCAATGTGGGCGCCTATGCTTAAACAGCCGGAAGGCCGCGGCACGATAATAGGCTTTAACCACGTGCATACGAAGTGGCATTTATATAGGGCTATTTTGGAAGGCATAAACTACGCTTTGCTTGACGCCTTCAAAAAGATACAGAAGAAAATAAAAACCAAAATAAAAAAGATTGTAGTTTCAGGCGGCGGCAGTAAAAGCGACTATATCTGCCAGATGACTGCGGATATGTTCGGTCTGCCGATAATTCGCGTACAGACTTGGGAGACAAGCAGTCTGGGGTCTTCTATGGCGGGCTTTGTTGCAATGGGCGAGTTTGACAGTTTCGATACTGCCGTTAGCGAAATGGTGCATTATAGAGATTCTTTCACTCCAAATCAAAAAGTGCACGATTTTTATGAAAGAATTTATAACGGCGTTTATAAAAATCTTTATAAGAAACTTAAACCTTCATATATCAACCTTAAAAAAATAGTTTGGGACAATTGAAAACTAAGGCATTTTTGTCTTAGTTTTTTGGTTAATAGTTAAAAGTGAATAGTTGATAGTTACGGTTAAATTTTTAATAGTTTTAGAATTTATAAAGTATATGCAAATCCCAAAGCGCAATGCGCTTTGGGATTGAATTTTGTGCTAAACTAAGTATGGTGTTTCGTTTGCAAAAGGGACAGTGGCGCACGCCGCAGTGCAAAAGAACAACCGATGAAGTATAAGTTTTATGTTTTTGAATTACTCTGTAAGTATCTTTACCATTTGGTTTATATATGCCTTTTTGAATTCGCTGTTTTTAAGAGAAAGCGTGCCTTCTTTGAGAAACGGCGTTTGACAAATCATAGGGAATAGAAATACCGAAAGCGTCATTATGTATTTGCACATAAGTTGCACTCTGTCTACCGTAGGGTTGAGCTGCTGAAATTTTTCTATTACAAAATCTGTAAACTTTTTGTCCTGCAAAAATTGTTGCAGTATGCTGTTGCCGTGTTCAAACGTGGCAGTGGTCAACATATATTTGACTGCGCCCGAGTATTCTGCCGCAAAATTGTAGCAAAGGTCCGCAAAGGTGTAAAGGGCTTGCTCCGTACTTTCAAATTCGTTGTCTGCCATTACTTCTATTTGCTGTTTGAGTTCTGCAAAAATTTCGCTTACAGCCATATTTATTAAAGTATCTTTATCGCCGAAGTGATAGTTTACTGCGGCAATGTTGATATAGGCTTTGTCGCAAATGTCTTTAATGGTAATGTTTTCTCTGGTTTTTAACAGTTCTTTTACGGTATCCAAAATTTTTCTCGAAGTAGTCTCGGACTTTTTCATATTCACTTCTCCTTTTTATAATATTAGCATAACGGGAAAAATTAAACAAGAATTTGAAAATATTTTTTTAATTATTATTTTTAATTAAAAATTTAATTTTTCGTTTGGCAAAATCGTTATCCGACGGCAGATTGCTTGCTGTTATGCAAAAATATAAAATCTTGATTTTGCAAGAAAAATCTTGAAAAATCTTGCAAGATGAGTTACTATATATCTTAATTACATCAATTATAATTGTCGGAGGCATTTTATGAAAATAGAGACAATTTGCGTACAGGGCGGTTACGAGCCGAAGAGCGGCGACCCGCGTGTATTGCCGCTTTATCAAAGCACGACTTATTATTACAAAGACCCTGACGAAATGGCGTATTTGTTTAATTCGCCTAAGGCAGGGCATATATATTCGAGAATAAGCAACCCTACTACCGCTGCATACGAAGAAAAAATATCGCAGTTGGAGGGCGGCGTAGGCGCAATGGCAACGGGCTCCGGTATGTCGGCAATTATGGTTGCCTGCCTGAACCTTGCAAACAAAGGCGAAAATATTTTGGCAATAAACAATCTTTACGGCGGTACTTTCAATTTGTTCAAAATTACTTTGCCGCGACTGGGTATCAACACAAAGTTTTTTGCCGACGATATGAGTGATGAGGAAATTGAAAGTCTTATAGACGAAAATACAAAAGCGTTGTATATGGAAACCATTGCAAACCCTGCAATGATTGTGTGCGATTTTGACAGATATGCAAAAATCTGCAAAAAGCACGGCATAGTGTTTGTTGTGGACAATACTCTTGCGACGCCTTATCACGTCAGACCGTTTGAACACGGCGCAAACGTCGTAGTGCATTCCAGCACGAAATATCTTGACGGACACGCTTCCTGCGTGGGCGGCATAATTGTAGACGGGGGAAACTTCGAGTATAAGGGCAACCCTCGTTATAAAGAGTTTTGCGTACCCGACGCAAGTTATCACGACGTGGTTTACGTTGAAGAAGGCGGCAAAGCCGCTTATATAATAAAAGCGCGTATGCAGTATATGAGAGATATGGGTATGTCGCCTAGTCCGTTTAATTCGTGGCTTACAAACATAGGTACCGAAACTTTGCACGTAAGAATGGAAAGAACAAGCAGCAACGCTTTGCAGCTTGCCAAACTTTTGCAAAAGAACGAAAAGGTAGAGTGGGTTTTATACCCGGGGCTTAAAGGCGACAAGTATCACGACCTCGCGGAAAAATATTATAAAAACGGCTTCGGCGGTATGCTTGTTTTTGGCATAAAGGGCGGCAGAGAAGAGGCGGAAAATTTTATACGCAAACTGCAACTTATTAAACAAGTTACGCACATTGCCGACGTAAGGAGTTGCGTTTTGCACCCTGCGTCTACCACGCACAGACAGCTTAGCGATGCAGATTTGACTTTGGCGGGCATTACGCCTAATATGGTGCGTCTGTCGATAGGTATAGAAAACGTCGACGACCTTGCGCAGGACATTACGCAGGCGTTGGAAAAAATTTGAGGAGTAAAAATGCCAATAGTTATACAAAAGGATTTGCCGGCATTTGACGTGCTTACCAAAGAAAATATATTCGTTATGCCTACCAACAGGGCGGCAACGCAGGACATACGACCGCTCGATATTGCGATTGTAAATCTTATGCCGACCAAAATCGAGACGGAAACGCAGTTGCTGAGGTTGCTGGGAAACACTCCGTTGCAGGTAAACGTAACTCTTATAAATACGGCAAGTTATAAAAGCCGTCATACGTCGGAAAGTCATATGTCAAAGTTTTACAAAAGTTTTGCCGATATAAAAAACAGAACCTTTGACGGAATGATTGTTACGGGAGCGCCTGTGGAAACTATGGCGTTTGAGGACGTTGACTATTGGCATGAACTTACCGAAATTATGGATTACGCCCGAAAAAACGTAACCACTACGCTTTATATTTGCTGGGGCGCACAGGCGGCGTTGTACCATTTTTACGGAATAGACAAAATTCCGCTGCCTAAAAAGAAGTTTGGAATATTTCCTACCGTGGCGTTAAAGCCTACCGAAATGCTGACGAAGGGTTTGAGCGACGTGTTTTTCGTGCCGCACTCGCGCCATACTGTAATTAACGAAAAGGAAGTTTATAAAAATACGGAACTTACCGTACTTGCAAAGAGCGACGAAGCAGGCATTACTTTAATAAAATCCAACGACAACAGAAATATATTTGTTACCGGACACGTAGAGTATGACAGAGATACCTTAAAGACAGAGTACTTCCGCGATTTGAACAAGGGACTTAAAATAGAGTCGCCCAAAAATTATTTTGCGGACGGTAAATGCGACAAAGTCAATATGAGTTGGACAAGCACCGCAACCATACTTTTCAGCAACTGGCTGAATTATTACGTATATCAGGCAACGCCTTACGACATAGAGTCGATAAATCAAGGGGAATAATATGGAAAACAACACTCCTAAACTTTCGCCGGAACAGGCGTCAGCGCTTAAAAAAATGCTCAACTTGTCAAAATATACCCGCCGCGTGTTTTTTATTTCCATAATAATCGGCGCTATTTTAAGTCTTGCGGCATCTGTCATTAAAGGCGACGCAGGCAATATTTTATTGATTGCAGGCTTTGTAATGTTGGTTGTAACCATACTGTGCGCGATAGTTATGTTTTGGAACTTTCACCGCATAAAACGGTTTTGCAAAAGTTTGGGCATAGAGTTTTGACTTTTGCAATATATTGTAAAGCGGCATTTTTGTCGTAATTGCAAATTGCTCGGCATAAACGTTTAACGGTAAAGAAATTTTTTATATGACAGAAACCGGTTACAGCCGGTTTTTTTATCGGAGTAGTTATGAAAGAAATTACATCAAAAGAAAATATCGTCTTTGAAGGCAAAGTAATAAGGGTGCAAAGCGATGAAGTTATTTTGCCAGACGGCAACGTTGCCACGCGCGAAGTAGTAGTGCATCGCGGCGGCGTATGCATTGTGCCTATTGACGAGTGCGAAAACGTGCTTTTGGTAAAGCAATTCAGATACCCGTTCAAACAGGAAGTATTGGAAATTCCGGCAGGCAAGCGAGAACTTGACGAAGAGCCATTTGAAACCGCAAGGAGAGAACTGTCCGAAGAAACGGGCTGCGTTGCGGAAAAATACGACGACTTGGGCAGTTTTTTGGTTACGCCTGGTTATTGTACTGAAAAGTTTTATATCTTCCTTGCAAGAGGGCTTACTTACTATCAACAGCACCTCGACGATGGAGAGTTTGTGTCTGTGGTCAAAATGAAACTCGACGACGCTATTGCAAAAGTTTATTCCAACGAGATAAACGACTGCAAAACGGTTGTGGGTTTGCTTTTGGCAAAAAAACTTTTGGATGAAGGCAAATAATTTCTGTTAAAAATAAAAACAGGTAAGGTGCAAGGTTTCTGCTTTGCACCTTTTTTTGTGCTTTTACTTTAATTTAAGACAAAAAATATAACGGTTTGGGCAAGTATGATATTAAGTAAAATTATTATTGGCAAATTATGGTTTTATTTTTCAAATGGGTCTATGCAAGGCATTTTTTTTATGTTAAAATATTGTTAATAACTATAAGGGGTTTTTTATGGACTATATGCAACGATACGAGTTGTGGTGCGCTAAGGCTGACGATGCCGAAGTAAAACGCCAACTCGAAGAAATGAAAGACGACGAAAATAAAATTCAAGATTGTTTTTATAAGGATTTGGAGTTCGGCACCGCAGGTCAGCGCGGTATTTTGGGCGCGGGCACAAATTGCCTCAATATTTACACGGTGTCAAAAACCACGCAGGGGCTTGCCGACTATCTTAAAAGCATAAATGCAAAAAAGGTGTTTATCAGTTATGACAGCCGCATAAACTCGCAGTTGTTTGCAAAAACGGCGGCGTGCGTATTGGCTCAAAACGGCATTAAAGCCTACGTTACCGAAGAATTGCAGCCTACGCCTTTCGTTTCTTTCGGCACAAGGGAAACGTGCTGTGATGCAGGCATAATGATTACCGCAAGCCACAATCCTAGCAAATTTAACGGTTATAAGGTTTACGGCGCGGACGGCTGCCAAATAACCGACGCCGTTGCAGATAAAGTTACGCAAGCCATAAGCAAGGTAGACCCGTTTGAGGTAAAGCGTGCGGATTTTGACGCGGAACTTAAAGACGGTTTGATAGAGTACGTTCCGCAGCACGTATACGACGAGTTTTTTGCAAGAGTAAAGCGTCAGCATATGCACGATTGCGGCAACATCAATGTGGTTTACAGCCCGTTAAACGGCACGGGTTGGAAGTTTGTGCCAAAAATATTGAATGAAGTCGGCGTAAAAGATTTGATTATCGTTAAAGAGCAATATAACCCCGACGGAAACTTTCCGACTTGTCCGTACCCTAACCCCGAAAAGAAAGAGGCTCTTGCCTTGGGCTTGCAATATGCAAAGGACAACGCGGCGGATATTTTTATAGCAACGGACCCCGACGCGGACAGAGTGGGCGTTGCGGTAAAACACAACGGAAGTTATACCATACTTTCCGGCAACGAAATGGGGCTGTGTTTGCTTAACTACGTTTTGGAGGAAAGAGCCAAACGCGGCACTTTGCCTAAACACGCCGTTGCGGTAAAGACTATCGTTACCACAAACCTTGCAAGTAAAATTGCCGAAAAGTACGGAGTGGAAATGCGCAACGTTTTGACGGGCTTTAAGTACATAGGCGACCAAATGAACAGGCTTGAAGCGGAAGGCAGAATAGACGATTTTGTTTTGGGCTTCGAAGAAAGCTGCGGTTATTTGATAGGCGACCACGCGAGAGACAAGGACGCGGTAGTCGCTTGTATGGTGCTTATAGAATATGCCGATTTACTTAAACAGCAGGGCAAAACGCTTATAGACAAACTCAACGAAATTTACGGAGAGTTCGGCAAATATTCGCACAAGCTTAAATCTAAGGAATATGCAGGCGCAAGCGGCAACGCAAGAATGAAAGAATTGCTTACGTCGTTCAGAAATATGCCTGTATTGACGGTTGCCGACAAAAAAGTATTGCAGAAGATAGATTTGCTGGGCGACAATATTTTGGGACTTCCTAGTTCTGACGTAATTATGTTGAATTTATCGGACGACGCGCAGCTTATAGTAAGACCTAGCGGAACGGAACCGCTTATAAAGTTTTATATGACTGCGGCGGAAAGTCAGGATAAAAACCAAGAAACGTTTGCAAAGATGGAAGAATTTATCGATAAGATTTTTGCATAAGGAGCATATATGGAAAAAGTATTGACTTTTGATTTCAACAATATGATGAGCGGAATGGTCGGCAAAGACGGCATTTCCGCGCAGCAGATAGAAGGCGTAAAAGCAAAGGCTTTGGACGCGCACGCAAAAGTTGCAGAGCAAGCCGGCAAAGGCTGGCAGGGCTGGATGGATTTGCCTTACAATCAAGATAAAATCGCTGACGATATTATCGACTGCGCAAAAGAAGTAAGAGCAAAATTCGATTATTTCGTCGTGCTTGGCATAGGCGGTTCTGCTTTGGGACCGTCGGCGGTATTTACCGCGCTTAAACATTTGCGTTACAACGACTTGCCGAAGGAAAAGAGAAACGGTCCTAAGTTTTACGTAGAGGACAACGTCGACCCCGAGAGAATGGCGTCTTTACTTGACGTAATAGACGCGGAAAAGACGATGTTTAACGTAATTACCAAAAGCGGCGCAACAAGCGAAACAATGAGTCAATTTCTTATAATTTACGATTTGTTAAAGAGCAAGTTGGGACATAAGGCAAACCGACATATAATCGCCACCACCGATATGCAAAAGGGCAATTTGATAAAGATTGCCAAGAAGGAAAATTTCAAGACCTTTTACATTCCCGACGGCGTAGGAGGCAGATTCAGTGAGCTTTGTCCCGTCGGGTTGCTTCCTGCCGCGGTTTTGGGTATTGACGTCAAGCGTATGCTGCAAGGCGCAAGAGATATGGACGGAATATGCAAAACTGCGGATATATCCAAAAACCCTGCGTTGTTTGCGGCGCTGCTTATGTATATCGCTATGAACAACGGCAAAAACATTTCCGTTATGATGCCGTATGCAGACAGTTTGAGGCTTGTTTCCGACTGGTACTGCCAACTTTGGGCGGAGAGTTTGGGCAAGTCCGCAGACTATGACGGCAAACTCGTCTATGCAGGTCAGACGCCTGTAAAATCTTTGGGCGTAACCGACCAACACAGTCAGGTGCAGTTGTATACGGAAGGACCTTTCGACAAAGTGGTAACTTTCCTTGCGGTGGAAAATTTCAGAAATACAGTAAAAATTCCGTACGGTTTCGAGGACGTGCCCGACGTGAGTTTTCTTTGCGGCAGCACGCTTAATAAACTTATCAATACGGAACTCGATGCTACGGAATACGCGCTTACGAAAGCAGGCAGGTTAAACTTCCGCATTACATTAAAACAAGTTGACGAGTATTCTGTCGGTCAGTTGCTGTATTTCTTTATGATGCAAACGGCGTATTGCGGCGCAATGCTTAATATAAATACCTACAACCAACCGGGGGTTGAAGAAGGCAAAAACGCAACGTATGCGATGTTCGGCAAAAAAGGTTATGAAGCCAAAAAGCAGGAACTCGACTCCGCGCCTAAAAAAGACGCTAAATATATCATTTAGTTTTTGCGCAAATATTGCGGTCGTCAAATCGCAAGAGAAAATAGTTGAATATAACAGAGTATTCGGTAAAATGCGCGCTGCGCTTGACAAATACGGTTAAATAAAGGGGCTTTATGAAAAAGGGAAGCGGAGTGTTGCTTCATATATCGTCGCTGCAAGGTTACGGCATAGGCGGTTTCGGCAAATATGCATTTGCATTTGTAGACAAATTAAAAAAGGCGGGGTTTGGTTATTGGCAGATTTTGCCGCTAAACCCGACTTCGGTAGAAAGCGGAAACTCTCCGTATTCTTCCACTTCTTTGTTTGCAGGCAACCGTTATTTTTTGGACTTGGACGAATTTGCAAAATACGGTTGGTTGAACGAAGCCGACTTAAAGATTAAATCGACCGGAAAGGTGGATTTTGCCGCGGTAGACAAACACCGCAAAAGTGTGTTGAAGAAGGCATTTGACAATGCCGACGGCGAAACAAAACAGAAGGCAAAAAATTGGGCTAAAAAGCATAAAAACATATATATTTATGCGGTATATTCCGCATTGCGCGACAAACTTAAAAAACCGTGGAACGAGTGGCAAGACGGGTTAAAAAAATTTGAGCCGTCCGAGGTAAAAAGCGCGGAAGAAAAGTACGCCGAAGAAATAAGCAGATATATATTCGAGCAGTATTTCTTTTATAAGCAGGCTAAAAAACTTAAAGATTATGCCAACAAAAATGGCATCGAGATTATAGGCGATTTTCCGGTTTATGCAAGTTTCGACAGCGCAGACGTTTGGGCAAACCAAAACTTGTTTGAACTTGAAAACTTTTCTACAAAATTGGGCGCAGGCGTTCCGCCGGATTATTTTTCTTCCACGGGGCAACTGTGGGGAAACCCCGTCTATAAAATTGAAGAACACAAAAAAGACGGATACAAATGGATGTTAGACAGATTCGAAACCGCAAGCTTGCTTTGCGACGTCTTGCGCGTCGACCATTTCAGAGGGTACGAATCTTTTTGGGCTGTTGCCGCAGGTGAAGAAACCGCCGTCAACGGAAGATGGATTAAAGGCTTCGGCAAAGAGTTGTTTGACAAAGTTAAAGAGCGCACCGACATCGGCATTATCGCGGAGGACTTGGGGATTATCACAGAGCAAGTAAATTTACTTAAAGAGGAGTTGGACTTCCCCGGTATGAACGTATTGCAATTTGCATACGGCGATTGGGACAGTAAGTATCTGCCGATATATCATCAAGAAAACAGCGTTTCATATATCGGCACTCACGACAACGATACGCTTGTGGGTTGGTTAAACAATGCGACGGGATTTGAACTTGACAATATAAAAAACAAAACCGGTTACGACGGAAATTATAAAATATTCTTCGAAGAATTGATGTCTAGCAAAAGCAACGTAGTTATTTTTACTATGCAGGATATGTTGGGTCTGGACGGCAGTTACAGAATGAACGTTCCTTCCGTGGCGGAAGGCAACTGGGATTATCAAATGAAAGACGGGCAGTTTGACGACGACTTGATAAATTATTTTGCGCAACTTAACGCCCGTTACGGAAGGTGAAAGTATGGATAACAATTTACCGCTTTATTTGTTTCATCAAGGCACAAATTATCAATCATATAAGTTTTTCGGCTGTCATAAAACCGACGGCGGAAAATGGGTGTTTCGCGTGTATGCGCCTAATGCCAAAGCCGTTTCCGTCGTGGGCGATTTTAACGGTTGGGATTATGGCAAAAACCCTATGAAAAGGTTTGACGGAGGCGTGTGGGAGTGCGAGATAGACGGTGTCGAAATTTATGACGCTTACAAATTTTGCATAACAAAACCAGACGGCGGCACGGTGCTTAAAGCCGACCCGTATGCTTTCCACAGCGAAACCAACGGGGCAACCGCAAGCAAGGTTTATTCTTTGGACGGTTACGTTTGGAAAGACGCAAAATATCAAAAAAACAAGCGCAAGACTGAAGTTTACCAAAAGCCTATAAATATTTACGAAGTGCACCTGGGCTCGTGGAAAAGACACGAGGACGGCAACGTGATGAGTTATAGAGATGTTGCCGACCAACTTGCGGAATATGCTTCCGATATGGGTTATACTCATTTGGAACTTATGCCCGTGGCGGAGTTTCCTTTTGACGGCTCGTGGGGCTATCAGATAACGGGCTATTACTCTATAACTTCACGCTTCGGCACGCCGCACGATTTTATGTATTTTGTAGACAAGTGCCACGAAAAAGGCTTGGGCGTAATTATAGACTGGGTGCCTGCGCACTTCCCTAGGGACGAGCACGGTTTGGCAAACTTTGACGGCACAAAACTTTACGAGCACGACACGTTGGAGCATAAGTCTTGGGGCACGCTGACGTTTGATTACGGCAAAAACGAAGTAAAATCTTTTTTGATTTCCAACGCGATGTTTATGCACGACGTTTATCACGTGGACGGCTTGCGTGTAGACGCGGTTGCGTCTATGCTGTATCTCGATTACGACAGAAGGGACGGGGAGTGGAAACCGAATAAATACGGCGACAATAAAAATTTGGAAGCAATAGAATTTTTCCGACAGCTTAACGGGGCGATTTTTAAGTATTATCCAAACACCATGATGATTGCGGAAGAATCTACGGCGTTTCCGCTGGTGTCTAAGCCTGCCGATATAGGTGGCTTGGGGTTTAACTTCAAATGGAATATGGGTTGGATGAACGATACCTTCGACTACTTCCGTCAAGACCCGTTTTTCCGCAAGGGCTGCCACAACAAGTTGACTTTTTCGTTTTATTATGCGTTTTCCGAAAACTTTATCTTGCCTGTTTCTCACGACGAAGTCGTACACGGCAAGCATAGTTTGATAGAAAAAATGCCAGGCGACTATCAACAGAAATTTGCAAATTTGCGCTTGTTTTTCGCCTATATGATGGCGCACCCTGGCAAAAAACTTACCTTTATGGGTACGGAGTTTGCGCAGTTTAGAGAGTGGAATTTTGCCGATTCGTTAGAGTGGTTTATGTTGGATTATCCTAAACACCGCGATACGCAAAATTTTGTAAGAGCGCTTAATAAATTTTACAAAAGAAACAAGACTATGCATCAGATAGATTTCGATTGGCAGGGGTTCGAGTGGATTATACCGGACGACAGTGTGCAAAACGTATTGGCGTTTAAGCGCAAAGACAACGACGGAAACGAACTTATTTGCGTGTTTAACCTCGGCGATGTAGAAAGAGTAGATTACAAAGTAGGCGTTGACGAAGGAAAATACCGCGTCGTATTTAACAGCGACTGCGTAGAGTACGGCGGAGAAGGCAGAAGATACAAAAAGACTGTCAGGGCGCAGGAGTTTGCGTTACATGGCAAAGAACATAGCATAAGTTTGGTGTTGCCGCCGCTTACGGCGCTGTTCTTAAAGAAATCGGTAGTAAGGAAGGTGAAGTAATATGCTAACTAAAAAAGAATGTGTGGCAATGTTGTTGGCGGGAGGACAGGGCAGCAGGCTTTATGCCTTGACAAACAACGTTGCAAAACCTGCGGTGGAGTTCGGTGCAAAAAACCGTATTATAGATTTTCCGCTTTCAAACTGTACAAACAGCGGTATAGACACCGTCGGCGTGCTTACGCAATATCAGCCGCTGGTGCTTAACGAATATATCGGCAACGGTCAGCCTTGGGATTTGGACAGAACTTTCGGCGGCGTGCATATTCTTCCGCCTTATCAGGCAAAGGAAAAATCAAACTGGTACAAGGGCACTGCAAACGCAATTTACCAAAACTTGGATTTTCTCGACAGATATGAACCCGAGTACGTTTTGATTTTATCGGGCGACCATATATATAAAATGAGTTATGACGAAATGCTAAAAGTGCACAAGCAAAACGACGCCGATTGTACGATTGCCGTTTTGACAGTGCCTATGGAAGAAGCAAGCAGATTCGGCATAATGAGTATGGACAAAAACGACCGCATAACCGAGTTTGCGGAAAAGCCCAAACAGCCTAAAAGCAATCAGGCGTCCATGGGCATTTACATATTCAGTTATAAGGTGCTGAAACAGTATTTGATTGACGACGAAAACAACGCAAATTCGTCAAACGACTTCGGTAAGGACATAATACCAAAAATGCTTGCCGACGGAAAACGCCTCGTAGGCTATCACTTCGAAGGCTATTGGAAGGACGTTGGTACCATAAAAAGTCTGTGGGAGGCAAATATGGACTTATTGGGAGATAAACCCAACTTCGACATATTCGACACTCACCGCAAGATTTATGCGCGCAATATTGCCGATACGCCGCAGTTTATAGGTCAAAACGCAAGCATAAAAAACTCTATCATAGGCGGCGGCGCGGAAATTGACGGCACGGTTATAAATTCTGTAATTTCAAGCCGCGTAAAAATAGAAGAAGGCGCGATTGTTCGCGACAGCGTTATCTTCGGCGATACGGTAATTAAAAAGAACGCCGTTGTAGAATTTGCCATTATCGACGAATTTACCGAAATCGGCAAGGGTGCGGTCGTCGGCGCTAAAAACAAAGAATCCGACGGCATTTGCGTAGTCGCCAGAAACGAAGTTATACAGGAAAATGCCGTTATACCTGCAGGGGCTATGTATGACAGTAAAAACGGGGGTGCAAAATGAAAGCGGTAGGAATTGTTCTTTCAAACATACACGATAAAGATATACCGGAACTTACAGGCATTCGTTCGATAGGCTCCGTGCCTTTCGGCGGAAGATACCGCCTGATTGATTTTGCTTTGTCTAATATGGTAAACTCCGGCATAACTACCGTAGGCATAATTACCAAAAGCAATTATCAGTCGCTTATGGACCACGTCGGCTCCGGCAAGGAATGGGACTTGGTAAGAAAAAACGGCGGATTGTTTATTTTGCCGCCTTTCTCAGACAATCAGGACAATCTTTACGAAACGCGGTTGCAGGCGCTGTACGGCATAATCAACTTTTTAGAGCACCGCAAAGAGGAAGTAGCAGTGCTTGCCGATACAAATATGGTTTGCAATATAGATTTATCCGCGGTAATAGACAACCACTTTGCAAAAAATGCCGACATTTCCTGCGTATATAAAGAAATGACGCTGACGGGCGACGAGGGACATAAAGTTTCCGCCATAAAAACCGATACAAAGGGCAAGGTTGTGGATATTGCCACCGCCAAACCTCTTAAAGACGTAAAGATAAAAAGCGTAATAAACATTTGGGTAATAAACAGAGTTCTATTGATAAACCTTATCAGGGACGCCTTGTCAAGAGACAGCAATGCCGATTTCGATTTGGATTTGGTAGGCAAAAATCTCAAATCTCTTAACGTAGCGGGTTATGAATTCGACGGATATTTTGCGTGGATAACTTCTCTTGCAAAATATTATCAGCATAATATGGAACTCTTAAATAAAGAAGTAAGAGACAATTTGTTTAACCAAAAGCACAAGGCAATTTTTACAAAGGTAAAAGACTCTGCGCCGACGTCGTACCGCGACGGTGCAAAAGTAAAAAATTCTTTTATTGCCGACGGCTGTGTGATTGACGGAATAGTCGAGAATAGTGTAATATTCAGGGGTGTTTCGGTCGGACGCGGCTGCGTGGTAAGAAATTGTATTCTTATGCAGGACTCAGTCGTTATGGACAACGCAAACTTAAATTGCGTCATCGCGGATAAAAACGTGGTGGTAAAGAGCGGAAGAAATCTTTCCGGATGTGCGACGCTGCCGTTCTTTATAGGCAAAAACGTCATTGTATAAGCCGCAAACACATCAACAAAATTTAATGCAAAACGCAAGTCGCTTTTGTAAATAAAATCTTATCGTTTGACACACATAGCACAACAAGATAAAACCAAAATAAAGAACGGGAGATAAACTTACCGTTCTTTATAAATAAAAGCAAAAAATTAAGGAGATATATATGGCAAAAACAAGCGAACCGAAAAAATCGGTTAAACAAACCGCAAAGGCAAAAACTTTGGAAAGCGTAAAGGAAACCAAAGTAAATAAGGTTGAAGAGCCTAAAACAAAAAAGGCGGCAAAGACCGAGCAGGGCGAAAAAGCCGTAAAGCAAGCAAAGACCGCGCCTGCAAAAGCAGTAAAAGAAGCAAAAGAACCTAAAAAGGAAAAAGAAATAAAAGAAGTTAAAGAAAAGGCAACTGCGGAAAAACAAACGGCTCTTAAACAAAACGAGGAAGTTAAGGCAGCAAAAGAAGAAAAAATCTTGGCGCCAGAGGAAGAAAAAAAGCAAATCAAGTTGCTTTACGTCGCAAGCGAGTGCCAACCGTTTTGCGCAACTGGCGGGCTTGGCGACGTTATGGGGTCTTTGCCTAAAACGGTAAAAGCCACAAACAAAAGCGCAGACGTAAGAGTTATGCTGCCGCTGTATAGCGATATAAAACAAGAGTATCGCGAGAAGATGTCGTTTTTGGGTTATACTTACGTAGACCTTGCTTGGCGCAGACAATATTGCGGCGTGTTCGAACTTAAACAAGACGGCGTAATTTATTATTTTATAGATAACGAATATTACTTCAAGCGCGCAGGTCAATACGGTCATTACGACGACGGCGAAAGGTTTGCATTCTTCTCGAAAGCGGCGTTGTCCGTCTTGCCGCTGTTGGGCTTTATACCTACAATAATACATTGCAACGATTGGCAGACGGCGTTGGTGCCAGTGTACCTCAAAACGCAATTTCACGATGAGTATTTCCGTAATATACGCACGGTATTTACAATTCATAACATAGCATATCAAGGGATGTATGACCCTGCGATTTTGGGGGACGTGTTTGGTTTGGGCGAGCACAGCAGAAGCATTTTGATGTACGACGGCGACATAAACCTTATGAAAGGCGCAATCGTTTGCTGCGACGTGCTCTCTACCGTCAGCCCGACCTATGCGGAAGAAATAAAGACGCCCGCATATTCTTACGGGTTGCATTACATAATCAAGCAAAACGCATATAAACTGCGCGGAATTATAAACGGCATAGACACTAAGTTTTATAATCCTGCGGACGACGACGCGTTGTTTGTAAAATATGACAAGAAAACCGTTGAAGGCAAAAACAAAAATAAGACACAGTTGCAACAAATGTTAAATTTGCCTGTTGACGAAAATATACCGATGGTTTCTATGATTTCCCGTCTTGTCGACCTTAAAGGCATCGATTTGCTTATTCAATCGGTTGACGAACTTATGAAAAATCATTTACAATTAGTCATTCTCGGCAAAGGCGACGTACAGTACGAAAACATATTGCGCAGTTTCGAGCACCGTTATCCAAACAAAGTAAGGGTAATTATCGCTTTCAATCAAGACCTGTCGAGAAAGATTTACGCTTCCAGCGACATTTATCTTATGCCGTCGAGAACCGAGCCTTGCGGACTTGCGCAAATGATTGCAAGCCGTTACGGCGCAATCCCTATCGTAAGAGAAACGGGCGGACTTAACGACTCTATTTTAGACTTCGGCACGGGACACGGCAACGGCTGGACGTTTAGAGATTACAACGCAAAGGACTTTCTTTACGTCGTAAAAAACGCCGTGGAAGTTTATCACAACCACAAAGACGCTTGGCACGATTTGCGCAACATCGTCTTTAACGCCGACTTCTCTTGGGAAAAATCGGCAAAAGAATATTGGAAAACCTACGAAACGCTTACTTAATTAAAGGAGAAATATGCCACAGATTACAAATTCTTTGACCGCACAGGAAAGAATAAACGACAAACTTAAAAGATACTTTAACATAACGCTGGCAGAAGCAACTAAAGAACAACTTTACAACGCCTGCGCGGCTGTGGTTAGAGACGAACTTTTGACAAAACGCAATGCCTTTTCGCACCGCAGACACGAAAAAAAAGGCAAGCGCGTATATTACATCTGTATGGAGTTTTTGCTTGGACAATCGTTAAAAACAAGTTTGTTCAATTTGCAGCTTACGGAAATTTTCCGCGAAGTGTTAAAACCTTATGCAGAGCTTGACGACTTGTTCGATTTAGAGCCCGACGCGGGTTTGGGCAACGGCGGTCTGGGCAGACTTGCCGCTTGTTTTATGGATTCGTTGGCGTCGCTGGATTACCCTGCAATGGGCTATACCATAAGATACGACTACGGTTTGTTTAAGCAAAAAGTAGTGGACGGCTGGCAAACGGAACTTCCCGACAACTGGCTGCCGGGCGGAGAAGTGTGGATGGTGCAAAGACAGGACAGCGCTGTTACCGTCAAGATGAACGGCAAAATCGACTACGAATGGCAGAACGGCAAACTTACGCCTGTATATAAAGATTGCGACGAAATAATCGCTATGCCTTACGAAATGATAATTTCCGGCTACGGCGACGGCGCAAGCATATTGAGAATGTGGAGCGCAAAGAGCAATCGCGTGTTCGATATGAAGTCTTTCAGCACCGGCGACTATGCAAGAACCATGCAAATGCAGGGTGAGGCGGAACTTATTTCCAAGGTCCTTTATCCGTCGGATGACCACGCGGAAGGCAAGACCCTAAGGCTTAAACAGCAATACTTTTTGGTTTCCGCATCAATTCAAAACATCATTGCAGACCATATGCGCCGCTGGAAAGATATCCGCACTTTGCCGGATATGGCGGCAATTCACATAAACGATACGCACCCTGCTTTGTGCATTCCTGAGCTTATGCGCATACTTATGGACGAATACGGCTTGGGTTGGGACGAGGCGTTTGACATCGTTACCAAAACCGTCGCTTACACCAACCATACCGTTATGGCGGAGGCATTGGAAGAGTGGGACCAATCGCGCGTACAGATGCTGCTGCCTAGAATTTACGATATTATTTTGGAAATCGACCGCAGGCATAACGAGCATTTGCGCAGCAAATATCACGGCGACGAAAGCAAAATAAAGACCAGCGCGATTTTATACTACAACAAAGTGCGTATGGCAAATTTGTCTATCGTAGGCTCGCACTCGGTAAACGGTGTTTCGGCGTTGCACAGCAATATTATTAAAGATACGATATTCAAAGATTTTTATCTCGACACGCCGGAAAAATTTACAAACGTAACAAACGGCATCGCTTACAGAAGATGGCTTTGCCAATCGAACCCGCAACTTTCCGATTTGATTGCGGAACTTATCGGCGACGGTTTTGTAAAAGATGCTTCTCAGTTGGAGCAACTTAAAAAATATACTACGGACAAAACCGTGCTTAAAAGACTTGGCGAAATAAAACTTAACAACAAAGTGGATTTTGCAAATTACGTCTATAAGAGAAACGGCATTTCGATTGACCCTGCAAGCAGGTTTGACGTGCAGGCAAAGCGCATACACGAGTATAAGCGTCAACTCTTAAACGTGCTTAAAATAATTGCGTTAATTAACGATATAAGAAACAATCCCGACAAAAAAGTTTCGCCTCAAACCTTTATATTTGCAGGTAAGGCGGCGCCGGGGTATTATATGGCAAAGCAGATTATACAAATAATTTGCGCTTTGGAAAGGGAAATCGACGCCGACCCTAAACTTAAACAAAAAATAAACGTCGTATTTTTGGAAGACTATTGCGTAACTATGTCGGAAAAACTTATGCCTGCAAGCGAAGTAAGCCAACAAATTTCTTTGGCAGGCAAAGAGGCAAGCGGCACCGGCAATATGAAATTTATGTTAAACGGCGCGCTGACGGTAGGCACTCTTGACGGCGCCAACGTCGAAATGGCGGAAGCGGTCGGAAAAGACAACATATTTATCTTCGGTATGACTGCGTCGCAGGTTGAAGATTTGTGGCATCAAGGTTACAACTCGACTTATCTTTACAATCAAAACCCGACCATAAAGGGCATTATAGACAGCCTCAACGGAACTATCGGCGGAGAGAATTTTTCGCACATTGCGCAATATCTCCTGACGCGTTCGCCCGTGGCGGACCCGTATATGTGTCTGGCGGATTTCGACAGTTATATGGACGCGCACCGAAATATGGACGCGCTTTACCAAAAACCGCAGCAGTGGAACAAACGCTCGCTTATAAACATAAGTAAAGCGGGAAGATTTTCTGCCGACAGAAGTATAGAAGAATATGCAAAAAATATTTGGAATCTCAAAAAAGTATAAAAAATGCGCGGCAGAAACTGCCGCGTACTTTTATGAAAGACGAGGAGCATTAACGGTAAAATGGTAAAGTTTAACCCTACGGTAAAAACTTACAAAAGTATAGTCGGCGCGGTGCCGAAAAACAAAACTTTCAATATAACTTTGAAACTTGACAAAAACGTCGGCGTCAACCGTGTATTTTTTTGTTTTTACAAGGACGGCGGTATTTTATACAGACGCTTTATGCCGTGCGTAAAGCAAGCGGACTTTTGCACTTACAAACTTAAAATTTCTTTTGCGGAAAAAGGCTTGTATTTTTATTACTTCGAGGCAGAAACAAACTGCGGAGTAAAATTCGTCTGCGCGTCGGACAGTCTTGACGGCGTGTTGTGCGATAGGGCGGAAAGCGCATATCAGTTGACGGTGTATGAAACAAGTTCAAAAAATGCATACTGGTTTGCAGGCGGAGTTGTTTATCATATTTTCGTAGACAGATTTTGCAAAGACGGCGTAGGGGGCTACCCCAAAAATGCAAAAATAAACGCAGACTGGTACGCCATACCCGATTACAGACCCGTAGACGGAGAAGTTTTGAACAATGAGTTTTTCGGCGGAAATATTTCCGGCATTTTGCAAAAACTTAAATATATAAAGAGTCTCGGCACTACGCTTATATATTTAAGCCCGATTTTTCAATCCAACTCCAACCACAAATATAACACGGGCGATTACCTCAAAATTGACGAGGGCTTCGGCAACGAAGAAATTTTTGCAAACTTTATACAAGAGGCAAACAAACTCGGCATTGCCGTTATATTAGACGGCGTTTTCAGCCACACGGGCGACGACAGCGTATACTTCAACAAATACGGCAATTACGACAGTTGCGGAGCGTATCAATCAAAAGACTCTCCTTATTACGGCTGGTATAGTTTCGAAGAATATCCAAACAAATACAAAAGTTGGTGGGGTATAGACACTTTGCCCGAGGTTGAAGAAACAAACCCTAGTTACATCGATTTTGTCTGCAATAAGGTTGTACCAAAATGGTTCGATATGGGCGTCAAAGGTATGCGCCTTGACGTTGCGGACGAACTGCCCGACGGCTTTTTATATCCGCTTTGCAGTGCGATAAAAAATTGCGGAGACAACGTAATTATCGGCGAAGTGTGGGAAAACGCAACAGACAAAATTTCTTACGGCGTGCGCAGAAAATACTTTCAGGGCGGGCAGCTGGACAGCGTTATGAATTACCCGCTAAAAGACGGTATAATTTCTTTAATGAATACGGGGGACGGCGACGCTTTTGTAAATTTATTGAAACGGCAAATAAACAATTACCCAAAACACAGTCTTGACAAGATGTTCAATTTGTTGTCGTCGCACGACACCAAAAGAATTTTAACGGCGCTTTCCGACGTAAAAGTCGATGGCAAAGACGCGCAGGCTGCATTTAGGTTGGACGATGAACAACTTAAAAAGTCAAAAGCCAAACTTAAAAGCGCGGCTGTATTGCAATATACCTTGTACGGCGTGCCGTGCCTGTTTTACGGCGACGAGGCAGGTTTGCAGGGCTTCGGCGACCCGTTCTGCCGTATGTGCTACCCTTGGGGCAAAGAAGACAAAGAGCTTGTAAGTTTCTATAAGGCGCTCGGTAAACTCAGAGAAGACAAACTGTTTGCCTTTGCGGAAGTCAAAAATATAAAATTCAAAAACGGCGTGCTTTCTTATTTACGCAAAGACAAAAAGCGTTGGTATCATATATGCGTAAATACAAGCGGCGTTTTGCAGAAAAAACCGACAAAAAAAGGCGCAACGACGGTTTTTGGGGAAGTTGAAGGCATTTTGCAGCCCTACGGTTACTCTATTGCTTATTTTGAGCAGTAAAAAACACAAATTTTATATCAAATACGGCAAAAAACGTTTTAAGTAAGTTTATTTATTGTATATCGGCTTATTTGACACGAAGTTTGCCGTGTGATAAACTCTTAAAGATATTTTTATCATTAACGGAGGAAAAAGATGTTACCTAAAACACCGCCAAAAGGAATGAGAGATATTCTCCCTGACGATTTGAAACTGCGCCGCCGAATTTTGGATACGATAAGGCAGGTTTATTCGTCTTACGGTTTTACGGAAATCGAAACTCCGTGCGTGGAAGATATAAAGACGCTTACCTCCAAACAAGGCGGCGACAACGAAAAACTCATATTCAAAATTTTGAAGCGCGGCGAAAAGTTGGAAAATGCAGAGGGCGACCAACTTTGCGATTTGGGTTTGAGATATGACCTTACCGTGCCGCTTTCGAGATATTATGCAAACAACAACGGCAATTTGCCAAACGTGTTTAAGGCAATTCAAATAGGCAACGTCTGGCGCGCGGAAAGACCGCAAAAAGGCAGATTTCGTCAATTTGTGCAATGCGATATAGATATAATCGGCGAAGAGTCTTGCATTGCTGAGACGGAACTTATTTCCGCAACAACGACTGCGCTTTCAAAACTGGGTTTAAGCGGTTTTACGGTAAAAATAAACGACAGAAAAATTCTCAAAGGGCTTGCGCAAAAAGCAGGCTTTTGCGAGGAAGATTTCGACAAAGTGTTTATCGCATTAGACAAACTCGACAAAATTGGCGCCGACGGCGTCGCGAGCGAACTTGTTTCGGAAGGGCTTGACGGCAACTGTGCAAATTTGCTTATAAACACCGTAACCGATATTTCCGCACAGGGGTTGGACAAGGCAAGACATTTATTGACGGGCATCGTAGACGATAAAGTGTTTGACAATCTTCAAACGATAATCGACATCAACAAAAACGGAAATTTCAAACTTAAATTCGACTGTACGCTTGTACGCGGAATGAATTATTACACCGGACCTATATTTGAAATTGCAGTCGACGGCTTCGGCATTTCGGTGGCAGGCGGCGGAAGATACGACAATATGTTGGGACGCTTCTTAAACAGAGACGTGCCTGCGTGCGGATTTTCCATCGGGTTTGAAAGAATTTTTACCGTTTTGCAGGAGCAGGGTGTAAAATTTGACGACGGAAGAAAGAAAACCGCTTTTGTAATAGACAGCCGCTGCAATGCAGACGTCGTCGCTGACGTTTTTGACAAAGCGTCTAAAAAGAGAGAGCAAGGCGAAATTTGCCTTGTGCAAAAACGAATTAAAAACTTCGGCTATATGTTGGAGCAACTCAAAAACCAGGGATATATCGAAATTTATCAAGTAAACGAAAAAGGTGAAATAAGAATTACAGATTAAATATGGCAAACAATACTTCCGCAAAGGACAACAAAAAAAAGAGAAGAAAAACCACCGCGTCTTTGCACACGGCGGACAGATATTCTCCAAAACCCGACAGGGGTCTGACTTATCAGCAAGTTGACTTGCGTACTGAAAGCGGACTTACAAACTACGTCGAAAAAAATACGGGTAAATCTTACTTGCAGATTTTCCTGTCAAATTTGTTTACCTTTTTTAACTTTATATATATCATAGTATTTATTGCTTTGGCGTATTTCGGTTTGTGGAACCAAATTTTATTTATGGCAGTGTTGGTTGCAAACACGAGCATTGCCATAGTGCAGGAGATAAAGTCCAAAAAGACGATAGAAAAACTGTCGCTTGTGTCCGCTCCGTTGGCTACTGTAAGACGCGACGGCGCCGAGATGGAAATTTCCGTAGACGACGTAGTGCTTGACGACATTATGCTGCTGTCGCTGGGCAAACAAATTTGCGCAGACGCGATAGTGGTGGAAGGCACCGTAGAAGTAAACGAATCTATGCTTACGGGCGAATCTGTTTCGGTAATGAAAAAACGCGGCGACACCGTGTATGCAGGCAGTTTTATAACCAGCGGCAGTTGCGTTGCGCGCGTAGATAAAATAGGCACACACAATTATATACAGGGGCTTACTTTGCAGGCAAAAAAATATCAAAAGCCTAGGTCGGAACTGTTAAAGTCGTTAAACCTTATTCTCAAAGTAATTGCAGTAATTATCGTACCTATCGCGGTGTTTTCGTTTTTGAACAACTTCAACAACGCTCCGCTGTTCGATGCTGCCGGCGAAGCCGTAGACGCCGTTATATACGCCGTCAGCAAAACGGCGGGCAGCGTAATTTCTATGATACCTGCGGGGCCGTTTTTGCTTACAAGCGTAACTTTGGCGGTAAGCGTAATGAGACTTGCAAAGCGCAATACCTTGGTGCAGGAATTGTATTGTATAGAAATGCTTGCGCGGGTAAACGTGTTGTGTCTTGATAAGACGGGTACCATTACCGACGGCACTATGTCTGTGGAAGAAGTAATCGAAATTAAAAACGACAGCGCAAAAACCGTAAAGCAAATAATAGGCAATATGATGCGCGCGTTGGACGACAACAATATGACTTCCATTGCCCTGCGCGAAAAGTTCGGCACGGCAAAGGGTATGAAAGTTTCGGCTAAATTGCCGTTTTCTTCGGCGCGTAAATTTTCCGCTGTTTCGTTTGACGTAGACGGCACTTACTTTTTGGGCGCGCCCGAATTCGTGTTGCCCAACGGCAGCGTAAAAATTGACGGTTTGGTGCAGAAATATGCAGAGCAGGGTTACCGCGTGTTGGTGCTTGCAAACTCTGCGTCGCAAATCTTGGTTAAAGACGGCGAAGCGCCTAAACTGCCTAGCGTAAGGCGTCCCGTCGCTTTGATTGTGATAGAGGACAGAATAAGACCCGACGCGCCGGAAACGATAAAATGGTTTAAGGACAACGGCGTGGAAGTAAAAGTTATTTCAGGCGACAACCCTATAACCGTATCGGAAATTGCAAAAAAAGTAGGTATAGACTACGCAGATAAGTATATCAGTCTCGAAGGTATGTCAGACGACCAAGTTGCGGAAGCGGCAGGCAATTACACGGTTTTCGGCAGGGTTACTCCCGACCAAAAGGCGATACTCGTCAAAGCAATGCGCAAAGTAAAAAAGACGGTTGCAATGACGGGCGACGGCGTAAACGACATTCTCGCAATGCGTGAAGCAGACTGCTCTATAGCAATGGCTGCGGGAAGCGAAGCGGCGCGCAACATTGCACATTTGGTGCTGATAGACAACAACTTCGGCTCCTTGCCTAAGGTGGTTGGCGAAGGCAGAAGGGTAGTAAACAACATACAAAGCGTAGCATCGTTGTTTTTTATGAAAACAATTTATACGATAGTGCTTACGATACTTGCGCTTGTGTTAAATCTTACTTATCCGTACTCCACGAGCAACATTATGCCGCTGGAAGTGTTTATAGTAGGTATGCCTGCGGCGTTGCTGGCAATTCAGCCTAATACCAATATTATTAAAGGGCGGTTTTTGCCTAACGTCTTTAAGAAGGCTTTGCCAAATTCTCTCACCTTTATTTTGGGCACGACGGCGGTTTATTTGATATGTACATTTATGATACCGGTCGAGCAGGCTCAGTTGGAAACTATTGCGGCGCTTACTTATACCTTTGCGGTGCTGTTTGCATTGTACTTCAACTGCAAACCGTTAAATACTTTCAGAAGTATAGTTATGTTGCTTGCCACAGTGTTTACGATAATTTGCATAACTTGTTTCGGTTGGTTCTTCGACTATGCGGTGCTGGACAACGTGCAGATAATTATTGCAATTTGCGTGATAGAATTCTCATTCCCGCTGATGTTGTTGTTTACAAGACTGTTTGCAAAACTTAAACTTATATAGCAAATCAAAATTTTGCGACTGAAAATATATAACCGAACTTTATAAAAAAGCCCCTGCAAAAAAGCGCACTTCCCATAGGGAATTGCCCCCCAAAAAAAAATATTTTATTGATACGCTTTCAGATTATGAAAAAAAGCACTCGAACATTTTATTCGAGTGCTTTTAGCTAAACTTTATTAGAAAG